>JACJZG010000017.1 GCA_020635715.1 Flavobacteriales bacterium | reverse complement strand
ATCAAGGAGAACGAACCGTGCCATGCTTTTCCCTCGCTCATCGTATGGAACACGTAGCGCTGGACGCTGAGGTTGGGTACGGGCGTGAACGCGCTGGCCCAGTGACCGTAGCCCCAATGCGCCACCGGGATGGTGCCATCCGTGTACAGCAGGCGCGGGATGTACAGATCGTCGGTTCGGCCGGTCTCCAGCGGTTTGATCAACTCCCCCGGCGCCACCACCTTGAGCTGGCGGTAGCCCTGCGCATCCAGGTCGCTCAGAAAGCCGGTACCGGGCAGGTTCACCACGTAGAGCGTGCAACTGCCCGAGCTGCTCGGCACATCATCGGTGCCGTTGCTGGTACCCTGCACCACCACATCGGGGATGCCATCGCCAGTGAGATCGATGCTGTCGGGTGGAGCGAAGCCACAGGGCTCCACAAAGCGGAAGAATAGCTCGCCGGGTTGGGCGGTGGCGAGGAAAGGGAGGAGTGCGAAGGTGAAGAGGAAGGATCGCATGAGGGGCTGTACACGGGTGCCCGCGCAACGTTCGATGGTACTATGACCGATCATACTTGGTTCAGAGACTGTGACAATCCGAAACGGAGAACCTGCCATGGTCTAGAACCACGGATCGCAGATCCGCGGGAGCTAGTTAGTGCGACAGTGGAGCTCCCTACCGTCCCCGCAGAGGTTTGGTTTCCCAAGGACTAACATTACCGTCATGAGTAACAACATATAGCACGCCATCTGCTCCAAGACCCAAGAAATCACCATCCTCCAAGTCTCGCATATGGAAGTACTCCACTCCATTGACAAGAACCGTATGAACCGCACTCGGATTGAAAGACTTGATCCGGTCTTCACCCAGAATCACTCGGGCTTTCTCCCATGCTTCATTCGTCGACTCACGATCGACCCTATGCATGGACGCATCGACCCAATCCATGTCAATGCCAGCCTTGCCCACACTTGGCTGAATCGAATATCCACTAAGCAATCCTGATGAGACATAAATGGTGTAGGTGTACAAAATCGCCAGTTTATTCGACCTTAACAACATACCCGTGATAGTATAATCCAACGACTCATCATTTTCAAATCTCCTTGCGACGCTACCGTGGTAGGTGAACGCACAGTAGCCTGGTATATCCGAAGCATTCGGAATTGACCCTCTAATTAATCCGGCGTCAACCTGTAACGTGAGGGAACCTGCTACGTCCATAGGCAGGCGAGCAAGGACCGTTCGGAGCAAACCTATCTCCTGATCGAACGGAAGAGACTTACGAAAGAAATCCATCCATCCCATTGATCAGAATTTTGTGACCCAGATATACCACGCTCCCGCAGATCCGCGATCCTGGTCTTCCACTACCATTCGCTTGAAGACTGGACACTGGTAATAGTTCAAGCAGTTGCGGCTCACTCAGCCGAAGGTAGGGACGGCCGACCACAGAACGGCGGAAGCAGAACGCCGCTCTTGAAAGCGAATGGAACCACGGATCGCAGATCCGCGGGAGCGGGGGGCTGTACACGGGTCAACGCGCAAGGTTCGATGAGAGATCTCGCCTGGATCAGAGGCTGTGATTCATGCCGCAGCGTCCAGAAATGGTGACCCTGCGGTGGTCTAAATTCCCTGTGGCGCAGCGGATGGTAGGAGCCGGGGCTGGGACACATCGCGTTGGGTGCTGCCACCATTCTGAACGACCGCTGTCCATCAGGGTGCTGTGGTCAGGAAAGAGCAGCGGGTGATGGATTGGAACACGACCTATCGAAGTCCGAATTGCGGATTCTTCATAGATGTTGCTCTGCCCTATGATTGAACAACGCTTAACCGGACAGCAGCGATCTCCCATTATTCCTCAGCCGTTTCGAATGCATGCAGCATATTTAGCATTCCCTTTATCGAATTTATAGCTTCGATGTGAAGAAGCTGGTGCATAGAAAGTTGCAATGATCTTTTACTCTTTCGGACTAGCCTTTTGGCATCGTCTAAGGAGATTTCACGATTCGAACTTCCCAATTCTATTGTAACATCACATACAGCATTGAAGAATTCAAACTTCCAAGCAGGGTTTACTCGCCTGAGATTTGAAAAGGAGGAGATAGGATGAACTGAACCATCGGATAACAGGATCTCTGCTTCTCTCATGATTGAGGATTTGAGTGCCCTGCTCGTAAGCCTAAAGGAATTCAAGTCCGCAACGTATTCAACTGTCCCATCTGAGTACAGGATTAATGCATGTTCCCCGCTCCCGCGGATCTGCGATCCGTGGTCTTCTCTCTCAACCATTTGTTCCCATGCTAACGCGGTGATCCCGCTTGAGGCGGTACAGGTTCTGTGATCACCTCTCCCCAGATCGTCTCCAGCTTCAGCATCCCCGGTAAGCCCGCTTCGTCCCGCGCACTGGAGTACAGGTAGTGGTGCGGCTCTTCCACCAAGCCCTCCACCACCGGGTTGCGGTGAATGTACTGCCGCTTCTGTTGAATAATGTCCGCACGGCGTAACCAGATCGGGTGCAGGTCGTGCTGCCAGACCTGGTTGCTCCCATCGGCCTTCTTGAAATGCTCCAGCAACCATTCGCGGCGGCTCTCTCGCGGGCTCTCCTCAACCGCCCTCAGCAGCGCCTTCGACGTGAACTTCTTGTGGTCGCGCATGATGTCCTGCAACATGTAGCCCTCTTTCGCGCGAGCTATCAGGTGGACATGGTTGGTCATGATGCACCACGCAAAGAGTTCAAGACCTTTCTCCCGTTGGCAATGACGCAGGCTTTCTACGATGATGTCCTTGTATTCGGGCCGTGTCAATAGATCAACCCAACCGACCGTAGCATAGGTCAGGTAGTGCAAGTCGGTCTGGTCGTGGATCTTGTAGTTGCGGGTCACTCAGCCGAAGGTAGGAACGGCCGACCACAGAACGGCGGAAACGGAACGCCGCTCTTGAAAGCGAATGGAACCACGGATCGCAGATCCGCGGGAGCGGGAGGTATACGACATGCCAGATGAACGCAACACACTAAAGCATCGTGCAGGTGGTGATGCTTTGCTACACGAAGCCTCGAACCACGTTCAGAAAAGGCCGCAGAACGACTCAGCTCCCCAGTTCCAAGGCCTGCCTGTGCCTGATCACGGATCGCGCCACTTTACAAACCCCTTGTAGGTCAGGCGTTTGAGCTGTACAAGTGGAGGCATGTGACGGATTGGAACATAACCGCAGAAGTGACGTTCTGATACATTACCCAGAAGTGACGTTCTGATACATTACCGACGTTCTGATACACTACCGGTTTGAACATGACCGCGCACATTACCAATAGAGCAATCTACCCGTGCTCCAGTCAGATGAATAATTCGACCAACCGCAGGGCAATCGACCAGCTAAATATGCGTCGAACAGGAGTCGAAAACGAATGGGAAGGTGAGGGAATTTCTGACCAAAAGTGAATTCAACAATAATTGGCACAAGGTCTCTAGCAATGACATCGGATAGTTCTAAGGGCAATGCCCTCATTTCTAGTTGATGCTTGATATTAAACTGAACATTAATTCTAACAAAATTCATTGCGTCTATCGAACACTTATTAAGATTAGAACTGTAAAAATCATAATCCTTAGCGGCTAAATACTCCGTAATATCCCCGAACGCGTTCGTCTTCGCATCAACCCATGAGTCAGAATTGAACGATACGAGTGCCTCGTTCTGTGATAAGGCACTCTGGAAACGTGTCTCGTCTAGTTTAGCATGTGATTGTCCACATGTAGAAAGCCAAGACACATGTTTCAAATGTTCAAGAATTATCGAAGACGGCTTCATTGGGCAAGATTTCTGATTGGACTAGGAACTCTTGGAACACTCATTCCACCTAAAAGGCCAAACCGAATTCTTTCTGCTACAGCTAAACGATATGCCGTTTGAACTCCTTCTTCAGAAACTCCGGCAGCACGCAGTGAGGCTCCCATCGCTCTGGTGTATTGCAGGTTACTAGGCATAGTGTAATTTAGACCTCCGCAGGGTCTCCTGAAAGGGACCCTGCGGCACCAATTTATCCCTGTTGCAGCATCCAAAAGGTAGCTCGGCAGACGAAGCCCCCAACGAACAAGCCCCGGATCACACCGGGGCTGTTCAGTCCAACGTTCAGTGTTCCCTCAGGCAGCCCGGTCAATGCCGTTCCGCAGGTCCTCCACCTCGTCCATCAAGGACCTGTGTACCTGGAAGGCGCGAGTAACGCGGCTGTCCAACTTGGCCTTGGCCTTGTGCAGTTCGTTCAGTTCCTCGCGCATGGCAAGGAACTCCTCCTGTGTAACGGTGAGCGGCTGGCCGCTGTTCACCTGCTGGAGCAGGGCCTTGTTCTGCGCACGCAGCGCCACGCGCTCGTCCTTGAGCTCCTTCACCAAGAGGGTGAGCCAATAGGCGCGCTCGTACCAAGTCTCGTTCGGCTCCAGCGCGTGGAGCTCCAGCCGCTTCGGCCGGCGGAAGAAACGCAGGAGTGACATGGGGTTCGGGTTGGATCGGTAGGGGTCGGTCAGGCGGCAAGCTGTTCCAGCCAGGTGAGTCCCGGCGAACCGATGCTTTCCGGATGGCGGCGCTTGATCAGGTCGATGAAGAAGCGGCGCTGGCCCACTGTCATATCGGTCATCATGCGCTGCAGGTCCATGCGATCCATGGTGTCCAGCTGGTTGCTGAACATCTGGCCGTGGTTGATGAAGGTGTCCACCAGGACGATCTCGGTGCCTTGCTCCCATAGGCCGAGGCCCATGCCGTGGTTCATACCCACATTCACGCTCCAGCGGCCGTCAGGAAGTTGCTTGGTGGGTTCCAAGCCGTAGACGTGGTTCTCCAGCCAGAAGCGCTGCAGCCGCTCCAAGGGCTTGGCCGTGGGGTCGAACCGCTCGCCGTAGCGCTCGATCACGTGCCGGTCGATGCGGAAAGCCATGCCCTTGTGCGCCAAATGCATGGCATTGATCCGGCCTTCCCGGTCGTAATACCACACCAGGGCATAGATACGCGGGCCGCTTTTGCGCTGGTGCACCAACAGCAACCAATGGTTCTTGCGCGGCGAGGTCCAGTCCATCAGGTGGATGATCTGCTGCTTCTGGCGGATCATCTCGCGGCGCGCCTCGCGCAGGGGCTTCTCGCACCTGTTGTACAGGGCCCGGAAGTCCTTGCGGGCCTCCACCACCATCTCAGCCGTTGTCATGGTGTGCACGATCATGGCGTCCGGGTGTTATTCGGCTTTGCCGTTGAACGGGCCGTTAAGTCCTTCCTTCTCTCCTTTGCCCGGTTCTCCAACGCCGAAAAGCCGGTGTTCATTGGACGGGCTGTGCTTCAGAACGAGGAACGGCCGTGGCAGGCCATGGAACTGCTGTCGGATGCCGTGCAGCGGATTCATGCGCGCAGGCTTAGGCGGTCCGTCCCGGCGGCAAGGCCCAAGCTGGGCTTCGTGCCGATGGACAGGGCCGATGAGATGTTGCTGATGGGGCTCACCGCACGTGCACCGATGGCCTGTACCTGGAAGGTGTAGTACTCCAAGGGCTCAAGCTTGTCAACGATACAGTTGCTGGGTGAGCATACGAGTTCGCGCATGGCTTTATCGGTGTTGGCGTAGCCCTTGTAAACGAAGACCCGGTATGTGCGAGCGCCATGCACCGGCATCCACCGCAGTTTGATGGTACCGGGCAACGCCCCGGTCTTGGAGCGCAAGTTCTTCGGTGCGGCCATTTTGCTGATGGGCGCTGCTGCCTTGCGTTGATCGAAGCCTGCGGCCATGACGATGGCAGGGTCGCCCTGCGCCACGATGGACACGTAGGCCGCCAGGGACTTGATCTGGTTGCTCACCTCGTCCTTGTGCTGCTGCTTGAGGAGGAACTCCATCTTGTTGCCGCCCATGTGTGTGTCGATCACGGACTGGTTCAGGCGCTCGATGCCCGCTTGGAACTCGGCCAGGCTGGGCGTTGGAGCCGGAAAGAGGGGATTGTCCTTCATGGCATTGTACACCGTGCGTGCGCGCAGGAGCACTTGCAAGGCGTTGAGGCCGCGGAGATCCGTTTTGATGAGCTTCATGTGATCGGCGTTTGCGGGCTGTTCAACGCAGGGGCGGGTACCGCGGTTACAGGGTGCTCATCCCCCATCACCCCGTACCTCGTGGCCATGGCACCGCGCGATGGCGCCAATGCGGTGTACAGGCAGGCTTTGGCCTGGTTCCCAGTGGCTATGGCGCAGGGCTGGTAGGCAGGTGCAAAGACGCAACGGGCTGGTGCGGCCTAGCGGTCCACAAAAGCGTTCCACTTCCATGCTTTCGCGGTCCGGGAACAGGCCAATGTGTAAGCGCCGTGCGCAGTGGTAGCGGACCACCGCGCGGTGGCGTGGTGGTATGTGGCGGAAGCGCGCCCGTAGCTCCCATTGGCAGAGGTACGGACCACATTGGCGGGTCACGGGCATTCAATAGCGCGGCATGACGGCTCGGTAGCTGTTTCGCGTAGCGCCAAAGCGCGGTCGGGCTGCGCCGTGGCGCTCCAATACATGGCCAGTGCGCGCCTTCATCCCCCGATCGCGGAATGGCATTTGGCGATCTGAAGGAGACGGAGGCTCAGGTGGTTCGGTGCTGGAAAGGGGCTTTCTGGAGGCGGATGAGGATCCAGGAAGAAGCGTGATCATTCCACCTCTATGTCAGTCCCAGGTTCAATTCCACTCAACCTTGCGGACACCAATTCAACCCTGGTCAGCGTTACCTTGTTGCCATACATGATGCGTTACCTATTGTACCTGCTTGCGGGGTTGGCTTTGGTCTCCTGCCAGAGTGATCGCGGGTCGGATCTGAGCACCTCCGACCTGACAACGGATACCCTATCGGTGGCGCTTACTGTTCAGCAGGAAGAGTCGCCGGGGACCTCATTGACTTCAGATGGCATGAGCTCGGGCAGTGCGAAAGCCACTCCCACACACCACGCCTCTAGACCATGCGACGTGGAGAGCCTGCCGGGAATGGATATCGCCTTGAACCAACGTATCACAGGTCCCAGAGGGGAGACCATCCTCATCCCCGCCAACAGCCTCATTGACGCCAATGGTGTGATCGTTCACGGCAAGGTCCAGGTCACATGGAATGCTGCGCTGACCATGGCCGAACTGTACGCCATGAAAGCGCCGACGGTCAGCGATGGCCAGCTCCTCGGGTCAGGCGGCTCCGTTTACGTAGAGGCAGAACAGGACGGCCAGCTACTTCGCATTCGCGAAGGAATGGATTGGAAGGTGACCATCCCCAGTGAACCGGTCACCCTCTTCCCGAAGGCCACGATGAAGGTCTTCAGTGGTGTACGCAAGCGAGATGAGGTGCAGTGGTCTCTAAACCCATTGGAGCGCATCGAGACCGTACCCCTTACCTACAAGTACTTCATCATGGACCAGGGCGATCTGCTGGGTCGTGATGATTTCGAGCGCATTGATTCCCTTGCACGGCGATACCCGGCCCGGGAGAACAACACGGTCATGGCCCCAACGGCGGACCTGGCCATTGGCAGGGATAAGGCGCATATCGCACGAACGGTCCTACCCTTCTACACGGATCCGCGCTACCGGCAGACCTATGTCTGTTCACTGCCTTTCCTCGCCCGCCTTCGAGTGCTCACCGAGCACATCTTCGGATTGGTCCGGACCGTGGGCGACGTGCAATACATCGATGAACGGGCCGGAGCCAACAGGTACATCATTGACATTCTGACACTCTATCGGGACCATGCCGGTGAGCCGATGCGTGTACCCGACCGTATGGCGCATGACCTGCTGAAGCAGCTCGACGTCATTGACCCCAACACACCGAGCACCAGTGCCATCCACATCAGGAAGCTGCGTGAAGCGTATGCAGAGTTCATCGCGCAGGACCTGGGCCAGCCGATCGTGATCGATGATCGCGGTGTTGACCTTGAGGCCTCTGCTGCCTTCGACCGGTTGGTGCGCACAGGACTGTCTTTGGAGGCGGCAAGCCGCACCCTGGAAGAGGCTAGCGACCGCCGTGCATGCATCGAAGGATTGAAGCTCCGCGATATCGTGGAACCGGCGGTTGATGGGACGATAACGGAAGAGTGGACGCAGAAGCTGCCTGACGGGCGGAGGGCCGTGGTACGGAAACGACAGACATACAGCGTGCGCTATTCCGGAGGCTTCGGATACATCAACTGCGATCGCTTCATCGGCCCGGAATTCGCCCAACCGATCGATCTGTTCGTGACCGTGGATGGTCCCGAGCTATCGTATGAAAGGGTTTCGATCTTCTTTCCGAGCTTGAACGGATATATGGAGCTGTCCCGCGATGCGGACGCCCGTGTCTACCGCCTTCCGCCGAACATCAAACGATTGCCTCGTGGCCAGCCGATGGCCCTTCTAGTGGTTGGCAAGAGCGCAGATGGTTATGCCTACCAACTTCAGGAAGGCACCATCACCGATCGTGTTTCGATGCGGCTTAGTCCTCGGAACGGAACCATGGAAGCGCTCATGGACAGGTTGGCGGAGATCTAGGCGCGCTCAGGGAGGAAGAGGAACCACGGATGAATGCATGTCCTCCATTCTCCTATCCGTGTCGATCCGTGTGTATCCGTGGTTCATACTCGCCCTAGCCACGCCGTCGGAGCCTGCCCACCCCTACCTTTCCTCCATGAATCCCAAGGTCGACTGGTTCTTCGAGAAGAAAGGACCGTGGCAGGAGGCATATTCCCTCCTGCGCAGCATCGCATTGGACAGTGGGCTCACAGAAGAACTGAAGTGGGGTCACCCCTGCTACACCCTCGAGGGCAGGAACGTCTTCCTGATGCACGGTTTCAAGGACTATTGCGCGGTGCTCTTCCACAAGGGTGCGTTGCTGAAGGACCCGAAGAAGCAGCTGGTGCAGCAGACGAAGAACGTGCAGAGCGCAAGGCAGATGCGTTTCACCAGCGAGGCGGACATCGTGAAGCGCCGTGCGCAACTCAAAGCCTTCATCAAGGAGGCCATCGCCAACGAACGGGCTGGCAAACAGGTGGAGATGAAGACCACGGCGGAGTTCGACATGCCCGCGGAATTCGCAACGGCATTGAAGCAGATGCCCGAGCTGAACAAGGCCTTCAAGGCACTCACGCCCGGACGGCAGCGGGGCTACCTGCTCCACTTCGGCGGGGCCAAACAAGCCGCCACGCGCCAGGCACGCATCGAGAAACACGTGGACCGCATCCTGGCCGGCAAAGGGCTGGACGACGAATAGCACCCATGGCAACGAAGAAGAGCAGCACCGCGGAGACGACCCGCACGAGCACGAAGGTCGGGAAGCGCGCACCGGCGAAACTGCTGTCCGGCGGCAACCCGCAGATCGCGAAAGGCCATGGCGATGAACCCGTACAGGCCTACATCGCCGCCATCCCCGATTGGAAGGGAACGGTATGCGCCGAACTGGATGCGCTGATCGAACGTGCGGTACCGAAGGTGAAGAAGGCGGTGAAGTGGAACACGCCCTTCTACGGACTGGACGGCGAGACTTGGTTCGTGGCCTACCACTGCATCACGAAGTATGTGAAGGTCTCCTTTATGATGGGTGCCCATCTGGACCCATTGCCACCCGTGGCTAGCAAGCAGAAGAACGTGCGCTATTACCACGTGCACGAAGGCGAGGCGATCGATACGAAGCAGTTCACGCGCTGGGTGAAGCAGGCGGCGAAATTGCCCGGGGAAAAGTTGTAGTCTCCGGATCGTTCACATTAGCCAGGTGACACCGATGTTGCAGTAAGAACCCCCATCATGCGCCCCGCATCCCCCTCCCTGATCCTCGCACTCGCCTTCGTTTCCTGCAGTCAGAGCGATCCCTACGCGAACGAAGCGTCGGGCATGCAACAGGGCGATGGCTCCCTGGCCGATCGCGTGGCGGCGGTCACGGGCCGCGATGCTTCGGAGTACCGCACGGAGCAAGGCGGTGCACAGGGCTACAACGGAATGACCGAGGGCGGAGGCATGGACCAAGCCGCCGCTCCCGGTGGCACGCGCACGGTGACCATCCGCAGCCCGCAGTTCAACGTGCCCATGGTCCACATCGATGTGCCGCAGCGCTGGCCGCTGAAGAGCGCAGCCAGCGGGGATTGGAGCGTGGATAGCCCGGACCTCAAGGTGAGCTTCCAGAACGGTGGCAACTTCGTGTACGCCACGGGCCAGTTCGCGCAGTTCTACCAGCAACAGGGCGGGCAGATGCGTCCGCCGGTGAGCCCGGACCAGCTGGTGCAACAGGACCTGGCGCCGAAGATGCGGCAGAAGGGCTGGGAGCTGATCGGCATGCGCGAACTGCCGCAGGTGGCCCAGGCCGACCAGCGCGGCTTGGACGGCATGTACTCCGTTGGGCAGGTGCGCAAGGTGTGCCAGGCGAACGTGAGCGAGTGGCGGAAGGGAGATGACCGCATCGCCTTGGTGATGCATTGGTTCGCTTTCCAGAGCCCCGACATGACCAACTGGGGCTACCGCTTCACCGGCGCAGAGACCAAAGCGGCCAACTTTCAGCAGGAGGAGATGGCCCTGGTGAACAGTTTGGCCAGCGTCCGCTTCGACCCGGCCTACTTCGCCGCCTACGCACAGAGCGAGCAACAGAAGGGCAACCAGAGCTGGGCCGCGCACAACCAGCGCATGCAGCAGAACCAGGCCAACTTCGACCGAAGCCAGGCCGCGCACCGCGACATGGTGAACAGCGTGAATGACGCCCAGATGAGCACCTGGCGGAACAACAACGCCAGCTCGGACCGCATGCACGATGCCACCATCGACATGATCCGCGGCGAACAGAACGCGTACAACCCCTACACCGGTCAGACGGGCAAGGTGGAATCGGGCTACCAGAACTACTGGGTGGACCAGAACGGGCAGTACTTCGGCACGAACGACGTGAACTACGATCCGAACGTGAACGGCCAGTGGGTGGACCAGTACCAGCAATTGCAGACGGAACCTTGATCGCTTCGCGCCCTTTGATCTTGGCCTGATAGTTGGCTTCGTGGTGGCATGTGAACGCCACCGCCATGATCCGCCAGCTCTCCCTCCTGCTCTGCTGCTTCCCCTTCATCGCCGTGCATGCCGCGGACAGCACGGACAGCCTGAGCGCATTGGCCACCCGGTTGGCGGACCGGATCGACCGCTTGGGACACCCCACCGTTGCCGTGCTGGGCATCCCCGAAGAAGGCGAGCAGGCCCTGACCGATGCGGTCACGGCTGAGTTCATCTACCACCTCGCGAACAAGGCCGATGGCTTCCGATTGGTGGAGCGTGCACAGCTCGATGTCCTGCTGAACGAGCAACGCTTGAGTGCCTCCGGTCTGCTGGATGAGGCGCATGCGGTGGAACTGGGTGAACTGGCCAGCGCCTCCGCCATACTCGCGGTGCATGTACGTGCACAGGGCAAGCGTGAAGTGCTCGTGGAGGTGAAGGTGTTGCACGCAAGCACCGGTGCTTTGGAAGGCATGGAGCGCACGATGATCGACCGCCCGGCCGGGGTCGAGCGTGCGCGGGATAGCGACATGAAGGAACGACCCAGCGATCCGGTCCGGATCGACCGTTCACCCTGGGAGATGCACACTGGTGCTGGTCTGGGCAGCTTCTACGGTGGCACTGCGCCTTTTGCTCAGCTGGAATTACTCGCGCGTACCGGTCGTCGTGGCGCGGATGGTGTGCGTCTTGCTGGAGGCTTTGCCGCCGGCTTCCGCTTCCGCTACATGCCGAATGCCGACAACGGGCTACCGCAGCAGGTGGACTTCGGTCACCTGACCCGTGGTCCCGAGCTGGATCTCTTCGGCATGCCGCAGGAGTTCTCGTTCACCGCCGATGACCGCAATGGTGATGTCTACCTGGTCGCATCGGACGACTTCGGCCCCGGTGCCCAACTGGTGTCGGAAGCGCTGGCCGCGGGGCACAGCAGCGCGGTATGGGAACAGGGACGACCACGCTCCTTCCGCGCGGACCAATGGAGCCTGCAGCTTCCCATGCGCGTATTCCTGACCGGAGCGGATGTGCGCGGTCCACGTCCGTACATCGAGGCGGGGCTTGGCGCCGACATGGTGCGCATCCATGCGGAGTATGCCGTCACCCGGATCCAGGGTCGGAAGGAAGGGAATGACGTCGCGTACAGCGTGGATCAATACGCCTTTGATGGTCCCTTCGCCGACCGGAACACCAACAACGCCTTCTTCCTGAACACCGTGTTCGGTGCGGGCATGGAATGGGGACGTATCAGCGTCGGTGTGAGCGCCACACACAGCTTGCACCAGAAGATCCTGGACACCAGCGATCCTTTCGCACTCGGCAAGGATGAGTCCTACGTGGTACACGGCGACCCGATCGCCATCGCGCTGCTGCATGGGAGCGCATTGGATGATGAGCGCTTGAGCCCGGAGATGGCCACGACCGGAGCCTTGCGCTTCGGTGCCACCGCAGCGCACGATCTTGACAAGCAACGCATCGTCATGGATCGTTTCCTGGACCGCTGGCAATGGCAGGCGACGCTCTCCTTCCGGCTGTTCTGAACGCAGTCGGTCAGGCGGCGACCCTGCACATGCATTCAAGGGTAGGAACAACAGCGCCGCACTTCTTCGCGCTGACCGTGGACACGGATGAGATCAGTTGCGAGACCTTTATCCGTGTCGATCCGTGTTCATCCGGGTTCGTCCGTGGTCCGTATTCACTACTCGCGCCGAAGGCATGACCCGACAGCGCTGGTTCTGTCCCATCAGCCTCTACCTTCGGAACATGGATGTGGAAGCCGCGCGTGCCATGGCCTTGGAGCATTTCAAGGCCGATGAGTACGACCACTTCGGCCGGCCGGCCTATCGCCTGGCACCGAAGAAGCCCGGGGGAAAGCCGGGCCGGACCTTCATGACGCTGTGGCCGGAGGAAGGCTATGCGGTGCTGATGCTTGACCAGGAGCTGCAGGCGCGAATGATCGAAGAAGATCCATCCGCCTTCCGTCCGCACCCGAGCAAATGGGGCCAGAAGGGAGCGACCATCGCGGAGCTGAGGAAGATGGGTTCGAAGGCATTGCAGGCCGCGATGGCGCTGGCACACGCCCATGCGGGCCGCTGACCAGCAGGAACCTTCTACCTACCAACGCGTACAACGTTGCAATGCTCCATATTATTCGACCTGGTGGTGGTGTTGGATCTGTGCGGTCAAGGTCGGTCAACACTGCCTGTGCGCTTCTCTTGTGCGTGCTGGTCCCTGCAATGACCAGTGCCCAATGTTCGGTGAACTCCAGCAATGGATATTCCGTGAACATCCAGATCACCTTAAGGCAGCTCTTGAAGCCGAGCAGCTGCCCGAACGGTTACAACTACAACCTGCGGATCGGGTATACGGTCACCTTCAGCGGGTCCAACATCCCGGGCAACTTGTACACGCTCCAAGGTCGCGCCTATTGCGGTGATCAGGACCACTTCTTCTCCATGCCGACCAGCGGTGGCACGGGTATCATCGACACGGGCTCGAACCCATGGCGGGGCGTGAGTGATTGCAGCACGGCCACCCTATCGTCGCTGGGTTGCCGCAACGTGGTGGTCACGATCAACGGCCCCGGCATCCCCAACCAGCAGGTCAATTGCACGGCGGCGCTACTACCCATCCACCTGGTCGCCTTCGATGCAGAGGCCGCGACCGAAGGTGTGAAGGTGAGCTGGACCACGGCGATGGAACAGGACAACGAGCGGTTCACAGTGGAACGCTCCCTGGATGGTGAGCGCTTCGAGACCGCATTGGAAGTACCGACCGCCGGGAATGGCAACGCGGTGCAGGACTATTCCGTCGTGGACCCCTGGAGCTTCAGCGGCACGGCCTACTACCGACTTCGCCAGACCGACCTGGACGGCACCGAGACCGTCTTCGACATGGTGGCGGTGGACGCACCCACTCGCCGGAACATCCGACTGCATCCCAACCCGGTGGAGTCCGATCGGATCACGATAACCGGCGAATTGACCGCGGGTAGGGCCACCATCACGGACGCCACGGGCAAGGTGGTGTACACCGGCATGGTGTACCAGACCATCGACGTGTCGCAGCTGCCCAGCGGTACATACGCCTTGCGGCTGCTCGATGCGGAGGGTCGGGCCGCCTCCACGGCGACCTTCACCCGGCTCTGAACCTTTCCTCAATGGAAGAACTGGAGCACCTTGCTCCAGAGCTTGCGCGTGACCAGCAAGGGCGGCGCTTGCAGTCCGTTCAAGCCCCAGGAAGCACGCACCTCACGGTTGGCCTTCAGGATGTGCTTCACGCTGCCGTTGCTCATGCCTCCCAGCCGGAAGCGCACGAGCACCTCGCGCAGGTGCACGGTGGGGATGCGGTGCTTGTACAGGAAGCGCAGCAGGATCTCGTAATCGGCACCGATGCGCAGGTCGGTGTTGAAGTGGCCGAAGCGGTCGTACACGCTCTTCTTGATGAAGGTGCCCACGTGCGGCGGCATCCAACCCTTGCGGAAGTTCTCACGGTGATAGGTGCCACTGAGCCAGGTGCGGTGCACCTTGTGGATGTCGTGCTCATCCACCATGATGATGTCGCCATAAACAGCATCGGCATGGCTGCGTTGGAAGGCGGCCACCACGTGGGCGATGGTATCGGGTGTCATCAGGAGGTCACCCGCATTCACGAAACCGATGATGTCGCCGGTGGCACGGGCCAGCCCCTTGTTCATGGCGTCGTAGATGCCCTCGTCGGGTTCGCTCACGAGCACATCAATGCCACGCGAAACCTCCGCAGGGTCTCCTGCAAGGGACCCTGCGGCGTCCTCTCCTGCTCCCTGCAGGGTCCCCTCCTGCGTCGGGAGACCCTGCAGTGGTTTGCCGGGCTTGTGGTAGCGCTTCAGGATATCGACCGTCCCATCCGTGCTGGCGCCATCGATCACGATCACCTCGATGTCCGGATGCGTCTGCGCGAAGACGCTGTCCATCGAAGCCGCGATCACATCGGCGGCATTGAAGCACACGGTGATGAGGGTGACTTTCATTGCTTGATCCTATCAAGGCCACATGAATGAGGTGGCCATTGGACTATCGGGGTCAAACCATTCAACGGCCGATTCCTTATACACTCCCGTTCCATCCTTCTTCACCTTGACAAGTACGAGATCCCCTACCGGAGCACCGTGCTTGTAGCGCAATCTTCCAGTTGAATCAAATCGGATCAGGCCCTTATCGAATCGAGATTGAAAGTTTGGCCACCAAGCGAGATTCTCCTTCGTCAGTCGGATCTGCTTTGGCAGCTCATTACCCGATCCAGCCTTTCCGATCATCTTATCCCAAATACTCATTCATGTGATCGCTATCGACTCTCAATCACCCGCTCACGAACAGCTTGTGCGGGATTGCCCTGATGGATGGTATAGGCCTCCAGGTCCTTGGTGGCCACACTGCCGGCAGCGAGCACTGCGTGGGAACGCACAGTAACTCCGAGCGTAACGATGGCCCCGGCCCCGATCCAGCTGCCGTCCTCGAGCACGACCGGTCTGGTGTAGGTGGGGTAGTCGATCTTCTTGTAGTCGTGGCTGCCCTGGATGATCATGGCGCCCTGGCTGATCACCACATTGTTGCCGATGGTCAGCTGATCCAGGTTATCGAGCCATGCCCGTTGACCGATCCAGCTATGATCGCCGATGCTGAGCTTCCACGGGAACTTGATGTTCACCGAGGGATGGATGACCACACCCTTCCCCACCCTGGCGCCGAACAGGCGCAGCAGGCCCGGTTTGGGACTGCGGAAAGGGAAGCAGGGATTGAGGAAGAAGAGCGCGTTGGTGAAGTACCAGAGCGTACGCTTCACCGCACCCGCGCCGGGGTGGAAGGTCTTCGAGTTGTCGAAGCGGCTGAGGTCGACCTGCGGACGATCGGTCATGGCCTGAACATGCGGTAGCTGCGTTCCACGGGATCGGGATCGTTCAAATATCGGGCACCGATGGCGTACGCTCCCTGTACCAGCCGGTCATAGGCCGCCTGGTCCATGTCCACGGCCCGTTGCACGGTGGCGGTGAAGCGCGCCGGGTCCTCCAGCGGAAGGTCCCAGCCGGCAGCTGCGGCTTCCAAGCCCTTCCACGGGGTGCGATCGCTGATGAGCAGCGGACGACCGACGATAAGCGCTTCGAGCATGGTATGACCGAAGTTCTCGCCCACGCTCGGCATATAGAGGACATGCGCCTCACCGATGGCGGCGGCCACGGCTTCATTCGCCAGTTGACCATGCCAACGCACCTCGATCTCCGATGGCAAGGCACGTATCGCCTCCTGGCAGCGCGCGAAGTAGGATTCGTCGTACACCGTGCCGTACAGATCGAAGCGCACCCTGCCCTTCACCCCCGTCAACCGTTCGATCGCGAAGAGCGTGTTCTTCTCCTCCGCGATCCGCGCCACGCTGATCAGGCGCAGTTCGCCCGGCTTCTTCTCCAAGCTCTTCGGAGGAACATCGCTCACCTTGCGGGCGAGGTTGGGCACCACATGCACCACGGTCCTCGGACCGATCCAGCGCAAGATGTCCGCCTTCTCCTCCGCGATCGTCGCCTGGAACTCCACACCCCGGAAACAGCCGAGCCGCTTCATCACCCACAGGAAGAGGCGCTTCTTCAGGGCGCTCTGCCGCATGGGACCGGCCGCCAGCATGCCACGCACGGCTACGATCCGCCGTAGCTGGCTACCGCGCAGCACCCAGAGTGGCACGATCGTGGACCACTGCGAGTAAAGTCCGTTGATGTAGACCAGGTCCCAGGATCCGCCCGTGATCAACTCCCGCCATCTGGCGACCGATCGTGCTTCGGGAGAAGCGTGATAGACCTGTTCACCGGCATCCGCGGTGATCCATTGATCCGTGGGCACACCAGCCTCGTTGCTTGTGGCCGTATAGTCGTGGTCGCCAGTGATGATGTGGAAGTCGATGCGCCCTTGCAGGTGCTCCACCAGGTTCACCAGGCTGCGCACGGGACCGCCCGCCTTGAAGTAGGGCTTGTACCAATCGATGAAGGCGAGGACCTTGGGAACGCTCACCGTTCGAAGAAGTGTTTCTCCGCCATCTCCGCCCACATCGCCGGTGTCCAGGTGGCTCCCAGTTCTGCGGAGCGTTCGCCCATGCGCACCAACGCGGCATCGTCCATCCCGATGATCCGCAGGAGGCTCCGTTGCAGATCGTCCTTGTCACCGGCCTTGTGGGAGGCGCCGTTCTCCCCCTCCTTCAGGAAGCGCTCACCCGCACCCACCGCATCGCTCAAGAGGAGCGGCAGGCCCATGCACGCGTGCTCCTGCACCACCACGCCCCAGGGTTCATACAGGCTCGGCAACACGGACACGCCCGCTTCCGCCAGCACCGCGGGCATTTCACCCGCCTGCACGAAGCCGCGATGCGTGATCCGTGGATGTCTGCCGGAAGGACTGTCGCGCACCGCGTCGAAACGTTCACCGACGCCGACGAGATGCAACTCCCAATCACCGGCACGCCCTTGATCGCAGAGCTCGGCGAACGCATCGCAGAGCAGTTGCTGGCCCTTGGTGGGGATGTAGCGCGCCACGTGGATGAAGCGATGCGGGAAGTGCTGGCTTCGTGCAGCGCGCGCCCGTACCGAGGCTTCGACCAACGGCTTGGTGTCCGCCGCGTAAAGCCCGGTGAGGATGTGCGTATCACGGAGGCCGAGCATGCGTGCGTACCGCACCTGACGTGATCCCGTGGCCCAGATGTGGCTGTAGGTCCGCGGCATCCAGAAGCGCGCAAGCACGGTGCTGAGCCACTGCTTCGGCCCACCGCGCCAGGCGGTATCGAGGTTCATGCTGGTGGGCACACCCTTGCGCCGCATCGCCCGGCACACGCGCAGGTAGCCTTTGTCCACCCAGCCGCTGGCGATGACCAGCTGCGGATCGAACTTCAATGCGAAGGCGAGCAGGGCCTGATCGTCGAAGGCGGTACGGTCATGGATCGTGATACCCGGATGGGCGCCGGTATCGAAGGGTGCTTCGGCGTTCACCGGCCAGCGCACCAGTTCGATGCGTGCTCCCGTGCGTGCCACCAGAGCGTCCAGGCAGGCCATGACGTAAGGTGCGGTCTCGGTATAGAGCACGAGAACACGTGGAGCGGCTTGCGAGGGTTCCACCATCCGTTGAATGGGTGGCTAAGGTACCGATCGGCACCCGCCCGGATCACTAGATCCGGATCTCCACCACATCCCGTGCGCGACGACCGCGGGAAAGCCGCTTCCGGTAGTACCGCGACCAGAGGATGATGAGCGGTGTACCGACGATGGTGGGCCAGAGCCATTGCAGCCAGACCGGCTTGATGAAGTCCATGTTCACCGCACTGAAGGCCGAGACCGTGGCGATGTAGCCGCCGAGGAAGCCCGCCATGTGCGCGAAGAGCCACTCGTGCTTCTCGTGGTGGTGCTTGTAGAAGCGCTGGAGGTTGCGCCATACCATGAAGCTGCCGATGAGGCCGAAGGCGATGAAGAGCATGGTGCCCACGCCCTTGTTCCCGAGCAGGATGTTGACGAAGCCCCAGATGAAGAGCCCGCCGTTCACCACACCGGCCGTGCCCTGCAGCACGATGTCCATGGTGCCCGGCTTCTGGCCGGCGTGCAGCCGCTTGTGGAACAGTGCCCGGTAGCCCGAAGCAGCCATGTGGAAGCTCAGAACGGCGACCATGGCCAGGAACATCTTGTTCTGCCAGATGCCCATGACGATGGCCGTGAAGGCCACGACCGCCATGCCATAGAAGAAGACCTTGCCCCAGAGCCGGTGCGCGTCACCACCCTTCCGGACGGCCATGGCGATGGGTGCCACGAAAAGAGCCACGAAGCCCGAAGCGATATGAACCCAACGGAAACCAGACAGGATATTCTCTTCCATAAGGGACGCGAACGATCAATGGGCTGAAAGTAAGACGTAAGGTCCGTTCGGGAGTTGGTAGTAACGATCCCCTTCGCCGCAGATCCTGTGACCATCCACCAGTTCCGACAGGTCCACACACGTGCCGTTCGTCACGCATTCTGTGCTGGCTACGACCGTAACGCTCTGTTCGGCACCATCCTGTGCGCTGAGCAGCAGGGTCTCGAAGGCCAGGGCCCAGTGGATGTGAAGGCCATCATCATCCAACGCGCGCGGATCTGCACAGGCCTTGCGCACACCAGCTTCCCGGCCATGTTCCACCAGGGCCGCGATCCGGTCCACCCGCTCACGGGCCGGACGGGAGGCGAAGGAGATCCCCCGGAACTGGATGAAGAGGACGAGCGCGAACGGTACAAGTCCCCACCATTGGTGGCGCGCGGATGTGCGACCGAGTTCCACTGAGAGCGGCAGCGCCACGAAGACCGCCAGCGGAAGGAAATTCTTCTCCATCATCATGGCCGTTTCACCGGCATGGTAGGCCCATACGTGGATGAGGATGAAGCCTGCGATGGCCCCGAGTACCAGGACCGTGATCGACCAGGCCTTTCGCCGCACCAATAGCGAGACCAGCAGGACCAGGGCACACCAGAGGAGCAGGTAGTGCGTCGTGTAGTTCGCCGTATGATCGACCAGATACCGGAAGCCGGGAAGTTCCGAGAACCGCACCGGACCTGCGAAGCCTTCTTCAAGCGCGGTGTAAAGTCCGGACTCATAGGACGTCGGTTGGAAGAGCAGCCGACCCACGAATGGCCAGAGCACAGCGAGGCCCATGAGCACGTATAGCTGCCGCGACCCTACCGATCCATTCAGCCGGTGATGGAGTAGGACGAAGAGCGCCACGAAGGCACCCAAGGGATGAACCAACAGCATCAGTAGCAGCGCCGCGAGCGCAAGCAGGAAGGAACGCCTATCGTTCGATCGTGCCTTCGGTCCGGCCAGCACGGCGGCGAGCAGGAAGGGATAGCTGAGCAGGTAGTTCGCCTCCAGCACGATCCCGTAGAAGGTGAGGCGTGTGGCGAGTACTTGTGCCAGCACCACCCCCATCGCCAGCCAGGGCTGCTTCATCCCGTGGCCGATCACGAGAAAGATCAAATACGGCACCAGCACATGGGCCAGGGAAGCCACGACCGTCAGTCCCTTCAACGGGAGTCCGAGCCCCATCGCGAGCTTCACCAGCAGTTGCGGAATGATCGCCGTGTAGCGATGTGCCTCCACAGCGATACCGGGCACCTCGGTCCACTTGAAGAACTGGAAGGCCGAATCCACATGCACCACGCGCGGCACGGCATGGATGTATGCGAGGAGAAAGAGGCCGAGGAAGAGGAGGTGACCGAGGAGGAGGTAGGCGCGGGAGGAAGGCATGGGCCGGTGGTGCCTATCGATCGACGATGACCAGCGACCCGGTCCAGCGCATCACACCACGCTGATCGACCAACCGGAAGCGATACACACCGGCTTCCACATCGACGGATATCGTGCTCATCTCATCGATGGACCCTGAACCGACCATGCGCCCCGATGCGTCATGCAAGGTCCAGGCATGTCTTCCGACGAGCCCCTCGATCCGGAAGTCACCGGCGGATGGGTTCGGCGCTATAAAGACCGTTGCCACGGTCTCCTCCTCCACGCTCAAGGGATCAAAAGCGGTCCCAACGATCTCTGTCAGCGTTGAACCGGAGGCGTTCGTGCGAACAACAAAGACATCGCGACCACCAGCTCCGTAACTCGATGTCCAGCCGGCACAAACGAAGCCATCATCGGTAAGATCCACCGATGCCCCTTGATCGTCAGCACCACCGCCGAACGTCCTGCCGAACACGAATCCACCTTCCGGGTCGCTCTTCAAGAGGAACATATCCTCTCCCCCTCCCCCAGAAGTCTTGGTGTAGCCGATGGAAATGAATTCACCCGAGGACAACTCCTGGTGTTTCATCGCACCTTGATCATTGACTTGACCCCAGTTGTGGAACCACAGTTCTGCACCATCGGCATCGGCCTTCACGTGATAGGCCTCTTCCCATTGCGAGAAACTATGGGTGATGCCCATCATCGAGAGTCCTCCGTCGGAGGTCGCCAACACATCGTTGAACATGTCCAAAGAATCACCACCGAACGTCTGCGACCAGGCCTCGGAACCATCCACCTGGATGCGGATCAGCAATCCATCGCTCAGTTCCCCCGTACCTGCGGAGCCGGCGATGACAAAACCGTCGCCGAACGCACAGATCGCTCGCCCTTCCTGTTCTCCATCACCGCCATAGAGCCACTCATCCAATATCTCACCCTCCTCGTCCACCTTTAGGACCCACACCTCTGCTCCGACGCCTTCTCTGAATGAACGGCCGACAAGCATCACCTCACCGGCCGCGGTCACCAGCATCTCCCGGAAGAAGTCCCAATCGTCGGCCCCATAAGTTCGTTCCCAGATGACGTTGCCAAAAGCGTCGGTGCGCACCAGCGCCCCGTCATAACCACCGTTCGAATTCGTGTTCCCCGCAAGCAGAAGGTCCCCGCCCGGAAGCTTCACCATATCTACGAGTTCCTCCACAGCGGGCCCTCCAATGGTCGCGCTCCACTGGCGAATTCCAGCCCCGTCCAAACCCAGCAGATAGATGTCCGATCCGCCCGCCCCGAAGCTACCCGTACTACCACCGACGAGTATTGTCCCATCACTTACCCACCGTACCACGGCACCTTGATCCTGACCGAACGCCCCAAAGGCCTTTCGCCACGTTTGTGAACTGGCTGGAACGCACGCGAGAAGGATGAGGGACACAGCAGCACAAGCCCGCCAGCACATGAACACGACAATCCGACGGGTTCCCGGCCGCTCCGACCCGTAGCTTCGACCCATGTCCGCTGCCGCCATCCGCAATTTCTCCATCTTCCTTGTCGTACTGGTCCTCATCGATCTGTATGCGTACAAAGGTGTGAATACGGCGCTCGCCAACCACTCCCTTGTCCTGCGGCGCATCGTCAGGTACTTGTATTGGATCATCTCGCTGGGGATCTTGGCGGTCATGGTCTGGACCGTCATCAGCATGGGAAACTCCCAAGAGCGACGCGACCACAGCTACGTGTTCTCATTGGTGGCTTTGTTCCTGCTCTTCTTCCTGCCCAAGCTCGTCATCGTGACCTTCCATGGACTGGACGACATCCTACATCTTGGACGTTGGATCTGGGGCAAGTTGCTGCCCGGTGCTCCGGAAGTATCGGGTGAAACGATGGGCAGAGCGAACTTCCTGAGCCAGCTTGGATTGATCGCATCCGCCGTTCCGTTCGCAGCCGTCCTCTATGGCGTGACAAAGGGTCGCCGGAAATTCAATGTGGCACGTGTGCGGATCGACAGTCCGGGCCTGCCTGAGGCGTTCAATGGACTGCGTATCGTGCAGATCAGTGACCTGCATCTGGGAAGCTATGGTGATGACCTATCCATCGCGCGGAACGGGGTGGACCTTATCAACGCCGAATCACCGGACCTGCTCCTGTTCACCGGGGATATGGTGAACGATTACGCGGATGAAGCGGAGCGGTTCATCCCTGTATTCGCCGAAGCTCAAGCACGGATGGGTAAGTACAGTATCCTTGGGAACCACGACTACAGTGATTATGTGAAGTGGGATGATGCCAGCGCGAAACGGGCGAACCTGGAGAAACTCACCGGCTTCCACCGTGACATGGGATTCAAGCTGCTGCTTGATGAACACATCCTCTTGGAGCGCGATGGTTCCCGGATCGGCCTGCTCGGTGTCCAGAACTGGGGGCGCCGTTTCCAGCAATACGGTGACCTCGATAAGGCCATCTATGGGACCGATCAGCTGCCCTTCCGGATCCTCATGAGCCATGATCCCACGCATTGGGAAGAGAAAGTGCTCGGCACAGGGATCGACCTTACCCTGAGCGGACATACGCATGGAGCCCAGTTCGGGGTCCGGCTCAACGGCGTCGTATACAGCCCGGCCCAATGGGTGTACAAGCATTGGGCGGGCCTGTATGCGGAAGGAACTCAGAAACTCTACGTGAACCGGGGCTTCGGTTTCATCGGTTTCCCCGGCCGTGTGGGCATGCCACCCGAGATCACGGTGTTCGAATTGCACCGTGCATGAACTGATCACCCCGGGAACACCGTGCCCGCCAACCGCACCGAGCGCTCCAACGCCTCCAGGTCGATCCCCGTCCTGATCCCACGCCGTTCCAGGTCGGCCACGAAGATGTCCATGGCCAGGTTGCCCACGAGCTCATCTTCCGCCATTGGGCATCCGCCATAACCCTTCAACGCCCCGTCGAAGCGGCGGCAGCCGGCCTCCCAGGCAGCTGCGGTCTTCGCCTGCCAGTTGTCCGGGGTGCAGTGCAGGTGTGCGCCGAACTCCACCCCGGGCATCGCCGGTATGAGCGCGGAGAACATGGACCGGATGTCCTTCGGATCGGCCACGCCCACCGTATCGCTCAGTGCGATGATGCGCACGCCCAGCTCCTCTACCAGACGGCCTGTCCATTGCAGCGCCACCTCCGCGTTCCAGGGATCACCGTACGGATTGCCGAAGGCCATGCTGATGTACACCACCAGCTCCTTGTTGGCGTTCCGCGTGAGCTCCGCGATGCGGGCGATGCGGTCCCACGAGCCCTCGATGCTGGTATTGGTGTTACGCTGCTGGAAGGTCTCGCTGATGCTGAAGGGATAGCCGAGGTAGCTTACCCGCTCCTGCTTCACCGCCTCCTCGGCACCACGCTCGTTGGCCACGATCACCAGCAGCTTCGAGCGCGTATCGGCCACATCGATGCGCGCCAGCACCAGGGGGGTGTCGGCCAGCTGTGGGATCGCCTTGGGACTGACGAAGCTCCCGATGTCGATCGTATCGAAACCTGCGCGCAGCAGGCTGTCCATGTACTCCACCTTGCGATCCGTGGGGATGAAGGTGTGCAGTCCCTGCATGGCATCACGGGGACATTCGATGAGCTTCACTTGCGCTGCTTCCATCGTAGATAGGCTTCGTTGATGCGTGTGAGCAGGGCCGGTCCTTCGTACACAAGGCCGGTATACACCTGCACCAGGTCGGCGCCGGCCTCGAGCTTCTCGATCGCGGACTCGGCACTGTCGATGCCACCCACCCCGATCATCGACGGTTGCTGTTCAAAGGAATGCCTCAGAGCCTGAATTCCACGGATCGCGTTCTCGTAGGGCTTCTCGAGTAGTCCGTGCCCAAGCTCGTTCAGCACCTCGATCGCGATGCCGATCACCTCCGGACTCTTCCTCGTTCAGCAACATCAGCGGAACTATCCGTGTACATCCGTGTCCATCCGTGGTGTACCCGCATTCTTCGCCGATCGCCAAAGCATGAATGCCCGATTGATGCGTCTGAGCAGGCTTCGCCCCTCGTAAACGAGTCCGGTGTAGACCTGTTCGAGATGCGACCGGCCTCCAACTTCTCGATCCGCGGCCGCGGCACTTCGATGCCCCCCACACGATGATGACCGTGGGTCGCGGCAGACGCTGACGGAGTAGGAGACGACCTCTGTGCTGCGGCGTCGCGAGCTTCTCACACCAGCACCCATCGGTCGACTTCGATTGGTGTGGAAGCCTCGCCGTGATCGCGGTGGTGTTCGTGGCGATCACGCCAGCGATGCCGCTCTCCTTCACGACTGCCACGATATCGTCCAGCTGCGCCTCGTTCAGGTCGGGCGCGATCTTGAGGAGGATGGGACGATGAACGGCCTTCCGCATCACCGACGTTTCAGCTCGTTCACCACGGGATTTCTCCTGGAGCGCACGCAGAAGGCGTGTTCGGGCTGCTCACGTTCACCACGAAGTAGTCCACCACGGGATGCAGCGCCTCGAAGCAGGCGACATAGTCATCGATGGCGGCTTCGTTCGGTGTCACCTTGTTCTTCCCGATGTTGCCGCCAACCCGGGATGCCGGTCCTTCTCCGCTTGCCGCTGGACGGCCGCTTCCACCCCCCCATTGTTGAAGCCCATCCGGTTGATCAAGGCGTGGTCCGGCTTCAGCCGGAACAGTCGCGGGCGGTCGTTCCCGGGTTGGGCCACGGGCGTGAGCGTGCCCACCTCCACGAAGCCGAAGCCGATGCGGCCAAGCGCATCCACATGGGCGGCATCCTTGTCCATGCCCGCCGCCAGACCGACCGGCCCGGGAAAGCGCAGGCCCATCACCTCCAGAGCCGCAGCCGTGGGCGGTGGCGAACCACCGCTCAAGAACGCCGCGCCCGGCAGATCCAACAACCGGAAGGTGAGCGCATGCGCCCGCTCCGGGGCGAGCAGGAAGAGCAGAGGACGCAGCAACCCGTACATGTGCACGCAAAGGTAGGCGCCCCCCGCCCCACCGACCGGCACGAGCGGCGAATGACCCAAGGTTTAGGCTTGCCTAATAATTGTCCTTACCTTCGCCTATCATTCCATGCTCACCCGAAGCGAAGAGGACCACCTGAAGGCCGTCTATTCCTTGTTACAGGAAGGGGACAACGCCCAGACCAAGGACATCGCCCAACGGCTCCATACCAAGGCGAGCAGCGTGACGGACATGCTGAAGAAGCTGGCGGAGAAGGGCCTGCTGAAGCACCAGCCCTACCACGGCGTGAAGCTCACGGCCAAGGGTCGCGGCCACGCGCTGCAGCTCGTGCGGCGACATCGATTGTGGGAGACCTTCCTGGTGCAACAGCTCGGCTTCGGTTGGGATGAGGTGCACGAGGTGGCCGAGCAACTGGAGCATGTGGCGAGCACCAAGCTCATCGACCGGCTGGACAATCACCTCGGCAACCCGGGCTTCGACCCGCACGGTGATCCGATCCCCGACAGGCAGGGAAGGATCCGAACGCGCAACACGGAGCGCTTGTCCATGTGCCGTGCCGGTTCCACGGTGCGCATCGCGGCGGTGAGCGAGACCACCGACGGCCTGCTCCGCCTGCTCGATTCGAAGGGCCTGCGCATCGGCTCGCAGCTCACGGTGATGGAGGTGCATGCCTTCGACGGCAGCCTCGACATCAAGCCGAAGAACGGCGCGGCGTTCAGCCTGAGCCACGACGTGTGCCATCACCTGCAGGTGGAGACCATCTGATCCATGAACGAGGTACTTGATTTCTTTGGGTCGATCGACCCGGTCCTGGGAGCCTTCCTCGCCACCACCTTCACCTGGCTGGTCACCGCTGCGGGCGCCAGCCTCGTCTTCTTCTTCGGCCACGCCTCACGGAAATGGCTCGATGGCATGCTCGGGTTCACAGGGGGCGTGATGGTGGCGGCTAGTTTCTGGAGCCTGCTCGCACCGAGCATCGAGATGAGCGAACGCATGGGGAACCTGCCTTGGCTCGCGCCAGCCGTGGGATTCGCCGTCGGGGCGCTGTTCCTCTTCGGCATGGACAAGCTGCTGCCACACCTCCACCTGAACTTCGACAGGTCAAGGTCTGAAGGCATCGAGACCAAATGGCATAAGACCACCTTGTTGGTCCTCGCCATCACATTGCACAACATCCCTGAGGGATTGGCCGTGGGCGTGCTGTTCGGGGGCGTGGCCGCTGGCATGCCCGAGGCGAGCATCGGTGGTGCCGTGGCGCTGGCCATCGGCATCGGCCTGCAGAACTTCCCGGAGGGTTTCGCCGTGAGCATGCCCTTGCGGCGGCAGGGACTCAGCCGCACACGCAGCTTCTGGTACGGCCAGCTCAGCGCCATCGTCGAACCGATCGCCGGGGTGATCGGTGCGGTGGCCGTGATCCACATGCAGAGCTTCCTCCCCTACGCGCTCGCCTTCGCCGCGGGAGCCATGATCTACGTGGTGGTGGAGGAGGTGATCCCGGAGACCCAGCAGGACAAGTACACCGACATCGCCACCCTGGGCTTCATCGGCGGATTCATCGTGATGATGGTCCTGGACGTGGCGCTGGGCTGAGCCACGGCATCACCCGTAGCTTCGCGCTCCCATGTCCGCGACCATTGATGTGAAGAACCGCAAGGCGGGCTACGAGTACAACCTGCTCGACACCTTCGAATGCGGCATGGTGCTGATGGGCTCCGAGATCAAGAGCATCCGCAACCACGGCGCGAGCATCAACGAGGCCTTCTGCACCTTCGCCGGCAACGACCTGCTGGTGCGCGGCATGCAGATCGCACCCTGGGGCACGAACCCGCACTACGTGCACGAGCCAAAACGCGACCGCAAGTTGCTGCTGCACCAGAAGGAGCTGGACAAGCTGCGCCGCAAGCTGCGCGACGCGGGCATCACGATCATTCCCGTGCGGCTCTTCATCAACGACAAGGGCTTCGCGAAGCTGGAGATCGCGCTGGCCAAGGGGAAGAAGTCCTTCGACAAGCGCGAGAGCCTGAAGGCGAAGGACGTGCAACGCGACCTGGACCGGCTGGACTGACCATGGACTGGCGCCGCCATATCGCCCGTTATGGTGATGGCTGGTTCCCGGGCGAACCGTGGTTACGCTGGAGCTTCCTCGCGCTCCTTGTCCTTGCAGCTGTGCTGCGCTTCTGGAACCTGGCGCAACTGCCCTTCACACACGACGAGCTCAGCGCGCTGATGCGCATCCACCCAACGCTCGGCGGAACGGTGCGCAAAGGCGTCATCGAACTGGACACACATCCACCCGGGGTGCAGGTCTTCGAGTGGGCATGGACGAAGCTCTTCGGCACCTCCGAAGTGGCGGTGAAGTTCCCCTTTATACTGCTGGCCGTATTGGCGCTGTTCCCGCTGTACCGCTTCGCCCTGGCGTGGACCTCGGCCGGTACAGCGCTCGTGAGCATCGCGCTGCTGGCCACGCTGCAATACACGGTGCTGTACGCACAGATCGCACGGCCGTACGCCATCGGCTTCTTCACCACGGCGGTGCTGGCGGATCAGCTCACGCGCCACCTCGCCTTCCACCGGCGCCGGAACCTCGCCATCGCCATTGCCGCGGCTGTCGCAAGCGGCTACGTGCACCACTTCGCCCTCCTCCTCGCCGGCATCATGGTGGCCTCGGTGTTCGTGCTGCAGTCACCGGCGCAACGGAAGAACTTCCTCATCGCCATGGGGATCATGGTGCTGTGCTACGCGGCCAACATCCCCATCCTGCTCAAGCAACTGGGCTACGGCGGATTGGGCAACTGGCTTCCTCCACCCGATAACGATTGGATCGGCGACTACCTCGCGTGGGTGTTCCATTTCTCCCTCCCGCTCATGCTGCTCGTGAGCGCGTTGGTGGTGTACGGCCTCATCCGGTCCCTCGGGCGCAGAACAACGCCCAGCCCCGCGGTCTGGCTGCTGCCCGCATGGGGCCTTGCACCGCTGGTGATCGGGTATGCCTACAGCATCTGGCGCTCACCGGTGCTGCAGTACAGCCTGTTGCTCTTCAGCTTTCCCTACCTGCTCTTCTGGCTCTTCGCCGGCATGCGCCACGCCGGCCGCACCTTCACGCTGCTGTCCACCGCGGTGCTGGCCTCCCTGGCCACCGTCACCTTGTACACGGTCCGGCAACACCACCTCACCTTCCGCGATTCGCCATACGCCGCCATGGTGCGTATCGCGGATGAGGCCTTGCACGAGCCTGGTGATGCGGGAACGCTCGTCCTCTTCGATGCACCACGGCCACAGGTCACCTTCCATCTACGCCGGAAGGGGCTGAGCGACCACCCTGCCGTTCACTGGCCATCGGAGGAAGCGCCGGATGCCATCGACCGATCGCTGCACGACCCCACTTATGCGCGGGTGGTGTTGGGCATGGCCAATGGAGGCGCCAACGAGCGGATCGCCCAGGTGCAGGCACAGTTCCCCTACATCAGCCTGATCGAGGACCACGTGGAAGGCCAGGTATTCGTGATGGAACGGGTCCCTTCACCGGGGAACATCCGGGACAGGCACCTGCTGGGTGAACTGTCGCCGAGCCGCCGGGTGGGGCTGGTGGACCTCTCCAACGACCTGCCCATGGTGCATGACCCTACCACCCGCCGCTCGGGCTGGGGCCTTGCGGGTCGTGAATATGGCCCCAGCCTGCATCATCCCCTGGGCCCGGCGGACGATCCGCAGGACCTCTACGAAGCCGAGATCCTGCTGTCCCTTGTGGACACCGCGCATCCACCCGCACTTGTGCTGCAATGGGCCCAAGGCGATACGACCATCTCCTATCTGGCGAAGGCCGCGACCACACCTGGTGATGCTGTGCTTATCACCGCAGCGCTCTCCCCGAGCTGGGCGTCCGGCGTAGGTCCCGAGGGGCGGATCTCGACCTACGTGCACGACCGCGATCGGAGCGCGGTGGTCGTGCACCGCATCCGCCTTTACAAGCGCCGCCATGATCCGGTGCGCGATGCCCTGCTCCGCCCGGTCAAGGACCTCGGCTTCCTTCCGCGTTGATGGTGTGTGTGATACCAGGAACGCAGAAAGGCCGCCCCGGAGGACGGCCTTTGCGGCGTAAGAGGTGATCAGAGCTTGAAGCTGAGCCCGATCCCGAGGGTTTGCTTGAACTGCGTGGCCGGCCCGGTGTATGGGATGCCGGCATCGTCCACCTTCGGCAGCTGGGTGTCGTGGTCGTAGATCAAGAGGGTGTTCAACGTGGCTGCGAACCACTCGTTCACCTTGAAGGTCCACAACGTTTCCCAGGTCACGTCGATGTTCTGCGGGTTGCGCAGGTAGTTGCTGAAGAGGTCGCCGCGCGTGAGGAAGGTGATGTTCTTCGCCAGTTCGCGCTTGTACTGGAGGCGGAGGTAACCACCCATCTCCAGTTCGGAGGTGTTGCCGTTCTGCACGCCGTAGACCCGATCGTCCGGGCCCAGTCCTTCGAACAGCTTCTTGTCGTTCACGATGACCATGCGGGCCGTGGCCGGTGAGAAGAACACGGTGAAATTGTCATTGGGCCGGTAGTCGAGACCCACACCGAGCAGGGCGTAGGCCGGCGCCATGAAGTTGGAGATCCGCAGGCCATCGGCGTTGAAGCCCTCGGTGAACTGTGTGCGGAACTGGAAGACCCCGGCGAGGTATAGGTTCTTCTTCAGCTCGTAGCCATACTTGCTGTTGAGCTCGATGCGGTCATCGGTCTTCTGCGGAGCGGTGCCGTTGTGCACATGCTGACCACCGAAGGCCAGCACCAGGCTGTTGTCCCAGGCCTTGCGTCCCTTCTTCCAGTTGGCCGCCCCGTTGAACATGGCGATACCGCTGACCGAGCTGAAACCACCCGCCGCCCAGTTCGTGAGGTTCACCTGGGTCATGTTGATGTTGATGATGCCGCTGCGCGTCCAGCCATCGGGGATGGTATCGGCCGGCACGCCCGTTTGCATGGCGGCAGAGGAAGCGTCTCGGGCGCCCTTGTCCACATCGTTCTGCCCAATAGCCGGCAGCGCGATGGTGAGGGAGAGCAGGAAGGGCAGGGTCTGTTTCATTTCGATGGTCAGTTGTTCAGGTTGGTGATGGTCATGCTCGGTCGTGGGCCCTGGATGCCGGCCGCCTGCACGGCGGTGATCCCCTTCTCCAAGATCCCGAAGTATACGGTCCAATAGTCCTTCGGATCACACCAGGGGCGCACCGCCAGCTCTATGCCTTCCAGGTTCAACTTGTTCACGGTGACGCTCGGTGCGGGCTCCGAAAGTACCAACGCGTCGTCGCGCATCACCTGTTCCAACACCTGGCGCACCTTGTCCAGGGGCTGCCCGTAGCCCACACCCATGGTCAGGTCCACACGCATTCTGCCGTCGGCGCTGTAATTCACGATGTTGCCGTTGGCCATGGCACCGTTCGGGATGATGGCCGTCTTGTTCTCGGGCGTAAGCAGGAGGGTGGTGAAGATCTGGATCTCCTTCACCGTGCCCAGCACGCCCTGCGCCTCGATCAGGTCACCCACCTTGTAGGGCTTGAAGAGCAGGATGAGGGTGCCACCGGCGAAGTTGGCGAGGGTCCCCTGCAAGGCGAGGCCCACGGCCAGGCCCGCTGCACCCACGATGGCCACGAAGCTCGTGGTCGCCACGCCCATCATCTGGATCACCGTGAGGAAGAGCAGGATGCGCAGCGAGATGGTGACCAGGCTGTGCAGGAAGCGTTTCAAGGTGGGCTCCACACCGCGCCGGTCCAGCACCTTGTTCAGCACGGAGGCGAGCATCCGGATCAATAGGCTGCCGATCCAGAGGACGATGAGGGCCATCAGCACCTTGGGGCCGTACTCCATGATCAGGGCCATGCCTTTCTGGCTCCAGGTGGTGAGTTGGTCGACCGGTTGTATCAGTTCGTTCATGTCAGGGTGTTTTGGTACGGTTCGGGGGCTTTAGAACATCGATCACTCCGTGCCCGACGTGTCCAAGATCTCGATCCGCTCGGTGATCAACTTGCTGGTTGGTATCAATACCTCGCGATCGGCGACACGCAGGGTGACGGAGATGCTGTCGATCCGTTCGATCACACCTTCGTCCGTTCCGATACGCACGCGCATACCGGGCCTGAACCGGTCCTTCCCGTAGAAACTGCTCAGGATGTTCGACATCACATCGCGCGCGGCGAAGCCATAGGCAATGCCGAACGCGAGCAGTAGTCCCATGAGGATGATCTGGATGTTGGACGTGATCAATTCCGTATCGATGCCTGCCACGTTCATGGCGGTGATGGCTGCGAAAACGACGATCAGGCCGCCCAGCATACGGGCGATGCCGCGCCCGGCGCTCAGGCCAGCCGTTTCCATCACGGTCCGCACGGCGGCGGAGACCTTATCGGCCAGCCATATCCCGATAACAAGTATGGCCAAGGCTGTAAGCAGCGTCGGCAGGTATGCGAAGAAGGCTTCCAATCCGCGCACCACCATATCCAAACCCATCGTCCCGGCAGCGGCGGTAACGAACACCAGCATGATCAGATAATGGATCATCTTCAGCGTGACGGTCGAGAGTCGCAAGCCACCGAACTTTTCAAGTACCGTGCTCATGCCAGAGCGTTCAGCAATGGCATCCAGGCGTTGGGCCACGGTACGCTTCAGAACGGCACGCACCACCTTGGAGAGGATATAGCCGACCAGTAGCACCGCCAGGCCAGCGACGAGGCCGGGCAGGGCGGCGACCAGACCACCCAGGTATTGATCGAATGATGTGGAGATGCGTTCGATGATCGTTGATGGTTCCATGGTATCAGGTCTTTGGTGGTTCCGGACTGCTCTGGCCTTTCATTCCATCCCGCTCATTCCTGCGGCCGACGATCCTGAAGTTCTCGAAAATCGTCCCCGCGTAATCCGCCATGAACAGTTGCATGAAGCGCATCATGAGCATCATGAGCTTCACGCTGCCCATCACCTCCTTGCGCAACTCGGCAGGTGGTTCGTCAGAAGGTCGTATGATCTTGAACGGACCCTGGCTCATGACCCTTCTGGAATGAGTTCTTCATAGATCCGCAGCGCTCTTTCCCTGGCACGCATCACGCGCATCTTCACCGCACTCTCTCCAAGACCGAGCACTTCCATCATTTCCTTCACCGAGAGATCGTCCTGGTACCTCATGAGCAGCACCCCACGGTCGGCGGGGTCCAATGCGGCAAGCACCTCGGACAGCTTGTCCGCCCGCAAGGAAAGCAGTTCTGCCTCGTATCGGTCGGTATCGTCCTCCATGCTTTCAAGCCGGTCATCATCCACATCCACCGCAAGCTTGCGCTGGCTCGTCCGAAGGTGATCCAGGCAATAGTTGTAGGTGATCCGGTAGAGCCATGTACCGAACTTACTGCGATGATCGAACTTCGACAGGTTCGCGAACGTCTTCAGAAAGATGTCGTGGACCAGGTCCTTCGCTATTTCCTTATCCCCGGCCATGCTCACGCACTTGTGGTACACCCGCTCCACGAACCGATCATAGAGGACCCCGAAACGCTCGGGATCCATATGCCGCTGAAGTTCAACAACGAGCGCCTCGTCATCGAGCTCCTTCAGCTGGATCGATTTCTTCTTTGACAAGTCAGGAGAGCGGTCGCGCTCTTTGGACGTACCGGAACGAATAGGTCACACGAAAAACAGGAACCTGTTCAGGAACAACAGCTTCGAACGGTCCGGATCACGATGATCGTAAGGCGGGAAAGTGCCTTGACGATCCCTGACAGGGAACGTGACCGGACCTTGTGGGCAATGCCGGATTCGAACCAGCGACCCCTACCTTGTCGAGGTAGTGCTCTGAACCAGCTGAGCTAATTGCCCCAATGGGGCTGCGAAAGTAGGGAACTGCCGCGGATGCCGGATATCCCCCGGAGCGCCCATTCCCCATTCGTTCCGGACTGACCGCGATCATGGCCGCTAAGTCGGCCGGAGTTACCTTTGCAGCCATTCAGACCATGCCTCCTGCCAAGACATCCAGTGGACGCATCTTCCAGAACCCCTTCCTGGAAGCCCTTACGCGCACCCACATCGCCGTTCCGCTCACCATCTTCTTCGGTCTTGGAGCGATTTCGGGCTATGCCTCGGTGCATCTGCTGGGCTTCGACGTGGTGAGCACGCTCTCCCTCTACCTGGCAGGGGCCCTCTTCTTCACCTTCATCGAGTACATCGCCCACCGCTACCTCTACCACATGGGCACCGCCAACAGCGAGCGGAAGAAACGCGTGCAGTACGTGATGCACGGGGTGCACCACGACCACCCGCGCGACAAGAAGCGCCTGGCGCTGCCGCCCGTGGTGTCCGTGGTCCTGGCCACCCTGTTCATGGGGCTTTTCCGCTTGGTGCTCGGCCCAAGCGGCATCGCCTTCGGCGGTGGCTTCATGACGGGCTACGCCACCTATCTGATGGTGCACTACGCCGTGCATACCATGAATCCGCCGAAGAACCTCTTCGGCGTGCTCTGGCGCCACCACAACCTGCACCATTATGTGGGGGACGAGGGCGCCTTCGGCGTGAGCTCACCGCTCTGGGACCATGTCTTCGGCACCATGCCCGTGGACCCGAAGGCGAAACGCCAGGCCGCGCAGGCCTGAGCCGTCCATGGCCGGACCCTTCCATCGTGTTCGGCGGAAGGTGAATTGGACCCCATCACATCTTTTCCTGTGGCTGCTTGTCGCGGTCGGTTGCGCGGCACCGGATACCCAGGGCATCCGCTTGATCGGGCATGGCGGGCTGGGCCCTGCCGGCGAGCAGCCCATGAACAGCGAAGCCGCCATCCGGAAGGCGCTGGACAAGGGCCTGGAGGGGGTGGAGATGGACGTGCAGTTGACCGCTGACTCCGTTCTGGTGGCCCATCACGACCTGCAATTGCACGGTCCCACCTGCCTGGGCCGCATCGCCGATCACCAATGGCGGAGCCTGAAGGCATGTGCCGATCCTGGCGTCCAGGGCGCCTTCCAAGGGGTCCGGCTGGACAGCCTGCTCGCCAGATTGGCGCTGGAACACCCGCAGGCGGAATTCACCCTTGATGTGAAGCTGGACACCGGTGACGACTGGTGGACCTACCTGCACCGCTTCAGCCGCGCCTTGGCCCGGTTGCAACGGGATGCGGGCCTGAGCGGACGGCTGATCGTGGAATGCCGGGTGGTGGACCTGCTGCGTGCGCTCACGGAGGATGCCCCGGCCCTACCCACCTACCTCATCGCCGATGCACCGGAACCTGCGGTGGCCACCGCATTGGGTCTTCGTTGCGCAGGGATCACCATGCCGGTGGATGCGCTCAACGCGGAGGAGGCGGCACAGGTGCACGAAGCGGGCCTGAAGCTCACGGTCTACGGGGTGGCTGGCCGCTGGTCCATGCAACAGGCCGTGCGGTTGGATCCCGATCGCATCCAGGTGGACGAGTGAGGCCGGCGCGCGGTCCAAGGAAGAGGACGTGATCAGGGCAGCCGCACGAGCTGCAGCCCCTCCTGTTCCAGCATGATGGCGTACTCGTTCCGGAAGCCGTTCTCCGGCCCGGTACGGCTCATGCGGAAGCCCATGTGCAGCGGTTCGGTGCTCACCTCACCGAAGTGGTCGGTGAAGCCGAGACCTTGGGTGAACAGGGCCTTCAGGTAGTAGAAGGTCACATCGAAGCCAAGCAGGGCGTAGTTGTCCACATCGGCCTTGTAGCGCTCGCGGTAGGTGGTGGTGAAGCCTTGAGTGCGTGGGTCGGCCAGATCGAAGAAGGCGGGTGCGGCGTAGGTGAAGTCCAGCACCTCGAGGTCGTTCACGGAAACGGAGGGCATGGCGTTCCAGCCTTCCATGCCCACCAGACGGATCTTGTACTTGGCCGCCAGTGGCTTCAACTTGGTCACCAAGGTGGTCACGAATTCCACGTCCTCGCTCATGGCCATGATCACGTTCTGGCGGTTGGCGTCCAGCTTCGCGGTGAGGTCGCCCAGGTCCCGCTTGCCCGGCCGGGCCACCAGCACGGTATCGCGGATGCGGTCCACCCGCTGGTGCAGCGCTTCGTTCATCGCCTGGAAGGCCATCTGCTGGGTCTCCTTCTCCCCCGCGATGTCCGGTCGCAGCAGGATGATGTTGGCCGTGGCGAAGCGGTTGGCCACGAAGCGGGCGGCGTGCTTCACCAGGTCCGAACGTGTCGGGCTCACCTTGCTCACGTTGGGCATGCCCAGGATCACCTTGTTGCTCTGCGGAACGGGACAGACGATGTGGGCGCGTGGGTTCGCACGGGCCAGCTGCTCGATGGCCGAGCGGTTGAAGGGTCCAATGAAGAGGTCGTAATCCTGGGTCTCCGGCCGCTTGATCACCGGGTTCCACACGGCGGGTTCATCGCCCACGTCGAGCACATCGATGTCGGCATTGAGCCCAAGCCTCTTCAGCGAATCGATGGCCATGCGCGCCCCGTTGTAGAACTGGACGGCCGCGCGCGTCGGCATGTAGTAACGGGCTTCATCGGCCACCTTCGCACTGGCGAGGGCACTGTCGTTCTTTGCGATGCTGAAGGGCAGCAGCAGGCCCACCTTGTACCGCATCTGTTCACGGATGCGGATGGACGGGTTAGCGGCCTCCTCCTCCCGGGCCGCAGCGGGGATCTGGATCACGGCACCCGCCTTCAGGCCCTCGGGCAATCCGCCGTTGGCCGCCTTGATGGCCTCGGGGTCCACCGCGTATCGTTTTCCCAGGCTGAAGAGCGTCTCGCCCGCCTGCACGGTATGCGCGATGCCCTCCGTGGCCACCTCCGCCGGAGCCAGGACGTTCGCGGGCGCCCCTTCCACCTCGGCTACCGGGATCACCACCTCCATCCCCTCGCGCAGCTGCAATGCCTCGGGGTTGCGTTCGAGCAATTGGTTGATGTCGATGCCGTACTGGCGGGAGATGCCGAAGAGCGTCTCCTTCTTCCGCACCTGGTGGATCAACTCACCGTTGCGCAGCACGGGCGCGCTCTTCAACTCCTTCTTCACCACGGCATCCTGCGGGATCAGCACCTCCTCCCCGATGCTCAGGCCATCCTGCGCGCCGGGGTTCACCGCCACGAGCATATCCACCGGCACGGCATGGGTGCGCGCGATGGCAAAGAGGGTCTCCCCCGCTTCCACGATGTGTACGGTGTACTTGCGGCCGTTCACGGTGCGCTGCTCCTGGGCATGTGCACCGCCGGCCCAGGTGAGGGCGAGGCAGAGGATGAAGAGGCGGACGGTCACTCCCATTCGATGGTGGCCGGTGGCTTGCTGCTGATGTCGTACACGACACGGTTCACGCCGCGCACCCGGTTGATGATGCTGTTCGAGATCCGTGCCAGGAACTCGTAAGGCAGATGGCACCAATCCGCGGTCATGCCGTCGGTGCTGGTGACGGCCCGCAGGGCCACGGCGTTCTCGTAGGTGCGCTCATCACCCATCACACCCACGCTGCGCACAGGCAGCAGGATGGCGCCGGCCTGCCAGACCTGGTCGTAGAGGCCTTCGTCGCGGAGTCCCTGGATGAAGAGGTGGTCCACCTCCTGAAGCAGGGCCACCTTCTCCGGCGTGATCTCGCCGAGGATGCGGATCGCCAAGCCGGGTCCGGGGAAGGGATGCCGGCCAAGGATGTTGGGATCGAGACCCAGCTCCTTGCCAACACGCCGAACTTCATCCTTGAAGAGCAAGCGCAAGGGTTCCACCACCTTCATGGCCATGCGTTCGGGCAGTCCGCCCACGTTGTGGTGGCTCTTGATGGTGACGCTCGGGCCGTTCACGCTCACGCTCTCGATCACATCGGGGTAGATGGTCCCCTGGCCCAGCCACTTCACGTCCTTGATCCGGTTGGCCTCACGCTCGAAGACCTCGATGAAGGTGCGGCCGATGGCCTTGCGCTTGTCCTCGGGGTCCTCCTTGCCTTTCAAGGCACTGTAGAAGGCCTCCCGCGCATCCACACCGGTGATGTTGAGGCCCAGGTGGCGGTAGCTCTCCAGCACGCGCTGGTATTCGTCCTTGCGCAGCAGGCCGTTGTCCACGAAGATGCAGTGGAGGCGGTCGCCGATGGCGCGATCCAGCAGCAGGGCCGCCACCGAGCTGTCCACGCCGCCGCTCAGGGCCAGCACCACCTGGTCCTCGCCCAGCTGGCGTTCGAGGCTGGCCACGGTACTCTCCACGAAGCCGTGGGGCGTCCAATCGCCGGTGCAGCCGCAGATGCCGATCACGAAGTTGTGCAGCAGCTGCAGGCCGTCGGTGCTGTGGTAGACCTCCGGGTGGAACTGCACCGCGTAGGTCTCGCTGCCGATGAGCTTGAAGGCGGCCACCGCCACCTCGGAGGTGCTCGCGATCACCTGCATGGCCTCACTGGGCGCGGTGATGGTGTCGCCATGGCTCATCCATACCTGACTGCCCGCCTCGATGCCGTCGAAAAGCTCGCTCTCGGCGATGGTGCTCAGGTGCGCCCGGCCGTACTCGCGCACCTTGCTGCGTTCCACGGGCGCTCCGGTGCGTTTGGCCAGGAGCTGGGCGCCGTAGCACACCGCCAGCACGGGCACCCGGCCCAGGAAGCCGTCCAGGTCGGTGTCCGGCGCATTGGGGTCGTGCACACTGCTGGGGCTGCCGCTGAGGATGACACCCGCGATATCGGTGTCCTTGGCGAATTGCGCCGCTTTGGAGAATGGATGGATCTCGCAATAGACGTTCAGCTCGCGCACGCGCCGGGCGATGAGCTGGGTGTATTGGGAGCCGTGGTCGAGGATGAGGATGGAACGGGGCACGGGGAGCACCGGAGGGTTGGGCCGCCGGGGTGGTCAAAAGTAGCAGTCACTTTCGGGTACTGGTCGAGAAGTGGACGGTGCTCGTCGGATCTTCTGGAACGATGGTTATGGGAGGCATCGCCAAGGGCCTCCCCCTCGTCTTGAGGATAGGAGCCGGATGGCGCGCTCCCAGCTGATCCTTAGGCCCATGTCACCCTTCTGTGAAGAGATCGCACCCCTGTCGAACGGATCCCGGATCGTGCGATCTTTGCACAAGGGAACGGCACGTTCGTCGGCTCCCCCGGAAAAGTACTGAACACGACCATGGGAATATCGCTACGCGCGCTCCTGATCGCCGGTCTGTTCGGGCAGGTATCCCTCTCCCTGCATGCCCAGCAGTTGCTGGATGACTTCAACCGTCCGGCCAGTGATCTGTTGGGCTTTGGTTGGAACGAAACGGAAACTGCAACAAGTGCTGTTCAGATCAATGCCTCCGGCCAGCTTCAGTTGGGAAGTACAACGAACGGCATGGATATGGCCTCTCGGGACATGACGGGCCTCTATGGTGTTCGGCTGGACACGAACTCGTGTGCTATGACCTGGGCTTTCTGCATGCGTCAGAGTCGAGCCAGCCCATCAGGGTTCACTGGATTGAATTACGCTGTGGCATATGTGATCGGGAGCACTACGGCGGATTTCCGAACAACAGGACAAGGCTACGCCATCGTTTCGAGCACGTCCAATGGTCCTATTCGCCTTGTGCGGTTCAACAATGGACTGGCTGGAACGCTGACTGACATCATCACTACTTCTCCGACGAATTTCACTTCGCAATACCTTGCGATCCGGGTGGTATACACCCCAGGCACCAACAATTGGCAGCTTTATGTGAACTCTGTGACGTCCAGTGCCTTTAGCTCAACCAACCCCGTTACTACCGCGACCACTTTGAGAGGGTCGAATACTAACTCGCTGTCCGTCACGGTCGGGCTCCCATATGGCGGAGTGCTTTGGAAGCATAATACTGCGGCGGGGGAGTCGGCATTATTTGACAATATTCACGTGCCAGTGCTATGTATACCAATTGTCAACTTTAGCTCTTCGGCCACGTCAGCCAATGAAAACGCTGGTAGTGTATCAATAACAATGAGCATTCTCCCCGCTTCAATCACCGGTGGAACCATTACTGTTAACGTAGCCGAAGGCACTGGTGTGGTCTATGGGTCCGGCGTTGGATTTGACTATACTACTTCACCAGTGGTTTCAGCATCAACAATCACCATTAATGTACCACCTAATTCAACGTCAGTCTCATTCATTATCAACGTACAGGACCCTGTCCCACCGGATGATGAGGATAACGAACTTATAACTTTTACCATCGCATCTACGACAGGCGACCTAGTCCTTGGTTCTAACCTACAGCATGTATTTACCATTCTGGATGATGATGGGGGGCCTACTGTTAGTTTTGAGACAACCAACATCACCGTACTTGAGGACCCAGGAACGCAGCAGACCTTTATCCTGAGAATTAGCCCACCCGCAGTCACTGCTGGAAATGTAATGGTCACCGTTAGTCCTGGCCCCGGTGCAATTTGCGGCCCACCTATTTCTCCCTACACCAATGACTATCAGATATCATTCCCATTTGGAGTTCCGTGTGCCGCAACGACGTTTAATATCCCGTTCGCCGCTGGCGCAGATTCAGTTTACTTCAGGGTGACGGTCCACGGAGACAACGACGCGAACTGCGCAGTTGGCTGTCACCTCGAACAAACTGAACAGGTTACCTTCACAATTACCGGTGTAGCTGCGGGTATGAGCATCGGCACCTCCAACACGGGTGTGCTAAACATCGCCGACAATGATTCTCCACCAACTGTACTAAGCGCGGGTGATATCGTTATAGTCGGCATTAATGCAAACAATGGGGGCTGCCCAGGTTCATCAGCAGGTGAAGACCTCGTTAGCTTTTTCTGCTTCAAACCGATACAGTATGGCACGCGTATTATATTATCTGACAATGGTTTTGAACGATGTGCTGGCACCCAAGGGCCGGGTACATGGGGAAATACGGAAGGCACTGTGGAAATCAGACGCACAGGACCGGTCATACCCGCTGGGCAGGTGATCACCCTGCGGATAACGAATTCTAGTGGTTCTGGCAATGTAATTGGAATAGCACCAGATGGCAGTTGGGCTTGTAGTTCACTTAACGGTGGTACGACACTGGCATTGAATGCGGGTGGTGACCAAATCTTCTTTATGCAAGGTGGAACCTGGACTACCGGGACACCGGGTACCCACAATGCGACCTACACGGGCACCGTGGTCTATGGCTTCAGCACCAATCCGAGCTCCCCTTGGAGCGCAACCTGTGCGAGCCCGGCGGGGAACCAGCGCAGCAACCTGCCCCCGGGCATGAACTGCTTCAGCATGTCACCGGTGAGCGCCTCCGACTTCAGCAAGTACACGGGGCCCCTCACGATCGCCACCCAGCGCGATTGGATCATTCGACTGGACGCCACCTCCAACTGGAGCACCTATGGTAGTTGTGGTGCATACAACGCCGCCAATCCGAACTGGCTGCTGGCCCCCACCCTGCCCATCACGGCCGGCACACCGGTTCCAGGGCTCTGGCGCGGGGCGGCGGCTTCGGGTGGCACCGATTGGTTCGATTGTAAGAACTGGGATGACGCGGTGGTGCCCACGGCCACGACCGATGTGCGGATCGACGAGACCGCGAACAACAATTGCGTGGTGGGTGTGACCGCCGGCGGAACCGCGGTTTGCGCCAGCCTGGTGATGACGAATGCTGGCACGTCGCGTAACCTGTCCGTCCAGAACGGCAGCAGTTTGGCGGTTGGTGGACCGATCACCATCCAACGAACCAGCCTGGGTACGGCCGTCGAACTTGGTGTACTGGGCAACAGCACCCTTACCGGCACCAACCTGACGGTACAGGCCGGTACCGGTTCGTTGCAGGCCGTCCTGCGCAACGAGGTGCCGGGCAACACGGTCTCCTTCTCGGGCGATTTCACGATCAACCCCGGAGGTTCGGTGGACCTGCAAGGGGTCGGCGTTGGTGGCACCATCTCCGTGGCGGGCAACTACCAGAACCAGGCCACCGAGGCGGCCTTGGACGACATCAACGGCACCCTGCGTTTCAACGGGATCGGCTCGCAGAACATTACCACAAGCGGCTTCACCGAGGTGTTCCAGAACTTGACGGTGAATAAATCATCGGGCAGCTTGAACCTGAACACCAACGTTGATCTCCGCGGAACGCTCGACCTGACGCTGGGCAATGTGAACACCACCGCCACGGAGATCCTTACGATCCGTGCGGGGGGCACCGCGTTCGCCACGGGCGGTCTGGTGAACGGCCCCATGGTGAAGATCGGCAACACCAACTTCACCTTCCCGGTGGGCAAGGGGACCGCCCGGCGCCCCATCCAGGTCAGCAGCATCGCTGGTTCGGTCACAGACGCATTCCGCGCGGAGTACTTCCCGGTGGACCCGAGCTTCTTCGGCACCACGGGCGACGCCACCCTGCACCACATCAGCACCTGCGAATACTGGACCCTGGACCGTGCCGCGGGCACACCGAACGCGGTGGTGACGCTCTATTGGCAGGCTCCTCAAAGCTGCGGGGTGACCAACCTCCCCGAACTACGCGTGGCGCAATGGGACGATACGGCTATCCCGGCACCTGGTACCTGGCGTGACCGGGGCAATGGTGGCGCAGCGGGGATACCCAACGTTGGTTTCATCCCCACCGCCGCCGTCCAAAGCCAGTTCAACGCCAGCACCACGGCCTGGACACTGGCCTCCACCACCGCGAACAATCCACTTCCGATCACCCTGCTGCGCTTCACCGCCGAACCCGAGGGCAACATGGTGCGGTTGGATTGGTTGACGGCGAGCGAACAGGACAATGCGCTCTTCACCGTGGAACGCAGCCGCGATGCGATCAACTTCGAGGAGGTGCTGAACGTACCCGGTGCGCTCAACAGCAGCACGCTGCTCGCCTACAGCGAACTGGACCGTGCCCCCTACCCCGGCCTCAGCTACTACCGCCTGCGCCAGACCGACACCGATGGCAGCAGCACGTACTCCAACGTGGTGTCCGTGCTCTTTGGACCGGTGAACGAACGGCCGCTCGTGGTCTTCGGCACAGGCGAGACCTGGACGGCGGTGCACAGCTTCCCAGCGGGCAGCACCTACGAGATCGTGGACATGACCGGTCGCCGGGTGCTCGGTGGCCGCACGGCGATGGAAGGCCGCACCGACCTGTACGGCGTGGTGCTCTCGCGCGGTGCCTACGTCTTCCGCATCACCGATGGTGATCGCGTGGAGAGCCAGCGCTTCGTGTACTGATCCAAACCGCCGCAAGCGGACTCTCTGCGCCCTCGCATTTCCAGCTACCTCAGCGCATTCCTCTGCGTCCTTTGCGCTCTCTGCGTTCAGATCGCATTCATCATCGCATTCCCGCCGCAGGCGGCCGCTCCGCGCCCTCGCATTTCCAGCTACCTCAGCGCATTCCTCCGCGCTCTTTGCGTTCTCTGCGTTCAGATCGCATTCTTCATCGCATTCCCGCCGCAGGCAGTCTCTCTGCGCTCTCGCATTTCCAGCTACCTCAGCGCATTCCTCTGCGTCCTTTGCGCTCTCTGCGGTTAATTGCATTCATCCCGCACTCCCGCCGCAGGCGGTCTCCATGTCTATGTGGGGAAAAGAACTCCCCAGCTCACCCTTCCTCACCCACCAACGCGAACGTCGGATCCAACGGATCGAGCAGGTCCAGCCAGGTATCCACAGCGGTCAACCCGTGCGCAGCGATCACCGGCAGGAAACTGTCTCGCCGCTCCTGCAATCCACCACCGGGGAAAAGCGCGTGGTGTATGGCATCGATGCGTTGCATGGCCACGGCCTGATCGCGCTTCGCCGCACGCACCAGCCCCTTCTCCAGTCGATCCAGTCCACGCAGGGCCTGTTGCTTGCGCGCCGCCACGGCACCCTCCAGGGAACCATCCGCAGCGGTCGCCATTTCGCCGATCGTGGCATACAGTCTTTCGAGCTCGGCCCGTTCGGCGGTGAGTTCCGTGCGGAAGCCCGCGTCCCGCGCGGCCACCTCGGTCTTCACCGCATCCACCTTCCGGAAGAGGTCCTTCACATCCAAGCCCAGCTCCTTCCATTGCTGGCGGTGCTTCGCGCTGATCGTCGCCGCGCTCGTGCGCAGGAAGAAGACCGGCATGGGCACGCGCATGGCCTGGAAGAGCCAATGCAACTGGATCCAATACGCGAGTTCACCGCCACCACCGATGTAGGCGATGTCCGGCAGAATGGTCGCTTCGTAAACGGGGCGCAGGAGCACGTTCGGCGAGAAGTCCTCCGGGTGGGCCTCCACGCGGGCCAGCAGCTCATCGAGCGTCCATCGCGGACCGCCATCGAGCACCTGGTAGTGGTCCTGCTCCTGGACGATGCGCGAGCGGTGGCCGTTGCGCAGGTGGAAGAGGTTGATCTCGCGTGCATGCGCCTGTACGGTATAACGCTCCTTGATCCGCTCATCGGCGTAGGCCACCGTGCGTTGCGCCACCTGGTTCAGGAGTTCCTCGGTGATGATGGGTGCGAAGAGCCGTTTCAAGGCGGGATCATCCCCATCCACGATCACCAGGCCGTGGTGACCGAAGAGCGCGTGGATGAAATGGCGTGTCGCCTCGGCCAGGGTGCGGTCCTCGTGGTAGGCTTCGCGCAGGAGACGCGCGAGGTGATCCACTCCTTCTCCTTCACCCAGTGCTGCAATGGCCTCTTCCACTTGTTCGCCGATCCCACGCAGGTGCATGCGGCCCACCGCACCGCCCACCGCGCCCTTCCAGCGGATGGTGCGACCGTTGATCACCGCGTGGTCGATCTCCGCCGCATCGTGGTCCTCGGTGGCCATCCAGAACACGGGCACCACCGGACGACCAAGGAGCTCCGTGGCTTCCCGTGCGAGCCTGATCGCGTTGAGGATCTTGTAGGGAACGTAGAGCGGGCCGGTGAAGAGGCAGAGCTGGTGCCCCGTGGTGATGGTGAGCGCACGCGGATCGCGCAGGCGACGCAGGTTCTCCCGCACCGCTGGATGCAGATCGAGCGCGGCGTGTTGTTCGTCCAAGGCCGCACAGAGCACGGCGCGCTTGCCGGGATCGAAGTCCACGCGCTCCGCAGAACGGCGCAGTCCGTCGCGATCAGGAGGAAGGTCGAGGAAGTGCCGGATGAAGGGGTCGTTCGCCAGGTGATCGATCACCGGCGCCGCGAAGCGACCGGTATCGGCGTAGGCGAGGCGCTCCACGGGCATGGGGCGCAAAGGTAGCGGCGAGGGCCCTGCCAACCGTTGTTCACCGCAGCGGGACCGGGCACGTAGTGATGCGATGATCATCACAAGCATGCGCGATACACCACCGACCCATCCCGTACTGCGAAAGCCTGCCGAAGAAGTGAAGTACAAGAAGGAACCACAGATGAACACCGATACACACAGATGAATGCCACCACAGCGATATCCATATCTGTGTCCATCTGCGTTCATCTGTGGTTCTTATCCCGAACAGCCGAGCCGCAGGCGAGGCTCCATCCAACTCTCCGGACCAGCGTCATCTGCGGTCCATGCATTCCTGTGTGACTCTGTGGTAGAGGTGCCGCATTCCAACCAAGCACCCTACATTTCGGATCCAGCCCCATCGCGATGGCCGCACCCACCGAGCGTTTCACCTCGCTGAAGGAGTTCTTCCCCTTCTACCTCACCGAGCACCAAAACCCGACGAGCCGCCTGCTGCACTTCATCGGCACCGGCCTCATCGCCGTGTGGATCATCCTTGCCATCACCCAACGCAACGCTTGGTGGCTGCTGCTGATCCCACTGGGTGGCTACGGCTTCGCCTGGGTGGGCCACTTCTTCTTCGAGAAGAACAAGCCCGCCACCTTCCAATACCCGCTCTGGAGCCTGGCCAGTGACTTCATCCTCTTCTGGCGTCTATTGACGGGGAAGGAGCGTTTCCGTCCCTGAGCACAGCCCATCCGTACCACCAACACCAAGCGACCATGCCGATCCGAATGACCGATGACCAACGCCAACAAGGGAACCGCAGGGCCAGTGGTGGCCGTGGCGGCATGAGCGGCGGCGGTGGTGGCCTCGGGTCGCTGCTGCCCATGCTCATCGGCATGCTGCTGAAGAACCCGAAGCTCATGCTCGTGGTGCTCGTGATCGGCGGCATCCTCTACTTCAGCGGCGGCCTCAAAGGCTGTTTGGGCGAGGGCGGTGGCAACGTGGCGCAGCTGCTGCAGTTCGCCACGGGTGGCAACATGGATCCGGCGGTCTACGACAAGGCCGAGGTCTACGAGCCGCTCACCGACAACGTGAACGCACCGCTGCCGGAACGCTTCAGCCTGGAGAAGTACGCCCCGAAACGGTTGAACCAAGGCCAGCAGGGCAGCTGCGTGGCCTGGGCCAGTGCCTATGCGGCGCGCACCATCGTGCAGGCCGCGGCCAAGGAGCAGGACCCGAACGGCACCGCCTTCAGTCCGGCCTACATGTACAACCAGATCAAGATCGAGGGCAGCGACTGCCAGGGCAGCTACATCCAGCGCGCCATGGAGCAGATGAGCAAGAACGGCGCCCTCCCCTTCAGCCAGTTCGCCTACACAGACCAGAGCTGCGCCAAGCAGCCGTCGAGCGAGGAGATGCAGCGGGCCATGCCGTTCAAGATCAAAGGCTTCCAACGGCTGTCCCAGGAAGGCGATCCGCGCAGCATGGTGGACATGGCGGCCATGAAACAGCAGCTCGCACAGGGCAGCCCCATCGTCATCGGCATGATGGTGGGTGGCAGCTTCATGCAGGACATGATGGGCCAGGACAAGTGGCTGCCCAACCAGGGCGACTACGCGATGCGCGGCTTCGGCGGCCACGCCATGTGCGTGATCGGCTACGACGACTACAAGTTCGACACCGAGTACAAGGACGGCATGGGCGGCTTCCAGATCATGAACTCGTGGGGGCCGGAATGGGGCAAGAACGGCCTGGCCTGGGTGAGCTACGATGACTTCGCGCACTTCACGAAGGAGGCCTACGCCGTGTACCCGATGGGCGAAGGCGTGGACGTGGCGCCCACCACCTTCGACATCCGCTTCGGGCTGCCGGTGGTGGATGCGGCGGGCGATGTCACCGGCGACTACATCGCGCTGCGCCATGTGGGCGGCCGCACCTTCCGCACGGAAACGCCGATCGCCAAGGGCACGCGCTTCAAGGTGGAGATGACGAACAACGTGGAGTGCTACGCCTATTGCTTCGGGCAGGAGACGGACGGCAGCACCTACCTCCTCTTCCCGAACACGCCGAAACATTCGCCCTATTGCGGCATCACCGGCACGCGCCAGTTCCCGCGCGACCAGAGCATGACGGCGGACGAGGTGGGCACCACCGATGTGATGACCATCCTCGTGTACCGCGAGGCCATCGACTTCAACAAGGTGGATGCGGCCTTGAAGGCGTCGAGCGCCCCGGGCATGGATGCCAGATTGAACGCGGTGCTGGGCAATGAGCTCCAGGATGCCGGATCCATGCGCTACAGTGCCGGCAGGACCTTCGGGGCGGCGGGGCCGGCCAGCAAGGCCGCCATGGCGATCGTGCTTGAGATCGAGAAGCGATGAACAAGAAGTGGCTGATCCTACCCGGCCTCGCCTTGGTGGCGCAGGCCTTCCAGCCCGATCGTTCGGTGCAGGCCAACGACCCGGAGCATGACCTCATCACCGTTACCGCACCCGCTGCGGAGGTGCAGGACCTCCTGCGCAACGCGTGCTACGACTGCCACAGCGACCGCACCACCTACCCGTGGTACAGCTACATCACGCCGGTGAACTTCTGGATGCAGCACCACATCGACGAGGGGCGGGCCGAATTCGATATGAGCTCATGGGGGCGGCGCCGCGACAAGTGGCAGCGGCACAAGGCGAAGGAATCGGTGGAGATGCTGGAGGAGGGTAAGATGCCCCTGCCCTCCTACACCTGGGTACACCCGCAGGCGCGCCTGAGCGATGCCGAGCGCAACGCGTTGATGGGCTTCTTCAAGGGGCTGATGCCCGCTGGGGAGAGTGAGGAGGGTAAGGAGGAGCGGTGAGGTCCGTAGCTGCTAGCAGGATATCCACTTGGATTGTCTAACATTACGGTCATGAAGATTGATGAAATACAAACGGCATTCTATCCATCGCGAGAGATAACGGACCCTGAGTTCTTCGTAGGAAGACAGGATGAGATTAGGAAGGGAATCCTTGCCCTACAGGAAGAAGGCAGCTTTATTGCCATACATGGACTTCGAGGGGTAGGTAAGTCGAGCATAGCACAACAGATTAGGCTTATTGCAACGGGCAGCACCATTCTACCCAAGATGCTTAAGCTCAATAGATTTCTGCCGAGCAAACCATTCGATTTTATAGTGATCTATATCAGTGCCGATCAATACGTTAGAGACACGTCAGACCTCATCAAACGTTTCTTGTTTGGAGACAACAATAATGCGTCGCTGTTTTCCTATACAAAAACTGGTGACCGTAAAATTGAACAGATCAAAGAGGTGTTCAATGCTGGAGGTGCAGCCAGACTCATGGGTTTCGGAATTGAAGCAAGTGGATCTGAGGAAATATCATACTCCACTCACCTCTCCGATGACCTAGTTCAGCAGTTCAAGACCATTCTGGGAATTGTCAAAAAAGACAACCAATCCAAATCAGGCATTCTATTACTCGTAGACGAATTTGATGTTATTAAAGACAAAACAGGATTTTCTTCACTCGTAAAGACATGCTCTGATGATATTGTCAAGTTTGGCATATGCGGAATAGCTAATTCTATCACCGAGCTTATTGTAAATCACACCTCAATAGGGCGTCAATTACATTCCATAGAGGTTGAGAAGATGCCGAAGGAAGAATTGCTTGGTATTATCAAAAGGGCTGAACACCATATATCAAACTCTATTGTATTTACATCGGGGGCCAAGGAGGTAATATCGAATCAAGCCGAAGGGTTTCCCTATTTCATCCATCTACTAGGAAAACAAGCACTCCTCGACGCATTTGAGGAAGGTAAAAAGGAAATTGATGGAGCATCCATTGATAAATTGAACAAACAAATTTGTGACGGACGACTAAACACTATATATGAGGACATCTATCATCAAGCCGTCAAATCGTCTCCACAACGTGAGTTACTGCTCAAGCTGTTCGCTGAGGAAGATGCTGATGAGATTTTTACGGAATCTGTGTATAAGTCAGCAAAGGACTTGGAAGTTTCGAATCCTTCGCAGTTGATGAAGGAATTAACCCAGCCGCAGGGTGAGTTGACTCTTGCCGTTCTTGTCAAAGTGCGAGAGCAGTACTACAGATTCACTGACCCCGTCTTCAAGGTCTACACACGCATCCGCAATTGGAAGTATAGATAGCCCCGGCCCATGAACGGGTGCAGGTGAGCCTGGCGCTACCCGAGGGTTACCGGCTGGAAGGTTCGGCGCAAGCCCTGCTGCTGGATGCGCAAGGCAAGGAGGTGCTGCGTGAGCAAGTACCAACCAATACCTCCGAACTACGCGGCCAACTGGATGTTAGCGGCTTGCCCAGCGGCTTGTACTACCTGCACCTGCGCGATGCGGCGAAGTGGCTGGCGGGCGGGAAGGTGGTGGTTACGGGGCCGTAGCCTTCGGCGTTGGTGCGGTGGAGTAGCGATCAGATGATCAGAAAATGAGAAAATGAGATGATCTGATCAGATGACCAGAAGGTCAGACCGCCCATTTCGGAGGGACGGATGCCTTCTTCCGTTTCCACGCTTTCACCCCTTCATACCAGAGCACACTGGCCATACCCATCAACACGGCGGTCACCAGTAGTCCGAGGTCGGGGGTGATGAGCTGGAAGAAGTCGCGGAACAGCGGCACGTAGAGCAGCAGCAGCAGGATGGCGACCGTGCCACCAAGGATGGCGGCCAGCAGTGGATTGGGATAACGCAGGGTGCGCCACACCGAATGCTCAAAGGATCGGTTCACGAGGGTAAGACCGATGTTGGCGACCACCAGGGCCGTGAAGACGAAGGTGCGTGTGCCCTCCTCCCCCAGCTGTTGCTGCAGGGCGAGCTGGTAACAGCCCAGCATGGCCACCGTGATCACGAGGCCCTGCGCCAAACTCGTGCGCAGTTCGGTCCAGGATAGGAAGGTTTGGTCCATGCGGCGCGGAGGACACTTCATGCTGCCGGACTCAAGCGGTTCACTCTCATAGGCGATGCTGCACGTGGGACCCATCAACAGCTCCAGAAAGATCACGTGCACCGGCGTGAAAAGGTTGGGGTAGAGCCAGCCGAGCATCAGCGGCAAGGCCACCGTGAGGATGATCGGGATGTGGATGCTGATGATGTACCGGATGGCCTTCTTCAGGTTGCCGTAGATGCGGCGGCCCTGCGCCACGGCGTCCACCATGTGGCCGAGGTCATCATCCAGCAGCACCAAGGCCGCGGCTTCCTTCGCCAGCTCGCTCCCACGCCTGCCCATGGCGATGCCGATGTGCGCGGCCTTGAGCGCAGGTCCGTCGTTCACGCCGTCGCCGGTCATGGCCACCACTTCACCCTGCGCCTTCAGCGCCTTCACCACGCGCAACTTGGCCTCGGGGAACATGCGGGTGAAGAGGTTGCGCTCACGCACCATCCGGCCCAAGGTCTCCTCGTCCATGCCCTGCACCGCCTCCCCGTTCACCGGCTCCCCGCTGATGCGGAAACCCACCTGCCGGGCGATGGCCGTGGCGGTGATGGCATTGTCACCGGTGATGATGAGGGTGCGGATGCCTGCTTCGCGGAAGCTGGCGAATACGGATGCGATGTTCTTCTTGGGCGGATCGTGGAAGGCCACGAGGCCGAGGTAGTGGAAGGTGAAGTGTTGCTGTTCAGCGGGCCACTCCTCTCCGGTCCAGCGGGCCTCGCCCACGGCCAGCAGGCGGTAGCCCTGCCCGGCGAAGGCTTCCACCTCGGCCATGACCGCGCTGCGGCCGGCATCATCCAGATCGCTGCAGGCAAGGATGGCTTCTGGCGCTCCCTTGGCAGCGATGATGCGCTCCCCCATGTCGTTGGCGAAGACGTGCGTCATCATGGGCGGTTTGCCGCCGAGCGGATACTCATGCACCATGCGGAAGGTGGGTCGACGATCCTCCCCGGGCAGGCTGGCATAGGCCGCGTGCAAGGCGATCTCCATGGGATCGAAGGGCACCGGCTCGCTGGCCCACATGGCGGTGGTGATGAGCTTGCGGGCTTCCGCACCGGTCCATTGGCCGGCGGGCAGCGGTGCCGCCATCCCGGGTGGTCGCACGGCCACGAGTTCCATGCGGTTCTCGGTGATGGTACCGGTCTTGTCCGTGCAGATGACGGTGGCGGCACCCAGGGTCTCAACGGTCCTGGCATCCTTCACAAGTACACCGAGCCGCATCATGCGCCAGGCGCCCAGGGCCATGAAGGTGGTGAAGGCCACGGGGATCTCCTCGGGGAGGATGCTCATGGCCAGTGTGAGGCCCTTGAGCAAGCTGTCCAACCAGCTGTGGGAGCTGAGGAAGTTGAGGCCCCAGACGATGAGGAAGAAGATGGCGCCCACGATGGCCATCTGGCGTACGAAGCGCTGGATCTGACGCTCGAGCGGTGAGCGCACGTCCTGCATGCCGGCCACCGAGCTGCCGATGCGTCCGATCTCCGTGGCCGGCCCCACGGCGGTGATGCGCACTACGGCGAGCCCGCCCACGGCCTGTGTGCCCCGGTAAACGCGACCGGCCTTGTCCGCGCTTACCTCCTTGGTGACGCTGAAGGCTTCGCCGGTGAGGATGGACTCGTTCACGGCGAAGTCGTTGGCCTGCACCACCTCACCATCCGCTGGCACCAGTTCTCCTTCGGACACCACCACATGATCGCCCACCACGAGATCGGCCGTGGGCAGTTCCACCACCTGATCGTTGCGGATGGTCCGTGCGACGGGGTGGGTGAAGGCCTGGAGGGCTTCGAGGGCGCGGCGGCGACGCTGTTCCTGGTAGAGGGAAATGGTGCTGATGAGCACGATGGCACCGAGCATGAAGAAAGCTTCGCTCAGTTCACCCAGCAGGAAGTAGATGGTGGCCGCCACAAGCAGCAGCAGGAACATGGGTTCCGTCACCATCTTCAACAACGCCTTCCACAGCCCGCCGCTGCTGGGAGCCTCGAGCACGTTGGTCCCGTGTGCCTGTCGCGCCGTAGCGACCTCCGCATCGGAGAGTCCATTGAACGGGAACGGATTCGCTGGCATGTCAGGGCTTGGCCGCAGGGAAGGTAGCAGGGAACGGCGTCGCACAGGATCAACGCGCGGGGATCAGCAGGTCAGGCCGGGCGGCGCTCCGATGGTCGGCAGAACCACCGGTGAACACCGATGGACGCGGATGGCAGCGGCCTGGAGGCATTCCTCCACCCTTCCCTGCCACGTCCATGATCCACCTATGCGGGTAAGTTCGCTTCGGGTCCTTATACCGCCAGAACTGCCTGCTGGGCTCCCGCCAGCAGAAGCCTTAGAAGTGCATCACATCCACGGAGCTGGCCTTCAACTCACGCCCGGTGAAGAAGCCCTTGTCCATCACCCCCACAGCCGTGATCACATCACCTTCGTGCACTGTGATCTCGCCCTTTTCGTTCTTCAGCTTATCCTTCACCGCCGTCAGGTCCACGGTCATCATGCGAGCGCCCTCGTCCACCGTGACCTTGGTGCCGCTCACCTTCTGAACACGGCCGTGGATGAGCGTACCGGTGTAAACGTTGGGCACGAAACTGGCCAGGATCTCCGGAGTGCCCGAGGTGGAGCAGCTGTAGGTCTTCTGGCTGTCGAGGTAGACCGAACTGGCCATGATGGACGACTTCGTGAAGAAGCCGTCATCCACGATGCCATAAACGGTGACCGCCTCGTTGGCTTTGAACTTGTGCGGGTTCGCGGCATCTGGATCAACGGATACGTTGATGTGGCCCTCTCCGTAGTCGAGGACAAAGGAACCGGTGCTGGTCGATTCCACGGTGCCAGAGATCCCGATCCAGGAACCGTCCGTGGCGCTCTTGGGCAGGCCATTCGGCATGGTGGTCTCCTTTTGAGCGAACAAGGTGGTGGCCAGCAAAGCGGCCGATAAGAGGGTGTAGGTACGCATGATCATGAGGTTAAAAGGGTTTGGGTTGGAATGAAGCACTTCCCCATGCGTGAGGAAGCCTTTCAACTGGTACACCGACCATGCCATGGATCGTAGCGCGTTATGAGGCCATGCACGCACCGTGATCGAGCGCCCCCATGCCCCGGCGCGCGGACCATGGTGGGTGCGGGGGCGGGGAAATACCGCACACACGCGCCTGGCCAGCGCGGTGTGCAGATCACGCCCCCTTTCGCGAAGAATGACCACAGTGCCGAACCAGCGGATCGCGAGCAGGACCAGTCACGCCGCATCCGTCGGCAACGCGTGTGGCCTGTCGGAGGTATCGTAGTCCATGACCGATGAGCAGCTTGCTCGATCCCATGATCGTGCCCCTGCTCGCCCGGACTGTTGGATACATTGGCTTGGGCGTGGCCGCAGGAAGATCGGATCCCCATCCAGCACGTCCTTTTTGTGACCGCCATTGTTCGGCGGCGGCTGAACAGGCGCCAAGTGTGCGCGACCGGCGCATCGGATATGCCTGTAGGTGAAAAGAACCGCTCAGCGCTCCAGCTTCACGAAGCGTCCTGCGCTCGTGCCCGACCGGTGCGACACCTGCACTTCATAATTCCCCGGGACGAGTGAAGTGATGTCGATGCGCTTGACCGGCGTGGTTCCGAAGTGTTGCTCCCATACCAGGTCACCATTGGCCGCGAGGATGCGCAGGCGTGCGGATGGATCACTGGACGTGGAGGCCACACATACTTCATCCACCGCAGGCACCGGCCACAGGTGGAGGGGCTGATCCTCTGCGACCACTTCCTCCATTCCGATGGGCAGGCCGCTGAAATACCGCGCCAGCAGGGCATCCGAACCGAGGCCGCCTGAATTGGTGCCGCCCACCACGATCTTCCCGTCCGGCGCCAATGCCAACGCCGCTGCGTAGTCATCACCGCTCGCCACGTCGGTGAGCACCAGGCCGTCCGTACCGAAGCTGGCGTCCAGGGCGCCGGTCTGTTCCAGGCGCGCCAACAGCACCCGCGCCCGCCCACTCACTTCACCCGAACCACAGACGAGGATGCGTCCATCCGGCTGCAACAGGATGTCCGTGCCTTCCTCCGCACCACCGGCCACATCAATGCTGAGCACACCGTCCACATCGAAGGAGGGGTCCGGATCGCCGTTGGCCAGATATCGCCCCACGAGCACATCCATCATGGCGAAGGAGGTGCCCACCGTGCCCACGCAGACGATCGATCCGTCCGCATCGATGGTGATCGCGCGGATGCGCTCCCAGAACTGTCCGAGGTCGGTGGTCACGAGCCCATCGGTCCCGAAGGACGCGTCCAGGCTGCCATCGCTCGCGTACCGCGCAAGCAGCAGGTCCGGTCCCGCGCTGGTCTCGCGATAGCCCGCCACCACCAACCTGCCATCGGGGAGCACCGCGAGCCCATAGCCCACGGCATTGTCACCCACATCCTTTGTCACATGACCCGTGCCGTTGAAGGCGGTATCCGGCGAGCCGTCGGTGTTGAAACGCGCCACGAAGAGATCGCCCTGCACTCCGTCGAAGGCGTTGCCGGCCACCACGATGCGCCCGTCGGGTTGTAGGGCCACCGCATACAGCTCGATGCTGAGGGGCGCATAGCTCACCACCACCGTGCCCGCACCGCCGAAGCTGGGATCCGGCGCGCCATCCGCCGTGAGCCGCGCGAGCGCCAGGTCGTTCTGCAGGCCGTTGTTGCTGTAGCCGGCCAGCAGGATCCCACCATTCGCCTGGCGGGCCATGGCGAAGCAGGCATCGTTCTGCTCGTTGAAGGCGATGGTGGTATAGCCGTCCTCATCGAAAGCGGTGTCGAGCTCGCCGTTGGTCAAGGTGCGCAGGACGCCGAAACGCGAGAGGCCATCGACCACGGCGTTCCCGGCCAGCAGCACCGCCCCATCGGGCTGCACCACCACGGCCCGGCCGAAGTCGTTGCCGGTGAAGAGGCCGGAGAGGAAGAGACCGTCGCCGGAGAAGGAGGGATCAAGGGTTCCGGGCTGTGCGCTGGTGAGGAGCGGACAGAGCGCAAGGGAGCACGCAAGGGAGAGTTGGTGGTGGCGCATGGTGGAATGAAGGTACACGACCTGCACGAAAGGGCCGACCGGACTTGCATTCCGGGCACATGGCCTTAGCTTTCGCATACGATCACCAAAACCCCTGACCCGTAAATAAGCAATTGTTCCTCGGTCTACCCCTGATCCTCCTTGGTGCGTGTGGTGGTGGCTCCAGCCCGGAGCACGACAGGATGATGACGGATCACCAAGCCATGCTGAGCGCGGACAGTGCGCAACAGGCCATGCACGCGGCACGTGAGGAAGGCGTACGCGCCATCTTCGCCATGTTCGAGAGCGGCAACAGCGAAGGCATCGAGAAGTACGTGGATGCGAACGTGGTGGAGCACACCCCGCCTCCCGGCATGGAAGGCAGCGGCATCGACTACATGAAACAGATGCTGGCCATGCACCACGCCGGTTTCCCCGACACCAAGATGAGCGTCATCTCCATCGCCCACGGCGATGACATGATGATGGTGCACTACAACATGAAGGGGACGAACACCGGCGACATGGGCCCGGACATGAAGGCCACGGGCAAGACGATGGATGTGAACGGTGTGGACGTCATCAAGTTCAACAGCGATAACAAGGCCACCGACCATTGGGGCTATTGGGAGGAGGCCAAGATGATGCAACAGCTGGGCATGATGCCCGGCCCGGGCGAGAAACCCAAGAAGTAAGCGCACGGAACACGCGGGAACGGCGGGGCGATGCTCCGCCGTTCTTGTTCCTATGGATGTGATCCGGGTCCAGCCTGATGCTGGAACAGTCCCCCTCTCCGGGTCGCGATGCCTGCCCGACACGCACGCATATCCAACGAACCCACCGCCCCTGCCCCACGTATACCGCGCATGTCGTTGACCGAGCGGCTCGCTGCGCCGCGTCCCAGGATCGCCCTTCCCGGTTTCCTTTCGAGGTGGTCGCAGGCGCGGTCCGCTCGCCAACCGGCGGAACCATGGCGCGCCGAGATGGACACCATCGCCTGGCGCTACCATGTCACCGGCGGGTGGGTGGCGGCACTGCTCAACCCGGTCTTCATCCTGAACGACCTGGCCGTGATCCCTACCCATTGGGTGGGTTTCGCGGTGATCCGGCTGGTGGTGAGCGGGCTCATCATCCTCGCCTTGTTGGGCAGGCAGCGCCTGCGGCTGGATCCGCGCACCTTCCTGCTCGTGCCCTACCTCCTGATCAGCTTGGAGAACGCCTACATGTGGGGCCACATGGGACCGGAGCTCTTCCAGATGCATACGCTGGCGTACGCGGTGCTCTTCGTGGGGGCGTCCATGATCGCCTTCTGGCCCTTGCGTTGGTCCTTGCTCGTGGTGGTCGTGACCGTGCTCGCCAACGTGTGGTCCCTGCGCGCCAATAGCAACATGACCACGGCGGAGGTGATGGCCAACGGAGGTACGCTCTTCACCTGCGTGCTCGTCATCTCCACCCTGCTCTGCCAGAACCGCTACCGCCTGGCCAAGCGCGAGATCCTCCTGCGCCTGCAACTGGCCGAGCGCACTGAACAGGCCCGCGCCCAGAAGCTGGTGATCGAAGCGGCGCACCGCGACCTCACCGACAGCATCCGCTACAGCGAGCGCATCCAGCAGGCGCTCCTGCCGCGCACCGAGGTGCTGGACCGCCACCTGAGCGAGCACTTCATCTTCAACCGGCCCAAGGACATCGTGAGCGGCGACCTGCATTGGTGCGCCCACCGCGATGGCCGCACCGTGGTGTGCGTGGCCGATTGCACCGGTCACGGTGTGCCGGGGGCATTGATGAGCATCCTGGGCAGCACCTTGATGAAGACCATCGTGCAGGACCGCGGGACCACGGCACCGGCGGCCATCCTGGGCCAATTGCGCGATGAGGTGGTGTCCGCCTTGAGCCAGGGCAACGAGGCCGGGCAGAGCGATGGTATGGACATGGCCTTGTGCAGCGTGGATCATGGCGCGGGCGTGCTGCACTTCTCCGGAGCCTTCAGCACGGGCTACCTCGTGCGCCAGGGCGAGTTGATCGAACTCACCGCCGACCGCTGGCCGGTGGGCGCACATGTCGGCATCCCGAAACCATTCAACGAGCAGCAGGTGGCGTTGCAGAAGGACGATATGGTCTACCTCTGCTCCGATGGCTTCCAGGACCAGTTCGGTGGGAAGCTGGACAAGAAGTTCGGTCGCACGCGCATGAAGAAGCTCTTCACGCAACTGGCCCACCTGCCCGCCCGCGAACAGCATCGCGCCCTGCGGAATACGCTGGAGCTCTGGCAGCAGGAACGCCCCTCGGTGGACGATGTGCTGGTGCTGGGTTTCCGGGTGTGAGCCCCCCCCCAACGCAAGCGGCCCCGGTTCCCCGGGGCCGCTGCCATCGGACGCGCTGCTGCGCGTAGCTGCGTGGTCTAGCGCACCATCGACTGCGCCGGATCGCTCCACGCGCTGGTACCTGCCGTGCCGATGGCCGACACGCGGAACCAGCTGGGCTTCGCCGCATCCAGTCCGGAGACGGAATACCTGGAGCGGGTGGTCACACCCACCAGTTCCCAGGCGTTCGCATCATCCGGTGAAACGCGGTTCACCTGCACGTGGTAGGTCACCGCACCACGCGTGGGGTCCCAGTCCAGGCTCACCTTGCCGGGATGGGCGGTCAGCGCCGCGCGCAATCCCTTGGGTGTGCCCGGCTCGGGCATCGGCGTGTTCGGCTGCCGCACCGTGAAACCGCTGCTCAGGATCGCCAGTTCGTTGCCCTCGGCAACACTGCTCACGTGACCAGCGAGCTGGTCCAGCAGTTGCTTCAGCTCCGAAAAGCGGGCCTTGCGGATCGCGAGTGCCGTGCGCCCACCATCCACCGCATCGGTGATGGCCTTTTCCAGCGCGTCACGGGCCGCCGCGATGGCGGCCAGTGTGGGCACGGGATCGGGGAAGGCGGCATTGCCGGTCATCCGCTGTTCGTGGAAACGCGCACGGTCCACCAATCCATTGGGGCGCAGGCGCGAGAGGTTCTTGATCACTTTGGTCATTTGCAAAGGGGTCTTCTGGTCGTGGTCCAAAAGGCACGTCCCAGCCCGACCCAGGGCGTTTGTTTAGGTCTGAGTTCCAGTGGTCGAGCGGATCATGATCCACCCTTCCGATGCTACGCCATTGCCGGCGGCGGGCGCGGCAGGCAAGGACAGGGTGGCGCCAGCCACACGCTGTGCCGCTTCTCCGATTGTGCCGGAGTAAGAAGGATCGGCGCTAGGATGATCGGCCAGGTGCCTGCATAGAGCAGCCGACCCATCAGCACGAAATGCACACCCAACAGATAGAACGCCTCCTTCGGTCGGTCCAGCAACTTGCACCGGATGCAGACGATCACGTAGTCCTGGTCGAAAGCAGCCAGCGTCTCCTTGTCCGGAACGAGCATCCTGTCGAGGAACAGAAGCTGCGTCACGAATTGGATGTAGGCTTTGTCGATCTCCGCGGCAACCCCTCCGGGAGCCAACAACTCTTCGGCGAAGCGCAGCGTACTGCGGTCGAAGGTCACGAGTATCCGCTCGAGCAACGCCTGGTTGAAGGCGTCCATCGCCGATCGTGGGGCGGCCGCTTTACGGGGAGAGTCGCCTGTTTCTCGACGTGAGTCGTCTGCTTCACGGAAAAAGTCGCCTGTTTCTCGACGTGAGTCGCCTGCTTCTCGGAAAAAGTCGCCTGCTTCTCGACGTGAGTCGTCTGCTTCTCGGAAAAAGTCGCCTGCTTCTCGGCGTGAGTCGCCCGCTTCTCGGGAAAAGTCGCCCGCTTCTCGGCGTGAGTCGTCTGCTTCTCCAAAAAAGTCGCCTGCTTCTCGACGAGAGTTGCCTGCTTCTCGGAAAAAGTCGCCCGCTTCTCGGCGTGAGTCGCCCGCTTCACGGAAAATGTCGCCTGCTTTTTCAGATGAGTTGCCTGCTTCTCGACGCAAGTCGCCTGCTTTTGGTGGAGGATCGTCCGTCAAAAGGCGCAATTCGTCCGGTGAAATGCGGGAGTCGTCCGCTTCCTTATATGAGCCAGTCGCATCGGGGATTTTATCCAACGGCCTACGGACTTCATTGGTCGATCGCCGAACGGTCTTCACCGTCCCCTGCACCGCCTTACGCGGGCGGCGCACCGCCCGGTACCCGGGGCCGCAGTCGCAATCGCTCGTTGACCGTTTCTTCGTCATGATCGTCGGTAGTAAGATTTATGTCAGAATGGTCATATGCGGTAGGTAGCGTGATGCATTCTTTCCACGATCGATCGTGCGTATGTCAGGGTGTTAGAAGACCTCTCCTACCCTTTTTATCCTGGCCGATCACTGGCCGCGATGAATACCGCATCTCCCACGCGATGAACGAGCAGCACCGGATCAGCTGGCCGGCCGAACGGTACACGACCGATCGGCCAGCGACGTATTCAACAGCGGCCAGCCCCCTACCCGTTGCACGAATCGTCCAACCCGATATCTTGTCGGGCAGTTGGAAATGGAGCAGAAGATGGGATCGACACTGACGAAGAACGAAGAGCGCTTGCTGGAACTACTGGCTGAACATGACAGCCTCGGGCCGGTCGCCGCTGCAGGCACCTTGGGTCTTGCCAAGGAGAAGGTGGTGAAGCTGAAGGACGGCCTCAAGGCCAGGGGCCTCATCACCACCGGCAAAGGAGGCAGCATGCAGCTGCACCGTGCGGCAACGACTGACCGTAACAATGGCGGCTTAGAACCGGAAGGGATCGCACGCACGGCCAAAAGACCAGTGAAAGCCACCAAGCCCCAAGGCTCCGCCTTCGAGCAGGTCTTCCGCAACCTTGAGACATCCTGCGCAAGGAGGCCGGATGCAGCAACGAGCTCGACTACACCGAGCAGACCAGCTGGATCATCTTCCTCAAATACCTCGACGACCTCGAGGCCGTGAAGGAGATGGCCGCCGAGTTGGAAGGCCGCACCCACACGCCCATCCTCACCACCAGCTTCCGCTGGGGTGTGTGGGCCTGCCCGAAGAACAAGGAAGGCAAGATCGACCACCACAAAGCGCTCAGCGGCCCCGACCTGGTGGCATTCGTGGACCAGCAACTCTTCCCCTACCTGCGCGGCTTCAAGCAGAAGGCCAGCGGGCCCAACACCATCGAGTACAAGATCGGCGAGATCTTCGGCGAGCTCACCAACAAGGTGAAGAGCGGCTACAACCTGCGCGAGATCCTGGAGGCCGTGGATGCGCTCCACTTCCAACGCAGCGAGGAGAAGCACGAGCTCAGCGAGCTGTACGAGGCCAAGATCCAGCGCATGGGCAACGCCGGGCGCAACGGCGGCGAGTACTACACGCCGCGCCCCCTCATCAAGGCCATCGTGCAGGTGGTGGACCCCAGGATCGGCGAAACGGTGTACGACGGCGCCGTGGGCAGCGCGGGCTTCCTCTGCGAAGCCTTCGCGCACATGGAGCAAAGCGCGAAGAGCACCAAGGACCACGAGGTGCTGCAGACCAAGACCTTCTTCGGCAAGGAGAAGAAGAGCCTCGCCTACATCATCGGGATCATGAACATGATCCTGCACGGCATCGAGGCGCCCAACATCATCCACACCAACACGCTGGCCGAGAACCTGCAGGACATCCAGCCCAAGGACCAGCGCGATGTGGTGCTGGCCAACCCGCCCTTCGGCGGCAAGGAGCGGCCGGAGGTGCAGCAGAACTTCCCCATTAGAACGGGCGAAACGGCCTTCCTCTTCCTGCAGCACTTCATCAAGAGCCTCAAGGCCGGCGGCCGCGCGGGCATCGTCATCAAGAACACCTTCCTCAGCAATACCGACAATGCCAGCATCAGCCTGCGCCGCAAATTGCTGGAGGAATGCGACCTGCACAGCATCCTGGATATGCCGCAGGGCACCTTCCAGGGCGCGGGCGTGAAGACCGTGGTGCTCTTCTTCACCAAGGGCACGCGCACGCGCCGCATCTGGTACTACCAGCTGGACCCCGGCCGCTCACTTGGCAAGACCAACGCGCTGAACGAGGCCGACATGGCCGACTTCGTGAAACTGGCGAAGACCAAGGCCGAGAGTGCGAACAGTTGGAGCGTGAACGCAGCGGAGGTGAACACCGAGACCTATGATCTTTCTGTGAAGAACCCCAACCGCGCCGAAGAAGCCCCGCTTCGCGACCCGAAGACCATCCTGCAGGAGATGCGGGAGCTGGATGAGAAGACGAAGGGCTTGTTGGACAACATCATGTCGCTCCTATGAAGGACGGCTGGCGGGAGGTCACAATAGGTGATGAGTGCCTTGTCACAGACTTCGTGTCCAGTGGCAGTTTCGCATCGCTACGTGAAAACGTCAAGTACAACTACGAGAAGGACTACGCTGTTTTAGTCCGCACTACTGACTTTGCGAAGAATTGGGAGAAGGACTTCGTGTATGTATCCAAGGCATCCTTTGACTTCCTCAGGAAGAGTAATCTCCGGGAAGGAGACGTGGTTATCTCCAACGTGGGTGCACCAGGAGTCACGTTCAAAGTTCCTGACCTAGGTCAGCCTATGACGCTTGGCCCAAATGCCATTCTCGTTCGAACCAACGATGAAGCAGCGCTGAAGCAGGACTACATCCATCGCTTCTTCGAAAGTCCAAGCGGTCAAGAGCTCCTACAGGGAATCACATCTGGCACAACCCAGCTGAAGTTCAACAAGACCAATTTCAGAGAGCTTCGAATACCTGTTCCGAAGCCTCAAGAACAGCAGCGCATCGTGGGCAAGTTGGATGCGGCGTTCCGGGCCCTGAGCGAAGCCGAAGGACACATGGAGCGCAACCGGGCCAACGCGCGTGAGCTGTTCGAAAGCTACTTGAATGGGGTGTTTGAGGGGAAAGATGGATGGGAAGAATGCAAGCTTGGCGACATCTGTTCAGCGATAACCAAGGGCACAACACCAACGACCCACGGGTACTCTTATCAGCCCGAGGGAATCAACTTCATCAAAGTAGAATCTGTGAGTGAGGACCATCAACTATTGCCTCACATGTTCTCGCATGTTTCCGAAGAGTGTCATTCGTTCTTCAAGCGCTCGCAGCTTCAACCCAATGATCTGCTTTTCTCCATCGCAGGTGCTCTTGGTCGGGTAGCGATTGTCCGCGAGAAACATCTTCCTGCTAACACAAATCAGGCATTGGCGATCGTCCGCCTGAACCATGATACACCAGTACTGCAGGAATACCTGATGTGGTTGCTCTCCTCTGATTTGGTCGTTAGCCAAACTGCTGGTATGGCCGGAGGGGCAGCACAGCAAAACCTTTCATTGACCCAGATGAAGGACCTGGATATCGCCTTTCCCTCAAAGGGAGAGCAGAAGAAGATCATCGCATCGCTTGCCCAAATGAAGGTTGAGTCCACTCGACTCGAAACCACCTACGCGCAGAAGCTCACGGAGTTGGATGGCTTGAAGAAGGCGGTGCTTGGGGCGGCGTTCAGGGGGGAGTTGTAGCTGTGCTCGCCGCACCCAAGCGCGGCCCATGACATCGAGTCAAAAGCCAGACATGTTACATTCTGTGCATCAAGGTATTAACACAGGTCTGAGAACTTCATTTCAGGTTCCGAGGTGCGCCTGCAGAACGAGGTACCTACTTTTGTACCGGCCCTGCCTGAGCGAAGTCCTACGTTTACGTGGGATATTGATGTAGCGATGGTGGGGCCATTTTATTTGAACCTATCAGGATCCACTTTGAACTCCCTAGGCACGAAGCTCCAGTGTCGGTAAGGCGCGGTCCAGCGGTTCTCCCACCCGGGCCTGCTCGTGCCAGTTGATACACCGATGTTGAAATTCGGGTAAAGCTGAGCGAGACGCTTGTTGATGTGCTTGTAGAGGGTGTCTTTGGCGACCGTTCGCTTTCCACGTCGTCGCTTCCCATCCGGTATCGCACGATGCAACTCGTTCAGTCGAAAGGCCAAGGCCCCAAGCAACACATCAATGGCCTGCAGTTCGATGTGCCGGGCTGAATCAACCTCGTTGACGTCTTCCACCTTGATATTCACCTGCGCCCGTTTCCATTCCGGGCGCAATTGGAGCGCATGCACGTAGCTCTTGAAGATGGCGTTCTTCTCGTCCTTGTCCGGGAGGTGGTCGAAGTAGAAACGGATGTACACCGGGTCGGTAGATCCCTCATTGCACAAGGCCAAACCGAAGGAGTGTTTGATGAACTGGTAGTAGAGCCGATGGTAAGCCTGCTCGATGTGCATGGCGCTCAAATTGATCGCCTGCTTGGCACTCTGACGGAACATGATGCGCACCTTGACCAAACCTTCGAACACCAGATCGAACAGGGCATCCATGAAGTCGATATAAACTGGAAGGACCAATGGCGTCACGTTCTGCCACTTGGCCTCGTGTCGATAGTCATGCTTCTTGAGCACAGCCCAAAGCCTTTCGTTCACCTGTTTCAGATGCTTCGATTCGACAAGAATACCGCCATAGAAATCACTGTAATAACGGCCTTTCGCGACTGATTCATCACACCAGAGGTGGAGCTCCCTTACACTCATGTCGCAAAGTTCCAGCAGTTGAAGCAAGCCAGAGAGCGCAGTTATCCACACCGATTGCCGCTTTTCCACAAAACCCCTTCCTGCCTACTTTCGTCGCTATAGCGTAGCGACGAACAACCTCACACATTGGTAGGACAAACATGAGCACAGTTCCGCTTTTCATCGAGCATGACTTAATGGCCAAGGCTACCCGGATGGGCTGCGCCTGGTGAATCGCAGCAACTGAGATAGCCGCTAGGTAAGCCAGACCGAAGCGCAGTACCCCATGATCAACCCCTGGTCGCCCACCGCCGATGTGCAATGGCACGACCGCGGTTACATGCCCCATGTGGATGGCACAGCGTTGATCCAGCACGTGTGCTACCACCTGGCCGATAGCCTGTCCAAGGAAGCCGTTGCCGCCATGGCCGCCGAGCTGAAGAGCCTGCCGCCCAAATTGCGCGATGCGGAGAAGGAGGCGCGCGTGGCCGCTTACCTTGATGCCGGCAAGGGCAGCTGCATATTGCGCCACCCCGAGCTGGCTGCCATGGTGCAGGATGTCTTCCTCCACTTCCACGGCCAGCGTTACCACCTCTACGCCTGGTGCGTGATGCCCAACCACGTGCACGTGCTCTTCCAAGCGCTCCCAGGCTGGACGATGAGCAAGATCGTAGCCTCGTGGAAGTCGTACACGGGAAGGAGGATCAGCGCATTTCAAACCACTGGGTACGCCACGCTCCAGCGTGGCAGTAACACCACGCCAACGCACGGCGTACCCAGTGGTGAGCCCAACAGGGTTTGGCACCGTGAATACTGGGACCGCTACATTCGGGACGATGGCCATTACAAGACCGTGGTGAGGTACATCCATAACAACCCGGTGAAGGCGGGGCTGGTGAAGCGGCCGGAGGATTGGCGGTGGTCGTCGGCATATGTGGCCGGAGCGGGTGGAGATACCGCTGCCGGTCTGGGAGGAAATACTTCTGCCGGACTGGAGTCCGGAAATGAGAGTGGTAGCAGCACAGCATCTGCCGGACTGGAGCGCGATGGCTCCACTGCCGGGCTGGAGTGCGAAAGCTCAACTGCCGGGCTGGGAGGTGGTTCTGCCGGGCTGGAGCCCGGCGGACCGACATGGGAAGGGCTGGAGACTGGCGGGGCGACAAGGGAAGGGCAAGAGGCAGGTGGAGGGACAAGGAATGGCGAACCGACATGAACGAAGCCGAGACCCGTGCCGAGCTGATAGACCCTGCGCTGCGCGCGGCGGGCTGGGGCGAGGTGGAGGGCACCCGCATCCGGAGGGAGTACCACATCACGCTGGGTCGGCTGCAGGGCGCGGCGGGCAAACGCAACAGCCCGGAGATCGCCGATTACATCCTGGAGTACAAAGGGCGCATGCTGGCCATCCTGGAAGCCAAACGCAGGGGCGCGGGCGTCACCCATGGCCTGGGCCAGGCCAAGCGCTATGCCGATAAGCTGAAAGCCCGATTCGCCTTCAGCAGCGACGGCACCGGCCAGTACCAGGTGGACATGCTCACCGGCCGTGAAGGGCACGTGGAGCGCTGGCCCACGCCGGATGAGTTGTGGGGGGTGGTGCATCCGACGGTCGCTTCTTCTGCCGGACTGGAGCGCGACGGAACGACCGGTGGACCCACGATCGATTGGCAGGAGCGATTCGGCAAGGTGCCCTTCGAGGACAAGAGCGGCAGCTGGCAGACGCGCTACTACCAGGACATCGCCATCCAACGTGTGCTGGATGCCATCGCAGGGGACAAGCAACGCATCCTGCTCACCCTGGCCACCGGCACGGGCAAGACGGCCATCGCCTTCCAGATCGCCTGGAAGCTCTTCCACGCCCGCTGGAACAGTCGCCGCGATGGCCAGCGCACGCCGCGCATCCTCTTCCTCGCCGACCGCAACATCCTCGCGGACCAGGCCTACAACTCCTTCAGCTCCTTCCCCGACGATGCCTTGGTGCGGATCAGTCCGGATGCCGTGCGGAAGAAGGGCCGGGTGCCCACCAACGGCAGCATCTTCTTCACCATCTTCCAGAGCTTCATGAGCGGGCCGGGCGAACCCCCCTATTTCGGCGAGTACCCGCCCGACTTCTTCGACCTGATCATCATTGACGAGTGCCATAGAGGTGGTGCCAACGACGAAAGCACCTGGCGCGCCATCCTCGAGTACTTCAAGCCCGCCACCCAGCTCGGCCTCACCGCCACGCCCAAGCGCGACGTGAACGCCGATACCTACCGCTACTTCGGGGAGCCGGTCTACACCTACTCGCTCAAAGAGGGCATCAATGACGGCTTCCTCACCCCCTTCAAGGTGCGCGAGTACCGTACCAATTTGGACCAGTACACCTTCGTGGGCGACGATACGGTGTTGGAGGGTGCGGCCGAAGCCGGTCAGCACTTCGCGGAGGATGAGTTCAATGTGACGGTGGAGATCGAGGCCCGCGAACGCTACCGCGTGCTGACCTTCCTCGCGAACATGGACCCGCATGAGAAGGCCATCGTCTTCTGCCAGAACCAGAAGCACGCCGCGCTGATCCGCGACCTCATCAACCAGGAGAAGCAGGTGACCGACCCCAACTATTGCCACCGCGTAACAGCGGACGACGGCAGCATCGGCGAGCAGCACCTCCGCGATTTCCAGGACAACGAAAAGAGCATCCCGACCATCCTGACCACCAGCCAGAAGTTGAGCACCGGCGTGGATGCGCGTAACGTGCGCCACATCGTCCTGCTGCGCCGGATAAAGAGCATGGTGGAGTTCAAGCAGATCATCGGGCGCGGCACCCGGCTCTACGACGGCAAGGACTACTTCACCATCCACGACTTCACACGCAGCCACGAGCTCTTCCACGACCCGGCCTGGGATGGCGAAGAACTGGAACCGGCAGAACCACGCGAAGCGCGCAAGAAGGGCACCGGCGAGGACGCCCCTCCCCCCCCACCGCCGGATCCGTCCGAGGACGAAGCGCGGCCCATGGTGCGCATCAAGCTGGCCGATGGCAAGGAGCGTCAGATCCGACACACGGTGCACACCAGCTTCTGGAGCGCCGATGGCACACCCATCAGTGCGGAGGCCTTCATCCGCCAACTCTTCGGGGAGCTGCCCCGCTTCTTCGGCAACGAACAGGAGCTACGCGACCTGTGGAGCCTACCGGATACTCGTCGCAAGCTGCTGGATGAGCTGGCCGAGCAGGGCTTCCCACTACCCCAGCTCCAGGAGCTACAGAAGATCATCGATGCCCAGCAGAGCGACCTTTACGATGTGCTGGCCTACATCGCCTTCAGCACCCCCACGCAGGCCCGCACCGACCGCGCCGAACAGGCCCGCGCCCACTTCGACCAGTACGACGACCGTCAGCTTGCCTTCCTTGATTTCGTGCTTCAGCAATACGTCCGCACCGGTGTGGAGGAGCTGCACCCCGAGAAACTACCGGTGATCCTGCAGCTCAAGTACAAGTCCATACCCGATGCAGCCAAGGAGCTGGGTGATGTGGCCCGGATACGGGAGACTTTTGTTGGGTTCCAGAAGTGGTTGTATGGGTAGGGGGTGATGGAGGTGATGGATACGCCGAACGTGTGTGCTATCAAACGATAAACGTCCTATACAATGACACTGGCAGAATTGCGAACTGAATACGAGCTACCCGGCCAAGTTGTAGATTTTTGCTCCCGGAACGGCTTGTTCGGGCTAAAGGCTATTCAGGCTTATGAAGCGAAGCACGGGAGCTTCATGGACCTCTCTGAGTGGGACGAAAGCATTGAAAAGGCATTGCTGGATCTCTTGACGGTCGTTCGGATTTTGGACAATAAAGAGGTCGGCCAGGCAATCAAGCCTGTTCGCACATCAGTAAGTCCTGTCCAGCAACCCCAAAAGACGGCCGTATCAGACTTGAACAGTCCCCTACCGTCAAATACAAGGAGTTCAGACCCATCCTTGGAGAAACTTGTGGTGCTGTACAATTTGTCAGTCAGGGCATTCAACGTTTGCACAACCAATGGCCTAACATCACTCTCTACAATTGTTAGGTACTATCGACTAAACGGGGGGTTCTCCAAACTCAAGAACTGTGGCAAAAAGACTGGGCTTGAATTGGAAGACCTATTGATCAAGAACGATCAAGACGGCTATGCAAGTTTGGCGGGGCCTGATGATGCGAAGGTGTTGAACGAAGTGGAGCTGCAACGGATTTTCATGACCGAGTACGTTGGGCTAAGTACACGAGCGCGGAACATTCTGGACCGACACATCGATGAACCGAATGCGCTCCTTGCCATCCGCTTCTTTATGCAAAAGGGCAGGAAGCTACCTAAGTTGAATGGCGCTGCAGGAGTTACGATGACAGAGCTGCGCAGCATGCGCGATCGCTTGATCACAGCCGCTAGCACTCTTGCCGAGCTGAATATCGAGCTGGTAGGGAATGAGTCATTGTCCCCATTGGACAATTGGTGCATACGCAACAACATTCTGGGGGAGTCCGCCACTTCTATCAGGAATGATGAAGGACAGTTGACCGTTCTACGGTTCATCCGCCACCATCAACTCGAAAGCGATGAATCCAAAGCTGGCAAGCTATATCACGCGTATCTGGGTCTCGGCGGAACGGAGCGCTCGTACCAGGAATTGGCCGACGAGCTTGGGCTCTCACGTGAACGTGTTCGGCAAATAATAGACAAACTCGACCAGAAGTACCCCAAGAGACTGAGCTTTCTGCACGACCTACCGGGGGTGCAGGACCGCTATCCCGACCTGCTGGCACAAGGCTCAGCATTGGTGATCACGGAACAGATGTGTGATCGGCTCAATGCCCAGGAAGGATCAGACTGCTCCCCGCTGTTGCTCGCTCTTATCGCTAAGGTTCTTAGTGGTCCTGACTTCGAGTTAGGCCATTGGCGGTGGTTCGGTCTTTCCAATAAGGACGCGAAGAAGCTGCAAAGCCAACGACCGTTCATAGTACGGACCAGTGAGGTGAAGGCACAACGGGCAATGATGGCGGAACTCCAGCGTCTTATAACTGAGCCACGCAAAGAACAGATCACCCTGGATGTGTATTCGCTCGTCCCCGAAAGTTCTGCATTGAACAGGGACGCACTTGTCCAAGCCACGATCTCACTAGTAGGCGGCGCATTCCCCGACGTTCAGGTACATGGGGCATGCTTCGTACTTGAGCCGAACAAGAAACCGACTCAGGAGAAGATCTTGGAAGATATCTTAACAGAACTTGGCGAACCCAGTCATGGCAGTGTTATCGTGGAGAAGTGGAATGATCGAGCTCCTTCACGTCCTGTAACGATGGACGCTGTCCGCTCTGTTGTTGTCAGGAACAAAGAGCTGTTCTTCTCGATCGGGCGGAGCAGCACCTATGGCTTGCGTAAGTGGGAGAAGGAAAGGCCGGACTTGAAGGGTGGGACTATCCGTGATATCATTTCGGAAGAGTTGCACGCCTCGCACCGACCTCTTCACATCTCCGAGCTTGCAGTTTCCATTCGTCGGTATCGTGATGATGTTGATACGGGCAGTATCCGGACCAATCTCAGCTTGGAGCGTAATGGTCGCTTCGTGCTTATGCCCAACGGGTTCATCGGACTTGGTGATCGACAGTATCCAGAAATGCGCAGTGATCTGAAGAGCGTGCCGGGTGCTCTTCTTCGCACTTCAGTCCTTCAGAAATTCGTTGGCAACCAACTGGATGCTGTCGCCGACTACCTGGTCGAGCAGGGTGAGGTCCATCGTGATATCGTTGTGGCCTCACTCCAACTCCTTGTTGATGAAGGCCGGATCATACTAGGCCCGGATAGGTCGGTGATCCATGTGACCAGTGATCCCGAAGGTCATGGGGACCCCGGATCGTTCACAGGCGAGCTTCCGTTTCCTGTGGCGTAGCAAGCTCAGACCTTAAACCGCCGCCGGGTCTTTCGCCGGATGGCGGAGACCCTGCCTTCCTCGTGCCACATCGCCTCGGACCGTCAAGCAACCCCCTCATCCACGATAAATTCAACACCTTCCGCCTGCCCTCTGCAGGCTACTTCGCGGGCCATCAGGTGAAGATCATAAACTTGCTGGTGCAGGAGTTCGCGGTGCGTTTGAGGACACAGGCGGTGGTGAGGGGGATGGATAACGCATTACGGTAAGTGAACTTGGCATGGATCTTAGCAAGCCCCATAGAACCACCATCCCATGAAGATCACCACCGTACACGGCACGCTCACCTCGCATGGGGGTAGCAAGGGCATTGCAGACGGCTTACAGCAATACCACCACCTCAGCTTCCAGGAGGTCGGTGGCGGCGAACTGATCGCGCGGAACGTGCGCGTCTGGGGCGATGTGGACCGCCTGCTTCAGGTGGGGGCGCAGGGGACCTTCGTCATCGGCAAGGACATCTTCGCGCCCAACGAACTGCACGCCATCCGCATCGGCGAGCACGAGGCCTTCAACCCCTACATCAAGAAAGGGCTGGCCAAGGCCTATGCGATCATGGGGGTCACGCTGATCCTCGGGTTGGCGCTGAGCTTCGTCCTGATCGGTATCCCCATCGCGCTCATGGCGATCTACCGCATGATCCAGGTGCCGCGCATGCGGCGCAAGCTGCAGGATACCCTGCGTGCCGAAGGGTTCAAGATGGCCACAGTGCGGGAGATCTAGGGCATTACATACCCCCACAGATCACCGCAGCGGTCATCCGACGGTTGGCGGAGACCCTGCGCCAGCTACCTTGGATCTGGTCGCACGTTCACACCGATCCGACCAATGCTGCTCAAGAACGGTAAGCCTTGACAGTGCCCACGGGCGGAAGAGCGTACGGAGCACATCGGCCGATATCCAGGTGGCACATTCAACCCCCACCCCGGTTCACTGCATCATGAAGCGCAGTGCACCGGGCAGGCCGGGACAGGATACCACGTATGACCCAGGTGCGAGCGCGGCGTCGATGATGTTGTTACCTGCGCGGGCCCGCTGTGCATGCACCAGACGGCCGCCAGTATCATGCACCTGCAGTACGGCGTCCTGGGTCGCGTGGGCCGGGAGTACGACCACGCACGGCCCGTTCGTTGGATTCGGATGGATCGAGAGCGCTGGCTCCGCGCTGGTACTGATGGCGGTCGGGATCGGTTCCGACCACAACAAACGACCCGTGTACGACCATACGGGTTCGCCGAAGAATTCCGTGTTGAAGTAATTGTGCTGGTCGCTCAGGCCATCACCTACCGGCACATACTCGAATCGTAGGAAAGGAACGAGCAGCCCGCCGAGAAAGGGCTGTGCGATGACCTCTCCGATCAACTCCTCGCTACCATTGTACGTGTACACATGATGCCTTTGTGGTATCAGCTCTCCCCCCACACGCCACCAATTCCAGCGTTCCGTTTCCAACCCGTCACCATCAAAGGTCGAGCTGTCCACCTCCACGGTGATCCACTGGGTACCAAGCGTGTCAAGCCGGTCAACGATGCGGTTGCCGGCAGAGTCATAGGTGTACTCGCGGCGCCGACGGTCGGCCCAATCGCTGCCGGTCCAGCCTTGCTCCATCCGGCTGATCATGCGCCCCTGCCCGTCATAGGTGAACAACACGTTCTCCAACGGTTGCCAGTCGGCACCATCCCACCATTGCAACAGTTGCGAGGTGGCGACCCCGTTGTCCAAGGTGGTGGTGTTCAGCTCAGCCAAGGCCCATTCACCGAGCTCGGTATCCCATAACTCCTCCAATTCGGTATACTGGCCGGGCGCGCTGTGATCGAAGGTGCTGCGGATCTGGTATACCCAACTGCCCAGCTGCTGATCCCACTCCTCGACGATCATGGAATCCACCTGACCTCCCGGACCATCGAAGTACACGTTCTGACGCGAGAGATCGGTCCATGTATCCTTATCCAACTGGGAACTCGTCCCCACACGGAGGTGCTGCGCATTCGCGTTAACAAGGATGCCGAGGCATGAAGCGATCAGGATGGTGTGGCGCATGGTGTGTAGGTCGTGTAACGGGTGGGATACTCATTTTGTACGCGGTCCGAAAATAGCGAACAGGGTGATCCATGGAACATTCCGCACCGCATCACCCGCACGCTTCATGTTCTCCCTTGGCGGCATGAAGCATCGCCGCCGGGTCTCCGCCTCCGGGACCTCAGATGGTCGGACCGTATGCTATATCCGGATCAGGCCCCATTCGTTCGGCATTCCTCTCCCACTCGGCACCAAAGCCACATCTCAACCTCGCGACCGGAGGCCGCCTTTACCTTGCATCAACGTCTCCAAGGCATGCGTAGCCTTCTACCCTGGTGCTGGATCATTCTTCTGAGCGGCTTGTCGTGCGTGCCCTCCAACGCACAGGTATTCACGCAAGCCTGGCAGGCTTCGGGCATCGGTCCGCAGGGGATATCCGCCATCCGGCACACAACGAATGGTCAGGTGATACAGGTGATCACGGGCGGTGTGGTGGCGATCGGTGCGGATACCCTGCCCTACCCATCCAGTTCCTACCTGGCTTCCTATACCAGTGCTGGAGCCTTGGAGTGGTTGGTGCCGGTGGGCGAACAGCCGCTGATCCCGGGCTATCTCGTGCGTTCAGCCCTTGCGGTCACGGCCCAAGACACCATCCACTTCGTCGGCACCTTCACCGATACGGGCATGGTGGGTGACTCGCTCCTGAGCGTCCCAGGCAACAGCGTGTTCCTGGCGACCTTCACCATGGCTGGTGAGCTGGTGCGTGTGCGCATCATCGGCAGCGAACTAAGGCCCGTGGCCCTGGAACCCATGCCGGACGGTGACCTGGTGCTTGGCGCGACCAGTCGTCCCACCAGCTTCACGATCGGGACCGCCGCATTGACCGCCTATGGCAATACGGGCATCGACATCGTGCTGGCGCGGATGGACCGCCACGGCAACGTCCTCTGGTACGACCAGGCCGGCGGCCCGAGCTACCTGTCCGACAACATCGCCGATGTGGCCGTGCATCCAGACGGAGCCATCGCCATCACGGGCCGCATCCGAAGCAATGCGCAATTCGGCAGCATCCAGCAGCCGGTGCCCGACATCAACCCGCACGGTTTCGTGGCCCGCTACAGCGCGACCGGTGCCGCACAATGGGTGAAGCTCCTCGGTTACGAACCCGAGGCGATCGGTGTTGACACGTACGGGAATTGTTACGTGACCGGCTACGGCGCCAGCAGCCACATCGACCCGGCCGATATCATCAGCGGCGACCCGAATGGCTGGCATTACCTGGCCAGCTTGGATAGCACCGGCGCGGTCAACTGGGTGCTGGCGCCGGATGATGCCAACGTTGGCGCCGCCCACGACATCGCCGTGAGCGCAGAGGGGGATGTGTGGGTGGTGGGTGAGCATCGCGCCCTGCTCTCCGTTGGTGGACTCACGGCCGAAGCAACAGGGACCAGTGCCTGGATGATCTACAAGACCGATCGCTTCGGCACAGTGCAATGGGTGAGCTTGAGCGGATCGGACAACACCACCAGCAACATCGAGGCCCTGTGCCTGGCCATTGATGACAGCTGCGGCGTGGCCGTGGGTGGCGCCTATTCGACCAGTGGGAGCTGGGACCTCGGAGCGATCAGCATCCCGCAGTCGAACAACGGAGATGCGCTCACGACGATCATGGATGAGTGTGAACTCACCACCGGTGCGAGCAGCCGTGGCAATATGGAACGCGACTGGTCCATCCATCCGAACCCGGCGACCGATCGCATCACCATCGACCTACCGGACGATCCGCGGGGTAGCCTGCGGATCGTTGACCTGCACGGACGAACATGCAGTGTCCGGCAGCTGAACGGCGGAGCAAGCATGATCGACCTGAGCCTGCCTCCTGGCATGTACCTGGTCCTGTGGGTCACCGAGGGAGGTTGCAGCACGAGACGACTGGTGGTGGAATAAGAAGCGGGAGAAGGACCTGCGGAGACTTCGTCCGGGGGGTCTAAACCGCTGCAGGGTCTCCGTCTCGGGACCCTGCGTTCCTTGCGGCGGTGAGCTTCATCCTGATCGGCATTCCCATCGCGCTCATGGCGATCTACCGCATGATCCAGGTGCCACGTATGCGGCGCAAGCTGCAGGATACCCTGCGTGCCGAAGGGTTCAAGATGGCCACGGTGCGGGAGATCTAGGTCCTTGCAAGATCTCCCTTGGCGGTTGCAAGGAGTACCATGCTCACGGCGGTACTCCGGATACGGCCCGATCTTTGCAAACAAGCGTCCTTCATACCACCCATGCGCGACCTGTCCCTCCTCTTCACGCTGGTCGCCCTGTTGGCATGTGGTAGTAGCGTTCCACAGGACGCCTCGATCCCCTTCCAACCACTGAACGCACCGGACACCCTGTCCGCGGCGTCCGATGTAATGGACCTGAAGCGGAGGTTCCCTGCGGTGGATCTGGATGAGCGCGGCATAACGGAACCGCAGGAACCGCTGGAAGAAGGCAGCCCGGTGCTGGTGAAGCAATGGGGTGATCGCTGGCTGGCCTATGCCCTGCCGCTGTACAAGGACAGACAGAACCACTTCGAGCTGCAGCGGTTCACGTCCGATGGCCGCTATTTGATCGCCGAGCAAAGGAGCATGAACTTCACCCGTGGGCAGGAGCTGCACGTGGTCGATCTCTACCTCATCGACGTGGAGCATCTCACCTACGCGAGCCTCACCATCTTGGAAGATAACTTCGAGTGGGAGATTGATGAGCAGGAGGTGCAGCATGACCACCGCACGCGCGACAGTTCGTTGGTGAGCATCACGGAGACGCACGTGCATGTGGTGAACGGCTGCACGGTGAATGGCCGATCCGTGCCCTGCGCGGTACCCGCCATCTCGTACCGCATCACACCGGAAGCCCTGGTGCCGGATGCGCGCATCAGCGTGGCTCCCGCAGCTTCGGGCGCCAGCCAGCTGCCTGCGCCGCCGGGCGGCTGGGACCGGCATGCCATGCGGCCCAACCAGCGCCTATGCCCCGGTCCGGTCGCCGACCACACGGACCGCGCCGTGGTGGATGAAGAAGCGCGCATCGCCCTGTTGCAGCACACCGCCAAGGACTACGCCGATGCGACGCTGCGCTTCGGTTCCAAGCTGCCCTTCGACAACGGCATGCGCATCGCCCTGCTCTGCGACCGCGACGATGACCACGACCTGCTGTGGCTGACCTATGACCGATTCGGGCAATTGCAGGGCGTGGATACGCTGGCCTCGGCCTATGGCGATGGGCAATATGCCGTGGAGGAATGCCTGTGCATGAGCCCCACTGGTCAGCTGCTCATTGAATCGGTGCATCGCGAGACGCTGCGCGATGAGGTGGATACCATGGCCTACCGCCGTGACACCTTGTGGTATGAACCGGTGACCCAGGGCATGGTCCGAACGTGGACGAGAGCGGCGATAGCAGGACCTATTATCACTTGCAACGCCGGGCGATGGACCTCTCCCACTGCTGGGTGGAGAAGCACGCGGTGGATGCGAGGCCGCCGTACGCCTGGCATGCGCTGCGCGAAATACTGGCCCCTGGGCGGCGCGTGCTGCAGCAGGCCACCGGCGACCTGGACCGCGATGGCGCCGAGGACCACGTGCTGGTGCTGACCAACGCGGCGGACGATGGTGCGCGCGACCTGCTGATCGCCTTCACGGCAGCGGACCGCGGCCGTTTCGTGCAGCATGCGCTGCTGCGCGAGTTCCTCCCCGGCAAGCATGATGGCGGCTTCCACGACCCCATCGGAGAGGAAGGGATCAGCGGCATCGGCATTCAGTCGGACACCTTGCTCATCACGCAGTTCGGCGGCAGCGCCTGGAAGTGGATGAGCACCGATAAGTACGTGTACGACGCGTCCCGCAAGGCCTTCTACCTGGTGGAGTCCGGCGGCCGGTCATTCCACGCCTCCGGGGAAGAGGGCCAGGCCGAAGAACGGATGGAACTGGAAACGCTAAGTGCGAAACAGAAACTGAACAAGGAACAAGCCGCGCGCCTGGCTGCGTTGAAGGAGCTGGCGGAGAAGGTCACGTGGAAGACTACGCGCTATCCACTGGGCACGAAGCCCATGAGGCGGTGAGCACGAGCGGGTCGTGGGATGTGGCACACGCGGCGATGTTTATGCTTGGACCTTTGCAGGGTGACGGTAAGTAGTCACTTGCACCCCCGAACGCCCGGGTCCGTTCCGTGACCCTCACACTCACTGGGCGTATTCAGGATCCTCTTTGCAGAGCTCGTTTTGGTAAGACCCATGCATGGTACATTCGTTCCACACACCATGCGCAGCCACCTACCTACCCTTGCTGGTCTGCTCATGGGAGCGGGCCTCACCGCACAAACCGTATTCATTCCCGACCCGCAGTTCCGCGATGCGCTGAACGGTATTTCCCCAGGCATCGTGGATACGGACGGCTATATGCTGGAGATCGATGCTGAACAGGTGATGTTCATGGACCTCACGGTGGATTGGACGCCGTGCGATCTGAGCGGGATCGAGGCGTTCACCGGCGTGGAGATGCTGACCATCACCTTCCAGGTTTCCGGTCAGGTCACCTGGGTCGCCATGCCCCCAAACCCCTGGTACCTGCGCATTGATGGCTTTCCCGGTAGCGCGTTGCCGCCATTCGGGGACATGGTGCAGGAGATCACGATCGCGAACGCACCGCAACTGCTGAGCGTACCTACGGTGCCGGATGGCGCCACTACGCTCTTCCTGCTGGATACCCCGGGGCTCACCGCCGCCCCGGTCCTGCCCGCATCGTTGTACTGGTTCGACACCGACGGCTATCCGGTGACCGCACCGTGGCCTGCCATCCACCCCAACACCTCGGTCACGATCCGGAACTCACTACACACGGACCTTCCCGCACCCTCGGTGAACATCGGGGAGCTCCACGTTGATGACATGCCACAGCTTGCGGGTAGTCTGCCGCTGCTTGCGCCCGATGTGTGGAGCGTGTCGATCGTGGCCACCGGATTGGAGACCATAGCGCTTGCCAGCACCTTCCCCGCCGAGTTCAGCATCGTGAATAACCCGGCATTGACAACCATCGTGTGCGGTCCCGGCATCGCCGTGATCCAGGTGGAGGAAACGCCCGCGCTCACCTCCTTCACGATCCACGAGGGGCTCACCGGCCTGGAGTTGAGCGAGGTCCCGGAGCTGACAGCCCTGACCGGTAGCTCCTCCGTGCTCACCTTGCTCCACCTGTTCACCGCACCTTCCCTGCAGGAACTCCCCCCGCTGAGCGGTTTCCCGCAGTTGCAGTCCCTCATCGTATGGGGTGCCTCCGTGAGCACGGTCCCGGACCTGCCGGCCGGACTCCTCGAACTGGAACTGCACAGCACCGAAGTGACCGCCCTACCTGCCTTGCCAGGGAGCTTGACGAGCCTTGTGTTGGAACAGTCGCCCATTGCCTGCCTGCCCATCCTGCCAGCGGGACTGTCCGCTTACAGCGTGTCCGGAACCGCGATCACCTGCATGCCGAACCATCCGCCTGCCGCACCGCAGGCCTTGCCCTTGTGTACCATCCTGAACACGTATTGCCCGGAATACAATCCGTACGTGGAGGGCACGGTGTACCGCGATGACAATGTGAATGGCGTGCGCGATCCCGGTGAACCGGCCATCGCCAATTCCGTGGTGCACGAGGAACCGAACGGCTATGTGACCGGCACCGACAGCCAGGGACACTATTCCCTGGCCGTGCCCATCGGCACCCATACCCTTACCGTGAGCACGGAGATCCCTTATGTGCTAAGCACTACGCCGCTGGAGCAGGTCTTCACCGCAACAACCGCGATGGACGTGTTCACGGGCCGCGACTTCGCGCTGGAGGTGGATACCGTCGTCCCCGACCTACAGATCAACTGCGCGATGGGCCCCGCCGTGCCGGGTTTCTACCCGTATATATGGATCCCCATCCGCAACACCGGCACCACCGTGCATGATGTGCAGGTGCGCCTTACCTACGATCCGGCCCTCTCCTTCATGGCCAGTTCGTTCGTACCCACGGACACCGTGCCGGTGCTGGTGTGGGACCTCGATTCCCTGGCCATGGGCGGCGATACGACCTTGGAAGTGCTCTTCCACCTGGATCCGCTTGCGCCCCTGGGCGGGCTGTTGAGCGGCACGGCGGAGATCCTGCCGTTGGATGAGGATGTGGACCCCGCGAACAACATGGTGGCGTACAGCGATACGATCGTGGGTTCATACGACCCGAACGACAAGCAGGTGTTCCCCAGCAAGCTCCTGCCGGAAACCGTGGAGGCGGGCACCCGCGTGGACTACCGCATCCGCTTCCAGAACACGGGCACCTACCCCGCGCAACGGGTGCTGATCACCGATACGCTCAGCACGGACCTGCAATTGGAGACCTTCCGCTTCGAGATGGCCAGCCACCCATGCACCTGGTTCATCCGGGACGGTGCGGCACACTTCGTGTTCAACGACATCATGCTGCCGGACAGCGCCACGGACGAGCCGGGCAGCCATGGCCTGGTGGTGTTCAGCATCATGCCCAGCACCGGACTGATGAACGGGGACGATGTCCACAACGAAGCGAACATCTATTTCGACTTCAATGTGCCGGTGATCACGGATCCAGCCATCCTGACGATCGACCTCACCACAGCACTGCACACCATGGACCGGCCATCCGTAACGGCATACCCCGTGCCCACCAACGGCTCACTGATCGTGCGCCACGATGCGGACATGAACGGCGGCACCGCATCGGTGATCGATGCCCGTGGTCGAGTGGTGATGCAGGTGCCCCTGCGCGGCGACCTCACCACCCTGGACCTTGCGCCGTTGCCCACCGGGCCATACAGCATTCGCTTGGAAAAGGATGGGCGCGCGCTGGGCACGACCGTGGTGAAGCAGTGAGCCACCTCGTGTGCCTGTGAATGGTCTCCTACTTCGGGAGCTGCAGCTGTATCGCTGCCACAGGCCCCGTGGGATCAGACCACCACCTCCCCCATCAGCTCATGCTCCCGTGCCTCGGTGATGCGCACCTCGGCGAAGTCGCCAACACGCAGGTGCACCTT
>JACJZG010000016.1 GCA_020635715.1 Flavobacteriales bacterium | reverse complement strand
GTTGCTGGCCAACAGCAGCGATGGCCGCGACCTACGCGTGTTGCAGGAGGCCGACCTCGAGGCCGGTAGTTACCAGTACGACTGGAACACCGCAGCACTCGCGCCAGGCATGTATTACGTGACCCTGCTGCTGGATGGGCAGCCCGTGGTGAAGAAGGCCGTGAAGGTGGATCGATAGATCTTGATCGGGCCAATACGACCGAATGGGTGCGAGGGTAAGACCTCGCACCCATTCCAGCTTTGAACGGGTCCGTTACTCTTTCCCCCCACCGTACTTTCGCGGTCCTTTTGACCGCACTCACCCGATACAAGCTCCGTAAGCTCGCCAAGTACACGTTGGTCACCGTGGCCGTGGCCAGTGCCTTCATTCTGTACAGCGGCGGTGCGCTCGATGCACAGCTCGGCGCCTGGGCACTGTTGGGATTGTGGACGGGCGTTCTCGAGGAGTACTTCTTCGGTCGTCGCTTCCGCGCGCTGGCCATCCCACTGCAATTCATCGGCAAGGTGCTACTGGTGAACCTGCTCACCATCGCTCTTATCCTGCTCACCTTCGCCTTCAACAGCGACACCTTCAACTGGTTCTCCTACGACCAGCCGCAGAAGGTGCAGCAGCTCTTCCTCATGCGGCAGCTCTACACCCTCATGTTGCGCGTGGTCATCATCACCTCCATCGCCCTGTTGGTGGTGCAGGTGGAGGAGTTCATGGGTCGTCGCCTCTTCTTCGGCTTCCTCTTCGGTCGGTACGAACGGCCGGTGGCCGAGGAACGTGTAGTGCTCACCCTCGACCTTGTCGGCAGTACCGGGCTCGCGGAACGCATGGGTGATCTGCGTTATTTCCGCTTCATCAACACCACCTATTCACTCATGACCGATGCTGTTCTGCGCAACGAGGCCGACATCCATAAGTACGTGGGCGATGAAGTGATCTTCACCTGGCCGATGAAGGTGGGTGTGCGTTACGAGAACTGCCTCGATCTCTTCTTCGACATCGAGGAACGGATCGCCCAGCACGCCGAGGTGTTGCGCGGTGAGTTCGGCATGGTGCCGGCCTTCCGCGCGGCGCTGCACGGCGGGCGCGTGATCTCCGCACAGATCGGTCATACCAAGCGTTCCGTTGAGCTGAGCGGCGACGTGATGAACAGTGTGTCACGCATGCTCGGCGTGGCCAAGGACATGAAGGTGGACATGCTGATCTCGAGCGAGATGCTCGGCCGGCTTCCGCATGCGCACGACCGCTTCAGCATCGGTCCGGAGATGGTGGCACCCGTGAAGGGGCGCAAGCGCGAGGTGCGCGTACACGAGATCGGACGCTTCAAGAAGGGCGCATGAGGCCGCTTCACCAGTGCAGGGCATTCGTCCTCTGGATGTGGACGATGGATGTGTCGGCGCAATGCGTGGCCCCCTTCGTCACCGCGATGGACCGCAGCATGCTCTTCGTCGACGGGCGTTTCATGGAGGTGGATGCGCGACCGCCGGCAACGATGCATGCGCAGAGCGATGGGCTCTTCTTCACGGATCACGCCGGCCAGCTCTGTCGTTTCGGGTTGGAAGCACGCGCGGTGGAAGTGGTTCAGGAGCACCCCGCTGATGAACTGCAGGCCAGCGGTGACCGTGTGGCCTGGCGCATGGTTGACAGCCTATGGACCTTGCGCGGTGATCGGGCGCATCTCCTCGCCACAGGGGTGCAGCGTTTCCACGTAAGCGACTCGCTCATCGTCTTCACGGACAGCATCGAGCATGAGTTGGCGGCCAGCTGGAAGGGCCGCCGCATTCCGCTGGCTTCAGTGACTCAAGGTTCCGAGCGGCCGCAATGGACGCAGGGCGCGAATACCGTCACGTGGTACGATCGCGGCCAACGCACACTGTTCTACTTGAGCCACGGGCAGGTGGAAGCCCTCGCGGATAGCTGTGATGTCGGTATCGCTGTGAACGGGATGGACGTCGTGGCGTACTGGGACGATGCGCACCAGGAGTTCATGGGACGGAAGGGGGCGGAGTCGGTGCGCCTATCCGGCATGAAGCCCGTGAACGCACAGGCCGGCGATGGACTGGTGGCGTTCGTGGATGGCACCTTGAAGTTGAAGGCCTGGCGCGGCGGCGATGTCGTTCAGCTCACGGACAGCATGCCGTCGCAGTATTGGGTGAAGGACCGCGTGCTGCTCTATCTCTGGGCGGGCCGTCTGATGATCTGGAGCGATGATGGCCCAGTGGCCGTTGAAGATCTCGTACCCGAACAGTGGCAGGTGGCAGGGGGACGGGTGGTCTACCTGGACATCAACCGTGAGTTGCGGAGCATCCGGGTGGATGGTGGGCGTGAACGCCTTTCGCGCGAGCCGGGTATCAGCTCATTCACGTTGCATGGTGAAGCCGTGGTGTATCCAGCGCCATCAGGAGGCACGGTGGTGTTGTGCCGGGGCAGGCGCCACGCCTACTGAGCAGCGGCTCCCTTTTCCTCCAGGGTCCAGAGGCCGATCGCCTGGCTGCGCCCTTTCAGCTCGGTGCTGCCGATGCCACGCAGGGTGTAGGAAGCAGGGAGCCGGAGCACCTTCACCAGGTCATCGGAGATCAGGTTGTCCACCCCGTGCTTGTTGCACTGGTTCTGGATGTGTGCGGCCGTGTTCACCACATCACCGCTGTAGATGCGTTCCTTCTTCACCAGTCCCACTTCCCCGGTCGTGACCGGACCATAGTGGAAGCCGGCCTTGAAGACAGGAGTGAGCCCGTACCGTGCCTCGTAATGGGCGGCGCGCGCACGCAACTTGCGGCGGATGTCGAGGAAACAGCGGATGCAACGCTGGCGACCGACACCGCGCCGGAAGGACCAGCTCACGCTGATCTCATCCCCAACGTATTGGTAGATGTCGCCGCGCGAGTAGAGGATGGGATCGGTGATGTCCGCGAAGAGCTCGTTCAGCAGTTCGAAGTAGCGCGTATGTCCCAGCCGTTCCGCGATGGCCGTGGAAGAGCGCATGTCGAGGAACATGAAGATGCGCATCTCCTGCCGCGGCTTGTGGTAGAAGCCCGTGAGGTAACTGATGCCACCACTGCCGAGCTGGTCGTTCAAGCGCACCATGAGCATGGTCCCGGCCATCAAGAGGAACCAGTAGAGGAAGGTGCTCACCCCCGTGTAGGAGAACGCCTGGTGCAGGAGGTCGCCCGATCCAGCGGTCGTGGGCGGAAGGATGAGGCGCACCACGACGAGCACCACGGCAAGCAGGATCGCCATGACACCCACTGCGTGGAAATAGGGAAGACGACGCCAGCGGTCCCTGAGCACGAAGAGGTAGAGCGTTCCGCCCAGGAGGCCGGCGATGATGGCGGTGGGAAGCCGGTCGTCGATACGGTCCATGAGCCGGCCAGGAGAACCATGGGTGAGCAGGAAGGTGTGCTCAAAGAGGGCCGTCAGACAGGCCAGCACCGCCCATGCAACGGTGATCCGGAGCACGCGCTGGAAGCGGATGCGGGTGCGGGAAATGCGCTCGGGGACCAAGGCCGCGAAGTTAGGATCGGGCCTGTGACGGGTATGAAGCGAAGGTCATCCGTTCGTTGCCCGGGTGTTACGTCTCCAGTGTTCCAGTGGCATCACCAACAGATAGTACACCGCCAGCAGGCTCAGTCCGCCGATGAAGAAGCCCTGGGCAAGTCCGTGACCGCGCATGCCGAAGTAGAAGTCGCCGATCATCCAGGTGGAGTTGGCCAGGATCCAGAGGATCACGGCGATGGCGTGCACCAGTTCGCGGCGTTCGGCCCGGCATTGCCAGGTGATGAAGAAGGCCATGGTCAGGGTGGGAGCGATCATCAAGGCGCCCAGGAGCCGGAATTCCATCAACCAGGCCAGGTCCTTCACCAACCAGAGCACGATGTGCAGGTTCTCGTTCACGCGGATGCTGGGCATCTGGATCATCAACAACGGTGTTTGCACAAAGGTGGGCGAAGGTGCTTGGACCAGTCCGGGGCCACCTCCTAATTTCACACCATGTTCCGTTGGTGGGCCATGGTCATCCTCTGCGCGGTCGGGTTCCCGAAGCCGTCAAGCGCGTTCTACATCCATCTCCATGGCCTTGTGACCGAGCATTTCAGCGGCGATGCGTTGAAGGGTGTGCAGATACGCCTGGTGAAGGACAGCGTGGACCGTGAGACCGTGATCACCGGCGGCAATGGCAAGTACGAGCTGTACCTCGAACGCGGATACGACTATCAGGTCTGGTTCTACCGCGCCGACCTTGTGACCAAACATGTGGTGATCGATGCGCGCAAGATCCCGCTCTTCCCGGATGTGCCCTTCTTCGACATGGACCTGCAGATGACCATGTTCACCTGGATCGATGGCTTCGATGTGAGCCTGTACATGGAACCGGTCGGTCGGGCGGAGTACAAGCAGAGCGTCCGCAACCTGAGCTGGGATGTGGAGCACACGAAGGACTTCCAGGCGCGGTCCAACAGGACCATGATCCACTACGAAAGGGAGGTGGCCGACCGGGAACGCAAGGCCGCCATGAAAGGCACCACCGCCAAGTCCGGCAGGCGGCGGCGGGTGGTCGACTTCTGATCCGTCCTCATCGCATGTTCCGTCATACGGCAACGCTCACCGTGATCGGCGCCTTCCTCTTGGGCACGGCCTCGGCACAGGACGTGGAGGTCTATGGGCGTGTGCGGGAACACGAGCGTCCGGCGCCCATCGTCGGGGCGATCATGGAGGTGAGCTCCGATGGGGTCGAACCTTTCCGCATGTTGAGCGACAGCAGCGGGTATTACCGGATCGGTCTGGACGTGGGCAGGATCTGGCGCATCCGCTATGCCGCACCCGGGCGCGTGGCCAAAATGGTGGAATTCGACCTCCGGGACGTGCCACCGTATGACGGGGGGTATGGATCCAACGTGGACATGCGCCTGTTCCTCGAGACTGCGGATAAGGACTTCACCTTTCTGGATGAACCGCTCGGGATCTGCCGGTACGACAGCGTCTCCGCCATGATCAAGTGGGACATGGACTACACGGGACCACGCATCGCCCAACTGCGCAAGATGGTCCCCGAGGTGTACAGGCTCGACACGGACCCGGTCTCCACCAAGGCTCAGGATGAATAGCGGCGGACCAGCGCCACACACTCCATCGCTTCCTTCACATCGTGTACCCGGAGGATGGTCGCACCGTTCAAGAGCGCGATCGTGTGGAGCACCGTGGTCCCGTTCAGTGCATCGGCCGGCTGGCTGCCCAGTACCGCGTTGATCATGCGCTTGCGCGACAGACCCACCAGCAGAGGTGTGCCGAGCGCTGCAATGCGGGGGAGCGCGCGCAGGAGCGCGTAGTTGTGGTCGACATCCTTGCCGAAGCCGAATCCCGGGTCCAGGATCACATCCGCGATGCCGGCGTGATGTGCGGCGGCCAGCCTTGCCGAGAGGAAGCGCGTCACTTCTGCGGAGACATCGCTGTACCGCGGGTCGTGCTGCATGCGGTCAGGTGTGCCCTGCATGTGCATGGCGATGTAGGGGACATGCAGACCGGCCACCATGCTGAGCATCGCGGGATCCAGCGCCCCCGCGCTGATGTCGTTCACCAGGCCCGCCCCGTGCTCCACGGCGGCGCGCGCCACCTCGGCCCGCCAGGTGTCCACGCTCAGCACCGCATCCGGGAAGCGGCGGTGGATCGCATCGATCACGGGCAGTACGCGTCCCATTTCCTCCTCCGCAGTGCCCAGCCCGCTGCCCGGTCTGGAGCTCTGTCCGCCGATGTCGAGGATGGTCGCGCCCTCGGTGATCATCCGGTCGGCCAACCGCACGGCTTCATCAACACCGGCACGGCTGGGGGCGTGGAACGAATCCGGCGTGGCATTGATGATGCCCATCACCGCAGGAAGGGTGGGGGTGAAGAGGCGGTCCTTGATCCTCCAGGTGGTCATCGCTGCGAAGTTGCACACGGGTGCGGTACTTTCGCCCGCCGATGGAACGCACCCTGGCGCAATACGATGCGGTCGTGGAGGAATGCCTGGCGCTCTTCGCCAGGAAGGCGCATGACTACGGCACCGCCTGGCGGGTGTTGCGCGTACCCAGCCTCACGGATCAGATCATGATCAAGGCCCAGCGGATACGCACGCTGCAGGAGGTGGGCGAGAGCAAAGTGGGCGAGGGGGTGCGGCCGGAGCTCATCGGCATCATCAATTACGCGGCGATGGCCTTGGTACAGATGGAACTCGGTGTGGTGGACGCACCGGACCTGAGCGCCGAGCGTGCCGTCACCGAGGTGCGCGACCGGTTGGCGCAAGCCAGGGCGCTCATGGAACGGAAGAACCATGACTACGGCGAGGCCTGGCGCGGCATGCGTGTGAGTTCCTTCGTGGACCTCATCCTGATGAAGCTGCTGCGGATCAAGCAGATCGAGGACAATCGCGGTGCCACCCTGGTGAGCGAGGGCATCGACGCGAACTTCCTCGACATCGTGAACTACGCGGTCTTCGCGATGATCATCCTCGACGGATCGGAAGGCTGAACTTATCTCGTTCCTCGACCAACGGTCATCGCGAGCGGCTACGCAGGAGCCGCGAAGTGGTCGTCCCAGGGTTGTAATGAAGCTATCCGACCAACGGTCATCGCGAGCGGCGACGAAGGAGCCGCGAAGCGATCAACTTTCCTTGGTTCATAACTCAGTCCCGTTCCAAGGCATCGCCGCTTGATCCCCCTGGATCGCGATCCTAGTTTCGCCTCCCCGTAAACGTCGGCTTACCACGACGCACATGCGAAACCTCCTACTCACCGCCTTGCTGGCAGCGGGTGCGCTCACCGCGCAGGCCGCCGAGCTCCGCCTCCGTGGCGAAGTCACCGACCATGTCACCCGGCAACCGCTCGGTGAGGTGCTCGTGCGCGTGTACCGGAACGGGGTGAAGGAACGCGCCTTCCACACAGGTCCTGCCGGTCGTTACAACATCGAGCTGCCGCGCGGCGGCGAGTATGTCATCCGGTTCAGCCTGCCGGGCCATGTGACCAAATGCTACGCGGTGGATACGCGCGGTCCGGTATGGGAGGGGGATGCGCGCGAAGTGTCCGTGGATGTGGAGATGACCCTGTTCGAAAAGGTGCCAGACCTTGATCTGAGCTTCTTCGACATGCCCATGGGGCTCGCGCGCTTCGAACCCATGACCGGTCGACTGCAATGGGACCAGGCCTATGAGGAGCGCATCGCGCCGGAAGTGACCCGCCTGATGGCCGAGGTACGTGCGCGTCGTGAAGCCGCGATGACCGCTGACGTGCACCCTTGAGGGTATCCACGATCACGGGGTGCTAAAGGCTTGTTAATGCGGGCGAGCGCTCGCCAGCCCCGTCTAAATTCGCCGTCCACGGTCCGCGCACCAGCGCATCCGCAGCCTCATGCGTTACCTCATCATCTTCTCCCGCCTCTTTGTTGGATCCCTCTTCATCGTCAGCGGCCTGATCAAGGCCAACGACCCACTGGGCTTCTCATACAAGCTGGAGGAGTATTTCGCCGAGAGCGCGCTCAACATGCCCTTCCTGGAGCCGTTCTCGTTGCTCTTGGGATCGCTCGCATGCATCGCCGAGATCGTGCTGGGCTTCGCGGTGCTTTTCGGCGGGCGCATGAAGCTGGCGACCTGGGCACTGCTGCTGCTCACGCTCTTCTTCGGATGGCTCACCGCATTCACTGGTCATTGCAACGACCGCGCGGAGGATAAGGATCCTATGACTTACACGATCATTGTGGATGGGCAGGAAGTCGAAAGGGAGCGTACCTGTGTGACGGATTGCGGCTGCTTCGGTGATGCGATGAAGGGAAGCATAGGTCGCAGCCTCACGCCTTGGGAGAGCTTCAGCAAGGACATGGTACTGCTCGTCTTCATCGTGCCGTTGTTCTTCTACCGCAAGCGGATCGATTGGAACAGCACCGCGGACGACAAGGTCCTCCTGCCCATCGGCCTGCTGATGGTGGCGGTCTGGAGCTGGATCTTCACCTGGTGGGGACCGGTCTGGTTCACACTCATCGGCTTCGCCGGCTACCTCGCGATCAAACGCTTCATCCAGGGCCCGCGCGCCGAATGGGCCACTGCAGGCTTCATCGCCCTCCTCTCCATCTTCTTCACCTGGTACAACTACGCGCACCTGCCCATGCGCGACTACCGCCCCTATGCGGTGGGCAAGAGCATCAGCGAGCAGATGAAGAGCGCCAAGCCGCCGGTGAACCGCACCTTCGTGAGCTACCGGAACAAGACCACCGGTGAGGTGAAGGAGTACGACACCACCCAGCCTTACCCGTGGGATGATGACAACTTCGAGAACGTGCCGAACAGCACGCGCATCGAAGTGATCGACCCCGGAGTACCCTCCCAGGTGCAGGACTTCCGCTTGTCCGACATGGACGGCAACGACATCACCGCCGGTGTGCTGGAAGAGGGTTCCCCTTTGCTGCTCATCATGATGTACAACGTGGAGAAGTCGGACACGCAATGCCTGCCGGCGATCAAAGCGTTGACCGAAGCGGCGTACAACAAGGGCTGGTACGTCTACGGCGTCACCGCGAGCGATCTGGGCAAGGCGGATGAACTGAGGCATGAGCAGCAGCTGCCCTTCGACTTCGTGCAATGCGATGAGAAGACCATCAAGACGGCGATCCGCAGCAATCCCGGTGTGATGCTGTTGCAACAAGGCACCGTACGGGGGCTATGGCATTGCAACGATGTGCCTGGCTTCGACGATGCCGCCGCCATGTTGAACTAGGACCGCTACCTTCGGCGCATGCAGCTTTCGCGCCATCTCCTCATTGCGCTCTGTGCCGTGTGGATGTCATCGGCAAAGGCCCAGCTCGGTGGTGGTATCGGCGAGGACAGGATGATGCTCTTCGGCATCGTATCCGAGGAGAAGGGTGGCATCGAACTGCGCAACGTCACAGTGCGCCTGTACACCGACTCGGTGGCGCAGGACTCCGTCTTCACCGATCCCATGGGCAAGTACCAGCTCTTCATTCCACTTTCCGGCGTGCACCGGGTGGTCTACTCACTGGATGGCTTCAACCGGAAGATCGTGGAAGTGGACACCAATGGCGACCTGGACGAGGCGGCACGCAAGCAGGAATGGAACCTGCGCGTGGACATCAGCCTCGTACGGTCCGAAGTGGAACTGCCCGATGAACTCCTCGATACGCCCATCGGCAAGGCCGCCTGGCAACCCGCCACGCACGAGTTCCAATGGGATCAGCCCTACACCGAGCGGTACAAGCAACGGTACAAGCAGGCGGTGAAGGCGGCCGGGAGGAAGTGAGCGGTCTCGTCCACCACGGTCCGGCTGTTGAGATCGGGACGCGGGTGTGTGATGAACGGTTGTGTGCGGAGCGATCTTTGCCCCATGCGCATGATCGTAGCCGGCAATTGGAAGATGAACAAGGACAGTGCGGAGGCCACCGCCTTGATCGCCGCCTTGAAGGTATTGTCCGTACCAGAAGGGGTCGAGGTGATCGTTGCCCCGGCCTTCCCGTTCCTGGCGGCCGCCGTGGACCAGCTCGCGGGTTCATCCATCCTGGTGGCCGCACAGGACTGCCACGAAAAGAGCCACGGCGCCTACACCGGAGCCGTGAGCGTACCCATGTTGAAGAGCGTGGGAGTGAAGGCATGCATCGTGGGCCACAGTGAACGGCGCCAGTATTTCGGGGAGACCGACAAAGTGGTGGGCCTGAAGATCGCCGCCTTGCTGGAGCATGGCCTCACGCCGATCTATTGCTGTGGTGAGTCCCAGGAGGAGCGCGTGGGCGGTAGGCATTTCGAGGTCGTCACCAACCAGCTGAAGACCGCCCTCGGTGCCCTGAACAGCGAGCAGCTCTCCCGTGTGGTGATCGCCTACGAACCGGTCTGGGCCATCGGTACCGGGCTCACGGCCACCTCCGAACAGGCGCAGGAGATGCACGCGCACATCCGCGAGCTGCTCAGCGCCCATGGATCGGAGGTCGCGAAGCGCGTGCCCATCCTTTATGGCGGCAGTTGCAAGCCGGACAACGCGGCCGAACTCTTCGCCAACCGCGATGTGAACGGTGGCCTCATCGGCGGTGCCTCGCTCGATGCGCCGCAGTTCGGGGAGCTCATCCGCCTCGCCGGACAGGCCTGATCACCGATCCACGAAAGGATCAACCCATAGAAGATGCCCTACACCCGTGTGTCCTTCCTCATCTCCCCGCCCGAACCGTGGCGCGAGATACTCCTGGCCGAGCTGAACGAGATCGGTTACGAAGGGTTCGAGGAGACCACCGGTGGATTGGAGGCGTACGTGGAGGACGGCCTCTTCGATGTGAGCGCCCTGCAGCAGCTCGTCACCATGCGCGATCCGCATGTCACCGTCTCCTGGTCGGTGTCCAAGCTCGAGGAGCGCAACTGGAACGCCATCTGGGAACAGAGCTTCCAGCCGGTGGAGGTGGGGAAGGAGGTCCGGATCCGCGCGGAGCACCACGCCCCGGCCGAGGGTTTCGCGCATGAACTGGTCATCACCCCGCGCATGGCCTTCGGCACCGGGCACCACGCCACCACGCGCATGATGGTGCGCGCCATGCTGGACCTGCAGGCCACCGGAGGGACCTTCGCCGATGGACTCACGGGCAAGGCGGTCTGCGACTTGGGCTGTGGCACGGCGGTGCTGGCGATCCTGGCGGAACAGCTCGGTGCGGGCGTTATCCGCGCCATCGACATCGATGAACAGGCCGTCTTGAACGCCAGGGACAACCTGGTGCGCAACGGTTGTTCCCGGATCTCTGTGGAAAAGGGCACGGCCATCGACCTGGAGGGCCATGACTACGACCTTATTTTGGCCAACATCGAACGCAACACCCTGCTCGACGCGATGGGCCTCATGGCGGGCGCCATGCGCCCCGGTGCGGCGCTGTTCCTCAGCGGCTTCATCCTCGCCGACCGGCCATTGCTGGCTGCTTCCGCCGAGCAGCATGGCCTGGTGACCGTAGAACTCCTTGAGGAAGGGGAATGGTCCTTGCTCGGTTGCCGCAAACCTCAGGTCCCATGAAGGTGTACGCGCCGCTCTTCCGTTGGTCGATCGCAATGATCGCGCTGGTCTTCGCAGGTGGCGAGGCGCGTGGGCAGACCAAGCCCTTCACCAACGACCAGGCGGTCTTCCTGCAGGAGATGACCACCTTCATGGTGGAGGCGGACAAGAAGGAGGGGCGACCGTTCATGGAGCAGGTGTTCACGCCGGTCTGGAACGGACCTTACTACAACGCGGCGCAGCGCGGTCGCATCGTGGAGGTGTCGAACTACATGTTGAAGAAGCGCTTCGAGGCCTTCCCACATTTCCGCGACTACCTCGGTGCCATCGCGGCCTTTCCCAACGGTGGGCGCAGTCCGCAGGAGTTCGATGCCTGGATGCAGGGCATGGACAAGCTCGTGCAGAGCGGCCGCAAGCAGAACGTCGTCGCCTTCATCGCCACCTGTGCCAACCTCTTCAAGGACAACACGATGTTCGCCAGCGCCAGCACGGCCTGGCGCAGCCGTTCACCGAAGTTCACCTTCGAGTTCGACTCGATCCCGAAGATCGTCTTCACCAACACCGACCTCGTGTGCACGGCGAAGGGTGACAGCGCGGTCATCCTGGCCACCAGCGGCACCTACCTGCCCACCATGGAACTGTGGCGCGGACGTGGGGGCAAGGTCACTTGGGAACGTGCCGGGCTCAAGCCCACGGCCACCTTCGCCGAGTGGGACCGCAACTACGAGATCAAGATGAAGAGCGCCACCTTCGAGGTGGACTCCGTGCAGTTCAACGATCCCTACTTCGAGCGAACGCTGCTGGGCAAGCTCACGGACAAGGTACTGGCCAACGTGGAAGAGAAGACGGCGAGCTATCCGCGCTTCGAGAGCTACGACCGCCGGATGAAGATCCGCGACATCGCCGAAGGGATCGACTTCGAGGGTGGCTTTACCATGCAGGGCGCCAAATTGCAGGGCTACGGGACGGACGAGGAGCCGGCCTACATGACCTTCTACCGGGACAAGCGCCCCTTCATCGTCACGCGCGGACTCTTCTACAGCATCGAACCCGAACGCATCACCAGTGATGATGTATCGCTGCAGCTGTTGCTGGAGAAGGATTCGATCTATCACCCGAGCGTGAGCATGCGCTTCCTCAAGGGCAGGAAGCAGCTCAGCCTGATCAAGAAGGACGAGGGCCTCGGCAAGGCGCCCTTCTATGACACCTACCACAAGCTCGACATGTACTTCGAGACGATCACCTGGAAGCAGGGGGATCCGGTGCTGCAGCTCGGTAACCTCCAGGGAAGCACGCAGACCAAGGCGAGCTTCGAGAGCTTCGACTATTTCAAGGAGCGGCGCTACACGGCCATGATGGGGATCGACCAGGTGCATCCGCTGGTGCGCCTCAACGACTTCAGCAAACAGAACGAAGGGCGCTTCTACGCGCAGGAGTTCGCCGTCTACAGCCGCATGCAGAAGGAGGCCGTGATCCCGCTGCTGATCGACATGGCCAACAAGGGCTACCTCAAGTTCGATCCCGAGACCGAATGGGTGGAGACCAATCCACGACTCCGGCAGCACATCCTCAACAGCGCCGGCAAGCAGGACTACGACGTGCTCCAATTCAACAGCAACAGCGACAGCGTGAACGCCACGGTCAACCTGCTGAACTATGACCTGGCGATCATGGGCGTGGCGCGCATCGTCGTGAGCGACTCGCAGGATGTGAAGATCTACCCGAGTGGCAAGCAGGTGACAGTGAAGAAGGACCGGGACTTCACCTTCGGAGGCAGTGTGCAGGCCGGGAAGCTGCAGTTCTATGGCAAGGAGTACTACTTCCACTACGACCCCTTCGTGATCGACCTGCTCAACGTGGACAGCGTGAGCTTCATGGCCGACAGTTTCGAGAAGAACGACCAGGGGCAGACCACGCTGGTGCGTGTGAAGAACGTGCTGGAGCAGGTGACCGGTACGCTCGAGATCGACGAGCCGAGCAACAAGAACGGCCTGCAGCAGGTGAAGGGACCCGATGGACGCATGACGGGACGCTACCCGCAGTTCCCGAAGTTCAACAGCACCAAGGAGAGTTATGTCTTCTACGACAAGCGGTCCACGCAGCGCGGCGTGTACAAGCGCGACAAGTTCTACTACCGCAGCGATCCCTTCCTGCTGGACAGCCTCGACAACTTCACCAACGCGGGTCTCAACTTCACCGGTACGCTGGTGAGCGGCGGCATCTTCCCGGATATCAAGGAGCCGCTCGGCCTGCAGCCGGACTACGCGCTCGGCTTCGTGCGGAAGACCGGCGATGGTGGGCTGCCGCTCTATGGGAAGAAGGCGAAGTTCACCGACGAGATCACCCTCAACAGCCGGGGCCTGCAGGGGAAGGGGGAGATGGAATACCTCACCACCACCCTGCGATCGAAGGCCCTGGTGTTCTGCCCGGACAGCACCCTGGGCAGGGCCGATACGCTGATCAACAAGTCGAGCGTGGCGCCGAGCAAGGTGCCCGACGTGCGCGGTGCCGACCTCTTCGTGCGGCTTGAACCGGCCAACGATGTGCTGCGGACCGAGAAGCTGAAGAAGGCGATGGAGATGTTCGGCGATCAGGCCTTCCTGCATGGCCTCACCGAGCTGCGTCCGAGCGGCATGACCGGCGCCGGCCTGGTGGACTTCAAGAACGCCACGCTCTACTCAAAGCTCTTCCAGTTCACCACCATGCAGGTGCATGCGGACACCTCGGACTTCCGGCTCACCGAGGGCGATACCGCGAGCATCGCCTTCAAGACGGACAACGTGAACGCCACCGTGAAGCTGGATGAACGCGTGGGCGAGTTCGTGAGCAACGGCACCGAGACCAAGGTGGAGTTCCCAGTGAACCAGTACATGTGTTTCATGGACCGCTTCAAATGGTACATGGACCAGGGCGACATCGAACTGGAGAGCGACCGCACCGCCGCCGTGGGCAACGAGGACCTCCAGCTCTCCGGCTCCAACTTCATCAGCACCCGGCCGGACCAGGACTCGCTCAGCTTCATGGCCCCCAAGGCGCGTTACGATCTCAAGAAGCACCTCATCACCGCCAATGATGTCCAGTACATCCAGGTGGCCGACGCGCTCGTCACCCCGGACAGCATGCGCGTGCGCATCCGCAAGAACGCCGTGATGGACCCGCTCACCAGCGCCGTGATCACCGCGAACTATGTGACCAAGCACCACCGCATCTACAACGCCGTGGTGGACATCAAGGCGAAACGCAACTACTCGGCCACCGGCGACATCGACTACGTGGACGAGGACCAGAAGTCGTTCAAGATCGCCCTCACCGAGATCAAGGTGGACACCGGATTGCAGACCATTGCCCGCGGCCGCATCAGCAAGGAGCAGGACTTCCGCCTGAGCCCGGCCTTCGACTTCTTCGGGGAGGTCGCCCTCACCGCCAGCATCAAGGAGCTCACCTTCACGGGTAGCACCCGGATCCAGCACGGCTGCGAAGGCCTGGCGAAGAACTGGATGAAGTTCAGCGGACCCATCGATCCGCTCGAGGTATTCATCCCCGTGGCCGACACGCTCTATGACGACCAGGGCGCGTTGATCGGCGCCGGTGTGCACCTCACGGATGAGGATCCATTCAAGGTCTACGGCACTTTCCTCAGCCGCGTGGCCGATGCCAAGGACCGGCACATCATCCGCGCCCGTGGTCTGCTCTACTTCGACAAGTCGCGCAAGGAGTACATGATCTCCAACAAGGACAAGATCCGCAAGCGCGATCTGCCCGGCGACCTCGTGAGCCTGGCCGTGGAGAATTGCGTGATCCTCGGCGATGGACGCATCGATCACGGTGTGGACCTCGGCAGCGTTCACCTCACCAACGTGGGTGGCCTGCGCTATGAGGCGGAAGGGGAGAAGCTCACGACGGAAGAGGTCATGATCCACGACTTCTTCTTCCATGACAACGCCCTGGAGCGGATGGCCGCAGAGATGATCGCCTATCCGGATCTCAAGCCGGTGGACATCACCAAGACCTACTACGAGCGGATGTTGCGCGAGGTGCTCGGGCTGGAGCGCTCGGACAAGCTCATCAGCGAGCTCAGCATCAAGGGCGAGATCAAGAAGCTGCCCGATGAACTGGTGAAGCCACTGGTGCTCGCCGATGTGAAGATGCACTGGGATGGTCCGGAGCAGAGCTGGTTGAGCGATGGTCCCATCGGCATCGCCAGCATCCTCAAGAAGCCCGTGTACCGCTATGTCAAGGGCAAGGTGCACCTCGAACGGAAGCGCAGCGGCGATATCCTCACCGTGTACCTGGCCATGGACGATCAGACCTATTACTTCTTCCAGTACACGCGCAACTACATGTATGCGTACAGCAGCGATGCTACCTTCAACACGATGTTGAGCGAGTTGAAGGACGACAAGAAGAAGCTGAACACGGACAAAGGACAGGCGGCTTACCAATTCACCCTCACCAACAAGAAGAAGGTGGATGACTTCCGCGAGCGATTCGGACTCTGAACCATGGACTTCCCCTGGGTGTACGGCATAGCATCGATGGTGGTCGCCTACCTGATCGGCAGCATCCCTACCAGCGTCTGGTGGGGCCGGGCCTTCTTCGGCGTGGATGTGCGTGCGCATGGCAGTCGCAACGCTGGTGCCACCAACACCTTCCGGGTGCTCGGGCCGCGCGCCGGCGTACCGGTCCTGCTGATCGACATCCTCAAGGGTTTCGTGCCGGTGCGCCTGCTGCCCAACTTCAGCGACCTCCAACCCGACACCGCGCCGTGGATGTGGTTCCGGGTGGCGCTGGTGGGTGCCGCCGTGATCGGCCATCTGTACCCGGTCTTCGCCTCGTTCAAGGGTGGCAAGGGCGTCGCCACCTCGTTGGGAGGTGTGCTCGCGGTTCACCCGGGCGCGGCGGCCATCTGCGTGCTGGTCTTCGCCATCGTCTTCCTGCTCTCGCGCTACGTCTCGCTCGGATCGCTCTGCGCCGCGCTCGCCTTCCCGCTCGCGGTCATCATCATCTACAAGGAGTTCAGCGCGGTGAAGATCGGCTTCGCCGTGGTGCTCTGCCTGCTCGTGTTCTACACGCACCGGGAGAACATCATGCGCTTGCTGCGCGGAGAGGAGAACCGGATGGACCTCGCCGGGAAACGCCACACGCCCTCATGAAACCGCTTGCGACCAGGTTGCGTACAAGCGCCCACTCTTTGCGATGACCCGCACCACGGGCATAGTATTCTTCGTGCTGCTCTCCACCCTGGCCTTCGCGCAGGGCGATCAGCAGGTCCGTGTTAAGGCCGATGCCTTCTTCGCGGAGAAGGACTATGTATCGGCGCTCCCGCTCTACAGCCAGCTCGTCAGCCTCAACCCGGCCGACCGCGTGTTGAACTACCAGTTCGGCGCCTGCCTGCTCTTCAACGGCACCGATCGCGACAAGGCCATCGGCCACCTCAAGTTCGCCACCGAGGACCCTTCCATCCCGCCCGATGCCTGGTACTGGCTCGGTCGCGCCTATCACCTAAGCTACCGCTTCAAGGATGCGCTCACCGCCTACCAGCGCTACCAGGGTACAGGGAGCAAGAAGGAACTGGAAGGCTTCCCGATCGCGGCGCTCGACAAGCAATGCCGCAACGGCATGAACCTCCTGAGCAACCTCAAGGAGATCACCGTGCACAACAAGGTGGAGGTGGACGACACCGAGTTCTTCCGCTTCTATGAACTGGGTGACATCGGTGGTCGCATCGTGGTGCTGCCGGAGGAACTGAAGACCACCCTGGACAAGAAGAGCAAGCGACGCACCCTCGTGTACCTGCCCGAGAAGGGTGGCCCGATCTACTTCGCCAGCTACGGCAAGGACGGCAAGACCGGACTCGACATCTACCGCACCGAACTGCTCACCAGCGGCACCTTCGCCACCCCGGTGAAGCTGGCCGGTTACGTCAACACCGACCAGGACGAGGACTTCGCCTTCCTGCATCCCGACGGCCGCAGCTTCTACTTCAGCAGCAAGGGCCACAACAGCATGGGCGGCTATGACATTTTCCGCTCGGCCTACGACAAGGTGTCGGAGACCTTCGGTCCGCCCGAGAACCTCGACTTCGCCGTGAACACCCCGGATGACGATGTGTTCTACATGACCGATGCGGAGAACAAGGAGGCCTGTTTCGCCAGCGGGCGCAGCAGCCGACAGGGCAAACTGCACGTGTACCGCGTGGCCACCGCTCAGGTGCCCGTGGTGGTCACCGTCATGAAGGGCACCTTCGCAAGCACCCTGGACAAGAACGATCGCAAGGCGCACATCATGGTGGAGGACGCCGTCACACGCGAACGTGTGGCCGATGTGCGCACCGACATCAACGGATCCTACGTGCTCGCCTTCCCGCGCAGTGGCAGGTTCCGCTACCTCGTGGAATGCGGTCCGAGCGGGAAGACGCACACGGGTACGGTGGATGTGCCGCGCTCCTCCAACGCACGCGCCTTCCGCCAGGAACTTGAGCTGCGCACGAACGCCGGCATGGAGGAGCTGGTGATCACGAACTACTTCGACGATCCGCTCGAGGAGGACATGATCGCCTTGATGATGGACGAGATCAAGCGGCGCGCACGCCTCGATGTCACCGGGGACCGGCCGCAGGCCCCACCCGTGGTGGAACCGGAGGTCGAGGGTGACGTGCTCACGCAGGCCGGCTTCGCTGGTGACATGACCGAGGCGAAGGCGGTACAGTTGGCGAAGGATGACGCCCGCGATCTGGAAGTGCTTGAGAAGGACCTCGGCGACCAGAGCGCGGCCGCATTCACGATCGCACGCGATGCGGCGGCAGCTGCGGAGCAGGCGGCGCGGGAGGCTTCGGCCTCGGTGGAGAAGGCGGGTGCCGCCACCGATGAGGACCAGCGGAACACCCATATGCGCGAAGCGGCCCAGCAACGGCAGCAGTCGCGCACCGCGGATCTTCGTGCACGGGCGGCCTATCAGGCTGCGCGCGATCTGGAGGCCGAACGCACCGCTGTGAAGCAGCGTGCCACCACGGCAGGTCGATTGGCCACCGAACTCGGCAATTCCGTGGCGACGGGAAGCAAGGAGAACACATTGGCACAACTGCGCGCGCTCAAGGAACGGCTCGATGTGAAGTCCGGGCCGGACGGCGACCTCTCCATCGCGGAACAGGTGCGTCGGAACCTTACCGAACAGGAGAAGGAAGCCGCGCGGCGCCTGAACCAGGCCACCTCGAAACGCAGCGAGGAGACCGAGTTCGCCGATCGTATCGACCGTGCGAAACGCGAACGTGATGCCACGAAGAGCAAGTCCCGCAAGGAGGAGCTGGACCGCACCATCGCCGAGCAGGAACAGCAGCTGGCCTACATGCACACCGAGGTGGAGGCCGCCTTCAACAACGCACGCGAGATGGGTGCGGAGGTCGCCGTGAAGCGTGGGCAGCATTCCCTGCTGCATCACCTGTCCACGCAGCCGGGCACCACCACCGGTCAGGCGCCCTCGAAGGAGGAGATCGCCAGCCTTGGCCAACGGATCGCCGGCATCGGCAACAGGATCGAGGCCATCCAGGTGGATGCGCGCTACGACGGCACCTTCGTGGAGCCCGCGGCCACGGCCGAGGCGCGTTCCTTCAACTGGGAGCTCGCGGGTCCCGAAGCTGTGCTGGCGGCCGCTTCCACGCCCACACAGCGCATGGACCGCGATGGCAGCGGTGATGCGGTGCATGCGGACAACCGTGCCACCATCCCGCAGCGCACCGCCTCTGGCGAAGTGCGGAACGCGCAGGTGGACCAGGTGCCCGTTTCCCCGGGGGATGAACTCGTGAACGCGGGCCGCACCATCGGGCTGGTGGAGGCTGCGCGGGATGAAGAGCCATCAGCAACACCGGAACGGACCGGAGCGGATCTCACGGCGGTGGACGGTGCGGCGGGTGCGGACCAGCATGCGAGCAGGCAGGAGGGCTCCATCGCCGAGGCCGCATCCAGCAATAGCGATCGTACATCCGATGACGCTGCGGCCACCACCACCGCTTCGCAGGGCACCGACGCTTCTCGCACGGGGGATGATGGTTCCGGCTCGACTGCGGAACGACGCACAGGGATCGAGGGATCGAACGCTTCGACCACGAACACGGTCGGTGGGTCATCGATGGACGGCAGCGGCACCGCGGTTGATGCCGCATCCACCACCAACGATCGTTCATCCGATGAACGCGTGGCCGCTATGGCTTCGCAGGGCGGCACCGAGGCTTCACGCGCGGGGGATGAGGGTGCTGGAACGAGCGCGGAACGGCGCACAGGGATCGAAGGATCGACCGCTTCGAACGCGAACGGGATCACTGGCTCATCCGTGGACGGAAGCACCGCTCAAGGTGTCGAAGGCCTGTCAGCCAGCACCGATGCGTTCCTGTTGGAGAATGAACGTGCTGAACTGCAGCAGGCCATCGCCGCGCAGAAGAACCCCACCAAGCGTGCCGAGCTCGAGGCGCGCTTGAGCGATCTGGATGCACGTCAGGCTGCGTTGAACACGGCGGCCGATGCCGATCCCGCGGACACCGACCTGGCCATGGAGGGCGTGGACATGCAGCGCACGCCGCTCACCTTCTTCCCGGAGACCGACGAGGAGGACCTGATCGATCTGCTCTACACCGACTACCGGACGGACAAGCAACGCCTAACCGCCATTGATGACCGTGCCGCACGAGCCGATGGCCTCAGTGGCCTGGAACTGATGCTCGCCGACAGCATGCGCGCGGAGATGGTGCGTCAGGCGGCGATCCTCGAACTCGCCCCGCAGCAGGGTGAGGTCATCCTGCCGCGCATCGAGCGTCTGCGCCAGTTGCGCCAGGCGCATGTGCTTGAGGCCGAACGCATCGCCGAGGAGGCCAGGAACGAGGAGGCGCTGGCCGATGGCGGTTCCTACGAAGGCCTGCCGCGTGACAAGGGTCGCATGACCTACGCGCCGGGCGAGGACCCGATCAACGACCGTTTCATCCACATCCACGAGGATCCGCAGGAGGTGTATGCGAGCAAGGTGGTGCACCGCGCTGATGGCGTGCAGGAGGCCGTGGCGCTGAAGGAGGCCGACCTCAAGCGCATGGTGGAGCTCGATCAACGCATCGATTCGTTGGAACAGGCCATGGTGGGCCTGCCCCGCAAGGAGTTCGATCGCAAGCGCCGCGAGGCGGACAAGCTCATCGACGAACGGATGATCATCCGCTCCGATCTGGGCCAACGTTCGGCCTTCCTCACCAAGGAGGAATGGCGAAACAGCAGCGACAGCCTCAAACGCATCGATGGCCAGGTGAACAAGTTGGGCCTGCCGCCGGATGAGGCCGTGCTGGTGATGTCCGAGGACATGCGCAGCATGGCGAAGTCGCGCTTCGATGAAGCATCCTCCATCCGCAAGAAGGCCGATCGCACCGAGGATATCATGGTGCGCGACAGCCTGCTGCGGTCCGCCTACGGCATGGAGCTCGAGGCCCTCGAACAGCTCGACCGCTCGATCACGGTGAAGACCTACCTGCTGGGCGGTCGTCACCAGCGCGGCGAAACACTGGCCTACGAAGAGATCGCACGGCGCGTGCTGGGGATCGAAGAAGGACCAGCCTTCGCCGATGCTCGCACGCCGAAAGCGGGCACCAGTGGCACGGGCAGCGTCGGGCCGAAGAGCACGGGCAGCACCACCACGGTCCGTTCCAACGGCGCTGACACGGACAGCGAAGCCACCATTGCAGCGGACCGCGCACGGACCGGACAGGAGGGTGGCTTGACCGATGCATCTCCAGTGGAGGAAGCACCGCTCGTGGCTGCCCAGGAGGCGGCCTTGGCCCGTGACCCCGCACGGGAGCAGGGAGGCGCGGATCAGGCCACGACCGGGCCGGTGAACGCCGCCGGCGCAACGGATCCTGCCGCCGTGGGCAACGCACGCAAGGCCGCGGAGGCGCTCGCCGACCGCACCGAGAACACCCTGCCGCGCTCGGCGCGCAACCCCGTTCAGCTGTACGAGAATTACCTCCAGGCCGAAACGGTGATGCTGCGCACCGAAGCGCTTGATCCCGCCTTCGACCCCGATCTGCTGTCGATCAAGAAGGACCAGGCCACCCGCGAAAGCGCCGACCTCGAGCAACGTTCCCTGTCGCTCACCGATCGTGCCACGAGCATGGAGGACAGCGCCGCCACCGCGAAGAAGCGCGACCGCGAACGCCTCGAACAGCTGGCCGTGCGCACGCGTCTGGAAGCGGATTCCCTGCACGAGCTCAGCCTGGCGCGGGCCGAGGAAGCGCGTGGCCTCGAACTGCAGCAACGCGATGCTGAACAGGCGAAGGTGCTGCGTGACCGCCTGGTCAAGTACTACTACCTCACCGGCGAGGAACAGACCATGGTGCTCGACAACGAGGACATGAGCCGCTACTTCCAGATGAAGGCGCGAGCACTCGAACAACTGGACGCCGCGTCGGAGGCCGATGCCGCCGCACGTGTCAACCGTCAGTTGGGCGAAGCATTGCGGAAGGAAGTGGCGACCGTGGAGGCCGAGGAGCGCAACGGGCTGATCACCGGGGACGAGGCTGTGGCCAAGCGCACCGTCCTGTATGATCGTGCCGAGTTCCTTTCGCTGCGGGCCGATTCATTGAGCAATGTGGCCGCACGCCTGCGCGGTGCCGCGAACATCAACGAGAGCCAGGCCGGTGTGCTCATGCAGGGCATGCCCGCGGACCGTTCCACCGAGTGGATGGCCATGGAGATGCGGACGCGTCGCACCGAGCCGCAGCTCGCTCAACTGGGCAATGCGGTCCCTGTCGCGGCCGAGCGCCAAGTGGAGACCTCGTCCGCGAACACCCGCACCGCCCCACCGGTCAGCAACCCCGCACCCGGGTCGCGCCAGATCGCCGCACCCTTCGGTACCGATGCCTCGGCCACTCGTCCGGCCGTCGCTCGACCCATCGCTGCGATACCGGCCGATCAGGTGCCTGTCATGGTCTTCCCGACGGTCCTCGAGAACGACATGTTCGAGTTCAAGCCCGTCCCCGAGCGGCAGCCCGCCGCCATCGCGATGGATGCGGCCATGCCCGGTGGCATCGTCTTCAAGGTGCAGATCGGGGCCTTCCGCTCGCCGATCTCCGAGTCGGTCTTCAACGATATGACGCCGGTGATGGGTGAGCACACCTCGAACGGCTTCATTCGCTACACCGCTGGTCTCTTCACCGGCTTCCAACAGGCCGCTCGAGCCAAGGACCGTGTGCGCGACCGCGGCTACCGCGATGCCTTCGTGGTGGCCTACCGCGATGGCGTACGCATCCCGCTGGGTGAGGCCATGCGTGAGGCCCGCGCTGCGGAACAGGCCGCGCTGGCCTCGGCGGGCACCACGACCAGCGCGCCCGCCACGACCGGTCAACAGGTGGCTGCCAACACGGCCGGAGCGAACATGGGTGGATCCAACACGGACCCCGCCGTACGCCGCGACAATGGCAATACCGTCCTTGAGCCGGTGCGCACCGAGCCGGGCACCACGCAGCCGAACCCCGCCGTGATCCAACGTCCGGTGGAACTGGCCGCCACCCCCACCCAGGCACAGACCCAGCGCACCGAGGATGTGCTGACGAAATACCCGGCCACGGCGGAGGCCATCGTCGATGGCTTCGCACCCACAGCCGATGCGGCCAGCTATTACAATGTCCCAGGCGCAGCGCCGGCCACGCAGGTGGAGACCATCAAAGGACTCTTCTACACCGTGCAGGTGGGTGTGTATAGCAAGCCCGTTCCGCTGGACAAGCTCTTCAACATCGCACCGCTCAACAGCGAACGCACAGAGACCGCCAAGATCCGCTACACCACCGGTCGGTACACGGACACCGAACAGGCGCGTGTGCGCAAGGATGAAGCCGTGGGTGCAGGCGTGAAGGATGCCTTCATCACCGCCTACCTCAACGGCAAGCGCATCCCCATGCAGGAGGCCGCCGCCTTGTTGGAACGCTTCGGTCCGGCCATCCTCGCCAGGCCCTGATCCCAGGCGGGATCGTTCTCCATTCGCATCCCGATCCTCGATCAAGGCTGTCGAAGAGTGGTACGGTTGTTCGGACCCCGTCCGTGACACGATCCGTGTTCATCCGTGTTCATCCGTGGTTCTATTCTCACAAGCATCGATGTCAACTGCGTCCATCTGTGCCCTAGGTCAGTGCGAACGAAGTGAAGCAATGTGGTTCCAAGTTGGATCGGTGTTCCCCCGTGGTCGGCCGGGCTCCCGTGCCGTAATTTCGCACCATGTCCCTGCGTGCCGCCCACTCACCGGAGGAGCTTCTTTTGGAGGAGGTCCTCTGCGAGACCGGAAGTTTCCGGGAGATCGTCCTGCACAACGACGACGTGAACACCTTCGACCACGTCATCGACAGCCTGGTGGAGATCTGCGACCATGATCCGATCCAGGCCGAGCAATGCGCGTGGATCGTTCACCACAACGGCAAGTGCAGCGTGAAGCGGGGCACCTTCGACCAGCTCGAGGCCCGTTGCCATGCCTTGCAACAACGAGGCCTCTCGGCCGTGATCCAATAGATACATGCGTTCTTCCCGACTTGTCCTGATCCTGGCGGTGATCATCCTCCAGGCGTGTTCGAAGGTCCCGGTCACGGGTCGTCGCCAATTCAACGTCATCAGCACGGGGCAGATCGCCTCGATGGTGAACGAGCAGTACCGCGAGACGCTGCAGAGCAGCACCATCCTTCCAGACAGCGACCCGCGCACCCAGCAGGTACGTGCCTGCGGTCAGCGCATCGCCCAGGCGGTGGAGCGCTTCCTCAACGAGAACGGGATGCAGGACCGCGTGCAGGAGTTCAACTGGGAATTCAACGTGGCGGACGACGAGACCGTGAACGCCTGGTGCATGCCGGGCGGGAAGGTCCTCTTCTATACGGGCATCCTGCCGCTCACCCAGGATGAGAACGGCCTGGCCGTGGTCATGGGGCACGAGGTGGCGCACGCCGTCGCCCGGCATGGCAACGAGCGGATGAGCCAGGGCATCCTGGCACAGGGCGCGGGCATGACGCTCGACATCCTCACCAGTGAGAACCCGGGGCTGGCCCGCAACATCCTCCTGCAGAGCGTCGGCATCGGATCTCAGTTGGGCATGCTCGCCTACAGCCGCTCCCACGAGTCCGAAGCCGACAAGATGGGCCTCATCTTCATGGCCATGGCGGGCTTCGACCCCCGCACCGCACCGGCCTTCTGGGAACGGATGAGCGCAAGCTCGAATGGCCAGGCACCGCCCGAGCTGCTCAGCACCCACCCGAGCGACGAGCGCCGGATCCAGGACCTGAACGCCTACATGCCCGAGGCGCTCAAGTATTACAAGCCCTAGCGTCGTAGGTTCGGGCACCCATGGCCCGCTTGTTCGAAGAACTGCTCGCCACCGCGCGTATGCTCGTGCGACCCATCGTGGGATGGTCCGCACGGTGGATGCGATGGCTGGTCCGGGCCATTGGGGTGGTGGCGATCCTGCTCCTGGTCGGCGCCTGCACCCGGATCCCCTACGACCTGCATCGCTGGTTGGGCAGGGGGGCGGGGGAGTGCACCGGCACCCCGGATGCCATCGTGGTCCTCGGGGGGAGCGGCATGCCGTCCGGACCGGAGCTCCTGCGTTTGCACCGCGCAGCCACGCTCGCGCACGAGGCACCTCAAGCCTTGATCCACATCGTCCAGCCCGATACCGCCGCGACCATGCGGCAGATGGTGGATGAACTGGTGCTGCGTGGCGTCCCGTCCCGGCGCATCATCCCGGTCCCCTACGGTGAGAACACGCGGGAGCAGGCCTTGATCATGGCCCGGCTGCAGCAGCCGCAGTGGCGAAAGGTCGCCCTGATCACCGCCCCGGAGAACATGTACCGCAGCGTGCGCACCTTCCGGCGGGCAGGGGTGAAGGGGGCCTGTGGCGAAGCCGCCTGGGAACATGCCATGGACCACGACTTCGCCTACCGCCACAAAGCCATCGGGGGGAAGGCCTGGGCACCGGACGTTTCGGAGAGCACCGGCCTGCGCTACACCTTCTGGAACTACCTGAAGCTGGAGGTCACCTGCATCCGCGAGTACATCGCCATCGCCTACTACCGGCTCAACGGCTGGATCTGATCGGAGGACCGTCCTACGCCGATCAGGTCATCTGCTCCGACCCATACGTGGAAAGGATCTTTGGCTATCTTCGCAGCCGTTTTCGCGAGGACCCGTAGCTCAATTGGATAGAGCATCTGACTACGGATCAGAAGGTTTGGGGTTCGAATCCCTACGGGTCCGCTGAGAACCAGGGCCGCTTCCACCGGAAGCGGCCCTTTTCGTTCTCCCGATCAGGCCTGGCCCGACCCATCCCCGTTGATCGTGCTGGGACCGTTCCCAGGCCCACAAGAGTCCGTGGAAGCAAATAGGTTTTATAAGATATTGAATAATAGTAACATATGGCGCAATGATTAGATCAAAGAATTGATCATTGGTCTGGTCCGGACAGTTCCTCGTCGAGAAGAAGTCCGTGTTCATGGCAGATGGGGTGGCGTTCATCGAAACCTTCTTCCCGGCCCTTGCGTTAAAGGGCGCACTGAAAAATGCGGCCCACGAAGCCGGACCCATGATGACCACCATGATCTCTCCTACATCCTTGCGCGTATTGCTCCGCGCCGGGTTCATGATCGCACTGCTCCTTGGGGCAGGCGATATGTTCCCGCAGGTCACTCAGACATTCACATCCAGTGGCACATTCACCGTACCCGCAGGCGTGACGCAGGTCACCGTCGAATGCTGGGGCGGAGGCGGCCGGGGTGGTACCCTAACATCCGCAGCCCGTGGTGGTGGCGGTGGTGGTGGTGCATATTCGCGCAGCGTGTTGACCGTCACGCCCGGTTCCAACCATACGGTCACCGTCGGCGCTGGATCGACCTCGACTTCAGCCGGAGGTGATTCCTGGTTCGGTTCTGCGGCCACGGTCCTCGCCAAGGGTGGCAACTCGTGTGCGAACAACAGCTCGACCGGAGCCACCGGTGGTACGGCCGCTGCCAGTATCGGCACGGTGAAATTCTCTGGTGGCACAGGTGCCAACGCTCCTGGTAGCACGGGTGGTGGAGGCGGATCGTCCGCAGGGACCGCTGCGAACGGTGCCAATGGCGCTGGCCAGTCCGGTGGAACGGCGCCCGCAGGTGGTGGGGATGGTGGGAATGGTGCGAACGGATTCGTTGCAGCAGGTAATGCCGGTTCCGCCCCTGGAGGCGGCGGCGGCGGTGCGGAACGTGGCTGCTGTATCACGGCCAACGGCGGCTCCGGTGCAAATGGTCAGGTGTTGGTCACCTACACGCCCTGTGCGACCCCGGTGATCTCCGCGACAACGAGCAACAGCCCGATCTGCCCCGGAGCGACCTTGACACTTGGCGCCACGGTCTCGGGTGCGACCTCGCTCCTGTGGTCCGGAACAGGGACCTTCTCCCCGAACAACACCAGTACCTCGGTCAGTGTGACCGGTGCAGCGGCAGGAACCTATACGATCACCGCCACCAACAGCTGCGGAAGCGTGAACGCTGATGTGGTGGTGACCGTGAACCCGGCACCCACGGGCGTCACCGCCTCGAGCAGTGCCGCCAGTGTCTGCTCCACTTCCAATACGGTGGACCTGAGCAGTACCGTCAACGCACCGCCTGCCACCGTGCTCAGCCAGGACTTCAACAGCGGCATCTCGCCGTGGACGACGACGAACTCCTCCACGGGTGGAACGCCCGCGAACGCGGCCTGGACCGCACGTGCGGATGGGTACCAGTTCAACGCCTATGATGGCCTGGTCACCTTCAGCAGCAACGACGCTTCACAGTTCGCTCTGAGCAACTCGGATGCCCAAGGCGGCGGGACCACGGCGACGACCCTCGTCTCACCGGTCTTCAGCACGGTGGGCTACACGGCCCTGTCACTCTCGTACTACCACCACTACCGGTACAACTCAGGCGCGGATGACCGCGCCCGGGTGGAGATATCCATCAACGGGGGTTCCTCGTGGACGACCGTGGAAACGCACTCCAGCACGCAAGGGGCCACTTCCGGCTTCGTGCAATCGACGATCGACCTGACGAGCTACGTCGGTGAGGCGAACGCACGCCTTCGATTCCGTTACGATTGTTCCTGGGACTGGTGGTGGGCCCTTGACAATGTGGTGCTTTCGGGCACCCCGGCGGCGAACACCTTCGCCTGGACCTCGGCACCGGCGGGTTTCACCTCCTCCGCCCAGAACCCGACGGGTGTTGCGGTAACGGCATCCACCGTCTATACCGTCACCGTCACGGGACCCAATGGTTGCACCACGGCGGCGAACACCTCCGTGACCTACACGCCGGCACCTTCCGCAACGATCTCCTACGCCGGCTCGCCGTATTGTGCGGCTGCAGGCATCGCCAGTGTCACCCATGCGGGCAGCACGGGCGGGACCTATTCAGCCACGCCTGCCGGGCTTGTGATCAATGCGGGCAACGGCGAGGTGACCCTCGGTTCCAGCACGCCGGGTACCTACACCGTGACGTACACGATCGCCGCCTCCGGTGGATGCGCGCTCTACAGTACCAACACCGGTATCACCGTGGACGCGGCATCGACGCTCTATGCGGATACGGATGGGGATGGCTTCGGCGACCCGGCGACCACGACCACCGGATGCCCACCACTCGCAGGTTATGTGACCAACAATGCCGACAACTGCCCGAGCGTGTTCGGCCTGATCGGTGATGCCTGCGACGACGGGAACGCCAACACCGTGAACGACCAGTTGAACGGATCCTGCGTCTGTGCAGGGACCAACGCCCCCTGGTACAGCCAGGGCAACGGCACCTTCGCCGATCCGATCTGGAGCCACAACATCGCAGGACCGGGTGCGGCGGCCACGCTGGACGCGGGTTCCATCGTCGTGATCCAGTCGGGTCATGCGGTGAGCATCACCACCGCACGGGATGTCCAGGACCTGAGCATCGAGGCCACCGCCAGCCTGAGCCTGGGCTCCAATGCCCTCACCGTTCATGGCACCAGCGTGGACATCGACGGCACCTTGAACGGCGGTACCGGTGAACTGAGCCTGGAACCAAGCGCTGCGGCGACCTTGGATGGCTCCGGCACCCTTGACCTCCACGACCTCACGATCGACGCCCCGGCCGGTCTGAACTGCCTGGCCAACGCGCCGATCCGTGGCACCCTGCTCCTCGTTGACGGTGCCTTCACGGCGACCGGCACGGTCAGCCTGGTGAGCAACGCCACCACCACCGGCCGCCTCGGCCCCGTGGGCGCTGGTGCCAGCTACGTCGGCAACCTCACCGTGAACCGCTACATCCCCGCAGGTGCCACCAACTGGCGCATGATGGGCAGCCCCGTGGCCGGCCGCACCGTGAACGACTGGAAGGACGACTTCTACACCGCCGGCTTCCCCGGTTCGCACAGCCCCGGCTTCAGCAACCCCGTGGGTAGCGGCATCCTGTGGCCGAGCATCCGCTGGTACGACGAGACCAACGCCGGCCCGGCCGTGAACGACGGCCTCACCGGCGCCACCAGCACGGCACAGGCGCTGTCGCCGGGTCAGGGCTTCGCGGCCTGGTGCGGCACGGGCTACAGCACCACCACCGCCTTCACCGTGGATGTGACCGGCAACCCGCACGTGGCCAACACGCCCATCGCCCTGCCGATGAGCTACACCAACACCGGTATGCCCAACACCGACGGCTGGAACATGGTGAGCAACCCGCTCGCCAGTCCCATCGCCTTCGACCAGATCAGCCGCGGTGCCGATGTGGCCGACTACATCACCTATTTCAACCCGGCCATGGGCAACCTGGCCACCTGGGACATCAGTGACAACCTCGGTACCAACGGCGGCAGCAACACCATCCAGAGCAGCCAAGCCTTCTGGCTGAAGGCCACCGGACCGGCCGTGGGCACCACCGTGAGCGAGAGCGCCAAGGTGGCCGGCAACACCGGCGGCTTCTTCGGCGGCTCCGAGGTCCAGGTGGCCAACATGGTGCGCCTGCGCATCGAGAGCGCCATCAACCAGTACAGCGATGAGACCGTGGTGCTCTTCAGCAGCGGCGAGCCGGCCTACAACACCAGCGATGTGCCGAAGTTCATCTTCGCACACCCCGATGCACCGCAGATCGCCTCCGTGGGCGATGGTGGTGAGATGATGGCCATCAACGCCTACGGTCCCTACAGCGAGGACATCAGCATTCCCGTGACGGTGGACGTGGCCATCAACGGACAGTACAGCATCGTGGCCACCGGCCTGCACAACATGGGCCTCTCCTGCGTCCGCCTGGAGGACCTGGCCACGGGCATCATCACCCCGCTCACCGAGGGTGCCACCTACGGCTTCACGGTGCTCGCCAGCGACGACATGAACGAGCCGCGCTTCCTGCTGCGTGCCAGTGCACCGGTCAACGTGATCGCCACCGACGCCAGCTGCAACGGCCGCGATGACGGCACCGCGAGCGCCCTCATCACCAGCGGTCCGGTGGATGTGATCTGGACCGATGCCGACGGTATCGTGCTGCTCGAGCAGAACAACGTGATGCCGGGCACCGCCGACCTCATGGCCCTCGAAGCCGGCACCTACGGCATCAGCATCTCCGGTGTCCCCGCCTGCGGCGACATCAGCACCGTGTTCACGATCGAGGAGCCGGCAGGCCTGGAGGTCGAGGCCGACACCGAGATCAGCACCTGCGCCGAGAGCGCCGATGGCCACATCGACCTCACCGTGCTGGGTGGCACCGCGCCCTACCAGTACCTCTGGAGCAATGAGGCCACCACCGAGGACATCGAGGTGGGCGCCGGCAGCTACTCCGTGGTCATCACCGATGCCAACGGATGCACCTTCGAGCCGCAGACCTACGTGGTGGGTTCCGGCGAAGGCCCTGATGCCGGCATCGGCGTGGAGAGCTTCATCGTGAACGTGGGAGAGGAGGTCCTCTTCGCCCCGAACACCTTGGAGGGCGTGAGCAACAGCTGGGACTTCGGCGACGGCAGCCAGAGCAACGAGCTGGAGCCCGTGCACAGCTTCGACGAACCGGGCACCTACACCGTGACCCTGCTCGTGGATGATGGCACCTGCACCGGCACCGCCAGCGTGGAGATCCAGGTGCAGACCAGCACCGGCATCATCACCCAGGTGGGCAAGGACCTCAACGCCTACGTGAGCGGCGACCGCATCGTCATCGACCACGACTTCGGCAGCACGGCACCGGTCCTGATCCGCGTGTACAGCACCGGCGGCCAGCTGGCCCAGGAGCACCGCGTGAGCAATGCCCCGGCCCGCATCACCCTGCCCACGGACGAGCTGGCCAACGGCATCTGGCTGGTGCGCGTGAGCAGCGGCGAGACCATGCGCACCTTCTCCCTGCCCGTGGTCCGGTAAGCGGAACGGCAGGCTTCCGGGCCCCCATCCTCCTGCGGGAGGGTGGGGGCTCGGTCTTTTCGGACGGTCCGGGCAGGCTGTTACCCCAGCCTTACGCTATCAACATTCCCTTGTGGATAGGGGCGGAAACGCTACCTTCGGGGTCCTTAACGAGAACTCCCTGTCCGCCCTCCCACGGACCGGACCAAAACCCTTTTCCATGAGGAAGCTGTTTACGCTTCGTAGTTCGTCGGTACTTGCGCCGATCGGTTTGATGGCCTCCCAACAGGAAGCCCAAGGGCAGTTGAGCATCAGCGGCGCCCAGTACATATACACCATCACCTTCGATGCCGGGGTTACCGGTGTCAGGAATGGTGCCTCTGCGGCATCAGGATTCCAATGCCTGAACCGACAATTGGTCAACTGCGGATTCCGATGCTTGGGAGTGACTGGAATGTCTGATGGTGATGTTGATAATGCAGGAGCACAGGAACGAACACTGGTGATAATGCACGTGGGAATTCAGACGGCCGGAGGACAGTGGGTGGATTCTACAATCACAATGGGCACCCATCGGTGCTGGACGTCACTTCGGGATTGCAGCCCGTGTATGCTTCTCCGGATTGGACCCTGGGACCATCACCTTGCGACTACAGGTGAACAGGGTCGACACTGACAGCCAGCTGGATGTCGCGTACGAGGTTTGGAATGAACAACGAAGTCAACCTCAAGGTCCAATTCGACCCAATTTCTCCTACAGCGACGATAACCACCACTACACCTCTTTGGTGCGTTGGACTTCATTAGTCCCAGGCTGCCACACAGGATGCATTCGGTAACGCAGAATCGAAGCACCACCATCAGTAGTTTGAGCATCGCGAATGGAGCTTCAGTCTTCTATCTGCGTTGGTCAGGTAAGTGATGACGTCAATGGAAGTGGTGGCCGGGCGACGAATTCGCCATTGACGACCATCAGCGGTGACCGGTTATGCTGGAACGAACACGAGCGTGGCGTTCACCAGCACCAGCAGCAGCATCAACGAGGCGTGGGTCCGGCGAGCATTGGCATCACCATCACCAATGAGGATCCCATCCAACGCCACCGAACGTGATGTGGTCACCGCATCACGGGTGCCACTGGTCGTATCGGATCCTTCACACCACCCCGGTCGTTGCGGCCGGTGCAGCAGCAGTGTGAACCTGAGCGTCCCATTGAACGGACAACCTGCTGTGCGATGGGGATGAGAACGTGATCTTCACGATCACCAGGAGTTACCGGTGGTCAGGGCACACCGATCGTTGGCGCCACAAGAGCACCCATGTGCTCACCATCAACGACGATGACGTCTGCACCAGTGTCTCCTTCGCAGGTGACGAGCGCCACGGTGAGCGAAGGCGTGGGCACCTACAACGTCACGGTGGATATCGCGGATTTCAGCCCTTCCGTTGCCACTTGATGTGGATGTGGTCCTGACCGCTGGAAGTGCGGCGCGCATCAACAGCTACACCACGCAGACGGTCACCTTCCCGGCCAACAGCGGTACCTCCCAGAACGTCACGCATTGACGGTGACCGACAACGGCAGCTGCGATGGCACGGAGGCGCTGACCTTCGAGCTGCAGAACATCAGCGGTGGCAGCGGCACGCCCTTCATCGGACCGAATGGTACGCGCACCCTTGATATCACGGATAACGATGGCAGGTTGGATGCACTTTTGATCGCGCGCCAGGCCTTTTGATGGACTTGGCACGGATACGTGGGGATCACCGCTGGTGGTGGGAACATCAGCACGGCGAATCCGGTTCAGGCGATACTCCGGCGAAGTGAGCGGATCCTGAGCGGTACGGCATCGTGGCAGGTGAACAATGGTTCTTCAACGTTGGATCTGAAGTGACCCTTGATATGAGCGGTTACAGAACAATGTGATCCTCACGGTTCGATTGCCGCGGTCTCAGGTACGATTCGGGGAATGGAATAGACAATGACAACATCCGATTATTTGCGCGTTTTCGTTGACTTGGATGGTGCTGGCTTCCCTGGAACTGCCGGATGTTCCGTGAATGGGAGCTCCCTGAGCAATAATGCGCGTTGGGGCTATCAGCACGGGCACAAGTTGCATCGACCACCGCTGGAACACCGGCTACCTTCATGTGGCGTGCCCTAACCCGGGCGCATTACCATGGACGGTAAATACCAGGCACTATCATCATTTCGATACCCCGGTACGCAGATCCTGTGTTGCCTTGCGAGCCGTTACCGTTGAGTGGAACGAACGAGATCTGGAACATAGACGACATCGAGATCCGCGGCGACTACTGCGCCACCACCTACTACAGCCGCGCCGATGGCGACGTGGGTGATGCCATCTGGTCCGAAACGCCCTCGGGCAGCGCGGGCAGCGTCACCTTCGACCGCTTCAAGAGCATGGTGGTGCAGAACGGTGATGTGGTGAACGTGAACGCCAACACCCGCGTGGACGACTTCACCATCGATGCCGGTGGCCAGCTCGACCTCGCCAGCACCTTCGCCCTCACGGTGAGCGGCGACCTCTTCGACAACAACGGCACCCTGACGGCGGCGGACAACAGCACGCTCGTCTTCAACTCGCCGAACCTCACCACCGTCGAGAGCACCACCACCCTCGACCTCTTCGACCTCACGGCCAACACCCCGGGCGACCTGCTCACCGATGCCGCCATCGAGATCCGCGGCACCATGCTGCTGGCGGATGGTGACTTCGATGCCAGCCTCGGCAGCGTCACGCTCGTGAGCGACAACAGCGGCACCGGTCGCCTCGGCCCCGTGTCCGCCACCGCCGACTTCACCGGCGACATGACCGTGCAGCGCTACATCCCCGCAGGTGCCACCAACTGGCGCTTCCTGGGCAGCCCCGTCGCCGGCCAGACCATCAACGAGTGGAAGGACGACTTCATCACCGCCGGTTTCCCCGGTTCGCACAGCCCGGGCTTCAGCAACCCGCCCGGCAGCGGCATCCTCTGGCCGAGCATCCGCTGGTACGATGAGACGTTGACCTTCGCGCACATCGACACCGGTTGGGTGGGCGTGAGCAGCATCGCACAGACCCTGGACGCCGGGCAGGGCTTCGCGGCCTGGTGCGGTACCGGCCTCAACACCACCACCGCCTTCACCATCGACGTCACCGGCGCACCGAACATCGCCGCCAGCACCATCACGCGCAACCTGGACTACACCAACAACGGCGCACCCACCATCGACGGTTGGAACGCGGTGAGCAACCCGCTGCCCAGCCCGGTGCTCTTCAGCAGCCTCGGCCGCACCAACGTGGAGGACTACGTCTACATCTTCAACCCCGCCGTGGGCAACGTGGCGGCCTACGATGTGAGCAGTGACATCAGCACGAACGGCGGCAACGACACCATCCAGAGCAGCCAGGCCTTCATGGTGCAGGCCATCGCTGGCAGCGCCTCCATCTCCTTCGACGAGGCGGACAAGGTGAACGATCGCCAGGGCGGCTTCTTCGGTGGCTCGCAGCAGAGCACCTTCAACGGGGTGCGCCTGAAGCTCACCAGCGGTGTCAACACCTTCAGCGATGAAACGGTGGTGGCCTTCGGCATCGGCACGCCCGGGGTGGATGGCGACGATGTGCCCAAGATGACCTTCTCGCACCCGGATGCGCCGCAGATCGCCAGCCGCGTGGGCGCCGGCCTCTTCGCCATCAACGCGACGGCGGGCTACACCGAGGCATTGGCCATCCCCATCCTGGTGGATGCCAAGATCAATGGCAGCTACACGGTCACCGCCTCGAACATGGAGAACATCGGCCTGCGCTGCCTGGTGCTCGAGGACCTCGAGACCGGCACCATGACGCCCTTGGTGGAAGGAGCGAGCTACACCTTCAGCATGGCCGCCGATGCCAGCAACGAGGAGCCGCGCCTGCTGCTGCATGCGAGCGTGCCCGTGCCGCTGTACGCCGATGCCACGACCTGCTACAACACCACCGATGGCCGCGGCACCGTGGTACACGTGGGTGAGGGACCCATCGACATCACTTGGACCGACGCGGATGGCGTGACCATGTACATGCAGACCATCGCCGAGGGTGTGGCCATCGTGGATGGTCTGGCTGCCGGTGAGTACCACGTGGCCGTGAGCAGCGATGCCGGTTGCGGAGCGCTGAGCACCAGCTTCACCATCACCGCGCCGACCATGTTGGAGGTCGAGTCCACCAACATGGCGGCGAGCTGCCCGAACACTGAGGATGGTCGTGTGGACCTGACCGTCCTCGGAGGCACCGCGCCCTACCAGTACGCCTGGAGCGATGGCAGCACGGAGGAGGATCTGGTGGCCGCTGCGGGCACCTACACCGTCACCGTGATGGATGACAACGGCTGCACCGTGCCCACCCCGGCATTCACCATCGGCGCGGGTGAAGGACCCACCGCCATGGCCGAGCTGAGCGCGACAGCCGTGCTGGTGAACGTTCCGGTGGACTTCACGAACACGGGCAGCACCGGCGAAGTGATCTGGACCTTCGGCGACGGCCAGTTCAGCACCGAAGCGGAGCCCAGCCACACTTACGCCGCACCGGGCACCTACACCGTCGCCCTGACCGTGACCGACGGCGACTGCTCCGACACCTGGACCGCCGATGTGATGGTGGAGACCAGCACGGGCATCCAGTCCAACACGCCTGCGGGCACCAACGCCTGGTTCGCCAACGACAAGTTCGTGGTGGAGCATGCCTTCAACAACGGCCAGCCGGTGACCATCGAGGTGATGGATGCCACGGGTCGCCTGCACCTGAGCCGCCAGGTGGTCGGCACCCCGGCCCGCGTGAACGTACCGGCGGAAGGCCTGAGCACGGGCATCTGGTTCGTACGCGTGAGCAATGCGGGTACGAGCCGCACGATGCGCGTCCCCTTGGTGCGCTAAGCCCAACTGAACTTCCTGACCGGGCCCCGCGCGAGCGGGGCTCTGTCGTAATGGCCCCACCCAGCGGCTGTCACTCCGGGCGAAGACCCGGAGTCTCACCCACGCCAGCCCAGGTGGTACCGATCATCAGCAACGGATCAAGCCTTCCTCCCCAACGCCTGTCACTCCGGGCGAAGACCCGGAGTCTCACAAAGGCCAGCCCATGCGGTACCATTAGCACCTCCCGATCCTGCCGAAGGGCCTACCTTCGTCGCTACCTTACCATCCCCATGTCACGGACCCGTCTTCTTGGCCTTCTCGTGGTGTTCTCCACCCTGGTCGGCTGCATCACGATCGAGGAGAATTACACCTTCAAGAAGAACGGCAGCGGCACCATGGAGTACGTGGTGGACATGAGCCAGTTCGGCGAGATGATGAAGGCCTTCGAGAGCATGAGCGACGGGAAGGACAAGGGCAAGAAGCCGGACGGCCTGGACAAGCTGGACCTCAAGGACGAGATGGCGGCCCTGAAGGGCATTCCCGGCATCAAGAAGGTGAAGGTCAAGAGCAAGGACGAGTACGTGCAGCGGCTCAGCTTCGCCTTCGCCGACCTCACCGCCCTGAACGCCGCCCTCAACGTGCTGCTGAAGGACACCACCGGTCAGGAGAACACCTTCTTCACCTGGGAGGGCAACACGCTGGTGCGCAAGAGCAACGGCCACGCCCGCAACATCGGCCTGGGCATGGGCAACGAGGAGGAGGAGAGCGACAGCACCGGCGCGGGCGAGATCCTGAGCACCATGAAGTACAAGTACAGCTTCACCTTCGCGGAGCCGGTGGCGAACACCCTGTCCGGCGATGGGGTGGAGGTGGAACGTACCGATGACCGGACGGTGAAGCTGAGCACCGACTTCGAGGCCATTTCCAAGGATGAACGTGCGCTCGACCTGCGCATCGAACTGAAGCGCTGATGGAACTGCATCTCCTGGAGACCGCGATCAGGCTCGCCGCCAAGGTGCACCGGGGCCAGGTGGACCGCTTCAATAAGCCCTACATCCTGCATGTGATGCGGGTGATGATGCGTGGTCACGACCTGGAGGAACAGGTGCTCGGCGCCCTGCATGACGTGCTCGAACGCAGCAACCTCACGGTGGAGGACATCACGAAGAAGGGCTTCTCGCCGCGCATCGTCAAGGCCCTCACCCACATCACGCGCGACCCGCAGGAGACCTACGAACAGTACATCGACCGCGTGGTGCAGGACGGCCTCGCCATCCGGGTGAAGTTGCACGACCTGGCCGACAAGATGGACCTCTTGCATGTGGACCAGCTCGATCCGGCCGACCTGAAGCGCTACAACAAGCAGCTGACCGCCTTCCACCGCATGAAACGGCTCGTGGAGGAGGCCAAGGCCAACATGCCCCTGCAGCCCGCGATGCGCAAGGTGCGCTGATCCGCCCGGCCCCACCCGCACGAGGCGGTTATATTCGTCCTCTTCAATTCCAATGATGATGCGTGGATCACTCGTTCCCGTTCTCGCGGCCTTCCTCTTCGCTGCCTGTGGCCAAGGCTCCACGGCGGAGGGAACGTCCCAGGCGGACAGCACCAAGACCGATGCCTTCCAGTGGGAGGCCGAACAATTCGCGGACATCCGTGTCCTGCGCTACCAGGTCCCCGGCTGGGACCAGCTGAGCCTGCAGCAGAAGAAGCTCTGCTACTACCTCAACATGGCCGGCCTGGCGGGTCGTGACATCATGTACGACCAGAACTACCGGTACAACCTGCGCATCCGCCGCGCGCTGGAGAGCATCCTGAACAACTACAAGGGCGAGCGTTCCGGTGCGGACTGGGACGCCTTCCTGGTCTATGCCAAGCAGTTCTTCTTCAGCAACGGCATCCACCACCATTACAGCAACGACAAGCACACGCCCGAGTTCGGCCAGCCCTACTTCGAGCAGCTGCTCAGCGGTTCCGGGGCAAGCCTCGCGCCCGAGGTCCTCGCCGCCATCTTCGACCCCACCATCGATGCCAAGAAGGTAAGCCTCGATGCGGACAAGGACCTCGTGCTGGCCAGTGCGGTCAACTTCTACGGCGAGGACATCAACGAGAAGGAGGTCGAGGCCTTCTACGCCAGCCGGATCGACAAGAACGCGGCCGAACCACTCAGTCACGGCCTCAACAGCAAGCTCGTACGCGGTAAGGACGGCAAGCTGATGGAGGAGGTGTACAAGGTGGGCGGCCTCTACGGCGCCGCGCTCGAGGAGAGCGTGAAGTGGCTGGAGAAGGCCATCGAAGTGGCCGAGACACCGGAACAGAAGACCGCCCTCGAGCTGCTGGTGAAATATTACCGCACGGGTGACCTCAAGACCTGGGACGACTTCAACGTGGCCTGGGTGAAGGACACCAAGAGCAGCGTGGATTACATCCTCGGCTTCGTGGAGGTGTACAACGATCCGCTGGGCAAGCGCGGCAGCTACGAGAGCATCGTGGAGGTGAACGATCCCGAGGCCACGCGCAACATGAGCGTGATCATGGACAACGCGCAATGGTTCGAGGACAACAGCCCGCTGCTGCCCGAGCACAAGAAGAAGAACGTGGTGGGCATCACCTACCGCTTCATCAACACGGCGGGGGAGGCCGGTGATGCGGCCCCGAGCACCCCCATCGGTGTGAACCTGCCCAACGCGGATTGGATCCGGGCCGCGCACGGCAGCAAGAGCGTGAGCCTCGGCAACATCACCGACGCCTACGAGAAGAGCAGCGGCACCAGCACATTGGAGGTCTTCTGCCACGACGCGGAGGAGATCGAGCGGGCGAAGCAGCACGGTGCTCTCGCCGGCAACCTGCACACCGCCCTGCACGAGGTGGTGGGTCATGCCAGCGGCCAGCTGGAGCCCGGCGTGGGCGAACCCGACGCCACCTTGAAGAGCTATGCGAGCACCCTGGAGGAAGGTCGCGCCGACCTCGTGGCCCTGTACTACCTGCTCGATCCCAAGTTGGTGGAGCTGGGCGTGATGCCGTCGTTGGAGGTGGGCAAGGCCGAGTACGACTCGTACATCCGCAACGGTCTGCTCGTGCAGCTGCGCCGCCTGAAGGAGGGCAAGAACATCGAGGAGGCCCACATGCGCAACCGCCAGTGGGTGAGCGCCTGGGTGTACGAGAAGGGCGCAGCGGACAGCGTGATCGTGAAGGTGGTCCGCGATGGACATACCTACTACGACATCCGCGACTACGAAGCGCTGCGCGGCCTCTTCGGCCAGCTGTTGCGCGAGGTGCAGCGGATCAAGAGCCAGGGCGATGGTGCCGCGGGCAAGGCCCTGGTGGAGACCTACGGCGTGAAGGTGGATCCCGCCATCCACAAGGAGGTGCTGGAGCGTGCGGCCAGCATCAAGACCGCACCGTATGCCGGCTTCATCCAGCCCATCATGATCCCGGTGGAGGACAGCAAGGGCGAGCTCACCGACATCCGCCTGGAATACCCGGACGACTTCGTGAAGCAGATGCTCCACTACGGCGAGAAGTACAGCTTCCTGCCGGACGTGAATTGACCGGAACGCATACCACGGAAAGGGGCGGCCCAGGCCGCCCCTTTTTTATGGCCCTCCGGGCCGCCGGGAAGAATTTTCCACACGGATCGCAACCTTGGCGGGAACCCCTGCGTTCAACCCCCTGTCCAAGTAGTTCAAAGGTCAATCTGAAGAGTCACGTCGCCCCTGTCCGCCTAGCGCTGGATGGGGGCTTCGTGCGTCCGGGGGCTTCCCTGGCACAGGATGTTGGCCGCCCAGGTGGCGATCAGGAGCTCCGGTTTCGTCCGTGGCTCGTAGCCGCAGGCACGCACATAACCCACCGCCGCGGTATGCAGCTTGTGCGAGCCGAAACGGGCATCGCTGTTCAGGTCCATGTCGATGCGCTGCACCGGGATGGCCCCGGCCGTTCGCAGGGCGCCCGCAACGTGCAAGCTGCGCTCCACCTCACCCCAGAGCCGGGTCCAGAGGTCGGTCACCTTCGGGGCACGTTCGCGCCGGTAGATCACATGGGCACCGTTCTTCGGAAAGCGCAGGACGATGGCCGTGGAATAGACGGTGTGGTAGGCGCGGTTATGGCTGTCGGTGCCCACGAGCACCTCCACATCCTGGGCGCTGTCCAGTACGTTGCGCACATGGCTCAACACGTCCACCGCGCTGCCGTTCCCCATGATCCGGAAGCCTTCGAGCGCGGTGGGAGCCATGTACACAAGGTACAGCGGAAGAGAGGTGCTGCAGCATGTAGCGAATGTGAACGAAGCACTATATTTGCGGCCCCTGCGGAGGAAGCCTCATACCGAAGTGGCGGAATTGGTAGACGCGCACGTTTCAGGGGCGTGTGACCGAAAGGTTGTGCGGGTTCGAGTCCCGCCTTCGGTACCAGGGAGCGGCGAAAGCCGCTCCTTTCATTTGGTCCCTATCCCACCGGCATCGCATTCGGTCCCGGTGAAAGGGGAAGTCTACTTTCGCAGCGATGAGCCATAAACGCTTCCGGACCCAACGGCACTGGCACAACACGCTCATCATGGTCTGGGGCCTGCCCTTCCTGATCCTGCCCGGGATCATCGTGGGCGCCTCCTCCGGACGCTTCCTGCTCTTCCAGGTGATGTTGGGCATTTCGTTGGTCGGCATCCTGCTGGCCGCCCGGCGCGACAGCCGGAAGAAGGCCTTCTACAGCATCGATGACGACAAGCTCATCATGAGCACGCCGGATCAGGAACGGACCATCCTCATCAGCGAGATCAACGATGCGAGCCTGGTCGACCGGGTGGGGGCGCGCGCCTTCCTCAAGGTGCTGGCCGATACCGATCCCTCGAAGAGCTTGGCAGAAAAGCGGGATGCCTTCATGCGGTTCTGCACCGTCGACATCGGCTTCCGGTCCTTCACCCTCGGTGCGGCACGCCGCCTGATCGACGGGCTACCCAGCGCCAAGAGCGACCTGTTGCTGATCCGCCTGCGTTCCGGGGAGGTGCTCCTGCTTTCGCCCATGTACGCCCAGGACATGGTGGACACCATCGGCCGTCGCCGCCTGCACGGCTGACCGGTCCTTACCGGTTGAACGTCCCGTTGGACCCCGTAGGTCAGTTATACCGGACCCGCTGCCCGATGGACAGCGTGCTGCGCTCACTGATGCCGTTGATCCGGCACAGGTCCGACACCCGAACACCATAGCGGCGGGAGAGGGCGTAGAGCGTATCACCACGGCGCACCACATGGTACTTGCGCGTGCCTTGCGACTTCTGGGCCGCCACCTTCGCAGCGGCCATGCTTGCGAAGTTGCCCTTGTGGATGTCGTACTCCAGGGTGCGGAGCGACCCGTGTTCCAAGTCGAAGAGCAACGCCGGATCGATGGGCTGGTCCAGGAAGCGCACTTCGAAGTGCAGGTGGCTGCCGTAGCTGCGGCCCGTGTTGCCGCCGAGGCCGAGCAGGCCACCACCTTCCACGAGGTCGCCGGGTTGTACCGAGCGTTTGCTCAGGTGTGCATACACCGTTTCCAACCCGTTGTAGTGGCGCACCACCACCACGTGCCCGAAGGTCTTGTTGTACTTGGAGATGCGCACCATGCCGGGGAAGGCCGCCCGTACCGTGTCGCCGGTCTCCAGGTCGAGGTCCACGCCGTAGTGCATCCGGCCGCGGCGCATGCCGAAGTTGGAGGTGATGCCACCGGTGCAGGGCATGTTGAGGTCGCACTCGTGATCGCCCAGTTGCAGGCGCAGCGTGTCATGATCGAAGTGCTTCGCGGAACCGAGCCGGTCAAAGAGCACGTCCGTGTTCCAATGGCAGTACATGTCGTACCCCGGGATGAAGGTCAACGAGTCATTGACATCCCAGGTGCTCTCCAGGGCCGAGGCCCCGTCCGTACCTTCCTCCTCGTTCAATTCCTCGAAGAGGTCCAGCCCCTCCGGCCCGCCGATGTCGGTACCCGTCGTCTGGGCCTGCAGGCCAAAGGCGCTCAGGAAGAGCGCGGCGGCGAGCATCGGAGCGGAGGTGTGGCGCATGGTCGGCGGGCAAAACTATCCGCATCGGGGAATGATGAGGTGACGGGCGCGGGCGAGTTTAACCACAGGTGGGCGTGAACAGCGTTCGTCGTTATGTTCAATGCATTCGTCGATACGAGGTCATGGTCGGACGAGCGTTAAAGTGTGTTAACCGATCATGCCGGCGATCGGCGGGACGACCTTTGCAAGGGGGCTGTTCCGGCACAACATTGGCAAGTTCCTGCACGTATCGAGGACATGGAAGAGGAAAAGGATAGGGGGGGTGGGAAGCTGGTGGAGGCCGGGGACCGGATGGCGCACGTCGTCATCGTCTACCTCGTGGCCGTGCTGCTGGCCCTGCCGCTCTACCTCATCATCTATCCCTTCGTCCCCGAGCTGGTACTGCCCATCGGCGAGGGGATCCGTGCTGAGCACTTCATCACTTTCACCTGCGTCCTCATCGCCTTCATCGTTCTGGTGCGGCGCTTCCGCACCGCGGTCTACCTGGTGCTCATGGTGGGCCTGGTGATCATCACGTTCACCAGCCTGGCGGGCCGCTACAGTTTCGCCGATCTGTACCGGGACTATGCGGAACTGCTGGGCTCCCTGCGCAACACCTCGCCGAGCGCCCCGCTGGCCGCGCGCAAGCTGGCACCCTTCAACGATGCCGACAAGCTCAAGACCATCCTGAACGGGACCGACGCCACGGTGCGCCGCGAGGCCGTGCGCATGGCCACCGCGAACTTCACGGACGTGAAGGTGGGCTCGGACGAGTTCACCATGGTGCAGGCCTTCTCCATCTTCAAGGAGATCAACTCCCGGTGGCGCTATGTCTCGGACGTGAAAGGGGGGGAGTACTTCGCTCCGCCGGCCGAGAGCCTGGAACTCATGGCGGGCGATTGCGATGACCATGCCCTGCTCATGGCGGCCTGCATCCGTTCGATCGGCGGGCAGGTGAGGCTGGTGCGCACCGAGGGCCACGTGTACCCCGAACTGTTGATCGGCACCGAGGCGCAGTTGGAGCGCGCCGGCTATCTCATCCGCAAGCAGCTGTTCACCAAGGAGGTGGGCGACGCACCGCTTTACCACCATACCGATGCGGACGGCCGCCATTGGATCAATCTGGACTACACCCGGAACTATCCTGGTGGCGAGCTGATGAACGAGCGCATCATCGGCATCCTCGACGTGTGAGCCCTTCGTTCGGGCCGGTGGGGTACATTCGTGCGATCCACCGATGAAGAAACTCGTGCAGCCCGCTGAGCTGGCCAAGGCCAGTCATATGCGTCCGGGTGATCCGCGCATCAGCCTGTTGAGCGAGGTGAGCGGCTTAAAGCGCCTGGAGAGGTTCTACAACGCCATCGAGGACGAACACGACCGCGACTTCGTGGCGGCGGTGTTCCGGAACCTGGAGCTCGAGCTGGATGTGGATCCGGCCGATCGCCTCAACATCCCGAAGGAGGGCCCCGTGATCCTCGTGGCCAACCATCCCTACGGCGCCATCGATGGGCTGGCGCTGGTGCATGTGCTGGGCGAGGTGCGCCCGGACCTGAAGGTGATGGCCAACTTCCTGTTGCAGCAGCTCGAACCCTTGCGCGATCGCTTCATCGGCGTGAACCCCTTTGAGCAGCTCACCTCGTTGAGCAGCTTCCAGGGGATGCGCCAGGCCATGGCCCATGTGCGGGAGGGCGGCGCGCTGGCGGTCTTCCCGGCCGGCGAGGTCAGCAGCTGGCGCACCGAGCTCAAGGCCGTGGCCGACCCACGCTGGAAAACGCCGGTGGTGAAGATGGCGCAACACCTCGGGGTGCCGGTGGTGCCGGTCTGGTTCGATGGCGCCAACAGCCTGGTCTTCCACGTGCTCGGCATGATCCACCCGAATCTGCGCACCCTGGCGTTGCCCAAGGAGATGCTGCGGATGCGCGGGCGTTCCGTGCGAATGCGCATCGGGAAACCCATTGCCGCCAAGGACATCGCGGCCTTCACCTCGGTGGAGCAGCTGGCGCGTTTCCTGCGTGCCAAGACCTATGCGCTCGGCAGCGGTGTGCAGGTGAAGCGCGAACTCTTCAGTCCGCTCCGCTTTCCGCAGCGGCCCAAGGAGATCGCCGAGGCCCTGCCGGCGGACAAGCTGGTGGCCGAGATAGCAGGACTGGACGACCTGAAGCTGAACAGCCAGGGGGAATTCGACCTCTACCTGGCGCCCACGGGCCGCATCCCCAACATCCTGCGCGAGATCGGGCGCCTGCGGGAGCTCACCTTCCGCGCGGTGGGCGAGGGCACCAACAAGAGCATCGACCTGGACGAGTTCGACCTGTACTATGATCACCTCTTCCTCTGGGACCGCGAGAAGCAGCGGCTGGCGGGCGCCTACCGCATCGGCAATGGCGCGCGCATCATGTCGCGTTACGGCAAGCGGGGCTTCTACACCTACACCCTCTTCCGCATGGACCGGCCCATGGACCGGGTGCTACGCCGGAGCTTTGAGCTGGGGCGCTCCTTCATCGCGCTGGACTACCAGCGCCAGCGCCTGCCTTTGTACATGCTGTGGCGCGGCCTGCTCCTGCACATCACCGCCAATCCGGACCATCGCTACCTGATCGGGCCCGTGAGCATCAGCGGGACCTATAGCCGGATCTCGCGTTCGCTGATCATGGAGTTCGTACAGCAGCACCATTACGATGCGGAGATGGCCGCTTCGGTAAGGCCGCGCAACCGCTTCCGGATCAAGCCGGACAAGGTGGATCGAGAGGTGCTGGTGCAGGCTTCGATGGCGGACCTCAAGAAGATGGACCGGCTCATTGCCGAAGTGGATCCCAACGAGACCGCGATGCCGGTGCTGTTGAAGAAGTACCTGCTACTGAACGCGCGCATCATCGGATTCAATCGCGACCCGCGCTTCAACGATGCCCTGGACGGGCTGATGGTACTGGACCTTTCCAAGCTGCCCGAGCGCACCGTGGAGGACCTGCGCAAGGGGATGGAGGTGGTCTAGGCCACGGCGAGCGTCGCCTCCCGTTCCTGTGTTAGCGGGGTGTCCTCGGCTTCATGCGTGTACAAGCGCCAATTCCCACCGGCGTACTCCAACGCGCTGAGGTGTTCGATCCAATCGCCCGAGTTGAGGTAGCGTACCGCGCCGCGTCCGTTCCGGATGGTGCGCATCTGCGGCTGATGGATGTGTCCGCATACCACATGGCTCACCCCTTCATGGATCGCGATGTCCGCCGCCGTCTCCTCGAAGTCGTTGATGTAGGCCACGGCGCGCTTCACCTGTTGTTTGATGCGTTTGCTCAGGCTCATGCGCGGCCGGCCGATGGCGACGAGGAAGCGGTTGACGAGGTGGTTGATCCGGATGAGCAGGTCATAGCCATAGCCTCCAAGCTTGGCCAGCCACTTCGCGTGTTCCATGCTCGCGTCGAAAACATCGCCATGGAAGAACCAGTAGCGCTCGCCATCGATGTCGAGGTGGAGCTGATCGACCAGGCGCAGGTTGCCCAGCTGTGTGGGGCTGTAGCGGCGAAGCGCCTCATCATGGTTGCCGGTGATGTAGTACACGGGCACCTTCGCCGCCATCCGCAGCAGGCGCTTCAGCACCTTCATGTGCGTGGCCGGGAAGTAGGACTTCTTGAACTGCCAGATATCGATGATGTCACCATTGAGGATGACCATGCGTGGTTTCACCGAGCGCAGGTAATCGTTCAACTCCTGAGCGCGGCATCCGAAGGTGCCCAGATGCAGGTCCGAGAGGACGAGGATGTCGATCTTGCGCTTCATGGTGACCCTGGCGGGGGGATGGTATCCCGGCCAGCGGCAAAGCTCCGGTCCGGATGTTTCCTTGATCTTGCCCGCACATGAAGTCGGCGCCGCCTTGCGCACTGCCGAACTTTGCACCATGACCGAACGGACCACCCTGGTGTTGGGAGCGAGCCCTGAACCTTCCCGCTACGCGCACATCGCCGCCCAGCGCCTCATGGGCCATGGCCATCCGGTGGTCCTAGTCGGCAAGCACAAGGGTGCCATCGGCGGGGAGCCCATCGTGCCGCGGGTCCCGGCCGGGGCGCAGGTGGACACGGTGACGCTGTACCTGGCACCAAGGAACCAGACGGAGGTCATGCCGGAAGTGCTCGCGCTGCGTCCGCGCCGCATCATCTTCAATCCGGGCACGGAGAATGCGGAGTTCGCGCGTGCCGCCGAGGAGGCGGGAATCGAGGTGATCGAGGCCTGCACCCTGGTGATGCTGTCCACCGGCCAGTACTGAGGTGTCCCCCGAACGAAGAAGCCCTCCACGAGGGAGGGCTTCTTGAAGGAAGGATGGACGCCGCTCAACGGCCCACCATGAGCTTCTGGGTATGACGGCCCGCCTCATTGGAGGCGTTGATCATGTACATGCCGTTGGCGAGACCCAGTTCGGCAGCACTGAACTCCATGGACAGGTTCGTCGGGCTCAGGATGTTCTGGTACACCACAGCGCCGCGCAGGTCGGTGATGCTGATGGTGGTCGCGTACTTGTCCATGCCGTGAACACCCAGGGTGAACTGGTCGTTCGTCGGATTGGGGTAGAGGCTCATGAAGTTCTCCGCGCTGAGGTCCTCGATGCCCACTGCACCCACGATCTGGATGTTGTCGATGTACAGGTTGCCGGAGAACTCGCTGCTCTTGAAGCGGAAGCGGAAGCGCACATTGGGAACACGGCGGGCCGCACTGATGGTGCAGGAGCGTTCGGTCCACGTGGGCGGGGGGAGCTGTGGGTTGTTACCGTTGTTGATGAGCGTTCCGGTGTTCAAGTTCCCATTGGGCAGCAGGGCCCAGTTCTCTCCGCAGTCGGTGCTGATCCACACGGTGAGTTCCTCGGTCACCAGGGAGATATCGTTCGTCGTGGTGGCATAAGCCCAGTTGAAGGTGAGGGCGGCCTGGCTGAGACCGCTCAGGTCGAAGCTTGGGGAGTACAGGTCATCGTAGTCCGCACCGTTCGCCGGGTCGATGATGTCGAGCAGGTTCCGCTCGCCGCTGTTGAGCATCACACAGGCATTGCTGTTGAGGCCAGCTGTGGTGGTCCGGCGCCACGACGTGTTGTTGTAGGCGTAGTTCAGTTCGTTCCACGGGAAGATGCTGTTGCCGTTCTCGAAACCTTCGAAGTAGATGCCTTGGACGTCGTTGGGTGAGCCACCGATCAGGAAGGCGAACTCGTCCGTCTTGGTATTGCTGCCGTTCTCATTGGAGGCGGTCAACGAGACCAACTTGAAGCCGGGGGTGTCGAAGGTGACCACCGGGTTGCGTTCGGTGGAAGTGGCCGGGTTGCCGCCCGGGAAGGTCCAGCTCCAGGAGGTGGGAAGACCACCGACCGAGTTGTCCACGAATTGCACCGGGGCACCCGTGCACATGGCCGGAATGAACGGGACATCCTGGGTTTCCGTGGAGGAGTTCAGTTCAACGGTACGCACGTAGAAGTCGGCGATGGGGGCGCAGAGGGCGCGATGACCTTCAGCCACCCCGGTCACCCGCAGGTTGTCATCGGTCCACAGGTTGTTCCGTTCACCCGTATTGCTTTCTGCTGCGAAGCGCATCCGTTCGACCTGCTTGCCGGTGAACATCTTGGAGCAGTAGGAGTATTCCATATAGTTCTCCACGTTCTCCACCAGGCCGCTGGTACCGAAGATGGTCACATCATCCACACCGAAGTAGCCGGCCGGAGCGGTGAGTTCATCGGAGTTGATGACAAGCACGTACGAGGTGTCATTGACACAAGGAGAGTTGCCAGCCACCACGTACGCATAGGCACCCGGCATCATGCTCGCTGGTTGGTAGAGGCCGTCGATGACCTCGCTGGGGCCCGTCCAGCTTCCTCCTTCTGCCGGGCTACCCTTGAGGACCTGGAAGAGCTCAACGCCGGCGGATGTCGGGCACACGATGACCTCGCCGCTCACCCCTGCGTTCGCCGCAGGCACCATGGTGACCACATGCGGAGCAGAAACGCTGATGCACTGGGTGGTGGTGTTGCGCACGCTCACGGTGTAAGTGCCAGGAGCGGAGATGGTGTTACCCGGAGTGGTGGCGGTGCCTGGGGACCAGGTGTTGTTATTGCTGCTGCTGCTGGTGAGGAGCAGGCTTCCCCCTTCGCAGAACGAAGTGCCACCGGAGATGGTCGGTGTGGGAGGTGCGGCCAGTTCCGTTACCGTGACGGTGGCGGTACTGGAACCACACCCGTTACCGGGATCCACCGTGTAGGTGTACACGCCTGGAGCCATGGTCGTGGCATCGTAGGTCCCGCTGATCGGGGAGCTATCCGGCGCGGTCCAACTTCCACCCGGCTGGGGGGCACCACCCAGGCGGTCGAAGAGATCGGCCGACTTGTTGTTACAGATCGAGAGCGTGCCATTGGTGCCGGCGTTGGCAGCTGTCGTTTCCGAGACCGTGATACGGGCCGTATCGGCGGCACAGGCACCGTTCTCCAACAAGCTGTATTCATAAACACCGGGCTCCATGGTCATGGGGTCGTATAGGCCATCGATGACCTCGCTCGGGCCCATCCAGACACCACCGGCCTGCGGCGCACCAACGATGCTTTGGAAGAGGTCAACAGGTCCGGAACCCTCGCACAGGGTCAGCGCGCCATCGGAACCCGCATCCACGGGGTCAAAAGCGGTCAGGGTGAAGGGTTCACTCGTCGCGCTGCAATCATCCGCGGTCCTTGTCACCGTATAGGTGCCGCCGACCGTAACGGAAATGGAGGCGGAGGTGGCTCCCGTGCTCCAACGGATGCCGCTGGTCGCATCACTGCTGAGCGTCACGGACGCCCCGTTGCAGAAGGAGTCCGGACCCGAGATGACCGGTGCATCCGGAGCGGGCAGAACCTGTACATCGATCGTGGTGCTGTATTCGGCGCAATCTCCATTCGCGGCCAGGGTGTACGTGTAGGTGCCGGCATCCATGGTGGTCGGGTCGAAGGATCCATCCATCGGGCTGGGACCGGACCAGGTGCCGCCCGGTTGGGGCGATCCACCCAGACGATCGAAGAGGTCCACCGGAGCGGCATTGCTGCAGACGCGGATGGAGCCGGTGCTGGTCTCCGAGTTCCAGGCGTAGATCCGGAAGGTCACGGGACCATCCGTGAAGTTCAGGGCATTGCCGGCAGGATCGGCGAACACGGTGGCACCGGCCAATGGCAGGTCATCCACGATGAAGCCGATGGTATTGGACTGGATCGAGATACCGGAGTTCGGCGCCGCATAGAGGTTGATATTGCTCGCGAAGTTGTTCTGGCTGGAGCGCACCGCGAAGGTGCGGATGCCATGGGCGTTCCGCGAGACCTTGAAGCCGATGGAGTCGATGGTGAGGAGGTCGGAAACGCGCGGTGTAACGGTGAATTCGTAGTACCTGTCAAGGTCCTGCTCACCGGGCAGCGCGCCATACATGGTTTCTCCATTAATCGGGAACTGCTCCCAACCGCTGAATGCGAACACACTGTCCAGCTCGGAATTGGAACCGACACCGATGGCCATGAACGGTGAGAGATCCGCGCGCTGCCGTGGCTCGCCGAAGATCGAATCCGACGGTTGGGTGAGCACCGTGGGGTCCGTTGTGCCGCTCATGTTGTTCACATCGTCGAAACGATAGGGATAGATCACGGAATCCAGGTGGAGCTTCGTCAACGGGCAGTTGGCCCATCCGAACACGGGATCATCGTACTCGGGGCAAATGTCCCAACCACGGGTGGGGGGAGTATCCTCGACGCCGTCATCACCGCAGTCGGGCACCATGTGACCCTCCGGGGCCTGTTCAGCTCCGGGTTCAACGCCGTTATTGTTCCCCCACACGTGCGGAAGGTTGAGGTAGTGCCCGACCTCGTGCGTGAGCGCGGTGGATCGGAACGGAGATCCGGTGCCGATCTGGCCGATGTATGCGTTCTCGATGATCACACCGTCGGCGATCCGAGTGACCGGATTGTCGAAGGCGCTCGGGTAATAGGCATAGCCGGCCACCCCGGGATCCTCCATGTCCTTGATGACCCATACGTTCAGGTATTTATCACGAGGCCAGGGGTTCATCTTCGCCTTGTCAGAGCCCCGCAAGGTCTCGGGCGTGCGGATGCGGTCGATCCCGTTCGTGCACCCGCCTTGCGGATCCTTGGTGGGCAGGGCGAATTGGATCATGGCATCCCCGACCAGACCGGTGAATGCCGGGTGAACGGAGGAGATATCCGCATTGAGCGCGCGGTAGTCCTCATTCAACAGATCCACCTGGTTGAGGATCTGCTCGTTGGTGATGTTCTCCGAACCACCCAGGTGGATGATGTGGAAGACGATCGGGATGGTGTAGATCACATCACGGTCACGCCCTTGTTGCGCGCTATTGCGCATCAAGGCCCGAATGTCCTGTTCCAACTCAGCCTCCCTTTCGAGGTAGGTGGGGTCCTCCGCGATGCGTCTGGCGCGCATCAGGTCCGAGCCACACTGATAGTGCTGGGCGCCGGCCACCAGCGAAAGGGTAAAGGCGGCAAGTCCGAGTAAGCCGTGTTTCATAGGGTTCACGTAAGCGAGGGGTTTCGGTTCTGCTAAGCGGGCCTAAAGTACGGATCGAGAGGGATCCTTCAAGGCCGGCCGGTGGTCTGGGGCATTTGCCCTGACGAGCGGACGCGTTCAGTCCGGGAACGGTCGGTCCCGATCAGCTGGGCGCACGATCCAGCGCGGCATGGATAGCCGTGGTCGCCTGGTCCACCAGGTCGGAGGAGATGGTGAGCGGGGGGGCTACGCGGAAGGCGGTGGGGCAGGAGAGGAACCAGAAGCCCAGAACGCCATGGGCCAGGAGGTCCTTCACCACGTGCTGCACCAGCTCGGCGTCGCCCAGCTCCACGGCGATCATAAGCCCCTGACCACGAACTTCCTTGATCCGCGGATGATCCAAGGAACGCTTGAACAGATCGCCCATGCGGGCGGCGTTCTCCGCAAGCCCTTCGTCCAGGGTGACCTCCAGCGCAGCCAGACCGGCCACGCATGGCAGCGGATGCCCACCGAAGGTGGTGATGTGGCCCAACACGGGGTCATGGGTCAGCTGGTGCATGTTCTCCCGGCTTGCCACGAAGGCCCCGATCGGCAACCCACCACCGAGCGCCTTGCCCAGCACCAGGATGTCCGGCACTACACCGGAATGCGCAAAGGCGAACAGCTTTCCGGTGCGGCCCATGCCCGTCTGCACTTCATCGAACACCAGCAAGGCGCCCATCTGCGTGCAGCGGGCGCGCAGTGCCTGCAGCCAGGCGAGGTCGGGGATCCGGATCCCCGCATCGCCTTGTATCGGCTCCACCACCACGGCGGCGGTGTGCCGGTCGATGCGGGTAAGCCCGAAAGGATCGTTGAAGGGGATGAAGTGCACATCGGGCAGGAGCGGGCGGTTGCGGTACTTCTTCGCCTCGTTGCCGGTGATGCTGAGCGAGCCATGCGTACTGCCATGGTAACTGCGGTGGCAGGCCACGAGCCCGGTGCGCCCCGTGACCCGTTTGGCCAGTTTCAGCGCGGCCTCGTTGGCCTCCGTCCCACTGTTCACGAAGTACACCTGGTCCAGGCCCGCTGGCAACTCCTGCACGAGGCGCTCGGCGAAACGGACCTGTGGTTCCTGGATGAACTCTCCGTAGGGGATCACGTGCAGGTAGCGGTCCACCTGGTCCTTGATGGCCTGCACCACGCGCGGATGGCGGTGGCCGGTGTTGTTCACCGCCAAGCCGGCCACCAGGTCCAGGTAGCGGCGTCCATCGCGGGTGTGGATGTGGCAGCCTTCGGCACCCACCACGTCCAACGCGAGGGGGAACGGGCTGGTCTGCGCGAGGTGTTGTTGAAAGGCGGTGTGCAACGCGTCCATCAGGGACGCAAAGGTGGCGAAGCGCGATCAGTGGCGGCGGGGAGGGCCATCATCCCCGCGGCGGTCCTCCATGCGGTCGCGGAACTTCCGCAGTACTTCGCGGTTGAAGTCGTGCTCCGCCTGGCGCAGCCGAAGGGTCTTCACAGCACCGATGCTCTTCTTGAACCGCTCGAGGTAGCTCTTCTCCAGGTCGATCTCCTTCTGGCGGTGCTGAAGGCCTTTCTCCAGCAGCGCCGCAGCTTCCGCTTCGCTCAGGTCCGCCTCGCGACCCGGCTCCTTGAAGAGTTCACGCATTTCCTTGCGCAGGGCGTCCTGCTTGTCGTCGAACTCGTTGTAGATGGGCCAGAACTGCTGGGCCTCCTCGGGCGTCAGTTCCAGGCGTGCGGTGATGAAGGCGCTCTTCTGGGCCTTGATCTCGCGCAGCCGTTCGGGTGAAGGCGGTCCTTCCGGTTGAGCGTAGGTGGTGGTCCACACCAGCACGAGGACCAGGGCCGGGAGCAGCCGAGTGATCAGGGTTCTCATAGTTCTTCGATCAGGAGGTCAAGGGGAAGGTCTTCGTTCTCGAGGTAGGCGATCACCGCGTGATCGTCATCGGGCAGCTCGATCACGTCCATCAGGCTTTCCTCGGGACCCAGCAGGGTCTGGACGGAGCGGATATCCACACCGGACCGCACGAGATCCTCCGGCGTCCAATCCTGAACGGCGAGCGGCGCAGGTTCTTCCAAGGGGGCGCTTGCCGGCCATCGCAGTCCGATGATCGCGATGAGCGCCACCGCGCCCATGGCCAGCGCCGGGCGCAGGATCCTGCGCCAAGGGCTCACGGACCGTGGTGCGGCCGTCGCCAGGGCACGTTGTTGCACGGCATGTGGGAAGGTGTCGAAGAAGCTCTCGGGCACCACGAAAGGGTCCGTACCGCGCAGGCTGCGGAGGATCGGTGCTTCGCCCAGTTCATTCGGTTCGTCCTTCAGTTCCATGGTGTTCGTCGATTAGACGGGTTCAATGGCCGGAGGTTTGATCGGTGGTGAGGAATTCTTCGATCTTCTTCACGGCGATGTGGTAGCTGCTCTTCAGGGCACCCACGCTCGTGCCGGTGACCTCACTCATCGTCTCGTACTTCATTCCCTCGAAGTACTTCATGGTGAACACGGCCCGCTGCTTGTCCGGCAGGCGCATAACGGCCTGCTGAAGCTTGCGCTGGATGGCATCACCGCTGAAGTGTTCACTGTTGTCCAGGGTGGTGGTGAGCTTCTCCATCACGCTCTCCTCGCTCACGAAGAGGCCACGCCGCATCTTCCGCAGGTGGTTGAGGCTTTCGTTGTGCGCGATGCGATAGAGCCAGCTGTACAACTGGGCATCCGCGCGGAAGCCGTCCAATCCGGTCCAGGCCTTCAGGAAGACGTTCTGGAGCACATCCTTCGCCTCGTCGTGATCGGTGACCATGCGGCGGATGAAGGCGTAGAGCCGCTGCTGGTATTGGCGTACGAGCAGATTGAAGGCGTAGTTCCGGCTCTCCTCCTTGCGGAAGAGGTCGAGCAGTTCGTTATCGCTGAGGTCGCTCATTCCAGGCGATGGTCGGCCGGAGCGGCCGCAGCGTTCACTTCCGGGCCAGCACGGCCTTGGCAGCCTTCACGATGTCCGGGGTGTCGAGGCCGTACTTCTTCAGCAGTTGGTCCGGGGTGCCGCTCTCGCCGAAACTGTCGTTCACGGCCACGTATTCCTGGGGTGTGGGCCGGTGGGTGCACAGCACCTGGGCGACAGCATCGCCCATGCCGCCCAAGCGGTTGTGCTCCTCGCAGGTCACTACGCATCCGGTCTTCGCTACAGAAGCTAGGACCGCGGCCTCATCCAAGGGTTTGATCGTATGCAGATTGATCACTTCGGCGCTGATGCCTGCCTTTTCCAGTTCCTCGGCTGCTTGCAAGGCCCGCCATACCAGGTGCCCACAGGCGATCAAGGTCACGTCGTTGCCTTCGGTGAGCACCTGGGCCTTGCCGATCTCGAAGGGCAGGTCCTTGGGGATGAAGACCGGCCATTTGGGGCGGCCGAAGCGGAGATAGCAGGGGCCTTCGTGCGCGCTGATGGCGAGTGTGGCCTGATGGGTCTGGTTGTGATCGGCGGGCACCACCACCGTCATGCCGGGCAGCATGCGCATCAGGCCGACGTCCTCCAGGATCTGGTGCGTGGCACCGTCCTCGCCGAGGGTGAGGCCGGCATGGCTGGCACAGATCTTCACGTTCTTGCCGGCGTAGGCGATGCTCTGCCGAATCTGGTCGTACACGCGGCCAGTACTGAAATTGGCGAAAGTGCCCGTGAAGGGGATCTTGCCGCCGATGGTGAGGCCGGCGGCCACGCCCATCATGTTCGCCTCGGCTATGCCGACCTGGAAGAAGCGCTCCGGGAAGGCCTTCTCGAACGCATCCATCTTCAAGGAGCCGGTGAGGTCGGCACAGAGAGCGACGACCTGTGGGTTCTTCCTGCCGAGTTCGAGCAGGCCTGCGCCGAAGCCGCTGCGGGTGTCCTTCTGGTCGAGTACAGGATAAGTGCTCATGGTCGTTGGTGGCGGTGGGTTCAGAAGTTGATGGTGGCCGAGCGGCCGCTCTCGATGGTGATGTCCTTGCGCTGGGTGAGTTCGGTGCGGCGGGCGGCCCGGCTGCGGTAGATCACCTGGTATTCGCCGGGCAGCAGGCGCAATTGCGCGCGCAAGGCGTTCGGGTCGATGTCCGCCACCCACTCCAGCTGGCCATCGCGTTTCTGGAACACGGCCGCCGGGCCTGGTGTGGAGGGCAGCACGTTCAGCACACCGGAACGTGGCACGGCGATCTCGGTGGTGCGGCCCTGGTCGATATGCACGTCAGGGATCAGGAGCCGTGGTAGGGTGAGCACCTCCAGGTCATACACACCCGTGCGCAGGCGCTGGGTGGAGCCGACCTCCTGGGCGATCAAAGTGCCGGTGTCGCCGCTCCTGCGCACGATGGCCTGCACCAGGTTGCCGTCCGATGGACCGCTGCCACTGCGGATGTTCAACAGGCCCGTACCCGCGTCCACGGCGATCACGGTATGCACACCCGGTCGCACCTTCACATCGTTGCGGATGCTCGGCGGCACGGTATGGGCCACCACCTGGTAGGTGTAGATGGGGTCGATCCGCAGGGTGTCGGGCACGCCGCGGTCGTTCATCGTGTGCATCAGGTGGTCGATGAGTTTGCCGGTACGCTGATCGTAGAGTGACACGGCCACATCGGTCTCGGTGGGCTTGCCATCCGCCGTCATCAGGCTGATCTGTGCCGTGGTGCTGTTGAGCGCCTGTGTCACCACCACCTTCAGCACCTGCTCGAAGAGCTCTGGCGTGCTTGCATCGAAGTAGTTGCCCACGCATTGCAGGGCGTACTTCTGGCTCTCGTCCAGACCCACGCCGATCACGAAGGGCTTCAGCACGATCCCCTTGGCCTGCAGTGCCCGGCTCACCGCACAGGGGTCCTCATCGCAGGCCTCGATGCCATCGGTGATGAGGATGATGATGTTCCTGATCCTGCGGGTGTCATTGAACGTGGTCGGGGGGAAGTCATTCGCGGCGCGTTCCAGGGAACGGGCTATCGGTGTGGTACCGAGACAGCGAACACTCTGTAGGGTGGAGCGTATCGCCGGCATGCTGTTCGCACTGAAGGGTACCTCGAGTCGCGTGTCGTCACAATCCTGCTTCCCCGGCGCGATGGGCGTTTGGTGACCGTAGAGGCGCAACGCGAGTTCCAGATCGGGCTGGCCTTCGAGCTCCTTCAGCGAGCGCAGCAGGAGTTCCCGCGCCGTGTTGATCTTCGGCTGGTTGCCCCAGAAGGCGTTCATGCTGTTGCTCGCGTCCATCACGAACAACATGCGGGTGAGTGGTGGCCGTGGGTCCTGCGCCATAACCGCGAGGGACGTGACACCGATGAGCAGCGCAAGCAGGGAACGTCGCATGTTCATGCCGTTAACCGCTATAACGGGAAAAGCGTGCCAAGTGCGAACGCAAGGGGCAGTAGGCATGAACGGATCTTGCTCCTGCGCCTGCCCGTGCACCTGGATCTCCATCAGTAATCTCCCAGCGTTTCCGGTAGTTGTGCGAGCGCCTTGTTCAGCTGCTCATCGTTCGGCGCGATACCGTGCCACTCGTGGCTGTGCATCATGAAGTCGACGCCCTGGCCCATCTCCGTCCGCATCAGGATCATCACCGGGCGGCCCTTGCCGGTCCTGTTCTTCGCCTCTTCAAGCGTCTTCAACAGCAGGGCCATGTCATTGCCGTTGGTCTCGAGCACGTCCCAACCGAAGGCCAACCACTTCGCCTTGAGGTCGCCAAGGGGAAGCACATCATCCACGTCCCCATCGATCTGCCGGCCGTTCAGGTCCACGATGCTGATGAGGTTGTCGACCTGCTTGGCGGGAGCGAAGAGCGCGGCCTCCCAGATCTGGCCTTCCTGCAGCTCGCCGTCGCCATGGAGGCTGAAGACGAGGCGGTCATCGCCGTTCATCTTCTTGCTCAAAGCGGCGCCGATGGCCACGCTCATGCCCTGGCCGAGGGAGCCGCTCGCCATACGCACGCCGGGAAGTCCTTCGTGTGTGGTGGGGTGGCCTTGGAGGCGGGAGTCGATGTGCCGGAAGGTGGCCAATTCCTTCACCGGGAAATAGCCGCTCCGCGCGAGGGTGCTGTAGAAGACCGGACTGATGTGCCCGTTGCTGAGGAAGAAGAGGTCCTGCCTCTTGCCATCCATGTCCCAGGGTGTCGGATGGTGGTGCATCACGCTGAAGTACAGGGCCGTGAAGAGGTCCGCACAGCCGAGCGAACCACCGGGGTGACCGCTTTGCACGGCGTGTACCTGCCGCACAATGTCGCGGCGGATCTGGGAGGCGATGCGTTCGAGTTGTTCGATATCCGTCACAGGGGCTGTGGCAGCGGCGGGGGAATGGCTCATGAGGGTACGCGGAACGGGCCAAAAGTAGACCGGTGGCCTTCCATGCCTCGGGCCGTGTGTAGAACTTTTGAAAACCCCTGAAGGTGCGGACGTTGGGGTGCCGCGGAGCCGGTGACCGTCGAGGATGGACGTCCAGCGTTGAACGGTTCGTCCCGTGCAAGGCAACGCAGCGGGGTCTTGGATCGGTCTGAGCAGTATTCGGTTCATCTGGTTTTGGCCGGATCATCTTGAAGCGGGCGCCGGGAGAGGCGCCCGCTTCTCATTCGGGGCATGGCTTCCTGGAACATGTAGCTTGGGTGCACGGAGCTCCTTTGGAAGGTCCTGTTCTATGGGTGCTTTGCGCTCTTTGCCTATGCGGGCATGGCCAGGATGACAGCGAGGACCAGCGGACGAGGCAGGTGGTGGCGGCGGGTGGCCTTGGTATGGTGGCTTATCGGGCTGTTCCTTGTGCTGTTCCACCGGACCATGGTGGGGATCCCCAGACCAGGCGATCGAGTCTTTCTCCCGAGCTTGTTGAGCGGTTTGCACGGAATAGAGGCATCCACCGATGTCGCAGATGACACAGATGGGCCGCATGCGGCCATCGCTCGAAGCGCCGACTGGCGCGATCTGTGACATCTGCGTCATCTGCGGATCATGGTCGTCTGTCACGGCAACATCCTATCAGGTATCGCAAAGTGCCCGGTAGCCATGTGAGCCCCGAACTGATGCTCGGCCGACCTTCCGGAAGATCCTACCTTCGCGGCCGCTTTTCCGGACCTTGACCGGTAGCGAGAACGACCATGGGTTTGAAATGTGGGATCGTGGGCCTGCCGAACGTCGGCAAGAGCACCTTGTTCAACTGCCTGAGCAACGCCAAGGCACAGGCCGCCAATTTCCCGTTCTGCACGATCGAGCCGAACGTAGGGACCATCACGGTGCCCGACCGGCGCTTGAACAAGCTGGCTGAATTGGTGAAACCGCAACGCATCATCCCCACCACGGTGGAGATCGTGGACATCGCCGGTCTGGTGAAGGGCGCAAGCAAGGGCGAAGGACTGGGCAACCAGTTCCTGGCGAACATCCGTGAATGCGATGCGATCCTGCACGTGCTGCGCTGCTTCGATGACCCCAATGTGGTGCATGTGGACGGCAGCGTGGACCCGGTACGGGACAAGGAGGTCATCGACATCGAACTGCAACTGAAGGATCTCGAGACCGTGGAGGCACGGATCAAGAAGGTGGAGAAGCAGGCGCAGATCGGTGAAAAGGAGGCGAAGCGGCGTTATGAGCTGTTGAGCCGGATCCGTGAGGCCTTGTTGAAGGGACAGAGCGCGCGTTCGGTGATCAACGCGAACGACGATCCGGCCTTGTTGAACGAGTTCCAGTTGCTCACCACCAAGCCTGTGCTCTACGTGTGCAACGTGGAGGAGAAGAGCGCGGTGACAGGCAATGCGCATGTGGAGCGTGTGAAGGCTGCGGTGGCCAACGAACAGGCGGAGGTCATCTTCGTCACGGCTGCCATCGAAGCAGAGATCGCGGCGCTGGAGACGCCCGAGGAGCGGGAGATGTTCCTTGCCGACATCGGCCTGAACGAACCCGGCGTGAACAAGCTGATCCACGCGGCATACGACCTGTTGAAGCTTCAGACCTATTTCACCGCCGGTGTCCAGGAGGTCCGTGCGTGGACCATCCATCAGGGGGATACCGGACCGAAGGCGGCTGGTGTCATCCATAGCGACTTCGAGAAGGGCTACATCCGCGCCGAGGTGATCGGATATGACGACTATGTCACGCTGGGCAGCGAGTCGGCCGCGCGTTCAGCCGGGAAATTGCGCACGGAAGGGAAGGAGTACGTGGTGAAGGACGGTGATGTGATGCACTTCCTCTTCAACGTGTGAGCCACCCGGTGCGGTAGTTCCCGCCGCAAGCCACACAACGATCCACCGTCCTCGGCGTTCACTGAACGGCGATGGCGCGCATCCTCCTACCGACCCTCTTCCTTGTGCTGTTGCACGCGATCACGTTGAACGCACAATTCACCTGGGACGTGAAGGCGGGCGGCACCCATACGTACGCGCGCGATCCGCTTGGAGCGGGCCACATCTCGCACACCGGTCGCAGTGTCGACGGCATGGGATACCACGCCGGCGTGGGTGTTGGCTGCAAGGAAGAGCGCTTGTTCGGCGTGCGTGCCGAGGTCGTGATGGATGTGCGCAGCTGCGGGTATCAGCTTCGCCCGGCGGACCAGCCCTTCATGCTGGAGGAGAACGGCGAAGGCTTCATGCAGGCCCGCAGGAACATGCACCTTGTGAGCGCCGAGCTGCCGGTCCTGCTTACCGTGCGTCGGTTCCCGGGCCTGCGGCTCGATGGTGGAATGACCCTCCAGCGGACCTTGGCGGCGCGTGAAACGGTCACGGGTCAGCTGGTCGGACTGGATCCGGAGCAGAAGGCGCGCCGTTCCGTGGACCGCACCGCTGCCATTGCCCCCTGGGACATTGCGCTGACGGCAGGCGTGGAGGTGGATGGCGGCAAGCAACTGCACATGGGCCTGCGCTACCTGCATGGCCTGGCGGACCTTGACCGGCCGGGAGGAGCCTCTCCGACCTACCTACGGACCTGGCAGTTGTACCTGAGTTACGTGCTGCATGGATCCGCACCGCGCATCGGGACCTAGCGGATACCGCGTGCTGCCCACCGCACCCATTGCCTTTCGTCGATCCATTCCGGCGATCCATCGGCCCAAGCCTGGCGCGGCTCGGAAGAGCGGGTCAGCGGTCCACGGTTGCGCCTTTCTTTGTGTGGACCGTTTTCCGGCGGTCAGGAACCCGACCGATGCACATTCCTTGTTCTTTGATCAGTTCACCACCACGGACATTTGCTTGCATGAGAACCTCGCGCCCCACCCTGCTTCTCCTCACCCTTTCGCTCTGCTTCCATGCCGCCGCCCAGCATGGCCGCGTGTCCGCACGCATCCAGGAATTGCGGACGAAGGGTGTCCCCTTCGCCACCACGCGCCTCTTCGCCTTGCCCGAGGGAAGGCAGGATGATCGCGTGCTGGACGCCGCCTTGTCGAAAGGCGAATTGCTCCTGCTGGATCATGTGGCCATGGGCCGCGCCGTGCAACAGGGCGGAGAACACATCGCCCTTGCCATCCCTTTTCAAGGCGGCATGCTCGAGCTCGATCTCGCGCGTACGGCCATCGCTGATGATGCGGTGAACGTGGTGTTGGCCAGTGGTCAGCGCAGCGTTGGCATCCCTGGTGTGCACTACCGGGGCATGATCCGCGGCGTGGGCGGATCATGGGCGGCGGTGAGCCTCTTCGATGGCGAGTTGATGGCCCTGGTGAACGATGGGCAGGGACAGATCGTGGTCGGCAAGTTGAAGGATGATGCACAGGGGCGTCATGTGATCTACCGCGACCGGGACCTGCGCGGCCGACCCACGTTCACCTGCGGAACGGAGGACGGGGATGGCGTCTATCACAGCGATGAGATCACGGCGGTGCCGGGCGAGCGTACGGTGCGCTGCGTGCGTTACTACTGGGAGGTGAACCATAACATCTACCTGGACAAGGGGGATGTGGCCAACACCACCAACTACATCACCGGGCTCTTCAACCAGAGCGCCATCCTCTTCGACAACGACGGGATCGATGTGACCCTCTCCGAGCTCTTCATCTGGGATGTGCCCAGCCCGTATACGGGTCCCGGCAGCGGCGACTTCCTGGACCAGTTCGGTGTGGAGCGGACGAGCTTCAACGGGGACATGGCCCACCTGCTCGGTTATGGCGGCGGTGGTGGCGTGGCCTGGCTGAACACCTTGTGCAGCAGCCAGACCCGGCTGCGCATGGCCTACAGCGGCATCAACAGCACCTACAACAACGTGCCCACCTACAGCTGGAGCACGATGGTCGTCACCCACGAAGCGGGCCACAACCTTGGTTCGCGGCACACGCATGCCTGTTCGTGGAATGGGAACGGGACCAACATCGACGGGTGCGGCCCCACGGCGAACAGCAACTACAGCGAAGGAAGCTGTCCCATCGGGCCGGTGCCGACCGGTGTGGGCGGAACGATCATGAGCTACTGCCACTTGTTGGGCGGCGTGGGGATCAACCTGTCCCTCGGGTTCGGTCCGCAACCCACGGCAGTGATCGTGAACGCGGTGAACGCAGCCTCCTGCCTGAACACCTGCGGCAGCACCTGCGATGCGCCCGGAACCTTGAGCGTGACCAACCTTGGGATCAACACGGCGACCTTATCCTGGAGCGCGGTGGGCGTGGCGACCTTCGACCTGCGCTGGCGGGCGGTGGGCGCCCCGACCTGGACGGAGGTCAACGGCATCAGTGGGAACAGCTACCCGCTCAGCGGTCTCACACAAGGCACGACCTACGAGTTCCAGGTGCGCAGTGTCTGCGATGCCACGACATCCGCCTACAGCACGGTGCGGACCTTCACCACGCAACTGCCGTGTCCGGACGCCTACGAGCCGAACGAGACGCAGGGCACGGCCGCGGTCATCGGTACACCGGTCATCATCAATGCGTTGATCGCGGCCAACGGGGACGTGGACTACTACCGGTTCACCCTCACGGCCACCAGCACCATCACGGTGAGCCTTTCCACCTTGCCGTATGATTATGACCTGCGGTTGCTCACCGCCGCGGGTGGGGTACTGGCCACGTCCACCGCCGGCAGCACCACCTCCGAGTACATCACCTATACCAACGCTGCTCCCGGCGATTACCTCGTGCACGTCTACGGGTACAACGGTGCATTCGACGCGCAACGCTGTTACACGCTCATCGTGAGCCCGGTCGTGACGGCTTGTCCCGTGCCGGATGCGGTCACGGTGAACGCGGTGACCTACGAGAGCGCGAGCATTGGTTGGGCCACGGTGCAGGGCGCCCAGTCCTACGACCTGCGTTACAAGGAGACTGCCGCCGTCGATTGGACGGATGTGACCGGTCTGACCTCCTCGCCCTACCTGCTGGAAAGCCTGACTTCGGAGACCAGCTATGATGTACAGGTGCGGGCGGTCTGCTCCGCAGGCGGAACGCAGGGCGGCAGCACCTCGGACTATTCCGAGACCATCAGCTTCATCACGGAGGTCATTCCCTGTGAGGTGCAGCCGCGGATCAATTGCGGGCTCTCTGTTCTGCTCGATGGACCCTACGATACGAACACCGGGATGATGCATGATTCCCTGCGGGTCCATGGCCTGATCCCTCTACAGGAGCCATACACCGCGCTCGGCTATCCAGTGGAAGGCATCACCACCACCACACAGACCATCCTGGACGAGGAAGGGGCGGGTGCGATCGTGGATTGGGTGCTGTTGGAACTGCGTGAACCCGATGCGCCCTTCGCGGTCGTGGAGACGAGGGCGGCGCTGGTGCGGAGGGATGGCTCGGTGCGGAGCCCGACCGGGAATCCCTTTCTTCCTTTCTGCGCCGAACCCGGGATGTACCGCGTGGCCGTGCGCCACCGGAACCACCTGGCCTGCATGTCCGGCTACGCTTTGGACTTTGGGCCGCTACCCGCGAGCCTTGCGCTGACGAACGCCACGACCTACGGCACGCAGGCCATGCGCGACCGGAACGGGGTCTCGCTGATGTGGGCGGGCAACGTGGTGGACGACGGGCAGGTGATGTATTCAGGGCTTGGGAACGACCGGGACGTTATCCTCTTCGCCATCGGGGGCACGATCCCCACCAATACCGTGAGCGGCTACCGGGTGGAGGATGTGAACCTGGACGGGGTGGTGAAGTACAGTGGGGCGGGCAGCGACCGCGACGTCATCCTGAACAGCATCGGCGGGGTCATCCCCACGAACACGGTGCAGGAGCAGATGCCGTAGGGGCTGTTGATAACACCGATCGATCGTGGAAAACAGGGCCTGAGGCGTCCGGCGTCGGGCCTGCGCCCCCTGCTACCTTCGTAGCCATCGAGAACCCTTGTCCCTATTGAGGTTCCGAGCGATCGAAGGATGAGCGAAACGACGTACAACGAGGACAATATCAGGTCCCTCGACTGGAAGGAACATATCCGCCTGCGGCCGGGCATGTACATCGGCAAGCTGGGCGATGGCAGCAGCTACGACGATGGCATCTACATTCTCCTGAAGGAGGTGCTGGACAACTGCATCGACGAGTTCGTGATGGGCCATGGCAAGAAGATCGATGTGACGATCGATGGTCCGCGGGTGGAGATCCGTGACTACGGCCGCGGTGTTCCCTTGGGCAAGGTGATCGACGTGGTGAGCAAGATCAACACCGGCGCCAAGTACGACAGCAAGGCCTTCAAGAAGAGCGTAGGACTGAACGGGGTGGGTACCAAGGCGGTGAACGCCCTGAGCAACTACTTCCGGATCGAGAGCGCACGCGAGGGCGAGTTGAAGGTGGCCGAGTTCGATCGCGGTGTGCTGCGCAAGGACAACAAGCTGGTGAAGACCCAGGAGCCGAACGGCACGCGCGTGGTCTTCGAGCCGGACGGCCAGATGTTCCACAACTACCAGTTCCGCGATCAGCACATCGAGCGGCTGCTGTGGAACTACTGCTACCTGAACACCGGCCTCACCATCAACTACAACGGCCAGAAGTTCCAGAGCAAGAACGGCCTGCTGGACCTGCTGACCACGAAGATGGACGGCGATCCGCTCTACCCGATCATCCACCTGCGCGGTGATGACATCGAGGTGGCGCTGACGCACGCCAACCACTACGGCGAGGAGTACTACAGCTTCGTGAACGGCCAGCACACCACCCAGGGCGGTACGCACCAAGGCGCCTTCCGCGAGGCGGTGGCCAAGACCGTGAAGGACTTCTTCAAGAAGGACTGGGAGGCCGGCGATGTGCGCACGGGCATCGTGGCGGCCATCAGCGTGAAGGTGATCGAACCCGTGTTCGAGAGCCAGACCAAGACCAAGCTCGGCTCCCTGGAGATCGAGCCGGGTGGCCAGAGCATGCGCTCCTTCATCGGCGACTTCATCGGGCGCGAGTTGGACAACTACCTGCACAAGAACCCGGAGATCGCCGATGTGCTGCAGCAGCGCATCCTCAGCAACGAACGGGAACGCAAGGAGCTCAGCGGCATCCGGAAGCTGGCCCGCGAACGCGCGAAGAAGGCGAGCCTGCACAACCGCAAGCTGCGCGACTGCCGCGTACACCTCAACGACCCGAAGAAGGACGACCGCAAGGAGCACACCACGCTCTTCATCACCGAGGGCGACAGCGCGAGCGGCAGCATCACCAAGAGCCGCGACGTGAACCTGCAGGCCGTCTTCAGCCTGAAGGGGAAACCGCTGAACAGCTACGGCCTCACGAAGAAGGTGGTCTACGAGAACGAGGAGTTCAACCTGATCCAGGCCGCGCTGAACATCGAGGATGGCATGGACGGGTTGCGCTACAACCGCATCGTCATCGCCACCGATGCCGACGTGGACGGCATGCACATCCGCCTTCTGTTGATGACCTTCTTCCTGCAGTTCTTCCCGGACCTGGTGAAGAACGACCACCTCTACATCCTGCAGACGCCGCTCTTCCGCGTGCGCAACAAGAAGGAGACGATCTATTGCTACAGCGACGAGGAACGGCAGCGCGCCATCCTCAAGCTGGGCAAGAGCGCTGAGATCACCCGCTTCAAGGGTCTGGGCGAGATCAGCCCGGACGAGTTCAAGAACTTCATCGGCGAGGACATGCGCCTGGAGCCGGTGATGATCACGAAGGACGCCGTGGTGCACGACCTGCTCAGCTTCTACATGGGCAAGAACACCCCCGACCGCCAGGGCTTCATCATCGACAACCTGCGCGTGGAGAAGGACCTGGTGGCCGAAGCGAGCGAGAAGGCCGCGCTGGATGGAGCCATGCAGGCCATCGCCCGGAAGCTGGAGGCCAACGAAGTGGAATTGGACGCGTGATGAAGCGGGTGGTTGTGCTGCTGATATTGGGCTTTCCATGCCTCAGCACGTTCGCGCAGAAGGGTGAAGTGCAATTGAACGTCTCGCCGCAACGGGGGATGGAGTACATCCTCGATGGTCGGGAACGGTTGACCAACCGCGCGTTGGTGTTGCCGGCGGGTGACCACCGGTTCACCTTCTGGGCTCCGGACCGCCGGATCCTGGACACCACACTCACCATCATCGCAGATACGAGCATAGCCTTCTACAAGACACTCGCGCCGACGGCAGCGTACCTGAGCTTCCAGCGTGACCTCAAGCGTGTCAAGCATCAACGGTTCTATTATCGGGCGGTGCCCTTGCTGGCAACGGTGGTCGGCGGTGTGTTCACGCTGAACGCGATGAAGCAGAACAACGAGACCTACGATGCATTGCAGGCGGCGGAGGATGAGTACGCGTCCTTCCGTGATCCCGGGGTCATCGCCACGCACAAGACCACGGTGCTGCCGCGACTCCAGGAAGAGCATGATGCAGCCAATACGCAGTTGCGGACGACCATGGCGATCACCTCGGTGGCGGCGCTTGCGACGATATGGGGCTTCATCAAGGCCGCACGGGTGGAGGAGCCGACCTACGAGGACAAGGAGCGCCTGCGTTTCGAGGGGCTGGTCTGGCTGCCCGGTCCGCGCGGTGGGAGCTTGCAAGCCGGGATCATGTATCGCTTTCACGGATGAGGTGGATCACTGCCATACTGCTCGTGGTGGTGTTGCACGGCTGCAAGAAGCTGGAGGTGGATATCGGCTCGCTGAACACCAACCCCTTCGACAATGACCACACGGGTGCGCAGTTCATCCGCGTCGATTCGGTGAAATGCTTTCCGCTGGGCCAGGGCGCCCTTCACCAACAACGCTTGTACATCGGCCTGGATCCGCAATTGACCGCGGAGAACGACTTCGAGCTGCGGTTGATCGAACTCACCGTTCCGGATACGACCGTCTATTCGAATATCGCGGATGGGGCTACCTCGGTCGTGCTCCTGAACCAGCAGGTCACGCTCGGGACGGAGTATTGCTACCTCATCGATCTGAAGGTCGGTGGAGGTTATTTGAGGAACCACCGCCTGAACCATTGTGCGGTAGCGGAACTTTGAGCCATGACGATCAGACCCCTTCACTTCCTGGTCACCTTGGTGATGCCGCTGGTAGCCGCGGCGCAGAACACCGGCACGCTGCGGCTGCTGGTGGATCCGGGCCACAACTTCGAGTTCGTGCTGGACAAGCAATACCGCATGCAGCAGCGTGAGGTGAAGCTGGGCGAGGGGCTGCACCACTTCGCCTTCTGGGCACCCGAGCGCATGATCGTGGATACGAACGTCTTCGTCATTGCCGACCGCACCACCGACTTCGTGCTGAAGCTGCCCTACAGCCCCGAATACATGCAGTACCGGCAGGAGCTGGCGAAGTACGAGACCAAACGTCGGGTGGCCCGTACCATCCCCACAGTGGCGACGGTCGCAGGCCTCTTCTGGACCGGTGTCAATGTGGTGAAGTACCAGAAGGTCCGCCAGGACCTGGAAAAGGACCAGGAGAACTACGACATCAATGTGGATCCGGGTTCCATCCGCACCTTGAAGGATCAGACCATTCCACAGCACAACGAGGACCTGCGATCGGCGCGAACGGGGCTGTACACCTCGATCAGCTTCACCGCCGTGGCAGCGGGTGTCACCTACTTCCTCTACCGCCGTTCGGCCAGGTGGGAACGACCGACCTTGAACGACAAGCAGAAGGTGCTCTTTGAAGGGCTCACCTGGGTGCCGACCAGGAACGGAGGCTTCTTCCATGCCGGGATCACCATTCCCCTTGCCCGATGAGAACGATACCTTACCTCTTCTTCCCCCTGCTAGTTATGGTGGGGATCACCGGTTGTGCCAAGGACGAACTGGATGTGGCGGGGCTGAACACGAATCCGTTCGACGCTGATTACGACGGCCCGGCCATCTTCACTGTGATCAGCACCAGCACGAGCACCTACACCGTCGATGGTATCGAGTACCAACGACTGAACCTACGGGTGAAGGTGCACACGGAGTACTTCCCGCGCGCCACCACCTACCTCGTGGATCAGGACGGCGCGCCACTCATCGCGTCGAGCAGCATGCCGGACAATGAGCTGAGCGTCCAGTTCTTGAACGTGGATCAGGGCACGACCTACTGCCGTGATCTTTACTTGTACAATGGTGGGGTGCGTGGCGGGGGCAATTCGGTCTGCGGGACCGCGGAATGAACCAAGGCCGGCAGTGGCCGGCAGCATTGAACGATGAGCGACGATATCGGATCGGACGAACCGCTGGAGGAAGGCGGACCAGCAGGGAAAGGTGTACCGGGCTCCAAGGGCAGTGGCACCTTCAGCGTGAGCGGCATGTACAAGGACTGGTTCCTGGACTACGCCAGCTACGTGATCCTTGAACGTGCCGTGCCCGCGTTGTACGATGGCTTGAAGCCCGTGCAGCGCCGCATCCTGCACAGCATGAAGGACCTTGATGACGGGCGCTACAACAAGGTGGCGAACATCATCGGGCACACGATGCAATATCACCCGCATGGCGACGCCAGCATCGGTGATGCGTTGGTGCAGATCGGGCAGAAGGACCTGCTGATCGACTGCCAGGGGAACTGGGGCAATACGCTCACCGGTGACAGTGCCGCCGCACCGCGCTACATCGAGGCGCGCCTGAGCAAGTTCGCCCTCGACGTCGTCTTCAACCCGAAGACCACCGAATGGCAGTTGAGCTACGACGGCCGCAACAAGGAACCGGTCTTCCTGCCGGTGAAGTTCCCGCTGCTGCTGGCGCAGGGCGGTGAAGGCATCGCCGTGGGCCTCAGCTGCAAGGTGCTGCCGCACAACTTCAACGAATTGATCGACGCCAGCATCGCGGTGCTGCGCAAGCGCTCCTTCGAGCTCTACCCGGACTTCCCGACCTCGGGCCTGGTGGACGTGAGCAATTACAACCAGGGCGAACGCGGCGGTCGCGTCCGGTGCCGCGCGCGCATCCGCAAGGAGGACAACAAGACGCTCGTGATCAACGAGATCCCCTTCGGCACCACGACCACCTCGCTCATCGAGAGCATCGTGAAGGCCAACGAGAAGGGCAAGATCAAGGTGCGGCACATCGAGGACAACACCGCCGAGAACGCCGAGATCATCATCCACCTGGCCAGCGGCGTTTCACCGGACAACACCATCGATGCGCTCTTCGCCTTCACGGACTGCGAGGTGAGCATCGCGCCGAACGCGGTGGTGATCGAGGACGACAAGCCGCGGTTCGTGAGCGTGAACGAGCTGCTGCGCATCAGCACGGACAACACGCTGCGCCTGCTGGGCCTCGAGTTGAAGATCAAGCAGAAGGAACTCGAGGAGCAATGGCACTTCGCCTCCTTGGAGCGCATCTTCATCGAGAAGAAGATCTACCGGAAGATCGAGGAGGCCGAGACCTGGGAGCAGGTGATCAGCTTCATCGACAAGGGCCTGAAGCCGCACGTGCAGGTGCTGAAGCGGCCGGTGACCGAGGAGGACATCGTGCGCCTCACGGAGATCCGCATCAAGCGTATCTCGAAGTACGACAGCTTCAAGGCCGATGAGCACATCCAGCAGCTCGATGAGCAGCTGGGTGAGGTGAAGCGCAAGCTCGCCAACCTCGTGGACCATGCGGTGGAGCACTTCAAGGAGTTGAAGAAGAAGTACGGAGCGGGCCGCGAGCGCAAGACCGAGATACGTCCCTTCGACACCATCGTGGCCACCAAGGTCGCCGTGGCGAACAAGAAGCTCTACATCGACCGCGAGGAGGGCTTCATGGGCTGGAGCCTGCGCAACAACGAGCTGGTGACCGAATGCTCGGAGATCGACGACATCATCGTGTTCCGTCGCAGTGGCACCATGATGGTGACCAAGGTGGCGGACAAGAAGTTCATCGGCAAGGGCGTGATCCATGTCGATGTCTTCAAGAAGAACGACGAGCGCACGATCTACCACATGATCTACCAGGACGGCACGAAGGGGCCGTTCTACATGAAGCGCTTCGCGGTCACCGGTGTCACGCGCGACAAGGAGTACGACCTCACGAGCGGGGCCGCAGGCAGTTCGGTGGAGTATTTCACCGCCAACCCGGACGGCGCAGCGGAGGTGGTGCAGGTCACCCTGCGTCCGCGGCCGAACCTGCGCAAGAACAAGTTCGATGTGGACTTCGCGCAACTCGGGGTGAAGGGACGCGGCAGCAAGGGCAACCTGCTCACGCGTTACATGATCCAGAAGGTGGTGCAGAAGGAACGCGGCGGCAGCACGCTCGGTGCGATCCCGATCTGGTTCGATGAGACGGTGCGCCGCTTGAACGACACGGGCCATGGCCGCTACCTCGGTCGCTTCGCCGGGGAGGACCGCATCCTGGTGATCACGCGCAGCGGCAGCTACCAGCTGTATCCCTTCGCACTGAGCACGCACTTCCCCGATGACGCGGCGACGGTGGTGAAGTGGGATCCGGCGATGACGGTGAGCGCCGTGTATTGGGAAGGGGAGAAGGAGCAGTACCAGGTGAAGCGATTCACCATCGAAGCGGCCAAGGATCCGGTCAGCTTCATCACGGACAACCCGAACAGCAAGCTCACCCTGCACAGCCTGCTGCCCCATCCCCGCGTGCGCATCGCCTACGACAAGCGCAGCAGCGACCGGCCCGATGAGGAGATCGACCTGGAGGAGTTCATCGCCGTGAAGGGGGTGAAGGCGCTGGGCAACCGGCTCACCACGCACAAGGTGAAGGACCTGACCTTGCTGGACGAGGTCTTCACGCCGATGACGCCCGAACTGGAGGAACGCCAGAACATGCTCATCAGCGATGATGAGGTGGGCAACCTGGACGCGCCGGAGGAGGAGGACCTGGAGGAGAGCCCGATGACCCGTGTGAAGCGGCAGCAAGCACAGAACATCGAGGAGACCGAGCGCCACCCGGACGACCCGATGATCGGCAAGAGCCCCGGCAAGCAGATCAAGTTGGGGCTGGATTGATCACGTCATGCTGACTATGAGCGCATGAGCGGTCAGTCGTCGGCGCGCGTTCAACTAAGCTGCATCGTGCGTGTACCTACGATCATGATGCGTGGTCCGGTCTTCATTCTGTGCCTCACCTCCTGTGGTCAGCAACAGCCCGATACAGCACCGGTGCTTGTCCAGCCTGGGGTGGTCGACACCGTGGCGTCCGCGGATACGACCGTAGCCGTCGAGCACATCACACGATCGGTGACTGATACGTTCCGTGCAGTGGCCAGGAAGCCTGTTGTCGTTCCGCCTGACGACGGCTGCTCGGACCACTTTGAAGCGAACGGAGCTGCCGTACGGTTCTTTACCTACTCCCGTTCCGGGCGGAAGGGTACAAGCGAGCTCGACTTGGCGGCCGAGCTTGAAGGTGCCTGGCACATGGCGGAGCAGTCAGCAGGGCGTTCCATCTCCGATGACTTCGAGCGCGGTATTTCGACCGAGCACGTGGACATGCCTGACACGATCGACGTGTACTTCATGCGATATCGCGACTGCAAGGCACGTCAGCCAGATAAGACGGAGCACTACCGGGTCTGGCGTGCGGATGATGGGAGCTACGCCTGGCGTGCACCACGATGATCCTGGGGGCAGTTCCTATGACCGAGTGGGAACGGATCAAAGACCTTCTGCGCAGAGCAGCAGCTTCTCCTGCATCCGCGACATGCGCTTGGTCGTCCGTGCCTTGTCGGCTTCGCTGGCGAAATAGCTGATGTCTTCCAGCCGTTCCACCGGGAACCACTTGGCATAGGTCGCCTGGGTGTTCACGTATTGATGGGTGCCATACCAGGACAGCAAGGCGGCCGCTTGTGGCTCCGATGTCTGCAGGTTGGCGGCCAGTGCGCTCGTATAGGCGAATCCGACGGCGGGGTTCGGTAGGCGGCCACGTTCGGCTCGGACCTCGGAAGCCAGCTCCCGGGCCTTGGCACTGATCCGCTCGTATTCGGCGCAAGCGCCTTCGTGTGATGCCGCACCGTCAGCTGGCCGGAGGGCCTGCTTCACTTCAGCTGCGAAGTCGTCGATCCGTCGTTCCAGGTCGTTCGATCCGTAGGGTGCCAGGTCCTGTCCCATGGACGGCAGGACACAACTCAAGAGCAGGAGGGAGGTCAGGGTCTTCATGGGTGATGAAATTGGTTGGCCGATGCATCACAACTATCAGACCACTTCACTTCGATCCACATCGAGAGGCCCGCTAACGAGGGGATGGGTCATGAACGACCTTTGAATAGGGAGCAGGAATGGACTTCAGTGCGCCTTCACCAGGCGCAGGCGTGCAGCGCCTTCCGTGCTGATGACGTGCAGCAGGTAGATACCATCCTGCTGGCCGCGGAGGTCGACCACGGTCTGCATCGGATGCCCTTCCTGGAAGTCGCGTTGCAGTACGCGCCGACCGCTGGCATCGAACACTTCGATCCGTTCGACGCTCAGGCTGCCGAACCGCACGGTCGTGGTCTCCGAGAAGGGTTGCGGTGCGGCGGACAGTTGGGATGCATCCGCTTCGGCGATGCCGGTGCACACATCCACCACAAGTTCGATGCTCGCCTCACCCGGGCACTCGTCCAGGGGGGACACCGACAGCGTGATGGGCCAGGTGCCCACGCCAAGTACTGCGGGATCGATCAGTACGCTCGTTCCTTCGCCGCTCACGGCGCCGCTCCAAATGCCGGCGGCAGAACCGTTCAGTTCGAACACCGGTGTGGTGAGGCAGAGGCGAGGCACGAACTCGATGCTCACGTCCTTCGGCGCGCCCTTGGTCACCACGAGCTCTTCGTTGGTCAGGAGACAGCCCTGTGGATCGGTGTAGGTGTAAACGATCGTATATGGCCCGGGCACGAGCGCGTTCGGATCGAGCACGCCACTGCCATCCACCGGATCGCTCCAAATGCCTTCGGCCGGCCAGCCCGCGAACTGGATAGGGTCATCGCCTTCGCACAGCAGCAGATCCGTGTTGCTGGTGGTCACGTCCGCAGCGGCCGCCAGCGTGATGGTGGTGGAGGCCTGCGCTCCGCAGCCATCGGCTGAAACGGCGAAATAGTTCAGCAGGTGCACACCCGCACCTACGGCGGTGGGATCGAGCTGGCCGAGCGCGACGCCTGTACCGCTCCAGGTTCCATTGGCCGGTTCTGCGCCACCGAGCACGATGGCATCACCCTCCGCGCAATAGACCCCCATCGGCTGGAAGGCGATCTGCGGGAGTTCACCCACCACCACCTGGATGGTATCGCTGTTGCGGCATTGGTTAGGCCCCGATGCTTCCACGTTCAGGATCACGGTATAGGTGCCCGCGCCCACGGTCGGGTCGAACTGGGCACTCGTCGCGGTGGGGTTCGTCACGGGTCCTTCCCAATTCACGTTGAAGGGCGGTGCGGCCGCCACTTGGATGGTGGTCACCGGGTCGGTCGGACAGAGCAGCGGTACTGGTTCCAATTCAGCCGGCAGGGTGTTCCACCGCATGATCGGTCCAATGAGGTCGGAACATACCTGGCCGGTGTTATCCGTGAATTCACACACCACATAGCCACCGTTCCAAACGGCAGGGTCGATCACGCTGGCGCCATCCAGACCGAACCAGGCGACATTCGCAGGGACCGAATTCATCGGTATCGGCGCATCGGCCGAGCAGATGACCGGTGGCACCAGGGTGGTGATCTCCGGACCTTCGATCACGCGCAGGTTCGCCTCGGCGGCCAAGGGGCAGGCACCTTCCGGGAAGACGGCATGCACCACGGGCAGATCGGTCGTCACGAGCAGGTTCGCACGATAGAGCAGGCCATCGAAGACCTGCTGTCCGTACCACTGTCCCCCGGCGGGCTCAGCCTCAGGAAGCGCCACCGGCGCACCCGCCAGGCAGAGCGTATCCAGCAGGGGTAATTCCAGTTCCACGGTCGTCTCTGCGAGTGTGTTGCGGAACCAGACCAGTTCGTTGTTCACCTGCAGTACGAGGTCGTCCTTGTCGTCCCCGTCGAAGTCGGCGAGCAGGAGCCGGTTGCCACGCGGCACATCGGTCACATCCTGTCCATCGGGGAAGTCACCAAGTAAGGGCACGTAATTGTTCCAGCGGACCGGAAGGCCGGGGTTGTTCGGCACGTACACCAGGGTCGCACCAGCACCACAAGCAGAACGACCGAAGGCACCATCGCCGCTCGTGGTCCACGGTTCGATCACATTCTCCTCGAAGCCGAGCACACCGCCCTCGTCGAGTGCATTGCGCAGCCAATGCACCGAACTACCACGCGCCTCACCCAGATCCAGGTCACCATCGCCATCGAAGTCCATCAGCTGTGGGTTGCGGTAGGAATAGCCCAGGTCGCCGGTAAGGATCGGCAGGTCCTCCACGGTCCATTCGCTGCCATCGCCAGCCGTGTTGCGTGCGATCTTCAAGCTGTCGCTCGCGGCCGTTAGGATCAGGTCGAGGCCGCCGATGAGGTCCACATCGCCGATGCGCAGGCAGCGTGAGGCCATGCCTGAGTGCATACCTGTGTGCACCGCTATGCTTCCGAAACCGGTCTCCGATCCGGGGATGATGCCGAGGCCCGCACCCTCCGGGAAGTTCAAGGTCAGGATCAGGTCGGAGAAGCCATCGCCGGTAACGTCCGCCACGGCGACCGTCTCCGGTTCGGACGGCAGTGGGATCGGTGCGTCGGCCACGAAGGTCCCGTCACCCAGATTCCGCAGGATGTTCAGTTCATCGCTATCACCTCCCACATAGAGGATGTCGGCATCCCCATCGCCTTCCACATCGGCCACCTCGAACAGGGTGCAATTCCCATCGATGTCGAGCAACTGGATGTAGGGGCCGAAGGTGCCCAGTCCATCCATGTTCGGCAGCCACTTCACATGGTCTCCGCCGAAGACCCCAATGAGGTCCTTGTCGCCATCCATGTCCACGTCCGCAGCACGCAGTTCGGCATTGAAGGCATTGGACATCACCACTTGCCCGGCCCCGAACTGGGCAAGTGCCGCACCAACAGGGAACAACAGGGTGCAGCTCAGGAGGTACTTGAAGGTGGACATACGACCGGGTGGTTGCCGTAATGACGGCGCGCCGCGAAGGTACGGTGCTTCGGGAAGCCGTGCCCGGTATCAGGCAGGCTCACAAGGGGTTGACCAGCAGACCGGCTCAGGCGCAGAGCACGGGGATCCGCGGGCCGTTCGTGAGCATCCGCTCCTTCTCCGCGTCGGCGATGTAGCGGTACTCGTCCGAGGCATGGGCCATGATGGCCAGGGCACCGGCGCCCACCTTCTCGGCATAGTCGATGGTGGCCTGGGCGAAGCCGACGCTGAAGGAGGTACTGGGCTCGTTCGCCTCGGTGTGCCGCACGCCGGCGTCCTCCAAACGGCGCAGCATCTTCAGCTTGTTGGCCAGCAGATCGTCCGAGGGTGCCTCGCCGGGCCGCACGAGCTGGAACACATGCACATCGGCGGCGAAGGCACGGGCCAGACCCACCACGGCATTCAGCAGGTCGTCGATATCGGAATGGCCCGCCACGGGCATCACGATCCGCTTCAGCAGGTCCTCGGACCGCACGCCTTCCTGCACCACGATGGCGGGTGTGGCGGCATGGCGCACCAGCTTCAAGATGTCGGCACCGAACAGGTTCTGACGCAGCCCCTTGGCGCCGTGGGTGCAGAGCACGAGCAGCGAGTGCCCCTGTCCGGTCTCCTCGGCGATCGCCTTCATGAAGTCACCCTCCAGCAGTTTCGGGGTGATGCGTCCGGCGGAGCCTGCCTTCTCCACCTGGGCGTCCATCATCGCTTGCACCTGTTCGCGACCTTCTGCGTTGCGCTCGTTCTTGTTCAGCACGTGCAGCAGGGTGGTGCGGGTTGAGAGGCGGTCGGCGATGGTCGTGGCTACGCGCACGGCATCATCCGAGGCGGGTGTGAGGTCGGTGGCGCAGAGGATGTCCTTGTCGAGCATGGGCAGGTGGCTGGTGCGAATGTACCCGGTGCGGCCGAGAACGGGATCCCCGACGAACGACAGAGCACGGACAGCTTGTGCGGGGATCTGGAAAGCCAAGGATCTGGTGAACAGGTCGGGGGATGTTGAACGAGGTCCCACTTACGCAACAGAGTGTGGCGCTCGCACCACGATGCCGTTATGGCCATCGGTCGGTATCGTTGGAATGACGGGCCCTTCGTCTTCCGGCGCGGTTGATGTGTTCCTCGGATCGAACCTCAAACACAACGAACATGAGCGCTACGACCGACAAGCTGAAAGGCAACTGGAACCAGATCAAAGGGAAACTGAAGCAGGAATACGCCGACCTCACGGACAACGACCTGTTGTACGAGGAAGGCAAGGAGGACGAACTCTATGGCCGCCTGCAGAAGAAGCTCGGGCAGACCAAGGAGGAAGTGCATTCGATGCTTGAGCGTTTGGGCAAACCCACACACGGGTAAGCGCCAGTCTGAACGCGCAACGCGGATCGGGGTAGGTCCGGGAATGGTCCCGGGCCTTCTTCCGTTATGGGGCTCAACGACTCCTTGCCGATCCTTGGCAGGGATCTGGCATGCCTGCACGCATGGCAAAGCAACAGACCGATCGACCACAGGCTGGGACGCCGGAGCCCAACGTGGAGAACGCATCGCCCGATCCGGTGGAGGGCCGCACGGACAACGAGCTGTGGAAGCGCCACCGACCCTTACAAGAGGCGCCTGCACGCGCTGGTGCCGATGAGGACGTGGAAGGTGCGGTGGACCCGCGCACCATGGAGACCTACGAACGCGAAGAGGGACATCCTCCTGCACCGGGCATATTGGACACCACTCCGGATGAGGATCGACCATCCGACGATCAGATACCTTGACACGACTTCTCAAAACCCTGGAACATGATACGCCCGCTCCTCACCCTGTTGTTGATCATCGGTGGACCCTCGCTTTTCGCCCAGGGCGACACCCTGGTGCTGCCACCGCCCATCCACCTGGACACCTTGCCGAGCAATGACGGTGGGCTAACTCGCTTGGAGTCGCCGCCCATGTTCCCCGGTGGTGATGCCGGCCTGGTGGCCTACCTCACCAAGGAACTCCGTTACCCCGACGCCATGCGTCAGGCGGGAAAGGAAGGCGTGGTGCAGGTGGCCTTCACCATCACTGACGCGGGCGATGTGACCAAGGTGCACTTGGCGGAAGGCATCGCTGGTGCCGACGCGTTGAATGAGGAAGCGCTGCGCGTGGTGAAGGCCATGCCGCGCTGGACACCCGCGACCGTGAAAGGCGTGACGGTGCCGATGGAATACAAGCTGCCCGTGCGCTTCGAGGTGGGGAAGTAGGCATTTGGTAGTCGATCAAACAGAACCTGACCCGTCAAGCGCGATCTTGCCAGGCCTTAGTGCGAGATGGTATAACCTTGTGCCATGGACATCGCGGCCCGGGTGCGGGCGCACAAGCGGCTGGCGCGGCTGATGCAACAAGCCTACTCCGCGGAGAAGGCGGCAGCCTTCGCCTACCAGGGCCATGCGGCCTCGGTCAGGAAGGAGGAGGAGAAGGCCGCCATCCATCGCATCGAACTGGACGAATGGGAGCACCGCCGCGAAGTGCGGGTTTTGATGGACCTGTACGGGGTGCCTGTCTCACGCTACTACGAAGTGCGGTTCCACATCATCGGACGCACCATCTCGGCGGCCTGCCATGTGCTGGGCTGGTTCATGCCTTACTACTTCGCGGGGCGGCTCGAGAGCGGCAACGTGTGCGAGTACTTCCGGATGATCCATTACTTCCATGAGCTGGGTGTGACCGCGCACGACCGGATGCTCTATGACATGGGCATCCGCGAGAAGGAGCACGAGGTCTACTTCTACGAGCGCATCAAGAACAAGAAGGCACTGGCCTTGTTCGAGCGGATCTTCAACTGGGGCGCCAGCAAGAGCTTCAACGATGTGGACCTGGAAGCCCTGAAGCCGGTGGAGGAATCGGAGGGGTATTGCCGGACGGGGAGGGGGTGAGGCATCAGGGACCGGCGTGTTCGGTTATCGATTTTTCGGCCAGGTGAAGCTCATGTCGACCCGTTCCGCTGCTTTGAGATGAACGACTCGCTTCAGCCTCCGGTCGCAGCCAGGGTGATGAGCCAGGCCACCAGGGTCACCAGGAGAAGCCCACGTAGCAGCAAGCGTGACTCATCCGACCAGCGAGGATAGAAGAGCAATAGGGCGAATAGGACCACGGCGAAAGGGAATGGTCGGTAATTCTCGTTCACGCCTTCCGTCTCGTACCATGGTCTTACAGAGGTTCCCGGACCACGATAGCGGATCACCTTGCCGAGAGCGGCGCTGAGGTCCACCTCCATGGTATCACCGACAGTGAAGTTGTTGCTTGTTCGCTGGGTCCAGATGTTCTTGCCGTTACTCAAGTCGATGGAGGACCAATACCTCATTCGTCCTTTGCCACCCCTGCTTCCTTCGTGCGAACTGAACTCGGATACCTGCTCGATGGTGCTTTTAGTGCGGGTGCTGGGTAGATAGGTGTCCAGTATGGATACGATACCAGCAAGTATCACCAAACCATACAACCACATGAGCGGCTTCGGTTCAAACTTCATTCGAGGTGGAGTGGACAGAATGTTGACCCAAGATCGCGCCGTTCACACCCGCTCCAGCGCCTGCCTGAGGTCCCAGATGATGTCCTCGTGGTGCTCCACACCAACGGAGAGGCGCACCATCTTTCCCGTGATGGACATCGCCTCACGGTGTTGCGGGTCCACGCCGGCATGGGTCATGGTGGCGGGGTGCTCGGCCAAGGACTCGGTGCCACCCAAACTCACCGCCAATTTCACCAGCTTCAGGGCGTTCATGAACCGGAAGGCCGCGGGCTCACCGCCCTTTACATCGAAGGAGACCATGGCACCCGGCGATGCACATTGGCGGCGGAAGGTCTCGTGTTCCGCCGTGCCTTCCGGGATCCGGCTCAGGTGGTAGACCTTCTCGACCTTCGGATGATCAGCGAGGAAGGCGACCACGTGCGCGGCGTTGGCCGCCTGCTTCTCCATGCGGACCTTGAGCGTTTCCAAGCTGCGCATGAGCATCCAGCCGGTATGCGGCGAGGCCATGTTGCCCAGGAAGGTGCGCAGGGCCTTCACCCGGCCGATGACCGCTTTGCTGCCGCATACCGCAGCCGCGATCAGGTCGCTATGACCGCCAATGTACTTGGTGGCGGAATAGAGGGAGAAGTCCGCGCCGTGGTCCAGCGGATGCTGCCAGAGCGGGCCGAGGTAGGTGTTGTCCACGGCCACATGCACGGGCTGGTCAGCGGTGGCGAAGGCATCGGCCACGGTCCGGCACGCGGCGATGTCGATCAAGGCATTGGTGGGGTTCGCCGGTGTCTCCACGTAGATCATGCGCAGCTTGTGGCCCAGGCCGCTGGCCTTGATGCGCTCCATCAGGGCATCGCGCTCCTCACCGGCGGTGAAGCCCATGGTGTGCACGCCGATCTTGTTCAAGAAGTGCTGGATGAAATGGTCCGTGCCGCCATAGACCGGCGTGCTGTGTACGAGGAGGTCGCCGGGCGCGAGGAACTCGAGCAGGACGGTCGTGATCGCGCTCATGCCGCTCTCGAACACGGCGCAATCCTCGGCCTTGTCCCACAGCGTGAGGCGGTTCTCCAGGATCTCCAGGTCGGGGTTGTTGATCCGGCTGTAGATCAGGCCGAGCTCCTCCTGCTGACCCCGTTCGCGCAGGCCGTAGGCCACCTCGAAGAAGGCCTTGCCCTCCTCGGCGCTCTTGAACACGAAGGTGCTGGTGAGGAAGATGGGCGATTTGATGGCGCCCTCGGACAGCGACGGCTTGTAGCCGTACGACATCATGAGGCTCTCGGGGCGGAAGGGATGGTCCTGGTCCATGGCTGGGTGGGGCGGTGGGATCGCCGCCTAGTACAAAGGTCTCGATCTCTTGGAAGTGGCCAATGATGGGGCTCAGGGGGAAGGGGCTGAGGTAGAGGCGGTTCAGCCAAGGTGCGGATCATTTTTCCGTTGGGAAATGCGACATTTCCCTTGGGAAAAGTCTCTTGAACCAAGGGGTGGATCATTTTTCCGTTGGGGAATGCGGCATTTCCCTTGGGGAAAGTCTCTTGAACCAAGGGATGGATCATTTTTCCGTTGGGGAATGCGGCATTTCCCTTGGGAAAAGTTTCTTGAACCAAGGGGTGGATCATTTTTCCGTTGGGGAATGCGGCATTTCCCTTGGGAAAAGTCTCTTGAACCAAGGTGCGGATCATTTTTCCCTTGGGAAACGCGGCATTTCCCTTGGTAAAAGTCTCTTGAACCAAGGGATGGATCATTTTTCCGTCGGGGAATGCGACATTTCCCTTGGGGTAAGCGACATTCCCCTTGGGAAAAATGGCTTGCCCATCGCCTGGATGCCCTTTCTGTTCAGGCGCTTGCGCTGCGAACCACAACCTTCCACGAGAACCCTTCGTATACTACCTTATACTATCGCTCGATCGCCTGGATAAGCAGGGCAGCTTGGGCACAGCTTCGCAGACAGGCGAGGTATTCTTCAGTTCGCGGGTGGCGCAGGGTCGTCCGCCAAAGGCCCATATTGACTGCATTGGTGGGTCTTGGGGGTCACCTCCTGAGCGATTCGAAAGGGCGCTTTACTAAGTTCGTGGGATGAGGGAAGATACCATCTATGACGCACTACTGTCGGCAATCCACGCGGACGAAGATGGTTATGTCGATATGCCCGAGTTTGAATTGCCTGCACTGAATGCAACGAAAGCGGAGCTTAAACGGGCCTTCGTCTACTTGCAGGTCAACGGATACATACGATTCGTGAAACACTTTGCTGGGTTGGACCGCTTGGGCTTCGAGGCGATCTATGCAGGCGGGTACAGTGCCTTTAAACAGAAGCAGAGGCAAAGAGATGAGTTCGACCAAAGTGTAGGTCGAGCGGCGATCAATGCGAACCGACTCAGCCTAACTTCAATAATCAGTAATTCCGTTCTCGGCCTGATCGCGATCCTTGTTTCCATTTATGCTGCTGTTCAGGTGGGCAAGGCGGAAGAGAACATCGCCAAGTCGGATCATAACCTGATGATGACCGACGTCGCAATAAGGGAGGTCCAGGCTGAGAAGGAGAGGATCAATGAGATGTTGAATACTGCCATTATGTTGCAGGATAGCCTACGGATGCATCTTGATTGGCTCCGAAAGACGACAATCTATCACATCAATGACACGCCTCCGCGTTCGGCAAAATCTACGCGGAAGATACCGCAACAGATCGCGGACGAACGATTCAAGAATGCTGCATCGTCGGAAAAGCAGTGACCACACGTCGAGACGACTGGTGTTCATGGCTTACGCAGGGTCTTGCGCCAAATGCGCGGACGGATGGCTGCGGTTGTTGGAGGGGAGCCCCCGCTCGGGTCTAAAGTTGATGAGACTTGTTCTTGGCTGCGATTCGGTTAGTAGATTTAGCAAAGTTCACCAATACTCCATTTCGAATGAAGATAGTACTTGTCGCTGCCATTGCACTGATCTCTTTGTCGACTGGAGTTCACAGTTTCTCGATGAGGGACATGACCGGCAAAAAGGTGGCAATTGTGAGGGTAAGTGGGTATGAGCCAGATATTACCGAAGGCGCTATTATCAGCTATTTAATGGATGCCGGAGTTGAAGTGTTCGACAGGATGAGTATCACCAAAGTTCTGGATGAACAAAAGTTCCAGCTGTCAGGCCTTGTGGATGAATCAACAGCAGTCGAAGTTGGAAAGATCACCGGGGTCCAATACGTTCTCGTGGCTTCTACGTCGAACCCCATTGAAACGAATCGAGCTAATTGGAAGGACAACACTTGGAGTACGTTTTCCTTGTCATTTACTTGTAAATTGATAGAGGTCGAAACAAGCAAGGTCATGCTTGTTGGAACAACATCAGCTAACCGTGGATTCCCAAACAAAGCAGTTGAAGACGCGATAAAGAAGTTCTTTACCAAGAAATAGTTCTTGCGCTAAACATTTATGCGATAGTAGTGCGAGTAAGAAATGGCCGAATTGAGGTGAAACGTAGGTAGTTCCAAGGTGGTCTGGAAGATGTCATGCGCCGGGTAATTATGGGTTCATTTTGTGCTGATAATAGTAATCTGCCAATCAAAGTCCTGGCGCATACACTCAGCTAGCGTCCCAAGTATTAAAGTGTGCAAGAGTATCTGATTGTTCTGCTCGCTTTCGAAATCGTTCCGTAGTCTTTGCTCCCAAGAGTCGTCTGGAAGCACGACGTAGGCATCGCCTGGGTTGAAGTAAAGGTCAGACTTCAGTCTCCATTCGCGTTCCCAAGTGAAGTCGATTTGCGGTGGTTCATACCGTACATGTCTGTATCGAATACTCTGCGGCAATTGAGTGTACTCGCTTTCAGGTTGATAGATAACCGGTCTTCCTCCTTCGTTGTATATCGCTTCCTTACTGAACATAATGCCAAAGTCAGAATATCGGCGTTGCCCGTACCTCCCATTGAATCCGCTCGCAACAGCCTCCAAGGGAGTTTCAGTAAAGCAAACACACTCCTCCGATGATCTGATCATTCCTTTTCCCGGTTTGAGATATCCACCCCTGAGAATAGTCTTGAGTCTCTCAAAGGCTTCCTCTTTACTGTTGCCCTTTGTGAAGTGGATTAAATGGCTTGATAAGTCTTTCCGTCTCATCTGACAAGTTCCAGTCGCCACAGGGTGTCTTTTAATCCGCCGCAGGATCTCCTGAGGAATAAGGACCCTGCCTGAGCAGCACTCATCGGCTCTTGACCGTTGTTTTGCTCCGCCGTACTGTCATCCTTCGCAGCGCTTCGTGCTGCACACTGTCGCGGATGAACCCGCGCAATGAGAGGTCTTCATCCAACGTATCCCAATTGATCCCCATACCTCCACCGATCAGCCGCCATTTCTTGAGTTGTGCCTCACTGGCTTTCTTCAGCCGGTCGAAGTCGGAGAGACGTGCTTGCAACACATCGCCGCTATTCAGTACGACGGCGAGCAGATCAAGGTCCTTATAAGGTAGCACATCCACGATGCGCAGTCCTTCCTTCAGGACCATCGCTTCGATGGGGTCCAAGCCGATGGGCTTAGCCGCAGAAGTGGCGGTTTGTTTGCGGCTGCTCATGTTTGCCTAAGGTAGTTCCGAGTAGAGATCCCGCCACTCCGGGTTCATTTCTTCGATCAACTTCACCTTCTTCGCTCTGTTGCCCGCTTTCAACTGCTTCTCCCGTTCAATGGCCTTCACGATGCCATCGATCTGCTCGAAGTAGACCAGCTTGTCCAAGTTGTACCGGGCCGTGAAGCTCGTGGCGTAGTGCTTGCTCTTGTGCTTGGCAATGCGGCCTTTGAGGTCGCTGGTCACCCCGATGTACAGCACACCGTCGCGCCTGTTCGACATGATGTACACCCAGGAGGTCTTTCCCATAACTCGCGTTAGTCAGGTATCGGGATCGCTTCAGCCGTGCGGAGCCACGGCCTCGCGATGACCGACTTTGAACGAAGTTCGGAACTCGAAGCCGGTCATCGCGAGCGCTAGGCGCGAAGCGATCCCGACACGCGCGGAGCGCCAACCTACTCGTTCACCATCGCCCGCACCTTTTCCACCACATCCTCCACGCTCGGCTTGGAGAAGTAGTCGCCATCGCTGCCGTAGGCGGGGCGGTGGGCTTTTGCGGTAAGGGTGCTTGGGGCCGCATCTAAGAAGCGGTAG
>JACJZG010000015.1 GCA_020635715.1 Flavobacteriales bacterium | reverse complement strand
CCGGGAATGGATGTGGAGGGGCGGGGATGAGGTCCTGGAAATGGCGGAGGCCATGATCGGGGCTGGGCGTGCATTGGGGGGCTGCTTTCCCACCAGGGCATGGAAAGCCCCATCGCAGTGGCCGGGTGTGGAGGTATTGCTGCACCGAGCGGCGTTGTCTCGTGCGGAACGGAGCTCTGGCCATGGGGATCTGCGGTGATCGGTCCGGTTTTCCCGCGATGTGGCCAAATGTCCCAGCCATGAGAAAGTCACTACTCCTTTGCTCCGCCGCCGTTCTTCTGGGGAACCTCACACCGGCACAGGTCCAACTCGAACTTGTGGTGAACGGATTGAACGCACCGGTGGATGTGGCCCACGCCGGCGACGATCGGTTGTTCGTGGTGGAACGGCCGGGGCGCATCCGCATCGTGGATGCCGAAGGTCAACTGCTCAGCCAGCCCTTCCTGGACCTCACGGACCGCGTGCTGGCGGAGGCGGGAGAGCAGGGCCTGCTGGGTCTCGCCTTTCATCCGCAATACCCGACCAACGGACGCTTCTACGTGTACTACACGGCGGGCACGGGCAATGGAACGCTGCGTCTTTCACGCTTCAACGTCACCAGTGACCCGAACGTGGCCTCGAACAGCGAGACCATCCTTTGGAGCCTGGACAAGCCTTTCCAGAACCACAACGGCGGTGATCTGGAGTTCGGGCCGGACGGCTACCTGTACTTCGCGCCTGGGGATGGAGGCGGTGCGGGTGATCCGGGGAACCAGGCGCAGAACATGGGCCTGGCGTTCGGCAAGGTGCTGCGTATCGATGTGAACGGGCCTGCTTACACCATACCAGCGTCGAATCCGTTCGTGGGGGTGTCCGGCGTACTCCCCGAGATCTGGGCCTCGGGCTTGCGGAATCCGTGGCGTTTCGGGTTCGACCGGCAGACGGGCGACCTGTGGATCGGCGATGTGGGCCAGGGGGAACGCGAGGAGGTGGACCGTTGGCCCGCAGGCGACAACAGCGGCCCCAACTTCGGCTGGCGCTGTTATGAAGGGAACCTGCCGTACGAGACCAGTGGCTGCCAGCCGCAGAGCAGTTACGTGTCGCCTGTGATCGACCATCCGCAGAGCGATGGCTGGTGTTCGGTGATCGGCGGTCGCGTGTACCGCGGATCGTTGTATCCATCGCTGCAAGGCAAGTACATCTACAGCGATTTCTGCCACGGCCGTGTGCATGCCTTGCAACCGAACGGCAGCAGTTGGACACCGCAGACCTTGATCAGCACAGGATCTCAAGGCGTCACCTCGATCGGGGAGGATGTGAACGGCGAACTGTACTTCTGCAACATGAGCCAAGGTGCGCTCTATCACCTCACCGATGCGTCGACCGTGGTGCGCGTGTCGCCCAAGGTGTGGTTGGGCGGGGCGTATGTGAGCGCCAGTGGGGACATGCGCGACGCCCTGCGCACCCAAGGTCTGGTGCCAGCCACGGAACCATATACCGCGCTTGGTCTCCCCCAGATGGCGCAGGGTGGTGGAGAGCAGGTGAGCACCACGGTCCTGAACGTGAGCAACGCCAACGCCGTGGTGGATTGGGTCCGCGTGGAGTTGCGGTCCACGGCGGATCCATCCGTGATCGTGGCCACCAGTCAAGGGCTCTTGCAGCGCGATGGCGATGTGGTCGCGGCGGACGGCAGTTCACCGTTGACCTTCCATGTGGGACCCGGGAATTACCACGTGCTGCTGCGGCATCGGAACCACCTGGCGTGCATGACCCAGGCGGTATCCCTTTCGCCCACGGCCACCACGATAGACCTGCGCTCAACGGCAACGGCGGTCTGGGGAACGAACGCGCGGTGGTCATTCAACGGGCAACAACTCCTGTGGCCGGGTGACATTGACCGGAACGGTATCGTGGCTTACACGGGTGCGGAAAACGACCGCGACCTGATCCTACAGGCCATTGGAGGCAGCATCCCTACGAACACGGTCCAGGGCTATCTGGCCACGGACGTCACCTTGGATGGTGTGGTGAAGTACGCCGGGAGCGACAACGACCGCGATGTGATCCTGCAAGCGATAGGGGGCACGGTGGCCACGAATACGGTGGAGGAACAAGCACCGTGACCAATGCAAGTGGGATGATCGCGGTATCGCCTCAATTCTCCGCCCCACTAAAGGCGAACTGCACGATGTTGGCGCCCATCTGCAACGCGCGGGTGCGGTTGGCCTCGCTGTCACCATGCACCCCGGCATCCTCCCAACCATCGCCCAGGTCGCACTCGAAGTCGTAGAAGCACACGAGCCGTCCTTCCCAGAACAGCCCGAAGCCCTTCGGCGGCTGGTTGTCGTGCTCGTGCACCTTCGGCAGTCCCGAGGGGAAGTCGAAGCGCTGGTGGTAGATCGGGTGGCCGAAGGGCAGTTCCACGAACTCCAGCTCGGGGAACACGCGCTGCATCATGGGCCGGATGAAGGGGTCCAGCCCGTAGTTGTCGCTGATGTGCAGGAAGCCCCCGCCGATCAGGTAGTTCCGCAGGTTCTCCGCCTCCGCCTGGCTGAAGACCACGTTGCCGTGGCCGGTCAGGTGCACGATCGGGAAGCCGAACAGCTCGGGGCTGCCGACCTCCACCGTGGGGATCTCGGTGATGATGTCCGTGCCCAGTTCGGTGTTGCAGAAGCGCGCCAGGTTGGGCAGGCTGCTGGGGTTGGCGTACCAGTCGCCGCCGCCGTTGTACTTCAGCACCGCGATCTGGTAGGAGCCTTGAGCCCATGTGAACATGTGGACATGTGCCCATGTGCTCATGATGGCCAGCGCGATGATCCGGAACAACATGGTGCGAAGGTACCGCTGCAGCGTGAAGCGGGGAATGCGCATGTGCGCGTGTGCCCATGCGGGCATGTGCCCATGAATAATGCTTCGAGAGATGTTCACGGTCTGAGTTGGTCGAACGATCGGATGAGCTGATCGGACCATGAAATGCGATGCGAACGTTCAGCGGAGGGGGCGGTCATCGCTGTTGGGCGAGGCTCATCCAGGTGCAGGCGGCCAGCGCGGCGGTCTCGGTGCGCAGGCGTGCGGTGCCGAGGCTCACCGCATCGAAGCCGGCAGCGCGCAATGTGGTCGCCTCTTTGGCACTGAAGTCGCCTTCCGGACCGATCAAGAGCACGACATCCTGCGTGGCATCGTAACGCGCCATCAAGGAGGCATGTTCGCCTTCGCACCAGCCGAAGCAGCGTTGCGCCGGCAGCTCGCCGGCCAGGAAGTGGGGCAGCGGCGTCAACGCATCGATCACCGGCGACCAGGCCCGCTGGCTCTGCTTCATGGCGCTGATGGCCACACGTTGCAGGCGGTCGATACGAAGGCGGTCCCGTTCGGTGCGGTCGGTGAGCAGGGGGGTGATGCGGTCCACACCGATCTCCACGGCCTTCTCCACGAACCACTCGATACGATCCATCTGTTTGGTAGGCGCCACGGCCAGGTGGATCCGCGCGGCCCGTTCGGGAGGCACGTGGATCCGCGCGGTCACCCGCACGGTGCAGCCGCGTTTCGTTACGTTCTCCACTTCGCCTTCGGCGCGTGTGCCGGCACCGTCCAACAACCCGATGTGCGCTCCGACGGCCAGGCGCAGCACTGCATTGGCGTGGTGGGCCTCCTCTTCGGGAAGCTCCACCCGATCAGCGGCAAGGTCAGGGCAATGGAACAGATGCATGTGGCCGGTGGGTGCGCGAGAGGACGAACAAGGCGATGGCAAAGGTGATGACGAACAGGGCGGTTGCGAGCGTTGCTGTTGCACCGAGCACCACGGGCCACTGGTAGCGCGTAAGGCCCCATTGGTCCAGCGCGGGGATGATCACCTCGCCGAGGGGCTGGCGCTTATCCGACGGCAACGAATACCACACCGTGCTCTTGGCCAGGAAGGCGTAGGTGACGCCCAGCGAACCGAGCACCAGGGCAGGCACGCGGGCCCAGGCGGTGGCCAGGATGAGCTGCGCGCTGCGATAGGCGAGGAGCACGGCCACCGTGGTGAGGTGCCTTGGACCGAATGCCCAGCCGCCCCACCACATGCCCACGCTGCACACGAACAGCAGGGTGAGGATGGCAGGCACGCCCACCAACAAGCCCGGGCGAGGCCACTTCGGCCGCGCGCACCACCACCACAGGACTGCGCCCAGTGCCAGCAAGGGCATGTGCGGCAATAGTCCGCGGTAGGGGCTTAGTGTGAGCCCGATCAACGCTTCCGGATGCAAGCCCTCGATGATGCTTCCGCCCGCCGGGCGGTATTGATCCACATGATCATAGCCGAAGGCGAGTGGACCGCCGAAGACGATGAATTGATAGGTGCAGAACGCCAGCGCGACCGGTGCCGCACCAGTCAGGAAGCCCCGCAGCGCCCCACGTCCTTCCGTGGCCTTGAACGCGCGGATCGCCAGGAAAGCGGTCCAGCACATGGCGATGATGGCGATCGGATGGTCGCACCAGACCGCGCAGGCGATGAGGAAGCCGGCGTGTGAAGCGCTGCCTTCCTCCAGCTCCATCAAGGCGGCCAGGGCGAACATCGCACCCATCAGATGCCCGAAGAACGCGCCGCTGTATACGAAGAGGAAACTGCCGAAGAAGAGGAGCCAGCACAAGGGGACGGCGGCGCGGGAACGATACAAGCGTCCCCAACAAAGGGTGATGATGAGCGCGAACGGAATGCTGCCCGCAAGCAGGCCGCCGAGCCGCAGCAGGTCCACATTGATGTGGTCAGAGGAACTGGCGTCGATGAGCCCAAGGGTGTGTGCCGCCCAGTGGAAGGGCACGACAAGCAAGGCGGGCAGAGCGGCCTTCTCCGAATAATAATGTCCTTCCACCAGTGCACGGTCATCGGTGAGGGTGGCGAAGGCATCGATGCGCAAGGTGCCCTGTTCCACGATGGCGGCTACCATGGCTGCGCGGCTCACCGTGTTCGCGTTCTGCCCCTGGTCCAGATGCCAGGCGCTGAAGAAGAGGGTGATCAGGAAGAAGGTGATGACCTGCTTGCGCGGCGGCATCCTCACTGCTTCTTGAAGTCCAGCTTGTAGAAGTGGAAGTCCGGGCTGTGCAGGTCGATCTTGAAACCGGTCACTTGGTGGTCCGCATCGAAGGAGAAGGTGATGTAGCCGGGTTCGAGGAAGGGATCGGCGTGTTCCCACTTCCAGGTGTCGTAGTGCCAGTGCACCAGCTCACCGGTGAAGAGCTCCTTCGCGGGTGTGAAGGCGAGAACCGGCTTGCCGTTCATGTCGGTGATGGTCGCTTCTCCATAGATATCGTCCATGTACGTGCCTTGGAGCTTGGCGGCATCCGCCGTGGGGCTGGTGCCGCTCACGCGGGCGTTCACCCGATCGGCCACGCGCTTCGCTTCGCGCTCATCACGCCTGACCAGTCGCGGGAGGATGTCGGCCACGGGATCCGCGCTGCCATCACCGAGATAGCTGTCCATGATCTTGTTGGTGATGGCGAACACGCTGTAGCTCTCACCGTTGCCCAGGCAGATCACCGCGAGGTCCTTCTCCGGCACCACGGCGTGGTTGAGGATGAAGCCCGGCATGCCACCGCTGTGCGTGATCACCTTCGCGCCGTTGTTGTGCTCGATGAACCATCCGAGCCCGGCACCCTCGTCGCCCATGGCCAGGTGGGTGGTCGTGATCATGCCGTAGGAGTCCGGGGAAAGGAAGGCCTTCCCGTTCACCTTGCCCTCATCCGCCCACATGGCGTCCCACTTCGCAAGGTCCGTCACGGTGCTCAGCACGCCACACGCGCCATCGGCACCCTGCAATGCCTGGTAGGGCATGCTCTTCTGAGGTACGCTCTTATCCTGTCCCTTGCGCACGTGCGGCATGGCAACGTCGGTCATCCCGGCGAGGTCGGCGGTCTCCACGCGGCTGCGGTCCATGCCCAATGGCTGGAAGATGCGGGTGGTGATGAACCGGTCCCAGCTCATGCCGCTCACCTCTTCGATCAACTGCGCGGCGGCGATGAACATCAGGTTGCTGTAACCGAACTCATCGCGGAAGGGCAGGGTCATCGGCTCATGGGCATGGCGTGCGAGGATCTCCTGTTGACTGTAATTGGTGCCATACCAGAGGAGGTCGCCATCGAAGGTGATCCAGCCGCTGCGGTGGCAAAGGAGGTCCTTCACCATGAACTGTTCCGTAACGTAAGGAAGTGGCGTGGCGAACTCCGGCATGTAGTGGCGCACGGGCGTGTTCCAGTCGAGCTTACCCTCGTCCACCAGCAGCCCCACGGCACAGGCGGTGAATGCCTTGCTGATGCTGGCACAATAGAACACCGAGTTGGCAGTGACGGGATCCGGTTTCGCCAGGTCGAGCTTGCCGTAGCCCTTGCTCCAGACGAGTTTGCCATCCTTCACCACACCCACCGCGAGGCCGGGCTGGTCGAACTTGCGGACGGCATCCGCGATGTAGGCGTCGAGCTTCTTGAAGTCGGGACCCTTCTGTGCGCTGGCAGCGAAGAAGGGTAGGGCGGAGGCGAGGAGGATCGCGTGGCGCAGATTGCTCATGCCACGAAGATCGTGTTCCTTCCGCTAGCTCACATGTGGCGGCGACGGCGGCTCGAACCGGCCACCTCTTCCTCCTCACCGGCCACCTTGCCCTTCAGCTTGGTATCCATGTCGAGCCCGCTCTTCACCTCGATGTTGATCCCGTCGCTGAGGCCGGTGGTGATGGGGCGTTTCTCGAAGACCTGCGGCGTCGCCGTTTCCACCTCCACATAAGCGCTGTCGCCCTTGTCGTTGAACTGCACGAGGCGTTCGGGGATCATCATCACGCTGTCGCGGCGGTCGAGCACGATGTCCGCATTGGCGCTGTAGTTCGCGCGGATGAAGGAGCCTTCCTTGGGCGTCATCGCGGCGCGCACCTCGAACTTGATCGCGCCTTCCTCGTCCACCCCCTTCGGTGCGATGTATTCCAGTTTCGCCGGGTGCGTCTCATCCTCGATCGCACCGATGGTCACCACCAGGTCCATGCCCGTGTGCACCTTGCCGATCTCGCTCTCGTCCACCTTGCCCTTGAAGATGAGGTCCTGCATGTCCGCCACGCTGGCGATGGTGGTGCCCTCGTTGAAGTTGTTCCGCTCGATCACGCTGGTGCCCACTTTCACGGGCACCTCCAGCACCATGCCGTCGATGGAGCTGCGCACGATGGTGTTGGAGGAACTGCCGCTGCTGCTGCTGATGCCATCGCGCACCAGTTGCAGCGCGTCGCGTGCGGCGTCAAGCTCCTGTTTCGCGCTCTTCAGGGCCACCTCGAAGGTCTGCATCTCGGCCGCGGCGATCACCCCTTTCGCTGCGAGCGGCTTGTTGCGGTCGAAGTTGAGCTGTGCATTGTTCAGCGCGATCTCGGCGCTCCGCACGCGGTTCTCGGCCTGGTTCAGGCTCAGCATGTCGGGCACGATCTGGATGGTCGCGAGCTTGTCGCCCTTCTTCACCAGGTCGCCGGCCTCCACGAAGAGCTCGCGGATGATGCCGCTCACCACGGGCTTCACGGCCACCTCCTGGCGCGGCTCGATGCTGCCGTTGGCGATGGTCTTCTTCACGATATCCCCCTTCACGGGATGCTCGATGGTGAAGACCTCGGGCACCTCCACCGACTTCTGGTAGAGGAACCACAGGGTCCACACGAAGAGCGCGGCGACCAGGGCGATGATGATGTTGCGAACGATGCGTTTCATGGGTGATGGGTGTTGACGGTCATTCGGCGCGCAGGGCGTCGACGGCCTTGATGCGCAGTGCGCGGGATGCGGGGATGAGTCCGGCCACGAGGCCGCTGATGATGAGTACGATGAGGGCGGTGATGGCGGTGCTGAGGTCCACCTCGGGGCGCACGAAGAAGTCGCCCTCCATGCCGAAGCTCTGCACCAGCTCCAGCAGGCCCACGCCGAGCACGAGGCCGCTGTAACCGGCCAGCACGGTCAGGACGAGCGATTCCATGATGATCTGCTTGCGGATGACGCGCGGAGCGGCACCGAGCGCACGGCGCACACCGATCTCCTTGGTGCGTTCCTTCACCACCACGAGCATGATGTTGCTGATGCCGATGGCACCGGCCAGCAGGGTCATCACACCCACGATCCAGCTCAGGCCGCTGATGCCCACGAGCAGCATGTTCATCTTCCCGAACTGCTCGGCCAGGTTGAAGCTGCCGAAGGCCATCTGGTCATTGGGATCCACGTCATGGCGGCGTGCCATCAGCTTCTTGATGCCCTCCTCGACCTGGCCCACCTCCACGCCGTCCTTCGCGGTGACGGAGAACCAGCCGACGATGTTGTGGTAGTTGAAGGCGGCCTGGAAGGTGCTGAAGGGGATGTACACCGTGTTGTCCTCCTCCTCACTGCCTTCGCTGCGCATGGCGTGGTGCACGCCCACCACCCGGAAGTAGACGCCGTTCACCCGGATATGGTCGCCGATCACCGCTTCGGTGCTGTCGAAGAGCAGCTCGCGCACCCGTTTGCCGATCACGCACACCTTCCGTTCATCCAGCATGTCCTTCTCGTTCAGGAAGCGGCCGCTGTCCACCGCGACGCTCTGGATGCGGATGATGTCCGGCACATCGCCATAGATGTTGAAGGGTCCGGTCTTGTTGCCGCGCACCACGTTGTTGCTGCCGCGCCAGCCGCCGAGCTGGTTCCTTGGAGCGAGGTATTGCACGCCGGGCACCTCGCGCTTGATGGCGTCGATGTCGTCGTTGTTGAAGTTGAAATAGCGGCCGCGCGCGAAGCCATGGTAGGGCATGGAGGTGCGCTGGGTCCAGATGAAGGCGCTGTTGGTGGCCCAACCGGAGAAGGCCTTCTCGGTGCCGTGGCGCAGACCGTTGGCCGCACCGAGCATCACCACGAGCATGAAGATGCCCCAGCCCACACCGAAGGCCGTGAGGAAGGTGCGGAGCTTGTTGCGGCCCAGCGTCATCCCGATCTCGTTCCAGAGCTCCCTGTCGAACATGGCTTATTCGTCGCGTAGTGCTTCGATGGGACGGATGCGGGCGGCGCGGCGCGCGGGGATGTAACCGGCGAGGGCACCTGCGACCACGAGCACGATGGTGGCCTGGATGGCGATGCCGATGTCCACGGTCGGGTCGCGGAACATCTCCTGCTCACCGATCACGCCGGCGAGCCATTCCAGCAGGCCCACGCCGCAGACCAGTCCGAAATAGCCCGCTGCGGCGGTGATGAAGATGGATTCCATCAAGGTCTGGCTCACCACGGCCCAGGGTGTGGCGCCGAGCGCCTTGCGGATGCCGATCTCCCGCGTGCGTTCCTTCACCACGATGAGCATGATGTTGCTGACGCCCACCACACCGGCGATGATGGTGCCGATGCCGATAACCCAGATGAAGAGCGAGATGCCACCTGTGATCTGCATGATCTTCACGTAATCCTCGATGGTGTTCCGTACCCAGATGGCGTTGTCGTCCTTGGGGTCGAAGACATGGCGTGCGGCCAGCGTGCGGCGCACCTGCTCGGCGATGGCCTGGGACTCGGCCACATCGACATCGCCCACGGTGAACATGATCTGGTCCAGTTCGTTGCTGCCGCCGAAGATCCGTTGGGTGGTGGTGATCGGCAGGTAAACGATGCTCTCCTCGCGCTCGCCGCCACTGTCGGTGTAAGTCCCCACGACCTGGAAGGCGATGCCGTTCACGGTGATCCATTCATTGAGCGGGTCCTTTCCCTCGAAGAGCTCCTCCTGCACCTTGCGCCCGATGACGGCCACCTTGCGGAACTGTTGCAGGTCGATCGTGTTGATGTAGCGACCCTCCTTCATGGTGGTGTTCTCCAGGTAGGTATGGCCGGGGTGGACACCGCGTAGGCTGAAGTTCGCGTACTTCTTCTTGTAGACGATGTTGGCGTTGCCGCCCCACATGTTGAAGCGACCCGTGTAGTGGTCGAGCTGGGGGATGGTGCGGCGCAGGTGGTCCAGGTCCTCGTTCTCCAACCGGATGTATCGGCCGGGCTGCATGCCTTTGTACGGCTTGGCGGTGAGGCCACCCCAGATCCAGATGCTGTTCACCGCGTCATCCCGGAAGCCATGATCCACACCATGCTTCAAGCCGTTGCCGGCGCCGAGCAGGAAGATGAGCATGAAGATCCCCCAGAACACCGCGAAGCCGGTGAGCGCCGTCCGCAACTTGTTCTTGCGGATGGTGTCGAAGATCTCGCCCCATTTCTCCCTATCGAACATCGGCGGAGAGGGTGGCGGGGTCCAGGTGGGCGTTCTCGATCAGGCCGTCGCGCAGGTAGATCACCCGCTGTGTCTGGGCGGCCACATCGCGTTCGTGGGTCACGATCACCACCGTGAGGCCCAGGTCGCGGTTCACGCGGGTGAGCAGTTCCATCACATCCTGGCTGGTCTTGCTGTCCAGCGCACCGGTCGGCTCGTCGGCCAGGATGATCTTCGGGTTGCTGATGAGGGCCCGGGCGATGGCCACACGCTGCTTCTGGCCGCCGCTCAGTTCGTTGGGCATGTGGTGCGCCCACTCGCGCAGCCCCACCTGGCCCAGCATCTCCATGGCGAGATCGTTGCGCTTCCGCCGAGCCATGCCTTGGTAATAGAGCGGCAGGGCCACGTTCTCCATCGCGTTCTTGAACGTGATCAGGTTGAAGCTCTGGAACACGAAACCGATGTACTTGCTCCGCAGCTGGGCGTTCTCGGTCTCGTTCTGGCCCCTGATCAGCTGGCCGTCCAGCAGGTATTCCCCTTCGTCATAGCTGTCCAATATACCGACGATGTTCAGCAGGGTGCTCTTGCCAGAGCCCGAGGAGCCCATGATGCTGACCAGTTCGCCCTTGCCGATGTGGAGGTCGATGCCCTTGAGGACCTGGAGGACGTTGGTGCCGGTATGGTAGGCCTTGCGGATCCCCTTCAGATCGATCATCTCCTGCGCTGGAACTGGTATGGGGCGAAGTTACCGGCCGGGCCTGCTTGCGAGGGCCCACATACATGAGCGGCGGGCGTGTGGGTTGAGCGGCCCGCGGACCCGTTCACCCGTCCCGCCTGAACACCAGCTCGAAGAAGGTGCGGTCCACGTGTACCTCCTCCAACCGACCATTGCGGTAGGTGTAGTTGTTCACCTTCCCGTCCGGCAGATGCAGCCGGTAGGTGCCGGGGCCTGTTCCTTGCAGGCGGCAGTTGCGCAGGACGCTTTCCACGAAGATGAGTGGCTGTCCCACGGGTTCCTCGTAGTACATCCGCGCCGTGGTCCATTCCACCCGGCCCTCATGCACGAAATGGTCATCGGGGTGTACGTAGCAGGTTGCCGTGTCCTGTTCCAGGTGGAAATGGCTGCTGTCCCGCACGGTGCCGTTCACCTTCACATGGGCATAGGCCTTCGACATGCCGCCGTTCAAGTACTCGGTGCTCACCAGCGAACGCACCTGCTGCTTCCAGAGGAGGTCGAACTCGGAGAAGGAGGACATCACATAGTGCGTGCGGTCGCCGTCGACCTTGCGCTTCACGAGTATGCTGCCAACGATATCGTTGCCCTTCCAGATATCGAAACGGTGGTCCTGGGCGGAGCCTTGAATGGTCGTTCCCAGGAAGATGCACCACACCAGCTGTTTGCCAGGGAAGGAAGGGCGGCCGTTCTTGAAGGGCATCCTTGGAAAGCTCCCAAGGTAGGGAAGCGCGTGCCATTGGTGTGATAGGGACAAGTTCATGGGCGGTCGACCCACGATGCCATTCCGCTGGTGGATCGGAGGAGCCGTCGATGTCCGCGGTGGTGCGATCGACGGGTCAATGACCGGGTGTCCAGGGGCTGCTCGTCGAAACTTTTTACAGTCTCGTCGAGTAGAAGGTGCGCTCCGCACTTCATCGGACGCGCTATTCCATAAGTGGAACATAGGCAGAAGCATGAAACCATGTAGGCTACTTCATTGCATCCGACTCTCCCCTCGTAACGGACGTTCGCCGATCGGCATCCGATCCGGCCTGCTGCTTGCGCTGATCCCCGCGGCCTTGCACGCTCAAACAACGTACACCTGGAACGGCAGTACCAGCAGTGCGTGGAACCTCGCATCCAATTGGACGCCATCCACCGGTTTCCCGCTGGCCGGGGACAACGCGGTGGTCGTAGCCGCCGGGATACCCCCTGCGTTGGACATCTCCCGGTCGTTGACCCATCTCACGCTGAATTCAGGCAGCCTGGACCTCGGAGGCCATGTCCTTACGGCCTCGGGCAACGGGACGTTCAACTCGGGTACGGTCGATAATGGCGCGTTGGTGGCGAACAGCCCCTCCGGCACCTGGCACTTCGGCGGCACCACCTTCAACGCATCCATCTCCGGCACCGCGAGCGTGCTGGAGTTCGATGATGGGGTCTTCAATGGAACGGTCGATCTTACTAAGACCGGCACTGGCAACGACTACAGTACGGGCAACACCACGTTCAACAGTACGGTCGTACTCACCGTTACGAGCGGCAGGCTTTACCTCGGGCACACCGGTACGACCCTCTTCAACGACAATGTTCAGCTCAACAGTACCGGGACCAGTGGAGGCATCTGGATGGGCCAGAACACAGGAACATTGACCTTGGCGGCAGGAAGGACGGTCACCACGGGCACCTTCAACTCCGGCTCGCTCGTGATGCGGAATTTCACACAGGCCGGAACTGCTCCGCAGAGCCTCGGGCTTACAGGCACCTCCACGCTCTATTTCCAAAGTGGCACCACGTTCAACGGGAACGTCGTTTGCGTCTCCGCTGGACTCTACATGAACGGTGCGGTGTTCAATGGAAGCATCCGTGCCACCAAGACCGGCAACACGAACGAATACAGCAGTGGTGGAACCACGTACAACGGAACAGCAGACCTCAGCACTACAGGTGCTGGCATCCTCTATCTGGCCAATACCGGGTCCGATCAGTACAATGGTGATCTGATCTTGAGCTCGACGGGAGGAGGAGGTTTCGTGTTCGGCAACGGTGGCGGCACCAGCACCTTGCAACCTGGACGGACCTTGTCCATTGGATCGGCCGGTTTCAACAACGGACGATTGCAGCTGAGGAACTTCAATATCAGCGGGGCCGACCCGGTGATGCTCATACTGGGGAACAATGTCGCCTTCACCCAACACCAGGGTTGCGTATTCGGTGGGAACCTCACGGTCACCGCCGGTTCCATCCAGTTGCATGGTGGCACGGTGAACGGGGATGCGACCTACGTGAAGAACGACAACACGGACGATTGGGGGAATGGGGGATGTGTCTTCAACGGTGACCTCGACCTGACGAACAATGGAACAGGGCACTTCGGTCCGTGCAACGTGGGTGCGGACATCTACAACGGGGATATCCGTGTAAGCACGACCTCAACCGGTTCGATCCGCTTCGGTCAGTCAACCGGTACAGCCACGCTGGCTGCGGGCCGGACCATCAGCGTTGGCGCGGGTGGATACACCGGGTCCCAGTTCCTGCTTCGTCGGTTCGTTCAACTCGGGAACACTCCCCAGACCCTGGTGTTCGGCCCCACCACACGGGTATACCTCAGGAACGACTGTGCTTTTGGCGGGGACCTGACCATCACGGGAGCCAGCTATGAGATCTCCAACTGCACCTTCGACGGGTCGTGCACGCTGAACATGATCGGCGACCTGTCGGACACCAGCCCTGGGAGCAACGTGTTCAATGGGGACCTCACGATCAACAACACCGGCACCGGTGACCATTTCTTCTCGGACAGCGGCGATGATCTGTACAACGGGAATATCGTGGTCTCGAGCACCAGCGGCGGTGACATCCGGTTCGGGAACAGCGGCGGTGCACCCCGGCTTGCAGCAGGGCGGAGCCTATCGATCGGCAGTTTCGATTCCGGCATGCTCCTTTTACGGAACTTCCGACAGTTGGGGAGCACCCCTCAAACGCTGACACTGGCATCAACGGCGCGACTGTATATCGCGGACAGCACGGACTTCGAGGCTGACCTCACCATCACCACCGGACAGTTCCAGACGCGGAACGCCACATACCGGGGAGCGGTGCATATCACCAAGATCGGAAGCACGGTCGATGTCTCCACCGGAGGGAACACCTTTGATCAGGAACTGGAACTCGTGAACACCACACCAGGTGAGATCCGGTTCGCCGAGAACGATACGGACAGGTATCAAGGCAACGTCAGGATCACCAATCTTGACGCGGGTGGGATCCGCTTCGGCAATGGTGGCACGGGCGTGGCCATCCTTGCCGATGGTCGTACCATCTCCGTCGGGTCCGGAGGGTTCGACGCGGGCGTGCTATTGCTCCGCGGTTTCAAGCAGATCGGGACGACCCCGCAATCGATCGCACTTGGTGCGGCGGCTCGCCTTTACTTCTACCCGGGATGTGAATTCGACGGCGCGTTGACCACCACATCGGGTTCCATCCTATTCTGGCAAAGCGCCTTCAATTCCAACGTCTCCTCCACCAAGCTGGGTGCGACCGGGGATGCCTCCCAAGGGGGATGTGTGTTCGCAGGTGATCTGGAGCTGATCAATGCCTCCTCGGGGAACTGGTACATGGGCGATAGCTTCTCCGATGCGTACCACGGTGATCTGATCCTCAGCAATCTGGTGGATGGACAGTTGCGTTTCGGAAATTCCGGTGCGGCGACCAGTACGCTGGAAGCAGGGGGGACCGTGCGCATCGGTGCGGGTGGCTTTGCAGGTGGTACGCTGTTGTTCCGAAGGTTCCTTCAGCTGGGGAGCGAGCCGATGACGCTCGGTCTTGGCACTGCGGCACGCCTCTATTTCCAACCGGGCACCGAGATCGGTGGCCCGCTCTCGGCCACCGCAGGTGATATCTATTTCAATGGGGCCATCTTCCACCGCGAAGCGCGCTTTGAGAAGGGCGGTCCGGGTGCCGCGACCAGTGATGGCGGCTGTACCTTCCATGATGCGGTGGAGTTCGTCAACACCAGCACGGGATACCTGTCGTTGAATGCCAACCTCCCCGATGTGTTCGAAGGCGACATCGTCCTGAACAACACCAGCACGGGAGGCTTCTATTTCGGCAACAACATCGGCTCTGCCACCTTGGCCACGGGCCGCACGATCTCGGTGGGTTCGCTCGGATTCGACTCCGGTTACCTCTACCTTAAGTCCTTCACCCAGCTCGGGACGACCCCGCAGTCGATCCAGCTCGGTCCTGCTGCCATGTTGGTCTTCAACCCGGGATGTGAGTTCAACGGAGCGCTTACCACCACATCCAGCCGACTGCTCTTCTACGGAAGCACATTCAATGGCGACGCCTATTTCACCAAGACAGGGCCTGCTGGTGATGCCTCTTCAGGTGGGAACACGTTCAATGGCCGCACCGAATTCTTGAACACCGGATCGGGGAACCTGAGCCTCGCGCACTTGGGAGGCACGGATGTTTACAACGCCGATCTCGTCCTGAACAATACCTCCAACGGCCAGATCGCCTTTGGAGCGTCGACCGGAACAACGGTGCTGGCTGCGGGAAATACCATATCGATCGGAGCGCTCGGCTTCGATGCAGGCAGCCTGCGGCTCCGCAACTTCACGCAGATGGGATCCACCCCTCAGACCCTTGGCATTGGTGACAATGCCACGCTGGAGTTCAGCAGCGGCAGCACCTTCGGAGGAAATGTGACCTCCACCTCCGGTCGCCTGTACTTCCATGGGACCACCTTCCATGGTGTGGGGGACCACACCAAGACCAATAATTCGGGCGATGGTTCCGTTGGGAACAACATCTTCCATGCGGATGTCACGTTCCGACTCACCACCAACGGGCACCTCTCCCTGGACCAGACCGGGCCAGACCTCTTCAATGGCAACATCGTATTGGTGAACCCGGGCGGTGGACAGTTCTCCTTCGGGTCCGGCACCGGCACGGCAACGCTCGCTGCGGGTCGCACGATCAGTGTTGCACCCGGCATGTTCAACAGTGGAACATTGGTATTGAAGGACTTCACCCAGGTCGGCACCACGGCACAGGCGTTGATGCTCGGTGCGAGCGCTACCCTGTACCTGCAGAGCGGGAACACCTTCAATGGTGACATCGTGACCAGTTCGGGCCGGATCTTCCTCAATGGGACCACCTTCAATGGAACGGCCCGGTTCATCAAGACAGGAACGAGCGGGGACGGATCGGCAGGGGGGAACATCTTCAATGACACAGTGGAATTCACGGTGACCAGTACGGGTAACTTCAGTCTGCACCACAATACGGACGACCAGTTCAACGGGGATATCCTGGTGAACAGCACCAGCAGCGGTCGGATCGCCTTCGGGCAGGCCGCAGGATCCGCCACGCTCGCACCAGGGCACACGATATCGGTGGGAGGGGCGGGCTTCGCCTCCGGCGATCTGCTCCTGCGCCAGTTCACCCAGACAGGTGCCACATCACAGCACCTGCTGCTGGGAACCAGTGCCAACCTGTACTTCCAGACGGGCACCGCGTTCCATGGCGCACTTACTGCACGGGCGGGGGACTTGTTCCTGAACGGCGCGATCTATCATGCTCCGTCGGTGTTCCACAAGACGGGGTCCTCGTCCAACAGCTGCACGGGAGGAGGCGTGTTCGCCGCTGATGCCGAACTGATCAACACCGGGAGCGGCATCTGGTACATGGCCAACACAGGCAATGATGTATACCACGGCGATCTTCTCCTGAACAGCACCGGGACCGGGGGCATCTACTTCGGCAACGCCACGGGCAGCACCTTGGTGTCCACTGGTGCCTTGGGGATCGGCGCCACCGGGTTGACGGCGGGTACCATCACCTTCCGCAACTTCACGAAACAGTCATCCACCGCCACCGTCCTTGGTGGTGGTGTGAACAGCACGTTGACCTTCCAGACCGGCAGCACCTTCTTCGGGGATCTTACCACCATCTCGGGTGGCCTCATCTTAAGCGGTTCCACCTTCCACGGCGACGTGGTGATGACCAAGTCAGGCTCGGGTTCCAATACGAGCGCTGGTGGCAATACCTTCCATGGTGACGTGACGATCAACAATAATGGGCAGATGTCCCTTGGTGTGAGCGCAGTGGACGACTTCAACGGGAACGCCACGTTCAGAAGGCTGGGCAGTGGAAGCTTCGTGGTGAACCACTCGTTCAACACCACCTTCAGCAGGAACGTGAGCACGGTCGGTTCCGTCGCTTCCGTTCAGTTCGGCGCAGGTGCGGGGCGCACGATCTTCGATGGCACCTCCCCACAGACCTTCAGCAGTGATGCCGCCGCGCCACCGCTCGTGCGGAACCTCACACTGGCCATGTCGGGGGCCGGGGAGCTGATCCTGACGGGCGATGTGAACGTGACGCTCGACCTCGCTTTCACCTCAGGTATCATCAAGCCGCAGGCGGTCACAAGCACCAGCAATGGCCTGCTGATACTCGCCAACGGGATCACGTTCAGCGATCCGGCCGATGGAGGTAGTCATGTGGAAGGCTTCGTTCGAAAGATCGGGAACCAGGCTTTCACCTTCCCCGTTGGTGGTGGGGGAGTGCTGGCGCCCATCACCATGAGCGCCCCTACCTCCTCCGCTCACCATTTCACGGCACGATACGTGGCAGAGAGCGGTCATCCGAGCTTCCCGCACACGTTGAAGGATGCCTCCCTGGATCACTTGAGCCTTTGCGAGTACTGGATCCTTGATCGCACGAACAGCACCACGAACGTGTCGGTGATGCTTTCCTGGGACACGCCGCGCAGCTGTGGCGTGACCGACCTTGCACACCTGGCCGTTGCACGGTGGGATGGTGCTCAGTGGCGTGATCACGGCGGTGTGGCCTCCGGAACGGTCAGCTCCGGTACCATCACCACTTCGGCGCCGGTGAGCCTGTTCGCAAGCCCTTCACCGTTCACGCTCGCCTCCACCAACACCTCCAATCCGTTGCCCATCGAATTGATCGACTTCACCGCGGTCGACGAAGGCCCCACGGTCCGGACGAGCTGGTCAACGGCTTCCGAGGTCAACAACGACCATTTCGTTGTGGAGCGCTCCGCCGATGGCATCGCATTCGTGGCCATGGGTTCCGTGAGCGGATCCGGCAGCAGCCAGCAAGTGAACCATTACGACTTCGTGGATGGCCGACCCTTGGAGGGAACAAGCTACTACCGCCTTCAGCAGGTCGATCTGGATGGAACCTTCACCTATGGGCCTGTTGTGGCCGTGACGCGCATGAGCGCTTCTTCGGAGCTCCATCTCTGGCCCAACCCTGCCGATGATGAGGTGAACATTTCCGTTCCAGGCGACCTGGTGTCCGTGCGGGTCCATGATGCTGCTGGACGGATGGTCTTCGAGCGCACCATGGGCAGTGGTTCCGGGGTGATCAACGTTGATCTGCGATCGGTCCCGAGCGGAGTGCTCTTGCTCACCGTGATCACCACGGACGGCACCATCAGGCAGCAACGGATCCTGAGACGTTGACCCTGTGAGGGCGGTACCTGGGGTCATCGTTCCGAAGTAGGACCGTTCGATCAGGCTTCCTCGAGAGGTCGCTTATCCGGATGGGAAGTGCCCATGGCGCTTGATAGGAGGTGTGGAGGCGGGATTACCTTGTGCGCATGTCCATCAGCCGCCTCCCTCAGGTCCTAGTTGCGCTGCTTCTCCTGTTGAGGTCGACAACGAGCGCCCAGACGAACATCGCCTTCCTGGGCAGCCTTTCCTACCAGCAGGTGCACGGCAGTGACCTATCGAACCTCTGGGGCTATGCCGATGAGGAAGGCAATGAATACGCCCTGGTCGGGGTGAACGGCACCTCGGGGATGACCGGCGGGCTCTCCATCGTTGATGTGACGGACCCAACATCGCCGGTGGAAGTGTACTTCCTTCCTGGCCCGGCCTCGATCTGGCGCGAGATCAAGGTTTGGGGGGACCATGCCTACGTGACCACCGAGGCGGACAATGGCGGTCTCACCATCGTTGACCTTTCACCGCTGCCGCAGAGCACGGTACTGCCGAGCACGATCTGGTTCGATCCGGAATGGGACACGTCGCACTCGCTCTTCATCGATGAGAACGGGCGGCTGTACATCCATGGCGCGAACGAGGGCAATGGCGGGGTGATCATGTACGACCTATCGACCGACCCGATGGCTCCGGTGCGCGTGGGTGCGTTCGATCAGTGGTACGTGCACGACAGCTTCGCACGGGGTGATACGCTCTATGCCGCCCACATCATCAATGGCTTCTTCACCATCCTCGATGTGAGCGACCCCGGCGCGCCGGTGTTATTGGGACAACAGAGCACGCCGAACAACTTCACGCACAACGTATGGCTCGATGCGAGCGGACACCACCTGTACACCACGGACGAGCGCACGAACTCCTATGTGGCTGCCTACGATGTGAGCGACCCGTCGGACATCCAGTACCTCGACAAGCTGCGCAGCGATGGCGGGAGCGGGGCCATACCGCACAATACCTACTGGCTGCCGGGCGAACACCTCGTGCAGAGCTATTATACCTACGGCGTCTCGATCTACGATTGTTCGCATCCGGACAACCTGGTGGAGGTGGGGCACTACGACACCTCGCCGTTACAAGGGGATGGATTCAATGGTGCGTGGGGGGTGTACCCCTTTCTGCCCTCCGGCCGATTGCTGATATCCGATATCGAGGAAGGGCTGTTCATCCTCGGTCCCACCTACGTACGGGGCTGTCTGCTGGAGGGCACGGTAACCAATAGCGCCAACGGCATACCCGTGGCGCAGGCGGAAGTGCGGATCGTGAGCACCGATGCGGTGGAGGTCACCGGGATCTCGGGTGCGTACGGCGTGGGCACACTGCAGCCGGGCACCTACGAGGTCACGGTCAGCGCACCGGGCTTCTTCCCACGCACGCTCACCGGTGTGGATCTGGCCACCGGTGCGACCACCGAACTGGACATCGTGTTGGACCCACTGCCCACCTATCCCGTGAGCGGTGTCGTACGCACCCTGGGTACGTCCGATCCGGTGCCCGGCGTTCAGGTGTGGCTGGTGAATGGCACCTACGGTTTCCAGGTGGAGAGCGCAGCGGACGGCACCTTCCTGTTCCCCGGCGTTTATGATGGGACCTATACGGTGGACATCGGTGCCTGGGGTTGGCATGGCGCCTGCCCTGCGGACCTGGTCGTGGTGGGCGCTGGAGTGGACGGATGGACGATCGACCTCGAGCAGGGCTACGCGGATGACTTCGCGCTGGACCTGGGCTGGGAGGTGACGACCACGGCACCGCGTGGGGTCTGGGAGCGCGGCGGACCGGCCGGCACCATCTTCGAAGGAGCACAGGCGAATCCGGGTGCGGACGTGCCCAACGATTGCCGCGACAAGGCCTACGTGACCGGGAACAGCGGTGGAAGCCCGAACAGCGCGGACGTGGATGAAGGTGGGACCACCCTGATCTCTCCCGTCTTCGATGCGACCGGCCTGGAGGATGCACACGTGCGTTACCATTACTGGTTCTTCGATGCGGGTGGCAACTCCGCACCGAACGACACCTTGACCATCTCGCTCAGCAATGGCACGGACACCGTGGCCATCCAGCAAGTGCCTCCTTCACAGAGCGCTTCGGCATGGCGCTTCAGCAATATCCGCATCGCCGATCACATCACGCCTTCCGCCACCATGCGGCTATTCGTTCTGGCAGAGGACAAGGACCCCAACGGCCATATCGTGGAGGCCGCTTTCGACGACTTCGAGCTCGCGGCCAATGCAACGGTGGGCGTGGGCCCGATCGAAGCGGTGATGGAGCTCACCATCGCACCGGTGCCGAGCCGGGATCGGTGCACGATCACCATGGCCGATGGCCAGGGCGGCCGCCTCTGGATCATGGATGCATTGGGCAGGAGCGTGATCTCCGGCGCCACGATGGTGAACGGCCGATACGAGACGGGGAATGAACTGGTGGTCGGCAGCTACTTCGTGCGCGTGCTCACGGATGAAGGCCGGTGGTTGCGCGGGAGGATCGAGATCCTGAGGTAACGATCACCGGCGTTTCTGGGGCGCGCTGGTATCGCAGTTCTCCTTGATCAACTTGTCCACCTCGGGCACACCGCCCAGGGCTTTGGCCAGGGTGAGGTCCTCGCAAGCCTTCACCCGATCGCCTTTTTTGATGCGCAGCAATGCCCGGGTGCGCAGGGCGAAGGCATTGGAAGGGTAGAAGCGAAGACTGCGTTCGATGTCGTTCCAGGCCTCCTCCTCCTCGCCGAGCATCATGCGCACGTAGGCGCGGTTGCTGAGGGCCACGGGTTCATCCTTGTCCATGCTCAGCGCCTCCTGGATCATCTTCAGCGCCTCATCGTATCGGCCAAGCATGGTCAGTTCGAATCCCCGGTTCGTCCAATGACCCACCTGTGCAGGTTCCACCACGCACAGCTTCTCCAGGATCCGCAGCGCGTCCGCATGCCGGCCTTCCTGGTCGTACAGGCGCGCGAGCGTCTTCATCGCTTCAAGATCATCGCCCGCACCGGCCAGTCCCGCCTCCAGGTCCTCCACCGCCGTGGGCACCTTCTTCATCTCGCTGCGCGCAAGACCGCGCACCAGGTAGGCTTGGGCCTTCACCACGGGCACCGTGGCCAGGTCGATCGCCTTGGTGGCGTGTTTCTCAGCAAGCGCCGGGTCCTGCGCGCGAAGCGAGTACAGTGCCCGTTGATAATGGCCGTTCGAGCTGGTGCTGTCCTTGGCGAGCGCGGCATCCACATCCTGTACGAAACGGTCGTTCCGCTCCATCATGTACCACGCTCTGGCCCGGGCAAGCAGGGTATAGGCGCTGGGTTCCGCCTTCACGGCCTTCTCGTAGAACTCCAACGCGCGCTGCGGTTTCTCCAGCTGCAACATCGAATCTCCCTTCATGACGAGGATCCGCGTCTCCCCCGACTGGGCGAAGACCGGCAAGGTGAGCAGCAGGGCGGCGAGCGGAAGGAGGTTGCGGATCAGCACGCCGGAGGAGTGGAGGTGTCGCATGGACAGTGTGCAAAAGTACAAGGTCAGCGTCGGGTAAGCGCAAGACCGATGCCACACTATCAACTACCGGGTGTGCGGGATGGCATCGAGCCCGACGGTTCGACCCGCCTCCAGCAGGAAATGCCCGGCCATCGCCACCATGGCTCCGTTATCCGTGCAATAGGCCGGGGGGGGGACATAAGCCTTCCAACCTTCCCGTTCCGCGAGCGTGGTGAACTGCTGCCGGAGTGCGGAATTCGCACTGACCCCGCCGCTCATGGCGATGTGCTGAACGCCGTGGGAACGTGCGGCCTTCTGCACCTTGCGCAACAGCACGTCCACGATGCTCTGTTGCAGGGACGCGCAGAGATGGGCCTGTTCCTGTTGAACGAAGGCCGGGTCATCGCGGAGACCGCGTTGTACCAATAGGTTGAAGGCGGTCTTGATGCCGCTGAAGCTGAAATTCGTACCAGGCACCTGGGGCATGGGGAGCTTGAACCGCCGAGGGTCACCACCTGCGGCGTTCCGGTCGATGAGCGGTCCGCCCGGATAGGGCAGTCCAAGCACCTTCGCCGCCTTGTCAAAGGCCTCTCCTGCGGCATCATCCACCGTGGTGCCGATGACCTCCATGTCCAAGGGGGACTTCACCAGAACGAGCAGGGTATGCCCCCCGCTTACGGTCAGGTTCAGGAAGGGGAAGGGCGGGACGGGCCGATCCGCGCCGTCGCGAATGAAATGGGCCAGTACATGGGCCTGCATATGATCCACGCCCAACAGGGGGGTGCCCAGGCCCTGCGCCAGTGAACGTGCGAAACAAGTGCCCACGAGCAGGGCGCCAATGAGGCCGGGGCCCTGGGTGAAGGCCACCGCGCTGAGGTCCTTCCGGTGAACCCCGGCCTGCCGCAGCGCATTGTCCACCACCGGTACGATGTGTTCCTGATGCGCCCTGCTCGCCAGTTCGGGCACGACACCGCCCCACTGGGCATGCACTTCCTGCCCCGCCACCACATTGGACCGCACACGGCCGTCCACCAGCACCGCAGCGGCGGTCTCGTCGCAGGAGCTTTCGATCCCGAGCACGATGATCGGAGGGGGCATGCGGCTACTTTTGGGCACAAGGCCCGCTTCTTGCGTAGAAGTCGGCAAAACTACACGGCTGGCGGCGCGTGACATATATCGATGGACGGGCAGGGTGCTCCGCTGGATCGGCATCCTCATCGGGGTGGCGGTCGGTCTGTTCCTGCTCACCGCGCTGCTACTGCTGTGGTCTCCCGTGCAGACCCGGGTGGTGGGCTGGCTGAGCGAGCGGGCCTCGCAGGAACTGGGTACCGAGGTGCGTATCGGCCGGGTGGCCCTTTCGCTGAAAGGACAGCTTGTGCTCGAGCGCCTCTTCGTTGCCGACCTCGATGCCGATACCCTGATCTCGGCCGGTTCACTTCGTTTGAAAGGGCTGCGCGTACACCCCGGGGCGCACCTCGTGAGCATGACGGGTTTCGACCTCGAGGAGGTCCGGTTCCGGCTGCGCACGCCGGCGGGAGGCACCAAGAGCAATCTCACCCTGTTACTGGACCGTCTCGGTGAAGGGGATACCACCAGTGCCAGTGACGATTGGATCATCCGCTGCACGCGTTTCAACCTGGATGAGCTGCACTTCACCTTCGACAACGAGAACGCACCGCGCCTGCCCTTCGGTGTGGACTTCGAGCATGTGGGAGTGACCCATGCGCACATCGCAGGTCGCGGCCTCGAGGTCATTGGCGATTCCATCACTGCCGATCTCAACAGGCTTCGCTTGACGGAACAGGGGGGGCTGCAGGTCACAGAGCTGAGCGGGCGCACCGCAGTGAGCGGCAAAGGGATCCTGATCCAGGACCTGCGCTTGCGCACGCCCCTGTCTGCCGCGGATGGAGAGATGCGCTTCACCACGGAGAACTGGCGGGACTACAACGCGTTCAATGAAAAGGTGATGATGCGCGTGGACCTGGACACGGCGCATGTGGACTTCGCGGACATCGCCCTGTTCGCCCCGGGTCTGGAGGGGATCCATTATCCCATGGAAGTGAGCGGCCGCATCCGGGGCACCATTGCCGAATTGAAGGGCAGGAACCTGCGCATCGCCTTCGGTGAGCGTTCGCGGTTCTTCGGTGCGGCGGAATTGAGCGGATTGCCGGACATCATGAACACCTTCATGCTGTTGGACATCGATGAGCTTGCCACCGATCCCGGGGATCTCACCGGCCTGCCCATACCGCCCTTCACCTCCGGAGAACACCTTGTTCTTCCTGCGGAGGTGCATCGACTGGGCCGCATCGCCTTCAGCGGGAACTTCACCGGCTTCTTGCGCGCCTTCACGGCCTATGGGCGTACCACCACGCAACTCGGGGTGTTGAACACCGATATGAGCTACGAACGGGATACGGTGAGCGATGTCTTCACCATTGCCGGGCGGGTGGTCACGCCGGGGTTCGACCTCGGACCATTGACCGGTACGAGCACCCTTGGGCCACTCGCTGCGAACCTCCGGCTCAAGGCGACGGGACGCAGCTTGGAAACGGCCCAGGCGGACCTCGAGGGGACCTTTCCGATGATCACCGTCAACGGAAGGAGCATAACAGGCATCACCGCGAACGGACGTTTGGAGCGGAACCTCTTCAACGGGGACCTGAGCGTGGCCGATGAGAAGTTGAGGCTGCGTTTCGAAGGGCTCGCTGACCTGCGCCAACGATGGCCTCAGGTTGACTTCCGTGCACAGGTGGACCACATGGACCTGCATGCCTTGGGCTTCGTGAAGACGCCGGGCTACAACTCCTTGAAGATGGATGTGACCGCGGCCGGTCGTTTCAGCCCGGACAGCCTCCTGGGTTCCTTGAGCGCGCGGGACATCTCGTATTGCGTGGGGGACATGGATCACGAGCTGGGCGACATCACCTTGCGCAGTGGACGCGGGTCGGGCCGGAACATCGTGGAACTGGATGCGGACTTTGCCAGCGCGCGCGTGGAGGGGCTCTTCCAACCGACGCATCTGCCGACCTTGGTCACCAACACCGTCTTCAGCGTATTCCCCTCCCTGGGCAACGAGGTCGATTATCGACAGGCTGAGCAGCAGTTCACCTTTACCGTCACCACGCGCAATTCCGACGCGGTGCTGGACCTCGTCCTTCCCCAGCTGCGGGTGGCGCCCGGTGCCTCCGTATCGGGATCCATGGACAGTAGGGCCTTCGATGTGGACGTGTCCGCACAGATCCCCTGGATGGTCTATGGTGACCTGCGGTTGGACAGCGTGGAATTGATGACGGAGAAGACGGTGGATGTGCTGGCCTTCGCCCTGCGGAGCAGCAGGCAGACCTACCGGGACAGCATGTGGTTCGTGGGATCGGAACTGACCGGCCTGGCCTACCAGGACGAGATCGAACTGGCCGCCGGCTGGGCCGGATCGAACAGCGGCACCAACGGCCATCTGGATGTGCAGGGACAGGTGCGCGGCTTGCGCTCGGTGGACCTCGACCTGCTGCCCAGCACGCTGCATCTTGGGCGGGGCAACTGGCGCAACGAGGAGGTGGCGCACATCGTCATCGACTCGTCCACCGTGCTGGTGGATACGCTCATGCTGGAGAACGGGGTGCAGCGGATCGCGGTGAGCGGGCGCATGAGCAGGGATCCGCGGGAGGCGCTCCTGTTCGCGTTGCACGACGTGGATATCGCGAACTTCCGACCGCTGATGGAGGGTCCGCCGATCGACGGCACGGTGAGCGGTGATGGCCGCTTGTACGACCTTTATGGCACGCCCTATCTCGAAAGCTACCTCTGCGCGGACAGTGTGCAGGTGGAGGACAAGCCGGTGGGGGACATCCGGTTCCATGCGGACTGGTCCGAGGAAACAGGCTCCGTGGCGCTCTCCGGCGAACTGACGCGCGGGCCTTTGAAGGCATTGGACTTCGTGGGGCGCATGGAGCCCAAGCAGGAGAACAAGTTGGACATCGATCTCGTCTTCGATCGCTTCGACCTCACCTTCATCGATCCGTACCTTCCCGAGGGGATCAGCGACATCCAGGGAACGGTCACCGGTACCGTGGATGTGAGCGGTGACCTCGCGCACCCGCTGGTGAACGGGGTGGTGGACCTGGACAATGCGGGGTTGCGCATCGATTACCTCAACACCTTGTACACCTTCTCGAACAAGGTGAAGATCGCACCGGACATGTTCGCGTTGGACCTGGTGACCATCCGCGACGAGGAGGGCAACACCGGACGGATCGGCGGCACCATCCTGCACGATGGATTGCGCGCCTGGAACTTCAACGTCTGGGGTACCGTGAAGAACCTGATGGTGCTGAACACCACCGTCGCGGACAACTCCCTGTACTATGGCAAGGCGTTCGCCAATGGTGATGTGGAAGTGAGCGGCAGTGTGGACCAACTGGAGATCACGGTGGACGCATCCACCGGACCGGGCACGGACATCCACTTCCCTGTTGGTGGAAGCACCGAGGTCTCGGACGTGGGCTTCGTGCGTTTCGTTTCAAGTGACAGCACGGCCACCGAGGAGGAAGTGGACCTCACGGGCATCGCGTTGGACCTGAAGGCCCGCGTTACGCCCGATGCGCACTTCGAGCTCATCTTCGACCCGACCATTGGCGACGTGATGGCGGGTCGCGGCCAGGGCGATATGGAAATGACCGTGAGCCAGACCGGCGAATTCCGCATGCGCGGCCAGGTGGAGGTGACCGAAGGCGATTACCTGTTCACCCTCCGCAACGTGGTGAACAAGCGCTTCGAAGTGGTTCCTGGTGGTCGGATCGTTTGGTATGGTGATCCCCTCGACGCGCAGCTCGACATACAGGCGCAGTATCGGGTGCGCGCACCGCTGTACGACATCATGTTCGAGAAGAACGACGCCTACAAGAAGCGGGTGCCGGTGGATGTGGTGATGCAATTGCGCGAGAACCTGATGAACCCGGAGATCGGCTTCGAGGTGCGCATGCCCACGGTGGATGACGACATCCGCACCCGGGTGAACAGCGTGCTGAGCACCGAGCAGGAACGCAACAGGCAGGTCTTCGCGTTGATCGTACTGAACCGCTTCATCCAGCCGCAGAGCCTGGCCGGCAGCGGGTCGCCGGGCAGTGGGGGGAACGTGGTGGAGACGACCGGTTTCGAACTGCTGAGCAACCAGGTGAGCAACTGGTTGTCCAAGCTCAGCAATGCCTTCGACCTGGGGGTCAACTACCGGCCGGGGGACAACATCACCCAGGACGAGCTCGCGGTGGCCATGAGCACCCAACTCTTCAACGAACGTCTGCTGCTCACCACGAACGTGGGTGTGAGCACGAACGCGCAGAACACCACCAACAACAACGGCCTCATCGGCGACTTCCAGTTGGAGTACCTGCTTACCCCGGAAGGGCGGCTGCGCGCGAAGGCCTTCAGCGTGAGCAACGACCGCAACCTCAACCGCTCGGACCAGGCACCCACCACGCAGGGAGCGGGAGTGGCCTACCGCGAGGAGTTCCGCGATTGGAACGAGCTCTGGCAGAAGCTGCTGAACAACTTCAGGCCGGCCAGCAAGGACCGCGTCTTCGACTGATCAGGCTTCGTCCAGACCCAGGTGGTGGCCGAGCTTGCGCTTCTTGGTGAGCAGGTAGTCGCGGTTGTGCGCGTTGGCCGTGATCTCGATCGGCAGGTTCTCCACGATCTCCAGACCGTAGCCCACAAGTCCCGTCCGTTTGCGGGGGTTGTTCGTGAGCAACTTCATCCGGCGCACGCCCAGGTCGTGCAGGATCTGGGCGCCCACACCGTAATCGCGTGCATCCATGTCGAAGCCGAGCATCAGGTTGGCCTCCACCGTGTCCGCGCCCTGCTCCTGCAGTTTATACGCCTTCAGCTTGTTCAGCAGTCCGATGCCGCGCCCTTCCTGCTGCATGTACACGATCACGCCCTTGCCTTCGGCATCGATCATCTCCATGGCGCGGTGCAGCTGCGGGCCGCAATCGCAACGGCAGCTCCCGAAGATGTCGCCGGTGACGCAGCTGCTGTGCACGCGCACCAGTACCGGCTCATTCGGCTCCCAGGTCCCTTTCACCAGCGCCAGGTGCTCGTCGCCCGTGGTGGTCTGGCGGTAGGCCACCAGCTTGAAGTCGCCATGCTCGGTGGGCAGCTGCACGTCCACCTCGCGTTCCACCAGCCGCTCGGTGCGCATGCGGTAGGCCACGAGGTCTTCGATGCTGATGAGTTTCATGTCGAAGCGCCTGGCGATCTCCTGCAACTGGGGCAGGCGAGCCATCGTGCCATCCTCGTTCATGATCTCCACGATCAAGCCCGCGGGCTCGAAACCGGCCAGCCGCGCCAGGTCCACGCCGGCCTCGGTATGCCCGGTGCGGCGCAGCACGCCGCCCTTGCGCGCCTTCAGGGGGAAGATGTGGCCCGGACGGGCGAAGTCTTCCGCCTTCATCGCCGGGTCGATGAGCGCGAGCATGGTCTTGCTGCGGTCGCTGGCGCTGATTCCCGTGGTGGTGCCGTGCCCCTTGAGGTCCACGCTCACCGTGAAGGGCGTCTCGTGCAGGGCGGTGTTATCGCGCACCATCAGGTCCAATCCCAAGGCCTCGCAGCGGTCCTCGGTGAGGGGGGCGCAGATGAGGCCGCGTCCATGGGTGGCCATGAAGTTGACCATCTCGGGCGTGGCGTTGCGGGCGGCGGTCACGAAGTCGCCCTCGTTCTCGCGGTCCTCATCATCAACGACGATCACGGCTTTGCCCGCGCGGATGTCGGCGATCGCATCCTCGATGCTGTCGAAGCTGTTCCTCATGTGTTCCAGGCCGCGAATTTACACCCGCGCAACGGGCTGGTCCATGGCGGCGGCCACCCGGCGTGTGCTGCGCACCAGCAGTTCCTCCAGGTGGGCCGCGCTGCGCTCCCAGTCGAAATGGGTGCGCACGAACCGCGAACCCGCTTCAGCCAGCCGTTCCCGTTCGACCTCATCATCCAGCAACCGCAGGATATGATCGGCATAGTCCTTCGGGCTCTGCCCGATCAGGATGCTTTCGCCGGGCACCGCCTGCACAGCGTTGTTCGCGAGCGAGCTGGTGATGCAGGGAATGCCCATGGCCATCGCCTCCAGCAGTTTGTTCTGCAGCCCGGTCCCGATCTGCATCGGAGCGATGAAGATGCGCGCTGCGGCATAGGAGTGGCGGATGTCCTTCACCCAGCCGCTCACCTCGATGCGCGGATCGTTGCGCGCCAGTTCGCGCACCTCCGCGCTCGGGTCCACACCGGAGATCAGCAGACCCGTCTCCGGGCGCTGTGCATGCACCAGGGGAAGGACCTTGCGCACGAGGTACAGCACGCTGTCGATGTTCGGGGTAGTTCATGTTGCCCGTGAACACCAGGTCGTACTTCTTCTCCAGCGGCTGGGGGCGAAGTGCGCGGTGTCCACACCGTTCGCATCACGGTCACCCGATCGCGCAGTGGATGGTAGAGAAGGTCGCGGTCCTGCTCGCTGATGATCACCGTTTCGTCGAAGAGATCGAACATCAGGTTCTCGTACCGGATCAATCGGCGGGTCTCGGTATGGAATACGGGACGGAGGTAGAAGGGTGCATTGCGGGTCCGACGCTCCATGCCCTGGAAAGGGTGTCCATGTAGTCGAGCGTCTTGGGCAGGGTGGGATGTGTGCGCAGGTATTCGGTGGTGCGCACCAACTGGCAGAGCACGGCGTCCGGCCGATGCTCCTCGATGATCCGATCGATGATGCGCTGGGCGGACCGGTGGTGGAAGTAGGCCACCTGGAAGGGGAGGCGGGAGAAGATCGCCGTGGCCAGCTTCAACAGGATGCGCCAGCGCGGCACACGGATCACCTCGATGTGCGTGCAGAACTTCCGCAGGTGTTCGATATGCGCCGGATCGGTGGGGCCGTCGCTCAGGCAGCACAGGATGATGCGGTCGTGCTGGGCCAGCCGTGTGATCAGGTGATGGGCCCGCAACTTGTCGCCCTTCTCCAGCGGATAGGGCACGCGGGAGAGCAGCACCAGGAGCTTCATGCCTTGCGCAATCGTTCGTACAGTTCCACGAGGTCCTTGACGATGCGCGCATCCGCGTAGGTCGTCTCGATCAGTTTGCGCGCCTCCGAACCGATCATGCGCATGTAGTCCGGCGCCTCGTCCAGCGAGATGATGTGCTGGGCGAATTCGTTCGCGTTGCGCGCTATGAGGATGTTCAGCCCCTCGGTGTGGTCAATGCCTTCAGCGCCGATCGGGGTGGAGATCACCGGTTTGCCCAGCGCCATGCCTTCGATGATCTTCACTCGCATGCCACCTGCCGAGAACAGGGGAACCACCATCACCTGCCGGTCGCGCATGAAGTTCTGGGCGCTCTTCACCCGGCCGCGGATGGTCACGCCCGCGATCTCCGCCTTCAGCAGATCGGCCGGCATCTTGTTCCCGGCAAGGTCCAATCTGGCATCGGGTCGCTGCAGCAGGACCTTGGGCCAGACCTCGCTCAGCAGCCAGCGGATGCCTTCCTCGTTCGGCAGCCAGTCCATGCTGCCCAGGTGGGAAGGTCACCCGGCTTGGTCTTTTGGGTTCCTCCACCACGTATTCCGAGGGCTCCACGGCGAAGGGGATCGTGGCGATCGGGGTGCGTGTGCCGTGTGCGGCGAAGTGTTCCGCATCGGATGGGCTGATCGCGGCCACGGCATCAACGCGGTCGAGTACCGCCATCTCGTAGGTCTGCAGCTGCTTCGCCAGGAACTTCCTGTAGGGACGCTTCAGGAAGTTGCGCTCGCCGCTGGCGATTCGGTCCTGGATCACGTACTCCAGGTTGTGCGATCGCAGCACCACCTTCGCCTTGGAATAGCGCCTGATGGTGGCGATGTAGGGCGTCATGAACAGGCTCTCGAGCTGCACGATATCGAACTGCTCCTCGCTCAGCAGGCGGATGAGCCGGATGTCCATATCCGGTGAGAAGAAGCGGCTGATGTTGTAATTGTCTGCCGTGAGCAGATCGGTGAAGGCATCCACCACGTTCACGCTGGTGTCCACGAACACGCCCTCGATCCGGGTGGCGCGGCGGTATTCCGGTGGATGTCGTTCAGCTCCAGGGGCTGCTTCGGCGTGCTGATGCACAGCACCTTCACCTCGTGGCCGCTCTTGAGCAGCCCGCGCGTGAGGTTGTGCATGGCCTTGCTGCCTCCGTCGATCGGAGGGTAGGGCGGCTTATTACAGAGCTGGAGGATGCGCATTCCGGGGGCGCAACAGGGCGCGAATCCGTTCCCAGCCGCGATAATACGCATCGCGGTCGAAGAGCGGGCTGTCGGCGCTGGCCTTCCAGGTGAGGAAGGCGCCGATCGGGATCAGAACCAGGGTGCTTACCCACATGCCCGGCCAAGGCTGCACTTCGCCCGCCACCACCAGCTTCTCGGTGGAGAAGGAGATGATGTGGAACACGAGGAAGAAGAGGATGGCCGCGACGACGGGCAGGCCCATGCCGCCCTTCCGGATGATGGCCCCGAGCGGCGCCCCGATGAAGAAGAAGATGAGGCAGGCCAGGGCGAGCATGCGCTTCCGATGCCACTCGATGCCGAAGCGGGCGATCTGCTCCTCGCGGCTGCGTCGTTCGTTCGCGGTCTGGTCCAGGAAGCTGAGGTTGCTGCGCACCATGTTCATGGCCGCTTCGTAGCTGTTGCGCAGTTGCTCGGTGGTGGGACCCGCGGTGTCCTGCTGCAGGCTGTCGATCTTCACGAGGCCCTGCTGCGTTGCGTTCTTCCGGATCACGGCGAAGGTGTTGGCCAGGTGATCCCGCTGTTCCCTGGTGCGTTCATCGAACTGGCGCAACAAACTGTCCCGGCCGAGTTGAAGTTGTGCCGAGGAGAGCATCTTGTAATGGTCCTTGAACAGTTCCTCATCGGTGCGGTCCAGTCCAAGCCCGGTCAGGTCCAGCCGGATCTCATCCACCTTGAACGTGCCGCGCGTGAGCGGATACTTCCCGCGGTCCTTCGCCGGTGAGCGCTCGTCGTAGAAATGCCCGTCCTCCAGGATCAGGAGGAGGAAGTCGCCGGCCGTGCTGCGCTGCATGGTCCCCTTCCTGGCGCGCACCACGGTACGGTTCCCCTGGAAGGGCGTTCGATGGTCGTAGATGAGCACATCGTGCAGTGTTCCGTCAGGGTCCTTCTGCATGGCCCTGATGCTGAATCCGTCGATGCCGTTGTAGAAGATGCCGGGTTGAAGGTTCAGCGCCGGCTTCTTGCGGGTGACGTCCCAGAGCAGGGAGTGGAAGCGCAGGTTCGCCACCGGCAGGATGTTGTTACTGAAGAAGTAGGAGCCGGCGGACAGGACCGAAACGAAGACCACCAGTGGGAACAGGATGCGCAGGAGGCCCATTCCCGCCGAGCGCATGGGCACCAGTTCACTGTTCTCGCCCAGGCCACCGAGCGTCATGATGCTCGCCAGTAGGATGGCCAGGGGCAGCGCCAGTGGCACGAAGCTGGCGGTGGCGTAGGTCATCAATTCGAGCAGGACGTACCATTCGAGGCCTTTGCCCATGAGGTCGTCCACGTACTTCCACAGGAATTGCATCACCAGGATGAAGACCACGATCATGAACGAGATGGCGAAGGGCCCGATAAAGGCCTTCACGATCATCCGGTGCAATCGTCTCATCACGGGGTCAACGGCTCCCGGCCGTTCGTGGTATGCCGGTCAGGCACCAAGCACCCGGCCCAGCGTTTCGATCTGCGAGGTCCACAGGTTGCGGGTCTCCTCGACCTCGTCGGGCCAGGCATGATCGGTCACCACCAGACACACATCATTGGTCATGGCATCGATGCGCACCCGGAACTCGAAGAAGGCTTCCGGATCCTCGTCATCGTTCCTGCGGAAACGGATCACCTCGCCGAGCTTCCTGCCGATGAGGGTGGTCTCCTCCTGCTCGCCATCCCATAGGAAGGTGTACTGGTCGCCCCGTACGTCCACATCCTGGCAATACCACTCGCTGAAACCGCTGGGTGTGCTCAACAATTCGTACAGGGCATGTGGGCTGCTGTTCAGGTAGAACTCCATCACCACACGTTCCTTCATCGGGCGTTTCTTCGCTGGAGGCGCGGTGGGTCGGGCCGCTGCTGCGGGCTTTGGCGCTGCCTTCGGTGCCGGTGGGGCAGGTGCGGGCTTCGCGGGGGGAACGACCTTGCCCGGCCTTGGTTCCGCAACTTTCGGCGCGACTTTCTGGGTCCGTTCGGCGGGCGGTGACTGCCGGGCTGGCTTCACCGGCGGAGCGGCCACTTTCTTCGCCGGCTTGGCAGCCAACTTCTTCACCGCAGTCGGCTTCTTCGCGACCACCTTTTTGGGTGCAGCCGCTTTTTTCGATGCAGTCTTGGCGGCACCCCGGGCCGGGGCCTTCTTCACCGTGCTTTTCGTCGCGGTCTTCTTCTTCGTGGCGGCCTTCTTCACGGCGGCGACCTTCTTGCTGGACGCTTTCGCAGCGCTCGACTTCTTCAAGGGGGCAGGCTTGGCCTTGCTGGCCGACTTGGCAGCCGACTTACCGGAATTCCGGGCGGTGGGTTTCTTCTTGGCCATGGCGCGGCGCGTACAAAGTGCTGTGGGCCAAGGTAGCCAAAAGCCTTCCCCCACCAAACACGGCCAGTGCGGGTGGTCACGCGCGGTGATGACCGGCCAGACCTGTCCGGTCCAAAGTGCAGCGGGTCATGTACGCTCCATGAGAAAGGCCGTTGTTCGCGCTATCCGGACGTCCGTTGGATCGCTATATTTGCCGCCCCATTGGCGCTAACAATGGGTGTATGGCGCGGTAGCTCAGCTGGTTAGAGCGCATGATTCATAATCCTGAGGTCGGGAGTTCAAGTCTCCCCCGCGCTACAGGAGGCCATCCCCGAAAGGCGGATGGCCTTTTTTGTTGCTCCTGTTGTTTTCGTCGGGCTCCGTCGTCCACCTGTCGGTCCTAACGGGGCGGATGGCGGAACTTGGGCAGAGTACTTGGTATCATGGCGCGCGCAGCCTACATTCGGTGCATGGCCCGTACCGCACATCACCCACGCACCCACACCACGGCTCGTCCTACCAGGCGTTCTGGTGAGTTGGTCGTGCCCAAGCGTGTGCCCAAGGGACGGAAGTCGGACACGGTGCAGATGCAATGGTCCGATGGCGCGGGCGAGCTCAATTACGATGAGCTGAGCCCCGCGCAGAGCTGGCCTTTCCTGCGTGACGAACAGTCATGAGGGCTTCGTTGGTGGCCTTGCCATGGGCGTTGCTGCTCGCTGTACTTCCTTGGTGTGGATGCGGATCCGGGGCCGACCCCGTGGCGGATGAAGCCGCGATCAGGCAGGTGATGGCCGACCAGGAGCGGGCGTGGGACCAGGGAGACCTGACCGGGTTCATGGCCGGGTACGATGGATCGGTGTGTTTCATCGGGCGGAGGGGGATGACCTGCGGCCGCGAAGCGGTGACACGGAACTATGAGCAGCGTTATCCCGATCGCGCCGCGATGGGCGATCTGCGCTTCACGATACAGGAGGTCCTTCCCGCAGGTGACCGCCATGCATGGGTCACCGGCCTGTGGGAACTGGTGCGCACCGCGGACACCCTGGGCGGTGGCTTCTCACTGCTCTGGGAGAAGGACGAGGCAGGCTGGCGCATCATCCGGGACCACAGTTACTAGCGCGCGGCCCATCGTCGGTTACTTTCGCTCCGAAGTGGAGATCTCCGTCAACCTGGCCGTTCTCGTCATCACCGTGCTGGTGTCCCTGGCGGCGTTCCAGGACCGTAACGTGCAGGACCGGCTGCTCTTTCAACCTTACGCGGTGCAACATCGCGGCCAGTGGTACCGGCTCATCACGCATGCGTTCATTCATGCCGATACCATGCACCTCGTGGTGAACATGTTCGTCCTCTGGTCCTTTGGCAACGGGGTGGAAAGGCTGCTGCCCTTGATCACGCCCTTGGGGGGGGGGCTGGCCTATGCGTTGCTTTACCTGGGTGGAGCGGTCTTCGCAACCCTGCCCGGCATGGCTAAGCACCGCGACGATCCGAACTACCGATCGGTCGGCGCAAGCGGTGCGGTGAGCGCGGTGGTCTTCGCGCAGATCGTGATGCTGCCCACCCACCGCATCACGCTCTTCTTCATCCAGGATCTACCGGCCTGGCTCTTTGGTGGGCTCTACCTGCTCTATTCCTATATGATGGACAAGCGGGCCGGGGACAACGTGGCGCATGATGCCCATTTCTACGGCGCGGTGTTCGGCGTGCTCTTCACCTTCGCCTTGCGACCGGAACTGCTCCTTCACTTCGGCATGCTGGAACGTGCGCTTGGCCATTGACCGATGAAGAAGGGGCTCTTTCTGGACCGCGATGGGGTGATCAACCGGGAACTCGGTGCGCATACCACCCGCCTTGCGGACTTCGACATCCTTCCAGGGACCCCCGAGGCCATTGCCGCTGCGGGCGCGGCCGGATGGGTGGTGGTGGTGATCACCAACCAGAGCGGGATCGGCCTGGGACTCTATGACCACGCGGCGGTGGAAGCCATGCACGCGCACCTGCGCACCGTTCTCCGCAAGGGTGGTGGGAGCGTCGCGGACATCCTCTATTGCCCGCACCATCCACAGCAGGGCCGGTGCCTTTGCCGGAAACCGGGAAGCCTGTTGCTGGAGCGGGCTGCAGCGCGGCATGGCATCGACCTGGGGGCGTCGGTGATGATCGGTGACCGGCAGCGCGACGTGGATGCGGCCACCGGTGCAGGTGCCCGGGGCATCCTGGTGGCGCCGAACAACGCGTTGATGGATACCTTGCGCACCAACGGCCTGCTATGAAGGACCTGGTGAACCTGAACGGCAACGTGGTGCCCGGCGATCAGCCGGTGATCACCCTGGACAACCGTGCGTTCCACTACGGCGATGGGCTGTTCGAGAGCCTGCGGGTGGTGGATGGCCGTGCCTGTTTCATCGATGCGCATTGGGCGCGGCTCACGACCGGCGCGGCCTTGCTGCGGATCAAGCTTCCCACCAACCTGGACCGGGACACCTTCGAGCGCTTCATCAATGAACTGGTCCAGCGCACGGGTCATCACCATGCGCGCTGCCGGTTCACCTTGTTCCGGAAAGGCGCGGGGTTCTACCGGCCGGCGGAGCACGAGGGTGGTTTCACCTTCGAACTGCATCCGTTGGAGGATCCCACCTTCACGCTGAACGGCCAGGGCCTGCATGTGGACATCTGGCCTGAGATGCGCAAGCCGGTCAACGACCTCTCGCGCCACAAGACGCTGAACTGCCAGTACTATGTGATGGCCTCGCTCTGGGCCGAGCAGCGTGGCCTGGATGATTGCATGTTGCAGAACGACCGCGGCAACATCATCGAGAGCAGTTCGGGGAACCTGTTCATCGTGAGCAATGGTGTGTTGTACACGCCCTCCTTGAGCGATGGTTGTGTGGGTGGTGTGATGCGCGCGCAGGTGATCAACCTGGCCATCGCCAACGGCATCAAGGTGTACGAATGTTCGTTGAACCCGCAGAACCTGCTCGCTGCGGATGAGCTCTTCTTCACCAACGCGGTGCTGGGGCTGCAGTGGGCGGGGGCCTATCGCACCAAACGGTATGCGCACCGCCTTTCCGGCGTGATCACCGAGCTCCTGGTGAACGCCACGCGGGTCAGTTCAACGTAGGATCGTCGGGGAAATTCGCGAGCGGTGCGAAGGACCGCCCCATGTCCCGCAGGCTGTCACCCCACAGGTCGGCGTTGCCCACATCCATGATGCGGCGTTTGGATCCGGTGGCCACCAGCCACGAGCGTTCGCTCAGTTCCTTGTCCAGCTGGTCCTTACCCCAGCCAGAGTAGCCCACGAAGAACCGCACATGTTCCGTGAGGCGCGGGTCCGCCTCCAGCAGGTCACGCAGTTGTTCGAAGTCGCCGCCCACGTACACTCCGTCCACCACCATTTGACTGCCGGTGAGCCGGTCGCCCAGGGTGTGGATGTAGTAGAGGTTGTTGCTCTGCACCGGCCCGCCGATGCCCACCGGTGCGCCAAGCGGAGGCAGATTCTCCAGCAGATCGTTCACCCCCATGTCGGTGAGCCTGTTCAGCACGAAGCCGAAGGAGCCCTCGGCGTTGTGGTCGCACAGCAGCACCACCGTGCGTCGGAAGTACGGATCGGGGAGGTAGGGCTCGCTGATCAGCAGGCGACCGCGCTCCGGCTCGAGCACGCTCTTGGGGTCCAGTTCCAGGGGATCCTTCGCCATCGGACCGGAATTTAGCAAGCATTGATGAGAGCACCTCCTATGATCGGTCAAGCGGTACGTAAGCCGCGATGAACGGATACCTTCGCGGCGAACCACGCATTCCCATGTCCGACCCGCTGCACCACCGCATTGACTACAACAAGGCCGTCCTGTTGGAGGACCAGGCAGGCGATGACCCGATCGCACTGTTCGACCGCTGGATGAAGGAGGCGCAGGAAGCGGGAGTACCCGAGCCGCACGCGATGACGTTGGCCACCGCAGGCAGTTCGACGATCAGCTGTCGGGTGGTGCTGCTTCGTTCGTTCGGCGCCGATGGCTTTGTGTTCTACAGCAACTACAACAGCCGCAAGGCGATGGACCTCGAGCGTGATCCACGCGCGGCCTTGAACTTCTTCTGGCCGCAACTGGAACGCCAGGTGCGCATCGAAGGGAAGGCGGAGCAGGTGACGGCCGAGGAGTCCGACCGGTATTACGGTACGCGCCCGATGGAGAGCCGCATCGCCGCGTGGTCGAGCGATCAGAGCCGATCGGTGGAAGATCGGGCGAAGCTCGAGGAACGGTTCGAACGCTGGCGCCTTCGGTTCGCTGATGGTGAGGTGCCTCGTCCCTTGCATTGGGGCGGCTACCGCGTTCGTCCGCAGCGGATCGAGTTCTGGCAGGGGAGGGCGAGCCGGTTGCACGACCGCATCGCCTTCGAGCATTTCGCGGATGGCTCCTGGGGACGGCTGCGGCTTCAGCCCTGATCAACGCAACGGGCATGAAGGAGAAGACCCCGGCACCGGCCGAGGTCTTCGTTCATTGAGGGAGCGAGGTGCCTACTTCTTCTTGGGGGCGGCTTTCTTGGCAGCGGCCTTTTTCGGTGCGGCCTTCTTGGCGGCTTTCTTCGCTGCCGCTTTTTTCGGTGCTGCTTTCTTCGCGCCGGCCTTCTTCGCTGCGGCTACGCGCGTGTGACGCTTGGAAGGACGGCTCTTACCGGCACTGCCGATCGTGCGCTTTCCTTTCTTCGTCTTCTTGTCACCTTTTCCCATGGGATGGCGTGTTAAGGATTTTGCCAAAAGTACCCGGGCGTCATGGCCGAGCCCTGGGAACGTGCGCCGCACTTCTCAACCCGTGCGTGTGAATTGCCCGGCGCGGTGTCGGTGCGATCACGATCAGCTGTCGTCACGCTGCCGTTGGGCATCGCGCTTCAGTCGTTCCTCAAGATGAGCGGGACTGTGGACCATCTTGCGTGCCCACGAGAGTTTCAAGGCGTGCAGTTCTTCCTCGGGCAGTTGATGGTCGATCGTGCTCGCGCGCAGCCGTTGCATCACGGTGTACAGGGTGATCGCGGCGGATACGGAGATGTTGTAGCTCTCGGTGAACCCGACCATCGGGATGCGCAGGTGTTCATCCGCGGCGTTCATCAAGGTGTCGCTGAGGCCGGTCAGCTCGGTCCCGAAACAGAAGGCCATGGGGCGCTCCAGGTCGATGGTCTCCGGTGTGATCTCGGGAGACCGGGGCGAGGTGGCGATCACGCGGTATCCTTTCTTCTTGAGGGCTTCCACGCAGGCGAGCGAATTGTCCGCATGCGACCGGTAGCGATGCACATCGACCCACTTCGAGGAGCCGAGGGTGACGTCCGGGTTCAGTTGGTAGGCGTTCCGGTTCTCGATCACATGGATGTCCTGCAGACCGACGAGGTCGCTCGTACGCACCACCGCGCTCGCGTTCTGCGACTGGTAGATATCCTCCAACACCACCGTGACATGGCGCGTGCGCAAGGGAGCGATGTGATCGAAGAGCGCACGTTTGTTCGGTGAGATGAACTGGGCGAGCTGCTCGTAGAGCTGTTGATCGGTCATGGTCCCCAAGGGTACAAAAAGAAAGTCCCCCGCCGTAGCGAGGGACTTCCGTGAAATGAGCTGTCGCTTACTTCACTTTGTTCTGCAGGTCTGCACCCGCTTTGAACTTCACCACCTTCTTGGCAGCGATCTTGATCTCCTTGCCGGTCTGCGGGTTGCGGCCTTTGCGAGCAGCGCGCTTGGTGATGGAGAAGGTGCCGAAGCCGACGAGGGCCACGCGCTCACCTTTCTTCAGCGCCTTGGTGGTGCTGGTCACGAAAGCATCCAGCGCGCGCTTCGCGTCAGCCTTGGAGATCTTCGCGTCAGCGGCGATGGCTTCGATAATGCTAGCCTTGTTCAAGCTCATGGGTTTGTGTGTTGAGTTGGTTGTTTTAGTGAACTCGGAGCAAATGTATCCTGAAGACCGCGCCTGTCAACGGTTTCCGGGCGTCCGTCCGGAAAATGTTGAAAACATTGGTGGTTTGTTCATAAGTGGCGCTGTATCCCGCCGCCAGCAAGGGTTTCAGGCCGGACCACTTTTTCAGTTCCGCAGTCGTTGAATCAACGGGAAGTGGGGGCGTTCACGCGGAAGGATGCGCACGTGGAACGCATGGATCAGCTCAGTTCACTGCCCGCGAGCGAACGCGTGCCCCTCAGGAAATCCGCCGCCGTCATGCGTTTGCGGCCTTCTGCCTGAAGTTCCAGGATCTCCAGCAATTGGTCTGCACAGGCCACGAAGAGGCGATCGCCTTCGCTGGAGAGGGTGCCCGGCGGTCCGCTCACTGGACGTTCCGATCGTGCCGTGCGGAACAGTTTGAAGTGATGGGTCGCTCCATCGCCATCGGTCCAGGTACACCACGCACCGGGATAAGGACTAAGGCCACGGATGTGATCGTGCACCTTGGCGGACGGCCGGTCAAAGTGCACATGCGTATTGTCGGCGTTCAACTTCGGTGCTCCCGGTGGGGGGTGCATCGGGTCGATCACCTGGGGCCTGGCGCGCAAACTTCCCTCGGTCAAGCCGTGCACGGTGCGCACCATCAGGCGCGCACCAAGGGCCATCAACTGATCATGCACCTGTCCCGCATCGTCATCGGGCCCCACCGCGAGCGAGTCCTGCAGCAGCATGTCCCCCGTATCGATCTCGTGCCTGATCCGGAAGGTGGTCACGCCCGTCCGCGTTTCGCCGTTGATCACCGCCCAGTTGATCGGTGCTGCACCGCGATAGGCGGGAAGGAGGGAGCCATGCAGGTTGATGGTGCCCAGCCGCGGTTTCGACCAGACCACTTCCGGCAGCATCCGGAAGGCGACCACGATATATAGATCGGCCTCCAGGGTGTCGAGCGCTGCGATGAAGCCGGGATCCTTCAACTTCTCCGGCTGAAGGACGGGCAAGCCCAGTTCGAGCGCGCGCACCTTGACGGCGGAAGCGCGCAGCTGGCGCCCACGGCCAGCAGGCCTGTCCGGAGCGGTCACCACCGCCACCACGGCTTGACCATCGGCCACCAAGGCATCAAGTGTGGCCACCGCGAAGTCCGGTGTGCCCATGAACAGGATGCGTGCGCGATCGGTCATCGGATGAGCTGCGAAGGTGCGATGCGGAAGCGGTATGGCAAGCGGGCATCCTCACCCGCATAGTCCACACCGACCCGCGGCCCGATGACGATCTTCTTTTCCGGCACCTTCACGCCGACATCCTCCAGCCAGATCCGACCTCCGGTCAGATCCTCCCTATTGTGATCGGTGCGGATGCCGAGCGCCTGCGTGAGGGTGCCTGGCCCGCCGGTGGTCAAGGTCGGTGAGCGGCGTCGGTCAAGCATCACCTCGGCACCATGCAGGGGATGAATGGCGCGTATGAGAACCGCATGTGGCTGGTCCTTCCCCAGTACCACCACATTGAAGAGGTGGTGTATGCCATAGCACAGGTACACATAGGCCACACCGCCATCCGCGTACATCACTTCATTGCGCCGCGTGCGCCGGCCACCACTGGCGTGGGACGCCTTGTCACCTTCGCCCATGTACGCCTCGGTCTCCGTGATGATGCCCGCCGTGCGCACGCCATGGATGCTGGTGAACAAGGCCATGCCCAACAGATCGTGCGCGGCCACAAGGGCGTTGCGCTCGCGATAGAACGTCGTGTCCAGCTTCATCGCGTCCGATCCTCCTCATCAAGTTCCCACCGCAGCACTTTCGCCGCCTCTCCGGAAAGGCCTGGCGGTTCAGCCACGTCCGATCCGACGGAGCCGGGGGCATAGGCCCTGCGTCGCCGGCAGACATCACATTGGCCGCATTCGGTATCCAGGGCCTCGCCGAAATAGTGGATCAACGAACGGGACCGGCACTCGTCGGTCGCCTCCACATAGGCGAGCATCGCCTCCAGCCGGGCTTCGGCACGTTGCCTGCGCACAGCCAGTGCCGCGGGATCCAGCACAAGGCGTTGCGCATCCACGCGGGGCTGCAGCAGGGTGGCCGAGGGCGCGTCGTTCCGCTGTTTGTAGGAAAGGACCCGTTGTTGGTGAAGGTCCATCAACCGCCTGGTCACCGTCTCCACCTGCCACTTCAAGCCCTTGGCCAGGCGAAGCTCATCGATCAACACGGGTTCCTCGAAGAGTCCGCCGTAATTGCGCAACAAGGCTTCCAGCAGCGGGCCGTAGCGTTCGTTGTTCACGCGCATGCCATAGATGAGCTGTTGGTCGGCGATCAGCAGCACCCGTGACGGGCTGCGCACCCCATCCGACAGGGACAGCCGGCCATCCAGTTCAAGTGCCTTCAGGGCGTTCGCCACCACCACCGGCGGAAGTTTGGTCCGGGCGGCAAGTGTGCGGTTGTCCACTTCATAATTCTCCAGAAGACCCGATCCGATGGCGATACCATGCACATCCGCGAAGGCTTGATAGACCTTTCGCACATCGGCGAGGGAAGGGTAGGAGCCCGCCAGCCGTTCGCGCAGCTGTGCGGCGTCGCCCGGACCGGTCAACAGGAAGGCGTAGGAGGCCTTGCCATCCCGGCCGGCCCTTCCGGCTTCCTGGTAGTAGCTCTCCAGATCGGGTGGTGGCTCGAGGTGGATCACTACGCGTACATCCGCCTTGTCGATCCCCATGCCGAAGGCGTTGGTGGCCACCACGCAGCGCAATGAGCCATCGGTCCAGGCCTGCTGAATGCGGTCCCTTTCCTCCAGTTCCATGCCGGCATGATAGGCCGCAGCGGAGTAGCCGTGTTGCCGCAGCAGCCCCGCTATGCGCATGGTCGCTCTGCGTTCGCGCAGGTAGATGATGGCCGTTCCGCGCACGTGGTCGAGGATGCGCAACATGCGGCCCACCTTGTCCTCGCCCTTGCTGATCCACAGGGAGAGCTCGGGCCGCTGGAAGGAACCGCGCATCACGTGCGGTTCTGTGAAAGCGAGGCGCTCCATGATGTCGCTGGCCACCTCCGGCGTGGCGGAAGCGGTGAGCGCCAATACGGGAACTTCCGGGCGCACCTTGCGCACCTCGGCGATGTTCAGGTAGGCGGGTCGGAAGTCGTAGCCCCATTGGGAGATGCAATGCGCCTCGTCGATGGCGATGAGACCCAATGGCAGGCGCGGAAGCCGTGCCAGGAAGAGCTCCGACGCGAGCCGTTCCGGAGAGACATACAGGAAGGCGTACTTGCCGAGCGCCGCACTTTCCAAGGCATTGTCGATCTCCTCGCGGGTCATGGTGGAGGTGATCGCGCGTGCGGGCACGCCCAACTTCTTGAGGCGCCCCACCTGGTCCTTCATCAGGGCGATCAACGGGGAGACCACCAGGCAGAGGCGACCCATCGCGATGGCCGGCACCTGGAAGCAGAGGCTCTTGCCACCGCCCGTGGGCAGCAGGGCAAGGGTGTCCCTTCCAGCGAGCGCCGAGCGGATGATGTGCTCCTGCTGCGGGCGGAAACGATCATACCCCCAGACACGCTGCAGCACGGAATGGATGTCCTCCACGGTGGCGGGCTTGCTGGTCATCTGTGTGGATGCATCATGATGCCACGGTGGCAAAGGGCTACATTTGTTCCAACCCTTAACGCGAGGCAATGATCACGACCGGCCAAAAGATAGCGACACAGCGGGTGGAGCGTTCGCGCTTGAACGAAACCGACCTGGACAACATCAAGTTCGGCCGGGTGTTCAGCGATCATATGGTGGTGATGGACTACGAGGACGGCGCTTGGAAAGCACCGAACATCGTACCCTTCGGCGATCTGGAACTGAGCCCCGCTGCATTGGTGCTCCACTACAGCCAGACCATCTTTGAAGGGTTGAAGGCCTACCGCATGCCCGATGGCGGGGTGAGCATCTTCCGGCCGCAGGCGAACATCGCCCGGATGAACCGCAGCGCGAAGCGCATGTGCATGCCGGAGATCCCCGAGGACATCTTCCTGGATGCGATGACCGAACTGGTGCGCCTGGACAAGGACTGGTTGCCCAAGGGTGATGAGGCATCCTTGTACATCCGTCCGTTCCTCTTCGCCAGCGACGAATACATCGGGGTGAAGCCGAGCGACAATTACAAGTTCATCATCTTCACCTGCCCGGTGCGTGCGTACTACAGCGAGCCTGTGCGGGTGAAGATCGAGATGGACTACAGCCGCGCCTTCCCGGGAGGTACTGGTGAGGCCAAGTGCGGTGGCAATTACGCCGGTGGTCTCTATCCCGCCAAGCTCGGTCAGGAGCAGGGCTTCCACCAGCTGATCTGGACCGACGGCCTGACGCACCAGTACATCGAGGAGAGCGGCACCATGAACGTCTTCTTCAACATCGAAGGCACCTTGATCACCCCCGCGCTGGATGGCACGATCCTCCATGGGATCACGCGTGACAGTTTGATCCGGGTCGCGAAGGACGAAGGCATCCGGGTGGAAGAGCGTCGGGTGAGCGTGGAGGAAGTGGTGAGCGCAGCGCGCAACGGTCGGCTGCATTCCGCCTTCGGGGCCGGAACGGCCGCCACCATCGCACACATCTCGAAGCTGGCCTTCGGGGACGAGGAGTTCAATTTGCCGGCGGTGGAGGATCGCAAGATCGCCAACCAGGTGGGCAAGCGCCTCGATGACATCCGCCGTGGCCGGGTGGCCGACCCTTACGGCTGGGTGGTGCCTGTTGTTTGAGGCGGCTTCTATTTCGAGGCGGGGGAGCGGCGCAGCCCAGCAAGGCTGTCCGGTATCACCACCAGGCCAGGCAGGCAGAACACCAGCAGGTACAACGGCCAGTGCAGGAAGGTGATGCCGATGACGATGCCGGTGATGAGGATCACGCCGAAGCACAGGCCGGTCACATGAAGGCCGATGAAAGCGAAACGGTTCACGGGGCGGTCTGCCCGGATGGCATACCGGGTTCTGCCCGGTGTGCGGGTCGGTGGCCGCTCTCCTGTGGTAGCCTGCACAGGCCGGTAGCCCGAGAGCAGCGCATCGTAGGACCGTCGCAATTCGCCGTCGCGCAGTGTCTCGTAGGCTTCCTGCACGGCTTGGAATTGCCGGGCTGCCTCGGGTGATCCGTTGCGGTCCGGGTGGCAGAGCTTCACCCGTTCCCGATACGCCTTCTTCACCTGATGCGCAGAGGCATTCCGCATGATGCCCAAGATCCGGTAGTGGTCATATCGAAGGCTTCCTCGCATCGGTGGTGGGGTGGTTCCGGCCGTTGCCTGGAGTGAATGTATGCGATCCGTGCGGGTCTGGTATCTTACCTACGGGAACGCATGATGAGCCAACGAAGTATCGGGGTGCTGATCGCCGGGATGCTGGCCGCTGCGGCCATGTCCCAGGACCTCGTGCTGCGCGGCCGCGTGATCGATGCCGCCACCGGGCGCGGTATCGTGGATGCCCACGTGCGCTTGAAGGGAACGTCGACCATCGCTGTGTCCGATGTGAACGGTTCCTTCGAGCTGGCCTGTCCCGGCCCGGCGGCGGTGACCATGGAGGTAAGCCGGGTGGGATATGCGACCCTTGAACTCGAGGCCGATGCGCAGGCATGCATGGATCAGGAGCCATTTACGGTGCGCCTGCTGCCGCGTGCGGTCGACCTGCCGGAGGTCACCATCGACCGCCCCAAGCCCGAAGTGGTCTATCAACGCGATGACCTTCATGTAGGGGACTACTTCACCAATGCCGATGGGGTGTGGGTGCTCACGTACGAACGCCCCAGGTTGCTGCACCGCGAGGATGAGGCCGGGAAACAGGTCTTCCGCGATGCGCGCCTGCACCTGCTCGGCCATGACTTCGTGGAACGCAGCAGCGTACGCCTGCCCACTGATGTGTGTCGCCTGCGGCATGATGCCGTTCATCGCGTGGTCGTGGAAGGAACATCCACCGCGTGGGTCGCCATGCAGGAAGGGGGCGAGGTCTTCCTGTCAGCCATCGACCTCAAGACCCTGTACGAGCAGGTGCTTCCTTGGACCGACAGCATTCCCGGCCAGTTGCTGGGCAGCGACCTCGACCCGACCTTCCCCGCTTTCCAGCATGTGGGCTACGACCTCATGGCGAAGGCGAGCCATACCATCTGTACGGTCCAGGACGACTTCCGGATGGAGCTTTTCCGCAGCCAGTACAAGTACATGAGCGGTCATGACAAGGTGGTGGCGATGGACCTGGCGTTGGAGACCGGAGTGGACGCCGAGATCATCGCAGGATATATGACCGGATTCCACAAGGACATCTACTTCCGTTCACCCTACGCGCCCCTGTTCGTGGTGAACGACACGCTCTGTGTCTTCGATCATTACAAGGAACGGGTGCGCCGCTACCTACCCGACCATCGTATGGTGGACGAGATACCGATCGCTTATCACCGCGACCGCAACTGGAAGCACCAGTTGTTGCAGGACCGGAAGGATGGGTCGGTATACGCCCTCTACGCACGTAACCTGCGGACCTGGTTGCGTCGCGTCGATCCCGCGACCGGACAACTCGGTCCGGAGCGGGCCTTGGACCATCCGTTCCCGGAGGAGGTGCAGGTGCACGACGGATACGCCTACTTCATCTATCGTCCCTACGGATCCGTGCAGCACCGCACGCTCTACCGCCAGGCGATACGTTGATCAGTCCTGCCCGGGGTGGCGCTTTGGATAGTCGAACCAGACGAGCGTGCCACATCCCTTGGTCACGTGCTGCCAATCCTCCACGGGCAGATCAATGCGGACCATGCCGCATGTGGGCAGGTTGTCGATGCCAGCGTCGCTGAGATGATCCGCGAGAAGGGTGAAGCCGGGGTTGTGTCCGAAGAGCATCACGCGGTCGGCCGTTCCGGGTAGTCCGCTCACGAGGTGCGAAAGCGAAGGACGCTCGGCGAGGTAGATGGTCCGGTCCTGAACGACGCGTTCTTCCGGCACCTTCAGGGACGTAGCGAAGGCGCGTGCGGTGGTGAGCGCCCTGTTCGCCGGGCTTGTCACGATCAGGTCGATCGGTTCACCGCGTTCCTTGAACGCGGCGGCCATGAAGGGTGCATTGCGTTGGCCGCGTTCGTTGAGCGGTCGGTCGAAGTCGTCCATCCCCGGGTCCGCCCAGCTGCTCTTCGCATGGCGGCAGAGGTAGAGCGTCTTCATGGCCGAAGGCTCAGTGTCCGAAACGGTTCAAACCGTCGAGGATGGCCATCAGGAGCCGGGTGGGGTCCATACTCACCCCAAGTGTCACATGTGCCATGCGGGCATCGCTGAACTGTTCGGGCCGACGGAATCCCTTGGAGATCGTGAGGAAGAGCGTATCCGGGTATTCGCCGGTGAAGTGGAGATTGAGCACATCTCCACCCGCGAGGCGAAGCAGGTACAGGGGATAGTGGCTCACGGTATCCTTGAAGGTGGTGTCCTCCTCCAGCACGTGGCCGTGCGCCTTCAGGTCCTTGGCCACTTCATCCATCACGTAATGCAGCACGTCCTCCACGAAGATCTCGGGGTCGCGTGGTATCGTCGCCTGCTGGGTATCGAAAGGGGCCAGCATGCGCGCGCGCGTATGGCGCAAGGCGGTCTGCAGCTGGTTCAATTGGGCGGTGAAGCTCATCCGGAATGTCGGTTCTAACGGATGGCAAACTAGTCCCTCAGCGACATGATCTCCTCGATGTGATGGATGGGTTATGCACGATCCGATCAACGATCGGGAAACGAAGAGGCCGCACCCATCCGGATGCGGCCTTCGCTTGCTATCCGTTCAACACGTCATGCCGACGCCTTCTCTTTCTTCGACCTTCCGTTCTCCTTCTCATCGATCGGCTTGCGGAACACGATCTTCCCGTCGAAGGTGTCCACCACCATGGGTGTGCCTTGTTCGATGGTGCCCGCGATGATCTGACGGCTCAGCTCGTTGAGCAGCTCGCGTTGGATCATGCGCTTGATCGGACGTGCACCGAACTGCGGGTCGAAGCCCGTGTTGCTGATGTGCTCGATCAGCTCCTCGCTCGGAATGAGGTGGTAGTCCTTTTCCGCGAGCTTGTTCATCAGCAGGTGCAACTGCAGCTCCACGATGCTGCGCACGTCCTTCTTGCTGAGCGGGCGGAACATGATGGTCTCGTCCACGCGGTTCAGGAATTCGGGGCGCACGGTCTTGCGTAGGAGGTCCATCACCTGGTCCTCGGTACGCTCCGTGATCGCCTCGAGGTCCTTGTCGTTCACCTTCTCGAAGTTCTCCTGGATGATGTGCGAGCCGATGTTGCTCGTCATGATGATGATGGTGTTCTTGAAGTTCACCACGCGCCCCTTGTTGTCGGTGAGGCGGCCATCATCGAGCACCTGCAGCAGGATGTTCCACACGTCGGGGTGGGCCTTCTCGATCTCGTCGAGCAGCACAACACTGTAAGGTTTGCGGCGCACCGCCTCCGTCAGTTGACCACCTTCATCATACCCGACATAGCCGGGAGGCGCACCCACGAGCCGGGATACGCTGTGGCGTTCCTGGTATTCGCTCATGTCGATCCGCGTCAGCGCGTTCTCGTCGTTGAAGAGGATCTCGCTCAATGCCTTGGCCAGTTCGGTCTTGCCCACACCGGTCGTGCCAAGGAAGATGAAGGAACCGATCGGCCGCTTCTCGTCTCCCATGCCGGCCCGGTTGCGGCGCACGGCATCAGCCACCGCGCGCACGGCGGCATCCTGACCGACCACGCGTTTGTGCAACTCGTCCTCCAGCTTCAGCAGTTTGGTGCGTTCAGCCTCCAGCATGCGCGTCACCGGTATGCCGGTCCAGCGGCTCACCACCGAGGCGATCTCCTCCACGTCCACCTCCTCCTTGATCATCTTGCTTTCGCTCTGCAAGGCGATCAGGTCCTGTTTGGCCGCTTCGAGCTCCTTTTCGGTCTCTTGGATCCGGCCATAACGGATCTCGGCCACCAGGGCGAGGTCCCCTTCACGTTCGGCCTGCTGAGCCTGGTGCTTCAGGTCCTCGATACGGTCCTTGGCACTGTTGATGCGGTCCACCAGCTGGCGCTCGCTTTCCCACCGCGCCTTGAGGGCGTCGCGTTGACCGCCGAGTTCCGCCAGTTCCTTGTTCAGTTCAACAAGCTTGGTCTCATCGTTCTCGCGCTTGATGGCCTCGCGTTCGATCTCCAGCTGCATGATGCGGCGGTCGATCTCGTCGAGCTCCTCGGGCTTGGAGTTGATCTCCATGCGCAATTTGCTCGCGGCTTCGTCGATCAGGTCGATGGCCTTGTCCGGCAGGAAGCGATCGGCGATGTACCGCGTGCTCAGTTCCACGGCGGCGATGATCGCGGCGTCCTTGATCAGCACCTTGTGGTGGCTCTCGTACTTCTCCTTCAGCCCGCGCAGGATGGAGATGGCATCCTCCCGCGAGGGTTCGTCCACCATCACCTTTTGGAACCGGCGTTCGAGGGCTTTGTCCTTCTCGAAGTACTTCTGGTATTCGTTCAGCGTGGTGGCACCGATGCTGCGAAGTTCGCCGCGTGCCAGAGCGGGCTTCAGGATGTTGGCGGCGTCCATGGCGCCATCGCCACCGCCTGCCCCCACGAGGGTGTGTATCTCATCGATGAACAGAATGATGTTGCCCTCGGCGGAGACCACCTCCTTCACCACGCTCTTCAGGCGTTCCTCGAATTCGCCCTTGTACTTCGCACCCGCCACCAGCGCGCCCATGTCCAGGCTGTACACCTGCTTGTTCGCGAGGTCATCGGGGATGTCGCCACTGACGATGCGCTGGGCGATGCCTTCGGCGATGGCGGTCTTGCCTACGCCGGGCTCACCTATCAGGATCGGGTTGTTCTTGGTGCGCCGCGAAAGGATCTGCAGGACGCGCCGGATCTCCTCGTCGCGACCGATCACCGGGTCGAGCTTGTTGTCCTTGGCCAGCTGGTTGAGGTTCTTCGCGTACTTGTTCAGCGCGTTGTAGGTGTCCTCCTGGCTTTGGCTGGTCACCCGTTGTCCCTTGCGCAATTCCTTGATGGCGGCTACCAGGTCCTTGTGGGTCACACCGGCATCCTTCAGCAACTGCGAAACACTGTCGCCGCTTTCGAGGATGCCGATCACCAGGTGCTCCACGCTGGCATACTCATCCCCGAACTCCTTCAGCGCGGCGAGCGCCTTGTTCAAGGTGCTTCCTGCTGCACGGGACAGGGTGAGTTGCGCCCCGCTCACCTTCGGATAACCTTGTACGATGCGGTCCAGCGCCTGTTGAAGCACCGGCATGTTCACGTTCAATTTCTTCAGCAGGAAGGGCACCACATCCGCATCCACCTCCAGAATGCCCTTGAGCAGATGGCCGTTCTCAACCTGTTGTTGGCCAAGGCCGGTGGCGATGGTCTGTGCCTGTTGAATGGCTTGCTGGGAGCGGATGGTGAATTTGTTCAGGTCCATGTTGGTCGGGTCTTCGTGCTTGCCTCTGCGCAAACGGTGGTCCGCAGTCGGAAAGCGGTATTCTCCTGACGTTCCGGCAGTTCGCCGTTCCTCGTTCCGGTCACTTCGACACATGGAAGGTAAGCTGGTACGCCATATTTTCACAGCCGGGGTCCGGACCGGGACATCGTTCGCCGCGTCCGCACCGTCTTCATACACCGGATCATTCAGGTATTCCATCAGCCTTCATGTTGACCACCATCGCACGACGTTCGCGCCTGCCACTATTGCCCGCCTTGTTCACCTGTAGCGGAGCCTTCGCACAACCCTATTGGATCAAGGACGTGGGTGGCGTGGGCAATGACCACGTGGCCGATGTGAAGGTGGACGCCGACGGCTCCATTTACCTGACGGGTGAATTCGGCGGTACCATGACCGTTGGTGGTCAGACCTATTCCAGCGCGGGGAGCATCGACTTCTTCGTGGCGAAGCTCGATCCGGCCGGGACGGTGCTCTGGTTCCGCACGGGTGGGGGATCGGGCATAGACCGGGGCCTGAAGGTGGCCTTGGGCGCGCAGGATGAACTGGTGTTCGCGGGGGAATTCCTCGGAACGGCCACCTTCCAAGGCCAGTCGATCACCAGCGTGGGGGGGACTGCGGATATGTTCGTAGCCGTGCTGAACAAGGCCGATGGTGCGTTGCAGTGGATGCAGCAGGGCGGTGGGGGCGACGGCACCGATAGACCCTACGGGGTGAGCTTGGCCACGGATGGACGGGTGGCGGTGGCCGGTGAGTTCCGCGGCAACGCGAGCTGGAGCGGCACAGTGCTCACGAGCGCCATCGATCCCGGCACCGGCCAGTTCGATAGCGACGTCTTCATCGCCACCTATTCACCCGTGGGCGATCTGCAATGGCTGAAGCAGGGCACGGCCAAATACGCGGACCGCGCGATCGACGTGGTCCATGACCCGGCGGGCAACCTATACGTCACCGGGCAGTTCAGCGATACGATCACCTTCGACCTGCCACACCCGAACACCCTGCTCAACGCTTCCTTCCTGGTGAAGTACGACCAGGGTGGGAGCGAGGTCTGGTTCCGACGTATGGGCGGGGGCGGATTCAACCATGTGCGGGACATGCAGCTGAAGGCCGATGGTCGGCTGGCGATGGTGGGTGATGTGCAGGGCACCATGATCTACTTCGGGGTGAGCCAGACCAACGTTGCCAGTGGGGAGCCGTACGCCTACTACCTGCTCGATGTGGACCAGGGTGGTGCCTTGATCGCGCATACAACGGTCGGTTCCACGAGCGGGGTCAGCGCTGCCGGCTTGTCCGTGCAGGGCAACGACATCGCCGTGATCGGCCAGTTCAATTGTCGCTTCACCGACCTGAGCGCGCTCTATGGCGAAGGCGTCTTCATGGCGGTGGGGCCGGAGGACCTTTTCGTTTCCCGCCACCAGGTGTCCGGATTGGCGCTGCTGGAGGGTCAGCAATTCGGTGGCCGCTCCGCGAAAACGGCGAGCGCGATCGCGCACACGGACAACGGCCAGGTGGTCTTCACGGGATCGTACCAAGGCAACCTCATCTTCCCGGCTACACCCGGGATGACGGGCGACATCAGTACGAGCGGTGGACTGGAGGGCAATGGGATCGATACCTATTGCGGCGACACGAACTATGGGCGTTTCGTGGCGAACACAGCCGCCGCCCTCACAGATGGGTTCATCGCCCGCGGCTATGTGGAAGGTCGGGAACCCTATGACTGGTGGCGCCGCACGGACAGTGGATGCGAACGTATCGAACTCGAACCCTGCATACGCACGGGCTCATCCAACGAGTGTCCGGATACCGTACGCGCCTGTGTATCACTCCTGCTGAACGCGAACCTTCGTTTCAGCAACGTGGCGGGCAGGGCGGGAACTTCCTGGGTCCCACGGTCACGTATGTATGGGCCACCGGCGGCGCGGCGTCCACGCATCGGTGTCGTAGCCACGGACGACTACTGGGTGCGCATCACTTCGACCAACGGATGCTATACCTGGACGGATACCATCCAGGCGATCATCGATCCCGCACCGCAGATCCCCTTGATATCGGATGATGTCGTGCTGAACACCGCGTCCAACAATACGCAGACCATCGAGCTATGCGACCCGGAAACGCACTGGGTATGGACCCCGAACGGCGCATCTTCCGGCTCCACGGTATACTGGACGCTGCCGGATGGCACGCAGGTGATGAACGACTCGGTGGTGGTGGACACGACCGGCGTGTACACGGTGACGAGCGTATCGAGCAATGGGTGCACGCGCTCCAATTCCGTGAACGTGATCGACCGCCCATCCGTTCCGCTGCCGGACATCGACGTGGATATTGCGATCGCGTTCCCCGATGACACGGATGGGAACGATACCCTGCAACTCTGCCCGGGGGAGAGCTTCGAGTACACCTACACGCCTTCCTGGACCGTGAATGGCGTTCCCAGTGGGGGATTGCCGGAGGGCTTGTTGGTGAATTGGGGCTTCGCCGTACCCGTGACCGCCGAAGCGGATGATGGACCGCAGAGCACCATGCTTCCCTCGGAAGGTGGCGGCTGGATCGTGCGCGAACTGGTGGTGATGGTGAGCAACAAGCCCTGTGGCGAGGATAGCGTGCTCTTCTTCAAGACCGACAGCATCTATGTGGATCTTTACCCAACGTTGAACACGCAGGTGACGATCACCGGTCCGACCGTGTTGTGTGATGGCGATAGCGCGGTGATCACCGCCAGCTGTTCCGGTTGCGACGAACTCGTATGGAACGGGCCGAGCTTCACGCAGCTGACACCGGAGAGCATCCTGGTGCACAACCCCGGCACCTATTCCGTCCAGGGTTCCGCTGAGGATCCCTATGGGTGTTCATCCCAGAGTTCTGCTTCCATCACCGTGACGATGCCGACCGGTCAGGTGTTGAACCTCACCCCGGCTGATGGTATCATCTGTCCTGGCAGTTCAGCCACCTTGAGCACCACCACCGTCGGTACCGGACATATCTGGTACGGTCCGCAAGGACCCATAACGGGGCAGGGTGCTTCACTGCAGACGACCGTCCCTGGGGATTATTACCTCGTGATGCAGGTCGGTGGTTGTGAGGTGACGAGCAACAGTGCCACCCTGGTGAACTATGGCACGCCCTATCTGGATGCTTCGCCAGGTCCTGAGCTCTGCAGGCTTGGAGAGGTGATCGATCTGTTGGTGGTGGCCACGCCAGGTTCGGCGATCAGTTGGAACGCACCTCTGACCGGTGATGAGGTGAGCCAGCCGATCAACGCGCCAGGTACTTATTCCGTGTCGGTGACGGCGTGTGAGATCACGACCGAGCTGAGCATCGAGATCGGCCTGGCCGATGTGCAGGTGTCCCTCTCCACGCCAGGTCCTTTCACCCTGTGCAATGGGGATAGCGTACTGCTCGAGGGCTCGGCCAACCAGCCGAACCTCCTTTGGATGCCTGGAGGTATCACCGGTGCATCCGCATGGGTCTCCGCGACCGGATCCTATTACCTCGTGGCGGAGGATGAGGCCGGCTGCGCGGATAGTACGGCGGTCGTGCAGGTGACGGCGATCGGTTTCCCGGTCCCGCTCGCAGTGGCGGACACCTCGGTGTGCGCTGGCGATGGGGTCCAGCTCGTGGCCAGTGGCTCAGGGAACATCACCTGGTTCGCCGATCCAGGGCTGACGCAAGTGATCGCTGCAGGGCCTTCTTACACCTTCCTTCCCACCGGGAGCACCGTGCTCTACGCCACGCAAAGTCAAGGTGGGTGCGAGGGCGGAAGTGAGGATGTCACGGTCGAAGTGCGTCCGAGACCGGCGGCCCTTGCCATCACCGGTCCATCAGCGGTCTGCACGGGCAGCGATATCGTCTTGAGCGTGGTGGCGCCGGACACGGTCTCCGTGCAATGGTCCACGCCGAACGGTCCTGCCGTTGGAAGCACCATCAGCATCATCGGGTCGACATCAATAGATGCGGGGGTATATACGTGCGTTGCGGTGTACGACGGGTGCGCATCGCCGGGCGCCGCTCTTCCGATCGGGGTCTTTGATCCCGAACCGCTGGACCTGCCCGAGGCACTGGATCTGTGTACAGGCGGAGCGGTGGACCTGGCGGTGCCCAGCACCTTTCGCGCGGTGCAATGGTCAACGGGTAGCACAAGCACGGGCATCACGGTGAGCAGCGGACAGGAGATCAGCGTGGCCGCGTTGGATCAGCATGGATGTGTTGCCTCGGCGCTCGTGGTCGTGATCGAGGACGATTGCGATCTGGTGATCCCGAACGTCTTCTCGCCGAACGGGGATGGTCAGAACGAGAGCTGGCTGCCTACCGGTGGATTCGTGAGTGCCAACACGAGGATCTACAACCGATGGGGCAACCTGGTCTTCGATGGGGACATGGTGCAGAAGCCATGGAATGGCAAACACCTGCGCAGTGCGGAACCATGCAGCGAAGGCGTCTACTACTTCGTCATGATCCTGGAGCGTGCCAACGGATCATCGGTCGAGAAGAGCGGCTACATCGAGCTCATTCGCTGAACGTTTGACTTCGGTGCGGGCCGAGTGGATCGGCGCTCCTACTTTCGGCCCCGAACGCACATGGAATTCGCCTCCATCGCCGCCGGTGATCGCAGCGCTTTCGAGGCGCTGTTCAGGCTGCATTACGGGCCCTTGTGCGCATTCGCCACGCAGCTTTTGAAGGATGCGGACAAGGCGGAGGACCTCGTGCAGGACCTCTTCTTCCGCCTATGGATGGACCGCGAGCGCACGAAGGTGACAAGCTCGTTGAAGGCCTATCTCTTCCAGTCCGTCCGTAACCGCTGCTTGAACGCCTTGAAGGTGCAGGGAAGGGTGCGCAGCATCAACGAAGAAGTGGATGGATCCGCCGATCAGGAGGAGCGGTCGGAGGATGAGTTCACCGAGCGCACCGCCCGTGTACATGCCGCCATCGAGGGCCTGCCGGAGGAGCGAAGGAAGGTCTTCAAGCTGAGCAGGAACGAGGGATTGAAGTACCAGGAGATCGCGGATCGGTTGGGCATCTCGGTGAAGACGGTGGAGAACCAGATGGGAAAGGCGCTGAAGACCTTGCGCGAGGAACTGGCGGACTTGATGCCGGTGACCATCCTCGGCTGGTTGTGGTGGTTGTTGAACAGGTAGGATAGGGGTATTCCGGGAGGACGTTGTCTTAGGGACGAACACATTGAACGAAGAAGGTCATAGCACCAGCGGATCGCTGGCCCGATACCTGAGCGGGGAAGCCTCGCCGGAGGAGCGCCTGGCCGTGGAAGCCTGGGCGGCTGCCGACCCGGCCAACGCGGCCGAGCTCGAGCACATGCGCTCGATCTGGGAGCTTGGTGCCGGAAGCGCCGCACCCGGGGTGGACGTGGATAGGGCATGGTCCCAGCTGCAGGCCCGGATAGCTGAAGCGGAAGGCCGTGGACGCGTGATCCCCCTACAACGCGGCCGAATGCTCACGCGCTGGGTCGCGGCGGCGGCCGTTCTGGTCGGTCTCTTCGTCGGTGTTCGATACTGGAACGATCAACGCCCCCAAGAGCTCATGGCAACGACCGAACACCTGCGCACCGTACTGAAGGACAAGAGCACCGTGGTGCTATCACCCGGCTCCCACGCGAACGTGCACATGAAGGATGAACGCCGGATCACCCTGCACGGGGAAGGCTACTTCGAAGTGGAAAGGGATGAGGCGCGGCCCTTCGTGGTCACCACGGAAGCGGTGACGGTCACCGTGCTGGGCACCGCCTTCGAGGTGAGCGCCTTCGACACATCGTCCAGCGTGCTCGTGCGGGTGCGTCATGGCAAGGTGCGGGTGGAGGCGGAAGGCGACACCGTGTTCCTCGAGGCTGGCGGATACGCACGGTTCAACAAGACCGCGCACCTGCTGGAGCGCCTGCCGGCGCCACCGGCCTCGGTCTTCGGTGATCGCATCATCCAGTTCCAACAGGCACCGATGTCGGCCGTCGTCGCCCAGTTGGAGCAGCTGTTCCAAGTGCGCGTGCAACTCGCGCATGAAGGCTTGGAACGTTGTGTGCTCACCGCCACCTTCGAAGATGAGCCGATCGACTACATCCTGCGGGTGATCGCGGATACCTACGGCCTCATGCTCACACAGGGTGCGCCAGGAACCTACCTGCTCGATGGCCCCGGTTGTTGATCGGTGGAGGATGATCCTCGTGATGCTGTTGCTGCCGGGCTTCGGTGTGGCACAATCCATCCTTGAACGTCAGGTACGGGTCGATGCCCGCCGTGTTCGTCTTTCCGAAGGGCTGGCGCTCATAGCACGCGACGGTGGGTTCAAACTGAGCTACAACGCAGCTGCGGTGAACAACGACAGTCTGGTGGACCTTGCCGTGAACGGGACCGTTGGGTCAGCCTTGCGGGGATTGGTGGGAAGCCGTTTCGAGCTGAAGGAGACGGGCAACCACATCATCCTGTTGGACAGGAGCGGAGCCAAGCAGCGCTTCATGATCAAGGGCGCCGTGTACGATGCGGATGGCGGAGGTCCCGTGGCACAGGCCTTCGTGCATGAGGTGGACGGCAAGCATGCCACGTCAACGGACGGGCTTGGCACCTTCGAGTTGGAAGTGTCGGGCGAACGCGACCGGACCGCGATCCTCGTGATGCGCAAGGAATATCATGATACCGTGGTGTATGTGGGACGCGATGGCGTGTTGCCGCGCCTGGCACTGCAGAAGCGTTCCATCCTTCGACCCGTCGATCCGATATGCCTCTACGACCGATGCGGCGTGGAGGACCTGGGTGTTGCGCGATTGCTGGTGCCTGACGCCCGGTTCGATCTGGCCGCGAACCTCGACCTCGCAGAATTCCGCGACTGGCAGATCTCCTTCATACCGACGCTGAGCAGCAACAAGGACATCGCACCGATCGCGGTGAACGGTTTGTCGCTCAACGTACTGGCCGGCTATTCCCGTGGGTTGAAGGGGTTCGAGATCGGCGGAGTGGCCAATATCGAGACGCACGAGGTGCAGGGCATGCAGATCGCGGGCCTGACCAACCTGGTCGGTCGTGATACGAAAGGGGTGCAGATCGCGGGCGCCATCAATCACACCATGCGCACCTTGGAAGGAGTGCAGATCGCGGGGTTCGGGAATACCGTGTGGGGTGCCCTGAAGGGTGTGCAGGTGGCGGGTGGCGCGAACGTGGTGAAGGGTGGATCGACGGGCGTACAGATCAGCGGGGGATGCAACGTGGCGACACAGGACGTGGACGGAACGCAGATCTCCGGTGGCGTGAACGTGACACCGAAGAATGTGAAGAAGGCGCAGATCGCAGGAGGTGTCAACTACGGACGGAAGGTGACGGGTGCGCAGGTGGCGGGCGGTGTGAACCTCGCGCTCGACTCGGTGGGTGGTGGTCAGGTGGGCTTGGGTGGGAACTACGCCTGGGCGGTCACAGGTGGGCAGGTCTCGTTCGGTGTCAACATCGTCCCCACCGTGGTGAGCGGCGGACAGGTCGGTTTCGGCATGAACTACGCAGGGGATGTCACCGGTGGCCAGTTCTCGTTCGGGATCAATGCGGTGAGCGGTACCGCACATGGCGGACAGGTGGGAACGGTCAATTATGCCACGCTTTCCAAGGGTTGGCAGGTGGGCATACTCAACATCAGCGACTCGATCGGTGGAACCAGCATCGGGATCCTCAGCTTCGCACGCCGCGGCTACCACCGGGTGGACGTGAGCACGACCGATGTGCTTCCATTGGCACTGACCCTGCGCACAGGCACACGTCAGTTCCACAACATCCTCGGCTATTCACCCGCCGTGGATGACGCGGGTCGCTGGGGCTTCCTCTATGGCTTCGGGTCGGAGATCAGACTGGGAAAGCACGACCATTTGAACATCGAACTCACGGGTGAGCAGGTGATGGAACAGCCCCGATGGGTCGAAGCGGTGAACATCCTCGGTCGCTTCGGGCTTCAATACACGCGCGATATCGGTGATCACCTGCTGGTTACGGCGGGCCCTATGTGCAACCTGCTCGTCTCGAATTGGCGCAATGAGGAGCATACCGCCTACCTCAGCGAACTGGCGCCGAGCGAGCTACTGTTCGAAGAGGTCGGCGGTGTCACGCAGCTGCAAGGCTGGCTCGGATTCCGCGCGGGGGTCGGCGTCAGGTTCTGACCCACGGAGGAGCCTTTCGTGCTTGTATTTCCGCCTTCGACCAATGGTCGTCTTGAGCCCTTGAGGGACCACCGGATCTGCCGGTAGGCGACGTTCGAGGTGATCTTTTCCCGATACGGATAGGGGTATCCGATACCCATGTTGTCCCATGGGAAACGAACACCACCCATGTACCTCCGTGCCCTTCTCGCGTTCATCATGCTGGTCCTGATCGCTCTTTCCGGCGAACTGATGGCCCAAGCCAATACCCAGGCCATCCGAGGCACCATACTCGATGCCGATACGCGCCAACCGCTCATCGGTGCGACCGTGGTGATCGCGGGCTCGGACCCGATCAAGGGTGCCACCACCGACTTCGACGGTCGTTTCATCATCAACGAAGTGCCCACCGGACGGGTCGATCTTCAGATCCGCATGGTCGGCTTCGAGGAACAACGCATGGCCAACCTCTTGCTCACCAGTGCGAAGGAGCTCGTGCTCGAGGTGCGCATGCAGGAGAGCGTGGCGCAATTGAAGGAGTTCGAGGTGAAGGCGCCGGAACGCAAGGGCGAACTGCGCAATGACATGGCCACGGTGAGCGCGCGTCGGATCAGCGTGGAGGAGACCTCACGCATCGCTGGCGGCATCAACGATCCGGCGCGCATGGTGAGCAGCTTCCCCGGTGTGGCGGGTGACCCGTCCGGGAACAACACCGTGGTGGTGCGGGGCAATTCACCGAAAGGCGTGCAGTGGCGCCTGGAAGGGGTGGAGATCCCCAACCCGAACCACTTCAGCGATGATGGGAGCACCGGTGGTCCCATCAATGTGCTCAACAGCGATATGATCGACGATTCCGAGTTCTACACCGGTGCGTTCACCGCGGAGTACGGCAACGTGTACAGCGCGGTCTTCGACATGCGCCTGCGCAACGGCAACGACCGCAAGCGGGAGTACACCCTGAAGGCGGGTGTTCTCGGCACCGACCTCACCGCCGAAGGACCGATCCCGGGTACCAATGGAGGCAGTTACCTCGCGAACTACCGCTACAGCACCCTGGCTCTGCTGGATGGTGCGGGCATCGTGGATTACGGTGGTGTTCCGCGGTATACCGATGCGGCCTTCAAGGTGCGTCTGCCTTCAGCCGACTATGGGACCATCGCACTGTATGGCCTGGGAGGTCGAAGCGCGATCGTGGACGAGGATCTTGGGGTGAAGGAGGATACCCTGTTCTCACGTGCCGAATTCGGTTCGCGGATGGGCGTGATCGGACTGAGCCACACGAAGACGCTTGGTGAGAAGAGCTTCATTTACACCAACGTCTCCATGAGCGGCAATGGCAGTGGAACGGATTACACCGAGAGTCCGGTGCCGGGCGAAACGCCATTGGAGCTGCGCCACAAGGATGACCTGGCGAAATGGGCGCTCCGTCTTTCCAGCACGGTGAACACGCGCATCAACGCGCATCATAAGTTGCGTTCGGGCATCATCGTCTCCAACGAGCGCTTCCGGATGTACGCGAATTCCTGGGATCCCGATCGCCAGCGCATGGTACTCAATCTGGACCGCGCCGGATCCGCGAACACGATACAGGCCTTCACGAGCTGGAAGTGGCGCTGGAATGAACAGTGGACGCTCACGAGCGGGGTGCATTTCCTGTACTTCGACCTGAACAAGGCGGCGAGCGTGGAACCGCGATTGGCGTTGCGCTACCAGGTTCGCCCTGATCGGGCCTTCACGCTGGGAGCGGGCTTGCATTCGAAGACGGAAGGACTGATGACCTACCTGGCACAGGATGTCGATCAGGACGGGACCGTGGTCCGTCCCAACGAAGGACTTGGCCTGACCCGTGCGGCGCATGTGGTGGCGGGTTTCGAACAAGAAGTGGCCGAGGACATGCAATTGAAGGCGGAGGTGTACTACCAGCATCTGTACGACCTCCCGGTGGAGAACGATCCGAACAGTGCCTTCGCGGTGAACAACATGGCGGAGTGGTTCACGAATAAGCCGCTGGTCAATGCAGGCACCGGCTACAACCGTGGCGTGGAAGTGAGCCTGGAGAAGTTCTTCACACGCGGTTACCACTACATGATCACAGCCTCCTACAGCGAGTCGCGGTATAAGGCATTGGACGGCGCCTGGCACAACTCACGCTTCAACCTTGGTCCGGTGGGCAACGTGCTCGCCGGTAAGGAATGGAAGCTCGGTCCCGAGGCGAAGGACCGCACCCTCATGGCCGGCTTCCGGTACTCCTTGCAGGGGGGGCAGTATTACACGCCGATCGACCTCGCATCAAGCATCGCGGCCGGAACGGAGAAGGAGGGAAGCCCGGCATGGAGCGAGAAGGCTGGCGCCGTGCACAAGCTCGATATCGTGGCCAGCTACCGTGTCGGGCGTCCCAAGGTGAGCCACGAGTTCAAACTGGATGTGCAGAACGTGTTGAACGCGGCCACACCGGTGTACTACTACTACAACGACCGCACACAGCGCATCGACAACGTTCCACAGCTGGCCTTGTTGCCCGTGATGCAGTACACGCTGCGGTTCTGAATGGTGATGCAAGGAAGCACGGTTGATCACATTTTAACGAACCTGCCCATCGGGCCATGTTCACCGACCAGGTTATACGAACCCGCAGGCAGGTGCTGGATATCGATGCGAATTATCCCATCCATGCCAGAGGATCGAACGGTCATCGTGCGGCCTTGCACGTCGATCAACCTCACAGGACCGGCTCGCCAGGTTCCGTCTACCAGGATGAAGTCGGAGGCAGGAACAGGCCAGATACGAGGTGCTGCCAGTACAGTCTCATGGATGCCGACGCGGTCCGAAGGGATGATCCTGGAGAGTGTCAGGCCTTCAGGGAGGTTGGTTCCATCCCAGCGTTTACCTCCCAGGCCAACATAGCCGAGAACGTATGCGATACCATCTCTGATCACGGCATTGGTAACGTGGCTGGAATTCCCCCCGACATTGTTCTGGCCACGTGTAAGACCAACGAAAGGGCCGAAACTCCCATCCGCGGTCAATTGGATCGCATAGGTGTAGGAGTATGTGTTCATGTCTATCTCTTGATCAACGAATGTCAGGTGTCCATGAGCGCTTCCGATAATGATGAGATCATCACTGACCGGGTCTCTGGCGATATCGCCGAAACCCGATCCCAGATCGCTGTATCCGCGCAGTATCTGACTGGGTTGGGCGTCGTTCTGTAGATGCAACAGCAGAGCTTCGGTGTGTCCGTTCCCGTTCAGGATGTCACCGTTCAGGTTGGCACCATCATGGAATCCGCCCACCCAGACGGCCGTACCATCGATATGGGGGATGATGCCCGTGCAGTACAGTCCGAAACGATCAGGCAGCGAAGGGACATGGAGCGATCCCGCCAGATCACCATTTGCATCAAGGTGTAAAGTGAAGTGGTCATAGCTTGAAAGACCTGCGGCGGGGAGCGTATCACTTCCAATTACAAGCGTACTGCTGTAGTAGGTTGATAGCCATACGTCGCCCGCATCGCTGATGGCGGTTTGGATGAATTGACTGTTGAGCACATTATAGCCCTCCGCGGTTCGGATCCATTTGAACCATTCCGCTTCGCCGCTTTCATCGAACACCAAAAGGAACCTGTCATTCAACGAACCGGTCACTTGCAGGCCTGACCATTGAACGGTGCCATTCACTATAAGCAACAATGCACATCGACCAGATGGTGAGACACCCATGCTTTGAACATACACCGAGCCTGAACCCACCGGTATGCCAAGTACCGACCACTCGGCGATCATATCCGGTCCGAGCTTTACAAGGAACGAACGGGTCTGCCCATCATTCGTTTCCAGTTCGAGACCACCAAGAGAGATGTTCTGGTTGAATGACCCTGTCACCAGATGACCTCCTTGCACCGCTTTCAGGAAGTTGACCTGTGCAGGGTCGATCGTGTCTAATGGTGCACCACTCCAGTCAAAGCTTCTTATTTCGTAAGGGATGGCGTCGGTCAAACAATATGCATTGCCTTGGTCATCCATGGATAGACCTGGTGAGTAGGTCACCAAGCCATTGTTCCTCGGCACATGTTTGGTCCACGCCACGACTTGCGCAGAAGTGATCTCAGCAAGGATCGACGCCATAACGAATGGGATGATGCGTTTCATGGTATCGGGTGTTTAGATAAAGATCAGTACATGACAATATTGAAGAGCTACCGCATATGGCTCCAATGACACCGTTCCCTGAACGTGCCGGGAACCTCCGTGTTCCGGACAATAAGGTGAGGCTGGAAGCTATGGTCGTTCAGGGCTACAACACCCGCCGTACCATCCGCAGCTGATGCGTGTACTTGCCTTCCTCGGCATTGAAGATGCCTTGCTGGTCGAGCTTGTCGATGCGCACGCGGCCGCTGGCATGCGCCACACGGAGCGAGCCATCATCGCCACGGGTGAGGATGACACCGACATGGATGATGCGCCCGTCCTCGTTGTCGAAGAAGACCAGGTCGCCGGGTTCGCAGAGGTCGAGCAGTTCCACGGGATCACCTTCCATCGCCTGGTCACCGGCGTCGCGCGGCAGGTAGATGCCCATCAGGATGAAGAGCATCTGGGTGAGGCCGCTGCAATCCACGCCGCTCGGTGTGCGACCACCCCAGAGATAGGGGGCTCCCATGAAGGTGTGCAGATAGAGTTCGAGCAGGTCGGCGCGCTCCAGGTCGGGCTTGTGATTGGTCACCGCGCTCACGGGCACCCGGCGGTCCTGCCACAGGATGGTGCCGTCGTTGTAGAAGGGGACCACGGCACCGTATGGAAGTAGCACTTGTCGGTCACCGAGATCGACCACCGTGGCCAGGTCGATCACCCGCAGGTCCGGATCGAAGTTGGGGGTGAGGCAGGGCACCAGCTGTTTGTTGTCCACCCAGCCCTCGTAGCCGTCGTGGTCGAACTTCAGGCGGCTCCATTTGTCCGTGCGGTCGATCACCTCGGCCGTCTCGCCGAAGAGCCATTGGGTCACCATTTCGGCACGATCGTTCGGTTCCTTCCGGACCGGGACGATGGAGAGCGGGCAGATGACGGAAGGCATGGCCTAGAGCGCTTCGATCACCATCGCACTGGCCCCACCGCCGCCATTGCAGATCCCTGCAGCACCATACTTCGCTCCGTTCTGCTTCAGCACGTTGATCAAGGTGACCAGGATCCGGGCGCCACTGCAGCCCAGCGGATGTCCGAGGGATACGGCACCACCGTTCACGTTCACTTTGGCCGGATCAAGCTTCATCAACCGGGTGTTGGCGATGCCCACCACGCTGAAGGCTTCGTTCAGTTCGAAGTAGCTGATGTCGCTCATCTTCAGGCCGGCCTTTTCCACCGCACGCGGTACAGCCTTCGCAGGGGTGGTGGTGAACCACTCCGGCGCCTGTTCGGCATCGGCATAGCTCAACACTTTCGCGATCGGTTTCAAGCCGAGTTCCTTCGCCTTGTCGGCGCTCATCAGCACCAGTGCGGCGGCTCCGTCGTTGATCGTGCTGGCGTTCGCCGCGGTCACGGTGCCATCCTTGGAGAAGACGGCCTTCAACGCGGGGATCTTCTCGAAGCTCACGTTCTTATACTCCTCGTCGTGGTCAACCACCACCTCGCCCTTCCGCGTCTTCACGGTCACCGGGACCACTTCATCCTTGAACCTACCCGCGGCCCATGCGGCGGCGCTTCGCTTGTAGCTCTCGATGGCGAAGGCGTCCTGCTCTTCGCGGGTGATGCCATGTTCCTTGGCGGTGTTGTCCGCGCTCACTCCCATGGCGGTCTGGTGGTACACATCGGTCAGGCCGTCCTTGCCGATGCCGTCGATCACGCTGCCGTTGCCGAAGCGATAGCCATAGCGGGCCTGCTCCAGGTAGAACGGAGTACGGCTCATGCTCTCCATGCCGCCGGCCACCACCACATCGGCATCGCCGAGGAGGATGTCCTGGGTACCCATCATGACGGCCTTCATGCCACTGGCGCACACCTTGTTCACCGTGGTGGCCGGCACGTTGTCCGGCAGTCCGGCGAACTTCGATGCCTGGCGCGCGGGAGCCTGGCCCAGGTTGGCTTGAAGGACACTGCCCATGATCACCTCCTGAACGGCCTCCGGGGATACACCGGCCTTTTCCAAGGCACCCTTCACCGCTGTTGCTCCGAGCTGGGTGGCGCTCACCTCGGCCAGAGCGCCGCCGAAGCTTCCGATGGGGGTTCGTACTGCGGAAACGATGACGACTTCACGGGCCATGGTCACGGGTTTTTCGGGTGATGAGGAATGAGGCCGCAAAGGTAGCCATGCGGTTGAGTGGTATTCGGCTATATTTGCCGCCCCATCGAACGTGGTGGGACACCTTGGAGAGGTGGGTGAGTGGCTTAAACCAGTAGTTTGCTAAACTGCCGTACGGGTTAAACTGTACCGGGGGTTCGAATCCCCCCCTCTCCGCCAAGGCCCGGTCACCGGGCCTTTTTCTCGGGCGTAGCGTAGCCCGGTATCGCGTCCCGCTCCGGCGGGAAGGTCGTCAGGCCGAATACGTGGAAAGGACATTCGGGGCGTAGCGTAGCCCGGTATCGCGCCTGCTTTGGGAGCAGGAGGTCGTCAGTTCGAATCTGGCCGCCCCGACAGGAAAGAGCCGACCAACCGGTCGGCTCTTTCAGTTCAACCTGGCCTAGGCGAACAGGCAGCAGGAACAAGACCTCCATATCGGCGCACTTTGTGACCTTTGCAGTTCGATCCCGTAGCTCAGTTGGATAGAGCATCTGCCTTCTAAGCAGACGGTCGTTGGTTCGAATCCAACCGGGATCGCTTCCGGCTCAGCGCCATCGAAACCTCTGTCGGGCAGAAGGCCTGGTTCAACGGGTTATTCACGATCCCCAACAGGCATTTGCGAGTGGTTCCGGGGCTTTCCGGTGCTGAATAAGGCGATCGCGGAGCGTAGGGGGGCCTCTATCGGCTCCATCGCGCGACTGGTCGAAATGTTCAAGATCTGTTGATCCTCAGGCTGTTGCGCCCTTGCTGGTTGTGGCAATTTCGCGGCCGGTTCCAACTGCAAGGACCACGGACCAACGATGCGGAACATCCTCCTCGCTCTCTCCTTGATGGCCACGGTCGTCCAGGGAGCCGTTTATTACGTTTCCCCAACGGGCAACGACGCCAACAACGGCACCTCCCAGTCAACACCCTGGCGCACCATCGCCCGGGTACAGCAGTACTCCAGCGGTGCCGTCGCTGGTGATCAGGTGCTGTTCCAACGTGGTGGCAGTTTCGTGGGCCAGCTAACGTGGTACGGTTCCGGATCCGCCGCTGCGAACATCGTGATCGGAGCCTATGGCACGGGGGCGGCGCCGGTGATCAATGGTGCCACGACCGTCACCGGCTGGACCCAACATTCCGGGAGCATCTACAAGGCATCCGTAGCCAGCGCGGTGAAGTTCGTGTTCGTCAATGGCGCCCTGCAGACGCTGGCGCGCTACCCCAATACGGGTTGGTTGCGGGTGAACACATCCACCAACACCTCGCTCACGAGCACGGGCATCACCCAGGGCAGTGGCCATTGGAATGGAGCCTCGCTGGTGATACGCAGTACCAACTGGTGTTACGAGAACCGCACCATCAGTGCGCACACGGGTTCCACCATCACCTACCCGAACATCACCTACAGCACCGGCAACTACAACTGGGGGTTCTACCTGTGCAACAAACTCAGCGAACTGGATTCACCGGGAGAATGGTACCACGATGCTACCACCGGCACCCTCTACCTGTGGGCACCGGGCGGCGTGAACCCGAACACCGTGCAGGTGGAGGCCTCGGTGCACGATAACGGTGTGAAGATCGAATGGCAGCGCCAGCGGGTGACCGTGCGGGACCTCGCCTTCAAGGGTCAGCGGCTGGCCGCGGTGTACAACACGGGGAGTTACAATACGGTCACCAACTGCTTCTTCGAGAAGTGTTTCCAAGGCATCCAGAGCTACGGAGGTAACAACGTATACAGCGGGAACACCTTCCAGAACACCTACGGCTCAGCGCTGGCGGTGATCGACAACGGCACGACCGTTTCCGGGAACACGCTCACGGATATCGCCCTGGTGGCGGGGTTGGGGGAATCCGCCTTCGGCTACCACGGCATGCGCGTGGGTGGCGGGGTGAACGTGGTGCGCGAGAACCGGGTGCATAACACGGGCAACTCGGGCATCTTCCTTGGCGAGACCGTCACCGCGGAGCGCAACGTGATCTCCAGCTTCTGTGCGACGGTGAACGATGGTGGTGGCATCTACTGGGACAATGGCACGGGCATGATCATCCAGGACAACATCATCCGGGATGCGATCGGGAACATCGAGAGTGCGGCCACTAACTACTCGGTGAACGGGAAGATCCTGCCAGGCATCTATTTCGGCAACGCGATCATCCAGAACTGCATCATCCAGCGGAACACGGTGAGCAATTGTTCCATCGGGATCCACGTGGACCACACCATGGTCACACAGAACAACCAGGTGAAGAACAACATCCTCTTCAACAATGGCGTGCAGTTGAACATCACCGACATGTCCAACTCCTACGGGCCGAACGCGGTGGCACCCTTCTACGTGTCAGCCTACAATACCGTGTACAGCGGCAACCAGATGTACTCGCTGGCCCCGGACCAGCTCTGCATGCAGGTGTGGAACTATTACCAGCAGGGCAACGTTGACTTCGGGACCTTCACCAACAACAAGCTGTACAACCCGTTCAACGAAATGAGCATCAGGAACTGGAACCTTGGTGCGGGCAACAGCAAGAGCTATAGCCTGGAGCGCTGGCGGGCGGAACGCAACGAGGAAACGGGCAGTACCCGCAGTCCCCTGCGGTCAGCCCTGTACAGCACCGTCTCCGAGCTAAGCCCGAACCTGGTCCTGAACGGCAGCTTCACCAGCAACGTGACGGGCTGGGGAGGCTGGCCCACGAACGCGGTGGTCACACGTGACCTCACCTACCTCGACGGAGGTGCCTTGAAGGTGGTGCTGCCGAACGCGAGCCAGAGCGCCCAGTACAACCTGTGGAACCCTGATCAGTTCAGCATGCAGAACGCTCAGTGGTACCGCTTCCGGTTCAGTGTGCAGTCGAGCATGCCGGGTATCGTGCAGGCCAGCGTGAAGGGCGTGAGCCAGATGGCGAGCGGCTATGCCATCAGCACCATGGAGATCCCCTTCGATACCGAGCGGCGCGACATGGAGATCTACTTCCAGAGCAACCTCACGGAGCAGGCGGTCACCATGTTCTCGCACTACTTCCCGGAGAACACGTACTGGTTGGACAATGTGCAGTTGAACCGGGTGACGGTGCAGCCCCGGCCAGCGGCCAATGAGCATAAGTTGCTCGCCAACGAAACGGCCACCGCACAGAACTTCAGCCTTCCGGCTGGATGCTGGTATGACATGAACGGCGTGCTGTTGAGCGGCCCTCAAACGGTGGCGGCATACGGTTCCAAGATCATCTACAACGTGCCGGGCACGGGTTGCTCCGCGCCAGTGGCCACCACCCTCGGTGCCAGGGTACTGCTGGGTGGACCCATGAACTGGAGCACCGGTCTGATGAACGACGGACTTCGTGCCGCACAGCTCATCCCATCGGCCGAGCCGTACACCTCCCTGCTGGGCTATACCCTGGAGAACGCAGGGGCCACCGTGAACGCTGGTCTGTTGACCGCCACGGGTGCACAGGCCATCGTGGACTGGGTGGTGCTGGAGCTTCGGAACAACGATGCGGGCAACAGTGTGGCCGCCCGGCGCGCAGCCTTGGTCCGCGCCAATGGAGAGGTGGTGGGGACCTCGGGTGAATCACAGATCGCGTTCAATACGAGTCCGGTCGGCAAGCGTCTGGCGGTTCGGCACCGCAACCATCTGGGTGTGATGACCAGTGCGACGATCACGGCCAATGCACAGGTGATCGACTTCACTGCGGCTCTTACGGGGCTCAACGGCACCAACCCGCAGAAGGTGGTGGGCAGCTATCGAGCCCTCTGGCCCGGTGATGTGAACTCGGATGGCACCGTGATGTATACCGGTGCCGGCAACGACCGGGACCAGGTGTTGTCGACCATCGGTGGGGTGGTGCCCACCAACCTGGTCAATGGCTATTCACGCAGTGATGTGAACCTGGACGGGGTGGTGAAGTACTCCGGTGCCTCCAACGACCGCGATGTGGTGCTGGAGGTGATCGGTGGCTCGGTGCCCACGACGGTGCGTACGGCGCAGCTTCCCTGATCAGATCCGTTCCAGGGTGGCGGGGGGCATCCAGCCCACGTTGCCATTGGCGAGCTGCACTTCGCTCCAGTCCAGCTGCTGTTGCAGAATGGTGACCTTGGTGCCTTTGTGCAGCACGAAGAGCACGGTGCTGCCGTCCTTCGGTTCGCTCCGCACATCCACCTTCGGGCTCGTGATGATGGCCTCGCTGTCGTCGGTCACCTCCCGATGGCGCGAAGCGGCGAAGCCGACGGAGAGCAGCGTGCCGAGCAGGAGGACCCCACCGAGGATGAGCAGGCCGCGCCGGAGGATGCGCTGTCGGGCGGCCACGGCTGCGGCGAGCACCGCGAACAAGGCCAGGCAGATCCAAAGGGACCGGCGCGCCCATTGGTCGGCATCACGTCCGCCACGGATCCGGCTCCATGTGGAACCGAGCGTGAAGCCGGGCAGTTCGTTCACGCGGTCCACCACGTTCTGCCGGGCCAGCTCCAGGTTGGTGCGGATGTCCGGATCACCGGGCGCCAGTTTCAAGGCGCGTTCGTAGAAGAGGATGGCGTGGGGAATGTCTCCGAGCTTGAAGTGGCAGTTGCCGATGTTGTAGAGCAGGGCGGGGGAGGTGAACGCCGTCCGCGCTGAGTCGAACCGTGCGAGGGCGGCGGCATGATCACCGGCGGCGTAGGCCCGTTCGCCTCGTGCCACCAAGGAATCCGCCTCCACCCCGGACAAGGTGAAGGCGGGGATCGCGAGCACCAGTAAGAGCGATGTCAGGAGCTTCCTCATGTGCGTACCAGTTGTTCGGTGCGGCCGATCAGGGCCGCGGCCTCGTCATAGAGCTGCTGCCGGGGCCGGTCCTCCACCGGCGCATAACGCGCCATGTCGCAGGCTGCGATCAGGGCCATGAGTTCATCCGCCAGCGCTTCCCCACCGGCATGTCCCGCAAGGCGTTCCGTCAAGTTGGCGGTGGTGATCTGCGCCGGGCCAAGGCCGAACTTGTCACCGATGTACCCGTTCAGCGAGCGGCTTAACGCGGTGTAGAACGCGCTGCGATCACTGCTCTTCAATGCCAGCTCGGCTTCGTTCAAGCGCTTCCGCGCCGTGCGGTCCGCCTGCTTCCGCCGGGTGCCCATCACATCATGGCGTTGCGCCTCACGTTTCCGCCGCCAGCCTAAGAACAGGAGGAAACCGAGCAGCGGTGTGCTCATGCCGGCAAGCCAAGGCCACGAGCCGAAGAGGTGCTCCCCCTGCTGCCGAAGGCCGAGGTCCCCGGTGCGGATGTATCGGATATCCTTGCCCAGCACTTGTACGTCCGATCGGTTCGGTCGTTGCACGGTGGCGGTCGATCCATCGCCGGGGCTCACCGCGATGGTCATTTCCGCGCCGGTGATGGAACGGTAACTGTTGCTGCGCGTGTCGAAGTAGCTGAAGGTGATCGGTTCCAGCGGGAAGTCGCCCTCATGACGTGGGATGATGAGGTACTGATAGCTGCGTGAGCCCGTCATGCCACCACCGCTCAGGCTGATCCGGTCGGTCACCTTCGGGTCATAGCTCTCCAGGTCGGCGGGTAGGTCCAGGGCAGGGGCCTCCATGAGCTTCAGGTTGCCTTTGCCACTGTACGTCACGGTGAGTTCGATGGCCTCGTTCACCTTCACCTGCGTGCGGTCGGCCTTCACCACCATCTCCAGTTCACCCACGGCACCCGTGAATCCCGCCGGGGCGCCCGACGGCAGTGCGCTCACGTTCACCTCAACGGAATTGCTTCGAATAGATACCTCGGTCCCCCGGTTGAAGAAGGATCGGTTCACCACACACTCCATAACGAAGGGGGCGATCCGGAGTTTCCCCGGTCGCTGGGGGAACAGGACCTGCTTCTTCAGGGTGGCGGTGCGGTATTGTAGGCCGTTCACGGTGCTCAACTGTGGATCCCAGTTCGTTTCCCCGAGTTCCACGTTCTCCGCCCAGAACCCATCGAGCTTCGGCATATCGCTCTTCGTGGTCTCCAGGCTGTTGTAGCGCGAATAGAGCATGTAGGTCGCCACGATCTGCTCACCCACATATGCCTTGCTCTTGCTCAGTGTGATGGTGGTGAAGAGGTTGGGGTCCCTGCTCTGTCCCTGGCTCGCGTTCGGGTCGCTGTGCGTCGCAGCACCCTTGGTCACTTCAATGGTGATCGCCTCTGTCTCGATGGTGCCGTTGCCGATGCGCACACGCGCTGGCCCGATCGTGTACCGGCCTGGTGCCGTGGCCGTGAGCACCCAGGTGCGACTGGTGGATCCGCTCATCCTGCCGTTGACGATCGTGAAGCTGCTGTTGTCGAACGGGCCCTGCACCACCACCAGCCCGCCCAACGAGGGCGCCTCGAAACGTTCGCGTGAGTTGGAAAGGCTCACCGTGTATTTGACGTACTCGCCGGTGGCGATCGTCGTGCGATCGACCTGCGCGGTGAACTTGATCTCCTGCGACTGAACGGTCAGCGCAAGGCACCAGGTGAGGAGCGGGATCAGGAGGTGTCGGTAGAGCTTGAGCATCACCAGTCCTTTTCGATGTTCTGGCGCGTTGCCGGTCTGCGGCGGAGGCGCACCTTTTCCTGGACATCCTTCTCCGAGCGTTCCAGCGCATCCAGCATGCGCATGGCATCCTGCGGCGCGATGTTGGCGGCCTGCTCGCCTTTGCGTTGTTCTTCCTTCTTCTTGTTATCGGCCTGCTCCGGTTGTTCGTTCTTTTCCTGAGACGGCTTCTCCTGTTGCTGGTCCTGGGGCTTCTGGTCCTTGCCTTTCTGGTCCTGCTGCTGGTCGTTCTTCGCCTCCTGATCCTGCTTCTCCTGGTCCTTTCCCTGCTGGTCCTTGTTCTGCTCCTGCTGTTGTTGCTGCTGCTGTTGCTGCTTCTTCTCTTCGTCCTTGAGCAGCTCTTCGGCCAGCTTAAGCAACTTCGGATCGCCCGGATAGGCTTGAAGTCCGCGGTCCAGTGTGCGCAAGGCCGTCATCTTGTCCACCTTCACGAATTCCCGGGAGGCCTGGTTGAAGTAAGCTTCGGCCGTGACCTCCTGGGCCATGGTAAGGCCTGCCAGGGATACGGCGATGATCGGAAGGGCGATGCGGAGCATGCTCATGGGACTTGCGCGGCCTTGGTCACCACGTCGAGTTTGTTCATGTAATCCTGCTTCTGCTGAAGGGTCGGCTCAGCCTTCAGTCCGTCCTGCAGCACCTTCAATGCCTCGGTGAACTTATACAGGTCCACGAGTTCATCCGCTTTCTTCATCAGCAGGAGGGCCTTTTCGCTGAGCGCCTTGTCCTCGTTCTTCTGCTGGTCCTTCTTCCGCTGCTCCGCTTCCTTGCGCCGCTGCGCGATACGCTGTTGCACGAGCGCGAGGTTGTAGCGGGCGTCCTCATCGGTCGGGCTCAACCGCAGCGTTTCCTTGTATGCGGCCGCGCCCTGCGCCAGCGCGCTGTCCTCCAGGTGGTCGAGTTGCTGACGGACCCGCACGAGCGAATCCCGGGCCACGGCCATGCGCAGTTTCATGGCGATGTCATCACCTTGGATCAAGGTGGACTCCAGTTCCTTGTCACAAGTGGCGATCGCACTGTCCGTGGCAAGGGCGATCGTCGTCCAGCCATTGGCCAGGTTGTAGCGAACGGCGCTGCGCAGTGCGGTGTCCTCCAATGCCGGTTCATTCGTGCGGTAGGTCCGCGTCGCACTATCGGCCAATTGCATCCGATAGAGCGCGTTGCCCAGGTTGAAACGGACACGCGGATCATGGGTCGCTCCGGCGTAGATCGCCGCGGCGTCTTCGAAACGCCCCTCCCGATAGGGCACCGCGCCTTCATGCAACGCTTCCTCCGCGGCGTGTTGGGCCGCATCACCGCAGGCGAGGAGCAGGAACGGCATGAGGGCGATATGGATCGGTCGTCTCATGCGTTGATGGAGGGCATGCGCGCACGCCAGTGGCGACGTTCGCCCATGGCCAGGCCGAGCAGGGTCATGGCGATGCCGATGGCGAGCGGATATTGGAACTGGTCCTCGTGTGCCGTGTACATGAAGGAGGTGGTCTCCGAGGTTTCGAGGTTGCGCAGGTCGGCCACCAGTTGCTCCAGGCCACTGGAAGTGGATGTGGCGCGCACATACATCCCGTTGCCTTCCGCGGCGATCCGTTCGAGCATCGGTTCGTTCAGGCGGCTCACCACCGTGTTGCCGTTCTGGTCCTTGCGGAAGCCCACCACCTGACCGTTCCGCCGGATCGGTAGCGGACCACCTTCCGGGGTGCCCATGCCGATCGTATGGATGATGATGCCCGCTTCCGCCGCTTTGCGCGCCGCTCCTTCCGCGTCGTCCTCGTGGTTCTCGCCGTCCGTGATCACGATGATGGCCTTGCCACCCGGCGACTCCAGATCGAAGCTCTCGCGTGCCAGATCGATGGCCGCGCCGATGGCGGTGCCTTGTGTGCCCACGGACTGGGAACTCAGCGCATCAAGGAAGAGCTTGGCCGCTGACCGGTCGGTGGTGATGGGCAGCTGCACGAAGGCTTCACCGGCGAAGACCACGATCCCCAGGCGGTCACCGCGCATCTTGTCGATCAATTGGGACAGGGCGCGTCGGGCGGATTCCAGGCGGTTGGGCCGAAGGTCTTCGCAGGCCATGCTGTTGCTCACATCGATGGCCACGACAAGATCCACACCCTCGGACCGCACTTCGCTCAAACGCGTGCCGAACTGGGGTCCGGCCAGGGCAACGACGATGAAGGAAAGCGCATGACGGATGAACAGGAACCGCAGGATCACGCGGGTGTCCGAATTCCCCGGGATCATCCGCGCCAAGGTGGTGTCCTGTGCGAACCGTTTCTGGGCGCGCACACGCCATGAGAGGTTCAACAGGAAGATGATGGCGAGCAGTGGGCCGGCCAGCATACCATACAGCATCTCCGTTCGCTCCAGGCGGAACGCAGGTACTTCATGGTCGAGCAGCCACCAGCAGGTCACCCAGGTGATCGCCGACAGGATCTCCAGGCCCAGCACCACCGCCGTGGCCACACCGAGATGGTATGTGCCTGTGGTCCTCATGCCATGGTACGCAGGATGGTACGGTCAAGGAAGATGGCCGCGAACAGCAGTGACGCCCCAACGAGCACGAAGGGCAGGTACTCCTCGTTCTTCGAACGGTGCTCCGTCACCTTTATCCGCGTCTTCTCGAGCCGGTCGATCTCCGCGTAGATCTCTTTCAGCTTGGCCTCGTCAGTGGCGCGGAAGTACTTCCCACCGGTGAGTTCGGCAATGCGCTGCATGGTGGGCTCGTCCAGGTCCACATCCACATATTCGTATCGGTACTGGCCCGTGGCGTAGCGGGCGACGGGGGAGAGGGCCTTTCCGCGCGTACCCACCCCGATGGTGTATACCCGGATGCCGAGCTGCTCGGCGATGCGCGCGGCGTCGATCGGTTGGATGGTGCCCGCATTGCTTTCCCCATCGGTGAGGAGGATCACCACCTTGCTCTTGGCCTCGCTTTCGCGCAATCGGTTCAGGGCCGTGGCCAGTCCGCTGCCCACCGCCGTTCCACCTTCGATCAGCCCGGGGGCCGCATCCGCGAAGAGTTCCTTCAGCACCCGGTGGTCCGTGGTTATCGGACATTGGGTGAAGGCCTCACCCTCGTACACCACCAGACCGATGCGGTCGTTGGGACGGTCGTCAACGAACTCCATGGCCACCCGCTTGGAGGCCTGCAAACGATCGGGCTTGAAGTCCTTGGCCAGCATGCTCGCCGAGATGTCCAAGGCTATGACGATGTCGATGCCCTCGCGCTTCACGTCCTGCCAGTTGTCCTCGCTTTGTGGCCGCGCCAGGCCGATGATCAGGAGACCGGTCCCGAGGATCGCCGCGGCCATGGGCAGGTGGCGGAGCACGGCGAGGATGTCAACTGGTCGGTGCCCCACCGTATGCAAGGTGCTCAGCCGCACCATGGACCGGCGTCGTACCGTTCGTAGAAGGTGGAAGCCCACCAGCGGGAACAGCAGCAACAGGAGCCAATAGCACCAAGGGCTCGCTGCTTCGTACCGACCAAGAGCGAACACGAGCGCGACCACCACTCCCACCAGCGCGAGGAGGCACCACACCACACCGGCTATGAGGTCGCGGCCGCTACGCATGGTCAACGGGTTCGGGGCGGGGTGCGGTATCCTGAACGAAGCGCACGGCGCTCGCCATCATCTGCTCGTTCTCCTGCGGCGAGGGTTGGGCCTTGGCGAACTTCACCATGTCCGCCAACCGCAGCATGTTCTCCAACCGGCCGCGTTGGTCGGTGTTCAGAGGGCTCACCCGCAGCTCGCGCAACAGTTCGTCCGTCGTGCTCTCCATGGCGGGTACCTGGTAGCGCTCTTCGATGTATCCGCGCAACAGGTCCGTCACGCGCGACTGGTATTGCTTGTGGTCTCCTTGCTGCCAGATGCGTTCTGCCTCGAGAGTGCGCAGGGCGGCCAGGATGCGGTCGGCCAGCGGAAGTGCTACCTCGCGGGTCATGGCCCTTGCGACCGGCTTGCGCCGGGTCAGGTACAACAACAGCCCGATGATCACACCGGTCACGACAAGTCCACCCAGGAGCCATAAGGCATGCTTGCGGATCCAGTACATCAGGCTGAACGGTAGTTCAACGATATCCTTGATATCGCGGATCGGCTGGGACGGATCGACCTCCACCGTACGCACTTCCACGAGCATCGCCTTCGTCTCCTGCGGCGATCCATTCACGATGAAGCGGAAAGGAGGGATGGCCCAGTAGCCGGTGTCGAAAGCGGTGACGATGAGCGTCCGCACCTGGCGCATCGTTGCGGTTCCGGCTTCGGCAGTATCCACCCCGGTGTCGCGCACCACCTCGAGATGGGCGGAAAGGGTGTCGCCGATCGAAGGCCAGATCACGCTCACCGCCGACGGGTGGCTCACTTCCAAATGCAACCGGACCTGTTCGCCGATCCGGATGACGTTCGTGTCGGTCCGCGCGTCCACGATGCTGCTTCCGGGTTGCGCTGCGGCGAACAGCGGAAATGTCAGAAGGATATGGATGATCCACCTCACCGGACCTCGCGCTGTTTGAGCAACTGCATCAAGGGGCGCACATACCCATCCTTCGTGCTGATCGTCGCGTGGTCCACACCGGAGCGGCGCAGGATCTCGCGGGTGCGGTTCTGGTGCTTCAGCGCGGCCGCCCGAAAGGCATTCCGGATGGCACGACTGCCGGTGTTCACCCAGCGCGCCTCCCCGGTCTCCGGGTCCACGAACTGGACCAGGCCCATGTTCGGTAGTTCACCTTCACGCGGGTCCGTGGTTCGCAGCACGACCAGGTCATGCCGACGGTTGGCGATCTTCAGAGCGGCCTCGTAATCGGTGTCCATCATGTCGCTCAGGAGGAAGGTGATGCTCCGCTTCTTGATCACACTGTTCAGGTACCGCAGGGCGGCGGTGATGTCGGTGCCGCGTTCCTTCGGCTGGAACTCCAGCAGCTCACGCACAAGGCGAAGGATGTGACTGCGCCCTTTCTTCGGTGGGATGAACTTCTCCACCTGGCCGGTGAAGAGGATGAGCCCCACCTTGTCGTTGTTCTTGATGGCGCTGAAGGCGATGGTGGCGCATGCCTCCGTGATCAGTTCACGTTTCAGCTGGTTGGTCGTGCCGAACTCGCCCGAAGCGCTCAGGTCAGCCACGAGCATCACGGTCAGCTCACGCTCCTCCTCGAACACCTTCACGAACGGATGGCCGAAGCGGGCGGTCACGTTCCAGTCGATCGTTCGTACCTCATCGCCCGGGGCGTAATCACGCACCTCGCTGAAGGTCATGCCACGCCCTTTGAACGCGCTGTGGTACTCTCCGGAGAAGATGTGCTCGCTCAAGCCGCGGGTCTTCAGCTCGATCAAGCGCACCTTGCGGAGCAGTTCCTTGGTATGTTGGGTCGTGTTCATACAGGACGCAGGGTGTTGCGGCCGGTACGGGAGCGAAGACACGGTCTTGCACCTGCACCTGCCCCTGCTCGCTGATCAAGGTACCTCCACCGTGTTCAGCACACGATCGATGATCTCGTTGACGGTGATGTTCTCGGCCTCGGCTTCGTACGTGAGACCGATGCGGTGACGCAGGACATCGGGGCACACGGCGCGCACGTCCTCGGGGATCACGTATCCGCGCCGTTTCGTGAATGCGAAGGCCTTCGCTGCCAGCGCCATGTTGATGCTCGCACGCGGGCTGCCGCCAAAGCCGATCATGCTGGTGAGGTCGGTGAGCTTGTATTGGTCCGGCTTCCGGGTGGCGTAAACGATGTCCACGATGTACTGCTCGATCTTCTCATCCATGTACACCTCGCGCACCAATTGACGCGCCTTCATGATCTCCTCGGGACGGACAACGCGTTGGGGCTCGGCCATGCCACCGGGTCGCACGTTCTGGCGGATGATCAACTTCTCCTCCTCCTTGCGCGGATAGTCCAGCACCACCTTCAGCATGAACCGATCGGTCTGCGCCTCGGGCAGGGGGTAGGTCCCTTCCTGCTCGATGGGGTTCATGGTGGCGAGCACCAGGAAGGGCTGGGGCAGGGGATAGGTGGTGGCACCGATGGTGACCTGTCTTTCCTGCATGGCCTCGAGCAAGGCGCTCTGCACCTTGGCGGGCGCGCGGTTGATCTCGTCGGCCAGGACGAAATTGCTGAAGATCGGCCCCTTCTTCACACTGAACTCCTCGTTGCGCTGGCTGTAGATCAAGGTGCCGATGAGGTCGGCCGGGAGCAGGTCCGGGGTGAACTGGATCCTGCTGAAGTCCACATCCACGGTGCGGGCCAGCGCTTTGATCGCCATGGTCTTGGCCAGGCCGGGTACGCCTTCGAGCAGGATATGCCCATCGGCGAGCAGGGCCACGAGCAGCTTCTGCACCATGTCCTTCTGGCCTACGATCACCTTGCCCATCTCCTGGTCGATCAGGTCGACGAAGGCACTGGCCTGCTGGATGCGTTCGTTCAAGGCACGGATGCTGTCCGAGGTGACAGCTTGTGCGGTTCCGGTCGTGGTCTCGTCCATGGGTTCGGTCATGATCGGCGGCTGGCCGTGGTTCATACGCAAAGGTCAAAGGGCTGGCTTGCGTGGTCCGGCAGGTGCGAGTTAAAGAACGTTAACCGCTCACAGCCATTGACAGGTCCCGCCTTCGCATCGAGATGAACGGTTGCACGCGGTGCGGATGAACATCTCGGGTACCTTCGGGCCTATGCAGACCACCACGCACGCCCTCACGCTCGAAGAAGCCACCACACATGTCCGTGATTTCCACGACGCCTTCGGCATCCCGAATGCCACGGAACCCACCGGGGACATCGGTGATCGCGATGCCCTGTTGCGGTACAAGTTGATCCGCGAGGAGAACGAGGAATACCTGGAGGCAGCGCTACGCGGGGATCTGGTGGAAGTGGCCGACGCTCTCGGAGATATCCTGTACATCCTATGCGGTACCCTGCTGAAGCATGGCCTGGAGAACAAGATGGATGAGGTGTTTCGGGAGATCCAACGGAGCAACATGAGCAAGCTCGGAGCCGATGGCAAGCCCATCTATCGCGAGGATGGAAAGGTGATGAAAGGACCGGATTACTTCAAGCCGGATATCCAACGGATACTGGCCGGTAAGGAAGCCTAGGGACAGAAGGTGAAATGACGCGGGCAAAGGACGAAGGCAGAAGGTTGAAGGCAGAAGGTCGAAGGAGTCCATCCTACCAACGACGGCTTGGCCGCGACTTTCAGAACGTGAATTCATGAGTTTTCACCACGTCTTTTGACAATTCATATGCATCCATGATACCCGAACGGAAGCGTGACCTGGAGGATCGTTTGGTGGACCTGGCGATCCGTGTAGTGAAGTTGACCCAAGGAATGCGGTCAGGTCCTGCCGGGCGGTACTATGGGGATCAGATCCTTCGATCATCTGGTTCGGCCGCGTTGAATTATGCCGAATCTCAAGGAGGTGAGACACACCGTGACTTCACGCATAAGCTGAAGGTCGCACGCAAGGAGATCAGGGAAACGGGTATTTCCATGCGTATCATCCGTGGTGCGGAACTTCATCCGGACTTCGAACAGTTGAGCGCCATGCAATTGGAATTGAAGGAGTTGTTAGCGATACTGACAGCAGCAGTATTGACCGCTGAGAAGCGAAGCCCACGTAAATGACATCGGTCGTCCACTGCGGATCTGGAATGCCGGCATTCCCTTCATCCATTTGCCTTTTGCCTTCATCCTTTGTCCTTGCTAAACCAGTAAGAACATGAACCTGCCAGCCCTTCTCTCCAAAGCCCGTACTTCAGCCTACTCCCGTTGGTGGTTGAACAGGGTGTTGCCATTCTCGATCCCGTTCAACCGACCGCACGGTTTCGAAGTGGTTCCTTTGCGCGACGGCGGGATCAGCGTGCGCATTCCGTATTGGCGGGTGAACCGCAACCACATCAAGGGCATCCACGCCTGCGCCATCGCCACCGCGAGCGAGATGTGCAGTGGTCTATCGGTCCTTGAGAAGCTGGATCCGAAGCAGTACCGATTGATCATGCGCTCCCTTCATGTCGAATTCCATTACCAGGCGAAGAAGCCGGCCACGGCCAAGTGCGTCCCATCTGCTGAGGAGATCGCGGATAAGGTGATCAAGCCCCTTGCCACCGCGGGATCCGTGGACTACGGCAGCACGGTGGAGGTGCACGACGTGGAGGGCAACCACCTGGCCACCGCCACGGTGGTCTGGCAGGTGAAGCCGTGGAGCAAGGTGCGGACGAAGGTGTGAGCTATGCTGGTCGCTTTGATCCTGATGTTCCTGCTGGGCGTGGGCTTTTTAGTGGCCAATCACGGTTTAGTGATCTATGTGATGCTGCGTATTTATCGACAAGACCTCACGCCGTTCAAGGCATTTCTCCTGAGTGCGATCTTGTCCTGCGTGACTTCAGCGTTGGTCATCTACTTCGGACTTTGGATCCCCGCCGAAGAGATCTATGAACATAGGGAAGCTCTCGTTCAAAAAGGCGAGGATCCGGGACCTATCATCAGTCGGCTCCTTCTAAGCATTGCCGAACTATTGGTCGGAGCGGGATTCGTGGTATTGGCTATAAAGAAGTCGATCGAATCGATGCGATTTGGCCAAAGGCGCCGTTCAAATGTTCTTGGGCTCGTTTTCTTAGTGATCCACGCAGTTGTGATTCTGCTTGGTTTCGCTGTACTGCTGCTCGGGATTTGACAACTGGCTAGTTCTATCCCCGGATCGTGCTCATCCTCTTCACCACGCTCGCCAGCACCATCACCAGCACCGCCCCACTGAAGGCGAGGACCATATCCTTCTGTGCGTCCCATACGTCCCCTTGTGAGCCCAGGTACGCCGCTCCTTGCGCGGGGAAGAAGACATCGGCCACGGCCCATTCGATCAGTTCGTAAGCACCGCTGAAGCTGAGCGTGATCTCCACCGGAAGCACCCAGCACACCCAGTTGGGCCAGTGGAAGTGGTTCATGAAGTAGTCGCGCATCGGATACGCCAGCAGCAGGCCGAAGCTGAAGTGTACGATGCGGTCGTAGTGGTTCCGGTCGCCGTGGAACCGCTCCTGCAACCAATAGCCGAGCGGGTTCTCGGCATAGGTGTACATCGCGCCGTAGATGTGCAGCAGGATGTACACGAACATCAACGTGTAGCTGAGGTCGCTGAACCGGAACCGGCGATGGGAGAGCGCCAGCCCGCCGATGAAGACCGTGGTGAGCACGTTCTCGGTGATCCAGTTCGCTTTATCCGTCGTGCCGATGAAGGTCCACGCCCAGATGATGAGGAAGACCGCGAGGTAGACCTTCAACAGCGTATTGCGGCCGAAGGGCAGGCGCTCGCCGGCGGAAGCGGTGGAGAATGACATGTGGAACGGTGGGTGGGGTCAATCCTCTTCCTTCTTCGACTTTTCCTTCTTCGCTGGCAGGTAGTAGGTGTAATGCAGGCCCACCACGAGGTTCTGCCCGCGGATCACCGGACTGAATGGTGTTACGCTCTGTTGGATACGCACTTCGAAGGCCGATGTGCCGATGTCCCAGCCCATGCCGGCCGCCAGACTGACCTGTGTGCGGTTACTCGTTCCGGAAACGGTGTACTTCTGGTCCGTGAGCACGTTGCCATCCTGCTTCACCTTGTAACGCCCGTTCATCCACAGGCCACCGATAGCGCCCCCTGCGAGGTAGATGCCGCCGGGATCGTTCTGCAGGCTGAACTTGATCAGGACCGGAAGCTCCAGGTAGCCCAGCCGGTTGCTGGTCCAGGTGCGCAATTGCGCGTTCTGTACCAGGCTTCCCTTGGTGATGTACATCGGCTCGATGAGGAAGGAGGCCTGTGCTGCCCAGGGGATCTCGAAGGACCAGCCGAAGAGCGGGCCCACCTTGGGCAGCCCGTTCCATTCAAGGAACTGTCCGGCACTGATGGTGGCGAGTCCCACGCCCAAGCGCGGCCCGGTGCGGGCGGTCTGTGCGTTCAGCAAGGACGGGACGATGAGGAGGGAAAGCAGGAGGCTGCGCATGGTTCACCCGGATGGTCCGCACAAGATCGGACTTCCCCGCGGGATGGCGCTACCGGTTCTTCAGTGCGGCCATCTTCAACACGGCTACCGCGCAATCCACGCCCTTGTTGCCGTGCTTTCCGCCGCTGCGGTCCTTCGCCTGCTGCATCGTGTCATCGGTCAGCAGGCCGAAGATCACGGGCAGGCTGAACTTCAGGCCCACGGCCATGATGCCCTGCGTGGCGCCCTGGCATACGAAGTCGAAGTGGGGGGTCTCACCACGCACCACGCTGCCAAGGCAGATCACGCCGTCCAAGGCTTCCTGTTCCAGGAGCAGTTGGGCACCCAGGGCCAGTTCGAAGCTTCCCGGCACCCAGGTTTCCAGGATGTCCGCCTCCTCCACACCGTGCTTCAGCAACGTCTCGCGTGCACCGGCCCGCAGGGCATCGGTCACCTCGCGGTTCCACTCGCTCACGACCAGGGCGAAACGACGACCAGCGCCACTGGGGACGCTGGTCGGGTCGTAATGCGAAAGAGGATGTTCGGCGGTCGCCATGGCCTAGCCTCCCATGGCCTCTGCGTGGCCGGCGTACTTGCGCGCGGTGCTCGCTTCCTGGCTGGTGGGGAATTCGGTGGCGATGCGCTTGAAGGCCTTCGCAGCACCGGCCCAGTTGGCCGCCTGTTGATGCAGGATGCCGGCCTTCATCAGGTACATCGGCGCGATGAGTTCGTTGTTCGTCATGCCCGCGGCCTTCTCGAACTGTTTCACCGCTTCATCGGTGCGGCCCAGTTCCACCAGCGCATCGCCCTGGTTGCCCACGGCCATCACGCGCAGCACATCATCCTCGAGGTCGGCCTTCTTGTAGTGGTCCAGTGCGGCCTCGAATTCGCCCTGCTGCATGTAAATGGCACCGAGGTAATAATGCGCCAGGTTGCCGCTCGGGGTGCTGCCATGGTCCTCGGCGATGCTGAGGAAACCCGGCCACTGGCCGTCGCCATCAAGCGCCTTGGCCAGCGAGTCCACCTCGAAGTAGTACTCGGCCTTCCACATCATCTCGGCCGCTTCGGCCGCAGCGGGTTCGGCGATCAGCTTCTTGTAGCCCAGCAGGCCGCCCACCACCGCCAGTACGCCCACCACCCCGATGGTGATGGCCTTCTTGTTGTTCTCGATGAACAGTTCGGTACGGGTGTACACCTGACCCAGGTCCACGTCCTTGCTTTCCGTGGTGGTCGCGTGGTGCGGATTCACTTTATTGCTCATGGTCGGTCTAAGGAGCGGCAAAAGTAGACCTTTTCGAGCCTGCTTGGGATCTCTTGCAGGATGGACGCCGAGACTATTTTTTGGCCAGGCGATGCCGAAAAATGGGCGCATAGCGGTGTCTACGTGACCATTTTTCGGCGAAGCATGGGCGGAAAAGAGGCCGGAGGGCGCCTGCGAAGAGGTTCCAAACAGGCTCTATGGGACTTGGGGATGAGCCACCTACCGGCTTATGGACAGTGGTTGGTCGAAAGCGGGGCGGATGGCCTGCCCGCCGAACCGGGGGCTGGGTGGCCATGCGGTTACATTTGGGGCCGATGCGGTTCCATCTCGCCAGCCTATCCCTTCTGCACTTCCGCAACCACCGCGAGGCGGAGGTGGACCTGGGACCCGAGGTGAACTGCTTCGTGGGCCCGAACGGGGTGGGGAAGACCAACTTGCTCGACGCGGTCCACTACCTCTCCCTGGCGAAGAGCTATTTCGACCCGGTGGACACGCACAACATCCTGCATGGCGAGGAACTCTTCATGGTGCAGGGCCGCATGCACACCGCCGACGGGGAGGATGCCATCCTGTGCAGCGTGCGGAGCGGCCAGCGCAAGATCCTCAGCCGTAACAAGAAGGAGTACGATCGCCTGGCGGACCACGTGGGCCGCTACCCGGTGGTGATGATCACGCCGTATGACGGCCAGCTGATACTGGAGGGTTCCGAGGTCCGGCGGCGCTTCCTCGATGGCCTCATCGCCCAGTTCGACCGGACCTACCTCGATGCCCTGATCCGCTACAACCGCTCCCTCGCGCAGCGCAACACCATGCTGAAGCATTTCGCTGAGATGGGCGGTGGATCGTTGGACCAGCTCGAAGCGTGGGACGAGCAGCTCATCCAGCATGGCGGCACGGTCTTCGAAGTGCGCAATGCCTTCATGCAGGAGCTTGTTCCTTTGTTGGAGCGGCATTATGCGGAGATCAGTGCGGGACCGGAGCGGGTGGCGCTCGCCTATCGCTCAGCCTTGGATGCGGTGCCCATGCGGGACTTGCTGCGCCAGGCTTGGGACCGCGACCGGGCTGCGGGACATACCACCCAGGGCGTCCACAAGGACGACCTGCTCTTCACGATCAACGACCAGCCGCTGAAGCGCTACGGTTCACAGGGGCAGCAGAAGACCTACCTCATCGCCTTGAAGCTGGCCCAGTTCGACCTGACCCAGGTGCGGAGCGGCTTGCGGCCCATCCTCTTGTTGGACGACATCTTCGACAAGATCGACCCGCAGCGCATGCGCCACCTGCTGAAGTTGCTGAGCGATCAGCGATTTGGACAGGTCTTCATCACCGATACCGATGCCAGCCGCCTGCACACCGCGTTGGATGGCCTCGACCTGGACGTGCGTTTCTTCCACCTGGACCACGATAGACCGCTCACCCGTGAAAAAGTCGAACGAACGATCGCTTAAGTCCGCCATGGA
>JACJZG010000014.1 GCA_020635715.1 Flavobacteriales bacterium | reverse complement strand
GGGGTGATGCGCTTCCACAGGCCCAGGTCCACGCCGCGGTCGTTGGGGCGCACCATCCAACGCAGGTACATGTTGATGCGCTTGGCGTTGCTGCCCTTGCCGGGATCGGCCACGTGCTTGCGTGTGCGGGCCTCGTGCGGGATCGCGAAGAAGCGCTGCTTGAACAGGTGGATCCCGCTCGCCGCGTGCCACTTCACGGGTATCTGTGAGCTCGTTGCCTGCTGCTGCCCGGCCTGCAGGTCATCCGCCAGGAATGCCTCCTCCAAGCCGCCATAGGTCGTGTAGAGGTGCCGCAGGGCCAGGATGAAGTGGCGCAGGTCCGTGCCGTTGAAGGTGCGGTGGACGAAGCGCTCCACGGTGGCGATCTCGTCCTCGCTCGCCTGCATCACGAACGCATGCGGCCGCTCGTCGAACAGCGCCACCAGGCGCTCCGCGTTGGCGATGATGGTCTTCCGTTGTCCCCAGGCGATGGTGGCCGTGAGGAAGCCGATGAGTTCGGCGTCACGGCGGTCCGGAAAGGCGCGTGGGATGCGCAGCGGGTCCGCATCCAGGAAGCCCGGATGCGCGTGGTGCGCGTAGGCTTCTTCGAGGAGCTGGGCGAGGCGCTTCCGGTTCACGCCCACAGCCCCATGATAACGCCGTACAAGGTGAACTGCACGATGTGGTAGCCGCCATCGATCAGCAGGAGCGTGGTGGGCTTGTTCGCGAACTGGTAGTTGATCGCGAAGCTGGTGAAGGCGATGCCGAGCCCGCAGAGGAAGCCGTGGTGCAGCCAGTGCGCGAAGCTGTGCACATCATGTCCCACGAGGATGGCGAACGCATAGGCCGCGACCCAGGCCATGAGGAAGGCGATGCCGAAGACCTGCGCTGGATGTTTCGTCGTCTTCGGATCGCGCGGCACTTCAGGGTCGAGGCCGTTGGCGCGCGCCCAGGGCCGCAGGAACAGGGCTTTGGAATACCAGGGGGCACCGAGCAGGAAGATGCTGATGGCACAGACGAGGATGGCGAGGTGGTTCATGGTGGTGGTGTTGGTTCAGGCGTTGGGCCGTTCGCCCTTCGCGGCCTTGGCCACGACCTTGGCGATGCGGGCGTCGCGCGTGGGCGCTGTTGAACAGGGTCTCAAGGGTCACGTGAGGTTCATTCGACCAGCGCCGTATCCCAAATGCTTTTGGACCCGAGCGAAAGATACCTGGCGCTCAGGCGACCGCGCTGCCTGTAAGCAGGGGTGTGGGAACTGAGCAGGGCCGGGAGCTCTGTGAGGGTCTCCACGACCGAGCGTGGTCGCGAAGTACCCGCGCGTAGCCCGAAGGGTGTTCTTAAGCTAGCTTCAAGGGTTCAGCGGGATCTTCCAAAGCTTGTTGCTCGTGGTGGAGTAATCGGCGATGAAGTAAAAGCCATTCGCCGTGACCGCCCACCGCACAATGGAACTCCCTGACTCCAGCACACTGTTGACCGCTGGTTTGATGATCCGGGTGCCAGCCGAGGTGCCGTTGCTATGGTACAGGGTGAGGACGTTGTTCGCGTTCCGCAAGGTGTATACCAGGTTCTTACCCGCGGCTATGGCTTGCACCGGTACGCTGCCCAATGGAATGGTGAGGACGGTGGTAATGGTGCCATTCTGGGCGAGTTTCTTCAGCTTGATGCCACGGGAGCTGTCGTTGCAGAAGAAGTAGATGTTCGTGCCTACCCTGGTAAGGTACTTGGGATCACCACTGCCAAGGGGGTGCAGATCGGCGAAGAGCATGGTGCCTTGTGGCGTGCCATCGGTCACCCACAGCTCGCGTCCGGAACTGTTCTCGGCAGTGAACAGGACGCGGTCGCCATAGACGGTGAAGTCCGCCGGTACGGAGCCAGCGGCATTACCCGGCATGATCTCCTGCAACAGCACCAACGTATTCGTGGCCGGGTCGTAGCAGTAGGGCTCGGGGTTGCCGTAGGGGTCGCTGCTGGAAAGGAAGAGTTTGCCGATGCCACTGAAGAGCAGACCGTGACCCGTACTGGCGCTTCCTGGTTGGTAGGCGGTGACCAACTGCGTGCCGGTCTCCGTGCCATCGGTGCTCCACAGTTCATTGCCCTCAACGCTGGTATGGCCAACGAAGTACATACGACCGTTCAATACGGCCGTGGAGTGGCTGGCCCCGCAAGCTGGTATGCCATGGCCCGTTCCCGGTTCAATGTCCTTGATAAGTGCAGTGGCGCCAGTGTTCGCGCTCACACTCACCAATTCCTCACCAACCGCGGGACTGAAGTCCGTGCTGCAGATGAGGTTGCCACTGAGCACTTGTGGCACAAGGACACCACAAGGCACGTGCTGCAACGCCAGCGCTTGCCCGGGCGCTGCAGGCGGCACGGCCACGCCAAGATCCGCTACATGGTAGCTATGGTTGTTCCCCGCATAACTATCCCCTGTGCGGTAGAACACCTTGTTCCCCGCTGACCTTTCCAGATAAGGGTTGTCATTGCTGAGGGAGACATGCGCCGTGCTGTTGCCCGGTGATCCGGTGCTTGACCGCAGCTCGTACACCCACGCTCCGTTCACAGCCTGCGCTGTGTTGTAGCATACCCGGTTTTCCCCATTCCCGCACGGGATCATGCTCATCACACTCACCCCCTGAAGGTCGTTCACGGCGGTGGGGACGAGGTAGGCTTGAGCGTACAGGGTTGCCCCGCTCAGCAGGGCGAAAAGGGTACTTGGAGAACGCATGGGATGGTTTCTGTCATACGAAGGGCGGCATTTCCAGTGCCTGCTGCAATACCCCTTTCGTAGTATATGGTGATCTACTGCCGGCGCATGCCCGCACGAATGCTCTGCTCCGCCAAGGCTACGGTCTGCGCGATCCGCTTAAGGCGCGTGGCTTCAGTCTTGGCACTACCGATCCAATGCAGGATGAACTTGCGTGCGCTGGGTGGGAAGGCATCGAAGTGCTTCCACGCGGTCCTGTTCTTCTTGAACGCGCGCTCCAGGTCCTCCGGGATGTGAAAGGCTTCCACGGCATCCAAGGTGTTCCAGGAACCGTTGGCCTTGGCGGTCTCGATGGCCTTGTGTCCCGCGCGCGCCATGCGTTTGTTGGCGATCAATCGTTCCACGCGTTCCTTGTTCACCTTGCTCCACATGCTCTTCGGCTTGCGCGGACAGAGGTGCTGCATCGAGCGGTCCGCATCCAAGGCGCGTGCGGTGCTGTCGATCCAACCGAAGCAGAGCGCTTCCTCGACGATGGCCGCAATGCCGATATGCTTGTCAGCGTGTTCCTTTTTCCAATACACCAGCCAGATCCCCGTGGTACGTGTGTGGTGCGCCTTCAGCCATGCACGCCATTGCGCGCGCGTCGTCACCTCCACCTGTTCCAGGGAGTCCAATTTGGTGGCCATGGATCAGCGGCCCATGCCAGGCGGCATCATCGGCATCTCCATCAGCTGGTAACCCTTCATGGAGAAGGCCCCCTCATCCACCGTGCCGAGCTTCAGATCGCGGATGCGGCAGGTCACGCGTTCCTTGCCATCGTTGCTCACCCACTCGTATTCCAGCGGGAAGCCGTGCACGCCGGCCAGCGCGTCGTCATGCATTTCGGCACCCTTGCCACGCATGTCGCGCATCACGCTGTGGAAGGGCATCTCGATGTCCTGCGCCATCCATCCCGTCCACGTGCCATCCTCGTCCTTGGCGATCATCTTCTTGCACACGTGGCCATCGATCGTCTTCGTCTCGTCCGTCACCTGGATGTCCGCTGCGTTCCTGTTCGACTCCTCCATGCCGGTCACCTTCATCTTGCGGGTCTTCATGGCCATCTTGTTGCCCTTGCCATCGTCCATCAGCATGTACTGCATCTTCTCCTTCTGGTCGATGATCATGCGCACGCTCTCCTTCATCTCCGGCGACTTCGAGTCGAAGGCCAGCTTGCTCTCGCTGCTGTGGATGGTGCTGATCATCGGGCTGTTCTTGCTCTCCTTCCCGTTCTCGAAGAAGTGCATGTCCATCGTGAAGCTGCCTACGAACGCATTCGGCACGAAGGGGTCCGTGTCCGGCTCCATGCGCATGTTCGATCCGCTCTGCTGCAGGATGGCGTTCATGTCCACCTGTGCGGTGGTGGTGGTGGCGAGGAGCAGCGCGCCGGCTGCGAGGGGGAGGATGTGCTTGCGCATGACGATGGTATGAGGGACTAACTTACGGATACGCGATGACCGTGTAGCTCGACAGGTCGATCACAGGTGGTGCGACAGGCCCCGCGTGGTAGGCAACGATCTCCAACGCGAGCAGGGGCTCCATCATGAACTTGAAGACCGCGCGGTCGCCGAACTTGAAGAGCAGCCGGAAGGCTTGCAGGGGTCCTTCGTTCATCGGGATCCAGGCAGGGCCATCAGCGAAAGGTGATGGTTTGATGTCCGCCGTCCAGAGCTGAAGTGTGTTGTTCGCCTCCACCAGGTCGTAACGGGTGCATTCCACACCCGCGATGATCACGTGTTCTTCGGTCGGCCTCACTGGTATATCCTGGAACTCTTCCAGGGCGTCCGGTTCACGCAGCCGATCCACCAGCAGCACTTGCTTGAGCTCGCTCACCTGGGCGGTGCGGCCGATGGCATTGGCCACCACGGCCACGTTCGCCTCACTGTCGGCGAACCAGGTGGTATGCGGGATGCCGCGTACCAGCTCCAGCTGCATGATGCCGCGCGTGCTGTCCTGCCAGGTGCTCAGGAACAACTGTTGCTTGATGCCATCGGGCGTGCGGATCGTCAGGCGTGCGGTGTAGGAGCCGATGAAGGTGTTGTGCTTCACGGGACCGCGCACCACGGCGGGAAGGGTGGTGGTCGCCTCTGCGGCGAAGGAGGACTGCATCCATGCGGGCATGGCCGGCACTTGCGCTTGCGCCGTGCACGCAACGACCGCTGCAACGATCGTCGAAAGGAGCCCATGCACCCTCATCACCAGCTCGATCTTTTCACTTCTCTCACCTCTTCACCTCATCACTTCCCCCAACTCTCCTTCGTGATCTCAAAGACCTTCGGATCCACGGGTCCAGGCTTCAGCTCCAGCACCTTCATGGTCATGGTCTCCTCGTTCGTGTAGGTGTAGGTCACTTCCAGCGGCATGCCGGGCCGAGTGCTTGCGATCATGGGGCCGCGCAACAGGACTTCCACACCACCCCAGGTCTTGCGCGCACCGAGCACATCGTGAAAGAGGGAAGGGGTCTTGGTATCCACCCACGACTCACGCCGACGATCAGCTTCCTCCAACAGACGGTGTTGCGCCGTACGACCGACCAGCTTGCGTGTACCAGTGATGGCGCTGTCAGCAGTGGCGGGTTGAAAGCTCTGCTCGAAACGGTAGGGCAGGTTATAAGTGGCGCTGCGCAGCGAATCGCCCACGATCATATAGTTCAATTCCCTTCTGGATCGCCGGTCGATCAAGGTAGCGTAGGTGTGCTCTTTATTGCCCGGTTGTTCATCCTGACCAATTAGCACCATCTTGTCCGCCGTGCTGGCATAACGCACCGTCCACGAGGTGGTCTTGTCGCCGCGCGTGCTGGTGAAGCGCAACTTGGCCGTGCCGATGAAGCCGTTGGTGGCGGCCTTCATCACCGAATCGATCGCGGGATGCAGCGTCACAGAGCGCGGGGGACCCGAGCCGATCCCCATGCCATCCGAGGGTATTTCATGCGTGCCGTTCATCGCGGTGCTCGGAGGTCTCCTCTCTTCCATCGGTTCGGCTTCCACCATCACGGGAACGTCCACATCGAATTCGCCGGACATCGATTCTCCCACGGTGATCTTAGGCACATAGATCCGTTCCGGTCCGGAACTCGGTTCGCGGAGCCGCTTCAACCGCTCATCGCGAACCCGGTAGTTGCGCAGGTCCACCACCGGTGGTTTCGCCTTGCCCTCCTTGTAGCTCGTGATGGTGGTTCCCTGCACAGCCATCGGCATCGGCTTGTCGGCCACACCGAAGAACATCAGGTCCTTCATCTTTTGGCCCATGCGCTGCACCATCCAGTTCTTCATGTCGAAGACGGGGTTCCGCACATCGGTCTTCGGGAACCAGAAGTAGGTGAGGAAGCGTTCGCTCGTGGTGTGCATCTCACAGTCGTAGCCGTTGATCTTCCGCGTGGTGCCGTGCGGCGAGAAGTACAGTTCCAGCCCGCGCCCGAACTCCTTCAGGCCCACCTGTTCGAGCGTGTTGATGTAGAGCTTCGGGATCACGTGCCCGCTCATCTCGTTGTGGGTGGCCATCACCACGTCGGCATCGAGGTCGACGGCATAGAAGAGGTAGCCCTCGTCATCCGGGTCATCCATGATCAACACCGCGCGCCGCGCATCGGCCCAGTAGCTGTATTTCGCCAGCTGGTGGGTGGTATCGCGACCGGTCCTCTTGTCCGGCATCCCGATGATCATCGTCGGTGTTTCCGCGGTGAGCGTTCCGATGAAGGCGTTGTCCGGAATGCCGCGATCCACCGGGTCAGGCGTGAACAGGGCGGGCAGCGTATCCGGCTTCAGGTCGCTCACGTAGGCGCGCATCCACGCGGGCAGGGTGCCGATGCCGCTGTTGTTGTTCCACTGGAAGCGTTGCTCCACCACCAGGCCGCGTTCACCTTCCACCGCTGGCATGGGCGACTTGCCCGGTGTGATCTTCACGAAGGCGATGCTGCCGGCCTCTGGTCCGAAGCGACGTTTGGGCCATTCGGCGCGCAAACACCCATCCACGGGTTTGGGGCAGAGCGCGGTGAGGTATTCCATCTGCCCTTCGCGGCAGAGCCAGGGTGCCCACACGCGCATGTCGGCGAAGAGCGCGGGATACTTGTCCGTTCGCCAGTAGTAGGTGGTGTCGTTGTTGCCATCGGTGCCGAGCATCTCCGTACAGGTGGCGTCGAGGATCTGCTCCGTGCGTCCCGTGGCGCGCACCGAATCGCTCCAGATCTCGTGGAAATAACCCACGTTCGGGAAGTGGAGGTCCTCCACCGCGAAGTAGGCCTTGCCCCGATCGGCGCTCCACTTCATGCGCACGTTCGCCGTGAGGTCGAGGAACTGCACCTGCTTGCGCTTGGCGTTCCGGTCGTACACCTCCACCACCACGCGGTCCTTCTCACTCCAGAACCGGAAGCGATCACCGTTGGTCTTCTGGATCACCCAGGTGCCTACGAAGCTATTGGTATGCAGCGGCTCGCGCTTGGGCAGCACATAGGGCACCGGCTTCTTGTCCCATGCGATGGCCTGCATCCATACGGGCAAGTTGCCGGGTTCGCACATGGGCGGGAGCTGTGCGAAGGAACTGGGCAGGAAGGCGAAGAGTGCGAGGGCGAGGAGCGGGATGCGCATGGGGACGGTGCCGGCAAAGGTCGCTGCGGAACGCAACTATCGGGCCGTGCTCGGGATCACCCTCTGCGTTACTCTGCCTCTCCGCTCCTCGGCGTTCCAGCCTTCAGATCACCCCATCCTTCATCACCAGCCTGCGGTCCGCCATTTCCGCCAGTTCCTCGTTGTGCGTCACGATCACGAAGGTCTGTCCCAGTTCCTTCCGCAGGTCGAAGAAGAGCTGGTGCAATTCCTTGGCGTGGGCGCTGTCGAGGTTGCCGCTCGGCTCATCGGCCAGCACCACGCTCGGGTTGTTGAACAGCGCCCGGGCCACGGCCACGCGTTGTTGCTCGCCGCCGCTCAGCTGGTTCGGCTTGTGTTCCTTGCGCGGCAGCACGTTCAGCCGGGCCAACAGTTCCTCGGCGCGCGCGGTGCAGGCCCTCATGCTCTTGCCCGCGATGAGTCCGGGCATCATCACGTTCTCCAACGCGGTGAACTCCGGCAGCAGATGGTGGAACTGGAAGACGAAGCCGATGTGCTTGTTGCGGAAGCTGCTTAGGGCCTGGCTGCCCAACTTCGTCACCTCCTGTCCGTTGATGGCCAGGCTGCCACTGTCCGCCTTTTCCAGGGTGCCCAGGATCTGCAGCAGGGTGGTCTTTCCGGCGCCACTGGCACCCACGATGCTCACCACCTCGCCCTGGGCCACGTGCAGGTCTACGCCCTTCAGCACTTCGAGGTCGCCGAAGCGTTTGTGGAGTCCGGTGGCGCGGATCATGGGGTGCAAAGGAAGTGTCCGCAACGTTAACCGCGTGGGCGCTACTTTCGCCCCAACTTTCCAAGCGCGATGAACCTCCACGAATATCAAGGCAAGAGCATCCTCACCCAATACGGCGTCCGCGTGCAGCGCGGGCTGGTGGCCTACAACGCCGATGAGGCGGTGGACCAGGCCAAGCGCCTGAGCCAGGAGACGGGCACCAAGTGGTGGGTGGTGAAGGCGCAGATCCATGCGGGTGGGCGTGGCAAGGGCGGTGGCGTGAAGCTGGCGAAGAGCATCGACGAGGTGCGCGAGAAGGCCGATGGCATGATCGGCATGATGCTGAAGACCCCGCAGACGCCGCCACAGGGGAAGAAGGTGCATAAGGTCCTCATCGCCGAGGACATGTACTACCCCGGTGCCAGTGAGACCAAGGAATACTACATGAGCGTGCTGCTCGACCGCGCTAGTGGTCGCAACGTGATCGTGTACAGCACTGAGGGTGGAATGGATATCGAGGAGGTGGCTGAGCACCATCCGGACAAGATCCAGAAGGAGATCGTCGACCCGCGGGTGGGCTTGCGCCCCTTCCAATGCAACAAGATCGCCACCAACCTGGGCCTCACCGGCGCTGCGAAGAAGGAGATGGTGAAGTTCGTCGCCGCACTCTACAAGGCCTACGAGGGCTGCGATGCGGCCATGTTCGAGATCAATCCCGTACTGAAGACCAGCGACGACAAGATCGCCGCCGTGGATGCCAAGGTGCGCCTGGATGGCAACGCCCTCTACCGCCACCCGGACTACGTGGAGATGCGCGACAAGACCGAGGAGGACCCCACGGAGGTGGAGGCCGGAGAGGCGGGCCTGAACTATGTGAAGCTCGACGGGAACGTGGGTTGCATGGTGAACGGTGCTGGTCTGGCCATGGCCACCATGGACATCATCAAACTCAGCGGCGGCGAGCCGGCCAACTTCCTCGATGTGGGAGGTACCGCCGATGCAGCCCGCGTGGAGAAGGCCTTCCGCATCATTCTGCAGGACGAGCGCGTGAAAGCGATCCTCGTGAACATCTTCGGTGGCATCGTGCGTTGCGACCGCGTGGCCCAGGGCATCGTGGATGCTTACAAGAACATCGGCGACATCAAGGTGCCGATCATCGTGCGCCTGCAGGGCACCAATGCCAAGGAAGCGAAGGAGCTGATCGATAACAGTGGCTTGAAAGTGCTCGGTGCCGTTGCCTTGCAAGAGGCTGCCGATCGCGTGAAGGAGGTGCTGAAGTAGGGATGGCCTTGCTGGAGCAACGAAATGATCGGTATCGCGATCACATGCAGCCTGGTGTTCTGCGGGTTCATGAAATGGTTGCGAAATGATCGCTTGCTCCTGATTCTTGTACTGGCAACAGCGGTTCTTGCGATCATTGGGATCGTTGGGCGTATACCGGAGAATCCGCGGTTGAACACATGGGACGGGCTGCTTGGGCCATTCGCATATGTCGGGTCATACGCGCTGCTTCGTCATTGGTACAAGAAGGTGTTCCGGCGCGAACCGACCTATCAACGCGCAAGCTGGTATGATCATGAGGAAGGTCGGCGATTGGACTGGTATGATGTCACGGTCCACGTGTTGCCGATGTGCGTAGGTCTGGGCGTTCCGGTCATTGCCACCTTCATTCTTGGTTGAAGATCATCCGAACAACTCGCCGTCAGTACATGGTTGTCCATGGAGCGAGGTCGACCAGTGACCAAGAGGCGAACTGCCTCCTGCCTCCTGCCTACTGCCTACCGTGCACTTCACACATCCGAAGCCGTAGCGCTGAACAAGTACTTGCTCCTGTACCTGTACCTGCACCCGCTACTCCCTCACCGCCTTCCACTGCTCCATGAACGCGTGGATCCGTTCGGTGTTCCCCACCAGCCATACCAGGTCGTTCTGCTCGAATGTCGTGAAGCTCTCGGGGTTCATCAGCCGTTGATCCCCACGCTCGATGCCCGCCACCAGCGCCATCGCTTCCTCTCGCAACCGAGACGCACGGATCGTGGTGCCGATCAATGGTGACCGCGGCAGCACCCGGTACTTTTCCAAGGCGATGTCGTCCTTGTCCAGGTCATAGTCGCCGTTGTCCGGGATCGGTGCTTCGAGCGTGCGGTTCATGTCGGAGAGCTGTTCGTCCGTGCCGATCACGACCAAGCGGTCGCCGGGCAGCAGACGTTCGTCGCGATGCGGTGCCGGTATGTTCCGGTCGTCGCGTTCGATCAAGGCCACGTTCACACCGTGCTTCTCGCGCAACTGGATCTCTTCCAGGCTGCGTCCCACAACGAGGGTGCCGGGCTTCACCTCCACCTCCGCCAGGTGCATGTCCCACGGCGCGAGATGGGGCCTGCGCTTGGTCTGTTCCCGCTGGTTCAAGTTGTGCATGAAGCGCTGTTCCACACGGTGGTAGAAGCGGTGTAAACGGGTCCGGAAGAGCACGATCGCGAGCGCCATAAAGCCCAGCGTGGCGCCGAAGGCCCAACCGGTGCTGAAGAACTGGTTCACCAACAGCCCCAGCACCAGCACCGCCACCACCAGGCGGGCCACCTCGATGGCCACCAGTGGACCACGCAGCTGCCTTTTGTTCAGCCAGAGGTGGCGGTACGCCGCACGCTTGATCCGACGGATGGACATCGCCCAGATGAGCGGAAGGATCAGGATCAACGTGATCAAGCCCGCGCCCACGTGCCCGTAACGCGCATCAACGAATTGTGCGAGCATGGGAGTGAGGTGGCGTGAGGCCAGCATGATCACCGCCACGCAGAGCACGAAGAAGAGACCCACGTTCATCACGTACGAGCGTAGCAGGATCCGCCAGTCGCTCGTCACCTTCACCTGCGAGGTCTGCTGGCTGTAACGCTCAATGGACGCGACCCAGCTGGTGGGCAGGCTGCGCGTGAGCACATCGGCCATGCCCTCCGAGGCCCGGATCATATAAGGCGTTGCGAATGTGGTGATGGCCGACACCGCCACGGCCACAGGATACAGGAAGGAGCTGGTCACCCCGAGCGATACACCAAGGGTCGCGATGATGAAGGAGAATTCGCCGATCTGCGAAAGCGACATGCCGGCCTGCACTGCACGTTTCAACGGCTGGCCGGAGAGCAGTGCACCCGCAGCGCTGCTGATCGGCTGACCCAGTACCACCACCAAGGAGACGATGAGCACCGGCTGCCAATGCTCGATGAGCATCCGCGGGTCGATCATCATGCCCACCGACACGAAGAAGATGGCGCCGAACAGGTCCTTCACCGGCTTCACGAGGTGTTCGATGCGCTCGGCCATCACCGTCTCCGCGAGCAAGCTGCCCATCAGGAAGGCACCAAGCGCCGCGCTGAAACCGGCCTGCGCAGCCAGGAAGACCATCGTGAGGCAGAGCGCTACGGCCACCACCAGCAGGGTCTCCTCGTTCATCAACTTGCGTGTGCGGTGCAGCACCGTCGGGATCAGGTAGATGCCGACGATGAAGGTGACCGCGAGGAAGGCGACCAACTTGCCCATGGCGAAGAGCAGCTCCGTTCCGGAGAACTGCCGGCTCACCGCCACCGTGCTTAGCACCACCATCAGCAGGATCGCCACCAGGTCCTCGATCACCAGTACGCCCACCACGAGGTTCGCGAAACCACGTGTCTTCAACCCGAGTTCGTCCAAGGCACGCACGATGATGGTGGTGGAGGAGATGGATAGGATGCCACCCAGGAAGAGGCTGTCCATGAAGGTCCATCCCATGGCCTGTCCTGTGCCGAAGCCTGCCACCAGCATGAAGCACACGGTGGTGATGGCCGTGACGCTCGCCGTACCACCCACCTTGGCCACCTTCTTGAAGCTGAACTCGAGCCCCAGGCTGAACAGCAGGAAGATCACACCGATCTCCGACCAGGTCCGCAGGCTGTTCTCATCGAGCACCGTTGGAAGGAAGGCCACATAAGGCCCCACCAGCAGGCCGGCCACGATGTAACCCAGTACCAGCGGCTGCTTGATGCGCTTGAAGACGAGGGTCGTCACCGCCGCCACGGAAAGGATCAGGCCGAGGTCGGCGATCAGGTGGGGTAGGTGGCTCATTCCGTCGGTGGGGCGGAGGGGACAGGATGCGTTCCGGAGCGTGCAGCGCCGCACACGGCCACTGGTGGCGCGCGTTCATGGCGAAGGTAACCAGCAGCCCTCCACTGCTTCGTTAAGAATGGTCAAAGCGCTCGACCGCGCCCGTGGTCTCTCAGAAGCCGATGCCCACGCGCATGCCGCCCGACATCACCTCGTAGTACCAGATGCGATGGTGCGCGTCCACCTGCCGCTTCTCCATCATCAACACGCCGATCGTCCGTTGCTTCCCGCGCAGGTTGGTCACCCTGCCACTCACCACGAGCTTCTGCACTGGGCTCACGAAGTCCCCTTGATCATCATACTGAGCGATGACCTCCTCCCGGCCGGGATCCAGCATGAAGGCGCTGCCTTGCAACTGCAACGCGGACCCCTTGGGTACCACGTTGATCAATACCTGTTGGTTCGATCCGTTCTTCACGCGTACCTCGCTGTGGAACGCGGTGCCATCCGGGGCCACCGTGCTCTGGCCGAACACGGTCAGGTACAGGGTGAGGGAAAGGATGGATAGGAGCTGACGCATGGCTCGGAATGGCAAAGTTGAGGTGATCCCTTCGCATCTTCGCCACTTCAGTCCCCCATGATGGCCAAGAAGAAGATCCAGAAGCTCCTCGTCGCCAACCGCGGCGAGATCGCCCTGCGCGTCATGCGCTCCGCCCGCGAAATGGGCATCCGTACCGTGGCCGTGTATTCCGATGCCGACCGCAACGCCCCATTCGTACGTTTCGCCGATGAGGCCGTGCATATCGGACCCGCGGCCAGCAAGGAGAGTTACCTCGTGATCGACAAGCTTGTGAAGGTGTGCAAGGACCTCAAGGTGGATGCCGTTCACCCGGGCTATGGCTTCCTCAGCGAGAATGGCGACTTCGCCCGGGCGCTGGAGAAGGCCGGGGTCATTTTCGTCGGTCCTTCACCCCACGCCATGAAGGTGATGGGCGACAAGCTTGCCGCGAAGGAGGCCGTCAAAGGACACGGCGTGCCGCTGGTTCCTGGTACGGAAGGCGCCGTGAGCGGAATGGAGGAGGCGATGAAGGTGGCGCGCTCGATCAAGTTCCCCATCCTCATCAAGGCCGCGGCTGGCGGTGGGGGCAAGGGCATGCGTATCGTGGAGAAGGAGGAGGAGCTGAAGGAAGGCCTCGAACGGGCCATCAGCGAGGCACAGAACGCCTTCGGCGATGGCAGTGTCTTCATCGAGAAGTACGTGGCAGGCCCGCGCCACATCGAGGTGCAGATCATGGCCGATGCCCATGGCAACACCTGCTACCTCTTCGAGCGGGAATGCAGTGTGCAACGTCGCCACCAGAAGGTGGTGGAGGAGGCGCCGAGCGCGGTGCTCACCCCGGAATTGCGTAAGCGCATGGGCGAGGCCGCCGTGGCCGTGGCGAAGAGCGTGGATTACACCGGCGCTGGCACGGTGGAGTTCCTTCTGGATGAACAGGGCGACTTCTACTTCATGGAGATGAATACCCGCCTCCAGGTGGAACATCCCGTCACCGAGATGATCACGGGCCTCGACCTCGTGAAGCTGCAGATCCGTGTGGCTGAAGGGGAGAAGCTGCCCTTCAAGCAGGAGGACCTCCGGATCAACGGGCACGCCATTGAGATCAGGGTCTACGCCGAGGATCCGGCCAACAATTTCCTGCCCGATATCGGAAGGCTGGTGACCTATCGTCCGCCGCAGGGACCGGGTGTGCGGGTGGATGATGGGTTCGAGGAAGGGATGGATATCCCCATCCACTACGATCCGATGATCGCCAAGCTCATCACCCACGGCGCCACCCGCGAAGAGGCCATCGAACGCATGGAGCGGGCCATTGACGACTACGCCATCAGTGGGATCGAGACCACCTTGAGCTTCTGCCGGTTCACCATGGGGCATCCGGCTTTCCGCAGTGGCACGTACGATACGCACTTCGTCCGCGACCATTTCATGCCGGAAGTGCTCGATGGCCAGGACCCGGAGGAGATGGCCGCCGCTGCCCTGGTCGCCGCGGCCTTGGGCAACACGAATGGACGGCCCACAACAGGACGGCCGGTCCCCGCGTTAAGTCCTTGGAAACTAAAGCGGCGCTGATCCGGTACAAGGGCGGGACGGCCCGTGCTTTGTAGCGTAGCTTCACCGGACCCAAAGGCCTGCCATGTTCGAAAAGGCCCTCGCCACCTGGGGCATCACCGCCATGATGCTCGTGCACACCACCTGCGTGGAGGCGCAGGCCTATGTGGTGCACGCCGTGGTGGAGTCGGGTGATACCATACCGCTCATCTACCTGGGCGAGGCGGAGATCGAAGGGCGCTGGAAGCCTCGGGACCGGCGTGATGCGGAGCGTTATGACAAGCTGATGCGCAACGTGATCAAGGTGTACCCCTATGCCCGTATCACGGCCCAGCTGCTTTCCGAGTACGAAGGGGAACTGAAGACCATTGAAGCGAAGCATGACCAGGACCTCTATGTCAAGGTGGCGGAGGCCGAGCTGCGAGCCGAGTTCGAGGCGGAGGTGAAGGACCTCACCGTGAGCCAGGGCAAGGTGCTGGTGAAGCTGATCGACCGCGAGACCGGGCAGACCTCCTACGAACTGGTCAAACAACTGCGCGGAAGCTTCGTGGCCTTCATGTGGCAGGGCCTGGCGCGTTTGTTCGACCAGGACCTCAAGTCACAATACGACCCCGAGGGCACCGATGCCACCATGGAGCTCATCGTCCAACGCATCGAACGGGGTGAGCTTCCCGTAGCCGAACGCAGCGCGCGCACGGCCAAGGCACAGGCCAAGTTGGAACGACGCAAGGCACGCCTGTACCGCAAGTACGGGGTGGCACCGGATCACGCCATGCCCAACTGAGGCGCATCGATCGGCCGCACCATCACGTGATCGTCCATCACGTAGCCCTGGCCGATGTCCAGTACCTCGTCCCGCTCCACCACGAACCCGTGCCTGCTGTAGAAGCGGATCGCCGGGTTGTGCTTGTTCACGTTCAGCTCAAGGAAGCTGTCCCCGGCTTCCGCGGCCGCCTTCAACACCGCCGCCAGCAACGCGTGGCCGATGCCGGTGCCCTTCAGCTCAGGCAGTACATAGAGCTTGTGCAACCGCGCCCTTCCCCGCGCATGTCCCGTCCCGAACCCCGCGAACCCGATGGCACCGACTGTGTTCTCCGCGATCAGGAAGCGATGACCCTTGGTGACCATCTGCTCCCTCAGGCTGGCCTCGCTGTACATCAGATCAAGCATGTAGGTGATCTGCGCCGGGGTGATGATGCCCGGGTACACCACCGGCCAGATCCGGCGCGCCAGGGCACCGATCACCGGGATGTCCGCAGTGGTCGCTTCGCGCAGCGTCACTTCCCGAAGGCTGGGGACACCACCAGGTCTTTGCTGCCCGGGGTGTGCACATAGAAGCCTTCACCGCTCTTCACGCCCAATTTGCCCGCGGTCACCATCTGCACCAGGAGCGGGCAGGGGGCGTACTTCGGGTTCCCGAAGCCCTCGTGCAACACCCGCAGGATGGCCAGGCAGGTGTCCAGCCCGATGAAGTCCGCCAGCTGCAACGGACCCATCGGGTGCGCCATGCCCAGCTTCATGATCGCGTCGATCTCCGCCACGCCGCCCACCCCTTGGAACAGGGCCTCGATGGATTCATTGATCATGGGCATCAGGATGCGGTTCGCGATGAAGCCCGCGTAGTCGTTCACCGTCACGGGCACCTTGCCGATCGCTGTGCTGAGGTCCACCACCGTCTTTGTCACGGCATCGGTGGTGTCGTAACCCCGGATCACCTCCACCAGCTTCATCACCGGCACCGGGTTCATGAAGTGCATGCCGATCACCTGCTGCGGTCGCTTGGTCACCGCTGCGATGCGGGTGATGCTGATGCTGCTCGTATTGGTGGCCAGGATGCAGCCGGCAGGCGCGTGTGCGTCGAGGTCCTTGAAGATCTTCAACTTGAGGTCCACGTTCTCCGTGGCGGCCTCCACCACGAGTTCGGCCGCCTTCACACCAGCGGCCAGGTCCGTACTGGTGGCGATGTTCTTCAGCGTGGCCGCTTTCTGGTCTTCCGTGATGCTGCCTTTGGCCACCTGGCGGTCCAGGTTCTTGCCGATGGTCGCCAGGCCCTTGTCCAGGCTCGCCTGCGCAATATCGATGAGGTTGACGCTATGGCCGCTCTGAGCGAAGACGTGGGCGATGCCGTTGCCCATCTGGCCGGCACCGATGACGGAAATGTTCATGGGTGAAGGATTGCGGCGGCAAGGTAGGGGCGGATCCACGACTGCTGGCAGGGACGGATCATGATCCGTCCCTACTTGCCGTCGCCCTTCAGGATGATCAACACCGTATAGGCCAGGATCTTCAGGTCCATGGCGATGCTCATGTTCTCGATATAAAGCACATCGAACTTCAGCCGGCGTACCATCTGTTCCACGTTCTCGGCGTATCCGAACTTGACCTGCCCCCAGCTCGTGATGCCCGGGCGCACCTTGTGCAGATGGCGGTAGTGCGGGGCCATCTCCATGATCGCGTCGATGAAGTGCTGCCGCTCCGGCCGGGGGCCCACCAGGCTCATCTCACCCTTCAGCACGTTCCAGAACTGGGGCAGTTCGTCCATCCGCGTCTTGCGCATCCAGCGTCCGAACGAGGTGATCCGTGGGTCGGAAGTGCTGCTCAGCTGTGGTCCGTGGCGCTCCGCATCCGGATACATGCTGCGGAACTTCACGATCCGGAACGGACGACCGTGTTTGCCGATCCGCTCCTGCCAGAAGAAGACGGGCCCGGGCGAGCTCAACTTCACCCCGATCATCAGCACGATGAAGACCGGCGTGAGCACGATCAGGGCCAGCACACTGGCACAGATGTCGATCGCACGTTTCAGGCTGAACTGCCAGGCGGGCATGATCGAAGGGTTCACCTCGATCAAGGGGGCTCCGAAGATGCTCGTCATCTTCACCGAACCCGATAGGATGTCGTACATGTCGGGGATGATCTTGATCCGCACACCGGTGCCTTCCAGTTCGTTCATGATCCGGCTGATGTGCTCGTGCTCACCGGAGTCCACCGCGATGATGGCCTCTTCCACGGCATGCTGCCCGATCACCTGCCGCAGCTCGTTCCACTTGCCCAGGCGTGGCAGACCCACCGAGGTCAGCAGCTGGTCACCCCCGTTCACGTTCACGAAGCCAACGAAGCGGTTCCCGGGCGACTTCCGCATGCCCTCGATCTCCGCATGGATGGCCAGGGCCCGCTCATTGCCACCCACCAGGATCGTGTTGAAGCCGATCCGACGGTCATGTACGCGTTTCACCGTGCGGCTGGTGAGCAGGAAGCGGACCAGGAAGTTGAGCCCGAACTGCAGGAAGAAGAGCGCCAGGAAGGAGCGGTAGTAGTAGTGGTAACTCGCCACCTCGTCATCCAGCAGCAGTACAAAGAAGATGATCACCACCCCGATGAAGCTGATCAGGAGCGTTTGCCCCAGTTCCATGGTCCGGTATCGGCGGTGGATCTCCCGGTAGCCGCCCATCATCGTGTAAAGGCCGAACCAGAAGAGCGGGATCAATACGAGCCCCTTGTAGTAGTTCGTGTCGAAGACGATGGGGACCTCGTGGCCGAACTTGATGGGTTCGAGGATCGCCTTCCGATAGAGATAGAACAGCGTCCAGGCAGCGCCACTGCTCACCAGATCGGCAAGCACGTACCACGCCACCAGCAGCCGTTTGTTCATCATGAGGTCGGACGGATGATCTTCAAGTTGTCGAAATAGGCCGCAGCACGGCTTCGCCCGCTGGGCAGCTGGGCCGCGATGTAGATGTCCCGCCCTGTGAAGCCCGCTCGGTTGAAGAAGTCGGACAGGTCCACATAGATCTTGTTCCACACCACGGAGCCCGCGTCCGCGTTCGGCAGGATCACCGCCCATGGGGAACTTCCGGCCTGGCCATCCTGGATGTAGGACACACCCAGGCTCAACTCCACATCCGTGCTATAGTCCAACTCCAGGTACACGGGGCCACTTGCGCCCGGGAAGTCCTGTTCGGTCTGAAGGACGACCACGTCATTGGTGAGGTCCAGGACGAAGCCCCCACATTGACTGCCGTCCAGCAGCACCTCCGGGTCGGTGGCGGCCGAATACAGGATGAGGGTGGTGTCGCTGGAGGAAGCGGCCAGCAATTGGCTGCCAGCGTCATTGAACCGTTCGGTGAAGAAGGTGGCCGGCTGGTACTGCACGGTCGGTGCCAGGTCCACCGCGCCCTCCGGCACCAGGTCCATCGTGGTCCGCCACGTGGTGAAGTAGGGATAGCGCAGCCTGTCGTCGAAGGTCCCGTTCCGGCGTATCCCCGCAGTGATCCCGATGGTGTGCGAGCCGTCGCCGATCACCGGGATCCGCGCAGGCAGTTCCCACACCCCCACGCTCTTCTCGTCCAGGGTGACCCATGCTTCCGTGATCTTGCTCGTGCTTCCGCCCTGTTCATCCGTGGCCTGCAGGGTGATGCCCGGTACCACCAGGTAGGTCGGTACCGTTTCCGTCTTGTGACAGGCGGCCAAGGTCAACAGGATGGCGAGCGCACCGGGTGTACGGGTCATGCTATGCATGGAGCAACGCAGGTTCAGTCCGATCAGTATTCAAGCGGGCAGGTTCTTCGCGATCTCTTCCAGCACCCCATGCGCCACGCGCAAGGCCGCCGTGCCATCCACCAGGGGGACAGCGGGTACCGAACCGGACCGGATGCTCCGGGCGAAGGACCGCAGCTCCTCACGGATGGCGTTCACCACAGGCACTTCAGGCTTCTCGAAGCTGATCTCCCGCACCCCTTTGCCTTCGCCAAGGTCAATGGTCACGGCAAAGGGGTCCGGTTCGCCGGTCACGGTCCGCATGCGCACCACTTCCGCGCTCTTTTCCAGCATATCCACCGCGATGTAGGCGTCGTGCTGGAAGAAGCGGCTCTTGCGCATGTTCTTCATGCTGATCCGGCTGGCCGTAAGGTTGGCCACGCAGCCATTGGCGAAGGCGATGCGCGCATTGGTGATGTCCGGCGTGGTGCTCACCACCGCCACTCCGCTCGCATGGATCGAGACCACCGGGCTCTTCACCACGTGCAGGATCAGATCGATGTCATGGATCATCAGGTCCAGCACCACGCTCACGTCCGTTCCTCGTGGATTGAACTGGGCGAGCCGATGTGACTCGATGAACTTCGGCTCATCAAGATAGGGTAGGGCCGCCTGGAAGGCCGGATTGAAGCGTTCCACATGGCCCACCTGCACCTGTCTGCCAACACGCGCCGCAAGGGCCAGCAGGGCCTCCGCCTCGGCAACGGTCTCTGTCACCGGTTTCTCAATGAACACATGAAGCCCCCGCTCCAAAGCCTGGGTGGCCAGGGCGGCATGCGTGACCGTCGGCGTCACGATGTCCAGCACGTCCACCTCACCCAGCAACGACTCCACCGACGGATAGGCCCGGACGCCGAACTCCTGTTGGATGGCCGCACACTTCTCCGGGTGCGGGTCGTGGAAGCCGACCACCTGCCACTCCGGCAATTGCGTCAACTGTTGCAGATGGATGCGGCCCAGATGACCGCCGCCAAGGACGGCTATACGGATCGGCTCGGACATGTTCCCGGGGTCATTGACCGGTGCGGCGTGACCTTTTCAACAAGGCCGCGAATGTAACAAGCTCGGGTGGCTGCGTGGTGGCACGGTTACCTTCGCCACCCCAGCGATGATCAAGGACGACTACAGGCACCAAGGACTGCGGAAGCGTCTGGTGGAGGTGCTCAGGACCAAGGGGATCACGGATGAACAGGTGCTTGAGGCCATCGGCCAGGTGCCGCGTCACCTCTTTATCGACGATAGCGCCTTCCTGGAACTGGCCTACCAGGACATCGCCTTCCCGATCGGATGTGGCCAGACCATCAGCCAGCCGTATACAGTGGCCTTCCAGACCGCGTTGATGGGGCTGCTGCCGGGGATGAAGGTGCTGGAGATCGGGACCGGCAGTGGTTACCAGACTGCCGTATTGGCCAGGCTCGGGTGCAAGGTCTTCAGCATCGAAAGGCACCGACCGCTCTACCTTCAGACCAAGCAGCGCTTGAGCGGCCTCGGGATCAAGGCCAACCTCTACCATGGCGATGGTTTTATCGGCCTTCCAAGGGAAGCGCCCTTCGACCGGGTCCTGGTGACCTGCGGTGCTCCCTTTGTGCCTCAGGGACTTACAGGGCAATTGAAGCCCGGAGGACGCCTGGTGATCCCGGTGGGTGAAGGGGAAGAACAGCGCATGTTGCGCATCAACCTTTCCGCCGACGGCAGTGCAAGTCAGGAAGATCTGGGCGCTTTTCGCTTCGTACCGATGCTCCAGGACAAGGTCCGATAGGGTAGGATCACGAAAGATCTACCATATTTGCAGCGCCAAAACAGAACGGCACGGTAGTTGGCAGGTGGGGCGGAAATGCCCGGGATGAACAAAGAGCTGTGTAAAGACCGCGAAAAGTTCATAACCTTGCACCCCGGATCCAAGTGATCTTCGTCCTGCCAACTCGAACAACCTCGAACCAAACACGCACCTAAACAACCAAAAATGAAGAAGCATGTACTGTTCTCGGCAGCCATGGTAGCTGCCATGACCGCCTCCGCTCAGACGGGGGAGATCACCAGCAACCGCGGTGAGAACTGGCTCAGCCAGAGCGGTGACTGGGGCCTGACCTTCGAAGCGACCCCGTTGATCAATTTCGCTGGCAACCTGTTCAATGGGAACACCAGCAATGGCGGTGCAGCCCTGAACAACCTGTTCAGCAGCGCATCGAACGGTGTGGTGATCGGTGGTAAGAAGCTCATCGATGCGAACACGGCCTACCGTGGCAAGGTGCGCATCGGCTTCGGTAGCACCAAGAACACGGACCTGGTTCCCCAGATCCCGCAGCCTTCCGGCGCAACGACCACCGCTACGGTGGAAGACGTGGAGAAGAACAGCTACATGGCTGTTGACCTCGGCGCTGGTATCGAGAAACGTGTTGGCAGCACCCGCGTGGTAGGTGTGTATGGTGGCGAGATCGGCATCGGTTTCGGCAACAGCAAGACCACCAACGAGTACGGTAACGCCATCAGCGTTGACAACCAGGTGAGCCGCACCACCGAATCCAAGAACGGTTCGGTCTTCAGCCTCGGCCTCCGCGGCTTCGTAGGTGTGGAATGGTTCTGCGCTCCGAAGATCTCCCTCAGCGGTGAGTACACCTGGGGCGTGGGTCTGAGCAGCCGCGGTACGGGCGAATCCACCAGCGAAGCATGGGATCCGACCGCCAACAACGGCAGCGGTGCAGTGGTGACCACCACCGTGGAAGGTAACCCGGACGCTGGTAACGTTGACAAGACCAGCAGCTTCTCCCTCGACACCGGCGTGAGCGGTGCGATGATCGGCATCAACTTCTACTTCCAGTAAGCACAGCTTATCGGAAAGGAAAGGCCGCCCTCGGGCGGCCTTTCTTCGTTCAGGGCCTGGTCAAGGCCCATAGCGGGACCCTCCTCAAAGGCTCCAGATCGGCCAGTGGCAGGACCTCGTGGATACTGGCCTTGAACGGTCCAGGTTCGGCAACCCGATGACTGCCAAGACGTGATACCAGCCTGGTAGCATTGGTCTGCGGGTCTGAACGGAAGGGCCCCGAGCCGTATTAAGCGGCCCCCTACCCAAGCCGCTTTGCCGAAGTGATACACCTGAACAGGGCGTAGCACAGTGCATCCTTGCTGGATGGCCGCCTGAGAGGAACGTCATAACATGCTTATGGTCAGTCTATTGGATTCGATATCAAGGCGTCCATGGATGGCCAGAGGGGCCAGGGTATGAGCGGCACCGGTGCATAGTCTCATGCAGACCGGCCGACCAGGGCAGTAGAAGCCAACCTTGTTCTAGGAAGCGAGCCGGATGGAGCCTTCAGCTCGCCAAGGTGTGAACCCGGCCCTCCGGGAGGCGGGCCCGCGCATCGCTGGACGCTCTGCGAGGGTGGCGCAATGCAGAATGGCCGAAACGAGACGGAAGGATCGTTCTGAAATGGCTTCTACGCTCATTCTCCCCCGAAGTAGCGTATGGCCCCAAAACAAGAAAGCCGCCCAATGGGCGGCTTTCTTGTAAAAGGATCGCTGGGGTCACTCCCAGAACATCACCTTGAATTCCACGCGGCGGTTCTTCGCGCGACCTGCGCTGGTCTTGTTGTCCGCCACCGGCATCGTTTCACCATGCCCCTCGGAACGCAGTCGGGTCGCGCCTACACCCTTGTCGGTCAGGTATTTCTTCACCGATGCGGCACGGTCGTCGCTCAGCTTCATGTTCTTGGCGTCGTCGCCCTGGCTGTCCGTATGACCGTGGATCTCCAGGTTGTACGCCGGGTTCTCGCTCATCACGGTAACCACCTGATCCAGAATGCCAAAGCTGCTCTTCTTGATCACGGCGCTGCCGGTTTCGAACTGAATGCCCGTGAGGGCCTTCTCGAACAGCTTCTTGGTCTCCTCCTTGATGGCTGGGCATCCTTTCATCTCGGGTACACCGGCCACTTTCGGGCACTTGTCCACGTTGTCGGCAATGCCGTCACCGTCGCTATCCGGGCACCCTTGTTTGTCCACAGGTCCTGCCAGGTCCGGGCAGGCGTCCATCTTGTCCGCCACGCCATCACCGTCACGGTCAGGGCAGCCACCCAGGGTCTTCAAGCCGGCTTCGTCCGGGCAGTTGTCCTCCTTGTCCGGTACACCGTCCTTGTCCCGATCATCCTCTGGCTTCAGGCGCAGGCTGATGCCATCGATGTAGTAGTAAGCCCTCTGGTTATCAGCCCCTTCGATCACGTCCTTCTTTTCCATGTTCGGACCGAAGGCACCAATGATCAGGTATTTCTCGTCGCCATCGGCCACGAAGGTCCCCTTCACTTCCACCCAGTCCTTCTTGTTGTCAAGAACAGCCTCACTCTTCACGTCAGCCAGTTCGGCGAGGTGATGGCGGTGGTTGTAGGTGAGCTCGACCGGAGAGCAGTAGGCCCCGATCCCGTTCACCGCACGGTCGCTCTTGTCCGAAAGCTTCACCCAGAAGCTGATGTCGTACTTCTGGCCCGGGGTCAATGGGGAACTGATCGCGGTCTGCAGGTATTCACTGTACTGGTTCCAGGCCTCCTTGAACGGTTTTTCGTCACGGCCGTTCATCAGCCGTTTGAAGTTCGGGCGCATGTCATCTTTCCATGCCACGAAGCCGGCATAGCTCTCTCCCTCTTGTGCCGCACTGGATCCCAAGTCGTTATCAGGGATCCCTACGTTCTTGGCCGTGCCCATTTTGCTGAACACATCCACCGAACCGCCGTTCGCATTGCTCCAACCGCTGGCGCGATCCAGTTGATCCCAGGTCTTTGCCTCGGGAGAGCGTGTTTCAAATCCTCCGTTGCTCACCAGATCCGGGCCAGGCTCCTGAGCCAGGGCCATACCCGGCGCCATGGCTGCTGCCAGGGCGAAGTGTATCGCTTTATTCATGTTTAAGAGTGGTTTTGGGTTCATCGTACGAGGTCGGGAGAGGCTGCGAAATTAACTCGTAGGTCCCGGTTCTAAAGCTGATCCGCCTCAGTTGGACACCAAGCTTCGAGAATACCTCTAAGAAGCATCTATTGCCCCTTTCATTCGGGTTCTTCCGCTCGGTATGTAGTTTAGACGGCGGCCGGCCATTGCGTCACATGATCCCCGTCTTTTCTGCAGCAAGTGTGCGATCGGTCGACGCGGCCGCGATCGCGCACGGGGTCCCCGAAGCGGAGTGGATGGATCGGGCGGCTCAGGCCTGCCTCGTCAGGATCCTCGTACAAGAGAAGAAGCTGCATCTGGACCCTGTACCGAACTATCATGTGGTGGCCGGAAAAGGGAACAATGGAGGCGATGGCCTGCTCATCGCCCGTGGTTTGTGGAAGGCCGGCCGGACCGTCCGCGTGAGCATCGTGGAACACTCGGACCGAAGCAGCTCAGGACATGAGCTGGCGACGGCCCGTTTGGCCGAAGTTCCTGTACGTATTGATCATATTAAAGATTCTGATGGATCTATTCAAATAATTGATAATGAAATTATTATAGACTGCATATTGGGTACCGGGACGACCCGTCCGGCCACAGGTCTGCTGGCTCGGGTGGTGGAGGACATCAACCGCTCCCAGGCCTATGTGGTGGCCATTGACCTGCCTTCTGGTACCGCCGATCCGGGCACACCTTCGGAGACCGGTCCCGTGATCCGAGCCGACCTTACCTTGGCCATTGAGACGCCCCAAATGGCACTACTCCTCCCGGAAACCGGACGCGATGCAGGCTCGTGGGAGCTGTTGCGGATCGGGCTGGACCCGTGGTATCCGGCCGGGGAGCCCCGCCTTGCAAATTGGGTGGAGCCGCTGGATATCAGGAAGTTGTTGAGGCCTCGTGCCCGGTTCACACACAAGGGCAGCCATGGTCATGCGCTGTTGATGGTAGGTGGACCTGGTTGCCACGGCGCCGCCCTTCTGGCTGCTCGTGGGTGTTCTCGGAGCGGCGTGGGTCTCTTCACCGTGCATGGCCCGGCAGGTACGATCGCACCCCTGACGGCAGCTGTGCCAGATGCCATGAGCTCCTTGGATCCGTCCGGAGAGATGATCTCCGAAGTTCCTGACCTTGAACGATATACATCGGTCCTCTTCGGCCCGGGAGTGGGCCGCTCCGAACATAGCGCCAAGGCCCTGCGCCAGCTGCTCGCAAGGTGGTCCGGGCCGTTGGTGATCGATGCCGACGGGCTGAACCTGCTAGCAGTAGCAGCCGAATTGATCAATGCCCTGAACGCCAACGTGATACTGACGCCGCATCCACGGGAAATGGACCGGCTCCTCGGTACGCCTTCCACCTCGGGCTTTGATCGGTTACAGCGCACCGGGGAGTTCGCCCACCGGCATGGGTGCCACATCGTACTGAAGGGCGCCTACACGGCTGTATGCTCCCCGGACGGTGCGATTTATTTCCTGCCCACCGGGAACGCTGGCATGGCGAAAGGAGGGACCGGGGACGTATTGGCCGGGATCATCGCAGGACTTTCAGCGCAGCAGTATGAACAACTGGATTCCAGCTTAATATCGACCTACTTGCACGGCCGGTCGGGCGACCTTGCCGCCGCGCGGCTGGGTATGGATGCCATGCGCGCCAGTGATCTGGTTGATCACCTGAGCGTTGCCTGGAAGGAGCTCCGATGAACGGATCAAAGAATATCCTCGAGTGTTCCTGCCCCTTCCCGGATGACCACCGGCTCACCGCCGCTGAGGTCGATCACGGTGGATCCTTGCATACCGCCGATCCCTCCATCGATCACCATATCCACCTGATGGCCAAGATTCTTGTGGATGGTCTCTGGATCCGTCGTGTGGTCGATCACCTTGTCAGGATCATGCACACTGGCCACCACCAACGCGTGGCCCAGTTCCCGAACGAGCGCCTGCGGTATGGGGTGGTCCGGAACGCGTATCCCTACCGTACGGCGGTTGTTCTTGAAGAGGCGGGGGATCTCGTTGCTGGCCGTTACGATGAAGGTGTAAGCCCCCGGCAAGGCCTTCTTCATGATGCGGAACGCGGCGGTGTCGATGGCCTTTGCGTATGTGCTTAACTGGCTGAGGTCTTGGCATATAAGCGATAGGTCCGCTTTCTGGGGTTTAACTCCCTTCAGCCGGGCCACCTCCTCGATCGCCCGTGCGTTCTGGCTGCTGCACATGAAGGCATACACCGTGTCCGTCGGGCAGATAAGCACACCACCTTCTTCCAGGATGGAGACGGCGGTCTTGATCTTGCGCGGCTCCGGATCCTTGGGGTGGATGCTCAACAGCATTTCCTTAGACCTTGCTGCCTTGAGCGGCGGCCTTCTTATGGTCCGCCAGGAACTTCTCCAGTCCGATCGTCGTCAATGGATGGTCGAACAGCGCGGTGATGGCGCTCAACGGGCACGTGGCCACATCGGCACCCACTTCGGCGCACTGGATGATGTGCATGGGGTGACGGATACTGGCCGCAAGGATCTCCGTGCCGTAGCCGTAGTTGTCATAGATCGTCCGGATCTGGTCGATCAGTGCGATGCCATCGGTGCTCACGTCGTCCAGCCGGCCCACGAATGGCGATACATAGGTGGCGCCCGCCTTGGCTGCCAGCAGGGCCTGTCCCGGGCTGAACACCAGGGTACAGTTCGTCTTGATCCCCTTGCCGGTGAAGTACTTGATCGCCTTCACGCCGTCCTTGGTCATCGGCAGCTTCACCACGATCCGTGGGTGCAGCGCGGCCAGGTCCTCACCCTCGCGCACCATGCCGGCATAGTCCGTCGCGATCACCTCGGCGCTCACATCGCCGTCCACAATGTTGCAGATGTCCACATAGTGCTTCATCACGGCATCCGTCCCGCTGATCCCTTCCTTGGCCATCAAACTGGGGTTGGTGGTCACTCCGTCCAGCACACCGAGGGCCTGCGCTTCCTTGATCTGTGCCAAACTGGCCGTGTCGATGAAGAATTTCATGGGTTCCGTAATGGGTGTGCAAAGGTAGCCGTTGTCCCTTGCCGGGCGGGCCTGGGGCCTGACCGATCACCCGGGCCCTGTCCGGCACGCACCTTGAACACCGCCCGTACCTTTGCCTACCATCGCCCATGCGCTCCGCCGTCATCCTGATCACCTGCCTTGTTGGTGCCACCGCGTTGGCCCAGCCCACGGGCCTGGACCTCAACACCGTGGATGCCAAGGGCCGCAAACAAGGCACCTGGACCAAGACCTGGCCCAACGGCAAGACACGCTACTTGGGTCAGTTCAAGGACGACCGACCGGTAGGGACCTTCAAGCACTATGACGAGGAGGGACACCTGACCACGTTGCAGGCGTATGATGCTGATGGCCGCACCAGCCGCGCCAGGCACTACCATTTGAACGGGACCGTGATGGCCACGGGCAAGTACCTCCTGCAGGAGAAGGATAGCACCTGGAACTATTTCGGACCGGAAGGTCGGTTGCGCAAGGTGGAACGGTACCAGGCCGGTAAGTTGGATGGAGAGCAGGTGTCCTATTACCCGGACGGCAAGGTCGTGGAGAGCGAGATGCGGCGGAATGGCGTGCTCCAGGGGGCCAGCAAGAGCTGGTTCGCCAATGGGCAGTTGAAATCTGAAGCCAATTACCAGAACGGCGAACCAGAGGGGAAGATGACCTTCTACTTCAACAATGGCAAGAAGGAGATCGAGGGGACGATGGTGAACGGCGACCGCGACGGGACCTGGTACTACTTCAACGAGGACGGGACCGTGCAGCTGCAGATGCTCTATGCCAAGGGTGAGTTGTTGAAGGAACGGAAGGAGAACGGCGTGTTCCGGACCTACTACGACGATGAACAGCTCCGGTCGGAGGTCACCTACAAGAAGGGGAAGCGCGAAGGTCCATTCACAGAATACTACGACAACGGACAGTGGGAGGTCAGGTCCGTGCCCGGCGATCCGGTGCTGGGTACCCCTGGGGATATTGAACGCGTGTTGAAGGGCCAGACCAGATCGCGGGAGGGTCGGTATGCGAACGACCTGCTCGAAGGGGAGGTTCGCGAATATGACGAAAAGGGGAAGTTGGTGAAGACCACGAAGTACGTTGGAGGGGTGGAGCAGTGATCGCTTTGCGGTACGGAGGGTAGAGGAGCGGGCGAAGGCCAAAGGAGAAGGGCCGAAGGACAAAGGGCAAAGGACAACGGACAAGGATGAGCAAACACGGACGGATACTGGTGGCCATGAGCGGCGGCGTGGATAGCTCCGTGACCGCCTTGATGCTCCATGAACAAGGGTATGAGGTCATCGGGGTGACGATGAAGACCTGGGACTACGCCGATGCCAGCGGAGGGAAGCGGATCACCGGATGCTGCGATCTGGACAGCATCAACGATGCGCGTACCATGGCCGTGACGCGTGGGTTCCACCATATGATCATCGACATCCGCGAGGAGTTCGGTGAAGCCATCATCGGCAACTTCACGAGCGAATACCTGGCCGGCCGGACGCCCAACCCATGCGTGCTGTGCAACACCTTCATCAAGTGGGAGGCGCTGTTGAAGCGGGCCGACATGATGGATTGTGAGCTCATCGCCACTGGACATTATGCGCAGGTGCGTCAGGATGCGGTGACGGGCCGCTGGGTGGTGAGCCGGGGACTCGATCCCGGCAAGGACCAGAGCTATGTTCTGTGGGGGCTGGAGCAGCAGAACCTGGCCCGGACCCGATTCCCGATCGGAGGCTTCCACAAGAGCGAGATCCGCCAGCGGGCCGTGGACAGCGGATTCCCGGAACTCGCCGCCAAGAGTGAGAGCTACGAGATCTGCTTCATCCCGGACAACGATTATCGGGGCTTCCTGAAGCGTAAGGAGCCGGAGGCTACAGCGAAACTGTCTCATGGTCAGTTGGTTAGTGTAGGAGGTGAAGTCCTGGGTGAGCATGATGGATATCCCTTCTTCACGATCGGCCAGCGCAAGGGCCTGGGCATCGCCACGGGCGAACCATTGTATGTGACGGATATCCAGCCGGAGAGCAACACCGTGGTATTGGGCCGCAAGGAGGACCTTCAGCGTACCAGCATGTGGGTGCGTCGCCCGAACTTCCAGCTGTTGGATGCGTTGAAGGGCGAACTCGAAGCCGTGACCAAGATCCGCTACAAGGACAAAGGCACCCCCAGCACCCTCACCATGGACGGTGAACGGGTGAAAGTGGAATTCCATGCACCCGTGGCAGGCATCGCACCGGGGCAGAGTGCCGTCTTCTATGTAGGCGATGATGTGGTCGGAGGCGGCTTCATCGATCGCCAACACGAATGACCATGCGCACACATTGGATGCACCTTGCTGTCTGGAGCGCCATCCTGCTCAGCGCCTGTAGGAAGGAGCAGGCTGTGGAAGCGCCGGATATGGGCCTTGATTATTTCCCAACGGCGGTGGGCACCTGGGTGGAATACCAGGTAGACTCGTTGTGGCGTGATGACCCGTCCAATGTGCTGGACAGCGTGAGTTATCGCCTCCTGGAACGGATCGAGGAGCACTACACCGACCTGGAGGGCAGGCCCTGCCAGCGGATCCATCGTTATGTGCAGGACCTCGATGGTGCCTGGGTGGTGCGTGATGTGTGGACCTCTACCGTGGATGCCTATGCGGCGGAGAAGACCGAGGAGAACTACCGTCGCCTGAAGTTGTCATTCCCGGTGCGGGAGGCGCGCCGTTGGGACATCAACGTTTACGGCACTGGAGCGACCGGTGATGACACCCGGAACGATGAATTGCTGGTGGCCTATGAACAGGTGGACCAGCCTTGGAGCACCGGCAGCCTTTCCTTCGACAAGACCGTGCTCGTGAAGAACACCGTGCCGCCCAATTTCGTGGATACGCGCGAATTCGAGGAGCGCTATGCGGATGGGGTGGGGATGGTGTACAAGTATTGGGAGGAGAGCACCAACCGTGTCGTATACAACCCGGACGGCACCATCACCCTGCAGAACGTGGGTTGGCGCCTGCGGATGATCGCTGTGGCCCATGGATCCTAAGGAAGGACGGGTCGATAGCAAGTGGCTCACGGCGGTTCTGTTCTTGAGCCTTGGCGCTGCTGCGAACGCACAGACATCCCCGGACACCTACTGGGTGGCGTTCACGGACAAGGCATCAACACCCTATACGCTTTCCCAACCCGCAGCCTTTCTTTCCGATCGCGCCATCGCACGCCGTGCAGCGCAGGGGATCGCCTACGATGAGCTTGATCTACCGGTGGACCCTGCCTACGTGGCGCAGGTGGACGCGATCGCGGGTGTGGAGGTGCTGAACCGAAGCAAATGGTTCAACGGGGTGACCGTGCGGGTCCAGGAGGAAGAAGCGATATCGGCTGTACAAAGCCTTCCATGCGTGTTGGAGGTCCGTTCCTCCGGGATGCGCTCTGCTGGTCCGGCCCGCCTGGACAAGTTCGGGGACAGGCCACAGCACGATCGTGAGCTTGATATCCCCTTGTACGGCCCAGGCTACCGGCAGTTGGAGATGTTGAACGGCCAGGCCCTGCATGACATTGGACACCTGGGTCAGGGGATGTTGATCGGTGTGCTGGACTCGGGCTTCGACGGTGTCGACTCCTCCCTGGCCTTCGAGGCCGTGCGTGAGCGTGGGGGCATCCTGGGTGCGTGGGACCTGGTGGACCATGATGGCGATGTGTACGATGATCATTGGCACGGCCGCAGTGTGCTCTCCTGCATGGCAGCACGCCTGGACAGCCAGATGATCGGCACCGCGCCGGAGGCGGATTATGTGCTGATACGGACGGAGACCATCCACAGCGAGTATCCCGTGGAGGAGGACAACTGGGTGAGCGGTGTGGAACTGGCGGACAGCCTCGGCTGCGACGTGCTCAACACCTCCCTTGGTTATACCACCTTTGACGACAGTACGATGGACCACACCTACGCCATGCTCGACGGGCAGACGCTTCGTTGCAGCATCGCGGCGAACATCGCATTGCGGAAAGGCATGATCCCCGTGCTGAGCGCCGGGAACAATGGAGAGGGCGAATGGTACCACATCGGTGCCCCGGCGGATGCGATCGACGTGCTGACGGTGGGTGGGGTGAACGCGGACTCCCTATACGCCCCCTTCAGTTCCCACGGCCCAAGTGCCGACGGACGTGTGAAACCGGACGTTTGCGCGATGGGGCAGGGCACCACCGTGCTGAACATCGGTGTGGATAGTGTGGTGCAGGGGAACGGGACGAGCTTCGCGGCACCGGTCCTGGCCGGCCTCGTGGCGTGCTTGTGGGGTGGACACCCGACGCGCAGCGCCCAAGAGATCATGGTGGCCGTGCGCCAGAGCGCAACCCTCTTCGACGACCCGAACGATTCCCTGGGCTATGGCATACCCGACTTCGGTGCGGCCAGCGCCTGGTTGCAACTCACCAGCGTGGAACAGGTCGACGTGGCCCGCAGCACCTTGATCCATCCATCCCCCTTCATCGACCGGATGGTGATCCGCGACCCCGGACTGCAGCTCGGTGCCGCCTACGCGGCCCTGTTCGATACGCATGGTCGTGCACTGCTGTTCGTTCGGGCTTCCGTGGATGGATCGGACGAGCTGGTGCTTGCCGATCATCGGCTGCAGCTACTCCCGGCCGGTCCGTACGTGTTGGTGGTGGAGCAGGAGGGAAGGCTCATGCGCGAACGTGTGATCAAGGCGCCGTGAACGGCTCTGTCCACGTTGAGACGATCCCGATAACGGAGCTGTTGCTGGCCTACGGTACAGGTCGCTTCCCGATGTGCCACGACGATGGCGAACTCTACTGGCATGATCCCGACCCGCGGGCCGTCTTCCCATTGAAGCAACTTGGACCGAACGCGCGAGCCATCCGTGCCTTTCGGCAGGCAGGCTTCACCACGACGATCGATGAAGCCTTCGAAGCGGTGATCAGGGCCTGTGCCGATCGGGAGGAGACCTGGATCGATGAGCGCCTGATCAACACCTATGTCGCCCTGCACGGTGCGGGCTACGCGCATTCGGTGGAGACCTGGGTGGACGGCGAACTCGTGGGTGGCATCTACGGCGTATCCTTGCGCGGCGCCTTCTTCGGCGAGAGCATGTTCAGTCGGCGGACCAATGCCGGCAAGTCCGCGTTCTTCGCCCTGGTCGGCCATCTCCAACGACAGGGCCATGTCCTGTTCGACACACAATACCTGAATGACTTCACACGACAGCTTGGTGCGGTGGAGATCCCGCGAACACGGTTCCGGGAGCGTTTGGACGCTGCGCTTGAGGTGGATGCGCGATTCTGAGGCTCGCGGTCGGTCGTTGGTGATGCTGGTCCTCCTGCTGCTTGCTGCATCCGCACGACCACAGAGCGAGCTGCGTATAGAGGTCGTGCTGAACAAGCCGGAAGCGGGCGGTATCCTGCGCGTGGCGCTTTGCCCGAACAAGGAGGCTTACGACACCGAGCAGGGCTGCCGGACCATGAGCGTTCCAGCCACTTCGAGGACCGTGGCCTGCGTGTTCGACAAGGTGGAGGAGGGCACCTATGCCGTGAAGGTCTTCCATGACATCAACAGCGATGGGAAGCTGAATACCTCGTGGATCGGGTGGCCGCAGGAGCCGTACGGGTTCAGCAATGATGCACCGGTGAACGCCGGGCCACCCTCGTTCAGGCTTGCGGCGGTCCAGGTGGGTGAGCCGAGGAACCCGGTGCGGATCCGGTTGCGCTGATCAGCGTGCGTTCCGGACGATGGACGAAGCCACGGCCTGACGTTCGCTGAGGTAGCGCTGGTAGGTATCGGAATAGGCGGTGCGGTGCGCGATCACATCGGCACCATTGCCCAGCAAGGCGATCATGGCATCGGTGGCCTCACGTAGACCATTGTCGCCACCACTGTTGGCTGTGATGATGTCCACCTCGCCGCGCGCGATGACCTGTTCCACCAACCATTCCGTGGCTGCACTACCGATCATGATGCGCAAGCCGCAACGCGCCGCCACGGGCAGGTCGAGCACATCGTCGAATATGAAGGCCACCTCCTCCGGCTTCAGCTTGTACTGCTCCAGGAAGGCATCGAATGCCTCTGGCTTGTTGGTGAAGCCCATGTACACGCCATGCAACCGCTCACGCTGGGCGAAGCGCTCCGCGAAGGGATTGTGCTGGCCGGTGATCACCGCAGCCTTCGGCAAGTAACCGTTCCGCAGCCATAGGGCGAAGCGCAGCAGATTCACGCCCATACTACCCACTTCACTGAAGGGGCTGCCGCCCTCCGCATCCTTGAAGCCATCGTTGAAGACGCCATCCCAGTCGAAGAGCACGGCCTTGACGGAAGCCAGTCGATGCTCCAATTCCGGCTCAGGTCGTGTTATCCGGAGGCCTTGGCTCAGGTAGGGGTGAAGGAGGCTCACGGGAGTGCTTTGCGTGTTGGCGTGTTACGTGTTGCTGGTTCGATCGTCCTACCCGCAACAAATAACGCGTGATCGATCAACACGCAACGTGCGCCGGGCCGGAGCGCAGCTTAGGCCGAGATCGCCTTGATCAGGTCCTGGATATCCAACATGCCGAGCTGCTTGCCGTTCTCGCTCACGCTCAGCGTATCCACCTTGTGCTCCTTGAAAGCCTTCTGGGCCTCATCCAAGAGGGCTTCGGGGCTGATGGTGAAGGGCGCGTTGAACTTCAGGGTGCTCAGCTTCTTGGTGAGGAACTTGTTGCCCTCCTTCTCCAAGCCGCGGCGCAGGCCACCATCGGTGAACATGCCGAGGTTCTTGCCTTTGCTGTCCACCACCATCACCGCGCCGAAGCCGTGCCTGGTCATCTCCACCAGCGCATCGCTGATCGTGGCGCTGTCCTTCACGATGGGGTTGGTACGGCTCACGACATCCTTCACCTTCATGGTGATCAGGCGCGTGTCCACATAGAACTGCTTGGTGCCGATGGCGGTGAAATGGTTGTCGGTGAGCTGCTTCATCAGCTTCCAGGGCACGGTGATCGTGTGCACACCAAGGTCCACGGCATTGCGCACATGCTCCACGGTACGCACACTGCTGAACATGATCTTGGTGTCGTAGCCGTAGTAGTTCACGGCGCGCACGCACTGCTCCACGAGGGCGAGGGCATCATGCCCCTGGTCCTGTAGACGGCCCACGAGCGGGCACACATAGCTCGCGCCGGCCTGCATCGCCATGTACGCCTGTTGCAATGTGTACACGAGGTGCACGTTCACCATGATGCCCTCATTGCGCAGCATCTTGCAGGCGCGCAGGCCTTCGAGGCTCACGGGGATCTTGAAGACGGTGGTCTCCTTCTTCAGGCCCATCTTCAGCTGGCGCTTCGCCTCCTTCACCACTTCTTCCGCGGTCTCACCGAGGGCCTCCACCTGCAGGATGGGCACCTTCTTGGCGAGGTCCAGGATCATCTTGTCGATGTTCGTGACACCGCCACGGTGCATGAACGTCGGTGTGGTGGTGAGGCCGGTGAGGAAGCCGAGCTTGAAGGCTTCGTCGATCTCCTTGATGTCGGCGCTGTCGAGGTAGAGTTCCATGCTTCGTTCTTGGGGCTTGTGTTCTGGTCCGGGGCTATGCACCAGTCGTGTCTACCCACTGGGTCGACTGTACCGATGCTTCGATCAAGCGTTCACGTGTACTTGACGGTGCTTCACTTCCACCGCGTGGATGTCCAGCAGCGGCTTGAGGAATTCCTCCAGGTCGTACACACAGAGCTGGCTGGCGGCGTCGCACAGGGCTTTGCTCGGGTCGGGATGCGTTTCGATGAACACACCGTCAACTCCTGCGGCCACGCCGGCGCGTGCGATGGTGGGCATCACGTCGCGGTTGCCGCCTTTCGGATCGGCGCTGGGGATGCCATACTTGCGGATGCTGTGGGTGATGTCGAAGACCACCGGATAGCCCGTTTTCCGCATGTGGTGGAAGGCGCGCGGATCCACGATCAGGTCGTTGTACCCGAAGGTGTAGCCGCGTTCGGTGAGGATGATCCGGTCATTGCCCACGCTCACGCACTTCTCAGCCGGCTTGATCATGTTGTCCGGGGCCAGGAATTGTGCGTGCTTCAGGTTGATGACAGCGCCGGTCTTCGCGGCCTCGGTCACCAAGGTGGTCTGCATCACCAGGTAGGCCGGTATCTGCAGCACGTCCACCACTTCGGCCGCGGGCTTCGCCTGGCTGGGGTAGTGGATGTCGGTGAGGATCGGGAAGCCGAAGTCCTTCTTGATCCGTGCGAGCACCTTGAGGCCTTCATCGAGCCCGGGACCCTGGTAGAAGTCGACGCTGCTGCGGTTGTCCTTGGTGAAGCTGCTCTTGTAGATCACGGGCACCTTGGTGCGCTCGCTCACCTCCTTCAACTTCTCGGCGGTGCGCAACATCACATCCTCCGTCTCGATCACGCACGGGCCGCTGATCAGGAACAGTTGGTCGCTACCGCAGGCGATGTCGCCTACCTGGACGATCTTGGTCATGGGCCGCAAAGGTACCTTACCGCTGGCTTGCAGGCCCCTTCACCTCCAGGTCGAAGAGGAGTTCCCCGAGGAGGTAGCCCTCCAGGCGGTCACCGTGCGCCAGTCCACCCACGCCGGCGGGCGTTCCGGTGAAGAGCAGGTCACCCGGCTCCAAGGTCATGTATCGCTCCACATGTGCGATGAGCGCATCCACCGGGAAGATCATCTGGCCGCTATGGCCGCTCTGCACCACCTGGCCGTTCTTCTTGAGCATGAACTCGATGGTATGTCCACTGCTGGGGAACGATTCAAGCGCTGTGAACGCATCGGCCACATATGCCGATCCATCGAAGGACTTCGCCTTCTCCCAGGGAAGTCCTTTCGACTTCAGTTCCTGTTGCACGTCCCGCGCCGTGAGGTCCAGGCCGATGGTCACCTTGTCCGCCACGGCACGACCGTTCCGCCGCCCAATGGCATAAACGAGTTCGATCTCGTGGTGGACATCGGTGCTGAAGGCAGGCAGGTTGATCGGGCTGTTCCTCGGGATCAAAGCGGATGGCGGCTTCAGGAAGACGACGGGTTCATCCGGTACCGCGTTGCCGAGTTCCTTGGTGTGCTCGCCATAGTTGCGGCCGATGCAGACGATCTTCATGGGGTTCAAGGTTGGATATCCGCCAGCGCGTTCCGCATCACCGCCAGGGTGCTGCCTGGCAGTTCGGCCTTGGTCATCAGCCATTGCAGGTAGCCGGGGTCATGGCGACCGATGTTCTCCAGGGTCCAGCCGCTGTATTTCCCAAAGCCCAGGCAGATGGCACCACGGTCATCGAAGCGGAGCTTGCCAGCGGCATCCGGGCTGCGCTGCCGGTCGCCACTGATCTCGCCGAGGGAACCGACGTCGCTCTTCAGTTGGTCGGGGTAGCGGTCCAACTGGGCCAGGAGCACATCGGCGGTGGCCTCCACATCGGCCAGGGCGTCATGGGCGCCTTCATGTTCCCGTCCGCAGTAGAAGCGCAACGCGGCGCTCAGGTCGCGTGGTTCCATCTTGTGGAAGATCCGTTGCACGTCCACCACCCGCAGATCCGCCGTGCTCCAATCCACGCCAACCCGGTGCAGTTCCTCGGTCAGGAAGGGGATGTCGAAGCGAAGGACGTTGAAGCCGGCCAGGTCGCAACCGGCCAGTTCATCCAATACCTCGCGGGCGACCGCCTCCAAGGTCGGGGCCATGGCCACATCCAGGTCGCTGATCCCATGGATGGCCGTGGATTCCGGTGGAATGGGGATCTCCGGGTTCACCAGGGTCTGGTAACGTTCGCGCTCACCGTTCGGCTGTATCCGGACGATCCCGATCTGCACGATCCGGTCCTTGCCGATGCGGGTGCCAGTGGTCTCGAGGTCGAAGAAGGCGAGGGGACGTTGCAGTTCGAGTGCCATCCCGACAAAGTTGAATGAAAGAGCCCCGGAACGGTGTCCGGGGCTCCCATGAGTTCTGAACGATCCGGCGGATCAGCGCACCTTCAGCTTGGCGTACTGGAACTTGCCGTACTTGTCCGTGTTCTTGTAATCGCCTTGGTAGCGGGGGCCCTGCACCAGGTTGTTCACGGCCTCCAGGTAGAGCTTGGTCTCATCCTTGCCACGGGCCTTCACGGCTTCGAGCAGGCGGGCGCGGGCGTCCTCCATGCGCTGGCGGCTCAGGTTCTCGTTGGTGCCGAAGGTCTTGGTGGGTACCTTGGAGGCGCTGGCCTCGATCACCACGTTGGCCTTGCCGTTCTTCTCGATCAAGCCGACCACGGTGTCGATGAACTCCTTCCAGCGCTGCTCGTTCTGGTCGATGTCCTTCGCATTGTACACGTAGAACTTCGCGTATTCATCCGCGTAGCTCGCGTCGGGAGTGGCATGCTTCGTGCCCTTCTCCTTGATCTCCTTGTCGGTCATCGGCTTCTCCGTACCGGCAGCCGGCTTCACGACCTCGCCTTTCTCCTTCTTACCAGGAGGCGCACCCTTCGGCAGATCCACGATGCTGGCCGGACCGGCCAGTGATACCGGGCTCAGGTAGATCTCCTTGTTGATCTCCTGGTAGCTGCTCTCACACTCCACGAAGATGTCCTCGGTATGAACCGTCTTGTCGTTCACGCGGTAATCCAGGTTGTACTCTTTACAGGGGGGCAGGATGGCCACGTACACGCCATCACGCTGACGGGGCTTGTAGCTCTTCACTTCACCCGTGGCCTTGTCGGTGACGTAGAGGATGGTGGAGGGGGGGAGCTCCTCTCCAGCGGCAGGGATGATGTAGCCCTTCAGTACGGTGAGCCCTTCGGCCTCCATCTCGGTCGGCAGGTCCACGAAGTAGATGTCCTTCTCGCCGTAGCCGCTGTTCTTGTCCGAGCTGAAGTAACCACGACGGCCATCGGCGGTGGTCACGAAGAACACATCGTCGTCCGTGGTGTTGAGCGGGGAACCCAGGTTCTTCGGAGCGGTCCAGGTGCCGTCGTCGTTCATCTCCGTATAGAAGATGTCGAAGCCGCCCATGGAGTTGTGGCCTTTGGAACTGAAGTAGAGGGTTCGTCCGTTCGGGTGGATGAAGGGTCCATCCTCATCGTACTTCGTATTGATCACCGGGCTGAGGTTCTGCGCCTTGCTCCATTCCCCGTTCGGCAGGCGCACCACGCGGTAGATGTCGCGTCCACCGAGTCCGCCTTTGCGGTCGCTCACGAAGTAGAAGGTGTTCCCATCGGCAGAGAGCGCCCCATGGGTCTCCCAAGCCTTGGTGTTGATGTCGCTGCCCATGAGCACCGGATCGCTCCAGATCTCACCCACGAGCTTGCTTTCGTAGATGTTGCCATCACCACCGTCATCGCGGTATACGAAGAGCGTTTGTCCGTCGGCAGCGACGTTGATGGTGGCCAGGTGACCCACGGCCGGGTTGATGTTGAGCACCTCGGGCTTCTGCCAGTTACCCTCACGGTCCTTGTAGCTCACATACACGTTCTCGTAGGGCTGGCCGGCGATCGGGTCGATGATGGCGCTGTTGGCGCTGTCCGGACGAACGCGACGGCTGGTGTAGAAGAGGGCGTTGCCATCCACGCTGAGCACCGGGCTGAAGTCCGGCCCAGCCCAGTTGATCACCTGCCCCACGTTGGAGATCTGGTAATCCATGGGTGAGGCCTGGAGCACCCGGGCATTGGCGGTCTGCTCCTTGCCGCGCATGGCGAGCTCGCGCAGTTCATGCTTCGGGTCGCTCTCATCCAGGAACTTCTGGTAGGCCGCGTCCGCCTTGTCGAACTGGTTGTTCAGGTGGTAGGCCCGTCCGAGGTAGTAGTCCACTTCGGCCGGAGCGTTCCGCTCGCGTGGGTCGAAGGGGTCGTAGCCGGCGGTGTTGAACGAACCGAAGTTGCTCTTGCGCAAGGCGGCGGCCCGCTCCAGGTAGGGCAGGGCCTTGGCCTTCTGGTTGTAAGAGTTGAAGTAGGATACCCCGAGTTTGTAGTTCAGGTTCGCGTTCTCCCCATCGGTGGCCAGCAGCTGGCTCCAGATATCCGCAGCTTGGTTGAAGAATTTCTCCTCCATCAGCTTGGAGGCTTCCTCGAACTTCCAGTTGAAGGAGGTGTTATCGCCTTGGGCCAGCATGGGAGCTGCCAGGCCAAGGAATAAGGTCGTAAGGATCGCGTGACCGTACTTCATTGCAGAGCGCATTCGTTCTGGGCGGGTAGAGCCGCTAAATGTAGGATTTTCCGGAACCTGAGGGCCATCATCAGAAGGCCTGGTCGATCGACCAATTCTCGAGGATATCCGCCACGCGCCGCACGAAGCGTCCGCCCAGCGCGCCGTCCACCACGCGGTGGTCGTAACTGTGGCTCAGGAACATCATGTGCCGCACGGCGATCATATCACCCTCGGGCGTCTCGATCACCGCCGGCTTCTTGCGGATGGCACCGGTGGCCATGATCGCCACCTGTGGCTGGTTGATCACCGGTGTGCCCAGCACGTTCCCGAAGGTGCCCACGTTGGTCACGGTGTAGGTGCCCCCCTGGATCTCATCGGGTTGCAATTTGCCGGCGCGCGCCCTGGCCGCCAGGTCGTTCACCTTCTTCGTGAGGCCCACCAGGTTGAGCTGATCAGCCTGTTTGATCACCGGCACGATCAGGTTGCCGCTCGGGAGAGCGGCCGCCATGCCGATGTTGATGTCCTTCTTCTTGATGATGGTGTATCCGTCCACCTGCACGTTCACCATCGGCATCTCTTTGATGGCCTGCACGATGGCCATGATGAAGATGGGGGTCACCGTGATCTTCTCGCCCTCGCGTTGTTCGAAGGCCTTCTTGACCTTTTCCCGCCAGCGGACCAGGTTGGTCACATCGGCTTCCACGAAGCTGGTGACGTGTGGGCTGGTGCGTTTGCTCATCACCATGTGGTCCGCGATCAGCTTGCGCATGCGGTCCATCTCGATCAGTTCGTCGCCCTGGGCGGGAAGCACCTTCGGGGCCTGCGGTTCGGCCTTCATGGCAGGCGCGGGGGCCGCGGCAGACGCTGGGGCAGGTACGGCGGCCGGGGGCGTTGCGCTCCCCGCAGCTTGTGCACCCCGGTTCGGGAGGTAGTCCAGCAGGTCCTTCTTGGTCACGCGACCGCCTTGCCCGGACCCCGCGATGGATTCCAGTTCAGCCAGGCTGACCCCTTCGTTCTCTGCGATATTGCGCACCAGCGGGGAGTAGAACTTGCCGCTGGGGCCGGTGCGTGCGACCGGACCGCCTGCCGCAGGGGCCGGAGCGGTTGCCGGTGCAGGGGGCGATGCCGGGGTCGGCGCTGGATCTGCCTTCGGCGTGCCGTTGGTGGCCGCGGCCGGGGTGCTGGAAGCGCCGCCCGCGCTGGATCCGATCTGCGCGATCGCCTGGCCCACCTTCACCACATCACCGTCGTTCACCAGGCGTTTCAACAGGATGCCTGCCTCTGGCGCGGGCACCTCGCTGTCCACCTTGTCCGTGGCGATCTCCACGATGGGCTCATCGGCCTCCACCCGGTCCCCTTCGTTCTTCAGCCATTTGATGATGGTGGCCTCCGCCACGCTCTCGCCCATCTTGGGCAGCAGGATATCGATCTGGGACATGGTACGGTCTTCGCCCAAGGGCGGTGGCCAAAGGTAGCCACACACGTCTACGGGTGTACCCGTGGGTGCGCACCCAACCGTGACAGCCCGCTCCAGACGGCGCGCAGGTCCGTCCATACCTTGTAATCCTTGGCGTAGGTGATGTTGGTGCGGTGCAGCGTCAGGGGGTCCTGCGGTCCTGCGCCGCCGGTCGGGTCCAGGATCCCGGAGCGGATGGAAGGCAGCTTCAAGGGGCTTTCCATGCCGGGACCATAGCCCACCCAGCTCTTTCGGCGCCGCAGCACGGCCCACCAGTTCCGCAGGAAGCCCCGACGGTCCGCCACCACCAGCAGTACCAGCGGCATGGTAAGGGTGAATGCGAGCACCAGACCAAGGTCCAGCAGTCGCTTCCGCCGCCTGCCGGCTGAACTGTTCACGGCGTACCGCCCCATGATGAAGAGGTCGTTGAGGCTCTCGATGCTGTTGGGGCCGATGATGAACTCCCTTCCCGGCTGCGCGATCTTGAAGATGACCTTGGTGGAACGCAACTGTTCGATGAGTTCGATGATCCTGGCCCAGCGGAGGTCATGGGCGCAGAAGACCACTTCGTCGATGTCGTTCTTGCGGATGCGCTTACGGATCCCGTCGGAGGCATCGGGCGCATCACTCTCCTCCAAGCTCATCTGCCGCTGGCGTCCCAGTCCGAAGTGCGTCTGCCAGAGCAAGGCCAGTGCGTGTCCCGTCTCCTCCGGACCACCGATGGCCAGCACGCGCTTGAGGTCCAGGTTGCGCAGGCTGTAGCCCTTGAAGCGCAGGAGGTGCATGACGATGCGCGCCGTCAACGGGGCCAGGGAAAGGAAGAGGACGGCGCCGAGGTCCACCTGCCAGGCGCCGGGCATGCCGGCCACGGCGCGGCGCACGGTGAAGAAGAGCAGCCACAGGACCAATCCCTTGGCCACGTTCAACAGGCGCACAGGGCGGTCGTACGCTCCGGTGAGCGCCATCAGCACCACCATGGTGGCCACAACGATGCCAAGGCCCAGCGGACCGCGTGCCCCGACCCCGTTGCCGATCCACTTCGAGAAGCTCCAGGCCAGGCCGAACATCAGCACCAGGTCCAGCATGGGCAGCAGGGCCCGCTTCAGGAAACGCGTGATGATAGCGCCCGCCGCGCTCAGGTAGATGCTGCCGTTGATGAGCAGGCTGAAGATGTCCGTCCGCCGCCGCGTGAAGTGCTTCTGGGCGAAGATGGCCATGGCGTTGTAGAACACGAACACGTAGTTCACGCTGCTCTTCTTCGTGCTCTCCCCCTTGTAGTGGATGATACGCGCTTCCGGGAAGTACCAGTTCTCGTAGCCCCCGAGCGTGATGCGGTAGCTCAGGTCGATGTCCTCGCCGTACATGAAGAAGCTCTCGTCCAGCAGGCCCACCTTGTCCAGGGTCTCCTTCCGCAGGAACATGCAGGCGCCCGAGAGGATCTCGATGGGTGCGGTCCCATCCTCCGGCAGGTGGCCCAGGTGGTAGCGGCCGAAAGTCTCGCTGTGCGGGAATAGCCGCGTGAGGCCGATGATCTTGTAGAAGGCGACGGCAGGGGTGGGGAGGCCTCGCTTGCTCTCGGGGAGGAAGGTGCCGGTGCCATCGATCATCTTCACGCCAAGACCGCCGGCCTTCGGATGCGCATCCATGAAGGCGATCACCTTGCGGAAGACGTCCTCACCGACCACCGTGTCCGGGTTGAGGAGCAGCACGTACTCCGCCTTGCTCAACCGGATCGCCTGGTTGTTCGCCCGGCTGAAGCCCACATTCTCGGTGTTGGCGATGAGGACCACGTCCGGGAACTTCTCACGCACCATCTCCACGCTCCCGTCGGTGCTCAGGTTGTCCACCACGTACACCTCGCCATCGATGCCCTTCATCGCCTCGAACACCGTGCGCAGGCACTGTTCCAGGTAGGCCCGGACGTTGTAGTTGACGATGATGACGGATAGTTTCATGTGCGCATAGGCCCATCCCGCGGGCGGGATGTCATCCTCGTCTGGTCCCCTGGTCGTACGGTTTCCGGTCAGCGATGCTGCGGCCGAGGGTGAGTTCGTCGGTGGTGCTCAGTTCGCCGCCCACGCTGATGCCCCGCGCCAGCATGGTCACGGCCACACCGCGCTCGTTCAGCTTGCGGTTCAGGTAGAAGCCCGTGGTATCGCCTTCCAGGGTGGTGCCCAGGGCCAGGATCACCTCGCGCACCGTGCCGTCCTGGACACGTTCCATCAGTTGCCGCGTGTTGAGGTCCTCCGGGCCGATGCCATCCATGGGGCTGATCACGCCACCCAGAACGTGGTAACGCCCCTTGTATTGCCGGGTGTTCTCGATGGCGATCACATCGCGGATGTCCTCCACCACGCAGATCGTGGCCCCGTCGCGGTTCGGGTCGCGGCAGATGGCGCAGCGCGGCTCGTCGCTGATGTTGCAGCAGACCTCGCAGAAGCGCACCTCCTCCCGCATGCGGCGGATGGCCTCGCTGAAGCGGGTCACCTCCTGCGGCTCGCGGCGCAAGAGATCGAGCGCGAGGCGCATGGCCGTGCGACGACCGATGCCGGGCAGGGTGGCCAGTTGGTCCACGGCCGCTTCAAGCAGGGCGGAGGAGAGGGACATGGGGCGCAAAGGAAAGGCAGAGGCTGTTAGTTGTCGGAGACCCGCAACTGACAACCACCAACGGAGAACTCCACGGCCACGATCTCGGAGCGACCATCATCTCCCCTTCCTTCGCACCATGAGCCCCACGCTACTGCTCTCCATCGTCTTCGGCTACTTCCTGCTGCTGCTGGGCATCGCGTGGTGGACGAGCCGGGGGGCGGGGGAGCACGCCTTCTACAGCGGCGAGCGCAAGAGCCTCTGGTGGGTGGTGGCCTTCGGCATGATCGGGACCAGCCTTAGCGGCGTCACCTTCATCAGCGTGCCGGGTCAGGTGGCGGGCAACGCTTGGACCTACTTCCAGCTCGTCCTCGGCTTCGCCATCGGCTATTGGATCGTGGCCGGTGTGCTGCTGCCGCTCTACTACCGGTTGGGGCTTACGAGCATCTACGGCTACCTGCGCGAGCGCTTCGGCATGACGAGCTACCGCACCGGAGCCTCCTTCTTCATTCTGTCCCGGCTCGCCGGTGCCACCATCCGGATCTTCGTGGTGCTCAACGTGATCCAGCACTTCGTGCTCGATGCCATGGGCGTGCCCTTCGAGCTGACCGCCTTGCTCGTGATGCTGATGATCGTGGGCTACACCTTGAAGGGCGGCGTGAAGACCATCGTGTGGACGGACACTTTGCAGACGCTCTTCATGCTCGGTGCGCTGATCGGGACCATCCTCTACGTCGTGAACAGCGACGAGATGACGGACTGGCGATCGATGCTCGCCGATAGCGGCATGGCCCGCGTGCTCGACCTCAACTGGCGCAGCGATACCTTCCTGCTCAAGCAGATCCTCGCCGGCATGTTCATCACCATCGCCATGACCGGGCTGGACCAGGAGATGATGCAGAAGAACCTGAGCGTGGCCACGGTGGAGGGCAGCAGGAAGAACATGCGTGTCTTCAGCGTGATCCTGCTCGGCGCCAACCTGTTGTTCCTGTTGCTCGGCGCGCTGCTCTACCTCTACGCGGGTAAGGTGGGCATCGCGCTTCCCGAACGTCCGGATGATGTCTTCCCGACACTTGCCCTGCAGCACTTCCCGGTCTGGCTGGGGCTCTTCTTCATCATCGGCCTCATCAGTGCGCTCTTTCCCAGTGCGGATGGAGCCTTGACCGCGCTGACGGCCAGCACGTGCATCGACCTCATCGGGATCCGCGACCGCGGTTGGGACGAAGCGAAGCAGAAGCGGGTGCGGCAGCGGGTGCATCTCGGTATGGCCGCGCTCTTCATGGGCTTCATCCTCTACTTCCATTGGCTGGCCACTCCGAGCGTTATCAAGACGCTCTTCGATATCGCCGGCTTCACGTATGGACCTTTGCTCGGCTTGTTCGCCTATGGCCTCTTCTTCAAAGGGAAGCCACAGGAGCGGTGGGTGCCGGTGGTGTGCATCGCCGCACCGATCATCACCTACTTCCTGCGCGCCAACTCGGAGACCCTGCTCTTCGGCTATAAGATGGGCTTCGAGGTGCTGCTCGTGGTAGCGGGGTTGACCATGGTGGGATTGCGCCTTATCGGGCAACGCACCACTTCGCCGGACCGCGACTAAGCCGCCACGGTCTCCTTCTTCTTCTCCAACCCGAACACCTTCGTGAGCCACTTGCGGCCCTTGGTGTTCGCCGGTGCCTCGAAACGCAGGTGCACCTGGTTGGCCACGAACTGGATGGCCACGAAGACCGCGACGAACCAGGGGATGTAGAGCCAGACCGGCAGGGCGAAGTCGAGCTTCAACAAGATCTGGCGGCTGTAGCGCAGGATGAGCTCGTGCACCATGTAGAAGGTGAAGCTCGCCTCGCCGAGGAAGACCATGCGATCGCTGGCCAGGAACCAGCTCTTCGAGTCGCGGCGGTAGGCGGTGCCCAGCACCACCATCACGCTGCCGGGCAGCATCCACAGGTTGTTGCCGCCCTGCTCGTCGTAGTGGTATTGCCAGGCCATCATGCCGCAGAACCAGAGGATGCCCATGGGCAGCATCGCGCGTTTCCACCAGTCATCGTAGGTCTTCGCACGTTGAAAGAGGAGGAAGGCCAGGATGCCGAGCACGTAGTCCGTCACGCGGAAGGGTGCGCGCTCCACCTTCAGGATGGCGTCGGGATCATTGTGCGTGGTGAAGAAGCCGATCGTGAGTCCGGCGAGCACCAGGAAGAGGATCGCGAGGAAGAGCGCCTTGCGCCGGCCCGCCTTCAACATGCCGGCGAAGAGCAGCGGCGTGATCACGTAGAAGAACATCTCCACGCTCAAGGTCCAGGATACCTTGTTCGGACCCTGGCCAAAGAAGCCGAACGGGCTCCATTCCTGCACGAGGATGAGGTGGTAGGGCAGGTTCGCCGGATCCACCGGTGCCGTGGTGCTGTTCAGGCCGAGCGGCAGGCAGATCACCAGGGTGAGCAAGTGCAGCGGGAAGATGCGCGTCACCCGGGCGATGAGGAAGCGTCCGGCGTTGGCGTGTGTGGGCTTCCACGTGTCCTCGCCATAGTACACGTAGGTCATGATGAACCCGCTGAGCACGAAGAAGACCGATACACCGACGCGCCCCTGCAGCTCGGCATGCGGATGTCCCAGCCATTCCAGGCCGGGCAGCATGCTGGCGTGCAACGAGAACACCACGAAGGCCGCATAGAACCGCAGGGCGGTGAGCGGACGGATCAGTTCCTTGGTCATCGGGCCCGGACAAAGGTCCGGTGAAGCGCGTTGTACGTTCTGGAGCCGTTCATGGTTCCTTTCACAAGGCGCTGGGGAGATCGCTCAATCCTGCCGCTGCCAGTTGCGCTCGATCACCTCCAACAGCTCGTCGTGCACCGCCCGGTTGCTGGCCACGATCTCCTCGTCGAAGAGCGGGTCCTTGCTGGGTGCGAAACCACTGACCCGTCCACCCGCCTCGCGCACCAAGAGCACGCCGGCCGCCACGTCCCAGCTGTTCAATCCGTACTCGTAGAAGGCCTCGAAGCGTCCACAGGCCACATAGGCCAGGTCGGCGGCGGCGCTGCCCAAGCGGCGGATCCCGCGGGTGCGGTGCATCAGCTCGCGGAGCAGGTCCATGTACTCGGTCTCGTAGCCGAAGTCGTCGTAGGGGAATCCCGTGGCCAGCAGGCTCTCCACCAATTCCTTGCGCGGCGATACCTGGATGCGCTTGCCGTTGAGGTAGGCGCCGCCTCCTTTCCAGGCGGTGAAGCGCTCATCCCGCGTCACCTCATGCACCACACCCAGCACGGGTTCGGTGCCGTCCACCAGGGCGATGCTGATGCAATAGCAGGGGATGCCGTGCACGAAGTTGGTGGTGCCGTCCAGCGGGTCGATGATCCAGTTGAGGCCCTCACCGCGCTCGCCGCTTCCTTCCTCGGCGATGAAACCGGCCTGGGGCAGGATCTTCTCCAAGGCTTCCACCAAGCGATCCTCTGCGGTATGGTCCACGTGGGTCACGAGGTTGTTGGCGCTCTTCTCGGTGATGCCGGCGGCGGTGAGCTTGCCCGCTTCGCTGCGGATGAAGCCGGCGACCTCCACGCAGATGGCTTCGACCTGTTCGGTGAGTTTCTTGAGTTCCATGGAGCAGTTGTCAGTTGTCCGGCGTGGCGTCGATCGCTGGTGAATGGTCCTTCCGCCGCAGCCAGATGATGCCCGCGATACCCACGATCACAAGGCCGAGCGAGATCACCTCCGCCTGGGTCCAGCTTCCGGCGAAGGCCACGTTCACGCGGATCTTCTCGATGAAGAAGCGCTCGATCCCGTTGAGCAGGAGGAAGGTGAAGAAGATGATGCCCGGCGTCGTGATCCGCTTCCGCAAGGCCCACAGCAGGAAGAAGAACCCGATGCACACGATGGATTCGTAGATCGGTGTGGGGAATACCGGCTCGGGAAGCACGGTGCAATAGCCTTCGAAGCAGGGCGTGCCGGTGTAGGGGATGCCCACGCCGTTCACGTTGTTGGGGTAGGTGTAGCTCCAGAGCCAGTCCGGGATCCAGCCCGGTGCTGGCGCATTGTTCACGATGCCCCAATCGCCATCGCCGCTCACCTGGCATCCGATGCGGCCCACACCGTAGGCGAGCATCACACCGGGAGCAGCGCTGTCCGCCCCTTCCCAGACCGGGATGCCGTTGTTCCGGAAGTAGCGGATCACCATGAAGCCGGCGACGATGAGGCCGCCGTACATCGTGAGGCCACTGAACACCCCGTCACCACCCGGGTCCTTGATGAAGGAGAGGAATTCGTCGGGGTTCTCCAGCCAGTGGAAGGCCTTTGCGCCAATGAGCCCCCAGAGCGCGGCCACCATGGTGATGTTGCCGGCGTGGTCGTGCGGCAGCATGCGCAGTTCCTCCGTCCTCGGTTCGGCGAGCCGGGTCTTCTGCTTCTCTCGCCAGGTGCGCCAGGCTAGGAAACAACCCACCAACACGCCACCGATGAAGTTGCCTTTGCTGCTCAACAGGAAGCCCTGGGGATCCGCAGTGGACTCGGCGAAGTGGAGGACGAGGTGGAGCCCTTTCCAGCCGAGCAGGAAGCCGAGCAGGCCGCTCCAGATCAGTTCGCCAGGGGTCGCCTGCAGCCCGACGGTGACCTTGCGTGTGACCGGCTGCAAGAGGCCGAGGCCTTCCTTCCGCCGAAGCTCCAGGCCCAGCGTCCAGCTCGCGAAGACGAAGGCCAGCGCCACGAAGAAGCCGAAGCTGTTGAGGAATCGGAGGAATGGCAGGTCCAGGCCGGTGAGGTCCAGGAGCGCGTGGTAGATCGTTGGATACATCAGTTGGCTATGGCCAGATGACGGTCGGTCGTTGTCACGTTGGGCGAGTTCGGGTGTTCGCCGAGCATGTGACCATCGCCATCAATGCGCGTCAGCTGCACCGGAACGATGCGGTTCACGTAGGCTGGATCGTACGGCAGTGTCACGCGGAGGTAGTTGTCGGTGAAGCCGAGCATGCACCCTTCGCACTCCTCCGCCTCGAACAACACATGGCGTGAGGTGCCGAGGTGTTGCTGATAGAAGGCCCGTTGGAGCTTGTTACTGAGGATACGCAATTGCTTCGTGCGTTCACGGCGCATCTCCATGGGCACACCATCATCCATGCGCACGGCCGTCGTGTTGGCGCGTTCGCTGTAGGTGAACACATGCAGGTAGTCCACAGGGATGGTGCGCAGGAACTCGTGTGTGCGCAGGAATTCCTCCTCCGTCTCTCCCGGCGTTCCGGTGATGACATCCACACCGATGCAGGCGTGCGGCATGCGTTCCTTGATGCGAAGGACGCGGTCCGCGTAGAGCGCGGTATCGTAGCGACGACGCATGCGTTCCAGGATCGCATCACTGCCGCTCTGGAGGGGTATGTGGAAGTGCGGTGCGAAGCGCTGGCTACGGGCCACGAAGTCGATCACACCATCATGGCAGAGGTTCGGTTCGATGCTGCTGATCCGGAACCGTTCGATGCCCGCCACCTGGTCCAGTGCTTCGATCAGCTGCAGGAAGGTCTCGTCGTGCCCACGTCCGAAATCGCCGGTGTTCACCCCGGTGAGCACGATCTCCTTCACGCCACGTGCCGCGAAGGCTTCCACGTGAACGAGCGTTCCGGCGATGGTCGCGCTCCGGCTGCGACCGCGTGCCAGGGGGATGGTGCAGAAGGAACAGAAGTAGTCGCAGCCGTCCTGCACCTTCAGGAAGGTGCGCGTGCGATCGTTGGCGTTGTACGCCGGGACGAAGTGCTTGAGGTCCTTGATGGGGGAGGTGACCGCTTCGCCTATCGGCGCGTGGTGACCGGTCTCGGCCAAGGCCAGCTTCCGGTCCACATGCGCGGCCAGGTCGAACTTCTCATTCGCTCCGAGGACGAGGGATACGCCGGGTATGCTTGCGATCTCCTCCGGCTTCAACTGGGCGTAGCACCCCACCACCGCGATGAAGGCATCGGGGTTGATGGACAGGAAGCGACGCACATGCCGCCGGCATTCCTTGTCCGCGTTCTCCGTCACGCTGCAGGTGTTCAATACGAACACATCAGGCCGTTCCTCCTGCCGCACCTTCGCATAGCCGGCCTCTTCCAGCGAACGCGCCAGGGTGCTGGTCTCGCTGAAGTTGAGCTTGCAGCCCAGGGTGTGGAAGGCAACGGTGCGGGGGGCGCTCATCGGGGCGGCAAAGGTACCGAACGGTCCAGAGGTGGCGCGCTCGGCGGAGGGCACGCGCCGGCGGTCGGGCTGATCGGGGTGTTCGTCGTGTTCCGCGCAGCCGGAAAGCAACCCCTTTCCGTTCGAACGTCATACACTTGTCCGACCAGGAACGACCATGGAACGCAGCCGCTCTGAAGACCGCTCCAGTTTGATCCGTGTAAGCATGGTGTTGTTCGCCGTGCTTGCCGTGGCCTCCTTCGCACTGGCCCACCTGACCCGCTAGGCCCCACGCTGCCTACATTCGGCGCCATGCGTCACCTGCTGGTTTCGATCGCCCTGGCCTCCCTTTCGGCACATGGGCAGGGTTCCGGGAAGTCTCTGCTCTGGCGGATCACTTCTCCCAGTATCGATCGTGCCAGCTACCTCTACGGCACCGTGCATAGCAAGGATGACCGGGCCTTCCAGTTCGGGGATTCGGTGCTTCCTGCCTTGGACCGCAGTGCCGTCGTGGCAGGTGAGCTCGACCTTTCCACCGCAGGCATGGAACTGGGCATGGCCCTGCTCACCACCATGCGGTTGGAGGATGGAAAGAAGCTCGAAGACCTCTATCGCCCGAAGGAATGGAAGCGGATCGATGCCGCGATCCAGGAGAACATGGGCTTCATGGCGCCGATGGCCATGTCCATGAAGCCCTTCTTCGTGGTGGCCCTGCTCACCGAGAACCTCATGGCCGGGGATCGACCGCAGGTGCTGGATGAACACCTCCAATACCGGGCCAAGGCGAATGGACAGCGGGTGCTGGGGATCGAAACGGTGAAGGAACAGATGGCCGCGGTGGATGCCATTCCCATCCCGGTGCAGGCGAAGATGCTGCTGGACCACGTAGAGCATGATGGTTATGCCGGTGACCTGGACGCCATGCTCGATGCTTATGCGGATCAGGACCTCGAGGCGTTGATGGCCATCACCGAGCGCACGGAAGGCATGCCCGATGAATTGGAGCACTCCCTGTTGACCGAGCGCAATACGCGCATGGTGCACCGCATGGACAGCCTGATCCGCGAGGGCGAACCGGTCTTCTTCCTGATCGGTGCCGCGCACCTACCTCGCACGGATGGACTGATCGCTGGTCTGCGGACCGCAGGATACACTGTTGAGCCGGTCGTGAGCCGATGGAACGGTGTGACGGACCCGGCGGAGGAGCGCTGAGACGACCGCCGCCCTTGCGACCTACCCGCCGTCGGCGACCAGACCGATGTACGTGGTGATGGCGCGATGATCGCTCAGCTCGTCGCCCAGCGTGTTGAAGTCCCAGGCCTCGAGACCTTCCCCGAAGAGGATGTGGTCGATCCGCAAGCTGGGCAGGTCGCCGATGTAGGTGCCGCCGGTGCCACGGCCGCTCTCCACGAAGGCGTCATCCAGCAGCTCGCGCAGCCGGGCATATCCGTAGCTCATCGGCACATCGTTCATATCGCCGCAATACAACACCGGGTGCGGACTTGAACGCATGTGGTCCACGATCAGGCGCACATCCTCGGCCCGCAGGCGGAAGCCCCGCCGCAACAGCTTCAGGATCCGGCCGCTTCCCTGTTTGATGCTGTCGGTATGCGTGTCGGTGTCCAATGCCTTGATGAACTTGTAGTCCGCGTCGCCGAAGTGGTAGCTGGCCAGGTGGGCGTTGTAGACCCGGATGGTGTCGTGCTCCAGGGCGATGTCGGTCCAGATGCAGACGTTCTCCGGGTTCTCCGGGAATTCCACATGCCCCTTGGCCACGATCGGCTTCGAAGTGAAGGTGGCGATGCCGAAGTGCTGGTCGTACTTGGCCTTGTTCGTGAAACGTTCATGTCCGGCCACGAAGCGGAACTCCGAAAGCAGGCTCTGCTTCGTACGGAAGAAGCGTTGGTCGGAGCTGTAGAAGTACTCCTGCAGGCACAGGATGTCGGGATCCTCGCGGTGAAGCACGTCGAAGATGGCATCGCGCGTCTCCTTGTTCTTGCTCCAGGCGTAGAGGTCGAAGAGCCGCACGTTATAGGACATCACCTTCACGCCATCACCCGCCACATCGGTCGATGGGCGGCTGCGACCGAAGACCTGCACATGGTCGCCGATATGCGCGATGCCCGCCAGCAGCACGACCCCGGAGAGCAACATCCGCTTGCGCCGCACGAGGAACCACCACGCGAGGAATCCGAGGTGCAGCACCAGTTGATACGGGTAGGTCATGGCCAGCAGGGCAGGGACCCACGAATGCACCGGGCTCACATGCGGGGCCAGGTAGGTCGTTGCCAGGGCCAGTGCCGCACCGATGTTCAGCCACCACATCGGCGCCAGCCAGCGCGAAGGTCGCTGGCGCGTGCGCTCAGGCATCGCGTCCGTATCCGTTCGCTTGTCCCGTGGCCTGTTCATCGCTGCTCGATCGACCGTTCCAAGGATCCTACTTCCCGTCGCTCGCCTTGAAGAGGAAGTCCTTCTCCTCCTTGCTCAGACTGTCATAGCCGCTGCGCGAGATCTTGTCCAGGATGGTGTCAACACGCGCCTGCTTGTCGCGCTTGTTCGCGTTGTAGGCTTCATCACTGCGTCGCGCACTGCGCGTGAAGGCCTTCTCCACCCTCAGTTTCGGGCCGCGACGCTTGCCGAAGGGCCACCAGCGCTCCAGGAACTCCACGAAGCCGAGCGACCAGTCCTTCCCGCGTTTCAACTGCTGGGCGGCCAGGAAGCCGTACAACGCACCGCCGATGTGGGCCTCGTGCGCGACCCCATCGCCGGAACCCATGCCGATGAAGTCCAGCAGGACGAAGACCGCGGCCACGTACATCAGCTTGACCGGTCCGATGAGGATGAGGTTCACCAGCATGTCCGGACGGTAGGCCGCGATGCCGACGAACACGCTGAGCACCGCCGCCGAGGCCCCCTGGATGCCGGCATGCAGGCCCGCGTGCTGGCCCGGCAGGAGGTTCATCGAGAGGGCGAAGAGGAGGTAGCCGCTCAGGCCGCCGAGCAGGTAGTTACCCAGCAGCCGCTTGTCGCCCAACAGGTCCTGGAAGAGCCGGCCGCCGAACCAGAGCAGGATCATGTTCCAGAAGATGTGGCCGATCTCCGCATGCACGAACATGTACGTGACGACCGTCCATGGCCGGATGAGGAGCGCCTGCAGGTCCGAGGTGGAACGCAGCCATTGCATCAGGTAATGCTCGCGCATGAGCGATGCACCGTTCCGGTCACCAGCAACGGCCATGAAGAGCAATTGGGCCAGCACCAATGCCAGGAACACACCCACGTTGATGAGGATGAGGCGGATCAGCATGCCACCGCTCCGCCACTGGGTCCGTAGGTCGTCCTGTAATCTCATCTGCGCTCCAGCGTCACCACGGCCAGTGTTCGGCCGCGTTCGTCATGTGCAAAGTTCGCACTGGATCCCTCAACACGGGAACCGTTCATGTGATCGGTCATCGACCCCAACCGAAACCGTTGTCGCCGCGGTCCCGCCATAGCCTGATCAGGATGAAACCCACCACCATGCCGCCGAGGTGTGCCAGGTGTGCAACGTTGTCTCCCGGGTTGGTGTCAAGGCTGTTGAACAGGGAGAGGCCGCCGAGGATCAGCACGAAGTACTTGGCCTTGATGGGGATGGGCAGCGGGAACATGATCAGCTCCACGTTCGGGAAGGTCATGCCGAAGGCCAGCAACACACCATAGATCGCGCCGCTCGCACCGACCATCGGGATGTTCAGGATCTCATTGATCCGACCGAGCGTCGGGTCCAAATAGTTCTGTCGCTGGGCCCAAAGGTCCGCTCCGTTCTGTTTCACGAGCGCCAGCTGATCGGCGGAGATGTTCTGGATGAGTTGGTTGTATTCGATCGCATGGACACCGGAGTAGAAGAGCGCGGCACCGATCCCTGTGATCAGGTAGAAGGTGAGGAAACGTTGTGATCCCCACTTGTATTCCAGTGGCGGGGCGAGCATGAAGAGCCCGAGCATGTTCAGCGCCAGATGAGCGAATCCGCCATGCATGAACATGTGCGTGACCAGTTGCCAGGGCTTGAACAAGGGTGATGCGAAGAAGTGCAGACCGAACAAGGTATCCATGTCCGTGCCACCGAAGTTCCCGAGGCCCGTGAGCTTCAGCAGGAAGACGATGACGTTGATGATCAGCAGGTTCTTCACCACTACGGGCAGTCCTGCGAAAGGAGAAGCGTTGTACCGCATCGCGGGCGAAAGTAAGACGGCTATTCCCCGAGGCCCTGCACAACGATGCGCACGCGCCGGTTCCGTGCGCGACCCTCCTCCGTGCTGTTGGTATCAACCGGCTCGGTACTGCCAAGCGCCACCACGATCAGCTGTTTCCGCGGCAGGCCCAATTGGACGAGTTCATCCCGTACCGCCGCTGCGCGACGTTCCGCGAGCTTCAGGTTCGCATAGCTGTTGCCCGTATCATCGGTATGGCCCTCGATCCTCACCTGCACCTCGGGGTGCGCGGCCAGCAACTGGAACAGGTCCTCCGCGGCGGGCATCAGGTCATCGCCGGGTACATGGTCGTTCACGTCGAAATGCAGGTCCATGGGCCACCGTGGTGTCTCCGGAAGTGTGTCCACGGTGTTCGTGGCCACGACCAACGCCTCCGGACAAGGGGTGGTGCATCCATCGATCGTGCCGGTGCGCCACAACGAGATATCATCCACGAAGTAGTAGGCGAAAGGCCCATCCGATGGATCGTGCTGGACGATGATGGTACTGTCATCACTGCTGAAGTTGCCCACGAGCAAGCGATCGGCACAACCGCCACCTTCGAACTGGCCGCAGAGGGTGGTCCACTGTCCGGTGTCATCCATCACACCCGCATGTCCCATTTCCCACAGGAGTGGGAAGGAGAGGAGGCCGCGACGGCGGTCGTTCTCGAAGTCCTCGGTCAACGCGACACCGATCCGGTCCACAGCATAGGCGTAGGTCGAATTGCGCAGCACGCGCAACCGAGCGTCGTACTGGCCACAGGGGTCGAGCCGTTCCTTCAAGGGCGTCTGGATGTATTCGCGGTGATCGGTGTTCACGGCCGAGTAGAGGTAGATGCCGGTGCGACCTTCTTCGAAGTCCGGCGTGCCACCGCTCGCATTCCTCCAGGAGGAACGATGTGCCGGGATCGTGCGGTCGAAGCCGGGATCGGGTACGAGGTCGATCGCGTCAGCCGGACGACCCGGGTCGAGTGGGCAGGCGATCGCCTGGCTCAGTGTGTTGACATCCTCGTTCGCGCCGATCGGCATCAGGGAGACCGCATCGAGGTACACGTATGCCTGCGTGGCCAACAGCTTCCGTCGCATGCCCCGCGCCTTGTCCGGGTCGAGGTCGGCCTCACCCTTGCGCTTCATGTTGTGCATCAGCCCATCACCCCGGTTGGCGGTTACCGCTTTCCGGCTCGTGCGGTCGCAGAGCTGGAAGTTGCCGATCTGCACGTACCGCTCGCCACCGCGGGCATTGAACACACCTTCCACCAGCATCCAACCGGAGCTGTCCGCGATGAAGCGGTTCAATGGGTTGTCCACGTCCGGCCGGCCGAAGGCGCTCGACAGGCCCTTCTCCCTGCTGCGGTCCTTCGCGCTAAAGCTGGCACCGATGCGGTCGGTCATGTAGCCCGAGCGATCGGCCAGGCTCACCATGAACGAGAGTCGATATTTCCCGCCGTTCTTCAAGGGTTCCGTCAGCTCCAATTGCACGAATTCACGCACGGCACATTCGCCACCACCATGTGCCGTAAGGACGATCCCTGCATAGGCTTCTCCCTCGTAGGGAGCCTGCACACCGGCCCAGTTCGCAGGTGTGCCCATCACCGCACTGCATGCATGGAAGTAGCCGGGCATGCCGCCGATGGTCCGTAGGGCCTCCACGCCACGCATGGGGCGCTTGTCGAAGCGCTCCGGACATCGTTGATGCACCTCGAAACCTCCGTTCACCACCAGTTCCTGGGCGTGGGCCTGCCCGAGAAGGAGGAAGGGAAATAGCCAGCGTATCGTTGTCTGCATGCCTGCCGTACGGACTAACGCTCGAACCGTGCGTTCAGGTCGTCCAGCCCGTAGGTGATCAACGTGGGTTTCCCGCCCGGCGTATGGTAGGGCATCTCACAGGCGAAGAGCCGATCGATCAGATCATGCATCTCCTCGGTGGTCAACACACGTCCGGGCCGTATCGCCATGCTCCGCGCCATGCCACGCGCCAGCAAGGCATGGCGTTCGTTGCGCAAGGTGCCGCGTTCATGCTTCAGCTGCTCCAGCAGATCCTCCAGGAGACGCGTAGGATCCTCGTCGGCCGCTTCAGCCGGCATGCCGTTCACCTGCATGGTACGACCGCCGAAATGCTCGAGGTCGAAGCCCATGCTGCGCAGTTCGGGCAGGACATCCTGCACCAGGGCCAGGTCCGCGGCGCTCAGTTCGATGTGTCGGGGGAAGAGCTCCGCCTGGCTCACCCCGGCACCATGCTCCATCAACTTCATATTGCGCTCGAAGAGGATGCGCTCGTGCGCCCGCTGCTGGTCCACCACCATGAATCCGCTGCGCAACTGTGCGATGATGTAGGTGCCGTGCAGCTGGAAGACCGGGCGCTCGCCGGGCGTTCCCTCATGCTCGCGCCAGGGGATCACGCGTTGCACCTCCTCCGGTACATCGACTTCGATACCCACCGCGACTTGTGGCTGTTCCAGGTGGAAGAGCTGCTGCCATCCGGCTACATTGGGCTTGGGCGGTGCCGAGAAGGCGCCGAGGTCCTGTGGACGCCAAGCCGGTACCGGTTCACGCGGAGGGGCTGCGGAGGGACGCTCGCTTGAGAAGGCGGCGAGGATCGCGGGTTCCGGCTCGAAGTCGAGGCTGGGGACGATGTTGAAGCGGCCCAGTGCCCTGCGCACCGCCGCATGCACCACCGCATACACCGCCCGGTCATCGCGGAACTTGATCTCCGTCTTGGTCGGGTGGATGTTGATGTCGATCTCCGCCGGGTCGATGCTGATGAAGAGGAACCACGACGGGAAGTTCTCGCGTGAGACCAGTTCGTCGTAGGCCTTGCGCACCGCATGCTCCAGGTAGTTGCTGCGGATGAAGCGGTCGTTCACGAAGAAGTACTGCTCGCCACGCGAACGCTTCGCGAACTCGGGCTTGCCCACGAAACCGGTCACGCTCACGAAGTCGGTGTGCTCCTCCACGGGCACGAGCCGCTCATCGTACTTGCGGCCGAAGAGGTGGACGATGCGCTGGCGCTCGTTGCCAACAGGCATGTTGTACTCCTCTTGGTCATTGTTCACCAGTTGGAAAGCGATGCTCGGATGCGCCAGGGCCACGCGGTGGAATTCGTCCAGCACGTGCTTCATCTCCACGCCATCGCTCTTCAGGAACTGGCGCCGCGCGGGTACGTTGTAGAAGAGGTTGCGCACGGCCACGGTTGAACCTGCGGCGGTGGCCACCATCTCCTGCGCACGTACCCGGCTGCCCTCCATCAGGACGCGCGTGCCGATCTCGTTGTCCTTCTCACGGGTCGATAGCTCCACCTGGGCGATGGCCGCGATGCTGGCGAGGGCCTCGCCACGAAAGCCTTTGGTACGCAGGCTGCTCAGGTCGTCCGCCTCGCGGATCTTGCTCGTGGCATGGCGTTCGAAACACGCGCGGGCATCGATCGGGCTCATGCCCTTGCCGTCATCCGTGACCTGTACCAAGGTGCGGCCGGCATCCTTGATCACCAGGAGGATGCGGCTCGCTCCGGCATCCACGCTGTTCTCCAACAACTCCTTCACCACACTGGCTGGCCGCTGCACCACTTCACCGGCGGCGATCTGGTTCGCCACGTGGTCGGGGAGGAGCCGGATGAGGTCAGCCATGGATGGGGCGTTCTCGTGATATAAGGAGTGGCTGCCTGACCAGGCCAACCCACCACAGCCCGCTAAGGTAGTGGCTTCCAAACGGCGCTTTTCCGATCCTATCTTTACGACCATGGATCTGGTGAAGCTCAAAGCGCACATCGCTTCCCGGTTGGCCGATGAGGTCGATCGGGCCAAGTTGGAGTCCATCCTGCGGATGCTTGAACAGCATCCCTCGGCGTGGCCAGCGGACCACGAATTGGTCGTGCATGTTCTGGCGGCCGAGGAAGAGTATACCCGGGGTGAGGCCATCCCGATCGATGTAGCGCGGGAAGTCCTTAAAAGGAGCAGGCGGTGAAGGTCGTGGTGCTGCCGCAGGCGCTTGAGCGGATGCGGCGGACCTTGGAACTGGTGTATCCGGATGCAGGCGATCTGGTCCGTGATCGGATCATCGACAGGGTCTTCGATCATATCAGCCTCCTGGCTAGGTATCCGGGCCTTGGGCAACCGGAACCTGACCTTGCCAGCCTCGGACTTGGACACCGTCGGCTGATCGTCGGTCATTTCAAGGTCATCTACCGTATTGATGGGGAACTGGTGGTGGTCGTTGACATCTTCGACTCGCGGCGAGACCCTATCACCATGCGGAAATAGGAGAGCCCCCGTTACCGGAGGCTCCCAGTTCGGATCATTCAAGGATCAGAACTCCAGGATCTCGCGCCGCTTGGCCGGTTCGGTCCTTCGCGTGTGTTCCACCGCCACACAACCACCACCGGGCTCAAAGCCGATGCGGCCCACGGGTCCTGCGAAGGCCAAACCACCCATGAAGCGCTCCTGCTCCATGATCACGGCCAGCTTCACATGGCGTTTGTGCTGCTTGCTGAAGTCGCCGTCCTGCACGTTGCGCGTATCCACGGTGACCTCTTTGGGCACGTGACCCGGCTTCTCGAAGCGCAGGAGCACCGCGCTCTCCGCCGGCAGGTCGATGTCGAAACGACCGCTGTTGCTGATGTGTGCGGTGCTCCGGGCGCCGTTCACCGCCACCACAAGCGTCACATCGCGCATCTCCAGGTCATCCACGTGCAGCCAGCCGGTCAACTGCACGGTGGCATTGGAGGCGTTGGCTGGTGGGGGCAGGGCATGGGCCGGGTTGGCCAGCAGGGCGATGATGCCGATCGGGGCCAGTAGGGTTCGTAGCTGTTCCATGGGTTCGGGGTTCGTGGTTCCGAGGTAGCGGTACGGACCCGATCATGGGATGTTGCGGCCAGGACCGCCCTGTTTCGACGGATGGGGGAAAGGGGTCGGTGAGGGCGGTGAACCGGATCCCGAAAGCGCTGTCAACTTTCCCCGCTCCTTGTTGCCGAGCTACTCCACGATGAGCTTACCGCCCGTAAGCCAGGTGTTGCCGCTGGAGATATGGACGTGGTAGAGGCCGGAGCTCAGGTGAGAAAGTGAGAACGCCCTCACACCGACCTTCTCCGAAGGAGAGGGGGAAATGCCGCTGGGTAGTTGCTCTTGTAGTACCACCCGGCCATCTGCGCTGACCACGGTGTATTGCAAGGGAGAGCTGTCCACGCTGGGTGGTAGATCCAATTGCACGGTTACCGAACCTCCTTGCGCCGCGGGGTTGGGGAAGATGGTGAGCGCGCCGAGCAAATTGGTGGCTTGCTCGGTAATGCCCACACCGTTGCAGCCGGGCACGATGCAGCCATCGGCATCCACCTTCACCACCCAGGTATCCTGGCTATAGCCGGGCGGGTTGGGGGCTTGCACCGGGTTGTACACGGCACCAGCGGCGATGAAGCCACCATCGGGGGTGGGCAGCACATCGTAGAAGCGGCCTTGCCCATTGCTGATCACTTCGTCCTGGTAGTAGTAGCTGCGCATCCAGAGGCTGTCGCCCTGACTGTTGGTGCGCAGGAGCAGGCCCTTCTGCCCTTGTTCGGCGTAAGTGACGCCGCAGGCGATGAGGTCGCCGTTGGGGGTTTCCTTGCCGGCAAAGAACAAGGTGGAGGTGGCTGCTGGGCCGTATTCTTTTTCCCAGATGATCGAGCCATCAGTTGAGTCGAGCTTGGCCAGGTAGGGACGATTTTCTGAGAACTGGGCCGCATAACCCTTCCCGCTACACACGAAAATGTTCCCATCCGCCAATGTGGCGACCTGAGTAGACCCTTCAGACCAGTCACCACCCCAACTCACTTGCCATCGAACATCACCATTGAACCTCAGCCGCTGTACCCACCGGTCGGCGTTACCCGGTGTGTTGGAGCGGGTGCCTCCTGTAAAAAGGTCACCACCATCAGCTAAGGCAATGGAACCGATACCACCTTCACTGGAAGGACTATATGCGTAGATCCGTCGCCAAAGCTCATTTCCTTGATCATCCGTACGTAGGACGAATGCGTTGAAGGGACCATTCTGATCCGTGAAACCGACCACAAGGAAATCCCCGTTTGGAGCACATTTCACTTGCTGCCCGATCCAGAAGCGGTACAGGGTAGGGTCGCCGAACACGCGTGTCCAGAGCGTATCGCCGTTGGCATCGAAGCGCATGAGGTAGACCTCATCGCTGCCATCGATGGCTTCGCTGGCGCCGCCCACGATGTAGCCACCGCCGGGGATGGTGTCGCAGCAGTTCGCCCAGCCGGCGATCGAACTGTGGTTGTCTCTCCAACTTCGACGTTCATCCACCCGTGTGCCATCGCCATTGAGGAATGTGAAAAGAACGGATGCATGAAAGAAGCACTCGGTCGGTGATATACTATCACAATCACTACTTGTTGAGATCACTGCATACCCTGCGCTGGTCAATTCAATGCCGACAGCACTTTGAGGGAAGCCCCAGTCAAAGGCATCGTAGCGCGCATTGAAGCCCTGGCCGAATGCCAGGGCTTCAATGAAAAACGCTGTGAGCGGGAAGGCCCAGCGAAGGGCCAACATTGGTCTCATTCCACCACCAAATTATCACCCATGAGCCACTTGGCCCCCTACAAGATGAGGTGGTGGTGGGCCTGAGGTCCAGTTGTTGGTTGGAGTTGTTCGGCCTGGCCATGCATCCGCGAGCGGTGGTGCAGGGGTGAACCTCGAGAAGGAATCCCGGATCGGTCGATCGGGCATCTTTCAACAGCCGCAAATACCAAGCTGGTGACCACCGTTCTCCCTTTAGCTACGATCCGCCTGTTCACAACTGCCTCATTCCCCGGCAGGATGCAGGCTTGGCACGGGGATAGTTTCGCAGCATCCTATGATCCGCAGGTTCCCCTTCATCGTCCTGCTGCTCGGTGCCACCCTCAGCTTGGGCAGCGCGCAGTCACTCCGCCGCAGTGAGTCAGGCACTCCGCCGCCCTTCCTGGATACGGCCACACCCTGGGCCGATTCGGTCTTCAGTACCCTCGATCTGGACCAGCGCATCGCCCAGCTGATGATGGTGGCGGCGTACAGCGACCGCGACGCCAAGCACGAACAGGGCATCGAGGACCTCATCCGTCAACGCAACATCGGCGGCATCATCTTCTTCAAAGGTGGTCCGGCACGTCAGGCCAAGCTCACCAACCGCTTCCAAGCCGCCGCGAAGACGCCCCTGATGATCGGGATGGACCTGGAATGGGGGCTGGCCATGCGCCTGGACAGCACCATCCGCTTCCCGCGCCAGATGACCCTTGGTGCCTTGCAGAACGATTCGTTGATCGAGGAGATGGGCCTGGAGATCGCGCGCGAGATGCAGCGCCTGGGTGTGCACGTGAGCTTCAGCCCGGTGCTCGATGTGAACAACAACCCCGCGAACCCGGTGATCAACGACCGCAGCTTCGGGGAGGACCGCGAGCTCGTGGCGCGCAAGGGCATCGCCTACATGCGCGGCCTGCAGAACGGTGGGGTGATCGCCACGGCGAAACACTTCCCCGGTCATGGCGATACCGACACGGATTCGCACTTCGGCCTGCCGCTGATCGCGCACAGCCGCACCCGCCTAGATTCCCTGGAACTCTATCCCTTTCAACGCATCGTGGAGGAGGGCATTGCGGCCATGATGGTGGCGCACCTCGAGGTGCCGGCACTCGACAGCACCAAGGGACAGCCCAGTACTCTGAGCAAACCGATCGTGAACGACCTGTTGGAGAAGGAGCTCGGCTTCCGCGGCCTGGTCTTCACCGATGCGCTCAACATGAAGGGCGTAGCCAAGGCCGACAAGCCCGGCGAGATCGAGCTGCGTGCCCTGTTGGCGGGCAACGACGTGATGCTCTTCCCGCAGGATCCGGTGAAGGCGATCGAACGCATCAAGCAGGCGGTGGACAGTGGTACCGTGGACCGCGCCATGATCGACCACAAATGCCTGAAGGTGCTGCGTGCGAAGGAGTGGGCGGGCCTCGCGAAGTTGAAGCGCGTGGAGACCAAGGACCTCTACGCCGACCTCAACACCATGCGTGGCAAGCTCCTGCGTCGCAACCTCTACGCCGGAGCCATTACCGCGCTCAACGACCACCACAAGGCCATTCCCGTCGGTCGTCTGGATACCCTGAAGATCGCCTCGTTGGTGATCGGCGATACCGTGGGGAATCCCTTCCAGACGAGCTTGCAGCGCTATGCGCCGGTGGTCCTGTTCCGCTGCGACAAGTCGTTGAAACGCGACAGTCTTGAAGCCTTGCTCCGCAAGCTGGAGGCCTACGACCGCGTGATCGTCTCGGTACACAACACCACCTGGCGGGTGAACAAGGACTTCGGTGTGCCCGAAACGGCGCTGGACATCGTGCGCGAGGTGGCGGGTCGCAGGCCCACGATCTTCGCGCTCTTCGCCAATCCCTACCGCCTCTCCAAAGCGTACGGTGCGCAGTTGATGAGCTCCGTGATGGTGGGCTACGAGGAGACCGAGGAGACGCAGGACCTCATGGCGCAGGCCATCTTCGGCGCGATCGGGGTGGATGGCAAATTGCCGATCACCGCTTCCTCCTTCTACAAATGCGGCGATGGACGCACCTTCAAGCCTAACGGCCGCATGGCCTACACGCTGCCCGAGGCGCTCGGTATCAGCAGTGCCGACCTGCGCGGCATCGACGCGGTGGTGAAGCAGGGGATCGACGCCCAGGCCTATCCCGGTTGCGAGGTCTTCGTTGCCGTGGATGGTCAGGTGGTCTTCAACCAGGCCTATGGCCACACCACCTACGAGAAGAAGCGCAAGGTGCGGCCGGATGACATCTATGACCTCGCGAGCATCACCAAGGTGGCGAGCACCACCATCGCGCTCATGCATCTGGTGGACGACGGCAAATTGGACCTGGACAAGCCCTTGGGCCACTACCTGCCCGAACTGGAGGATATGAGCAGCGCCCATGCCCGCATGGACTTCCGCGACATCCTCACACACCAGGCCGGGCTCAAGGCCTTCGTTCCCTTCTACACCAAGTTACTGAAGGACGGCAAACTGCGTAGTGAACTCGTCTCCGATACCGCCACGGAGAAGTACACGGTGCGCGTGGCGAACAAGCTCTACATCCCGCAAGCCTATAAGGACAGCATGTTCACCTGGGTGGTGAACACACCGCTCGACAGGAAGGGGGAGTATGTGTACAGCGACATGGGTTACTACCTGTTGCAGGAGGTGATCGAACGGATCACGGGCATGTCGCTTGATCGTTATGTGAGCACCACCTTCTACCGACCGATGGGCGCGAACACCATCGGATACAAGCCTTGGGAACGGTTTCCCTTGGGCCGCATCGCCCCGACCGAGTACGATCTGACCTTCCGGATGCGGCAGATCCAGGGTGATGTGCACGACCCCGGTGCCGCGATGAAGGGTGGTGTGGCGGGTCATGCCGGGCTCTTCAGCAATGCGAATGACCTGGGCATGGTGATGCAGATGCTCGCCAACGGAGGCACTTACGGCGGGCGCCGCTACCTCAGCGAGAACGTGGTGAAGGAGTTCACCAAGTGCCAGTTCTGCTCGCCGAGCGGAACGGGCAATCGCCGCGGTCTTGGCTGGGACAGGCCGGTGCGTGGGAAGGGAGGACCCACGTGCGAGTGTGTGAGCTATGCGAGCTTCGGCCATACCGGTTTCACCGGCACCATGGCCTGGGTGGACCCGGATCAGCACGTGGTCTATGTCTTCCTGAGCAACCGGGTGTACCCGAACGCCACCACCAACAAGCTTGCATCGATGGGCATCCGTACGAAGATCCAGGAGGTGGTACACGATGCTGTGGCCGCACGTGTGAAGGCGGTGCGAACAGAGGCCAAGCCGACGGATCGGATCGGGCGGTGATCGGCCCTACAGTTTCTGGAACTTCGCCTTGGCCAGGAGCTCATCCTGTGACCCCATGATCACGATGTGATACATGCCCGGTTCCAGCCGTCCTACGTGGAGTGTGCCTGGATCATCCATGCTTTCCAGCACTTTCCGACCTACGCTGTCGTAAACCTTGAAGCGGTATGTGCCAGTGGGCAAACCGACCAGCCGCAATTCCTCGGCGACCGGGTTGGGGCTGACTTGAATGGTAGGTCGGATCAGCGACTCAGGCAACCCCACCACCGGCGTGCTACAGGCCACGGTTGCATCTCCGCCCAACCACTGCGCCACCTCCCGCACCGGCTCGCCATTGATGTAGCTGAAACCACCTGCGATGTACACACTGTCCCGCCAGCTGGTGATGCTTTGGACTGTGGGAGTCGTGAACCACGAAAAGTGTCCTTGTAGATCAGCCGCAATGGAGCACCATTGGCTGCCGTTCCATTTGACCACACATTCAGCGGGGATGTCACCAGCGCGGGTGAACAGGCCCACCACCCACAATTCGTTATGGTGCCAGAGCAGGTCCAGGGCAGCACCGCTCATCGGCACAGGTTCGTGCAGGAGGCCCCCGCCCATGTCATCCCAGGTGCTGCCGTCGAAACGTGCGATCAGGTTGCCGGGAGCGCCGACCGAGCGGCGGAAAGTGCCAGCGAGGTAAAGGGTGTCGTTGTGGATGCTGAATTCCTTGATCGGCTCGGTGAGCTGTCCCCAGCCCGGTACGTACTCCCAATTGTTTCCGTTGTACCGCATCATGCTCGAGTAGCCATCTGAAAGTGGATCCCGGAAAAGGCCGGTCATATACGTCATACTCAAGAACTCGAAGACGAACCCAACATAATTATCTTGTGCATAAGGGATCTGTTCGAAGGGTATCCAACTCTCGTAGTTATTGCCGTCGTAGGTGAACACATTGGAGGCCGGTAGCGAACACGGATCACCCCGGTGGCCTGTGAAATAGAAGCCGGTCCCATTCGCTTTCGAGGTGATGGTGGCCAGGCCGCTGAACTGTGGGTTGGTGCATCCCAGATCCTCCCATCGCAACGTATTCTCATCAAAGCGGGCGATCCCGGTGTTCACAATGCCTTGGTCATTCAGGTACAACCAATTTCCACTTGCGTACAATTCGCCCGCATGTCGCAGGAAACAATGGGTCTGTGCTTCGCCGTCCGATATCCTATATCCGAGGCTATCCCAGCGTTCCCCGTTCCAAACGGCGATGCCCATGGCCCTGATCGTATCCATATCGTTGTAGATCTCTGGCCATGGCCCAGCACCGATCAAGCGATCCAGGATGCTATCGCCATACAGGAGTTGCACACCGCCATGGACCTGAACCCCACGACCTGCACCCCGCCAAAACTGTGCTTCCGAAGTGAGTGGCACAAGGAGGATCGCCAGACAAAGCGCTTTCATGGCCGAAGTGGTTTGGTCGCCGAGTGGTAATTAGCCTCTGAAGAGATGCATGCGAATCTCAGAGTATTCATGACCTATATATGGGACGGTTGCCGTGCGCTTTGGAGTTGTTGGCTGTGCACCGAATGTACCATTCCTACACGGGAGACCTGATCGTCGGTCCGGGGAATAGTTCCTAGCCTACCGGTCGTCCGCCTCTTCCTCCGTTCATCCGACCGTACGTCGTTGCACGTTCCGTTGCGCGCATCTTCACATTGAACTTGCGACATGACCATGCCGAACCAGCTTCGTTTCGAGCGCGCCGATAAGCGGATATGGAGCCTTGTGGACGGCAACGACAAGGTGCTCGGTAGTTTGGTCAAACCCTCGTGGTTCAGCCAGCGCGTGGAACTGACGACGGCTTCCGGGCTCTACGAGGTGAAGCGCTTGAAGCCCTTGAGCATGGCCATCGGTCTCTTCTTCGGCGACATGCCTTTGCGCGTCGCAAGGAGCAAGTGGCGCGGTGTGGAGGTGAATGGCCCGGATGGTCAGTTGCTCTACCGGTTGGTACGCAAGAGCATCTTTTCCAGCGTTCATCGGATCCTGGATGCGGAGGGCCGTGAGCGGTATACGATCAAGAGCCGTGTGCGGTGGTCACGATTCACGTGGGATCATGAATTGCAGCACACCGGTGGAGATGCATTCGAACCCTTGGACCTGCTCTTCCTGCTCCAGGTCATCATCATCCAGCAGGAACGTGCAGCAGCCGCAGCGGCCGCCTGATCAGTTCAGGTATACGATCGCAGCGTTCAACACCGTTGCGAAAGAGACCCAGGCGAGGTAGGGATAGAGCAACCAGGCCGCCCGCACGTCGATGGGGCGGAAGGCGCGGATGCACAGCCCGATGGCGAAGAGCAGCAGCACGATGATCACGAGCGCGCCCACGGGTGATCGGAGACCGAAGAAGACCAGGCTCCAGGCCAGGTTCAGGCCGAACTGGAAGGCATAGTACCACAACGCCTTCCGCTGTTGCAAGCGATCGTGGCCGTTCGTCCACACCATGGCGGCGGCCGTCCCCATGAGGATGTAGAGCACCGTCCACACCGGACCGAAGACCCAGTTGGGCGGGTTGAACCAGGGCTTGTTCAAGGTATTGTACCAGGTCTCGATCGCCTGCACCGTCACCAGACCGCTCAAGCTGCCAAGCAGGACCGTTCCGAAGATGCAAAGGAGGTAGCGAACGAGGGGGGAGGGGGACCGCATGGACGAACTTATGCGATCCCCGTGCCGCTCACTTCATGCTCAACTCCTTCACGTTCCCGTCCGGGGTGATGAGCATGTACTTCATGATCTCCTTGATCTCCTTCTGCTTCTCCTTCTCCCTGAAGGCTTCGGGCAGCTGGCAGTACATGGTGAGATTGTAGGTGTACTGCACCGGTGGCTCGGTGATGTCGGCATGCAGCACGATGTCGAAGTTCTGGTAGGGGACCTTGTTGTAGAACAACGTGTTGCTCTTCTTCACGTCGTTGATCACCTGGCCCTTGCGACGGCTGTTGAGGCTGGTCTGCGTGCGGCTCTGGTAGGCAGTGTAGCGGTCCAGTGGGAAGTAGGCCCCGTTCTTCTCGGCTGCGGTGCGGTGGCTCTCCTTCACTTCCAGACCCAACTTGTCGAAGTTGTCCAGCTTCTGTTGCAGCAGCTTCGTGGCGAATAGGCGCAACGTGTCGTAGCAGGCGCTCTGTTGGTGCACGAAGAAGTCAACCTTCACCAGGTCGTAGATCTCCTCCTTCGCCGCAGCGGTCACGAGCTTGTCCAGGATGCGCGCATCGCGGAACTTCACGTGGATGTTCTTCTGGATCTCGAAGCCGGCGGGCACTTCCTGGTAGGTGGTGCTGAAGAGCTTCTTGGTGGTCTCCAGCTCATACACCGGAACGAATGAGAGCATATCGGCGAACACGTCGGCTTCCTTCACGCCGTCCTTCTTCACGCGCTTGGTGAAGCCTTCGATCCGCGCGTTCATCAAGCTGTCGGCCTCCTCGGCGCTCTGCCCCAGCTGCGTGATGTGGAAGATCGCGAGGTAGCTGTCCGCGCGCATGTTCATCATCGCATTCACCTCCAGCACCAACATGTTGCCCTGGACGGTGGCCTTCACGGGTTGCTCGGCCTGTTGGAAGAAGATGCGGCTGTTCTGCTCGTACATCAGGTTGCCCATGGCCTGTGGGCGGGCGAGCGTGGCGAGCAGTAGGGCGGGAACGAGTAGGAACGAACGGGTCAGGACGTGCATGATCGGTGTTTAGGCGATCGGTACACGTGGCGGCGCGGCAGGTTCAACCGTGGTACACGCGTGAGGCCACGATCCGGCCGTCACGCACCTCCAGCACTTCGCCCACGCGCAGGTCCTCCTCGCCGGACACATGCCGGATGTACTCCATGAAGACCTGCTCCTCGTCCGCGGTGAGTTTCACCACTTCGTAGTTCAAGCTGGGCAGCCGCTCGAAGGCATCGCGCCACCAGCTGCGCAGCGCTTCCTTGCCGGTGATCAAGCCATTCGTCTCCGGATGACGCAGCTTCAACTTCGGGCTGAAGTGCTCCGCATCGTCAGCGTAGAGCGCGAGCAAAGCCTCGAGGTCGTGCGCGTTGAATGCGGCGAACCACCGGAGGGCGATGGACTTGTTGGCCGCGCTCATCGCCCGATCAGGCTGCGTTCCGGTCTTGTGGGACGATCCCGTCCAACTCGCTCCGTTTGGCAAGCATGGCCTCTTCGATGTCGAAGTCATCCTGCAGACCCAGCCAGAACTTGGCCGATACACCGAAGTACTTCGAAAGCCTGATCGCCGTGTCGGCTGTGATCCGTCGCTGGCCTTTCAGGATCTCGGAAATGCGGGTCTGCGGGATGCCGATGTCCTTGGACAAACGGTAGGCGGTGATGGCCATGGGGCTCAGGAATTCCTCCTGAAGGACCGTGCCCGGATGGATGTTCGTCAGTCGTTTCATGGCTTTCAGTGATAGTCGATGATCTCCACTTCCGTTGCCGTTCCGTTATTCCATCTGAAGATGATGCGCCATTGATCGTTGATGCGGATGCTAAGGAAGCCCTTCAGGCCACCTGCCAACTTTTCCAACCGGTTCGCCGGTGGAACGCGCAGATCGGTCAGGTCCTGTGCGTTGTTGAGCATTCTGAGTTTTCTTCGAGCGACTTCCTGTATCGATGGCGGAAGATCCTTGACCCGTTCGCCGGCCCAGATGCGTTCCGTGCTCTTGGACCCGAAGCTGCTGATCATGGTCTCGACCTACGATACTAACGCCAAAGATAACTAATTCGATGAAGCCGGTCGCGGTGTCAACCGCCGCGATCCTTCGTAGAGATCGTACTTCATGAAGCGACAGTCCAAGCTGCCGTTGAACAGTTGGATCCGTGGTTTCGGTGTGAGCTTGATGTGTTTGGCGGCCTCCATGTTCGAGGTGATCACCCAGGCCTGCCAGCCCGACCAGCGCTTCTTCAAGGTATCACCGATCATCTTGTAGAAGGCGTTGATCGCTTCCACCTCCGCCTCGGCCTCCGCTCCCTGGTGGTCCATGCGTTCGCCATAGGGCGGGTTGATGATCAGGACACCTTTGCCCGGCGGTGGTTCCAGGTCCTCGAAGGCGCTGTGCCGCACCTCGATCGCATCGTCCAGTTGTGCGTTCGCCACGTTCGTGCCGGCCATTTCCACGATCTCCGCCGACCGTTCACCGGCCACGATCACCGGTCGTTCCTCGCTGATCCGCTTGAGCAAGGAATCGTGGATGGTGCCGAACAGGTCCGCGTCATAGTCGTTCCAGCGCTGGAAGCCGAAGCCCTTGCGGAACAGGCCTGGCGGGATGTTGCATGCGAGCAAGCCGGCCTCGATGGCGATGGTGCCCGAACCGCACATCGGATCCACCAAGGGGCGCCGTGGGTCCCAACCGCTCAATTGCACCATGCCCGCGGCAAGTACTTCGTTGATCGGCGCGGGGCCGGTCCCATCGCGGTAACCGCGCTCGTGCAGGGAGGTTCCGGAGCTGTCCAACGAGACCTGGCAATGATCGCCGATCACATGCACCTGGATGCGCATCACCGGATCCTCGGTATCCACGGATGGGCGCTTGCCGAAGCGCTCGCGGAAGCGGTCCACGATGGCATCCTTGGTCCGCTGCATGGCGAACTGCGAATGGTCCAGGTGCGGACTGTTGAGCGTGCATCGCACCGCGAAGGTCTCGTCCGGTGTCAGGAAGGTCTCCCAGTCGATCCGGTGGATGCCGCGATACAGTTCGTCCGCCGAGCGTACGCGGAAGTCGGCGATCGGTACCAGGACGCGGATCGCGGTGCGCAGGCAGAGGTTGGCCTTGTAGAGGAAGCCGAGGTCGCCGTGGAAGCTCACGGCCCGGTTATGCCGTTGGATGTCGCGGGCACCGAGCTTCAACAGTTCCACCCGCAGCACTTCCTCCAACCCGAACTGGGTCTGCGCGATCATGCGGAAGGAGGACATGGGCAAAGGTTCAAGTCACCAGTCTCTAGCGCCAAGACGAAAGGGCAAGGGACAAGGGCTGAAGGGCAAAGGAAGTAAGAGCCGGGAGAAAGGAAGAATACTCAAGACTCAAGTCTCAAGTCGCAAGACCCAAGGTCTAAGTGACGTTTCAATATGACCGTGTGACACGGACCTGGTCGCCATCACAGGAGCGGCTCAATCCTTACCCTTGAAAGCACCACTCTGCCAGGCCTGCACGAACTGCGCCCATGCGATGGGGTTGAACAGGTTGATCACCGGTGTGCCGCCAGAGTAGTACAACTTGGTGTGGTCCATCGCCATCTGGTACTGGAAACTCTGGTAGGCATCGGGAGGCAGGTTCTCCATGCGCTGCACCATCTCGGCGGGGCTCAGGTTCTTCAATGCGAGCTGGTGATCATCGGCGGGCAGGCGAAGGGCCAGGAAGGCCTCCCGGAACTGCTCGCGCGAAGGCCAGGGGTACACGGTGAACTCCTTCAGGGTGATCGTGTCCCGGTTCAACACGTGGATCATCGAGTACTTGTTGTCCGAGAGGCTGTCCGGGATCACGTACTGGCTGCGCTGGAAGCCCACGGCGCTGAAGAGGATCGTGTCGCCCTCCTGCGCTACGAAGCTGAAGTAGCCGTACACATCGCTCATCGTACCCCGGTAGGTATGCTTCACCAGGATATGGGTGAATGGGACCGGCATCAGGCTGTCCGTGACCACCACGCCGCTGAATTGAACGAGGTTCTTGCTTTCATTGCCGGGTTGGGCGATGGAACAGGTGGCCAGGGCCATCAGGACCAGGAGGACGGAGGAACGCATCGCACCAAAGTTAGCGGGAGGCGGCCCCTGCCGGGCACGACGCTTGCAAGGTCGAACAGGGCCTTCACATTTATTGTGGTTGCAAGGACCACTGGACCGGTTCCACAACGCCCGATAACTTTGTGGGATATACCGACCCATGCGCCAACCCCTACTCGCCCTGCTTCTTGGCCTTGCCGCTTCCACTTCCGCTCAGATCACCATCGGCGAGGACGACATGCCGAACGCGAACGACACCCTGCGTTATCGCACCACCATCGCCACGGGCGTGGATGTGGCACTGACCGGTGCTGGGATCACCTGGGACTTCGGCCAGTTGAATCCGATGCTCGAAGCGGCAGACACCACCGTGAGCGTGAGCGCCACACCGCTGCTTTACCAGTTGTACTTCAACAATCCCTTCCTCTACCCGCAGAACCGCGCGGACTATGGGGTGAAGGGCACCGACTTCGACTTCCAGGCGATCACGCTGACCGATGTGTATGATTACTATCGGGCGGATGCCAACGGCTTCTTCAACGTGGGCTTCGGTGCGAACGTGAACGGACTGCCCACCAGCGTGCGTCGCCAACCGACCGACCGGGTCCATCAGTTCCCGATGAACTATGGGAACGAGGAGATCTCCGCGAGCGCCTTCAACCTCAATATCCCCGGCCTCTTCTACTTCGGGCAGGACCAGGTGCGCAGCAATGAGGTGGATGGATGGGGCACCCTCTACCTTCCAGCGGACACCTTCGCGGTGTTGCGTGTGAAGAGCACGATCCAGCGAAGCGACACGATATACATCCAGCAACTCGGTACCGGCTTCCGCCTTCCGGAGCCCGAGACCATCGAGTACAAGTGGATCGCAGCGGGCATGGGCAAACCCGTATTGGAAGTGATCACCGTTGGGGGGATCGCCACGACGGCCGAGTTCTTCTACGGACCCGATGACATCACCACTGCGGTCAACACGTTGCGGATGGAAGGGCCGCAGGTCTACCCGAACCCGGCACGGAACGAGGTCTTCGTGCCGGTGGCGATGGACGGCCGCCTGATCCTGCGCGATGCCACTGGTCGTGCGGTGCTGGAGCGCAATGTGCGAGCCGGATCCCTGGAGCGGGTGGAACTCGTTTCCCTCGCCAACGGGACCTATGCCGTGGAGATCGCCGGACAGGACGCCATCGCGCGAAGCACCGTCGTCGTTCAGCGCTGAGCTACCGGCCAGCCGGGATAGCGCTGGTGCAGGTCGGAGATCCGCGCCGCGTGGTCCGCAAGAAAGGACCGCATCCGTTCGGGATCGTTCATCACTTGCGTGAGCGTTGGTATGCCCACGGTCTTGATCAACTCGCGCAGCACCCAGCGACCGCGCTCCGCTTCCTGCTCGATCCGCGCCAGTTGGTAAGCATGTCGGCCATGGGTCAAGGCGCTGCGCAGGTAGTGTCCGGCCGCCCATAGCACGAAGCGCGCCCTCCCCACCGCGGTCGTTGGATCGAAACGTTCCGCGTGTGCCAGATGCCCGACCTCGTGCGCGAGCAGGTCGAGCAGGTCGTGTGACCGGCGGTCCTCCAACAAGGAGCGGTGCAGGTAGATGCGGTCGCCCATGACGAAGGCACCACCGCCCTTGGAACCGCGGTACCATGGGAAACGAAGCCAGTTCCGATCGCGGGGAAGGATGCGCACGTCCCGGAGCAAGGCCTCCGACACCCTGGCCACCGCCGAGAGCAGTTGCCGTGCCGGATCAGTCATTCTTCCGTCCGCTTCCAGGAGCCGCATGGCCGCGAAGTTCACCGATCTGCCAGCTTGACAGCCGTTCATGGATCGGCACATGAGTTGACCGGAGCCCGGCAGTCGCGGCACGTACCTTCGTCCGCCAAGAACAACACCACCATGAGAAAGTACCTCGGACTGATCATCGCCCTCGGCGCCATCTTCCTGATCGCCATGTGGGCGATGAACTTCTACAACGGGAGCGTGGGCTTGAACGAGGACGTGACCAAGCAGTGGAGCAACGTGGAGAACGCCTACCAGCTGCGTGCGGACAAGACCAAGAACCTGGTCGAGATCGTGAAGGGCGCGGCTGACTTCGAGAAGGAGACATTGACCGATGTGGTGGAGGCGCGCGCCAAGGCCACCAGCGTGAACATCACACCAGGCGACCTTTCCCCCGAGAAGATCGCGGCGTTCCAGCAGGCGCAGGACCAGTTCACCGGAGCGCTCTCGCGCCTGATGGTGACCGTGGAGCGCTACCCGGAACTGAAGGCCGTGAAAGGCTTCCAGGACTTCCAGGTCCAGTACGAGGGCATGGAGAACCGCATTGGCGTAGAGCGCAGGAAGTACAACGATGTGGCGCGCGACTTCAACACGCGCATCAAACGTTTCCCGGGCAACCTGCTCGCCGGCATGTTCGGCTTCGAGCAGAAGGGCTACTTCGAGGCCCAGGAAGGCACGGAGAACGCTCCCGACATCTCGTTCAAGTGAACCAGGTCATCACCGCGGAGGAACTGTTGACGGAAGCCGAGCTGCACGCTGTGCGCGAAGCCATCGGTGCGGCGGAGAAGCGTACATCCGGCGAGATCCGGGTGCACCTCGAGGACCACATCGAGGAGGAGGTGTTGGATCATGCGGCCTTCATCTTCGAGGAGCTCGGCATGCACCGCACGCGCGATCGCAACGGCGTGCTCATCTACCTCAGCGTGGCCGACCGCAAGCTCGCGGTGATCGGTGACGAGGCCATCAACCAACAGGTGCCGGAGAACTTCTGGAACGATGTGCTCGGGCTCTTGAAGCTGCATCTCGCAGCCGGGCGTGCGGCGGAAGGGCTCGTTGAAGCGGTGCATATGGTGGGCGAGAAGCTCCGCACCCACTTCCCCCTGAAGCACGACGATACGGACGAACTTCCCAACGAGGTCAGCTTCGGCAGGCGATGAGGAGGCTCTCGCTCGCGCTGTTCCTCTTCGTGGCCCTGGCCGGGCATGCGGCACGCTTCGACTGTGGCCTGTCCCGACCGCCGGTATCCCAGCAGGACAGGCTCGTGTGGCAATATGCCGACCTGCTTGACCCGCACGAGGTACAACAACTCGATGCCAAGCTCACGCGCTTTGCGCGGGAGTCCAGCAATCGCATCCTCGTGATCGTTGTGGACACGCTCTGCGGCCTGCCCGAATCGGACCTGGCGTTCGACATCGGTGAGAAGTGGGGCATCGGCAAGGCGGGCTTCGACAACGGTATCGTCTTCCTCATAAAGCCCAACGGTCCTCCCGGACAACGGAAGGTCTTCATCGCCACGGGCTACGGGCTCGAGGGGGCCATCCCCGACCTGCGGGCGAAGCAGGTGGTCCAGGGCTATGTGATCCCCAACTTCAAGGCGGGCAACTATTTCCTGGGGATCGACAAGGCCACCGATGCGCTCATGGCCATGGCGCAGGGCGAATTCAACGAACCGAGCCCGGGGCAGGGCAAGGGCATCCCCTGGCCGGTGCTGGTCTTCGTGGTCATCTTCGTGGGTGCCATCTTCTTTTCCTGGCGCGGTCGTGTACGGCGGTATGCGCGCACCAATAGCGTGGACTTCTGGACGGCCATGTGGCTGCTGAGCGAGATGGACCGCAAGCACCGCGGCCGTTGGAACGGCGGTGGCTGGGGTGGCGGTGGCTGGAGCGGCGGGGGAGGAGGAGGAGGTTTCGGCGGCTTTGGTGGTGGAAGTTTCGGCGGCGGTGGTGCCGGCGGCAGTTGGTGATCCAGGATGAGCTTCAGCAAGTGGATCGGCGGTGGATTGGGTTGGGCCCTGGGTGGCCCGATCGGCGGCTTGGTGGGCTTCGCCGTGGGCGCCATGCTCGACCATATGCAGGGCACGCCGGTGGAAGCCACCGGACAACAGCAGCGCACGAGCGGTCATGCCGGCCATACCATGGGCGGCGATCTCACCATGAGCCTCGTGGTGCTCATCGCCGCCATGATGAAAGCCGATGGACGTGTGACCCAGAGCGAACTGGACAATGTGCGCCGCTTCTTTGTCCGGCAGTTCGGGACCCAGCAGGCCGGGCAGTTGCTCATCGTCCTGCGCGATGTGCTCAAGCGCGACATTCCCGTGCACCAGGTGTGCGCACAGATCCGGCAGAACATGCCCCATGCGGTGCGCCTTCAACTGCTGCATTACCTGATCGGCCTGGCCCATGCTGACGGCCATGTGGACCGCGCCGAGCTGGAGCTGCTGCGTCGCATCGCCCACGACCTCGGCATCAACGAGAAGGACCTCGGCTCGCTGAGCGCCATGTTCCGCAAGGCGGATCCCTCCGCCGCCTACCAGATCCTCGAGATCCCAGCCAGCGCCACGGACGATGAGGTGAAGAAGGCCTACCGCCGCATGGCCATGAAGTTCCATCCGGACAAGGTGGCACAGCTTGGTGAGGAGGTGCAGAAGGCGGCTTCGGAGAAGTTCAAGAAGGTGCAGGAGGCCTACGAGACCATCCAGCGCGAGCGGGGCATGGCGTGATGCTCAGAAGCGCACGATCATGCCGGCGGTGAGGCGCTGGGCGTTCCACTGTACGCGGCTCTTCGTGCCATCGGCATTCACGAGGCCTCCCTCCAGCACCAGTTCGTCGCTGCTCGATGTCGCGTGGTCCAGTGCGATGAAGGCCCCGATGGTCCCGCCCATCATACCGATGTAGCGCAGCCCGAACTCGGCGGCCCCACCAGTTGCTGTGTATGGAAGCCGCGTGTCGTTCGGGAACAACGAGGCGGCCGCAGCACCGAAGGCGAACTGGAGTTCGAACGCGGACCGGTCCGAGACCCACGGTCGGTAGGCCACGCTGAGCAGGTAGGTCGTCATGTGCAGGCGGTCCAGGCCACCATTGTGCCAGGCGCTGCCGATCCGATCGTAATGGATGCCCAGTGACCAGCGGTCCGCGATCGCGTAACCGAAGGCCGCATTGAAGGCCCCGCTGCCAAGGCCCTCCACGGCGATGTCCTTACGGTCGCTGTATACGTTCAGCACGCCGATCCCACCGCCCACGCTCATCAGTAGGTGCTTCCTGCGCACCGCCTGCGCCTGCAAGCTGCCGATGGTCGCGAGGACCAGGAGGAGGACGGATGTTCGCAGCACGTACACGATCAAAGATGGCGCATTGCGCCCAACGGTCCCGGTAACTTTGTACGCATGGGCTGGCTCTGGGCCACGTTGGGCATCCTTTTATTGGGTTATGCAGGACTCTGCACCTTCTATGCCATCTTCCAGGAGCGCTTCATCTTCATCCGCTTCCGCACCGGCCAGCACTACCGCTACCGCATTCCACCGCCGTTCGAGGAGCGTTACGTGGAAGCGGAGGACGGTGCACGGTTGCACGCGCTGCATTTCAAAGCCGCTGATCCGCGTGGCATCGTGCTCTACTTCCACGGGAACACGGGTAGCGTGCGTCGCTGGGGCAAGTTCGCGCCGCGCTTCGTGCGCATGGGCTATGATGTGCTGATGCCCGACCCGCGCGGCTATGGCAAGAGCCGTGGCGACCTGAGCGAGGCGGCGTTGCTGGCGGACGCGGAACGTTGGTATCAGGAAGTGCTCCGTTCCTTCCCGGAGGATCGGGTGGTGGTCTTCGGCCGTTCACTGGGCAGCGGGCTGGCGACCCCCGTTGCGGCGCAGCATCATCCGCGCATGCTCATCCTCGAAACGCCCTTCGCGAATCTGTACGACGTGGCCACCAACTACCTGCCCATCCTGCCATACCGCCTGTTGCTGCGCTATCCCTTCCGCAACGACAAGGCCATCAAACGGGTCACCTGTCCGGTCTATATCCTGCACGGGCGCTCGGATGCCACGGTGCCGTACGAGAGCGCATTGAAGCTCTACGCCGCCGTGCCCTCCGGGGTGCACCGCGAGATGCTCACCTTCAAAAAGGGCCACCACAGCGACCTTCCGCGCTTTCCACGCTACCAGCGTTTCCTGGAGCGGGTGCTGGGCAGGGAGAGGGAGCACCTGTGAGCCTTGCCGCTTGTCCTACCTTCGCGCCCCTCAATACAACCCCATGATCGTCCGTTCCCTTTCCGCACTCGTCGCCGTGACGATGCTCGTCGCTTGTTCCCAGGGCCAGAAAGGCCGCAGCACCACCATCGCCACGGAGATGGACTCGGTGAGCTATGCCATTGGCGCCGATATCGGTGGCAATCTGCGCAAGGGCAAGATCGACTCCCTCAATGCGGACCTCATCGCCGCCGGCCTGGCCGATGGCCTGGACAGCACCCTGCTCATCGACCAGGCATCGTTGGAGGTGGTGATGCGCTCCTTCATGATGAAGATGCAGATGAAGATGCAGGCCGAGGAGGCTGCGAAAGGGGAGAAGAACCGTGTGGCGGGCGAGGAGTTCCTGGCGGAGAACGCCAAACGCAAGGGCGTGGTCATCACCCCGAGCGGCCTGCAGTACGAAGTGATCACGATGGGCACCGGTGCCAAACCAGCGGTGACCGATGTGGTGAAGGTGCATTACCACGGCGCCTTCGTGGATGGCGAGGTGTTCGACAGTTCGGTGGACCGTGGCGAGCCGGTGGAGATGCCGGTGAGCCAGTGGATCCCGGGCTTCGTGGAGGCCCTGCAGATGATGCCCACTGGCAGCAAGTGGAAGCTCTTCATCCCGAGCGATCTCGCTTATGGTCCTGCCGGCAACGGACGCATCCCGGCGAACAGCGTGCTGGTATTCGACCTCGAAGTGATCGATGTGAAGAAGCCCTGAGGACGTGATGTTCCGCAAGGCGCGTTGACCCCCGGGTCAACGCGCCTTGTCCGTTCAAGGGGCTTCCGGCAAAGGCATCCAATGGCTCACCTCCGCGAAGAACTTGTTGCTCGTGCCTTCGCCTTGCCAGAAGTGGGGCGCGCCATTGTAACCGGTCTTGCTGGCGTTCTTCAGGAAATGGTCCTTCAGGAAGCGCAGGATCACGACCGCTCGCACCTCGGTGGCGCCCGACTTGCCGGGCAGGTACACCTGGTTGCTTGGCAGGTGGCACAGGCAGCGCTGGCCATCCTCCGGCAACTGCTCGCTCACAGGGATCCAAGGCGACATCGCGGCCAAGTTAGCCCCGGCTAGAGCATGGGCACGCCCTCGCCACCGGCCAGTTCCAGGATGTAGGCCATGGCGCGGTCCACCTGCTTGCGGATCACCGGGTCGTTGCCGTCGAACATCTTGTCGGCCTCCTTCTTCAACATGAACTTCACCAGATCGATGGTGATGGGCAGGTTCGTGGCGGTGATGTTGCCCTTGGGGTTCTGCACCCATTGCCAGAGCAGGCGCACGGCCAGCAGCAGGCTGGACCGATCGTGCACCCTGCCGCCCTGGATGACCCAGCCCTTGCCCTGTTCGCGCATCATCAGGGAGCGCAGGCTGGTGCGCAGGATGTTCTTCAAACTCTCCACGGTGATGGGCCCCTCGGGCACCTTCACCAGGTCCGCCGGAGTGATCGCGTCCGTGCGTTGATAGTTCAGCTGGTGCGCGCGCGGCATGCTCTTGTTGAACTCCACCATCGAGGCGTTCACCATGTCCTCATGCACCACCAGGGTGCCATCGTGCCCATCCACGGCCTCGCGCTCCTTGTCCGCCAACATCGCCAGGTACTCCGCCTTCACCTTGCTGTGGTCCAGGGAGGGCAACACGAAGGATGGTGCCCCCATGGCATGGCAGCCCCGGCGGTGGCAAAGGCCGATGGTCCGCAGGCTGAGCGCGCGCAGGAAGGGGGCGTTCAGGCCGATGGCCTCCCGGTCCGGAAGCACCGGAAGGTCCGGTCCATGGAAGAGGGCGATGTGGTCGGCGGCGTAGCCCTGCGGGTCGAGGGCCAGGCCGGCGCTGTGGTGTTGCAGTTCGAAGAGGATCTCATCCGCCTCCAAGGCGCCGGGCACCGTGTCCATGAACACCGTGCACCGGATGGTCCCGCGGTCCAGTTCGAGACTTTCCTCGACGCGCTCGAAGAGCCGGGCCCAGAGCCGTGCCTCTTGCAGGCCCTGCACATCGCGCAGGTAGAAATGGAGGCCACCTTGCCGCCGCACCGTCTCCCGCCCCTGGCCCACGGCCACCATGGCCAGGTCGAAGAAGGCCGCAGGAACGGGGATCTCGTTCACGGTGAGCGAGGCTTCATAGGTGAAGAAGGGGCGCGGTACCAGCATCAGGCGGGAGCTGGTGGAAGGGTTGATGCGCACGCGGCCTTCGCGGTCATCCAGGTAAGCGAGGCTCCGATGGGCGGCTCCGTTCAGGCTCTTATGGGCGCGAAGGATGCTCCAGGTGTCCTGGGCGGTGAAGTTCCAGAGGTCCGCCACGTAGCTCTTGGCGCCGGCGTTCATGCCGTTGATGAGCTCCGAGCGGTTGGCCCCTCCGATCAGTTCCACACGACGCTCCTGAAGTCCCTCGGGCTCCGGATCCACCGTCCAGTCCTTCTCGCGTACGTTCGCCGTGGCCGGCAGCAGCTCCAGTGTGCCCGTTGAAAGGCTCGACCGGCGCTCGGTGCGGATCTTCAACAGCTCGCTGAGCCGGCCTTCGTAGCTGGCCAACAGCCCCTCCACCAGGTCGCGTACGCCTGCTGTGATCAGTCTGTCCTGCACGATCTCCTTCACCTCCACGGGGTTGAACGGTGCGATGTTACGGAACCCAGGGCTGAATTGTTTCGACCAAACCGGTCATTTCTTCGACGAAATTACGAACAGGCCAGCCGTTCGTCCAGGGCTTTTCCGCTGGCAAAAGGACCCATCCGGCGATCTTCTGGATCCACATCCACCCGAAGGGGTAGCGTCCTTCACCGGATCGGCAAGCAGGTGATCCCCCTAACTTGCCGCCTCCCGGATCGTCCGGTATTTCCGATGAGACCGACGCACCTCGCCCTGTATACCATCATGCTCGCTGCTCCCGCCGTCGCGCAGAAACGTGCGATCACCTACACTGAATTCGACCTGCCCAACGGACTGCATGTGATCCTGCACGAGGACCACGCAACGCCCATCGTTGCCGTGAGCGTGATGTACCACGTGGGCAGCAAGAACGAGACCCCCGACCGCCGCGGCTTCGCACACTTCTTCGAGCACCTGCTCTTCGAGGGTTCGAAGAACATCAAGCGGGGTGAGTTCAGCAAGCTGGTGGAGAACGCCGGTGGTGTGCTCAATGCCAACACCAACGGCGACCGCACCTATTACTACGAGGTGCTGCCGAGCAATGAGCTCGAGCTCGGCTTGTGGCTGGAGAGCGAGCGCATGATGCACGCCAGGGTGGACCAGGTGGGGGTGGACACCCAGCGGGAGGTGGTGAAGGAAGAACGCCGGCAGCGCTACGAGAACCAGCCCTACGGCACCATCACGCTGGAGGTCTTGAAACGGGCCTTCACCAAGCATCCCTACCAGTGGCCCACCATCGGCTTCATGGAGGACCTGAACGCCGCATCGGAGGTCGACTACCAGCAGTTCTACAAGCGCTATTACATACCCAACAACGCTACGCTGGTGGTGGCCGGGGACATCACCCCCGAACGTACCCGTACCCTGGTCGAGAGCTACTTCGCCAAGATCCCGAAAGGCGATCCGGTGGAGCAGCCCACCATTGTGGAACCGCCGCTCGGAAGGGAGGTGCGCGATGTGGTCCATGACCGGATACAGCTCCCGGCGGTGGTGATGGGATACCGCATCCCCGCGAACGGGACGCCCGACTTCTATGCCGTGGAGATGCTGAACCGCGTGCTGAGCGGTGGGAACAGCGCCCGCATGAACACCGCGCTCAAGGACCGACTACAGGTGGCGCTGTATTGCGGGGCCTTCAACTTCCCTTTCGAACAACCCGGCATCGCCATGCTCTTCGCCATTGCCAACGGAAAGACCACGGCAGATGAGCTGGAAGCCGCCATGCAGCACGAGATCGACGCGCTGGCCACCACACCGATCAGCGAGGAGGAGCTGACCCGCCTCAAGGCCCAGTTGGAGACCGAGTTCGTCGCGGATAACAGCCGCGTGGCCGGGATCGCCCACAACCTGGCCAATGCCCATGTATTGCTGGGCAACACCGAGCTGATCAACACCGAGATCGACCGTTACCTCAGCCTAACACCCGCCGATCTGCAGCGCGCCGCGAAGACCTATTTCGTGAGCTCCAACCGCGTGGTGTTGCACTACCTGCCCACCCCGTCCAACTGACCATGGCGCGCAGCACCTCCTTCCGGACCCACACTTCCTTGCACGCCGCCATCCTCGGCGGTGCCCTGCTCCTTCCCGCCCTCATGACCGCACAGCTCGATCGCAGCCATCCACCCCTGTCCGGGCCCGCGCCCGATGTCCACATCGGACACCACAGCATCGCCGAACTGCCCAATGGCATGCACCTGATCGTGGTGGAGGACCATAAGCTGCCCCTCGTGAGCGTGCAGGTCCGTTTCGACATCACACCCGTTCACCAGGCTGAGAAGGCCGGTTATGTGGACCTCTTCGGAGAACTGCTCACCGCGGGTGCGGGCAAACGTTCCAAAGCGGAGATCGACCGGTCCGTGGATGCCATCGGGGCCACCTTGTACACCAGTGGCGACGGGCTCTTCGCCAGTGCGCTGAAGAAGAACCTGGAACCCTTGATGGCGGTGGTGGAGGACGTGATCACCAAGCCCACCTTCCCCGAGGAGGAAGTGAAGAGCGCCTTGGTGCGGGCCCGCTCGGCCGTGCAACAGCGTCAGGAGGACCCTGATGGCATCGCCGAGGCCGTGGGCAAATTGGTCACCTTCGGCAGCGGCCATCCGTACGGGGAGATGACCACGGAGCGCACGCTGGGGCAGGTGGACCGCTCCAACCTGGAAGCCTACCACCGCCGCTTCTTCCGTCCTGACAACTGCTACCTGGTCTTCGTGGGTGACATCACCGAGAAGGAGGCGAAAGCGCTGGCCAAGGAACACTTCGGGAAGTGGAAGAAGAGCAACACCCCGGTGACGAAGGATGAATATGGCCGGGAAGTGGTCGAGGGCCTTGGCTTCGTGGTGCCCATGGGCAGGCCGTCGGTGCCCGGCAAAGTGCGGAACGTGTATGTGGTGAACCGGCCCGGAGCGGCCCAGTCCGTGATCCGCATCTCCTTCCCGTTGCCATTGATACCGAAGGACCTGCGCGCCCAGCAGGCCCAGGTGATGAACACCATCCTGGGCGGAGGCATCTTCAATGCCCGCCTGATGCAGAACCTGCGCGAGAAGAACGGCTACACGTATGGCTGCTACTCCAGCCTCGACGTGGACCGCTTCAACAGTGCCCTGGTCGTGAGCACCAGCGTGCGCACGGAGGTGACCAAGGATGCCGTCGCGGAGATCCTCGTGGAGATGGAGCGCATGCGCAACGAGCCGGTGACCAAGGAGGAGCTGATCCTGGCGAAACGCAGCATGATGGGCGCCTTCGGCCGCAGCCTGGAGGACCCGCGCACCGTGGCCCGTTTCGCACTCAACACCCGGTTGAACGACCTGCCAGCCGACCATTACGAGACCTACCTCAAGCGGCTCGATGCCATCACAGCCGAGCAGGTCAAGGAGGCGGCGACGGCCTTCCTCTACCCGAACGAGGCGAACATCCTCGTGGTGGGCGATTTGGACCAGGTCAAGTCCGGCCTGGCAGCCTTCTCCACCAACAAGGAGGAACCCATCCTCCGGTTGACGGTGGATGGGGAGCGCTGGAAGGAGGAGCTGAAGCCCGTGACCGACCGTACCGCGGAACAGATCATCGAGACCTACATCTACACCGTTGGTGGTCGTGACGCGATCGCCAAGCTGCGCGACCTGGAGGTCGTGCGCAAGGAGACCGGCGATGGGCCGGAAGTGGAACAGACTGAATGGTTCTCCGGAGAACGGTACCGGATGAGGCGGAAGGAAGGGCCTTCCGTGATCGAGGAGATCACCTACAACGGCGAGCGCGCGTTGATCTCCGGTGATGATGGGTCGGGTGAACTCACCGATGCGGGCCTGGAGATGGTGCAGCGTCAGAGCCGCCCGGTGCCCGAGGTGGGCTTCGAGAAGTTGATGAACGGATCACGGATCCTCGGTAGCCTCTCCGAAGGCGACCGCGAGGTATACAAGCTCCAATTAACGCTGGGTTCAGGCAACAGTCTCATCCAGGTCTACGACAAGGCTTCCGGCTTGAAGGTACGTGAGGTGGAGAGCCAGTACTTCGATGGGAAGATGAACGAGCGCACGCAAGTCTTCAGTGATTGGCGCGAAGTGGGTGGCGTGAAGCTGCCATACCGCATCATGGAGAGCGGTGGTATTCGTGGCACGCGGGTATCGGAGATCAGCAGTGTCCGCATCAACCCCGAAGTGCCGAAAGGCTTCTTCGATGTGGTGATCCCGGAAATACCGGAGGGAACGGTGCCGACCGAGATGCTTCCGCCGGAATACACACCGCGGGAGAAGGAGGAGGATTGAGGGGAGATCCAGCGGCCAGGGGGTCACTGATGGCTCCTGATCAACTTCCGCGACAGGCTGCCATTATCGGACCGGATGGTGAGCATGTATTGACCGTTGGGCAAGTAAGGAGGTTGAAGATCGCGCAGGTTACCGCCAGGACCACTTACCTGATACACAGTCCGGCCCAATGCATCCGACAAGGTGATCGTGACCTGATGCTCTGTAAGGCCGTTAAGTCGGATGTGATCGGAAAAGGGATTGGGGGAGACTATGATACCCTGCCCCTGGAGGTCCTCGATCCCGACGGTGTTCATGAAGGTGCCGCTGCCACAAGCCATGTTGTTCGAGGTGTCACGGTCGGCCACATGGTTCGGTCGCTGGGCCACCACACATACTTCGGCTTCTACAAGTGAGCCGGACGAGAAGGTACCACCGGTAACGAGAAGTCCTTGCATCACCACGGTGGTGTCCTCTCCGGGCCCCAACTCCATGTCCGTCAACCGGATCGTTCTGGAATATGGTTCACAGCCAAAGGAGATGTACTCGTATTCCTTATGACTTAACAAAACGTCGTTCAGTACGACCGGCCCCGTGTTGACCACGCGAACGCTCACATCAGCGAGCTCATACAAGTAGTTCGTCGGCGGTCCCCCAAAGATCGGCTCGAACCAGACGGTGTCCAGGGTGAGTTCCACCGCCACATCCTCATAGCGATCCGTTGTGCTACCGTCGAAGCTATAAGCACGGAACATGCCGGAAGACCGGTCGTTGGCATCGATCGCACCAGCTGTTACGATCCGGTCGCCATCCTGCCAGGTGCTGACGATCCGTTGCCCGGGAGCCAGGTCTGGGATGAGGAGCGTCGAGAAACCGTCATTCGGATCCCATTCCAGTAAAGCACTATCCGTCCGCACGATGATCGCATCGGCCCCCTCCACGAATCCATTGCTGGTCCCCACATCCGCAGGTACTTCAAACGACCCCAATATCGCGAGCGATGCGGCAAAGACATTCAATTCGTTCGCGGTGAGGACAAGGATCAACTCTCCGTCCACTACGATGTCCCGTATCCCACCCGCCAAATTGGTGGAGGCAAGGTGAACGCCTTCGAGGGAGTAGGAGATCAGACTATCGGAGGTCGCGATCACAAGATCATTCGTTGCTGTCCAACTGGCAACGATCACCTGTCCATGGTCGATGTCCCAACGATGCTGTTCGTAACCGTCAAGATCCGTGATGATCACCTCATCATCAGCGATCAGTGCGAGTCGGTCCAGCGGTGCCCGGGCCAGGTGGCTCAGCCAACCGAACGAAGAACCGATCACCTCCCGTTCCCAAACGAGTTCGCCGACCGGATCCAGATGCCAGAAGATGGTCTCGCCCACGTAGTCGCATCCGAAAAGGGGGCCGAGGAGGAAAAGACCACCATCGGTTGATGGTACGATGTCGCCCATGGAGCCCCATTCCACACCCTGCTGGGTGACCCAAACAGGAGTCGGAATGTTCCTTACGAACTGGCCAAGATCATCCCGTACAACGAGACCCTGGTACCGATAGGCCATGGCCCAATTCCCGCCCAAGGGTACCATGCGCTCATAGGTCGTGAACGGGGTGGTGTTATCCGCCACCTCCACCAATTGGGCTTGCGAGGTGGTCGTTGAACCGCAAAGCACCGCTGCACAGATGAATGGTGGTAGTGATCGCCTCATGTTCTTCGGACAGGAGCGAGATGTTATTCGCTGCCTGAAGATAAGCACCTTCCGCATCTTTGCCCCATGCTCGGTCTCCAGCTCCCCACCGACCCGCGTTGGGCGGAACTCGTCCACCAGGACCTCCCCGCACTGCTCACCGACCACGCCTGGTGCGAACAGAAGGCCGCCAGCAACGCCATCAGCATGATCGTGCGCCATCCCGAGCTGAGCGAGCTCGTGACAGAGCTAACGCGCATCGCGCAGGAGGAGCTCGACCACTTCGGGCAGGTGGTGGAACGGATCCACGCACGCGGCTGGGTGCTCGGCCCGGAACGCAAGGACGATTACGTGAACGAGCTGATGCAGTTCGTGCGCAAGGACGGTTCCCGCGAGGAACGCCTGGTGGACCGCCTGCTCTTCAGCGCCATGATCGAGGCGCGCAGCTGCGAACGTTTCAAGGTGCTCACGGAAGAGGCGGAGGATCCCGAGCTGCGCGAATTCTACCGCGAGCTCATGGTGAGCGAGGCCGGACACTACACCACCTTCATCGGTTTCGCGCGGCGCTACGGCGGCCGCGTGGACGTGGATGCGCGTTGGAAAGCCTTCCTGGCGTACGAGGCCGAGGTGGTGGCCCGGTATGGCAAGGCGCCCACCATGCACGGGTAGGGCAGAGCCATCTCGTCGAGCGTGCGCTCATGGTGGCACATGGTTCAAGTTGCTACGTGCATCCGCGTGCTTTCTCGTTGCGAACACCCTGGTTCGCATTCATTCCCAGTCATCCGTGTCCATTCACGGTTGAAGACGGCTGATCCGTGTCCATCCGTGTTCATCCGTGGTTCTTATTCATGGGTTCCGCTCATCATTGGAACCCGGGTCGGACGGATCCCCGAATTCCGGATCTTCGTCACCCTCCTGATCCAACCCATGCGTACCCTCGTCCTTGGTACGGTCGCCGTGATCGGCGCCGTGGCCGCACAAGCCCAGAAGACCTACTCCTTCACCTCGATCCCCGGCGACCCGCTCCAGGCCCGGATCTACACCCTGGACAACGGGCTGCAGGTGTGGCTGAGCCGCAACACCGATGCGCCGCGCATCCAGACCAACATCGCGGTGCGCGCGGGCAGCAAGAACGATCCGTCCGACGCCACCGGCCTGGCCCATTACCTGGAGCATATGCTCTTCAAGGGCACCAGCCGCATCGGCACCAAGGACTGGGCGGCGGAGAGCGCCGTGCTCAAGCAGATCAGCGATGCCTACGAGGAGCGCCGCAAGACCACCGATCCCGCGGAACGCGACCGCATCTACCGCCGTATCGATAGCCTGAGCACCGTGGCCGCCGGCTTCAGCGTGCCGAACGAGTACGACAAGATGATCAAGAGCCTCGGGGCGCGCGGCACCAACGCTTACACCAGCACCGAGCGCACCGTCTACATCAACGACATCCCCAGCGACGAACTGGAGCGCTGGATGGCCATCGAGAGCGAGCGCATGCACGAATGCGTCCTGCGGCTCTTCCACACCGAATTGGAGACCGTGTACGAGGAGTTCAACCGCTCCCAGGACAACGACGGACGTGCCGCCTACAAGAAGCTGAACGAACTGCTCTATCCGCATCATCCTTATGGGACGCAGACGACCCTGGGCACCGGTGAACACCTGAAGAACCCGAGCATGGTGAAGATCCACGACTTCTTCGACACCTACTACGTGCCGAACAACATGGCGGTGATCCTCGCGGGCGACATCGACTTCGACAAGACCATCGCCATGGTGGACCAATACTTCGACGGATGGGAGAAGGGGTATGTGCCCGAATTCACCTTCGAGAAGGAGAGCCCGTTGACCACACCGGTCGTCGCCGAGGTGTCCGGTCCCGAGTCGGAATGGGTGGACCTGGCCTGGCGCTTCGATGGCTACCACAGCGATGATCCCATCATGCTCCAGCTGATCTCAGGGCTGCTCTCGAACGGGCGTGCGGGCCTCATCGATCTCGATCTTCTCCAGACGCAGCGCGTGCTCAATGCCGGGGTCTACGCCGGTGTGTCCGGGGACTACTCAACCCTGCAGGTGAACGGCGAGCCGAAGGAAGGTCAGATGCTGGAAGAGGTGCGCGACCTCCTGCTCGGCGAAATGGCCGCCCTGCGCGCCGGCAGCTTCGATGATTGGTTGATCGAGGCCGTGGTGAACGACTACCGCCAGCGCCGCATGCGCACCTGGGGCGAGAACAACCGCAGCAGTGCCTCGGCCATGACCGATGCCTTCATCCTGAAGAAACGCTGGAGCGAGGAGGTGGACCTCTACGACCGCATGGCGCGCATCACCAAGGCCGAGGTGGTGGCCTTCGCCAACGCGAAGCTCAACGACAACTTCGTGTGCGTGTTCAAACGCAACGGCCCGAAGACCGAGGTGTATCAGGTGGAGAAGCCGAAGATCACGCCGATCGACATCAAACGGGAAGGAAGCAGTGCCTGGCGCATCGAGTGGGACAAGATGCCTACCGCGGCCATGGAACCCGAGTTCGTGGACTATGCCACCGCGATACAGCGTACGCCGCTGAAGAACGGTCTCGAACTGGCCAGTGTGGTGAATCCGACCAACGACCTCTTCAGCCTGCGCTACATCGTGGACATGGGCACCAAGCACGACCGTGAGCTGGAGGTGGCCACGAACCTGCTCGAATACCTCGGCACCTCGAAGCTCGGTCCGGCCGACTTCAAGAAGGAACTCTTCAAGCTGGGCCTCTCGCTCAACGCCACCACCACCGATGACCGCTGTTATGTGACCCTCAGCGGACTGGAGAAGAACCTGCCGGCCGGTCTTGACCTGTTGGAGAAGCTCCTGGCCGATGCGCAACCCAACGAGGTGGCGTTGAAGGGTCTGGTGGCCGACATCCGCAAGACCCGCCAGGACCGCATGAAGGAGAAGAGCGTGGTGCTTTACCAGGGCCTGGCCAACATGGCGCGCTATGGGGAGCGGTCACCTTTCAATGATGTGCTGTCCGATGCGGAATTGAACGCGCTCACCAGCAAGGCGCTCGTTGACCGCATCAAGGGCCTCACCGGCTACAAGCACCGGGTGGTGTACTATGGCAAGATGGAGCCGAAGGCCTTGGCCACCCTGATCAACGCGAAGCACAAGGTGCCCGCCAAATTGAAGGAGGTCCCGGCGCCACGTACTTATGTGGAGCAGCCCACCACCAGCAATACCGTGCTCTTCGTGGACCATGACATGGTGCAGACCGAGATGCTCCTGATGAGCAAGGCCGGCAACTTCGATATGGAGAAGGTGCCCTACGCGGGCCTCTTCAACGAATATTTCGGCAGCGGCCTCAGCAGCATCGTGTTCCAGGAGATCCGCGAGGCGAAGGCGCTGGCCTATGGGGCCAATGCCAGCTACAGCACCCCGCAGAACAAGGACGAGGCCCATTATGTGCGCGCCTTCATCGGCACCCAGTCCGACAAGCTGAACGATGCCGTGGCCGCCATGCTCCAGTTGATGAACGAGATGCCGGAGGCCGATACGCAGTTCGAAGGAGCGAAGGGCAGTGCGCTGAAGGTGATCGCGAGCACGCGTGTGACCAAGGAGAACATCTACTGGAGCTGGGATGCCGCCCAGCGCCGTGGCCTCGATCACGACATGCGGAAGTTCAACTACGAACACATCCCCGGCATCGACATGGCCGCCATGAAGGCCTTCTTCGACAAGGAGGTGAAGGGCCGCAACTACACCTTCCTCATCATCGGGAAGAAGAGCGCCATGGACCTCTCCGTGCTCGAGAAGCTCGGGCCGGTGCGCGAGGTGAGCAAGTCGGAGCTCTTCGGATACGAGGAGGTGAAATAGCCGCTAGGCCGCGACCGCCGGATCCATTTCGCCGGGCACGTAATCCGTAATCGGGGCGGTGCGCTTCTTCAGGAAGGCGATCACCTCCGCATCGCTCTTGTACCGGCCATCGATGTCCACGAAGTGCTCGGCCAGCAGATCATACCGCTTCTTCATCAACTTGAAGAACACGTCCATGTAGTTCAATCCGGCGAAGACGACCGCTTCGTTCCTGGCGAACTCTGCGAGGTGCGCGCGGAAGTAGACCGGATGCTCCGTCCAATGCATCGTCGGGTCGATGTGATGACTGATGTGGTAACCGTCGTTCCAGCACCGGTGATTGAAGGGCACGTTGATGCAGGTGATGCTGTTCTTGAAATGGTTCCCGGGATCGTTCGGGCAGATGAAGGTGTGTTGCACCCAGTTCCCCGCCATCGCCACCAACCGGAAAATGAGGAAGGGGATGATGAAGACCATCAACGTGGCGGGGAGGTCCACGAAGCTCATGGCCACGCAGAAGGCGATGAAGAGCAGTTCACCGCGGATCGCACCCACCATCAACCTGTTGCGCTTCTTCCGGAAGAGGTAGGCGGACAGCGTGTAGACACCCGTGAACAGGAAACGCAGGTAATAGTGCAGGAAGGCGCGCGCCGAGTCGCGTTGGTAGGGCATCGTGCTGCTCTCATCCTCCGCCTGGTTGTTCTCGGTGTGGTGCATGCCGATGTGGTGGGCACGATAGGTCTCGGGGCTCTGGCCGAAGAAGGGCGCCAGCACCCAGGGGATCACGTAGTTCAATGCGTCGTACTCCTTCTTGTACAAGGCCCGGTGCGTGCTGCAATGCATCATCAACCCGAAGGGTCCCTTGTAGCGCACATTGTTCAGGTAGAAATAGACCACCGCGATCGTGGCCCATGCCCAGCCCGTGATGAAGGGCATGTACAGCAGCACCGCCAAGGGGACCATGAAGAAGGCCACCTTCAACGTGAGGTAGGGAAAGGGCAGATCGCGTTCATCCCGGATCAACCGCAGGAAGAAGCGGTCGAGGCCGGTCTTCGGTCGGGATGGGTCGTGGATCGGGTCGGTGTTCGCGGGGAGGCTGAGCATGGGTGGTGCGGCAAGCTAGCCATCCGCAGCCCACCGCCGTCACCATTTCCCCCGCCACTGCCGACCTTCGCACCCGCATGGCGCAAGAGATCACTGCGGAGATCATCTCCATCGGCGATGAACTGCTCATCGGCCAGACCATCAACACCAACGCCGGCTGGATGGGGGAGCAGCTCGCGCTGATCGGCGTACGGGCGAAACGCGTCCTCACCATCGGCGACGATCGGACCGAGATCCTCGATGCGCTCGGCAGCGCCACCTGCGATGTGGTGCTCATCACCGGTGGTCTTGGTCCCACCAAGGACGACATCACCAAGCACACGCTCTGTGAGTTCTTCGGAACGAGGCTCGTGCGCAACAAGGAGGTGGAGGCCCGGATCATGGCCATGTTCGTGCGCATGGGCCGCGATCCCAGGGACATCCTGCCGGTGAACCTGGCCCAGGCCGACCTCCCCGAGAATTGCACGGTGCTGCCGAACGAGCGCGGCACCGCCAGTGGCATGTGGTTCGAACGCGATGGCCGCGTATACGTGAGCATGCCCGGCGTTCCGTACGAGATGCGGTCCATCATGCGCACCGGTGTGCTTCCCCGGCTCCAGGAACGGTTCCGACCGCCCACGATCATCCACCGCACCATCCTTACCACCGGCCTGGGCGAGAGCATGCTGGCCAAGCGCATCGCCGATTGGGAGGACAGCCTGGCCGCCGAGGGCATCAAGCTGGCCTATCTGCCCTCACCGGGCATCGTGAAACTGCGCCTGAGCACCTATGCCGAAGCCGATGGCCCTGCCGCGACCGAGCGGGTGGACCGGAAGGCGCGCGAACTGTCCGTGCTCATCCCCGAACTCATCTACGGGGAAGGAGAGGACCGCCTGCAACAGGTGGTGGGGCGCTTGCTGAAGGAACGTGGGCAGACCCTGTCCCTCGCCGAGAGCTGCACCGGTGGCTACGTGAGCCACCTCATCACCAGCATCCCGGGCAGTTCGGCCTATTTCACGGGCGGCGTGGTGAGCTACCACAACGCGGTGAAGATGGAGGAACTGGGTATTCCCAGCGACATGCTCGAGCTGAACGGCGCCGTGAGCCAGCCCGTGGTGGAGCAGATGGCTTCCGGGGTGCGCACCGCCCTGCGGACCGATTGGAGCGTGGCGTACAGCGGGGTGGCCGGTCCGGATGGTGGCACACCCGAGAAGCCCGTGGGTACCGTATGGATCGCCGTGGCCGGTCCGGATGGCGTGCGCAGTAAGCTCGTCAACTTCCCGGGTACCCGTGACCTGGTGATCGAGCGGAGCGCCCTGGCCGGCCTGAACATGCTCCGGAAGCGGATCCTGGAGGCCCAGTGATGGACGGCTCCCACAGTGGAGCGCACGGATCCTGGCGCTGCCTCCTGGAGGGTGGCGGTCGGAATTCCCATCCGAAGTTCCGGTTATCAGCCTTTTACCTATCTTCGCGCCCCGTAATCAAGAGAAGCCATGTCCAAGGTTTGCCAGATCACCGGTAAGAAGGTCATCACCGGTAACAAGGTGTCCCACTCGAACATCAAGACCAAGCGCACCTTCGCGCCGAACCTCCAGGACCGCAAATACTTCATCCCCGAGGAGAACAAGACCGTGACCCTGCGCGTGAGCGCTGCGGGCATGCGTACCATCAACAAGCTGGGCATCAGCGCCGCCATCCGCAAGGCCAAGGCCGAAGGACATTACAACGGCTGAGCACTCGGCACGTTATTGGAAGGCGCCGGTCGGACTAGCTTCGACCGGCGCCTTCGCTTTCCTACCCGCCATGCGCATCCTTCTCCTCGCACCGCTGCTCACGAGCACCCTCCTCACCGCCCAGGAACTGCCGCAGTCCCGGCGGCTGGTGGACGACACCCACGGGATCTACGACAACGACCTGCTGAGCCCGGAATTCCACCTGGAGCGCCGCCAGGCCCTGCGCGACAAGCTGCCCGCAGGCGGGGTGGCCATCTTCGAGGCCGGTCCCGTGCGCAACCGCAGCAATGATGTGGACTTCGAGTACCACCAGGATCCCAACTTCTACTACCTCACCGGGCTGCGTGAGCCGGAAGCCATCCTGCTGGTATTCAAGGAGCCGCGCCTGATCGCCGGGGAACGGACCAACGAATTGCTGGTGGTGCAGGACCGCGACCCGCGCACCGAGGTCTGGAACGGCCGCAGCATGGGACCGCAGGAAGCCAGGGAGTTGCTGGGCCTGGCCACGACCATGGGCGCCCAACAGTTCAAGAACACCGAACTGGGCTGGCAGCCGGAGGACAAGCTATACCTGCACCGGGTGGAGGAGGCCCGGGACGACCCGCACTCCAGCACCGACCTGCACGACCTGGCTGCCCTCGTGGCCAGAGGAGCTCCGGCCACGGACCCCGCGGCGGCGGGAGATCTCCGTCGCTGGATGGCCGAACTGCGCGAGCTGAAGCAGGCGGAAGAGCTTGCCCTCATGCGCAAGGCCATCACCATCACCTGCGAAGCCCAGATGGAGCTGATGCGCCGGCTGGAACCGGACATGACCGAATACCAGACCGAGGCCATCGTGGAGTACGTCTTCAAGACCCACGGCGCCGAGCACGAGGGCTTCCCGAGCATCCAGGGCGGTGGGCCGCACAGCTGTGTGCTGCATTATGTCACCAACCGGCGCACCCTCGCCAGTGGCGATCTGCTGGTGAGCGATATCGGCGCGGAATACCACGGCTACACCGCCGATGTGACCCGGACCCTGCCGGCGAGCGGCCGCTACACCCCGGATCAACGGGCCATCTACGACCTGGTGCTGGCCGCCCAGGACGCCGGGATCGCCGAGGTACGTGCCGGCAAGGCCTTCCGTGCTCCGCACAACGCGGCTTGGGATGTGATCGCCAAGGGCATGAAGGAGCTGGGCATTATCAAGGGCGAGGACGAGCTGAAGCGCTATTTCATGCATGGCACCAGCCATTACCTGGGGCTGGACGTGCACGACGCCGGCACCTACGGCGAACTGAAGGCGGGCAGTGTCATCACCGTGGAGCCCGGTATCTACATCGCCAAGGACAGCCCCTGCGACCCGCGCTGGTGGGGCATTGGGGTGCGGATCGAGGACGATATCCTCGTGACCGAGGGCGACCCGATCAACCTTTCCGGGGCAGCGCCGCGCAAGGCGGCCGAGATCGAGGCGCTGATGGCGAAGTGAGCCGGATTTGGCCGGTCCGATGCCATGTCTTACTTTTGCGGCCCCTATGCCTTTGGCATGGGTAAAGACGCATACCGATGGCCAGCAAGAAAGGGAACCGTGTACAAGTGATCCTGGAGTGCACCGAGCATAAGACCTCGGGCCAGCCCGGCACTTCCCGCTACATCACGACCAAGAACCGGAAGAACACGACCGAGCGCATGGAGTTGAAGAAATACAACCCCATCCTCCGGAAGATGACCGTTCACAAAGAGATCAAGTAATAGGCGCCACGCGCTACGACCATGGCAAAGAAGACCGTTGCTACCCTGAAGAAAGAAGGCGGTAAGACCTTCACCAAGGTGATCCGCATGATGAAGAAGGAAGGTGGCCGTGGCTACTCCTTCGTTGAGCAGGTCGTGCCCTCCGATGAGGCCGAGAAGCTCATCACCGGTAAGTGATCCGACCCCACTGATCCTGGAAAGGCCGCACCCCCGGTGCCGGCCTTTTCAAGTATTCAGACCTCGCCATGGCATTTTTTGGACTGTTCGGGAAGAAGAAGGACGCCACCCAGGCGGCCACGGAGCAGCAGGACCTGGATCAGGGCCTGGAGCGCTCGCGTTCCGGTCTCTTCAGCAAGCTCGCCCGCGTGGTGGCCGGCAAGAGCACCGTTGACGATGCCGTGCTCGACGACCTGGAAGAGGTGCTCGTGACCAGCGATGTGGGCGTGGAGACCACCCTGCGCATCATCGAACGCATCCAGGAGCGCGTGAAGCGCGACAAGTACGTGGGCACCGGCGAACTGAACCGCCTGCTCCGCGAGGAGATCGCGGGCTTGATGAAGGACCCCGCACCCGTGGACCCCGCCGTGAAGCCGTACGTGATCATGGTGGTGGGCGTGAACGGCGTGGGCAAGACCACCACCATCGGCAAACTGGCCAACGCCTTCAAGCAGGAGGGCAGGAGCGTGGTGCTCGGCGCCGCCGACACCTTCCGCGCCGCGGCCGTGGACCAGCTGCGCATCTGGAGCGAGCGCGTGGGCGTCCCCCTGGTGCAGCAGGGCATGAACGCCGACCCGGCCGCCGTGGCCTACGATACCGTGGAGAGCGCGAAAGCGAAGGGCGCCGATGTCGTCATCATCGATACCGCCGGACGCCTGCACAACAAGGTGGGCCTGATGAACGAGCTCACCAAGATCCGCAACGTCATGCGCAAGGTGATCCCGGACGCGCCGCATGAGGTCCTGCTCGTGCTCGATGCCAGCACCGGCCAGAACGCCATCGAACAGGCGAAGCAGTTCACCAAGGCCACCGACGTCACCGCCCTGGCATTGACCAAGATCGACGGCACGGCGAAGGGTGGCGTGGCCATCGGCATCAGCGAGCAGTTCGGCATCCCCATCAAATACCTCGGCGTGGGCGAGGGCATGCACCACCTGCAGGTCTTCGACAAGAAGGCCTTCGTGGACGCCCTGTTCAAGGAGTGATCACCGATGAAGGCAAAGACCCTCAAGCCCACCAAGGTGAACGTCGTCACCCTCGGCTGCTCGAAGAACACCTTCGACAGTGAGGTGATGATGGCCCAGCTCAAGGCCAACGGCATCGCCGTGGACCACGAGAGCGACAGCGGCGAGCACAACGTGGTGGTGATCAACACCTGCGGCTTCATCGATAACGCCAAGCAGGAGAGCATCGATACCATCCTCAGCTACGCCAAGGCCAAGGATGCGGGGTTGGTCGAGAAGGTGTACGTGACCGGCTGCCTCAGCCAGCGTTACGCCCCTGAGCTGAAGGACGGCATCCCGCAGGTGGATGCCTGGTTCGGCACACGCGATCTGCCCCGCCTGCTCAAGACCCTGAAGGCGGATTACAAGAAGGAACTGGTGGGAGAGCGGTTGCTCACCACGCCGGCACATTACGCCTACTTCAAGATCAGCGAGGGCTGCGACCGCAAGTGCAGCTTCTGCGCCATCCCGCTCATGCGCGGCAAGCACGTGAGCACCCCGATGGAGCATCTCGTGACCAATGCCCAGGGCCTCGCCAAACAAGGGGTGAAGGAACTCATCCTCATCGCGCAGGACCTCACGTATTACGGGTTGGATATCTACAAGAAGCGCAACTTGGATGAGTTGGTGTCCCGCCTGAGCGACGTGGAGGGCATCGACTGGATCCGTCTGCACTACGCCTTCCCGAGCGGTTTCCCGATGGAGGTGCTCGATGTGATGCGCGAGCGCAGCAACGTGTGCAACTACCTGGATATGCCCTTGCAGCACGGCAGCACGGAGATGCTGAAGCGTATGCGACGCGGGATCACGCAGGAGAAGACCGAGGCCCTGGTCAACACCATCCGCGAGAAAGTGCCGGGCATCGCCATCCGCACCACGCTCATCGCGGGCTTCCCGGGCGAGACCCAGGCCGACCACGACGACAACCTGCAATGGATCGAACGGATGCGCTTCGACCGGCTCGGCGCCTTCACTTACAGCCACGAGGAGGATACGCATGCGCATACCATGGCGGACGATGTGCCCGCCGAGGTGAAGGAGCAGCGCGCCCAGGAGATCATGGAGTTGCAGGGCGGCATCAGCCTCGAACTGAACCAGGCGCGTGTGGGCCGCACCTACAAGGTGCTCGTGGACAAGGCCGAGAGCGGCCATTGGATCGCCCGCAGCGAGTTCGACTCACCCGAGGTGGACAACGAGGTGCTGATCCCCTTCAACGATGAGGTACACCTTCGGGTGGGTGATTTTGTGGAAGTGTGGATCACCGAGGCGCGCGAGCATGAGCTGATGGGGGAGGTGGTGGTCTGATCCGGTGGAGCTTGCGAAGCAGGTACTACGACAAGGCCTGTTCAAGTCCGGATCCGATGGTGCGAATGCGGCTACGCATCCCACATCCCACGACCCACTCGTGCTCACCGCATCATGGGCTTCGTGCCCAGTGGATAGCGCGTAGTCTTCCACGTGGCCTTCTCAGCCAGCTCCTTCAACGCAGCGAGGCGCGCGGCTTGTTCCTTGTTCAGTTTCTGCTTCGTCCGCAGCGTTTCCAGCTCCATCCGTTCTTCGGCCTGGCTCTCTTCCCCGGAGGCGTGGAAGGAGCGCCCGCCTGACTCCACCAGGTAGAAAGCCTTGCGGGACGCGTCGTACACGTACTTGTCCGTGCTGGTCCACTTCCATGCGCTGCCACCGAATTGCGTGATGATCAAAGTATCTGCTTGGATGCTGATCCCGCTGATCCCTTCCTCCCCGATCGGGTCGTGGAAACCTCCATCATGCTTGCTGGGGAGGAACTCGCGCAGCAGGGCATGTCGCACGAAGCGGCCGCGATCCGGTGCCGTGAAGGCGATCAGCAGATCGCGCGCACCATCATCAGCCTCATTGGCGAGCACTAGCACATGATCTCCGGCACCGTCACGGTCCAAGTCTCCGGTGGCCTGCTGCAATATGCGCCGGTCTTCGGGTAGCACTTCGCGCAGCGAATGCCATGCATAAGGCGAATGAGCGTCCACGGCGTGCTTCTCCACCCAGCAATGGGAGAGGTCCATCGCCCTGCGTTGCAAGTGATAATAGGTCCTGCTATCGCCGCTCTCGTTCGTTCGGACCATGCCTTGGATCACTGGTTCATACCACAAGGTGTCACGGCGGTAGGCCAAGGTGTCCACCTCGTCGCGCAAGGTCTCCTCGTGTACCGATGCGATGAGCAGCTGCCCGAAAGGGTTGAGGTGGATGCACTCCGCAACGGCGTATTGCCCATCCCCATAGGTGGAAGCCAGCGTATCCAGCCCTTGCAACTGCCCCAGCTGGTCGTAGGTCAGCCACAGCAGGTCATGGTCATCGTCGCGGTCGCAGAACAGGGTGATGCGCAGTCCGTTCTCGAAAGGGAGTTTGGTGCCGAAGCGCAGCGTGGAACCGGCGTAGTCCTTCGCGGCATATTGCAGCAGCGCGATCCGCGCTTCTTCAGCCACCAAGGCGTGGACCTGATGCTCCGCAACGGGGCCGGGGCACAGGCGCTGGTCGCGTCGCAAGGTGTGCCGCTCCCATCCACCCGGTGGCCCTGGCAGCTGGCTGGCGCCGGTCGCGACGGGGGAAATGGAGATGCTGTTGTCCGGGACCAATGCCTCCGGAGTGATCCGGTAGGAGATGGAGGCCGTCCCGCACGGCACCGATCGACCATTCACCGTGCAGCCATTCACGAGATGGAGGTGGGTATCGGTGATGCTCACCAAGGAGCTGTCCCGTGTGCGGTGGTCATGCTGCACCTCCTGGTCATCGATCTCCCACTCGAAGTTGTCCTCCAGGGTCGGCAGGCTGGCGTATGTGAGCCGCTCCAGGTCGATGAGGTAGAGCTCGGCTTCACGCAGCTCGTGGCCACGGGTGAAGTTCGTGCTCCACTGCTCGGCGACGAGGTAGCGGCCATCGGGCGTGAACCGTTGCAGCTCGAAGCGGCTTTGCCTGTCCTTTAAAAGAGGCAGGGAATAGACTAGCCAGCGATCACCCATCCGCTTCACCAGGTTGGCGCCGCCTTCCTCCAGCGGTTCCTGCGGTTCCGATATACTGCGCTCATCCAGATCCACCGCCGGGAACCTATTCTTCAAGGCGATCACATCGGACGCCATGGACAGGGTATCCGGCGCGTCCAGTGGCTGGAAGGGGATCGAGGAGTCCTGTGGAACGCTACTGCCACATGCCAACAGGGCGACCAGCGTGATTAGGATGGACAGGTCGCGCATGCAAGGTATGGTGGATGCTCGTACGCAAACATCGGGCCGTATCCGCAGCACCGCCGCGAGCATGGTACTCATTGTGACCGCCAATGGAGATCTTGCAATGACACGGATCTCCCGCACCGTGGCCATCTTGAACCCTTCGGCACGCAGGGTGTCCTACGGTTTGCGCCGCATAGCTCCGCGCGTTCCATCGAGTGAACGATATGCAGTGCTTGTGTCGCTCATTCGTGTCCTTCTCATCACATCCCGCCAGTACCTCATCGGAACGTATAAGAACGAGGGTTCTATATTGCCCCGATGAAGAAGTGTACTCTCCCGCTGGCATTCGCCGTCCTGCTCCTCTCTGGTTGCACCTTCTATCAAGGCGGTATGCTCCCCAGCGCCTCGCTCAACGAGAACAACTTCCATTACCTGCATCACAGCATCCGTGGTCAGTCTCAGGCCACGTACTACATGGGTGTCGGTGGCATGAACCGCGATGCGTTGGTGGCGGAAGCACGCCAGGCCATGCTGGCCGAGCACCCGCTGCAGGACGGACAAGCACTGGTCAACGTGACGGTGGACTACCGCCAGACCTCCATCATCTTCCAGTTGTACCGCCGGGTCACCTGCATCGTAACGGCGGACGTGGTGCAGTTCAACTAGATCGTCATCTATCGCCCCTCGTCGTGATCGGCGGTAACGCATCGAACCGCGACCATGGCGCCGCAGGGTCTCCGCCATCCGCCGGAAAAACAGGGCGGAGGTAGGGGGCGAGCCTGCCATGGACCAGGCTTGCGAGGTGAATACCCTGCAGTGGTCCAGGGTCTCCGCCATCCGGCGGAAGACCCTGCGGCGGTTCAGGTGAAGAACCTGCAGGGGTCCAGTCGCCTCAGGCATCTTCGCGATCGGTCATTGACACAACCGCATATCACAGCTGTGAACCGGTGATCGGTGTTCACGCGGCACCTTGCGTCATAACCGAATAAGCATGATGCTCCGTCGGACTTTCTTGCAGCAAGGCGTGCTTGCCACCGCCGGCCTGACTGCCGGGTCTTGGGTGCGAGGTGCGCGTGCCCAACAGGACGAAGGAAGACCACCGGTGCTCCCACCAGAGCTGGTTCGCGAATTCGTCAACGTGGGCCATGGACAACTCTTGCCGATTATGCAGATGCTCGCCGAACACCCCACCTTGTTGAACGCGGCTTGGGATTGGGGCGGTGGCGATTTCGAGATGGCCATTGAAGGGGCGGGCCACATCGGAAGCGTGGAAGTGGCTGAATACCTGTTGGCCCGGGGTGCACGCGCCAACATCTTCGTGCTCACCATGCTCGGTCGCACTAACGCGGTCAAGGCCATGCTCAAGGCCAACCCGCACTGGCTGCATGCACAAGGGGCGCATGGACTAACCCTGCTGCATCACGCCAAGGTGGGTGGCGATCCGGCGCGCGAACTTCTCGAACACCTCACCAGTCTGGGTCTGAAAGAAACACGGTTACCGCTCTATTGAGCTTTGCGGCGATCACCTCCTGTAATGATCCCGTTGGCAGTGCGTGCGCAGGGTCCCCGAAGACGGGAGACCCTGCGCGGGCTTAGGGTCTCCGCCATCCGGCGGAACACGCTGCGGTGGGTCAGCTATCCGCGCCAGCGGTGGCAAGGCCACCACTTTCTGCGGCAACGTCACTCCGGCGAAAGCCGGAGTCCCGCTACCTTGACCGGGTGAAGTTCTATTGGGTGTACATGATGGCCAATGCACGCAATACGGTGCTCTACGTGGGCGTGACGAACAACATGGAGCGCCGCGTGAAGGAGCACAAGTAGCATCTGGATCCCCGTTCGTTCACCGCCCGGTACAACGTGGAGAAGCTGGTATGGTACGAGGCGCACCAGCGCATCACCGCTGCGATCGTGCGGGAGAAGCAGCTGAAGGAATGGAAGCGCGCATGGAAAGAGCGGCTGATCCGCGAGATGAACCCGGAATGGAAGGACCTGGCCGCTGAGGGGAGGATCGGGTGAGGGTTTGCGGGACTCCGGCCTTCGCCGGAGTAACAGCTCCGAGGGGAGGAACGTTCACCGACAGGGGCTCATGCAGCGGACCCGATCAACCTGCCATTCCATGTGCAGGGTCTCCTTCGGCAGACTCTGCAAAGGCTTGACTTCCCGAGGATCTTGCACGCATCGTAGAACCGTCGCAGATTCTCCTATGGAAGACCGCTGCGGATGTAGGGGGCAGTCCCAGCCGTGGTCTAACTTGGTTCGGGGATCACGTCCCATGAACGCTGATGAAGCGATCATCATACCTGGCGGGTAACACAATACCATACGACATGACCGTACGCGAACTGGCCAAGCAACAAGGGCGGAATTATGGAACGCTGCGGAAGGAGCGCAGCTTGGAGGGTATTCCAAGCGAGTCAACCATCCGACGGAGGATCATTGTCAGTCGTATGGACAAAGGAAGCCCGGAGGAGATCGCCGAGTTCCTGAGGCTCTATCACGGTTTCAAGATCACCACCGCAGCCGTGCATATGGTGATCCGGCGCTGGCGCGAAGCAGCCGATCGGAAGAGGGGGGTGGTCGGGTAGGTACGGGAGGGCTCACCTACAGCTGCCGCCGGTAGTGGTCACGCTTCCAGTACTCCTTGGCAGAGATGATGTATCGTAACGCCCGCTCCTTGGGTACTTCGGTCTCCATGGCCAGAAGGCCCCATTCCAGGCCATTGAGCGTTAAAAGCATCCGCGGCGCCTTCTGGCGCACCACCATGACACGTTGTCCCAGAACGTGCATGCCCAAGCCCATCCGGTACTTCGTTCGTGGCTTCTCGGGCGTGCCCTTCTCTAGTTCATACACGCAGATGACCGGCTCATATCCAGCATCCAGCAACGGTTCGAATGCGGCTGTACCTCGCTCCAACAGTTCGACTTCGTTCAGGACCATGCCGTTCGCAGGTGTTTCGTACTGATGGACGGTGCACCATACAAGACGTTCATTGACCGTATCGATGCGGAGGAGGACCCGCGCATGGCGCTGGTAGTTGGTGATGGACGCATGGATGCGTGTGCGCACTTCATCGCGAAGGTCCAGGGTGTCCAACAGGTCCGTGGTCGTGTTCATGCCATGCTGGAATGGATCGATCTCACCTGCGCCGCATGGCTCAAGGTCACCGACATGCGGCGAAAGAGCATTGCGGTGGTTTGGGAGGAGACCCTACGGCGGTCTAGGCCAAAACTATGTGACTCAAGGAACGCAGGGACCCGAGACGGAGATACTGCGGCGGTTGAGAGTACTAATCATCCTCCGTAGGTCGCTCATCTTTCGGCCTACCACGTTGTGCTCTTTCATTCAATCTCTCCTGCCGTAACCTTTCTTCCTGGATACGACGAAGCTCTTCTTGCGCTCGTATTCGATCCTCCGCTGCTCTTCTCCGCGCTTCTTCTTGTCTTTGCCTTTCCTTGTCATCGCTACCGTTGCTCATCGTCAGGGAGTTATATGTTCGTGCTTGAGAACCATACTAACGCAACCACGCCACAAATAAAGGCAGCTAAACCAATTGCATTTAGAGCATTGGTTGAGTGGTTGAGCGCTTCACACCACCATTCAGTTCTTTTCGGATTATCCTTTGCTTCCTTGCCGCGTTTTTCACGGATCTTGTTCTTGCTCACCTTGATGTCAATCTGGTGAGAATAATAACTCGTGACTTGTGAGATGAGATTCGAAACGAGGGAAACTGTGAAAAGGAGCCACGCCGTCTTTAGGTAACTCGTGTCTGCCTTGCTTATATCCTTCACCATGTCCTTCGCAAAACCAATCGAAAATAGAAGTGATCCCGTTGAGAGAGAGATTAGTAGAATGTCGAACCTGTCGGAAGAATACTTGGCGGCCTCTTTGGCATTGTCAATATGTTTCTCGAGGCTTGCGATGTACCGTGTTCTCTTTTCTTCTTCCGTTTCCATCTCCTGGATTCATTATGTCAGCTCGTAGAACACCTTCGTTACCCTCACCACATCCTGTGTCCGCACCCTCGCCGTACACACCTGCTTCAACAAGAATATCAACTTCTCGTTATAGTCCGGGAAATAGCCTGCCGAAGGCAAGCGGTAGGTGTTGATTTTCTCTCCGATCCTGGCGGCCATGGCTCAAGGAAAGGTCAGATTCGTCTTACACCCAGCGATGATAGTTCCCCTTCTCATTGGTCAAACGGATTGAGTGCCTGCGTTCAGGGAAGTCGATAGTCACATGCCGACCTTTAGGAACAACCCTTGGACCAATGGTTTGGATAGTACCCAACCCGTAGACCGCGTGGTAGACATTATCACCAGGGTTCAACTTGTAGATGTCCTCAAGCGTGAGCTTGGGGCCTATTCGCGACTTATAGCGCCCTACAATTTCCAATAGGCTAGAATCCTCATTGAGACCTGGCCCTAGGCTGTAATATCGATATATCGTACCCTTAATCATTTTTGTCTTCTCCGGACCGTAGTGCTGCATGTATTTGGGATCTCTGGATGTATTAAGATGCACCGCGCTACTTACAGCGATCTGACTCGGATCACAAGCGGAAAGGAGTCTGGCAGCGGTATTGATCCCATGTCCAAAGATGTTCCGGTTCTTGTTGATGTCTAGCAACTCAAAGTCATCGTGCTGATGAACTGCCATTCTTAGCTGGAATATTTCACCTGTTCGCGTGTGCAAGGCGTTGTAGCCATCATTGCTGCCACGAATCTCCAAGGCGAGCCGTAGGTGAATGTCATGTGCGCTCTTGCCAGTTATTGCAATACACATCCCATCACCAGTAGGGAGGATAATTCGATCCTCATGGAGTATGTGCAGGCGAACTAAGGCATGCTCAACAATCTCGTTTAGGGTGAGGATGATCCTTGCCATGTCCTCATCACTTCTATCATCCCTTGTAAACTCGACGACATCGATGAAGACATAGCGCACGAAGCTCCGTTCGGGAAGCTCCTTCGGTGGTATGTCGACCTTGACGCTCATCCTCTAACGATCGGTCTTCTCCATCCCCCTCACCACCTCCACCGTCCTCACACTCACCGTACACACCCGCTTCAGCAGGTCTATCACCTTCTCCTTATGGTCCGCGAAGCGGTAGGTGTTGAACTTCTCGCGGATGGTGGGGTCCTTGGGCGTTTTCTCCTTGTACTGGTCCAGCACCCACTCCAGGGCGCTGCGGTTGCCCAGCTTGTAGTCCCAGGCTTCGCGGGGGATGCCCTTCAGTAGCGTGAGCTCGTCCAGCTCGATGATGCCCGCTTCCTTGTCCGCCTTCAATTTCACTTTCACTTTGGGCTGGCGGGCGTAGAGGGCTTGCGGCTCGTGCGCCTCATCCTCGATCAGCTTCTTCTGTTTCTTCTGCTCGGCTTTCGTCTCGCTGGTCACCAGCTCCAGCTTGTAGGGCTCCACGGACTCGTAGCCGATGTGCAGGTCCATGAGCTCCTTGCCCCATTTGCTCCACTGCCAGAAGTCCTTGTAGAAGGGTATGCGCGGGAACTCGCGCTTCAGGTTCAGCTTGTACTTCTCGCGGTAGGCCGGATCGTGCAGCACGGCGTACACGTAGTGGAACACATCCTCCTTCTTGATGGTGGTGTCACCATAGTGCGTGGTGAACTGAGTCAGGCCCCAATCGGTGAGGTTGTCGCAGCGAATGCCTGTCTCATCATACACATTTAAGCCAAGCATGAACGTCCCCCCTGCGGCGGGACTTACACAGTTCATGTCCACCAGCCCATTATGTGCAAGCGGGCTCATTGGTTTTGCAATGCCCGTGATGAAGCAGATTGCTCGATTGGGCTGGTCCAACTTCTGACCAAACAGTTGGTAATGGTTATCAGTCAGGCGATGATTCCAGGTCCGTGATGAATAGTGCCATTGTCTGTTAAACGGTCGATAGAGACTTCGGCGATAATTGGACGCTTCATGCTTGATCTCGCGCTTTGCGCGATAGTCGAGTTCCAACGAGGGACTCCACTTAAGGCCCTGTTCCATTCGCCCGGACTTCGTGCTCTCGGCGTAGCGTTCAATCATGTGATTGACCTTTTTCTTGAGTTCACCCAGATCCAAGTCGTAAACCCAATCGTCACGAGTTGATTCTACACCACGACTGAACAGCTTGAAGATTGCTGTGTCTCCATGCCCCGCCTTTACAGCCTTATCAACAAGCGGTAGGAGATCATCAAAGTTGGAGTCGCCATGATCCAGCCACGTACTCTTCGTGTCAGGCTGGATGTCCCGGAACTGAAGCTTCGTGAAATCCTCAGCTGCTCTGAACCACTCTAACTTCTCCTCTTTGCGCATCTCATCGCTGAGTTCGGAATAGGTGATCCGACAAGGCCCCGCCTTCCTTTCCTTCCGTACTAGAGCGCATCTCAAAAATACCTGATGTGGATTAAGCCATGAACCATGGGCGTTTGACAACTGTAAAGCAGGGGGGCTTGATCCCCGACTTTGGCGCTCGGATCTTGGCAAGAAACCACCATGGATTGCCGCGACGAACAGTGGAACGCAGTGAAGGATCTGCTTGGAGTTATTGTCCAGAAGGAGGAGACAAGAGGGCGACCTCGCCAGGACATGCGTGCGGTGCTCAATGGCATCCTTTGGGTATGCCGGACAGGGGCACCGTGGAAGGATCTTCCGGGGCGGTATCCGCCTTATCAAACGTGCCATCGGTATTTCCAGCACTGGTGCAAGGCCGGTGTTTGGGACAAAGCGCTGTATCGATTGGCGTTGGACCTGCGCGATCGAGGGAAGATCGACATCACCGAATGCTTTCTGGATGGCACCTTCGCAAGTGCCAAAAAAGGGGGCGTGATATTGGACCGACTAAGCGAGGTAAAGGCACCAAGATCATGGCCCTCACAGACGCTCATGGTCTTCCTATCGCCGTACGGACCTTCAGCGCAAGCCCTAATGAGGTGATCTTGGCCGATCGTACGATCCGCAGCAGTGCCGTTAAGCCCAAGCGCGTGATCGCCGACAGAGCCTACGACAGTGACAAACTCCGCAGGACCTTGGCCAAGCGTGGTATCCGGCTCATCAGCCCACATCGGCGCAACCGCACCAAGGCCCCAACGCAGGACGGGCGAACCCTGCGCCGTTACTGTCGCCGCTGGAAGGTCGAACGGCTTTTCTCTTGGCTGTTCAACTGGAGACGTACAGTCGTGCGTTATGAGTTCCATACCAAGAACTATCTGGGCTTCGTGCAACTCGCTTGCATCATGCTTTTAAGCCGCCAACTTTTTTGAGATGCGCTCTAAGAACATCACCGCCACGCCGGTCTGTATGCCGAAGACGTTGTGGCTGGTGCCTGCGATCTTGGGGTTGACGCGGACATCGCTATGCGTGTCGATGATGTAGGCATAGGCGAACTCGTCCTGCACGCATTTCCGGAACCCATCGAATGCGCGGCTATCGATAAAACTCCGGTTGGTGATAAAGGCGATGATGCCATCGCGTTCAACGCGGTCCATAGCCCAGCGGTAGAAGCGCGTGTACATGTCGTACACCACGATCTGGTTTTGCGCGGTGCCGTGTTCGATGTAGGTATCCTTGATCCGCTTGTCCACGAAAGTGTACGCGCGGTTACTGTTCTGATAGTTGTAATTCTCCTGCTTGGCGTTGTATGGCGGATTGCCGATCACTACGCTGATCTTCCGCTCGTTTTGCCGCTTGATGCGCGCAGCGTTCTCGCTGCTCACGGCGAATAGGTCACCCGTGCGCTTATACTTCTCGATCACTTGCGGACCAAGTGTTCGCTCCAGCCCGTTGATATTGTCCAGCGTATCCACGAAGCAGAGGTTGGGGAACTGCTTGTAGTGCCCCATCTTCTGTTTGAAGGTGAACTCGATGTTGAGGTTGGCCACGTAATAGGGCAGGATGGCCACCTCGTTGGCGTGGATCTCGTCCAGGTACTTCTTCGCCAGCTTGTGCGGCGGTATATGGTCGATGATGTCGCAGATGAAGGTGCCCGTACCGGTGGCGGGGTCCAGGATCTCCACATTTTCATCGCTCAGGCTCTTGCCGAAGTGCTGGTGCAGCAGCTGGTCCGTGCTGCGCACCATGAAGCGCACGATCTCGTTGGGGGTGTACACCACGCCCAGGCGGTCGGCGGCCTTGGGGTTATAGGCCTTGTAGAAGTTCTCGTAGAGCACCTTGAGGAACTTCTGCTTCTCGTGGTGGTCCGTGATGCCGGCGGCCGTGGCATTGATGGCCTCGTAATAGTGCTCGATGCTCGCCAGCAGGTTCTTGCGCCGCTCGGTGTTGAACACGGTGCCCAGCAGCTTCTCCAGCTCGCGGGCGATGTTGTTCTCCCGGTGGAAGTCGGGCTCATCGAAGATCTTCTGGAAGAGCTCGGCGGTGAGCAGGTGCTGGATCAGCATCTCGCGCACGTCCTCCACCGTCACCTCCGGGTTGATCTCCGCGCGGCAGAGCTCCAGGAAACCGTCGCGCGCCAGGATGAAGTCGGGGTTGGCGCTGCCCGCCGCGATCAATTCCTTCTGCAGGTGTTCCAGCAGCTGGGGGATGTCCGCCTTGAAGTTGTTGAGCGCTTTTTCGAACTCCACCACCGTGGCGTTCTTGAAGGAGAGCCATTGCAGCAACAGCTTGTGCACCTTGCTGCTGTCCTTCATGTCCACCCGCATCACTTCCTCGCCATATTGGAAGAGCACAGCGGTCTGGGTGTCCTCGAAGAGCGCGTTGGTGAGCGGGTAGCCCTTCTTCTGCTTCTTATCCACCTCCTCCTCCAGGTCGTCCTTGGTGTCCTTGCTCTCCCAATAACCCAGGTCCAGCCCCCAGCTGTTCTTCAGCGCGCCATCCGGCCGCACCTTCACACCGTGCGTTCCCATGATGCTCACCTCGGGCACCACTTCGTAGTTCTGTTTCCGTGCGTACTCGTTCAGCAACTGCCAGAAGTAGTTGCGCACGCTCTGCTCGTTGCTGCTCTTGCCGTGCTGCAGCGCGCGGGCCAGGTCGTTGTGGTACTTATCGATGAGTGGGTGCGGCATCGTTCGCTAAGGTCATCAGTTCCGGGTTAGGGTGGCCGGTAGTATGCGCGAGTTGTGGGCTGGCCGCTGTTGAATACGTCGCTGGCCGATCGGTCGTGTTCCGTTCGGCCGGCCAGTTGATCCGGTGCTGCTCGTTCATCGCGTTGGAGATGCGGTATTCAACGCGGCCAGTGGTCGGCCAGGATCAAAAGGGTAGGAGAGGTCTTTCCATTCCCCATACTTCCGCACGATCGATCGTGGAAAGAATGCATAACGCGGCCTACCGCAA
>JACJZG010000013.1 GCA_020635715.1 Flavobacteriales bacterium | reverse complement strand
CGAGCCGACCATCCTGATCTTCGACGACGCCTTGAGCGCGGTGGATACCGCCACCGAGGAGGCCATCCTCCGGGAATTGCGGGCCGTGATGCAGGGACGTACGACGATCATCATCAGCCACCGCATCAGCGCGGTGCGGGAAGCGGACCGGATCCTGGTCATGGAAGATGGGCGGGTGGCCGAGGTGGGTCGCCATGAGGAACTTCTGTCGAAGAAGGGCATCTACGCCCGTATGCACGAGGAGCAGTTGCTGGAAGAGGCCCGCGCCTGACCCTGACCCGGCGGCCGATTTGGATTCTACGGCGGCTCCCCTATATTTGGTTGAGCCTATGGGTGATACAAGGCTGCTGACCACCATGCAGGACGATCGAGAGGACGTATTCTCCAAAGCGGTTCGCGCCGGAAAACGCACCTATTTCTTCGATGTGAAGAGCACACGGGGACGCGACCTCTACCTCACCATCACGGAGAGCAAGAAGCACACCCACGAGGACGGTACGGCCCACTACGACAAGCACAAGATCTTCCTGTACAAGGAGGACTTCGACAAGTTCATGGACGGCTTGCGCGAGGCCTTTGATGAGATCGACCGCCTGCGGAACAGCGGTGAGTACATGCGCGAGGAACCACCGCCACCCGAGGACAGGGGGGATCGTACCGGCTATACGGACGTGAACTTCGAGGACCTCGGCCGCAAAGACGTGTGAGCGCCAAGCTTGCCTCCACCTCTCCCCTGCCTCTTACTTTTGCGGTCCGGTCCCCGGCTTGACCCATGCAGTCCGGTCACCAGTAGCTGATGAACTCCGACCCCTTCGCGATCGACCGCTCCGCACGATGAGCATCGATCCCCGTCAACAGCGCGTTACGGCCGCCGGTCTGCTCGTTGCCCTGGGCATCATCTACGGGGACATCGGCACCTCGCCGCTGTACGTGATGAAGTCGATCCTCGGAGAACGACCCATCAGCGAGCTCCTTGTGCTGGGTGGCATCAGCTGCGTGGTGTGGACGCTCACCATCCAGACCACGATCAAGTACATCTTCCTCACCCTACGGGCGGACAACCGGGGTGAGGGCGGCATCTTCTCCCTATACGCCCTGGTACGACGGTATGCGTGGTGGGCCTTCATTCCGGCCACGATCGGTGCTTCCACCATGATGGCGGACGGCATCATCACCCCGCCGATCTCGGTGAGCAGCGCCGTGGAAGGGCTGGTGAACGTGCGGGGATTGGAGACCCTGTTCGAACCGGGAAGCACCGTCACGGTGTCCGTGGTGGTGGTCATCCTCTCCGGCATCTTCATCTTCCAGCGCTTCGGTACCAAGGTGGTGGGCACCGCCTTCGGGCCGGTGATGGGGGTCTGGTTCAGCATGCTGCTTGTCCTTGGCCTCGTCTCGGTGATCGAGCATCCCGATGTGTTGCGCGCGCTCAGTCCGCACTACGCCATCAATCTGCTTACCGAGTATCCAGAAGGGTTCTGGCTACTTGGCGGTGTGTTCCTATGCACCACGGGAGCCGAAGCGCTGTACAGTGACCTGGGGCATGTGGGGCGGAAGAACATCCAGAGCAGCTGGGGGTTCGTGAAGCTGGCCCTGCTGATGAACTACATGGGTCAGGGGGCCTGGGCATTGCACGAGAGCGGTGATGCGCTGGATGGCAGGAACCCCTTCTATGCGCTGATGCCGGACTGGTTCCTGCTGACGGGCGTGATCATCGCCACGCTGGCCACGATCATCGCGAGCCAGGCGGTGATCACCGGGAGCTTCACGTTGATCAGCGAAGCCATCAGCATGAACTTCTGGCCCCGGGTGAAGATCAAGTTCCCCAGTGACGTCCGCGGTCAGATCTACATCCCCAGCATCAACCTCATGCTCTGGATAGGTTGTGTGGCCATCATGCTCACCTTCCGGCAGAGCAGTGAACTGGAGCACATCTACGGCTTCTTCATCACCCTCACGATGGGGATGACCACCATTCTCATGGGCATCTGGCTGCGCTATGTGCGGCACTGGCCCTGGGTGCTGGTGGTCGCCATCCTGGCTGTCTTCGCCACCATGGAGGTGTCCTTCCTGATCGCCAACAGCGTGAAGGTGATCCACCGGTTGAGCTTCGTCCTGGTGGTGCTCGGCCTATTCAACTTGATGCTGATGTGGTACAAGGCCCGCAAGATCACCAACCGCTACCTGGACTTCAGGAACCTGGAGGACCACGCGGCGGTGATCACCGAGCTGAGCAAGGACAAGGATGTGCCCAAGTTCGCCACCCACCTCGTTTACCTGACCAAGGCGAACAGCCCGATGGAGGTGGAACGCAAGATCCTGGACTCCATCCTGCGCCGTCGCCCCAAGCGCGCGGACGTGTACTGGTTCATCCACGTGAACTGGACCGATGAACCGTACACCATGGAGTACCGGGTGAAGGAGCTCGTGCACGACAAGGTGATCCGGGTGGACTTCAACCTCGGATTCCGCGTTCAGCCACGCATCAACATGCTCTTCAAACATGTCCTCCAGGAACTGGTGGAGTGCCATCAGTTCGACTTCAGCAGCAAGTACGAATCGTTGCGCAAGCACGACTTCGCAGCCGATATCCGGTACGTGCTGATGGAGCGCTTCCTATCCGTTGAGAACGAACTGAGCGTTGCGGACGATATCCTCCTGGATACGTACTTCTTCATCAAACGGTTCGCCTTGAGCGACCAGACCTCCTTCGGACTGGACCATACGGATACCGTTGTGGAATACGTGCCCATGGTGCTCACGGAGCCCACGCCGGTGCCCTTGAAGCGCCTGGACGGTCCTGCCCCTCCGGCACATTGATCCATCCTTGACCGGGACCGTTCGCCTGAGCGATGTCCCATTCGGCGTGTTCATCCTGCAAAGGATGGCTCACGGGCCATGCGCCCCTGCTTCGCCGCGCCCCCAGGCACAGGGCAGGAACCTTTCGCTGCATGCTTCCGTAGGAACAGACGGGCGCACTCCGCCCGCAGTCGACGTCGCATGCTCCGACACTTCCTCGCCGCCCTGTTCTTCCTGCTTGCCGGGTCCGTTGCCTGGGCCACGCACATGAGCGGTGGCGAGATCTACTGGGAATGCATCGGCCCGAACCAGTACCGCATCCGATTGATCGTGTACCGCGACTGTGCCGGCATCGCGGTGGACCCATCCTACAACCTGGTGCTGACCAGCCCTTGCGGGGACCGGAACCTTACCGTGTACCACAACGGGCCCACGGAACTCTCCCAGCTCTGCGACCTGGAGCTTCCGAACAGTACCTGCAACGGCGGCCTGCTTCCCGGCATCCAGCAATACACCTACACGGCGACCATCACACTGGACCCTTGCGACAGCTGGCGCATCAGCTGGACGAACATCTACCGCAACAACGCGATCGTCAACCTGACGAACCCGGGGACACGGCATATGTACATCGAATCCATCCTGAACAGCGCCGATGCCCCGTGCAACGACTCCCCGACCTTCACCAACACGGCCATTCCGTACGTGTGCCTGGGCTATCCGATCTCATACAGCTATGGTTCCATCGATGCGGAAGGCGATTCTCTTTCCTATGCATTGATCGGCGCGCGCATGATCGATGGAACGCCCATTCCCTACGTACCACCATACACACCGGCACAACCGATCCCTGGCATCTCCCTGGATCCCGTGACCGGCCTTATGAACTTCACGCTGAACACGGCCGGGAACTGGGTGGTGGCGGTACTGGTCACCGAATATGATGCGAACGGTAACGTGATCGGTACGATCATGCGCGACATGCAGTTCGTGGCCTATCCCTGTTCCAATATCCCACCGGATGCCGCCACAGGCACGGTGACGAACCTTAACGGTCAGGCCATTGTTACGGGTCCCCGATCGATCCAGGTGTGCGAGTCAGGGGACTTCTGCTTCGACATGGTGATCTCCGATGCCAATGCGGACAACGTGCTGTCCGCGTTCAGCAATGCCGCCCAGAACCTTGCCGGGGCCACCTTCAGTTTCACGGGCACCAACCCCATCACCGCCACCTTGTGTTGGACAGCACAGCCAAGCACTTCGGGCTTCTTTCCGCTCATCGTCAACGTGAACGACGGGGCTTGTCCGATCCCTGCCTTCCAGACCTACGTCTATTCCATCGAAGTGCTGCCCGGCCTCGCCGCCGATATCGCGGTGACCGATGAGAGCTGTGCCGGTGACGGCAATGGAACGGCCACCGTGGAGGTGACCGCCGGGACGGCCCCTTACACCTATACCTGGAGCACGGGCAGCTCCGAAAGCATGATCGTGGCCGGCGCCGGCGCCTACACCGTCTCGATCGTGGATGCCAACGGTTGCCAGTCCGGGGACCTGCCCGCCGTCATTGGCGCGGGTGCACAGCCCAACGAGGCACAGGCCGGGCCAGACCTGCAGGTGTGCAATGGCGACTGGCCCGTGGCCCTTGGTGGCAGCGTGGTGAACGCCACCGGAGGGGTCTGGAGCAACGGGGCCGGGCAGCTGGCCGGCAGCTGGCCATCGAACACCTACACACCCTCTGCAGCGGAGATCACTGCAGGTGGCGTTGACCTGATCCTGAGCACCACTGGGAACAGTGGTTGCCCTGTGGCGAGCGATACGGTGCACCTGAGCATCTCCAACAACTTCCTGGGCTTCTCGACGATGGCGACCGATGCCACCTGCCATAACGCGCTGAACGGTTCAGCCTCTGTGATCCCGGGAGGCAGTGAATTCTCCTACCAATGGAACGACCCCGCCGGCCAGACCACCAGCACGGCGAGCGGCCTGGGAGCAGGCAGCTACCACGTGTACATCGAAGGTCCAGATGGCTGTGATACGACCATGTTCGTGGTCATCGGGCAACCAGCCCAGCTGAGCATGGTGTCCATCACCCCTACCCCGGAATCCTGTCTTGGCGATGCGGATGGCACCTTGACCGCCACAGCAACGGGCGGTACGGCACCATACAGCTACACCTGGAGCAACGGAGCTACCGGCCCGGTGCTCACCGCCACATCGGGCATGTATAACGTATCGGTGAGCGATGCGAACGGATGTGGACCGGCCACCGGATATGGCGAGATCGTGCCTACCGGAAGACCGAACCTGGCTGACGCCGGACCCGATCGTGTGGTGTGCCCGAGCAGTGGCCCGATCTACCTGAACGAGACGGTGGAGAACGCGCCCAGCGGCGCATGGAGCGGTGGCGACGGCGTGTTCAATGGGGTATTCCCCAACGTGGACTATACACTGGGGCCGGGCGATATCGCCGCTGGTGAGGTCACCTTGACGCTGGTGACCATCGGGAACACCGTATGCCCGCAGGATACCGACCAGATCGTACTGACGATCCCCCAGAACTTCATCGGCATCCACACCGATCAGGTGGATGCGCTCTGCAACGGCACTGCGACAGGTAGTGCTACGGTGGTGACCCCGGCAACGGACTTCACCTACCTCTGGCAACCCGGTGGTCAGACCACCCAGAACGTGGACGGTCTGGCGGCAGGATCCTATTCGGTGACGGTGTATGACACCTTCTTCTGCGATACAACGCTGAGCCTCACCATCGGCGAGCCGGCTGCGATCGCGTTGGCGGAACTCACCGGCACCGATGAGACCTGTGGGGGTGCCGCGAACGGCACACTCTCCGCCGTAGTGAGCGGTGGGACGGCGCCCTACACCTATACCTGGAGCACGGGCGACACGAACGCAAGCATCACCGCCGGCGCCGGGACCTACTCGGTATCCGTAACGGATGTGAACGGTTGCGCGCCAGCCACAGCCACTGGAACGATCGCCGCCACCGGACAGCCCAACGAGGCGAACGCCGGTGCTGATGTGGTGGCCTGCCAGGGCCAGTATCCCGTGGTCCTGAACGGCAGTGTGGTGAATGCGACAGGGGGGCAGTGGAGCGGAGGACAAGGCAGCATCCTGGGTGCGGGTCTATCCATCCAATACCAACCCACACCCGCCGAGGTGTTGTCGGGTGGCGTTGATCTCACGCTGACCACCACCGGTAATTCGACCTGCCCACCCGCCCAGGACGTGGTGCATATCGCCCTGTCCAACAGCTTCCTCAACGCTGCGCTCAGCCCCACGAACGCCCTGTGCAACGGGGACCAGAACGGGACCATCGCCTTCACGCCTCTCTCCGCCGGGTTGCAGTTCCAGTGGAACGATCCGGCCGGTCAACAATCGGCCATTGCGCTTGGGCTGGCAGCGGGCATCTATAGCGTTACGGTGAGCGATGCGCTCGGTTGCGACACCACCTTGTCCGCCACGGTGACCCAGCCGGATCCTCTTGTGGTGTCGGAGGTGATCCCTTCGGACGTATCGTGCAACGGTGGTGCGAATGGATCCCTGGCCCTGACCGTGGAGGGCGGCACACCGGACTACTCCATCAGTTGGAGCAACGGAGCCAGCGGGCTCAACATGAACAACCTTGCGGCGGGAGCGTACACGGCTCAGGTGACCGATGCGAATGGATGCATCACCCAGGCCAGCGGGACCATCGCGCAGCCGGAGCCCATCGTGGTGACCACCGTGGTGCCGGACACCGTGTGTGTGAACGCCACGAACACCTTCTCCGCATCGGCCACAGGCGGTGCCGGTGGCTACATCTTCAACTGGGGCGGTCTTGGATACAGCCCGCTCGTGCAGCTGGCCTTCCAGAGTTCGCAAACGATCCTGCTCACCGTGGTGGACCAGAACGGGTGCGCCGGTCCAGATACGCCGGTCCCTGTGACGGTGCTTGACCTGGGAGCCGCCACCATCAGCTCCTATGGCGATACGACCACCTGCATCAATGGTGTGGCGAACGTGGGGGTGAACGTGAGCGACTATCCCGGTAACTACGCCATAAGCTGGGAACCGATGGGATATACGGGTGCAGGGCCCTACTCCATGCCGATCAATGCGGACCAGGATCTGGTGGTGACGGTGACCGACGCCTGCGGCAACTCTGTGGAGAGGACCGTAGCGTTGCGGTTGGACATCGCCCCGAGCTTCCAGTTGCCGGCGGTGATCGCAGAAGGCTGTGCCCCGCTGCATGCACAATTCCCGAGCCTGGACCTGGGCAACGTATTGTACACCTGGACACTGGGCAATGGTCAGACGAGCCATGTGACGGCGCCGGAAGTGATCTATCCGCAGGGCAACTACCTCGCGAGCCTGACCGTGACCACCCCGTTGGGTTGCACAAGTACGAGCACCAACCAGGGCGCCATCCATGCCCATGGTCATCCCGTTGCGGCGTTCTCCGCCTCGCCTCTGACCACCACCATCGATGATCCGGTGGTGACGTTCACGGATCAGAGCTCGGGGACCATCGTGAACTATGCCTGGGTCTTTGGCGATGGCGGCACCAGCTCCATGGCGAACCCCAGTTACGCCTTCAACGAGATCGGCGTGTTCGAGACCGAACTTACCGTGGTCGATGACCATGGTTGTGAAGGCAGCACCACACAGATGATCACCATCACGCCTGTCTACGACATCGTGCTTCCGACCGCCTTCACACCGGACCCGAACGGCCCAGGCGGCCATGGCGGTGCGGGTGGCGGTTCCAACTGGGTGACGGGCGACCTCAGCAACGATGTCTTCTACCCCTTCGTGCGCTTCGTCAAGGACTTCCGCATGCGCGTGTTCAACCGGTGGGGCGAACTGATCTTCGAAAGCACCGACCTCAATATCGGGTGGGACGGATACTACCGTGGCCAGATCAGTCCACAGGACGTGTATGTGGTGCAGACCTGGTTCCGTTTCGTGGATGGCAAGACCGTGGAGAAATTGAGTGATCTGACGCTGTTCCGATGAGCCCACTTCGCCGCGCGTTCCTCCTGTTATTGATCCTGCATACCTGGTCGGCCAGGGCGCAGGATCCGCAGTTCTCGCAGTTCTACGCGGCGTCGCAATATCTCAATCCCGCACTTACCGGCAACACCTTCCAGGACCGCATCGCGCTGAACTACCGGCTGCAATGGCCCGGGGTGCAGCCCGGCTATGAGACCTTCTCGTTCGCCTACGATCACAACTTCGCCGGTGCACATAGCGGCCTCGGTGGCTTCGTCCTGCGTGACAAGGCCGGATCCTACGGGTTGTCCTTCACCACGGTGGCGATGGGCTACAGTTACGAGGCACGCTTGAACCGGCGTCAAGCCATCCGTTTCGGCGTGCGGCCAGGCTTCACGATGCGGTCCGTTTCCCCGGACGGGTACCTCTTCGCCGACCAGGTGATCAGGGACATGGCGCCGACCTCGATCGAGCCGAACATGGTGCCCAATACGAGCTACCTCGATATCGCGGCCGGTGGTCTGTTCTACAGCGAACGGTTCTGGGCAGGCGCCTCCTTCAACCACATCAACAGACCGAACACGAGCCTATTGGTCGATGGTGAAGCGACAGTACCCATGCGCACCACATTGCATGCCGGCTATCGGATGCCGTTGGACGGCCACAAGCTGATCCGCAGCATGACCAAGATGACCGTGGCGGCCCATTACAAGGCGCAGGGGAAGTGGGATCAACTGGATGTCGGCGGGTACATCGAGCACAACCGTGTGAGCGCGGGCTTGTGGTACCGTGGCTTGCCGATCGCGAAGGCCTATCAACCCGGTTACGGGAACAGTGAAGCCATGATCCTGATGGCAGGCTTCGAGACGGAGAAGCAGCTGCGCATCACCTACAGCTATGACATCACGATCAGCAAACTGACCATGAAGAGCGCCGGTGCGCACGAGCTCAGCCTGATCTACGAATGGCCGCGCCGTGCGAAAGCCCGCCGCCACCGCGTGGTGCCCTGCCCGAAGTTCTAGGTGGTATCGACCACCAGCGGTCACATCCGTTCAGGCACCTCGATGCCCAGGCACCACATGGCCTTCTTCGTGGCCTTCGCCACTGCTGTGCTCAAGGCGAGCCTGCGCGAACGCTTGCCCTCATCCTCTTCCTTGAGGACCGGAACGCTCTGGTAGAATCCGTTATACGCCTTCACGAGCTCATAGGCGTGGTTGGCCAGTGCGGATGGGTCAAGGCGCATGGCGGCTTCGCTCAGCACCGCGGGGAACTGATGCAACAGCTTCAGCACGACACGCTCTTCGGGAAGGAGCACCTGGCTCTTCGATGAAGCTGGATCACTTTCGGCGGCGGCCTCCCCTGCCTTCCGAAGCAGGCTTCTGATCCGGGCATAAGTGTACTGGATGAAGGGGCCGGTATGGCCTTGCAGGTCGATGCTCGCCGCCGGGTCGAAGAGCATTCGCTTCTTCGGATCCACCTTGAGCAGGAAGTACTTCAACGCGGCTAGCCCGATCATTTCAAAGAGCTCTGCCTTCTCCTCATCGCTGAAGTCATCCAACTTGCCCAGCTCGGTGGTGACCGCGCGGGCGGCATCCACCACTTCCTGCACCAGGTCGTCGGCATCGACCACGGTTCCTTCGCGGCTCTTCATCTTGCCGCTGGGCAGGTCCACCATGCCGTAGCTCAGGTGGAAGAGTTCATCCGCCCAGGCGAAGCCGAGCTTCTTCAAGATGATGAAGAGCACCTTGAAGTGGTAGTCCTGTTCGTTGCCCACCGTGTAGATGAGCTTCTTCAAGTTCGGGAACTCCTCGAAACGCTTGATGGCCGTTCCGATGTCCTGGGTCATATACACGCTGGTGCCATCGCGGCGCAGCAGGACCTTCTCATCAAGCCCCTCCTTCGTGTTGTCCACCCATACGGCTCCGTCCTTCTCGTAGAACACGCCGCGCTCCTTCCCCTTCAGCACATCCTCCTTACCCAGCACGTAGGTCTGGCTCTCGTAGTAGTTCTTGTCGAAGGTGACGCCGATACGCTCGTAGGTGGCGTTGAAGCCGTCGTAGACCCAGCCGTTCATCTTCTCCCACAATGCGCGCACCGCGGGGTCGTTCGCTTCCCATTGGCGAAGCATATCCTGGGCTTCGAGGAGGATCGGCGCCTGCTTTTCCGCCTCTTCCTTGGGAACGCCTGTGGCCACCAGGGTATCGACCTCCTGCTTGTACGCCTTGTCGAACTCCACGTAGTACTTGCCCACCAGCTTGTCGCCCTTCAGTCCGCTGCTGGCCGGGGTTTCGCCGTTCCCAAAGCGCTGCCAGGCCAGCATGCTCTTGCAGATGTGGATGCCACGGTCGTTGATCACCTGCACCTTGATCACTTTGTTGCCGGCAGCTTCGAGGATGCGGCTCACGCTCCAACCCAGGAAGATGTTGCGCAGGTGGCCCAGGTGAAGCGGTTTGTTGGTGTTGGGGCTCGCGTATTCCACCATCACTTCCGCACCAGTGGCCGGAAAGGCAAGGATGTCGCTCGATGCTGCTTCGTGCAGGAAACGCGACCAATAGGCGTCGCTGATCACCAGGTTCAGGAAGCCCTTGACCACGTTGAAGCGCTCAACGACCTCCACATGGCCCACCAGGTGTTCGCCGATGGCCTGCGCCGTCTGTTCCGGGCTTTTCCCGGTGACCCGCAGGAAAGGAAAGACGTTGATGGTGAGGTCGCCCTCGAACTCCGCTCGCGTCTGTTGAAGCACCAGGGCCCGTTCTTCCACCGGTGTACCGAACGAGTCTTGGAACGCGCGTTGCAGCGCGGGGATCAGCAGGGCATGCAGTCTATCCTGGGACATGGCTTCTCATGAGCACCCGGACCGATCCGGGCGGGGCGTGCAAAGGAACGAGATGGAGCCTTTACCGTGTTGATACGGCCGCTTCCTGCTCCGTTACCGTGGCCTTTCGCACGTAGGGCCTGATGATGAGGCGCACCGTGTTCCGCCAGCTGAGGTACTTCCACGCCCAACCCATGAGCACCTGCAGGCGATTGCGGAAGCCCACCAGGGCCATCAGGTGCACGAACATCCAGGCGAGCCATGCGATGAGGCCGCCGATGTGGATCCGGCCCACGTCGACCACGGCCTTGTATCGGCCGATCGTGGCCATGCTGCCCCTGTCCTTGTAGGTGAACGGCTCCATGGCCGACCCGCGCTGGGACCGGATGAGATTGCGCACCAGCCATTGCGCCTGCTGGATGGCCGCTGGTGCGACCTGCGGGTGCCCGTGCGCCCAGTCCTCCTCGGTCATCAATGCCACATCGCCCAGGGCATAAATGTCCTTGAAACCGACCACGCTGTTCTGCCGATCCACCGCGTACCGGTTGGCCTTGGGCACCATGGCGGACTCCAGGCCGGGCAGCAGCACGCCCTTCACACCAGCGGCCCACAGCACGGTATGTGATGCCATGCGTTCGCCGGTGCTGAACGAGACCACCTCCCCATCGTAGTCCGTGACCCGGGCGCCGAGCTTCAAATGGACACCCATGGTCTCGAGGTATTCCCGTGCCCTGGCGCTGTTGCGTTCACTGAAGCTCCTCAGGACCCGGTCGTTGCTGTCCACCAGCCAGATCTGCATGCGCTCGCTGTCCAGTTCGCGGTACTCGCGCTTCAGCACGGTGCGGCGTATCTCGGCCAGCGCACCGGCCATTTCCACACCGGTAGGACCGCCACCCACCACCACGAAGTTGAGGCACTGGCGCTGGTCCGCTTCATCCTGCGCGTACAACGCGGCCTCGAAGTCCTGCAGGAAATCACTCCGGATGTCGAGGGCCTGTGCGATGGACTTCAGTTGCATGGCCTCCTGCTCCATACGCGCATTGCCGAAGAAATTCGTGCTGCTGCCCGTGGCCACCACCAGAATGTCATACGCCACCTCGCCCCGGTCGGTATGCACCAGGCGGGCCGTGGGATCCACCCCGAGCACCGAGCACATCCGGAAGGCCACGTTGGGCATGGGGGCGATGGTGGTGCGGAACGGATGGGCGATGCTGTCGGCGCTGAGGCTGGCCGTGGCCACCTGGTACAACAGCGGTTGGAAGCAATGGTGGTTCTGCTTGTCCAGGAGCAACACTTTGAACGGCTTCCCGTTCAGCCCCTTCACCACCTCCAGGCCTGCGAAACCGCCGCCGATGACCACCACTTGCGGGTAAGGCAGTTGTTCGTAGCGTTCCCGGACAATGTTCATGGCGGTGGAATTCGTGATGCGAAGGTCCGCAACTTTCGGTCCGTTCTGGTTTCCTTCGTGCCATGGATGCCAACGATACCATCGCCGCGCTGAGCACGGCACCCGGCATGGGTGCCATCGCCGTGCTGCGTTTGAGCGGTCCACGGGCCTATCCCGTGATCGAAAGGCTGGCCCCAGCCCTACCTCTGGAGCCGCTGGCACGTCATGCCTACTTCGTGCCGGTGATCGATGCGGACGGCCGGATCGATGAGGCGGTGGTCACCTTCTTCCCGGGGCCGAACAGCTACACCGGAGAGGATGTGGTGGAGGTGAGCATCCATGGGTCCACCTACATCCAGCAACGCGTGCTGGAAGCGATGCTGGATGGTGGTGCGCGGGTGGCACTGCCGGGGGAATTCACCCAACGCGCGTTCCTGAACCGCAAGCTGGACCTGAGCCAGGCGGAGGCCGTTGCCGATCTGATCGCCAGCCAGAGCGCCGCCCAACATCGACTCGCCATCCACCAGCTGCGCGGGGGCTTCGGTGCCCACATCGACGCGCTGCGTCAACAGCTCATCGACTTCGCGGCGTTGATCGAGCTCGAACTCGACTTCGGTGAGGAGGATGTGCAGTTCGCCCAGCGTGTGGAACTGCTGGCCCTACTGGACCGGCTGGTGGACCTGAGCACCGAGCTGATCGACAGCTTCCGCTATGGCAACGCGATCAAACAGGGGATCCCCGTGGCGATCCTGGGTGCCCCGAACAGTGGGAAGAGCACCCTGTTGAACGCGTTGCTGAACGAGGAGCGCGCCATCGTGAGCGACATCCCCGGCACCACGCGCGATACCGTGGAGGAGACGATGACCGTTGGTGGGATCCTCTTCCGCTTCATCGACACCGCCGGCCTTCGCAGGACGACCGATACGGTGGAACAACTGGGGATCGAACGGAGCTACAAGAAGGCCGCCGCGGCAAGTCTGGTGGTGCTGCTCGCCGATGCGTCACGCATGTCCGAGGGGGCGCTGCGCACGGAGGCCGGGCTGTTGCAGGAGCGCATCGGTGAAGGGCCGCGGGTCCTTCCCGTCCTCAACAAGTGTGATGTTGAAGGCGTCCGTGTCACGAACGGCACGATAGCCATCTCGGCGAAGCAAGGTGTGGGAATGGACCTGCTCAAGGAGGCCTTCCTCGCTCACGTGCGTGCGATGCAGAGCGGGACCGGTGACATCGTGGTGACGAATGCCCGCCATGTGGATGCGCTCACCAGGGCCCGAAAGGCATTGTTGGAAGCCAAGCAGGCCATTGATTCCGGTGTGAGCGGCGAACTGTTGGCGATCGACCTGCGCAGGGCACAGCACCACCTCGGAGAGATCACCGGTCGCATCGCACCGGACGACCTCCTTGGCAGCATCTTCGGACGATTCTGCATCGGGAAGTGAAGGGGCGCGGCACCAGGCCCCCGGCAACCCGGTGGCTTGCAGCGGCGTCTTTCGTGTGGATATCTTGCCCCGCTCATCCTTTCGCAGTAGCATACACCCCCATGTCACGGATAACGGTGCTTCTCTCCCTGGCTTTGATGGCCGGCTCCGCTCTCGCCCAGATGCGGCCGCGCGCCCAGGAGCCATGGACCATCGGCTTCAGGGCCGGGGCTGGCATGGGTTACCGGACCCTTAGCGCCAACCTGTCCAACTTGGAGAACGAGCTGATCATCGGCCTGCGCAATGAGCGTGAGGTACCGAAGCTCGCCTTGACCACCGTGGTGAACATGGGGAAACAACTGGGCAAACGGATCGGGGTGGAAATGGGCGTTGGCTATCACCACCTCGGATGGGTGCATCGCGTGGACCTGGAGGACCTCTCGTTCGGCGACATCATCGATCCACGGAGGGGCTTCATCTACGCCACGGATGGAGCAGTGCCGATCAAGGTCACCTTCAAGGACTCCTTCCACTACGTCGAGCTCCCCATCGGGTTGACAGTGCGTGTGGGTAAAGGAAGATTGCGCTCGGTATCGGCCGTTGGCATGGCGCCATCGATCCTGATCGCGGCCCGTGGCCACACCATCAATGAGTATGCTGATGGCACCAAGGAGGAGACCCGTTACGAGAAAGTGGAGGACTTCAAGGGCTTCAATGCGTTCGCGTACTTGAGCACCGGTCTCTCCCTGCGCACCGGTGATCGCTTCGAGTGGCGCCTGCAACCGACGTTGCGGTATGGTCTGGTGGATATCCTCGATGCCCCGATCACCGCGACCTTGTATAGCGGAACGCTCGACCTAGGCTTCCGGTACGTCCTCTGATCCAAAGCGGTCAGTTACGGTGATGCCCGTAGTCCATTGCGGTGGATCACGGATAAGCGGCCCACGTAATTATGGCCCATGGTACGGGCCCGTGCTTCGCGAACGAATGAGGAGGGTATTGAACTGAGCCGGATCCTGCTCCTGGTCGCTGTGCTCAGCCTATTGACCCTTGCGGCCTTCGGGCAGGATGATGGGCAGGAATACCGCATCCTGAAGGTGGGCGGGCAGGAGACCATGAGCGGTTACCTGACGGCCTCGTTGGACATCGCACCGGACGATCGCACCATCGGGCTGAGCGCTACCCAGGGCTTCCCCTTCCGCACCTTCCCGATCGACGATGAGGCCAACGTCCAGGAATTGGACATCGGTAACTGGTACGCCGGTTCGCGGGTCCGGTTCAGCCCGAGCGGGAAATACATCCTGCTGCAGCAGCTGTTCTACCTGGACTTCGCGCCCAACAAGGACCGACCCATCAAGTACGAAGTGGTGGATGTGGCCAGCGGTCGATCTGTGCTGAGGCTGGATGATGCCTACGCCGCTGCGATCACCCCCGATGAAGAAGCCTTGCTGGTACTGGGCAAGGACGGCGTTCGGGTCGTCGATATCTCCAGCGGCAAGAGCGATCCGATCAAGTTGGCACGCACCGGGAACGCCATCGCCATAAGCACGGACGGACGCTTCATTGCCGTGGCACACCGACCCACGCGGGAGGAGGCGGCCACGCTCACCGCGATCCGGAATGACAAGAAGGCGCTAAAGACCGCCGAGAAGCTTGGTCAGGTGGTTATCATCTACGACCGTTCGACCCTGGCGCGCGTGGCCATGCTCGATGAGCTGTTCGACAAGGTGTTCCGCTTGGAGTACAGTCCCGATGGAACGGACCTGTGGATCCATGCGAAGGCGCACAGCCGCAAGGGGGGCAACCCGAACCCGAACCAGAGCTATGTGGATGTGGCCGATGCGCGCACCCATGTCATGAAGCGCACGAGCTTCCCCTCGCTCGCGCTGTTTGAGCCGGACTTCCGCGCGAGCACGGATGGGACATTGTTCGCGATCGGCAGCCAGCAGGGACGCTTCATGGAGGTGCATCTCTACGATCGGTCGACCGGTAGCATGAAGGACCGCTTCGTACTGAGCTACCGGCTCTTCGAGAAGATGTTCTCCAAGGCCGAGTTCCCCAGTGATGGGCGCCTTTCGTTCGCCTTCCTTCCTGATGGGAAGCGCCTCTTGATGACGTTCGGCAACCGCCTGATCGAATGGACCTACGCCCCATGAGAACATCATTCCTGTGCGTATTAAGCTTCGCGCTGACGCTGACCGCCACAGCGCAGAAGAAGGAACTACTGGAGGACAAGGACGTGATCCTCGCGCGCGCCGCGGAAGTGTTCGATGCATCCCTTCGACCCGGGGCGGAGATCTACGAGGCGGTCCTCAAGGAACAGCTCGTCGGCCGCTACGTGTTGCAGGTGAGCTTCCGCGACAAAGGGGACATCAGCAGCGTGTTCGTGGTCAGCGCCGAAGGACATGACCTGCGCTCCCAGAACCGCTTCAAGGACCTGGTCCACCTCTCGCAGATGCCCTTCAAAATGCCCAAGGGCCGACAGTACCGCATTGAACACACGTTCGACCTGAACGCCATTCCACGCTAACACCAACATCAACTACCGCACCTTGTGCACAAGACCATGAAACAACTGATCGCCACTCTCCTGCTCAGCGCCACGCTGGGCGCGCAGGCTCAGGAAGAGATGTCCACGGTCTGGGAGACCAAATTGGGACATCGATTCGACTACACCGGCACCGGCACCGAGGGTCGGGGCTACAGCTATGCCGCGGACGACAAGGAAATGACCGTGTTCGACAACGCCACCGGCGCGACGAAATGGACCGGGCGTTACAAGGACCTGGCGCCCAAGTTGCGCAAGGTGGATGAACTGATCCCCTTCTGGGAAAGTGATGCCGTGTTCCTCTTCGACCGCAAGACTGGAAAGGACCAGCTCGCCGTGCTGGACCTGGCGACCGGCAACCTGCTGTGGAACACCGAGAACTACCAGAACCTCACCGATGAGAGCATCGTGTACATCCCCGAGAAGGATGGCTTCGCGATCGCATTGAAGGAACGCCTGGTGTTCGTGAAGGCCAAGACCGGTGAAGAACTCTGGAGCACGGACAAGTTCCGCGGTGCTGCGGGTCAGTACGTGGTCACCCCCGACAGCAAGCTGGTGATGGTCAACTTCATTCCTGGCGGACTCGGAGCCCTGTTCAGCGGGTTCAAGAACCAGATCGTGAAGATCGACCTGGCCAATGGCAATATCCTCTGGGAGAACACCTACATCGGGCGTGCCGAGCGTACCGTGATCTCCAAGGAGTTCCTCTACGATCTGGACATCGTCGGCGACAAGGTCTTCCTCCGGATGAACGGCATGCAGGTGTACGACCTGAACACCGGTGCCAACATCTACAGCGCGGCCTTCGATTACACCCCGGACAAGATCGTGGGTGCTCCGGCCGGCGCGAAGAAGTTCGGCGTGTACCATGCCGTGGCTGAACCCGTGGTGGTGGGCGATGATCTTTACGTGCTCGACATGAGCAGCAAGAAGAGCCAGTACGTGAAGAAGTATGACAGGAACAGCGGGAAACTGCTCTGGACAAGCCCGGAGATCAAGGAGGCCCGTGCCATCCCCAACATGTACGTGCAGGGTGACCGTGTGTTGCTTCAGATCGGGGGGAACGTGGAGGCCCAGGCCTACATCTACAAGCGTGAATCGGACGGCCAGGGTGGCTGGAAGATCACCGAGGAATGGCGCATCTGGCATCCCAACGTGAAGCCGAACGGCATCCAGGCCTTCCGCACCTCCGACGGCAGTTTGGTCTGGGATAGCGAGCGCTTCCGCAAGGGCATCACCAATGCCGTGGTGGTGGAGGACCAGTTCGTGGTATGCAGCGGCAAGGAGCTCTACAGCATGGATCTGGCCACCGGTGCGGAGAAGTTCGTTGTACCAGTGGCCAAGGGCGGTGTGGGTAACGCCGACCAGATCATGACCTACAAGGACATGATCGTGGTGATCGGCGACAAGGGTGTGAGCACCTTCAACATGAAGACCGGTGAGCCCGTGGCCAGCGGCAAGTACAAGAAGGCCGATCTGGAGGATGTGGAGGGCGACCGCATGATCCTGAAGACCGCCAAGGCGGACATCGCCTGCTTCGATCTGGACAACTGCACCTTCAAAGAATTCAAGGCACGGAACGATGCGGTGACGAGCATGAGCACCGACGGCAACTTCGTTTACGTGTACGACAAGAAGAACGTGACCAAGGTGGCCACACGCTGATCATCCTCGGACCCAAAGGCAAGCGGGCCGTGCGAGAAGCACGGCCCGCTTCTCATGGACAGCTACCGGCATCGCCCAGGACAGATCCGATGAACAGGTATTCATCAGCACCTTCCCCTTCCATGGCCGGTCCCATGCCGAGGGTGCAGATCACCTCCACCTCCCAAGGATCACCATCCATGCGCACAGCCTTGCGGTAGTTCCGTAATAGGTCCTCATTCGAGAAGCCGTTCACCGCTTCACCTCCTTCTTCACCCAGGTCCATCCCACCCACGCACGGCCATTCATAGGTTGAGCCGCATGGCTTGAACGACTGTGCATCATCCGCCAGGACATAGGTGCCCGATACGCGCATGCGCGGAACCGCATCCCCAATGGCGTCGGCCAGCCTTTCCAGAACAGGACCTCCCGAGGATCCTTCTCCCGAACCCGGGGTCAATGCGCCATCATCCCCCACCTGATACGCCCCTATCTCAATCTTTCCGGTGCTTAGTTGGAGCTCATTCCCGCGGGGATGCCAACGACCAAAGGTCCCATCCGGAACACTGTCCTGACCGATGAGCTTTCGCTGTAGGATGAATATGCTGTCCGGACGAACCCACAACGAGACTTCCTCGTCGGCGATGGTGCCAGAGTAATAACCGGTCCAGCTTGGCGGTCCCTGCAGTTCCAGAGCGGTTGGGTCGGTTGTCTGCTCACCAGGCTCAGGCGTGTTGGAACAGCTGCAGAAGAAGAGGAGCGCAAGTGCTGTGATCGTTGGACGCATGGTTCGAATGTAGCGCCCGACCTTCGCACCATGGACAGGCTACCCCTGCTCAGTGGCTTCTACTTCGGTAGCGTTGAACACTACGCCTTGCTGGCGCGTTCCCCGCAGGTGGTGATCGATCAGGGTGAGCACTACGTCCGGCAGAGCTACCGCACCCGTACGACCATCCTCGGCCCGAACGGACGGCAGGACCTCAACGTGACCATTCAACGCGATTCCGGAGTGAAGCAGCCCATGCGCTCCGTGGGCTTATGCTATGAGGAGGACTGGCCCCATCAACACATGCATGCCATCCGCAGCGCGTATGGTCGATCACCGTGGTTCCTGCACTTCGCGGAGGATATCGAGCAGGTCCTCTTCACCCGGTATGACCGTTTGGTCGATCTCCAACTGACCACATTACGGCTCGGCTTGAAGTGGCTCCGGATCCCTACCGAAGTGCACGTGTCCGAGGAATACGTGGAAGGCGCAGAATACCGCATGGCCAGTTCGGGCATGGGTCCGGTCCTACCCGGCACGCCGCTGAATGAGCGTATCCCGCTGTGGAACCTCCGTTCCGATCTCTCACCGAAACGAGGCTTGCCAGAAGGGATATCAGCGGTCGGCCCGTACCACCAGGTCTTCCAGGACCGTCACGGTTTCCAGCCACGCTTGAGCGTGATCGACCTGGTATGCAACCTGGGACCGCGGGCGACAGCCGCTTTGGGCCGATGAACCACCTTGGTGAACTTCGCAACATGGACATTGTCAGGCGCACCATCGAGCGGTACGTGACCCTGACCGAAGCGGAATGGTCGGCCATTGCTCCTTGTTGGCGGGAATACGCCTTCGGACGAGGATCGGAGGTATGCGCAGTCGGTGAGGTGGAGCAGCGTTTCTACATCGTGAAGAGCGGTGTGCAGCGGCTCTCATTCCCCCACGATGGCCGTGATATCTGTGTCGGGTTCGCCTACGACGGCAGTTGGTGTGGTGAGTACGCCTCCTTCCTCACCCGCAAGCCGGCCCGCTTCGATGTGGTGGCGTTGACCGATAGCGTGCTCGTGGGCATCGAGCATGATGACCTGCAAAAGCTCTACGTTGAACAGCCGGTGATGGAGCGTTTCGGTCGCCTGATCCTCGAGGAACTGCTCGTGGGCAGGGCCATGCGCGAGATCGAGCAGTTGAGCTTGAGCGCGGAGGAACGCTTCGATCGGTTGGTGAAGCGCAGCCCGCAACTGCTGCAGCTCGTGCCGCAGAAGGACATCGCCAGTTACCTGCGGATGACCCCGGAAACCTTCAGTCGCGCCCGCAAGAGGCGATGACGTTCTTGATATGGGTCAAGTGATCCTGCGGTCGTTCCTTCTTCCCTTCGCGCCATGAGCACCGAACAACTGATCACCGACCTGGAACACATCCTTGCAGGGCAGCGCGCACGAGCCGTGGAAATTGCCGCCATGCCGGCGGGAGCGCTCCTGCACCGACCCGAGGACGGCGCGTGGAACATCCTCGAGGTGTTCGAGCACCTTAACCTGAGCAGCGGGATCTATGTGCGCGGCCTCGAGAAGGTGTTCGCGCTACGAGCCGCACGCCATCGCGCGAACCCCGAGTTCCGGCCAGGATGGCTGGGCGACTACTTCACCAAAGGCCTGCAGCCCCAGCCTGATGGCGTGATCAAATGGCGGATGCGCACCATGCGCATGTTCGACCCCGGCCGCCAGCAAGGTGCTTCCCATGCGAGCATCGAACGCTTCGTCGACCTGTGCGATCGGTTCCTTGCGCTGCTCACCATCGCTCGCACCACGGACCTCAATGCCATGCGCGTGGCCAGCAGCCTCGGTCCCATCATCCGGTTCAAAGCGGGAGATGCGCTGCGTTTCCCCGTGGCCCACCAGCGTCGTCATTTCCTCCAGATCGAACGGGCGGTGCAACGGGCCGCCATGGACCGGAAATGAGAGAGCCGCACTAGGGTGCGGCTCTCTGCGGGCGGTCCGTTGCGCAACGCCTACTCCATCTCGCTGGCCTGCTTCAGGCCCTGCTCGATCATTCCGTAGAACTGATCCATCTTCGGCAGGATCACGATCCGTGTCCTGCGGTTCGTGCTCTTATTCTCCGGCGAATCATTGGCCACGAGGGGAACATATTCGCTGCGCCCGCCAGCTGTCATGCGGGCCGGATCAACAGCGAAGTCCTTTTGAAGGACGCGCGTGATGGCCGTTGCGCGCAATACGCTGAGGTCCCAGTTGTCCTTGAAGCAGTCCCGGCTGATGGGCACATTGTCCGTATGACCTTCGATCAACACCTCCATCTCAGGCTTCGAATTGATGACGGTGGCCACTTTGGACAGCACCTCCTTGGCCCTGGGCGAGATAGTGGTGCTGCCACTGGTGAACACCATCTTGTCGCTGAGCGAGATGAAGACCACGCTCTTCTCCACGTTCACCACCACGTCCGTATCGTTCAGGTTGCCCAGGGAGCTCTTCAGGCTCACCACAAGGGCCAGCGTCACGGAGTCCTTCTTGGTCAGGGCGTCCTGCAGCCGACGGATGCGCAGGTCCTGTTCCTTGATCTGCTCCAGCGAGTTCTCAAGGTTCTGGGCCTCCTTGGCACTGAGGGTGGCCATCTGCCCAACGTTGTTCAACAACGCCGCGTTGGTGTTGTTCAACTGGGCGATCTGGTCCTGCAGGTGCTCGTTCTTGTTCTGCATCTCCGCCAGTCGCGCTTCCATCACGCTTTTTGCGCTGGTGCAATCGCTCAATCCGCGGTTGCATTCTTCCAGCTTGTTCTTCAGGGTCTCGTTCGAAGCTTGAATGGCGGCGTACTTCTTCTTCGATACACAGGAGCCAAGCAGGAATAGCAGGCTCATCGAAAGCAGTATGGTTCGTTTCATGTTGATCGGATCAGTGGGACGAAGGTAACCGTCGCCTCCCGCACAGCACGCCTCATTGCAGGCTTCGTCCGATCCGTGGGATCCGTTCCCCGATCCGAGAAAGGAACACCAGGGCAAGTGCAATGAGGACGGGGTCGATCAGCAGCCGGTGCCGCGTTTCGAAGTAATAGACGCACTGGGCCACGGAAAGGAGCAGCGCCGAAAGGCCGATGTACTACACCCGCCGGTCGCCAAGGAATAGGGAAGCAACGAACAACAGGAGCAGCAGGGCGGCGTGGACGCGGTACAGCTGCATGGCCCAGATTGGGCTGGCGGCGTGGTCCTGGCCGATGGACGAACGGGACCACCAGAAGTTCCTCCATTTCACCGCGAACATCCTCCAGGCCAGTCCCGGTTCCGACTCCCGCTCCGCACGCCATTTGGCGCGGAAGAGCCACGATCGTTCCGCAGGGTCGGCGGTGAACATCCGATGGCGTTCGGGTATGCTCAGCAGATGCAGATAGGTCGTACCATCCTTCTGGTACCCCCCACCTTCGGTCTCCTCCTGCTGCCCCATCCAGAGCATCTGGTCGGTGACCGAGGTGAGCTGCGCACGACCGGTGAGCGCATGGTTCCGCAAGACCCAGCACGCGATCGGTCCGAACAGCAGTACCAGGAGCCAGCTCTTCAAGAGCACCTTGTCGGGTCGAAGGAAGTACCGCGGATGCCGCAGGATGAAGGGGAACATGAACACGCCCAAGGTGGGTCTGTTCAACACGGCGAGCCCACCCAAGGCGAAGAACAGGATGATCTCCAGACGTTGTTCCGAACGGACCGTCAGCGCCATGAACAGCAGCGCCGCGGCCAGCAGCATGTCCCAGGCGAACGGATGGACCATCCGCACCTGATAGTAGGCCAGGAACGGATCCAGCCCGACCACCCACGCGGCCACCAGGCTCATCGCACGGGCCGTTGGTCTTCCGTGGAGGAGGTGTTGAACAAGGCGCATCGCGAGGTACGCGACCACCGTGCCGCATGCCACCTGGAACCAAAGAGCGACCGCCGCACCGCCGCCCAGCCCGTAGATCACCGCAAGGAGCGTGGTGTACACGGGGAACTGGAAGCAGCGGTCCCACGAACCGAAGTAGTGGTGCCCGAATTGTCCTGTGGCCAGCAGGTCCAGCGCCATGGTATGCGCCTCGAACACCTGGTCCACCTGAAGGAAGGAACACCTGATCACCGCCGGGATCAGCAGCGCCGCAACGGTCCACCACCGGGCGTGCAGGCCGGTGCGCCCGGATCCAGGACCACCGGCGTTCATGGGCCAAAAGTAGGCGGCATGCCCGGCGATACCTTTGTTGCATGAGCGACCACCAGGAGGACTTCGAGGTGAACCGAAAGGCCTGGAACGCCCGCGTGAAGCTGCACCTGGCATCCGACTTCTACGATGTTGATGGATTCGTTGCCGGCCGGGGATCATTGACCGCTCTCGAGCTGGAGCTGCTGGGACCCGTGGCGGGCAGGGACCTGCTCCATCTGCAATGCCATTTCGGACAGGACACCCTGAGCCTGGCGCGTCTCGGTGCTCAAGTGACCGGCTCGGACATCTCCGACGCCGCCATCGACGAAGCCCGGAAACTGACTGAACGCTGCGGCCTTAAGGCTGATTGGCATTGCGGGAACGTGCTCGATCGCGTGGAGCGTTTCGAGTCCAGCTTCGATGTGGTGTTCACCAGCTACGGCACCATCGGCTGGCTGCCCGAACTGCGCTCCTGGGCCGCTAACATCGCCAACTACCTGCGTCCCGGAGGCCTATTCGTGTTCGTGGAGTTCCACCCCGTGGTTTGGATGTTCGACAATGCCTTCACGCGGATCCAGTATGCCTACTTCAACCGTGAGCGCATCGTGGAAGAAGAGCAAGGCTCCTATGCGGACCGCAAGGCGCCCGAGCGACTGGCCTCGGTGAGCTGGAACCATGACCTGGCCGAAGTCCTTACCGCCCTGATGGATGTGGGCCTGGTGATCGAACGTTTCGTGGAACTCGACGGATCACCGCATGCCTGCTTCGAGAACGCGGTGCAGGGTGCTGATGGCCTCTACCGCATCAAGGGGATGGAAGGGCGCATCCCCATGGTCTACGGACTCGTCGCGCGCAAGCCGGGCTGACCCATCCACGATCCGCTGTTCACCAAGAGGCACGCATCACCGCTGGGGCAGCAGCCGGTGTCTTGTCCTTTGTGGACATGGCGCTCAGCCGATTCTGGACCTTCATCCTCCTGCTCAGCATCGTGTATGTGCTTGCCATGCTCGCGGCCGGCAGGCAGTACAGCTTGGGATCATTGGTGAACGGCAAGCAGGGTGAACCACTCGTGGTGGCTGAACTCGATACGAGCGCCGTCCTGGACCGTGACTTGCTGCAGGCCGTTCGCACCACCGGACCGGTGACCCGCGGCGACTCGACCTACACCATCAGCCGGAGCGGCACCTTGGTCACGAGCGTGGGCACCCAACCGGCGGATGGTCTGTTCGCCACCTGTCGCAACACCATCACGGACCTGTGGTTGCCGCTCATCGGCTACCTCACCTTCTTCTGTGGCCTGCTCAACCTGCTGATCGATTCCCGCGCCATGGAGAAGGTCGCCCGCTTCCTCTCCCCCGTTTTCCACCGCGTGTTCCCAGAACTCCGCCGCGACCATCCTGCGTACGGACTGATGACGATGAACTTCGCGGCCAACTTCCTGGGGCTTGATAGTGCGGCCACCCCCTTCGGGCTAAAGGCCATGGAGAGCATGCAGGAGGACAACCCGCAGAAGGACCGCGCGACCAACAGCCAGATCATGTTCCTCTGCCTGCATGCCGCGGGCCTAACGCTGCTCCCCACCAGCATCATCGGCTATCGCGCAGCACAAGGTGCCGCCAACCCGGCGGATATCATGATCCCGTGCATCATCACCAGCTTCGTGGGAACGCTGGTGGCTCTCTTTCTCGTCGCGGCGAAACAGCGGATCAATCTGTTCAACCTGCCGGTGATGTTGGCGGTGCTCGGCATCAGCGCGCTCATCGGTGGGCTCATGGCCTACATCAGTGGCCTCGTGGGCGTTTCCAAGTTCCACTTCACGGACAACCTGAGCAACGGCATGCTCCTGGTGATCATCGCCCTGATCGTTGGTTACGCCTTCCTGGTCGAACGGTACTTCACCGAGAAAGGCACCAACATGTTCGACAGCTTCGTGCATGGGGCCAAGGACGGCTTCACCACGGGCCTGCGCGTGCTGCCGTACATGCTGGCCATGCTTGCCGCGCTCAGCATCTTCCGCAACAGCGGGCTCATGGGTATCGTGATGGATGGGCTCAGTTGGGCGATGGCTTTGATCGGTGTGGACAAGCAGGTGATCGATGCCGTTCCCGTGGCCCTCATGCGTCCTTTTAGCGCAGGCGGTTCGCGGGGCTTAATGCTCGATGCCATGAAGACCTACGGTGCGGACAGCCTCACGGGCCAGCTTTCCTGCCTCTTCCAGGGCGCGGCGGAGACGACCTTCTATGTGGTGGCCCTCTACTTCGGCTCAGTGAATGTGAAGGACAGCCGGTACACCCTCGGCATCATGTTGCTTGCCGATCTGGCCTGTGTGATCACTGCGGTGTTCGTGTGCAAGCTCTATTTCTGATCCGTGTCGGACAGTGCGATGGAAGCGCGATCTTCGCCGCCCTCTGACCATGTCCAAGATCCCCAGCCCCCTCAAGATCAAGAAGCGCCGGTCGCCCATCCATGGGAACGGTGTCATCGCCATTGCGCCCATCAAGAAGGGCGAGCCCATCGTTGAATACAAGGGCCGCCTCATGACCCATGAAGCAGCCGACAAGCTCTATCATGGCGATGTGAGCTCCGGGCATACCTTCCTCTTCACCTTGAACGATGAATGGATCATCGACGCCAATGTGCGCGGCACCGTGGCCCGGTGGATCAATACGAGCTGCGAGCCGAACGCGATCGCCTTCATCCACAGCGAGAAGAAGAAGAACCCCGACCCGAAGAAGGACCGGGTGATCATCGAAGCCCTGCGCGCCATTGAACCCGGCGAAGAGATCACGTACGACTACGGTTTCGAGTTCGAGATGCCCTATACCAAGGCCCTGCTGAAGACCTGGGCCTGCCATTGCGGCTCCCGGAAATGTCGGGGTACGATGCTCGGCGGTAAGAAGTACAAGGCCTTCGTGAAGAAACACCCGAATTGGAACAAGTAGCTCGCCTGCTCCGGCATGCGCCCCCACCACCGCGCAGCCCCGGTCTTGGCACGGGCTTTGCCCCCTCAGTGACGATCAATTCAACCCGATGAAACGGACCCTTCTTTTGACCGCCTGTTCCCTCTTGCTCGCCATCGGGGTGCACGCCCAGGATGATGCTCGCAGCAAGGCCATCATGGACAAGCTGCTCGCCAAGGCCAAATCGTGGACCAGTTTCGAGGCCGATTTCAGCAGTCGGTTGTTGAACACCAAGGACAAGCTGGATGTGAAACAGGAAGGGAACATGAAGGTGAAGGGCAAGAAGTTCCGTCTGGTGCTGGACAAGAACACGATCATCAACGACGGGAACACCCTGTACACCTACAACAAGGAGTCCAACGAGGTGAACCTGAGCGATCCCACCGAAATGGACCAGGAATTGGATCCGTCGAAGCTCTTCACCCAGTATGAAAGTGGCTTCAAGAGCAGCTTCGTGGACGAGAAGGCAGATGCCGGTGGCACTGTGGTGCAGACCGTGAAGCTCTTCCCCATGGATCCCTCCAAACGCGCCTATCACACGGTGATCATCGCTGTGGACAAGGCCAAGGTGGAACCCAAGAGCATCCAGGTCCTCTACAAGGATGGCAACCAGGTGACCTATGAATTGAAGAAGTTCACCGCCAACCCCGAACTGGCCGATGCGCTCTTCAGCTTCGACAAGGGGAAATTCCCAGGCGTGGAGGTCAACGACATGCGCTGAACGAAGCGTACCAGCTCATTGGAAGCCACCCCCGCCGGGTGGCTTCCTGCATAGATGGCCCGGTTACGATGCGTGCCGGTGTGCATTCATGCATCATGCGCATCACCACCCTGCTACTCGCCTTCGGCACCATCACTCAGCTCCAAGCCCAGGTGCGCGTGGCCCATGTGCTCGTGGCCTTGTGCGACAATGAGCACCAAGGCATCGTGAAGGTGCCCGCCGGGATCGGGAACGGACAGAAGCCCTCTACGAACCTCTACTGGGGCGCCGGATATGGGGTGAAGACCCACTTCACCCGATCGGCCGAATGGATCTCCGTTCCCTGCGCACCTCCTTCCGCTCCCCACATCCTTGATCGCGCGATCTGGCGGCACCGGGACAGCCTGGTATACTTGGTGGCGGACGCCTACGACGGCAGGAACATCCGGGAAGCGACCGAGGACCTGTTACGTGCCGCCAGCGGTGCGATGCCGGAGCAGATCGAGGTGGATGGTCGCATGATCATGGCCGGCGGTGCCGCGCAGCTCATCGGTTATGTCGGGCACGATGGACTGATGGACTTCGCATTGGACGCCCGCTTCAACGGTGCTCCGGCCCCCGAACGAAGGACGATCATCCTGGCATGCATGAGCAAGCACTACTTCGCTCCTCACCTGCGTGCCACGGGTGCCGACCCATTGCTGTGGACCACGGGGCTGATGGCCCCGGAAGCCTACACCCTGAAGGCGGCGCTCAATGCCTGGGTGGCACGGGAGGATGACCTGGTCGTTCGGGAACGCGCGGCGGCGGCCTATGACAAGTACCAGCATTGTGGGATCAACGGAGCCCGGCGTCTGTTGGTGACCGGTTGGTAGGGCAGCTCGCCGCACCGATCTTCGGGACATGGACAGAACGACCACCCGCAGCGTGACCGCCCTGTTGGAGGGGGATCCCTACCGCACGGTGCTTTCCACCCGGGGCCAGGAGTGGCTCGCGGACGAACCCGAGGACCATGGTGGCACGGATCTGGGCCCCAGGCCCCATGAACTGTTTCTCGGCGCACTGGCCTCCTGCACCGCGATCACACTGCGCATGTACGCCGACCGCAAGCAGTGGCCCATTGGACCGATCCGGATCACAACCACCATGGAGCGCACTCAACGCGGCAACGAGGTCGAGACCCATATCCATCTCGCCGTGCACCTGGATCCGTCGGTCCCTGTGGAGCAGCGGGAGCGGTTGGCGGTGATCGCGCGCTCCTGCCCCGTTCATCGCACCTTGCAGAACCCCATCCATCTGCGGTCGGAGGTGATCTGAACCAAGGTGATGAGGACCTGCCTACCTTGGGACGACCATGAGCAAAGAGCACAGCTACACCAACGGCGAGGTCACGGTCATCTGGAAACCGGACCTGTGCATCCATAGCCGCCGCTGCTGGACGGGTCTGGGGGAGGTATTCCAGCCCGGGCAGAGGCCGTGGATACGACCGGAAGGGGCCTCCACCGAGCGTATTGTCGCACAGGTGAAGGAATGCCCCAGCGGTGCCCTCTCCTTCCGGATGAACGCGGAGGCAGCTGCCGTGGCCGGGGAAACAGCTCACCCCACGGAGGTGGAGGTCACTGCCAACGGCCCCCTCCTGCTGAAGGGCAGCTGCTCCGTCGCGCATCCCGATGGCCGCAAGGAGCTCCGGGGAACGGTCACCGCCTTCTGCCGGTGCGGCGCTTCGGCGAACAAGCCCTATTGTGACGGTAGCCATCGTCGCATCGGCTTCAACGACCAGAGCGCCGGCTGAGCCGGTTCTTCGGGTCCTCTTCCGGCTTCTTCCGCTATTTCCATGCACAGCGCTGCGGAACAGGTTAATTTTGAACCCCAGCACATCGCGACCCGATGATCGTACAGGACCACCACCACGTACCCTTGAGCCCCGCCCAGAAGGCTCGACGGATCAACATGGACAGCGACCTGTACGGCACCTTCGCCGAGATCGGGGTCGGCCAGGAGACGGTGCGCCATTTCTTCCGCGCCGGTGGGGCGTCCCAGACCATCGCGAAAGCGATGAGCGCCTACGACAAGGACTTCAGCAACGCGATCTACGGCAAGGAACCCGGCAACCGCTTCGTTTGTGAGAGCCGACTGATGAACATGCTCCGCCACGAGTATGGCCTCATCAAGGAACGGCTGAGCCGGGCGGACCATCCCACCAAGAAGTTCTTCACCTTCGCCAATACGGTGGCGGGAAGCACCTTCGAGCGCCCCCACAGCGGGCACGGTTGGATCGGCGTGCGCTTCCAGACCGCGCCGGACGCACCGACGAACGATGTGATCATCCACGTGCGGCTGCACGATCCGGATATCAGCCTGCAACAGGAGAGCATCGGTGTGATGGGCGTGAACCTGCTCTACGGCTGCCTTATGCACCACGGCGATCCACAGACCATCATGACCGCGCTCTACGACAACGTGAGCAGGCACGTGGTGGAGGTGGACATGGTGCAGATGAACGGGCCTGCGTTCGCCACCGTGGACAACCGGTTGTTAAGCCTGCAGCTCGTGAAGCGTGGTTACACCGATGCGGTCCTGTTCGGACCCGACGGTCAGAACCTCCAGGCCAGCGAGGCGCTGTACAAGAAGAACATCCTCGCCATCCGCGGCAGCTTCCGGCCGGTGACGAAGGTGAACATCGATATGATCATGAACGGCTACAACATGTTCATCAAAGAACAGCGTGTGGACCGTCAGAACCTCCAGGTGCTCTTCGAGATCACCCTGAACAACCTCCGCTCCGACACCGGTGATGTGGATGAGAAGGACTTCATCGACCGGGCGGACATCCTGTGCTCTTTGGGACAGACGGTGCTGATCAGCAACTACCAGGAGTATTACAAGCTCGTCGAGTACTTCAGCCGGTACACGAAGGCCCGCATGGGTATCATCCTCGGGGTGAACAACCTGATCGATGTCTTCGATGACAAGTATTACCGGCACCTCAACGGCGGCATGCTTGAAGCCTTTGGCATCCTCTTCACACGTGACCTGAAGATCTACGTGTACCCGAGCCGCGCATCGGAGGAGGAGGAGATCATGACCACGGCCAACATGCCGGTCCATCCGCGCCTGCAACCGCTGTACGACTACCTCCTGTTCAACAAACGGATCGTGGACATCAACACCTTCGACCCGAACGTACTGCACATCTTCAGCAAGCAGGTGCTGGACCTGATCAGACAGGGCAAGGGCGGATGGGAAGCGCTGGTGCCACCCTACGTGGACAATATGATCAAGGATAACCGGCTGTTTGGTTACCAGCCTTCGAGCAAGGAGGCCGGCATGGCCAAGGCCTGACGGCCGCTTACGTTCGTTCGTCGTTACCGGTCGGGCAAATGCGCATTCTTACCGGTATGAAGTACCTCTTCCTATGGGGTCTGCTCGCCGGTATGGCTATGGCGCCTTCCGGTGATCGGATCCGCACCCGCTTCACCCCTCCTGCAGGTGCGGAGCGCGTGGACCTCCCGGAGCACTCCTTCGGCGCGTACCTCCGCGAACTCCCGCTATTCCCTGCTGGTACGGCCGTGCACACCTACGACGGTGGCCTGAAGTACCGGCAGGATGTGCATGCGGCTGTGATCGACATCAGCGTGGGCGACCGCGATCTGCAGCAGTGTGCGGATGCGGTGATGAGGCTCCGTGCCGAACATCTCTTTGCTGAACAGCGGTACCCGGAGATCGCATTCAACTTCACCAGCGGCTTCCGCGCCGACTTCGTGCGGTGGAGCCGCGGGGAACGGATCAAGGTGAACGGCACCACCTGCACCTGGGTGAAGACCGGCGGGCCAGACGCTTCACATGCCGCGCTTCTCACCTACTTGGACAAGGTCTTCACCTACGCGGGCACCCTCAGTCTGAGCCGGGAATTACGATCGGCGCGTCACCTGCCCATGGAGGTCGGTGATGTCTTCATCCAAGGCGGGAGCCCGGGCCACGCGGTCATCGTGGTGGACCTCGCGCGCACGGCGGACGGTCGTAACGCCTTCCTGCTGGCCCAGAGCTACATGCCTGCCCAGCAGATCCACGTGCTCAAGAACTTGGCGCATCCGGAGCTCGGGGCATGGTTCATCGAAGGTGCGGACGAACACCTCCAGACACCCGAATGGACCTTTGATTGGGGCGATAGGAAGCGTTGGTAGGCGCCATGCTTCGGTGCCACTGGCGAGGTGAACCGGACTGTGCCGATCTTGCGCCATGGCCGATCACCTACACGCGGCAACCAACTACGAGGGCCATAGAGGCGCCATCTATTCACTTTGCGCGCTGGATGAACGGAGCTTCCTGAGCGCTGGTGGTGAGGGCATCGTGGTACGCTGGAGAACGGATGAGCCCGACCATGGCGATGCTGTGATCGATGTGGGTGAGCCTGTGTACAGCCTTGGCTACGACCAGGCACAAGGAACCGTTCTTGTGGGAACGGGCAGCGGGCGCTTGTTAGGTGTGGACCTCGGCACGAGGAAGGTCGTACAGGCGGGTCAGCACGGCAAGGGGATCTTCCGGATCTTCCAACATGGCGAACGTGCGCTTGTATGTGCTGGCGGCGATGGGGTGCTCAGTACATGGTACCGGTCCGATGAAGATGGGCAGGTCCATCGCAGGCAGCGCTCCATTCCTCTCTGTGCCGAGAAGCTTCGCGATATCGCCCTGCTTCAAGGGGATGTGCTGGCGATCGCTTGTGGCGATGGGTCGATACGCCTGTTGCGGACCGCGGACTTCAACGAGGTCGCGCGTGCCGAAGGGCATGTAGGCGGTGTCACCTGCGTGATCCAGCATCCCTCGAAACCGGCACTGCTCTCCGGAGGGAAGGACGGTATGTTGAAGGCTTGGCGCTTGGACGGCGATCCGGTGCACTCCGTGGCCGCGCACAAGGGCACCATCTACAGCGTGATGTCCGACCCTTCCGGCCGATACCTCCTCACCTCGGGCCGCGACGCGCTTTTGAAGGTGTGGAGCGCGGATGCCCTGGATCCTGTCTCCCGGTCTGCACGCGACCGATCCGGACATACCCACTCGATCAATGCCATGATCATGTGCGGTGATCTGGTCCTCACGGGAAGTGATGACCGCCGTATCCGCGGCTGGCGGATCACGCCCTGATCAACGCCAGTGTTCCAGGTACCACGGCAGGGCCTTGCGTAGCCCGGAGCGCAGGTCGATCCTCGGCTCGTATCCAAGCAGCTCGCGCGCCTTGCTGATGTCGGCCAGGGAATCCCGGACATCCCCTGCCCGCTCGGCCACGTGCACCGGCTCCAGATCGCCGAGTGCGGGGTCGATGCGGGCGAGTTCTTCACGCAGCAGCTGCACCAGTTCGAGCAGGGAGGTGCGGGCACCAAAGGCCACATTGAACACCTCGCCCGAGCAGCGGGCATCCGCCACCGCGATCGCCTGTTCGATCACGCGCACCACGTTCCCTACGTAGGTGAAGTCGCGCGACTGATGCCCGTCCCCATGGATGCGCGGCGCTTCCTGCCGTAGGAAGGCCCGGATGAACCTGGGGATCGCAGCGGCATAGGGTCCCTCGGGATCCTGCCGCTCACCGAAGACGTTGAAGAAGCGAAGACCAAGGGTGTCCATTCCATGGAGGCGGCTGTATACCCCTGCGTAGACCTCGTTGGTCACCTTGGTCACGGCATAGGGCGACAAGGGCCGGCCGATGTGCGGCTCGCGCTTCGGGAGTTCCTTGGAATCCCCGTAAACACTGGAACTCGAGGCATACACGAAGCGTCGTACACCCGCCTTACGGGCAGCCTCCAGCATGTTCAGGAAGCCGGTGAGATTGGTCGCATGGGTGGCGAGCGGATCCTGGATGGAGCGCGGCACGGAACCCAGCGCCGCCAGATGCACGACCACCTCCATGCCTTCGACCACCGCCTGGCAATCCGCAGCGGACCGGATATCCGACTCCACGAACGAGAACGATCCCATACCCTCCAGATGGCTGATGTTCTCGCGCCGGCTCGTGGCGAAGTTGTCCATGCACCGCACCGGATGCCCCGCTGCGATCAGCGCTTCACATACATGGCTGCCGATGAAACCGGTGCCACCAGTGACAAGTACCGGGCGTTTCAGGGTGGATGTCATCAAGGGGGGCGCTCCAGTTGCCGTTCGTAATGATCGCCGGCCAAAAGTAGCGGCGTGCCGATGGACTTGCAGGTCAAAAAGGGAAGTGGATCTTCATGATCGATCCTTGATGGCGACACCGTACCAGATGGCATGCATGGAACGCGGAAGTACCTGGACGAGGGCGGGATCCACGCGGGCTAGCATGTCGCGTTGGCCCTCTGATCGGCCCAGGTTGGCCAGCAGTCCAGTAGTGCGCCCCTCCAAGCGGGTGAACGGGCTGAACAAGTCGCTGTCCGCTTCCACATCCAAGTACCTCCAGTACACGTTCCAGCTCACGAACCGCTTGCGCAACCACTGATGAAGCCACGTGCCATGGAGGTTCTCAGCGAAGTAGAGCACGCCACCGGGCTTCAGCACCCGGTGCATTTCCGCGATGGCCTGCTGCTGCCGCTCCTTGCTCCCAAGGGCACCGATCACGCTCTTGAAGAACACACCGTCGAAGCTCCCCTCCGGGTAGGGCAAGGCGGTGGCGTCGGCCTGGTCGTAGCGGATCCGTTCCGCCAGGCCGTTCCTTTCGTGCAGGGCCCTGGTCGCCGGTGGAAATGGCCGGAGGTCCGTGCAGAGCACATCGTGGCCAAGGGAGGCGAACCACAAGCTCAAGCCACCCTCCCGTTCGCCGATGCCCAGGAAACGCGCCGGCCGTTGGGCAGGCAGGTGCCGCTCCCAGAGCGGAAGGACGCGCGACCAACTACGCACCTCCCACTGGATCACATCGTGCAGGTTGACCCGTGCCGCCATGTCACAAAGAAAGGAGGCGGCACGCAGGCCGCCTCCTTCTCGGGGTGTCTTTGATCATTTGGCCACCGCCACGGAACGCTTCTCCCGGATCACCGTGATCTTCACCTGGCCCGGGTAGGTCATCTCGTTCATGATGCGGTCCGCGATGCGCAGGCTCAACTCGTCGCTTTGCACATCACTTATCTTCTCGCTCTCCACCATCACGCGCAGCTCACGGCCGGCCTGGATCGCGAAGGCCTTCGTTACGCCATTGTAGCTCATGGCCAGACTTTCCAGGTCCTTGAGCCGCTGGATGTATGCCTCGGTGGCCTCGCGGCGCGCGCCGGGCCGGGCGCCACTGATCGCATCGCAGGCCTGGATGATCGGGGACAACAGGGTCGTCATCTCGATCTCGTCGTGGTGGGCACCGATCGCGTTGCAGACGTCCGGCTTCTCGCCGAACTTCTCGGCCATCTTCATGCCCAGCAAGGCATGCGGCAGCTCGGGTTCCTCATCCGGGACCTTCCCAATGTCATGCAACAGGCCGGCACGCTTGGCCGCCTTCGGGTTGAGCCCCAGTTCGGCGGCCATGATCGCGCTGAGGTTGGCCACCTCGCGGCTGTGCTGCAACAGGTTCTGGCCGTATGAGCTCCGGTACTTCATGCGGCCCACCATGCGCATCAATTCCCCATGCAGGCCATGGATGCCGAGATCGATGCAGGTGCGCTTTCCGGTCTCCAGGATCTCCTCCTCGAGGTGCTTCTTGGTCTTCGCCACGATCTCCTCGATCCGTGCCGGATGGATGCGGCCGTCCTTCACAAGCTGGTGCAGTGACAAACGCGCCACCTCACGCCGCACGGCATCGAAGCAGCTGAGGATGATGGCCCCGGGGGTGTCGTCCACGATGATCTCCACACCGGTGGCTTCCTCCAAGGTGCGGATGTTCCGGCCTTCGCGTCCGATGATCCGTCCCTTCACATCATCGTTCTCGATATGGAACACGCTCACGCTGTTCTCCACCGCGTGTTCGGTGGCCACCCGCTGGATGGTCTGGATCACGATCCGTTTGGCCTCTTTGTTGGCGGTGAGCTTGGCCTCTTCCTGGATGTCCTTGATGGTGGCCATGGCCGCCGTGCGGGCTTCGTCCTTCAGGCTTTCCACCAGTTGTTTCTTGGCATCTTCCGCGTTCAGGCCGCTCATGCTCTCCAGCAGGTGCACCTGCTTCGCATGAAGCTTCTCGGTCTCCTCCTGCCGCCGCTCAAGCCCGCTGATCTTCTGCTGCAGGTCCTCCTTCAGCCGGTCCACCTGCTTTTCCTTGTTGCCCAGGTCCTGCTGTTGCCGGCTGAGCTGCTGTTCGCGCTGTTTGGCCTTTTCCTGGGCCTGGTTCACGTGCTTCTCCCGCTCGCGCACCTCCTTCTCGTGCTCCTCCTTCAACTGAAGGAACTTCTCCTTGGCCTGGACGATCTTCTCCTTCTTGAGGGCTTCGGCCTGGACCTCAGCCTCCTTCAGGATCACGTCGCTCCGCTTCTTCATCGCGGCGTTCAACAACACGTACACGACCGCTCCTCCGCCCACAAGGCCGACAAGGACGCCGATCAGAATGCTCATCATGTCCATGAGTCCTACTATGTTTTAGCGGACCATGTCACGTCCCGGTCTGGGCCGTTCCGGATGGAAGGAGGTTCAACCCTTGAGATCGGCCAGCATACGTTCGATCGCTCCCAGGGCGGCATCCGCTTCGGCCTCCTGCCGCACAGCAGTGGCGTTCAGCGCGCGTACCGTCACCTCCAGGGAGGCCATCGCCAACAGGTCCTGCTTGTCGGTCAACGGGTAGTTGGCCTTCAAGCGGGCTATGCTCTCATTGATCTCTTCCACGGCCCTGCGCACGTTCTCCTCCTCCGATGCCTGTATCGTGAGGGGGTAGGCGCGGCCCGCGAGTTCAACCCTGATCGATCGTTCTTCCATGGCTTCGTGCGATCGTCCCTTACGCCTTGAGCAGCGCTAGGCATTGATCTATCTCGTTCACCAGTTCGTCGATCCGTTCCTTCGCAACCGGTCCGGTCGCTCCGCCACCAGCGGAACGCCCTTTCCTTAGGACTTCGTTCTCCCGTTCCAACTCGGCCACACGGGCGCGCAACACCTCCTCCTTCCGGTGGTGGTCGCGTACCTCGGCTTCCAGATCCGTTGCCTTGCGGCGCAACCCCTCATGCTCCCGGACGAGCCGGGAAACCTGTTGTTGCACCTGTTGCAAGCGGTCGGAAAGCGTGTTCATCGCGCGGACGGGGTCCGTACATGGTCCGAGGTCAAAGATAGGATCACCCGCCCCAGGTGCACGGTTTTTGTTTGAACCCCAAGGTGTTCATCGGGTATGGGACAGAGCATCGACCCGTTGGGATCACCGGCCTAGCTTGCGCCCCAGCCGCTATGAACACGCCCGCCACCCGTTCCTACAGACCTCGACCATTACTACTGATTACTTCATCTATATCACTGATTATCAGTGTTCTATTTGGCACAAGGATCGTTGCGCAATCCGGCCCGATCCGCTACATCCCGCCCATGGACCACCCCATCGAACTTAGCGGGAATTTCATGGAACCGCGGAGCGACCATTTCCATTCCGGCCTCGACATCCGAACACAAGGGCGGGAAGGGCTGCCCGTGAAAGCGGTGGCCGATGGCTGGGTGAGTCGGATCAAGATCAGCCCCTGGGGCTATGGCAAGGCGGTTTACATCGACCATCCCAATGGCCACACCTCCGTTTATGGACACCTGCAGGTGCTCCAAGGACCGGTGGCCAAGGCTTGCTTGGATGCCCAGTACCGCCAGGAGGACTTCTCCATCGACCTCACCCCCGACAAGGGAGCGGTGCCCGTGAAGCAGGGTGAGGTCATCGCGCTGAGCGGCAATACCGGTGGAAGCGGTGGTCCACACCTGCACTTTGAACTGCGCCGGACCAGTGACCAGCACGCGCTGGATCCGGAAGCACTGGGGATACGGGTGCCGGACCGGGTGAAGCCGGAGATCATCGGGGTAAGGCTCTACCCGCTCACGGACACCTCGCGGGTAGGACCTTACCCGGGCACGGCTCTTGGCTTCCCGACGGAGGGTACGGACGGACGGTACACCTTGAAAGGGGCCGCCGTCCCCCAGGCCTACGGGTCGGTGGGCCTCGCGCTGCACGTGATCGACCGGTATGATGGACTGGCGGCCAAGTGCGGGGTGCGCAGGATCGAACTGTTCGTGGATAGTGCGGCGGTGTTCACCATCCGGTTTGACGAGATCGACTTCAACACCACCCGCTATTGCAACGCCCATATGGATCATGCGCTCTTCAAGGCGCAGAAGATGGAATACCACCGTTGCTACAAGCAGCCCAACGACAAGTTGCGCATCTATGGCCAGGAGGAAGCACAGGGGCGGATCAACGTGGTCCCTGGCCAGCAACACCAGGTGCTTTTCCGGGCCACGGATGCGCATGGCAACGTTAGTGAACTCCGGTTCGCACTGCAGGGAGGCACCCCGGACGAAGCCGCAGGCTGGACCCCCGCAGTGCCCGAAGGGGCCCTATTCCGCTACGATACGGAGAACGAACTGAATGAGGAAGGCATCACCTTCACCCTACCCGCGCTCTCCCTCTATGACGATGCCTACGTCCGCTATGCGCGCAGACCGGCTCCCGGGCGTGCGTACGCTCCCCTTCATGTGTTGCATGAACCGCTGACGCCACTGCAGACAAGCGGGACCGTACGCATCCTGGTACCCACCCTGCCGGCTGAACTGGGGTCCAAGGCGGTGGTTGTACGTGTGGATGACGGTGGCAAGACCAGTGCAGTAGGTGGAAGCCGGTACGCGGCGGGTGCGGTCTCGGCCTCGATCCGCGCTTTCGGCGCTTATACCGTGATGGTGGATACCGTGCCGCCGTCCATCACCAATGTTGACCTGAAGGGGGACATGACAGGCCGCTCCCGCTTCACGTTCAAGGTGGCCGACAACCTGAGCGGCGTGGAGAAGTACAGGGCCACGATCGATGGGAAGTGGGTCCTGATGGAATACGAACCCAAGACCAAGTCATTGATCCACACCTTCGATGCACACAGCAAAGGCACCGGTAGCCGCAAGTTCGAACTGGAGGTGACCGACGAACGCGGGAACACAGCGCGTTACGAGCAGGTGTTCAAGCATTGATGGGATACGCCGGGGCGGATCCCGGCGTTCCATCATCATGCGCAAGCGCTTCGTCGTCCTATCCGGTCTGGCCCTGCTGGCGGGCACCGTTTTCGGTGTCAGGGCCCTCTCAGACAAAGGCCGTCCTACCAGGGACCCGTCCGTCGCGGTCCTCAAGGATGGTGATATCCTCTTCCAGCAGACGGGAGGTGAACAGGGACGCGCCGTGCAACTGGCCACCGGCTCCCCATGGACCCATGTCGGCATCGCGTTCAAGAAGGACGGGCAATGGATGGTGTACGAGGCCGTTGGTCCCGTGCGCTATACGCCACTTGAGGAATGGACGGGGCACGGTGCCAATGGGCACTGGGTGGCCAAACGCTGGGTGGGTGCGGACCGCATGGATTCGGCGGAGCTGAGCGCGCGACTACACAGCGCCGGTGAACGTTTCCTTGGCCTGCCATATGACCTGCCCTTCGGGTGGAGCGATGAGCGCATCTACTGCTCCGAACTGGTCTGGAAGATGTACGCCGAGGGCCTGGGTGTCCACTTGTGCGAACCCAAACCGATGCGTGAACACGCCCTGGGTTCGGGCACCGTCCAACGCCTCATGCAGGATAGGTATGGCACCACCCCGCCACTGGACGAGCCGATGATCGCACCGGGTGCCTTGTACGACTGTGCGACGCTCAAGCTGGTGGCCCGGCATCCGGCGCCGGCATCATCGGTCAAGGTGCGTTAATTTGCGGCCATGCTCAGGCCCGTGATCGGCGTAACGGCTCTCCTACTGCTGCTCCCTTCCTGCAAGAAGGAGCAGGTGAAGGCGTACACGGTCTCGCTTCGGGCCACGTGCTATGATTGTGTGGTGCAGTATGCCGCCGGACCGGACCGTGGCCGCTATGACACCCTGTACGGGGGCATTGAAGGGGCGGACACCTTGCGTGAGACCGGTGACTACAGCCTGACGATGCGCGAGGGCGAGGATCTATTCTTCCGCGCGTGTCGTTTGACACCGGATAGCGGCCGTTTTGGCCCCATCGACCTGGAAGTGGCCGGCCAGGCGCAGCCATTCGCGGTCTCAGTCGAACGGGAAGCGGATTGTGCGGTGATCAACCGCGCGGTGCAGTTCCGTTAGCACTGCACGGCTCATTCGTGGTCCCTACCGAAGCCCTTGCGGTTCTGATCGTACAATTCCTGTTCCGCCTTGAGCACCGCCTTCAGGCTGTCGCTCACCTCCTTGTCCTCGAAGCGCGCCAGATCGGGCTGGCCGGCCACGACCCACGCGCTGTACCAGATGTCGCCCAGGTTCCGGATCGACTCGTTCATCCGTTGCTCCACCATGCCCTGCATCTCAGCTTCGTAAGCCTGGGTGAACTCCCGTGAGTAGGCCCGCATGGCCCCTCGTCCGCGGTCCTCGAACACGTACTTGCGGTCTTCCGGGTAGCTCAGGCTCAGCCGCTTCTCAATGCCGAGCACGCTATCCACCAACATATTACTGGCGTGAACGGCCTCCCAGGCGACGTCAAGCACCCTGTCCACGTACGTGGCGCGACCGACCAGATGGTCGTAGTTCTCCGCGCTCAGCTCGGGGATGCGGCTCTCCCAAAAGGCGTGGATGCCGTACTGGCCCGTCAGCTGCCCGTTGTAATTCTCGGTGGTGTGCAGGGGCACATGGGCGTCCCCCACGTAATGACCCAGTTCGGCACTGTTCCGCAGGATCCGGTCCACATCGCCGCGTTGGAAGGCGGAAACCAATCTGCCGAACATCACCTCGATATGCCAGGGCACAATGCCATAGGCTTGTAGGGTATCCTCGCTGTACTTCTCCACCGCATCGCGCCACTTCCGGGGCATCACTTCGAAGGGATCCACACCACCGTGCGCGTAATGATCGATGTCGATGTAGTGGCGTTGCGCCTCGCCTTCCACGGCATACCGGCGCTTGTCGGGGTCCACGGCATGGTCGGTGATGAAGTCGATGTGCTTTTTGTAGAAGCCGAACATCTCCGGCGGCAGGGTGAAGCAGGCCATGCGATTGATGCGCTTGTGCCCGTAGAAGCCCCACGCATGTGCTGGTTCGATGGCGCGATCGGGCCAGGCCAGCACGATCCCCACGCCCAGCAGCACCACGAGCAGAAGGGTCTTCTTGAGCATGTTCAGGACTTGCCGTTCATAAGGACCAGTTCACCATCGCGCAGTACCGGGATCTTGTCGCTCTGATCCGGGGTGAGGCAGTACTTGACGTCGGGAAGCAGCTGCAACTGTTCGATGCGCCTCCTGCGCGGTGCCGCCTTCAGGATGCTCAGGAAGTTGTCCCGAGCGCTCATGTACATGTACTTCGCCGCAATGCTGCTATCCTCTTCAACCCCGAATTTACCGCTCTCCAACAGCCGTTCCATCACCGCTCCCGCGAATACGCTGTCCTCCAGGTTGAACTTGTCCTTCCAGCCGGAGCAGAGCAGCAGGATGTTGTCGTTCTGCTGCACCAACCAATCGCTCAATGCGGTGAGGTTCAGGAACGAGCCGACGACCAGGGTGCGCGCTTTTTTGGCCAGGTTGATGGCCTTGGTCCCGTTGGTGGTGGTCATTACGATGGTCTGTCCCCGCAGGTCCTGACCGACATAGGCCAGCGGTGAGTTCCCGTAGGCGAACCCTTGCACCACCTCGCCATTGCGTTCGGCCGCCGCGATGAAGCCTTTGCGGCCGATGTACTGGGCCGCCTCTTCGATGGTGGCCACCGGGATGATCCGGTCCACCCCGTTCTCGAAGGCCGCCACCATGGCGCTGGTGGCGCGCAGCACGTCGATCACCACGACGATCCCCATGTCCGGCGCGTACAGGTCGTACTGCCCGGGTGAGAAGCAGACCTCCACCCGGTACCTGTATTCGTTGTTGGGGATCTCCTGCATCTAGGGCTTGCCGAGGAAAGGTAGCTTCACGACCACACCTTTCAAAGCCTTGCCACGGATATCCACCCAAAGATGACCGCCTTCGACGGCCATGCTGGCAGGCACGTAGGCCATGCCGATGGGCTTCTGCAAGGTGGGGCTCATGGTACCACTGGTCACCCTGCCCACCACTTCACCGGCTTCGTTCAGCACCGGATGGTCGTGCCGGGGGATGCCGCGCTCCACCAGTTCGAAACCGACCAGCTTCCGCTTCACGCCCGCCTCCTTCTGTGCCTTCAGTACCGGTGCATCCACAAAGTCCTTGGTGAACTTGGTGATCCAGCCGAGACCCGCCTCGATGGGCGAGGTGCTGTCGTCGATGTCGTTGCCGTACAGGCAGAAACCCATCTCCAGGCGCAGGGTGTCGCGCGCGGCCAGCCCAGCTGGCTTGATCCCGTAGGCTGCACCCGACTCGAACACGACCTTCCAGGCCTTTTCGGCCAGCGGGTTCGGCATGTAGATCTCGTAGCCACCAGCCCCGGTGTAGCCCGTGGTGCTGATCAGCACCAGGCCCACGTCCTTCATTTCGGCATACATGGCCGTGTAGTAAGGCATGGCGGCGATATCCTCCTTGAACAGCGGCCGCAAGGTGTCCACCGCTTTCGGGCCCTGGACCGCGAGCAGCGACATGTGGTCACTGATGTCCTCCAATTGCGCGTCAAAGGTGTTGTGCTGCTGGATCCAATCCCAGTCCTTCTTGATGTTGCTGGCGTTCACGACGAGCACGTAATGGTGATCGTCCTGATGTTGCATGCGGTACACGAGGAGGTCGTCCACGATGCCACCCTTGCCGTTGGGCATGCAGCTGTACTGCACCTTGCCAACGGTGAGCTTGCTTGCGTCGTTGCTCGTGATCCGCTGGATGAGGTCCAGCGCGCCCGGTCCACGGACCAGGAATTCGCCCATGTGGCTCACATCGAACACCCCCACTGCGTTGCGCACGGCGTGGTGTTCGTCGTTGACGCCGGTGTATTGCACCGGCATGAGGTAGCCTGCGAAGGGGACCATCTTGGCACCTAGTGCTTCGTGCACGTGGGCCAGGGCGGTGTGTTTGAGTTCGGTGGTCGATCCCATGTTCTTGTTCAGTGTTTCATTCGCTCGGATAGCAAGCCTCGGAAGAGCTCCAGGTACCGATCGCGCCAGGCGCGCACCGAGTACTTCTCCTCCACGGTCCGCCGGGCGGCGGTACCCAAGCGGGTGCGAAGGTCGCTACTCGCGATGAGCTGTCCCAGCGCGTTCAACCATTCCTGCTGATCCCCCGCGAGCAAGCCGTTCACGCCTTCCTGAACGATGGTCCTGTTCACGCCCACGCGTCCAAGGACCACCGCCTTGCCCATGCCCATGTACTGGAGCCCCTTGAAACCGCACTTCCCCCTGCTCCACTCATCATCAGGCAGGGGCATGATGCCGATATCGATGTCCTGAAGGTCCCGTACCTCGGTGGCGCTGCTCCATCGAACGTTCTCGATCGGTAGGTCCGGGGCTATGAGGTCCCGATCACTGATGATCCGGAAGAGGATCCGGTCGCCCCATTGCGCATGCAGCTCGCGCAGCATGGGCAGTTCCTTGCGCAGGTGGGCCAAACTGGTGTAGCTGCCGGTCCACCCGATCACCACCTTTCCATCGGCTCGCGTCGCGCCCGGTGTGGCCGTGTACTGGTCCGTGTCGATCACGGTGGGTATGACCTCCACCCGGTCGTTGAAGCGTCGGGCATAGTCGCCCAGGTGGTCGTTCCCGGCGATCACGAGGTCCGCCAGGCCGATGATGCGTGAGGTCTTCGCGGGGTCCTTCAGCCAACGCAGGTTCCGGTTGGCGTCGCTCACATCCATGCGCCAGATGGCGTCGTCGAAGTCGTAGATCAGGGGCACCCCGCTCGCGGCCAGTCTGCGCTCGAAGCGCGTGCTCCCGGTCATGAACGCTTCGCGCTGCACGATCACAAGATCGAACTCACGGGCACGTGCCACCTGCCGGGCCCGGCGCCTCCAGCTCTTCATGAAGATGCCCGTCTTGGCCAGGACATGACCCGGGGAGTAGAACACCCGGTCCTCCTCCGGTCCGATCAGCCAGGCATATTCAAAGGTGAACCCCTGCGATGCCCAATATTGGGTGAACTGTTCGAAGCGGTACCGCTGGCTCGGGGACCGGTCCGGACGATGGGCAGCGACGAACAGGATCCGTGGCATGGGTCGAGCTGCAAAGAAAGGCGGCCGGGCGTTGTGCAGGGCTCGGCTATCTTTCCCGCCTCGCATGACCGGTCTGAGACTCTTTCCGCGCTGGGGCATCCTGGTGATCGATGTGGTGCTCTGCCTGCTGGCGCTCACCACGGCTTATCTGCTCCGGTTCAACTTCCAGGTGCCCGCGCAGGAGGTGGACCTGCTGCTTCCGGTGCTGCCCATTTACCTGGCCGTACGGATCGGGTCCTTCCTGATCGCGGGCCTGCAGCGCATGATGGTGCGCCATACCAGCACCGAGGATGCCCGTCGCATCTTCCTTACGGTGCTCGCGGGTTCGGTGACCTTCCTCATCGTTGGTGCCGTCCGCTACTTCGCGTTCGACGGGTATTACTTCCTGCCCACCTCGGTGATCGTGATCGACTTCATGGCCACGGCCATGGCGCTGATCGTGGTGCGGATCGGGTTCAAGCTGCTGCATCTGCGGTCCCGTGGGGCTGGAAAGGACCGTGTGAACGTGGTGATCCATGGCGCTGGTGCCGCAGGCCTCATCACCAAACGAACGCTGGAGCGCGAGGGCAGCGTGCGCTATGAAGTGGTGGCGTTCGTGGATGATGACCCCAACAAGACGGGGAAGCGCTTGGAAGGAAGGCCCGTGCTTTCCACATCGGCTCTTACCGAGCTCCTGGCGCAGGGCGAGGTGGACGAGGTGATCATCGCCATCCAGTCCCCCGATCCGGAGAACCGGCGACGCGTGGTGGATGCCGCGATGGCCGCCAAGGTGCGCGTGCTGACGATACCGCCGGTGAGCAACTGGATCAACGGGCAACTGAGCACCGGGCAGATCAAGGAGGTCCGGATCGAGGACCTGCTGGGCAGGGCGGTGATCCAGCTGGATGATGCGGAGGTGCGCGCGCGTTTCAAGGGGAACCGTGTTCTGGTGACCGGTGCCGCCGGTTCCATCGGGAGTGAGCTGGCCCGGCAGCTCGCCCGTATGCAACTGGAACAGCTCATCCTGGTGGACATCGCTGAATCCGGCTTGTACGACGTGGAGACCGAGTTGCGCGCGACCGCCACGGCGCCACTGGATGTGCGCATCGCTGATGTACGCGACCGTTGGTCGATGGACAAGGTCTTTGCGGAATGCCTTCCCCAGGTGGTGTTCCATGCCGCCGCGTATAAACATGTGCCACTGATGGAAGCACAGCCGCAGGAAGCGGTGCGCACGAACATCCTCGGCACGCGTACCGTGGCCGAACTGGCCTGCACCCATGGCGTGGAGGACTTCGTGCTGGTTAGCACGGACAAGGCGGTGAACCCGACAAGTGTGATGGGTGCCAGCAAGCGCGTTGCGGAAATGGTGGTCACCAGCCTGACCGCCACAATGCTGCGGGCACCACGTTTCATCACCACCCGCTTCGGCAACGTGCTGGGCAGCAGCGGCTCCGTGATACCCCTATTCCGGCGCCAGATCGCCGCTGGAGGTCCGGTCACCCTCACCCATCCGGAGGTGACGCGCTTCTTCATGACCATACCGGAAGCATGCCGACTGGTGCTCGAGGCCGCCACCATGGGCAAGGGCGGCGAGATCTTCGTGTTCGACATGGGCGAGCCGGTGCGTATCGCCGACCTGGCTGAGCGCATGATCAGGTTGAGCGGGCGCGAACCCGGCCGGGACATCGCCATCGTACACACAGGCCTTCGCCCCGGCGAGAAGCTGTATGAGGAACTCCTCGCCACGGCGGAGAACACCCTGCCCACGCACCATCCGCGCATCCTCATTGGCAAGGTGCGCGCCGCCGACCCCACACTGGTCCTGGGTGCGGTGGACCGCCTTGCCAGCGCGCCGGATGCCGCGGACATGGTGCGCATCCTGAAGGAGCTCGTGCCCGAGTACCGGAGCCACAATTCGGTGTACAGTACCTTCGACCCGCCCGCCACCGAGCCTGGAACCACGGCCTGAGCGCGGCCCGAAGCGCATGACAAGGGACAAGAACCTGGAGATCGCCCGCTACCAGAAGGAGATCGCGGATTACATCGGCCTCGGCCCGGACAGCCTGGTGTTCAACTTCGACGAGGTAGGTCCCGTCACGAAGTTGTTCGTCATCACCCTGAACCCGCGCCACAACCAGAGCTTCCTGTTCCAGCAGACCAGCGGGAGCGACAAGGTGGACGCCCTGCGGGCGATGCTCGATTACGTGAAGACGTACAAGGAGCGCACCGGGTCGTACACCATCCAGTGGAGCGCGCGTGGCGAAGGGAGCCTGCAGACGTCCTACTTCCGTGCGAAGAACATCATGGAGGCCCTGGACAAGCTCTTCTTTGATCGGGACCCGAACAGCATCACGGTGTTCAGCGTCACCCTCAACCCCATTACATGAGCGTGCAGAAGGTGCCGGTGCAGATCCGTTTCGCCGATGTGGACATGGCCCGGCATGTGCATAATGCGGTGTACCTGCAGTGGTTCGAGCTGGCACGCATGGCCCTGTTGCAAGGCTTCATCGCCCCTGAGCACGACTGGCGCAAGGAGGGTCTGATCCTGGCCCGCAACGAAGTGGACTATCGCATGCCCGTGCACCTCACCGACCGTATCGAAGCCGAGGCCTGGTGCGGCACCATCGGCAACAAGAGCTTCGACCTGCTCTACGCCATACGTCGCGTGGGCGGACCGAAGCCCGGGATCTGTGCCGAAGGCCGGAGCGTGATGGTGTGCTATGACTACACCACGGACAAGTCCATCGCCGTGCCCGGTCCGTGGCGCCTTGCCCTGGAAGAACTCGTCATTGAATGAAGAAGACCGCCGCCGCCCTCCTGCTCGTCTGCCTGTTCTCCTGCTCACCGCAGGACATGCAGAACGTATTGAACTCCCTGCCCTCGAACACCGCCTTGTCCAATGAGGAGGTGATAAGCGGCCTGAAGGAAGCCCTGCGCCTGGGTACGGAGCGGAGCGTGGAAAAGGCGAGCGTGGTGGACGGCTTCTGGAACGACGCGCGCATCCGCATCCCCTTCCCTGCCGAGGCGATGAAGGTGAAGAACACGCTCATGGACCTGGGCATCAAGAAGCCGGTGGAGGACTTCGAGCACACCATGAACAAGGCGGCCGAGGAAGCGGCCAAGGAGGCGGTGCCGGTGTTCGTGGACGCGATCACGAACATGAGCATCCAGGACGGCTTCAACCTGTTGCGCGGCGGTGAGAACGCGGCGACCAACTTCCTGCGTGAGAAGACGAGCGAGGCCCTGCGCGCCAAGTTCACGCCCGTGGTGGAGAAGGCCACCCAGCAGGTGGCGCTCACCAGCTATTGGACGCCGGTGGCCAATGCGTACAACACCGCGTCACTGCTCACGGGCGGCAAGGCGGTGGATCCCGACCTGAACGCTTACGTGACCACGAAGGCCATGGACGGTCTCTTCCTGCTGCTCGCCGATGAGGAGAAGAAGATCCGCCAGGATCCGGCCGCTCGCGCCACGGCCCTGCTCCAGAAGGTGTTCGCGCAGCAGTAGGTCCCGTTATTCTTCCCCCTCAGCGTCGCCGATCCATTCCCCTTCCTTTGCACCATGCACCCCATCACGCTCACACCAGCAGGTACCATCATTCCTCCCAGCGAGTTGATCCTGAACCCGGATGGCTCGGTGTACCACATTGCCCTGCGACCGGAGAACCTGGGCGATATCGTTCTTGTGGTGGGAGATCAGGGCCGTGTGGAACTGATCAGCCGCCACTTCGAGCAGGTGGAGCACAAGGTGCAGAACCGCGAATTCGTGGCGCACACCGGCGTGCTGCGCGGCACGCACATCACCGCGCTCAGCACCGGTATCGGAACGGACAACATCGACATCGTGCTCAACGAGCTCGATGCGCTGGCCAACATCGACCTGGTAACCCGCACGCCGCGCAAGGAGCACCGCGCGCTGCGGATCGTGCGACTCGGTACGTGTGGCGCCTTGCAAGAGGATATCCCGGTGGACAGCCGCATCGTGAGCGCGTTCGGCGTGGGCATGGACAATGTGCTGCACTATTACGCTTACGAGAGCACCGATGCGGAGATCCGCCTGCTCAACGCCTTCCTGAATCACAGCGAATGGCCCGACAACCTCCCCTACCCCTATGTGGCCGGCGGCGACAAGGAACTGGTGAGCGCGCTGGGGCACGACAACACGGTGGGCATCACCATGACCAGTGGCGGGTTCTATGCACCGCAAGGGCGGCAGTTGCGCGCCCTGCCCAGTGTGGACGGGTTGAACGAGCGCTTCACGGCCTTCGAGCATGATGGGCTGCGTGGCACCAACTTCGAGATGGAGACCAGCGCGCTATATGGCCTTGGCGGTGTGCTCGGCCATCGCTGCGCTACGGTGTGCACCGTGGTCGCCAATCGCCTACGCAAGGAATACAGCAAGGACCATCATGGTGCCATCGATCGCATGATCGAGGAAGTGCTGCACCGGGTGACGGCGGGTTGAGCTGCGGCGGACCGGACACGGCTGTCCACACGCACCTGTTCGAGAGCCTTCAACCCGCGCCGGTTGAAACATGCTGCCAGATCGGTCAAAGGCAGCCGCTCCCTGCGGATATTTTCGTCGCGTTCCGCTGTTGAACGAATGGAGCGAGCATGAGCGAGACCGAGATCCGAGCACTGATCACCTTGATCGAGGACCCTGATCAGGAGGTCTATGACCAGGTCCGCGAGCGCATCGTCTCACTTGGGGATGATGTTGTACCCATCCTGGAGCGCGCCTGGGAGTTCGAGGACCATGGTGATCTGTTCCGCGACCGGATCGAGGATATCCTGGAGACCATCCACCTGAGCGGTGTCACGGAACGGCTCATCGCCTGGCGCGAGGGCGGCGGCGACGACCTGCTGGAAGGCGCGCTCATCATCAGCCGGTACCGCTATCCCGACATGGATGAGCAGAAGGTGAAGGCGCGCCTGGCGGCCATCCGGCAGGATATCTGGCTGGAGCTGAATGACAGCCTCACCGCCTTCGAGAAGGTGCGCGTGTTCAATCACATCTTCTTCCAGGTGCACGGCTTCAAGGGCAACAAGCGCAATTACCACGCGCCGCAGAACAGCTACATCAACGAGGTGCTCGACAGCCGCAAGGGCAATCCGCTCTCCTTGGCCATCATCTACCAGGTGCTCGCCGAGGACCTGAACCTGCCGATGCGCGGCGTGAACCTGCCGAACCACTTCGTGCTCGCCTACCTCGATGAGGAGAGCATCGGCGGGGCCGACCACGGGCAGCAGGGCGAGGAGAACGTGCTCTTCTATGTGAACGCCTTCAGCCAGGGCGATATCCTCGGGCGCAACGAGATCAATGAGTTCCTCGCGAAGCTGAAGATCGAGCCACGGCCCAGCTTCTACACGCCGTGCACGAACATCGATATCATCCGCCGGCAGCTGAACAACCTGGCCAACAGCTACGAGAAGCTCGGCGACAGCCAGCGCAGCACGGACCTGGAACGCCTGCGCGACCTACTGGGAAAGAGCGAGGGCACAAGCCGCTGATCCCGCCCTGTTAAAAGGTCGACCCCGGCACCAAGGCGGCGGCACCGGGGTCTTCGGAACACAGGACAAGGTCCTGGTCAGTTCAATCAAGCGGCCGGGTAAGCGACCGATCCTTCATCCTCCACTTCCTGCTTATCCTGAATCACCTGCTCCACGCGCACAGGTTCCGGTTCCACCGGAGCGCGCTGGGCGAAGAGCTGTTCTTCATCGGTGAGGCAGAGCAACAATGTCAACGTCTGGACTGGCCACATGGTTCTTCGGGATTACAGGGTGTGAGCCGGTCAATGCTGAAAGGTGATGCAATTTGTGGGATAAGGGCATGGAAAGTCAAGACGAATAGTCGAATTGCTTCGACGAATGGATCACTTCGCAATGAAATCGCTTGGTTCCCAAGGAACTACGAGGAACAGGCCAGAAGCGTGTTCAGGAGCAGGCTGGTGATGGTCATCGGTCCAACCCCACCTGGGACCGGGGTGATGGCCGAACACCTTGCGGTGACTGAGGCGTGATCCACATCGCCTACCAGTCTGTACCCGCTCTTGCGACCCGTATCCGGGATCCGATGAATGCCCACATCCACCACCACCGCACCTTCCTTCACCATATCCCCTGTGATGAAGCCCGGCTTCCCGATCGCCACCACCAGGATGTCCGCCTGACGGGTGATGCTCCCCAGATCCTTGGTGCGGCTGTGCGCCAGGGTTACGGTGCAGTTGCCGGGATAGGTGTTCCGGCTCATGAGGATGCTCATCGGTGTGCCCACGATGTTGCTTCGGCCTACTACCACACAATGGCGACCTTCCGTGCCCACCTGGTAGTACTTCAACAATTCACAGATGCCACTGGGTGTGGCCGGCAGGAACCCTGGAAGCCCCAGGACCATGTTGCCCACGTTCACCGGGTGAAAGCCATCCACATCCTTCCGCGGATCGATCGTATTGATCACGCGGTCCGCATCGATATGCGTTGGCAACGGGAGTTGGACGATGAAGCCATCAAGGTCCGCATCGGCGTTCAGCGCACGCACTTTGTCCAGCAGGTCGTCCTCTGTGATCGATGCAGGCAACTCAATGAGGCTGCTGCGGAAGCCGACCTTGGCACACGCCTTCACCTTGGCCTCCACATAGGTCCGGCTAGCACCATCATCGCCTACGAGTACTGCGGCGAGATGTGGCGGCCTGCCGCGACGATCGCCCACCTTCCTCGCTCCCTGCGCGATCTCCGCCTTCAAGGCGTCACCGCAACGTTTGCCGTCCAGGATCAAGGGCGTGGCCATCGCCACAAGGATACGGGTTGCGGGTGGATCGTCCCGCGTTCCTACCCCTTACTCGACCAGGATGAACGGACCACACCGGGTCCCCTCCTCGCCTTCCACGCATACCATGTAACGACCGGGCGGGGTTCCACTTGCATCGAGCGTCATCAGGCCGTTCGAACGCTCCACGGTCCGTCGGTCCAATACCTGGCGTCCCGTGGCATCGAACAGCGATACGGACCAGGGACCGGTCCCACCGTCACCCGACCGCACGGAGATGGGGCCGGTGCTCGGGTTCGGAAAGACCAGCAGGCTCGCAGGTGTTGCATCCACGTTGACGGCCACGGGTTGTGAGTAGCTCGTTGAACCATCCGTGTCGGTCTGGACCAACCTGTAATAGCACCAGCCCATCGGCGCAGCGGCGTCCACCTCTAGGTATGCATGAGGGGTGGTGCTGTTCCCAACGGCCTGCACACGGGCGATGTCCGTCCAGTCGGTTGTGTTCGTGGAGCGTTGCACGGTGAAATGATCATTGTCGCGCTCGCTGGCCGTGGTCCATTGCAACTCCACCGTTCCCGGAGCGGTGCTCTCTGCCACGAAGCGGACCAGTTCCACAGGCAAGGGTGTCGCCGTGATGTTGGTGGTGCCCACGGTGAAGCGGTACCCGTTCACCAAAGCGCTCACATTAGCGAAGCGGTAGGTGGTGCCGCTGACCAGGGTGGCCCCACTGATGGGTGTCTCATCAGCGAAGGTGCCGTCGCCATCCGTATCCACTAGGAGGCGGAGATGGGAGGCGGTAACGGAGCCCAGGCCGCCAAGATCGAAGGTGATGTCCACATTCCCGACGTTCGTGGCGCTGCCCGAGGTGTTCACTTCACTCACCCGCCACACGCGATGCAGGCGGCCTTGCAGCCCGATGGGGAAGTCGGTGGAGCCCAGTGCGCTGAACGGTGCGTTGTCGTGTCCCCAGAAGAGGAATTCGTTGTTGCCCAATCCCGAATAGCCCGCCTTGCTCATCTGCACGACCCCGGAACCCTGAGAAGTGGACTGCATGTTCGAAGCGTCGATCCGCCCGATGCCGCCCACATCATGGTCGTAGTCCCCATTCCCCGGATCATCCTGGGTATAGAGGTCGCTGGCGGTCAAGCTGCGGCCATACTTCGCGGCCAGGTAGTTGTTCACGATGATCCGCTGTGCGCTGTTCAGCGGCGCGTTGTACATGATCACTTCTGCGATCTGTCCGTTGACCTCGCGACCCGATGTCGAGCGCTCGTTACCGATGTAGAGGGGCAGTGAGTTGGTGCGCGGTGTCTTGTTGTCGTTGTCGGTGAGGATGTTGCCACCGTTCTTGTAAACGTCGCGGCCGACAGAAGCGGTGTAGCTGTACTCGAATACGTTGTAGCTGGAGGTGGATACCTGACCACCTGCTGAACTGGGTGCTGTTCGGCTGCCATCGGTCCATTTCACCGGGGTGTGGATGTTGCCGTCCGAATAACTCAACATCTCATAGTTCTCGTCGCTGTCGTTCCCTTTCACCAACCAGGCGTTGTAGTCCTTCTGCACATCCACTTTGGCCACCAGGAAGAAGTGCCATTGCGTGAGGTTAAGCGAAGCGTGATGCGGCACCCACAACTGGTCGTCCACCCCGTCGAAGTCCAGGGACCGGTTCCCGTTCACGCTTCCGGTGAGCAGGTTCGGGGTTCCCAATGGGATGCTCACCGGCAGGTAGGCATTGTTGCCATTGCCGGAACGGTCGGCCCAGGTGGTCACAGACCCCAGCAGGTGGGTAACCCCTGTGTTCGCGTCCAACCACAGCACATTGCTGCTGCTGTTGCCCACCCCGGCGGGGCCGGTCTGGGCCATGCTGGACAATGGAACAAGGAAAGGGGTGGAGAGCAGGAAGCGGCGCATGATGGAGAGGATACGCGCGACGTTGTACGCCGTAACGACCGGCCGAGTTCCAGCACCGGCGAACAAGCCGTCCGCAGCCGATCCAGGCCCAAGCGTATGGAGCGCCCCACACCCAGGACCTTGTCAGGGCATGGCGCCGCGGCCACCACCAGGTTCTCCGTACAACCTGGCACCTCGTCCCCAAGCGTGTGGGGCACAGGTCGCCACAACGGGCTACTGGACCACCAACCGGCGCCAGATCATTCCTCCCTCCTCGGGCAGGATCCCTACGTGGTAGGTCCCTGCCGCCACATCGGACAACGGGACATACCATTCAACCTGCCCGTTGAACCGGTGTTCAGCCACGATCCGACCTTCCGCATCCGTTATCCGGACGCGCGTTGGGCCGAGCGAACGAGTGCTCCGGATGAGGAACCCTCTTCCCGCTTCGATCGGATTGGGGGCGAGCACCAGGGCCCGCTCCTGCGCGATGTCCGGTATACCCACGGTGCCGGTGATGGTGGTGTCGATGTTGGCGACGATCCCAAAGGCCGGGCCCCAGGCGCCGTTCGTATCCCTTGCCCGCGTCCATAGCACGTTGGTACCTGCGATCACGGGCACCGGAATGGACCCGCCCCGCAGCGCTTCGAAGGCGGAACCAAAGTCACCATCAAGGGCCAGCAATGGCGTTCCCGAACCCTCACCAGGGTCGGTGTTCACAAAGCACTCGGCAGCCGTCACCTCCACATCCGGGAAGCTCACCGCTCCCGGCAGCACATCCACGATCACGGAGAACGGTACCCCCCAGTTGGCGTTCGCGTCCCGTGATCTTACCGACAAGGTATGCGCACCAATGGCGGGAAGCTCATCGGTCTCCAGCATGATGGTCTCGAGCGCCGCGTTGTAGTTCCCATCCATCGCGATCAGCGGCACACCGTTCCCCGCTCCTGGGTCGTTGTCCCAGAAGTACTCGGCCAGGGTGATGTTGATCGCAGGTACCGTGCCAATAGCCGGATCGATCACCACGACGGTCGTGAAGGTCGGCCCCCAACTCCCCTGCGCGTTCCTGGCCCGCAGCCCCAAGGTGTGGGTGCCTTCACCGGGTAACGCGGAGGACTCCAACAAGAGCACCTCGATCACTTCATCCCAGGCACCATCGGCAGCCAAGATCGCCAGACCATTGCCTGCGCCCGGGTCGTTGTCCCAATAGTACTCCGCTCCGGCGAGCCCCTGCCCTACGGCGGTCCACGCGAAGGACATCGCCAGCACTGCGCCCCAGGTCCGGTCACGTTGCATGCGCGCTGCCATCAGCGGTCCCATGCGTTGGCGCGCAACCGGAGCGTGTTGCCGGACCGCAGGTTGAACGGATGACCGGTCATGTACACCCGTGCGGCTCCGGTGTGCAAGGGGAAGAAGTTGTCCAGCGTATAGCTGCCTCCGTAAGCTCCGGCGTCACCGGTGCTCAGGTCCAGGTCGTAGTACGGAGCGGCCGGGTTGCCGCCGTCAATGGCAGAGGCGCCTGCCTGGAGCGAACCATCGGCGTCAAGGACGATCAGCTGGTCCGTGGTGTTGTTGCCGGTGAAGGTGAAGCCGTTGCTCACCGGAATGGAGGTATTGGACGACACGTGGTTGAAGTACACGTTGATCTGGCCCTGGTTGCCACTGTCGTTGTTGATGCCCCGGTTCGTTCCGGACCAGGTGCGGGTGACCACGTTGTTCATCACCTCCCAGATCGAGCCGGTGTTCGTATTGGCAAGGCTTACCCCGTATGTCGTGAAGTTGCCGGTGTAGGCCGTGATCGTGTTGTTCCAGAGGTAGTTGGCCACTCCGTTCGGTGGCCCTTCCCACACCTCGATGCCCATCCACCCATGTTGGATGTAGTTGTTGCGGATATGTACGACCTGCCCGAGCGAGCTGACATAGACCCCCTCGTAACCCACGCTGCTCTTGATCTTGTTGCCGATCACAGCAGCCGTGTCGATGGACGCGCCGGCACCCGTGGTGATGATGCTGATGCCTTCATCGCTGATGTTGCTGCCGTCGATATCGTTACCGACGACATTCCCAAAGTTGATCGAAACCGTTCCGTTCTGCAGCGTGTTCCCGATCACATGGGCTTGGATGGCATTGGTCGCAAGGGAGATGCTCCCGTTCACGAAGAAACCGTCGATCACGCGCACGGTCATTGATCGGGTGGCGGCCGTACCACTGAAGGTGATGCCCCCCGATGTGTTCCGCATGCCGTTGATGAGCACCTCACGACCCGCCGCGCAGGCGATGGTGTAGGTGCCTTGAACAATGAAGAAGCCATCGTTCGCGTAGCTCAGGAACTCCAGGCTGTGGTCCACCGTGATGTTCTCGATCCACGGGATGTCACCAGCGCGATTCTTGATGATGATGCGGTCGCCATCGGAGGCGGCGGCCACGGCTGATGTGATGTTCGGGTAGGTCGGTGCGATACCGAACTCCTCCACGATGCGGTCCACCGCAAAGGCGTTCAGCGCAGTGGAGAATGATAACAGGGCTACGAGCGTCTTCTTCATGTGACGGGTTGGTCGGGGCGGCAAGGTAAAGACCGGGAAAATCGTTGTCATCATTTCGCAGCAACATGAGAAAGAAGGAATTCCATCGGTTCAAGCACCTCTATCCGCGCAAAATGGAAGTCCTGAAGGTCGTAGGTCACGATGCAGGTGCATCCCGCATCCACCGCCGAGAAATACTGGAAACCATCCTCTATGTCCGTGATCCGGGCATCCGCGAACGTGCGCTCCACCGCCTTCGGTCCCATCGTCGTGACGTTGAGCTTCTCAGCCAGCAACGCGATCTTCTTCCGCGCCAGCTTCTTCCCGTTCTTCTTCTCGGCGAAATAGGCCCCGATCGCCAGGCATAGCGGTGAGGTGTACACCTCGAAGCACTTGTCATCGGCGAGACTCAGCACGCGGGCGCAAGCGCTGAAGCGTGGGTACTCGTTGCACAGCACCGTGACGAGGACGTTGGCGTCGAGGAAGAGGCGCTTGGGGGGCATCGGTCGGTTTCTCAGAGCGATCTGGCAGGAAGCCAGGAGCTTGATGCTCTTTGCGCCATAAGCACCCGCAGGCCCGGCGCACGTTGTTGGCTGTCAGTTGTCAGGCTGCCGACCAGCGCGCCTGACAACTGACAGCCGACAACCGACAACATCCTACTCAACGCTTTCTGCTCTGCAGGTAATCCTTCTTCACGTTCCGCTCGGCGGCGTTCTTGCGCACGTAGGTCACCTCGCCTTCGGCCACCTGCTGGATCCAATCGCTCACGGGGAGCTCATCCAGGCTGCGGTAGCGGGTGTCGGTCACCTTGCTCAGCATGAACTCGATGAGCCGCGACAGGCTGATGTTGTTCGCCTCGGCGAAGGCCTTGGCCCGCTCGGCCACGCCCGCATCGAAACTGAGGGTGAGCTTGGTGTCCATGGCGATCTGTTTGTACGGCAAAGCTACTCAACCAATACGTATAAACAGCAACCTGCCTACCAAAACCTCCACCAAGGCTTGAGTGCCTGAACCGGTATCGGCTCCAGTAGGTCTTCTCCAATGCCCTGCAAACACCTCTCCGCCCATTCCCTGTCTTCGTCCCTTAGCGCACGGTCTGGCACGAAATACCATTCAAAAAAACTCTTGTACTCTGCCGGATAGTTCTTCATGCTCCACGCACCGTCGTCGCTCCATAGAATTCCGTCCGTGAGTTCGGCAACGCTTCCCGCAATCAGCCCATAGCATAGAGCAATGAGCCCTGATTGCCCAGCCGAGCGTCTGAAATACATGCGCTTGTTGATTCGCTTGGCTCGCTCAAACTTTTGCTCAAGATCGGGAACGCTTCTATTGTTCTCGATGATGTACTTCAGATACCACCAAGGCTCATCAGCTTCTATATCGCCCCGCTCCAATGACTCCATGTAGGCATCAGTACCACCTGCCTTGCCGTTGACCGAAAACCAAGCATACTCGTCATCGCTCCATAGGAACTGGTCCCCACTGGCGACTTCACGCACGACACTTTCATCATTCTTGTGGATGTTCACATGAAGCCTGATTGGCTCATGGATACCGAGCGTCGCCAGCCGATCCTGAATTCGCTGGGTTGCTTTTACCAGCACTTCCCCGAAGGTGATGTCCAGCGTCGCTACAGGGATGACATCAATGGTCGTGCTCATCTCAAGCTTCCCTACGGCCTACGACTGCCAAATCACCTATTCAAATGCTCACCGGCGCATGCCCTGCATCTGCTGCATCTGCCGCATCATGTTCTGCAATTTGCTCTTGTCGCCCATCATCCGCATCATCTTCCGCATCTCCTCGAACTGCTTCATCAGCTTGTTCACCTCCTCGATGCCGCGGCCGCTACCCTTCGCCAGGCGCGCGCGGCGTGAGCCATTGATGACCGATGGGTTCTTGCGCTCTTCCGGGGTCATGCTCTGAATGATCGCCTCAATCCCCTTGAATGCATCATCGGGGATGTCGATGTTCTTGATCGCCTTGCCCACGCCGGGGATCATGCCCATGAGGTCCTTCATGTTCCCCATCTTCTTGATCTGCCCGATCTGCTCCAGGAAATCGTGGAAGCCGAACTGGTCCTTCGCGATCTTCTTGTTCAGCTCGCGTGCCGCCTTCTCGTCGAACTGCTCCTGCGCGCGCTCCACCAGCGAGACCACGTCGCCCATGCCCAGGATGCGCCCCGCCATGCGGTCCGGGTGGAACTCGTCCAGCGCCTCCATCTTCTCGCCGGTGCCGATGAACTTGATCGGCTTGTCCACCACGCTGCGGATCGAGAGCGCCGCGCCGCCGCGCGCATCGCCGTCCAGCTTCGTCAGCACCACGCCGTCGATGTTCAGGCGATCGTTGAAGGCCTTGGCGGTGTTCACCGCATCCTGACCGGTCATGGCGTCCACAACGAAGAGCGTCTCCTGTGGGCTGATCGCCTTCTTCACTCGGGCGATCTCGTCCATCATCTGCTCATCGATGGCGAGGCGACCCGCGGTATCCACGATCACGGCCGTGAACCCGTGCTGCTTCGCGTGCGCGATCGCGTTCTGCGCGATGCTCACCGGGTTCTTGTTCTCGCGCTCGCTGAACACCGGGATGTCCAGCTGCTTGCCCAGCGTCTCCAACTGGTCGATGGCCGCCGGGCGGTACACGTCGCAGGCCACCAGCAGCGGGCGCTTGCCCTTCTTGCGGATGTAGTTGGCCAGCTTGCCGCTGAAGGTGGTCTTACCGCTCCCCTGCAAGCCGCTCATCAGCACCACCGTGGGGTTGCCGCTCATGTTCATGCCCTGGCTCTGCCCGCCCATCAGCTCGGCCAGCTCGTCGTGCGTGATCTTGGTGAGCAGCTGCCCCGGGCTGATGCTCGTGAGCACGTTCTGCCCCAGCGCCTTGGCCTTCACCCGGTCGGTGAAATCCTTGGCGGTCTTGTAGTTCACGTCGGCATCCAGCAGCGCCTTGCGGATCTCCTTGGTGGTCTCCGCCACGTTGATCTCCGTGATCTGGCCCTGGCCCTTCAGGACCTTGAATGCTCTTTCGAGCTTATCATTCAAATTCTCGAACATGGTGGTGCTATTGGCGCGCCTGCCTCCCGAAGGGGGGCTCCAGCTTGTCGTTCAGGTTCTCGAACATGTCTCTTGCGAAAGGACTGCGAAGGTAGCGGGGAAGAAGATCCAAGGCTCCGATCGGAGGCCACCACGCTGGCGCACAGCGTCGCGCGGGACCTAATTCACCAGCTTGAAGGATCGGCTATGGCAGGTTCCTCGTCGTTCACCTGATCCTCCCACCCTTCAGCTTCTGCGGTACCAGCACAGGCCGCTTGTCCCGCAGGAAGACCCATTCGTTCTCGGAACTGTCGTCCGCGGAGAACCGGTAGCCGTTGCTGTCGAATCCCTTGATGCCTTCTGGCTCCAGCAACCGATGCTGGATGATGTACCGTGCCATGGCACCGCGCTGTTGCTTCACGTACACCTGGAATGGCTTGTAGGTGCTCCCGGCCTTGTCCTTGAAGACCGGAGTGATCACGCGCGCCTTCAGCTGCTTGGAGTTCACCGCCTTGAAGTACTCGCCCGACGCACAATTGATGACGACGCCGGACTTGGCAGCCTTCAGGTCCGCGTTCAGGACATCCGTTATCCGATCACCCCAGTACGCATAGAGGTTCTTCGCCTTGCCGATACCGAAGGGAGTTCCCATCATCAGTCGATAGTCCTGCATGAGGTCCAGTGGACGGAGCACACCATAGAGGCCGCTGAGGATGCGCAGATGGTGCTGGGCAAAGCGCAGGTCGGCATCGCTCAAGGTGCGGGCGTCCAGGCCACGGTAAACCTCACCATTGAAGGTGAACACCGCCGGGCGAGCGTTCTTCGCCGTGAACGGGACATGCCACCTGACATACCGATCCTTGTTCAACTCGCCGAGCTTCAGGCTCAGGTCCATCAGGTCGGCGAGCTTCTTCGCGCTCAAGGTCTTCAATTTGGCCACCAAGGTCGACGCCTCTTCCAGGAGCGCAGGGCTCGTGGCGCCTTTGATCTGTGGGGTTTCCTGGGCAAGGTCCTTGGCCGGGGAAAGAAGAACGAGCATGGCGCCAAGATAATCGAGCCCTTAGCCTCGTGCTGATGACCGTCAACCTATCGCCCGTGCCAAGGCATCCATGCTGTCGCACCAGCCGCCGACATGGCTGTCACGCGATGCTTCACTAGCCAAGCCGGTCTGACGGAACTCCATGCGGGTGCGACCGCCGTCCTCGTGAAGGTCCACGGTGACATGCGTGGTGTGGTGCGCCGGATTCTCCGGAACAGGCGGCTTCTCCCACAGGTGCGTGAAGGCCAGGTGATCCACGGGGCGCACAGCGGTGTAGCGGCCGTAGATGGGGATGTCCTCGCCGTCGGGGTTGCGTAATACCACGCGATAACTGCCGCCTTCTTTCACATCGGCCTCTGCGCTCACCGTGCTGAAGGCCGCGCAGCCGAACCAATGCACCAGCATGGCGGGTGTGGTCCAGGCCTTCCAGACGAGTTCGCGCGGCGCATCGAATACACGCGTGATCCGGATCTCATCCGGCGCCGGGGTGGAAACGTTGTTGCGGGTGCGCTGTTCCGTGAGCAGGTCCATGCGCACGAAAGTACCAGCAGCAGGTGTTCAAGGCTTCTCGGCCTCCCTTTTCAACCCGGCCAGCCCCGTTTCGAAGTCCTTGCCGATCATCTTCTCCATGTTCATGAACACGCTCATCACCTTGCCCATGAAGATCTGCGGGCCGTCCATGGTCCAGGTCAGCTTGGTATCAGGTCCCTTGGGGAGTGCAGCGGAACCAGACCACGCAGTCGTTCTTGAAAGGCCGGGTGAAGCGCAGGTCGATGTTCACGCTGTCGGCATCCACCGCAAGCACTTCCATGGTCCCCGCGCCGGCCTTCTTCCCGGACCACGCGTACTTGGCGCCCACACCGCGATCGGCGCCGCTATAGCTGCGTTCCATGTCGGGGTCCAGCTTCTCCCAAGGGCTCCACGGCCGCCACGCGCGGAAGTCGATGAGGTGCGGCAGGATGCGCTCCGGCGTGGCATGGATCACCGTGCTCCGTTCGTAGCGCACGGTGTTGGGCTTGGTCGCTGCGATGACCAGGATGATGACGATGAGGGCGCGCGAGTCCCAGGAGGATGTAGGGAGCATGGTTGGTTCAGTGCTGGTTGGTGTTGCGGTGGGCAAGGCGCTTGTGGTGCAGCCAATAGGCCACAATGAGCACGCCGATGAAGATGATCATGGGTGCCCAGCCGGCGATCGGATCACCCACGGCGATGAAGGATACCATGCCCATGAACAGATCGATGAAGAAGCCGAAGTAGGCCCACTCTTTCACGCGGGCAGGCACCATGGGCAGCAGGATGGCGATGGCCCCGATGATCTTGAACACCGAGATCCACCGGATGAAGTACAACGGATAACCGAGGTGGTCGTGGAGCATGATAACGGCGTCCGGGTGAAGCGTGATGCCTCCAATGCTGGAGAAGATCATGAAGGCGCTGAAGAGCGCGGTGATGATCCAATAGGCGGTGTTGGTTCGTTTCATGGTTGATCGGTGTCGGGGCGCGTCATGACGCGCCCGTACAGAGGGATTCGAGTTTGTCCATGTTCTCTTCGTTGGCGCGTTCAATGAAGGTTCGGATGGGCGCCATTTCCATGGCCGTGTTGAAGCGCATGCCCCAATCGACGCGGGTTCCTCCTTCCACTTCGGTGAAGTTCACCATCGCTTTGTAGAAGTGCATCTCCTTCAAATGGTCGAACTCCAGGTAGGTCGGCGGCTCGATGCGCTTGAACACGCAGGTGTTGTTGAAGTCCACCGCGTTCGGACCGTGCATCGTGAATTCCCACATCCCCTCGGACTTCAGCTCGAAGCGATGGAAGGTGTTCGTGAAGCCTTTCGGGCCCCACCATCGCACGAGCAAGGCCGGGTCGGTCCACGCAGTGAACACGCGCTCCCGTGGTGCTTGGATGATCCGCTGGTATGCACCTCACGCTCGCTCATTTCTTCTTCGCGGCTTTCTTGGCTGGGGCCTTCGGTGTTTTCGACGGCCACCGTTCCTCGATCTCCGCGCATTTCAGCTTCACGATATCCTTCACGAGGGCTGCTGGCAGAGGCTTCTCCGGCGTGAACTGGATGGTCCCCTTGCTCACTGTGAATCCCTTGAGCCGTTCCGCGAAGCCGGCCGGGACCATGCCATAGAGCGCGACGTGCTTCTTCGCAGCGCCCATGTAAACCAGCGGGTGCCCGTTGTACTTGAACCCGGGCAGGCCATAGCCGAAGTACTCCTCGGCCCGGGGAGCCGCAGCGAGGATCTGCTTGCGCAGCGCGGTCAGCGCCTTGCGTTGGTCGTCAGGGAGCATGGCGATGTAGTCGTCCGTGCTCGCTGGTTTCTTCGTGGGGTTGCGCATGATGGTTCAGGATGGATTCTGCAGCGCATTCGGGTCGAACCAGAAGAACTCCCAGATGTGGCCATCCAGGTCGTTGATGCTGCGGCCATACATGAAGCCATGGTCCTCGGTCGGTCGCGCCTCGGTGGCCCCGGCCGCGATCGCTTTGTCGAAAATTGCGTTCACGGCTTCCTTGCTTTCGCACGAAAGGGCGAGCAGCGTCTCGGTGGTCCTGCTTGCATTGGCGATGGTCTTGCCCTTCGGCACGAAGCGCTCCATGTGGCCAGTGGTGAGCAGCATGCAGTAGATGGTGTCGCTGATCACGAGGCACGCAGCGTTCTCATCGGTGAATTGCGGGTTGAAGCGGTAGCCGAGCTGCTCGAAGAAGGCCTTGCTCCTGGCGAGGTCCTTCACGTGCATGTTGACGAAGATCTGGGTGGGCATGGGTTCAGTTGAGTTGCGATCCTGTGAATTGGGTCAAGCGATCCAGGCATTCGTTCCAGCCATCCCGGTGCTCGTCGCAATGTGCCGTTGTCGCGAACGTGGTCTGGTTGAGGGTCATGACGGTATTTCCCCCGCGCCGTTCGAAGTCCAGGGCGACCACGGTGTCGCACCAGATGTCGCCATCGGCATCCTCGCGCAGCCAGGTGAACACAAGGCGATGCGGCGCATCGATGTGCGTGTACTCGCCGCGCACCCAATGATCGCTTCCGTCCGGTGCGCGCATGCAGAACCGGTACTTGCCGCCCACGCGGAAGTCCTGCTCACAAAGCGGTAGCGTGAAGTCCTTCGGCCCCCACCACTTCACCAGATGCTGCGGGTCGCTCCACGCCTGGAAGACCTTTTCCACCGGGGCCTTCAGCGTCCGGGTGAGGATCAATGTGCGTTCAGCGGTTTCCGTTATCATGCTCATGGTTCGGTCGCTCAATGAATGGTCTCGCCGCGTTCCAGCATCCCGATGAAGAGGGCCAGGCGCCTGGCGCGGGTATCTTCCTTCTTCGCCGTATGCAGGCGATGGAGGATGGCGTATCGGTTGCTTCCCTTCAAGGTCTTGAAGAACGCGGCGGCCTTCTTGTTCCTCCTCAGCGCTTCTTTCAGATCTGGTGGTACGGTGATGCTGCTCGCCGGGGCATAGGCATTCTTCCACTGACCACTGGCTTTTGCGCGCTCGACCGCAGCCAGACCGGCAGGCCGCATCAACCCGGCCTTGATGAGTTCCTGCACCTTCTTCTTGTTCACCTGGCTCCAGATGCTCTTCGGCGTGCGTGGCAGGAATTTCTGGAGGAAGGACGCTTCGTCATAGCTCCGCTTGATCGCATCGATCCATCCGTGGCACAGCGCGACCTCCAAGGCCTCGGCGTACGTGACCGAGAGCATTCCACTGTCCTTCTTCGCGATCCGGATGTAGATCCCGGGTGAGCTTCCGCCATGCTTCGTGAGCCAGGCCTCCCAGGCCCGCGCCGTCTCGAAGACCAGGATCGGGCGGTCGTCCGGGGGCGGTGTGGCTGGCTTGCTCGTTGTTGTGCTCATTTCGCCATGCCGCCTTTCTCAGTGCGGTCTGTGTTTCTGTGGTGAACTATTCGCTCATCGATCCAATCGCGAGCTCGGTCCGGTAGTCCTTCGGGTCCTTCACTTCCTCCGGGTTCGTGAGGTAGCTCTCCCAGAACCGGCCCGTCTTGTCGTGCGCCTACGCTCTCAGCGCAGGCCAGGTCTGCATTTCCATCCACGCTTGAGCAAGTGCTTCGATGGCCCAGTCGAGGGCACCCTGGTCCATCGCTGCGCACCACGTTCACGGCATGGGGCAGCATGCGCGCTACCAGCCATGGTCCCAGAGCGCTTGTGCGAACGCATGGCGTCCTTCTTGGCCAGCTTCACAGGCTTTGAGACTTGTCGGAATCCGATCTCGAAATCGAACGTATCGCTGGGCTTTCGGCGGTGATGATAGCTGAACATCGGCCCGCCATGCTGATCTGGATGAACCTTGTCCATTGATGGTCCCTTGTCCTTCAACTCCTGGATAGCGGGATCCATGTACTTGCGACATTTCACGCCTGGGGACGACAAGCCGGTATGACCACCGTTGCGATCTCCTTCGTTCGGATGACTTCCGGCTTCACCGGACACCGGAAAGATCGAAGTTGGTCCTGGTTTGATGGTAGCGGAAGATCCTCCGCCCTTACTGTGATCTTCTTGATGAGATCCTTGGCATGTCGCGATCGCTGACAGCACCTTCTTTCGTTGTTCTTCACGTCGGTGAGGTTGCGGATGAGCGCGATCCGGCGTCCGTCCTTCGTACTCGCCTTCGAGCAGGCCGCTTCGCGCTTCTTAACCTCCGCGCCGCGCAGGAAGATCAGCCGCAGCGTGTCCGCTTGTGAAGAAGTTGAAGCCGACGATGTATCGCTTGTAGGTCTTCGGGTCGAAGGGCTCCATCTCCCCGGTGAAGTAGAAGGTGGGCGCGTTCCAGAAGATGCCTTCGCCGATGCGCTTATCCGCTTTCAGGATGATCCTGCGCAGCTCGGTGGCCGCGTTGTGCAAAGGATGCTTCAACTGCTTCATGTAGGCATCCACGGTATCCGGTTCCGAAGTGCCGGTGTACAGCGCATTCCCAGGCTGGGCCTTCTTTTCCTGGGCTGTTACAAGCTCCTCCAACTGCTGATAGCTGAACTCCAGGCCGCCTTCCATCGGCGAAGCAAGGATGCCGTCGCGCACCTTCTTCGACTCGTAGCGCGCCGTGATGGTCATCAGCGTCACACCGTTCTTCTCGGTGAGCACGGTGGTCGAAAGCGCATCGCCTTCATACCACGGATCGTCGAAGAGCTCGGTGTTCACGAGGCGCTCCGGGCGCTTGATCTCCTTGTACACGCCACCGAGCGCCATGCCTTGTCCATTCTGGTTCTTCCAAACGTAGCGGAACTTGCCGCCCACGCGCAGGTCCACCTTGCACGCGGTCATGGACCAGCCGGGCGGCCCGTTGAGCCATTTCTTGATCAATGCGGGCTTGGTCATCGCATCGAAGACCAGCTCGCGCGGAGCCTTGAATCGGCGGGTAATCACGAATTCGCGATCGCCCTTGGCCTTCACTTTCACCTTGGTCATCACTTCACGCTGTTGAGGTAGGCTGCCAGCTTATCGAAGGTGCCTTTCCAGCCGCCGTCCATGCCTTCGCGTGCGCTGTCGAACATGGCGAGTTCCTCCGCGCTCGAGCCTTCCACCGGCAGCCAGGTCACGCTCAGTTTCGTGCGGTCGTTGCCGAGGTCCTCGAAGTCCATCACCCAGTGCATCACCTTCGGCCAGGTCGGTGCCATGGGATGCGTGCCGATGCCGCCGTCCTCATCGCTGAAGCTCTGGATGGACACGATGCGATCGATGGGGTCGATCTCCAGGTAGGTCATGATGCCCCACGCGTTGAAGCTGCCGTCGGCGCTGCGTTGCGCGTAGTGGTATTTTCCGCCCACACGGAAGTCCATGGTCTTGGTGAAGCCGGTGACGCCTTCGGGACCGAGCCATTTCTCCAAATGCTCGGCCTGCGTGTTCACTTTCCAGACGAGCGCGCGCGGCGCGTCGAACTCACGAGAAACTACGTGTGGCTTGATGGCTGTGGTGGGTTTCATGTCAGGGTGCGTAGTGGTCATGGATGGGAGGATGCTCGGATGGTCATTCGGGATTCGCGGCCAGCAGCTCCTCGAGTTGCTGGAGTCCCATCGTGTAGCCCTCCTTGAAGCCCATCGCGATGATCTGATCCAGGTCTTTCGGTGAGGCGAAGTGGAGGGTCGTTCGCACCAGGGTGCCGCCGTTCTCCGGCTCGAAGCGCGCTTCCCAGCGCACGCGGGGTTTGATATCGTTGGCTTCGCCGTGTTCGTCGCAGAACGCATCGTTGCCGGAGAAATACGACTTCGGGTCTGATGGTCTCATAATCGAAGAAGCACCAATGCCGATCGCCCTGCGGCCCTTGCATGCAGTACAACCACCGCCCGCCTTCACGGAAGTCCAGCGACTTGATCACGCATTCATAGGGCTTCGGCGCCCACCATTGGCAAAGGATATCGGCCCGGGTCCACGCGGCCCACACGGGGTCGAGCGGCGCGTTAAAGGAGCGCTCCACGATGATGGTACGGTCTTCCTTCTTCACAATGAAATGGAGGAGAGCTTGCTTGGTCATGGGTCAGGGGTTTGGTCGGGGCTGGAACATCCGCCTTATGAATTCAGGTATTCATCGAGACGCGCAAGGGTCTGTTGACCACCCTCCACAGCACCGTATTCCTTCACGACCAGGTCGCGCTGCTCCTTGGTCTCGAAGGTGGAATGAAGCGTGACCCGGGTCTTGCCGTCCACCTCCTCCAGGGTGATGACAGCACGGAAGATCACGCGGTCACCGTCTCCGCCATGGTCATGGTCCATGCGCGATGGCTCATCGATCCGCGTGAAACGGATCCAGTTCGGATAGTCGCGGCCGTCCGGACCGTGCATGATGAAGACCCATTCGCCGCCTTCGCGGAAGTCGAACGAAGTGGTGGAGATGGTGAAGCCGTTCGGCCCCCACCAATGCGCCAATGCCTCGGCCGTGGTGAAGGCTTTCCACACGCGCTCACGCGGCGCGGCGATATTGCGCGTGATCACGATCTCGCGGTCACCGACCACGCCGTCCGGGGCTTTACTTGTTGCTTCCATGCTTCTTGGTCTTGGTGGTCTTCGAGGCGGATGACTTCTCCTGCGCCTGCAGCTCCTTCAGGTACTCCTCCAGCCGATCGAAGCGCTCCTCCCAGAACTGGCGGTACTGCTCCATCCAGTCGGTGGCTTCTTTCAGCGGAGCCGCCTTGATCTCGCATGGCCGCCACTGCGCCTCTTTTCCACGCGCGATCAACTGCGCTTTCTCCAGCACTTTCAGGTGCTTGCTCACCGCGGGCAAGCTCATGTCGAAGGGTGCGGCCAGCTCATTCACCGAGGCCGGACCGCTGGAAAGCCGTGCCAGGATGGCCCTGCGCGTGGGGTCGGCCAATGCGGAGAAGGTGATAGACAGGCGGTCCATATCGACGTTGACGGAGCAAATATATTAAACCATTCGGTTAAATACAACCACCCGTTGATCTTTCTCCCCGTTCCATGCTTAGCTTTAGGCATGCACAACATCCTTGTTGCACTGGATATTTCAGATACCGACGATCTCGTATTGGACCACGTCCACTTTATTGCGGCGGATCGTGAAGTCAAGCTGCGGTTGGTGCATGTGGCCACTCCCCCACCCGACTTCGTGGGCTATGAGGTCGGTCCGCAATACATCAGGGATGCGCGTGCGGATGAACTGAAGCACGAGCACGCGGAATTGTTGCGGAGAAGGCAGGAACTTTCGGCATTGGGGTGCGAGGTCGATCATCGGCTGGTGATGGGACCGATCGTGGAAACCCTCGTGGCGGAGGCTGGGTCATTCGATGCCCACCTGATCATACTTGGAAGCCATGGGCGTCGTGGACTTGCGCGCATCATTGACGGGAGTGTGAGTGAAGACCTGCTGAAGGAGCACCGGTGGCCCTTGTTCATCGTGCCGGTAACTGCACGACCCTGAGGACGTGCTGGCATCGGTTACCTTTGGAACGTGACCAAATAGGCCAGAACATGAACAGGAGCGCAACGGCGAATTGGAAGGGTAGCGGCAAGGAAGGATCGGGCACCATCACTACCACGAGCGGCGTGTTGGATGGAACTCCGCATTCCTTTCACACCCGCTTCGAAAGTGAGGACGGCAAGGCAGGGACCAATCCGGAAGAGCTGATCGCAGCCGCCCATGCCAGTTGCTTCACGATGAAACTGAGCTTCGTATTGAACGCTGCCGGGTTCACCGCAGAGAACCTTGAATGCACTGCGAATGTGAAGATGGGCAAGGTGGGTGATGGCATGGGTGTGGTCGGTATCCACCTGGACCTGCAGGCGCGCATACCCGGCATCACCGCGGATAAGTTCAAGGCTTGTGCAGAGGACGCAAAGGTCAATTGCCCGATCAGCCAACTGTTGCGGTCCGTCCCGATCACCCTGAGCGCGCAGCTCGCCGGGTGAAGGATACACGCGGGCTGGAATGGTGCATGCATTGCCCATCGAGGACTGGCTTGCACAAGGCACGCCCATCATCGACGTGCGCAGCCCTGGTGAATACCAGCGGGGCCATGTTCCAGGGGCGCTCAACGTGCCGCTGTTCACCAACGAGGAACGAGCGGTCGTAGGCACGCTTTACAAGCAGCAGGGTCGTGACGCCGCCTTGCTGGAAGGCTTGCGGATCGTGGGTCCCAGGTTGTCGGTCATGGTGGAAGAGTCCCAACGGATAGCGCCGAACGGCTGCATCAGGGTGCATTGCTGGCGCGGCGGGGAGCGCAGCGGCAGCGTTGGCTGGCTGCTGGACAAGGCCGGTTTCAAGGAGGTCCATACCCTGCAACGCGGCTACAAAGCCTTCAGGAACCACATCCTGCGCGAACTGGAACGTCCACTTCCGCTTCGGGTCCTGGGAGGATACACCGGCTCGGGCAAGACCGAGACCCTGGAGCGATTGAAGGAACAGGGTGAGCAGGTCATCGATCTGGAGGACCTGGCCAGCCACAAAGGATCCAGCTTCGGAGGGCTCGGTGCGGGGCCACAACCCACCACCGAACATTTCGAGAACCTGTTGTGGAGCCGGATGAACGCTTTGAACCGGGAACGTCCGATCTGGGTGGAGGATGAAAGCGCCATGATCGGTAGGGTCAGCCTGCCACGTGCCTTCTTCGCGCAGATGCGTGCCGCTCAACTCTATTTCGTCGAGGTACCTGTGGACCAGCGTGCGAACCGCTTGCTTGCGGAATATGGCTCATTCCCCAATGCGGATCTCGCGGAAGCGGTCCAACGCATCGGTCGCCGCATTGGTCCTCAACATTGCAAGCGTGCATTGGATGCTTTGGGTAACAACGACCTCCGGGAAGTGGTCCTGATCACGCTCGGTTACTACGACCGCTCCTACCTGTTCGGCGTTTCCCAACGCGACCAACAACGGGTCGTCCATCTTTCACCTCCGAATGCGGCCCCCTCCGAGATCGCGGCCTTCCTCATCCAGAACGCATGAACAACGCATCGACCGGGCCGATACGGCTCACCAGCTACAGCCATGGTGCAGGCTGCGGTTGCAAGATCGCCCCGGAAACGCTCCAGGCGATCCTGAAGGGCGAGGTGCCGAACCTGCCGGACCCCGCCCTGCTCGTCGGGTACGGAACGCGGGACGATGCTGCGGTGTATCAACTCGGGGACGGGCGCTGCATCATCAGCACCACGGACTTCTTCTCACCCATCGTGGACGACCCCTTCGACTTCGGACGGATCGCCGCGGCGAACGCGCTCAGTGACGTGTACGCCATGGGGGGACGGCCCTTGCTGGCGGTGGCGATCCTGGGCTGGCCTGTGGAACGCCTGTCACCGGAACTTGCCCGCCACGTGCTGGATGGCGCCCGCACCATCTGTACCAAGGCGGGCATTGCACTGGCCGGAGGACACAGTATTGATGCACCCGAACCGTTCTTCGGACTTGCGGTGACCGGTGAAGTGTTGAAGGACCAGGTGAAGCGCAACCACACCGCCCTGCCGGGTGACCTGCTGTTCCTCACCAAACCGATCGGGACCGGGATCCTTGGCACCGCTTTGAAGCGCGGCCTGCTCCGCGACGACCAGATCATCCTGTTGCACGAGACCATGGCGCGGTTGAACGATGTGGGGACCGCATTGGGGTCCATGGAAGGGGTGCATGCCATGACGGACGTCACCGGTTTCGGGCTTGCGGGCCATCTGCTGGAAATGTGCGGCTCGGATCTGTCCGCAACAGTGGAATACGAGGCGCTGCCGGTCATGCCTGATGTGAAGGCGCTCATCGCCCAAGGTTGCTACCCTGACGGGGCATTGCGCAATTGGAAGGATCAGGCGAAGTACATTGAAGGGGCCAGCGGGATGGAGCATATGTTCATCCTTGCCGATCCACAAACAAGTGGCGGATTGTTGGTAGCCTGCGATCCCCGGTCGATCGATGCGTTGAGCGCGACCTTCACGGCTGGTGGGCACATGGTGCGTTGTATCGGGAGTTTTGGGAAAAGAGAAGCCGGCCCTCCATTGCAGCTCATCTGAGCATACCAACTTGAACGAACGTACTTTAGCCCCGGTGGCGCTCGCCACCTTCTATAGTGCTCCAAAATCAACGCAACGAAGAATGGCCAAAGAAAGACTTGGTGAAAAGAACATCGACCTCCTGTTGAACCAGTACCGTTCGGAAAGGAGAAGGTTGATGTTCCAGCTGGACAAGGTCCGTGATACCATTAGCGAATTGAAAACGCTTCAGGCCAAGGCCGCGAAAGCCGCGCCTGAGACAACTGTCAAACGTGGACCGGGGCGACCGCCGAAGGTCCAGGATGGGAATGAAGGAACGGCGAAGGTGGCGCCTAAACGGCGGGGTCGAAAGAGGAATGTCCGTGCCGGTGGTTACCGCCTGAGCCCTTGGGATGAGATGGTCATCGCTGCCATCAAGAAGGATGGCCTGCTACCCAAGGAGGCGATCATGGAACATGCCCGTGCCTGGGCGAAGACCCACGCAAAGAAGATGACCATCGACGATATCTCGGTGAAGGTCACACGTGTTCTGCAGAAGCTCAGCGGGCCACGCGGGCTGCTGGGAACCCACCGCACAGGTCTCCGCCGCGGTTACCACTATGGATTGAAGGAGTGGTTCTTCGCAAGCAGTGGTGCATTGCGCAAGCAATACCTGGACAGGCTCGTCCTGGAACCGAAGGAATGATGGCCGGGTGATCGATGCGCGCCTGGCGTCTCCTCCCCATCCCTCTCCTCTTCGGCCTGACAGGCTCGGTATGTGTGCCGCCCATGCGGGCCACCACACAGGGCCTTGATCATATCACGCTGCCCAAGGGTTTCGTCATCGACGTGTTCGCTGACGAGGTGACCAATGCACGGGCGATGTGCTGGGGCGATGAAGGAACGCTCTTCGTGGGAACCCGCGATGAAGGTGTGGTGCACGCCCTTCGCGACAACGACGGTGACGGCAAGGTGGATGCACGGCACGTGGTGGCCCGCGGTCTGAACATGCCGGTCGGGGTGGCCTTCAGGAATGGGGACCTCTACGTGAGCGCCGTTGACCGCATCGTGAAACTGCCTGCCATCGAAGGCCGCCTCGCAGACCCTCCGGAACCGGTGGTGGTCACCGACCGCCTCCCCGCGGAGACCCATCACGGCTGGAAGTTCATCGCCTTCGGTCCGGAGGGGGATCTGTATGTGCCGATAGGTGCGCCATGCAACATCTGCCTCAGCGAGGACAGCCTGTTCGCCACCATCACGCGTATGAAGGCCGATGGAAACGATCTCCGTATCGTGGCGCGCGGCGTGCGCAATTCGGTGGGCTTTGACTGGCATCCGATCACGAAAGAGCTGTGGTTCACGGATAACGGCCGTGACTGGCTCGGTGATGACAGTCCAGACTGTGAACTCAACCGGTCGCAGAAGGACGGCGAGCACTTCGGTTATCCGTTCTGCCATGCAGGATCCATCCCCGATCCTGAATTCGGTAAGGATAGGACATGTGGGGAGTTCGTTCCCCCTTCCGCGGAACTCGGTCCGCATGTGGCCCCGTTGGGTTGCCGGTTCTATACCGGAAGTGCATTTCCAGAACGATACCGCAACGCACTGTTCATCGCGGAGCATGGTAGTTGGAACCGCTCTGAACCCATTGGGTATCGGGTGGTGGTGGCCTTCACCGAGGCGGATGGCACCGCTACCACCGAGGTCTTTGCCGAAGGCTGGCTGCAAGGAGGGCGAAAGACAGGCCGGCCAGTGGATGTTCTTGTTGCTCCGGACGGCAGTTTGCTCGTGAGCGATGATGCGGGCGATCGGATCTACCGGATCACCTATTCCGGGGAATGATACCTCCCCTCAAGCGGTCAAAAAGATTTTTCCCCGGACCTGTGACCCCACCCGTGCCCCTTCGTCACAATGAGGACGAGCACGGTCCGGAAGGGAGAGTCCTGATCGTGCGGGTCCTTGAAGCGCCCCAGGGCGCTTCAAGCATTTTCGGGCCCATCCACACACGATCGGCATGGTGATCGTTGAAAGCAGATCAGGAGCCAGCCCGTATGGCCCCGATGCGTACCTCAACTTTGCCACCATGCGCCACACCATCCTCCTAACACTGCTCCTTTCGTGCACCACGCTATCCACACAGGCCCAGGACCGTGGCTTGGGGCTTGGCGTCATGATCGGTGATCCGACAGGCTTGAGCGGCAAGGTCTGGACGAGCGGTGATCGGGCCTTCGACTTCGGACTGGCATGGGGACCGTGGCATTCGGGCTACCTGCACATGCATGCGGACATGCTCTTCCACAACATGGGCCTTATCCAGGTCAGCTCTGGGAAACTACCGCTCTATTATGGCCCGGGGCTGCGTATGCGTGCCTGGGGACGGGGCGGTTATTGGGACCGGGGTCGCTATTACGACCACGATGGCACGCATGTGACCCTGGGGATCCGCTTCCCTGTCGGGCTGGCCTATTTGTTCGATGGCGCCCCTGTCGACGTCTTCATGGAGGTGGCGCCAACGCTCGACCTCGTCCCTGCGACCTACGTGAACTTTGATGCCGGTCTCGGCGTGCGCTACTACTTCAATTGAACGGTCGCCACTGGAGCCAGGCCCGGCTCTTCCACGCGCTCCGGTCCAACCACTGTTGCACGCCCAGTGCGACCATTGTACCTAGCACCGCTCCGGCCAGGATGTCCTCGGTGAAGTGCTGCGAAAGATAGACCCTGCTGTACGCAAGCAGCGCGGCGAGAAACCCGAGGACAAGGCTCCAGGCACGCCGGTCGATCAGGACCGCGAGGGTGAAACACATGCTGAAGGCGGCCGTCGCATGGCCACTGGGGAAGCTCAAGTGATGGTGCAGTTCCAATCCATCCACCCACGGTAGGTCACCCAGCCGATCCTTGAACATATACGGCCGATCGTGCGCCATGACGCGCTTCATCACCTGCACGATGATCGCACTGAGCCCGCAGCTCAACCCCATCATCAGGAACGCGCGCATGTTCACCGCGAAGAGGAGTCCGATCGATAGCGCCGTTGGTACGAGACCGTCCGCCAGATGCGTGATGACTGTGAACCAACGATCGGCCCATGGCGCTGTGTAGGCATGCATGATCCGATGCAGCTCCAACTGGTCGGTTCCGATCACCGCAAGCAGCAGCAACACCACGTACACGGCCCATGTCAACAGGAAGGGGTGGATGGACGACTTGACCTGCACGGCGCGAAACTAGCCGGACGAGCGAACTTGCGACTTCAACACGGTCACATGTCCCTCCTTTCGCCAGCCGCCTCACGCTCCGCAGCCTTCGTGTGCGCAACCGCCGCGCTGACCCTCGTTGTCCGGGCGCAGAGCTTCACCCAGACCTTCGGTGGCCCGGGTGCACAGGATGGCGTGGGTGCCTGGTCCACAGAGACCGGGTACCTGGTGGCGGCGCGCAACTTCAGCAACGCGGCGGATGGGTACCAGACCGTCCTTCATGCCACCAGTTCTACCGGTGCGACCATCGGATCGACCACCTGGCCCATCGAGGGGAACAACTTCATGCAGCAGGTGGTCTCCGCGCCGGATGGTGCAGCTTTCGTCTGTGGCAGTGTCATGGTCGCTGGTGCCCGGAAGCATGATGCCCTCTTCTCCAAGGTCCTGTCCAACGGGACCATCCAGTGGACCCGCACCGTCCCGCTGGCGGGCTCGCAGCAGTTGTTCGGCGGTGTCGCCCTGGCCGATGGTGGTGCCGTGTTCTGCGGCGTCACCGAGTCGGATGGATCGCACCAACCGTTCGCCATGCGCTGTGATGCCTCCGGCGATACCCTTTGGACCCGCGTGGAACCTTCCGCTTCCGATGCGGAGGCCTACGCCGTGGATACCGACGGCGAGCAGCTGGTCTTCACCGGCCGAACCTTGACCTTCGGAGGACACGATGACATCCTCGTATTCAAGACCGACCTCTCCGGTGCGCCGGCCTGGTCCAGCACCTTCGGCGGGTCATCCATGGACCAGGGAAGAGCGGTCTCCTATGCTGGCGATGATGTATGGATGGTCGCTGGTTGGAGTGATTCCTTCGGTCCGTTGGACCAGACCACGCAGCGAAGGACCCTGCGCGCCTACCTGCTCGCATTGAATACAGCGGGTGACACCTTGTGGACACGTACCCATGGGGACACGCTCTTCGATCAACGCTGCTACGGCATGTGCCGTGCGGGGTCGGGAGGGATCTATCTCAGCGGCGAGCGAAGCACGCCCCAGGGGTCCGATGCCGTATTGATGAAATTGACCATGGACGGCAGCTCGCAGTGGGAGCGTGTGCTCGACTTGGGAAGAGAGGACCGTTTGCTGCACGTGGCGGAGGTTCCGAACGGTGTGATCGGCACGGGCTGGTCCTTTGGTGAGTTTGGCCGGCAAGTCCTCTTCGTGCGCCGCAACCCCGACGGGAACTGATCTCCACCCGCGATCGTTGATGATACTCTGAAGGATCCCCCCGATCGAGGGAGTGCTCCTGCGGTGCTGTGTTGCTTGCTTCGTCCAGCAACGCACAGGACCATGACCATCGGACGTACACAACGCAAGACAAGGAAGAACAACGATCTTCCACGGTTACTGGATCACCGCACGAAGGCGGTCCTCCACGCCATCAGCCAGGAGACCAAAGGACACGCGCTCAATGCCTACCTGCGCACGATCCTGGCGCCGGGAAAGCAATAGCCACCACCCGCTGCATCTGCGATCCAAGGGCCTGGTGTTCCATCAGCGCGGCCCTCCGGATCCGCTCACGGCAATTGTTCAGCCTTCGTATTCGTGGGGATCACCCCTCCGATGTTGAGCAGAATGGGATCACGATCGTTCGAGAAGCCGGTGTACTTGACCACCCCATCGAGGTTGACGTCGCGCACGTTGTAGCCCGCCACCGTGTTCGTGGGAATGACCCCGCCGATCGCCTGCAGGATGGGATCCCGATCGTTACCGGCGCCGGTGTAGATCAACAGGCCATCACGGACCGTGTTCCCCGCGTACAAGGCGCGTTCTCCGTTCGGTAAGGCCATCCGGGCAGCGGTCCCGTAGGTGCTCTCCGTCGCGAGCGTGAAGTCGACACCCGTCTCCGTGGGACCGAGCGCCTTCGCTGCGAAGGTCATCGCGCCCAAATGGTTCCGGTGCCTCACCGCAATGAAGTACTCCGCGGCGGGAACATTGAACAGGATCCGACCATAGCCGTCCACCCCTACCACGTCCCCATCCCGTTGAAGCAGTGCGCTCTTGGTGGCCACCACCACGCTCGGGTTGGTCTTGTTGCGCAGTTCGATCAGCACCCAGTCCACCACCGCGTTCTTGCCCGTGGTCGTGGTGGCACTTGCCGGCAAGGTCTCTCCCCCGCTTCCCTGCAGGTTGAAGCCCAGCGCAGCATACGGTTCGCTCGGCGGAAGCAGGCCGTTCTGCCGCAGGTCGTCCGCCATCATGGCCGTGGCCTCCTTCCAAGGACCCTGCAGGTTCACGCGCATACGTACGCTGGGAAGACAGTCCTGCCAACGAGCCAGCGCACTGCCCGGTACGATGGTCCTGGTCGTATTGGACGGCGTTTGCCAGTAAAGGCTCACGTGATCATCTCCGCTGCCCTCTTTGTGCAGGATCTCGACGTAGTAGTACACACCGGCCTGCAGGGCGATGGTGGCGCTCGTTTGTTCGGGATACTTCGTGAACTCGGCAGGGCCGGACCAGCCGGGCACCTGGCAGATCAACTGCTTGTACTGTGGCTCTGCGTTCAGCCCGAGATAGACCACCGTCTGGTCATCGCCGGTCACCGTGAAGGTGTAGTTGCCGCTTTGCGGGGGAATGATGTATCCGCGGATGCGCTGTCCATAGTTGTTCGCAATGTTGGCTGGCGCTGTCAAGGAGGTCGGGTAGCTCGTGGAGGAAGGTGAGTTCGGATAGTTGGGGCTGCTCAACAGATCGTTCACGGTGCCACCGTTCACATTGTTCCACACCTGCCGAAGGACAGATCCCGCGGCTCCCACGCATTGCGGAGGGGCCAGGGATAGAACGGTGATCGCCCGCGTGGTCTGCCCCGTGAGCCCATCGTCATCCGTGACGGTCAAAGTCACTTGGTAGCTGCCCGTTTCGGTGAACAGTTTGGAAACCATGGGCTCCTGGCTGAAGGTCCCATCGCCGAAGTCCCAGTGATAGCTCACGATGGTGCCGGGGTCATAGCTGTCATTGCCGTCCAAGTTCACGAACAAGGGGCCGATGCCTGCGGTCACATCGGCATTGATCACCGCCAATGGTGCGATGGCGTAACACCTCGGCAGCAAGGTGCGCTCGGCCGTTCCAGTGAGACCGGCCGCATCCGTCACATCCAGCCTCACCTTGTAGTAGAACGTTTCATTGCCACAGCCCGCCCCACTGATCACTGTGGAGGTGTTCACGTTCGCGTCCACCGGCTCAGGATGGTTGTGCGTGTTGTGGTACAAGGTGGTGCGCCAGGCATAGGAAAGTTGTGCCGGCCCATGCTCCGCGTCCGTCACGGCCGCCTGTAGCTGGAAGGTCGTGTCCACCCCCAGCGGGTAGTAGGCCGGCTCGGCGATGCTCGTGATGTCGACCGCGGGTGGGGTGTTGTTCACCGAGATCAGCAGGTTCTGGGTCGCCGTCTGACCTGCGTTGTCCGTCACGGTCAGCACCACGGTGTAGCTCGTGGGAACACCGGCCGGCGCGGTGAATACCTGTGTCGGGTTCATCTGGGTGCTGGTGCCATTCCCGAAGTTCCACTGGTAGGTGAGCGCCCCTCCTTCCGGGTCGGAACTACCGCTGGCATCGAAGGTCACCGTCAAGGGACCCGGGCCGTACTGTACCGAACTGGTGCCGACCGCCACGGGTGGCAGGTTGATGGCGCCGTTGTAGCAGATGCGGCGCACGGCGTTCGCGTCGTACTTGATGTAGCTCACGCAACCGTCCGGACCGGCGCCCACCCAGGTGATCGGCCCGAGACCCGAGGCGAAGTCATGGACGCTCTGTAACTGGCCCTGTTCGTCGTACTTGAAACGACGGATCCAACCGCTGGCGTAATCGCCTACGAAGAGTGAGTTGTGGTACTCGATGGGCATGCTGGGCGAGGCGATGAACGCACCGGCCAATGCCGCATTCCCACCGAAACGAGGACCCGGCACCGGCGATGTGGGTGAATCCAGGTCGAAGGAATAGGGCAGCCCTGCATTGAAGCCCGGCACTCGCGACTGGTTGCCATGGAACCAGTCCACTTCCGGACGCGCATGGAGGAAGGTGGTGATGGTGGATGGCAGGTAGGCACCCGGCACACAAGGGCTCGGATGGGTATTGATCACCTGCAGGGTGGCCTGCTTCAGCAGGTCGTTGAACCGCAGGTACGGCTGCGTGCAGTTCACGCCGTCGTAGTCCGGATTGGGCACATCCTGGTTCATGGTATTGGCGTTCATGTACGCGTTGTTCGCCCAGATGCCTTCGAACAGGGGCCAGCCGAAGTTCAGGCCTCCTTCATCGCAAACGTTCAGTTCCTCCCACGCGTTCCACCCCACATCGCCGATGAAGAAGACACCCGGATCGCCAGCGGCAGGGTCCGTGCTACCCGAGCCGGGCTTGTAGGTCATCCGGTAAGGGTTCCGCAGTCCCAAGGCCCAGACGCGCGACTTCGGGGAACGTGGCGCGGCAGCATCGTAGAACGGGTTGCTCGGCACACCGTTGCCGGTGTTCGGGTCCAGCCGGAGCAGCTTGCCATTGTGGCTGTTCAACAGTTGCGAACGCAGGGCACCCACGTTCTCTGCGGGGCGCATCAGACTGTCGCTCAACGCTGCGGCGAAATAGGTCTCGGCGGCACTGCCCACGTCGGTGCTGCTATAGCTCGCCGCATCTCCCACCGTCGCCAACAGGGTACCGTCCCGGCCGAACGCGAGCGATCCGGTGCTATGCGACTCATGCATCAGCACGATGCCCGTCTTCCGCGTTTCGCCCAGAAGGATGAAGCGCGAGCCCGGGTCCACCGTGTTGTGGCTCGGGCCGGGAGCGGTGTAACGGGTGATCCGCATGATCGTGGCCGCGTAATACTCGTTGGTGCTCGCGCTGTAGTTCGCCGTGCCGAAGTTCATCAGGTGGTGCCTGTCCACCGTGTACATCAGGTAGATCCGCCCGTTGCTGAGGAAGTCCGGATCCAGCGCGAAGCCAAGGCAGCCGTGGTCGCGCCAATTGCCGACCTCGTCGCTGATGTCCACCAAGGGCTGCGCCAGGCGGACCCCATTCTCGATGATCCACACCTTTCCGCCCTTCTCCCACACGTATTGCCTCCCGTTCGCATCCCAAGTAACCCCCACCGGTTGGTTGAAGGTCCCGCCAGCGAGGGTCGATTGACTGAAGTTCGGCTGGAAGGTCTGGGCCTGACCTTCGACCATCCCCAGCCACAGGAACAGGAGGATGAGGAAGTAGTTCGTGGCTCCGGAGATCGGGTGGTTCTTCATTTCGACAGATATGAGCCGTCCATCGACCAATGGACATTTCAGCCCGCCAAACTAGTGGATCATGGGCATGAAGGTCAAGTGACCCGCTGGAGCAGGCCGGTGGTTGCGGGGCCTCTGCGCTCAGATCGGAACCGCACGCTGAAGATGGATCTTCCCTGACGATCTGCGCGCCTTGTGGTGGGTACTTTCGCGCCCCGTGAAACCCATGAGAGCCCTCCTCCTTCTTCCGGTGCTGGCAATGGCCTGCTCCAACCCGCCCGCCACCCAGGAACCAGGCCACACCACCGGTGATACGCTGGTTGTTAACGACAGTCTGATCGCCCCGGGCGAAAAGCACTTCAAGAGCTTGAAGAAGCTCACCTTCGGTGGTGACAACGCTGAAGCTTACTGGAGCTTCGCGGGTGACCGGCTGATCTTCCAGGCCACCAACCCCGCGTGGGGTGAGAGCTGTGACCAGATCTACGTCTTCGACCCCTTCCATGATGACTTGAGTGCGAAGGCACCAGGCAAGATCAGCATCAACGGGGGGCGCACCACGTGCAGCTATTTCCTTCCCGGGGACAGCCTTGTGCTCTTCGGCAGCACCCACGCGCATGACGCGGCCTGCCCGGCACATCCCGAACGCCGCAGCGATGGCAAGTACGTATGGCCGATCTATCCCTCCTTCGATATCTACGTGAGCGATCTGCAGGGGAACATCCGGAAGCAGTTGACGGATACCGATGGCTATGACGCCGAGGCCACGGTCTCGCCCAAAGGGGATCGTATCGTGTTCACCAGCATGCGGGACGGCGATCTTGAGCTTTACACCATGAACATCGACGGCACTGATGTGAAGCGTGTGACCAACACGCTTGGCTACGATGGCGGTGCCTTCTTCAGCCCCGATGGCACCAAATTGCTCTGGCGCGCCAGCCGGCCGAAGGATGAGGCCGAGGCCAATGAGTACCGCCAGTTGCTGAAGGAGGGCCTCGTCATGCCCACCAACATGGAACTGTACGTGGCCAATGCCGACGGCAGCGACGCGCGCAAGGTGACCGACCTGGGCCAGGCCAACTGGGCGCCCTTCTGGCATCCGAGCGGTGAGAAGATCATCTTCGCCAGCAACCATACGGCGGAACGGGGCTTCCCATTCACACTGTACCTGATCAACACCGATGGGACCGGCCTGGAGCAAGTGAGCTTCAGCGACCAGTTCGATGCCTTCCCCGTGTTCAGTCCGGATGGTCGCCACCTCGTGTTCAGTAGCAACCGGGCGAATGGAGGCACCCGTGAGACGAACCTCTTCCTCGCCGAGTGGCAGGACTGAACGACCGAACTCGTGCACAAGCGATCTTCGCGCCCGTCCTGATGGGCTGCCGGCGCCATGGATGAACAAAGTCCCCGATCTCACGGCTGGATCCAGCGCCTCGGCGATCGCTGGGCCGTTGGCCCAGGGCGGGTGATCGTGATCCTTCTCGTCTTCGCGTGCACCGGTACCACGGTGCTCCTGCTCAAACGTCCGGTAGTGGCCTATTTCGCCGGGGATGGGGAGCGCTCCATGCTGTTCTCCCTGCTTTACTACCTGCTCATCCTCCCGGTCTACAATGTGCTGCTGCTCCTGTATGGAGCCCTCTTCGGTCAGTTCCGCTTCTTCTGGGCCTTCGAGAAGCGGTTCTTCGGTCGGCTGTTCGGTCGGCGATGATCAGCGCTCCAACGCAGCGATCATGCCGGCCATGGCGCGGGCTGGCGAACGGCGCAGGCGGCATTCCCACACGGTGAACACCCTCCAGCCGGCTTGGCGCAAGGCGGCCGTTTTGCGCGCATCCCGGGCCTTGTTGGTCGCGATCTTCTGCTGCCAGAAAGCCGTATGGCTCCTCGGCGTGCGAGGCTTGCAATAGGGGCAGCCATGCCAGAAACAGCCATGTACGAACAACGCCAGCCTTCGGCCTACGAAGGCGACATCCGGACGGCCGGGGCTCTTTGCGTAGTGCAGGCGGTATCCCGTGTGCCCGGCCTTGCGCAATTCGGCGCGGGCCATGCGCTCCGGCCCTGTGTTCCGGGCGCGAATCCTGCTCATGGTCGCGCTCACCCGCGGATCACGGGGAACGGGTGCTCGACCATCGCGTTGATACGCCATGCCGGCAAGGTAGGCAGTGCGTCAGGCGGAATGCCCTTCAATCCAACTTGCTGCGCGGGTCGCTATGCGCGAGTTGCTCCGCCTGGGTGCCCCGTTGGTACGCTTCCTGGGTGCAGGTGAGGCCGTTCTTGAAGTAGTACTGGCCGCCCCACTTGTGGGTCACCTTCCGGTACTCATCCACGATCTCACCGGAGCGTACCGTGACCACCGTGGTGACGCGGTTCGGCTCCACGAGCGTCTGTTGCTCCATTTCCACGGCGGTCATCTCCTCCTCCTCCAAAGGACGCTCCTCGGTTCCGCTGTTCATGCTGGCTCGTTCGATCCGCGAAGCTTCCTCCTGGATCACGGGCGCAATGGACCGGCGATCGTCCTGCCCGGTCCGTGCCTTGCTCGCGAGCGCAGGGTGCCGGGCCGGTGGTGGTGCCGCCTGGCGCTCCACCTTTGGAGCTGGCGTCACCGGTCGTTCCGCCTTCACTTCCGGTGCGGGCTTCTGTTCCACCTTCTGCGCCTGTCTGGCCTGTTCTGCTTCCGCAGTGGCTTTCGCTTGCGCGGCGCGTTCCGCGGCCTCCGCATCGGCCCTGGCTCTGGCTTCGGCCTGTTTCTGCGCTTCGGCATCCGCCTTGGCCCTGGCCTCTGCTTGCTTTTGTGCCTCCGCTTCTTGTTTGGCCCTGGCGGCCGCCTGTTTCTGCGCTTCGGCTTCTGCCTTGGCCTTGGCTTTCGCGTTCACTTCCTCGTCCTTCTGCTTCTGCTCCACTTTGGCCAGCACCTCCTGCAATTGGGACTGGATCGACTTCGTATAGTCGGTGTCGTAGTCGAAGTCGCCGGTCTTGTCGTCGTAGCGGATCATCCCCACCGGCTGGTTGAAGACGACGATATTGATGTCGTCATACTGTTTGAACAGCGAGACGGCGAAATCGAACGGGGTGAATCCTGCTGCCGCCGCTTCAGCCGGGGCGTGTGTGTTGAAGGAGATCTTCTTCGCCACGTAACCGTCCTTTTCGAAGGAGACGACGTAGTTGTGCCCGACCTCCAGGTCCAACGAGAATTTGTTCAGTCCATCGGTGATGGTGCGCTCCTTCACCCCATTTTTCATCACCACCGCTCGGGTACCGGACAGGTCGCCCGCTTCGATCTTCAAACGACCGTTCACGGTGAAACGACCCTGCGCCCACGTGAGCGCGGGTAGAAGGACGGTGGCCAGGAGAAGAAGGTGGCGCCAGGTGTGCCTGGACGTATCGTGCATGGTCCGATGGGAACTTGTTGCCTCCGGTGTACGTTCCAAAGGCCTCTTTTGTTGCCCCATGCACCGAACCAGCCTGCTCGCACCGGCACTTGTCCTTTCCTGCATCACCGCCGCCCAAACACCTGCTTTGGATGAGTTGAACGAAAGGTTCTCGCCGACCGTGAAGTTCCATGCTGACAAGCACCGACGCCTTGTGCTCGACATTCATGACCAGGGTGAACGGATCAGACAGGACCTGATGGACCCCATGGACCTCGATCCCCAGGCCATCACCTTTTCGGCGGAAGAGGATGGTCTGGTGTTGAAATGCCGGGAGGATCGTGCGCAGTGCATCTCGAAGGAGATCTTCAAATTGGATGTGGTGCGGCTGACCAGTCGCGTCACGATCCCCAAGCCGGCCGCGGATCCGGACGGGCAGGCCACGATAGGTCTGCTGCGCGGTTGGCTGGAGGCCGCGCAGGCCGAAGCAGAACGCACGGTGAACGGAACCCCGCCGGGTCCTTTACGTAAGAACAGCCGATGAGAATACTTGCACTTGCTGTGAGCGCATTCCTGCTGAGCACCGCCTGCACGGCCCAATACCTCGCCGATAATGGCAGCAGGGATGAGGTTTCCACCTGGTACCAGGAAGGTGAACGCGCCTACAGGGCCGGCGATCATGCCCAGGCGATCGACCTGTTCACCCGCGTGATCGATCGTGATCCGGCACACCTCAATGCGCACCTCCAGCGGGGCTTCTGCCATAGCCTGCTGCGGGAGTACGACAAGGCCGTGGCCGACTTCAGTGCAGTTATCGCCGTGAAGCCGGACCATACCTGGGCCTATACCAGCCGTGGCAGCTCGTACAGCAAGCTGGGCGAACACGAACTGGCCATCGCCGACTTCAACAAGGTGCTCACCCTTGACCCGAAGAACGAGGAGGCATACAACAACCGCGGTTGGGCCCGAAAGGCCACAGGCGATCAGGCCGGTGCCTGCAAGGACTGGAACACCAGCAAGCGGATGGGCAACGCGGAAGCCAAGATCATCCTGACGAACAATCGTTGCAAATGAACCTGAAGAAGACCATCGTTCTGATCATCCTGCTGCTGGCAGCCTTCTGGGCCGGTGCCCAGGACCAGAGCTACGCCGACTGCCTCACCAAGACGGCCAGTCGTTGGGGTGCCCCTTGCGAACAGTGCGAATACTACAAGGAGTCCTTCAAACGCGACTTCAGCGGCACCTACCAGATCGACCTGCAGAACGCCTGCTCGGACATGATCGAGGTGAAGGTGGCGATGCAGGAGGAGAACGGCACCTGGCGGACCTTCCCGATCAAAGCACTGGCGGCCAAGGAGAGCATGACCGCCTTCGCCTGCAAGGGCACCGGCAAGTACATGTACTGGGTGCGACGTGTGAACGACACCGAGATCCTGCTGCCCAGTGATCAGGAGATCCTCACCGAATACAGGTCCCGCTGACCAGCTTGCCCACCGATCGGAGCCGGGCCTGCCCGGCTTTCCTGTTTTCAACAGGCGTTGTTGATCCTTGGTCCGTGACCTCCCCGGCATGACGTCCAGAGGTGGCCACCTTTGGGGAAACCCGACGGACCATGGCCACCCTCTACCATATCGATCGCACGGAGAATTCGCCGCAGGTGGACCTCGATGTGGACAATGGCATCATGGAGTTCATAGGCCGCTCGCTTCCACCGAACAGTGAGCTGTTCTACTCCCGCGTGTACAACTGGCTGGACGAGTACCTGGCCCGGGCCGGGCAGGAGACCACCGTGAACATGCGGCTCGATTACCTGGACACCAGCTCCAGCAAGCACATCTACAACATCTTCTCCCGCCTGGATGCCGCAACTGCTGAAGGACGTGCGGTGAAAGTGAACTGGCACTTCGAGACCGGTGATGAAGAGATGGCGGAGACCGGCAAGGATTATGAAAGCCTCTTCCACCTGGACTTCGAGTTCATCGAGGTGGCTGAGCTGTTCTAAGCGAGCCTCCGCACATCGGAACCCTCCCCCCCCTGGGGCCACCGATCCGTCCTTTCGGCACAGCACCATGAAAAAGCCCCGCGCTCCTTGGAGCACGGGGCCGGTTGCTGGGACCGCTCGTCTACAGCAGTTCGTTCGCCAGGTTCGCCAGCGGGCTGCGCTCCCCCTTCTCCAAGGTGATGTGCGCGAACAGCGGGTCGCCCTTCGCCTTGTCAATGAGGTAGCTCAAGCCGTTCGACTCCGTGTCCAGGTACGGCGTGTCGATCTGGTGGATGTCCCCCGTGAAGACGATCTTGGTGCCTTCCCCCGCCCGGCTGATGACGGTCTTGATCTCCAAGGGGGTCAGGTTCTGGGCCTCGTCCACAATGAAGAAGATGTTGCTCAGACTGCGGCCACGGATGTAGGCCAGCGGCGCGATCGCGATCTTCTCGTTCTCCAGCATCTCATCGATGCGCTTTGGCGTGCTGTCGTGCTTCTCGAACTGCCCTTTGATCAGCTTCAGGTTGTCCCAGAGCGGCTGCATGTAGGGGTCGAGCTTGCTCTGGATATCACCGGGCAGGTAGCCGATATCCTTGTTGCTCAAGGGCACCACAGGGCGGGTCACGTAGATCTGCCGATATTCCCGGCGCTGCTCCAGTGCGCACGCCAGGGCAAGCAGCGTCTTCCCCGTGCCGGCCGCACCCTGCAGCGTTACAAGCTTGATCTCGGGGTCCAGCAGTGCGGACATCGCCAGTGCCTGTTCCGCGTTCTTCGGACCGATGCCGAACACGCTCTGTTTCTCCACGCGCTCCACATTGCCATTGCGCGGGTCGTACTTGGCCAGGATGCTCTTCTTCTTGTGCTTGAGGATGAAGAAGTGATTGCCACGCGGCTTCTCCATGCCGAGGTCCTCCACGCTCGTACTGCCATGTGCGAAGAGCGCATCGATCTTCTCCTCATTGAAGTCGTCCACCACCGTGCGCCCCGTGTAAAGCTTCTCGCGTACATCGCGCACCTTGCCGGTGAGGTAATCCTCCGCCACGATGTTCAGGCTCTTCGCCTTCAGGCGCAAGGCGATGTCCTTGGTGACCAAGATGACCTTGCGGTCCTTGTTCTGGCGCTGAATGGTCAGCGTGGCGTTCAGTATCTGGTGGTCGTTCTTTCCGTCCTGGAACACCTTGGTGGCGTCGACCCCGTTCAGGTCATGCTTCGCCACGACCTTGAACTTCCCGTGGGTGGCGCCGTTGAGGGGCTGCCAGTCCGAGAGGACGTCCAGTTTCGCTATGTCGTCGAGGTGGCGGATGAACTCGCGCGCCTCGTAGTTGATCGTATCGTTGCCCTTCTTGAAGGTGTCCAGTTCTTCGAGTACCTGTATCGGGATGGCCACATCGTGTTCTGCGAAGTTCTCGATGGCCGAGTGGTCGTAGAGGATGACTGAAGTATCCAGTACGAAGATCTTCCGGTCTTTCTTCTTCATTCGATCAATGAACGGTGTGGATCAAATGTATCCGCCACCCCACCCCACCTTCGATATGCACATTCACGCACTTATCCACGATCGATCGTTCCCTTGATGCCGGTTGAACTGGACGTGAAGGGATCACGAATTCCTTGAAAAGTGGAGCGGGGACCACCTTTTCGGCGATCCCCGCTCCTGCAGGTCCGCGGTCGTGACCTGGGACGCGCACGATCCGACCTTCTTGCACACCCTGGACGGGAGCCCCGGGAATGACAGGGCATCGTGAAGCATCGCACAACTGGCATGCGACCGGAGCGTCTGTTCGCATGACCTCTTACCAGGCCTGGCGTCGCCCGAAGGCGCTACCAGCGACGACCACTTCCACATTCTGATACCCTGCGGCACGAAAGAACGGACAGCACGAGCGAAACTATCCGGAGGCGCTGCCGGGTCCAATTCCAGAGGCCATGCCTTGTGAACAAGTTGTGCACGATCGATGCGAAAACGCTTGAATGACGGGCCGATCCTAGTATGTTTAGAGAGCCTTAACAGCAAGGCCATGTGGCTTTCCTTGCTTGCGACCTGAAACCAAACCAATGACCATGTTAGACACGTTACGTTCCCTGTTCAACGCTCGATCCGGCATCGGAGGCTTGGGTCGAGCTCCCATGTGGATGCTTGCCGCCGGATTCGCCGTTTGTGGTTCGGGACTTTTCGCCCAGACCGTATTCATTAACGAGATCCACTACGACGATGCGGGTGGGGATACCGGCGAAGGTGTTGAGGTGGCTGGACCTGCGGGTACTGACCTGACCGGCTGGACCCTCATCCCTTACAATGGTTCCAATGGTCAAAGCTATACCCCAAGTGGGACCCTCTCAGGCTCCATCCCGGACCTCGGCGGCGGATATGGTGCCGTCTTCTTCGCCATATCCGGCTTGCAGAACGGTGCTCCGGATGGGATCGCTCTCTATGATGGAACGACGGTGATCCAATTCCTCAGCTATGAGGGCAGCTTCACCGCTACGAACGGCGTTGCGAATGGGATGACCAGCACCGATATCGGTGTCTCCGAGGGTGGCTCGGTCGAAGGCTCATCGTTGCAACTGACCGGCAATGGAACGGTCTACACGGACTTCACCTGGGCTCCAGAGGCGACCAGCACATACAATGCCTTCAACAACGGACAGACCTTCGGTGGTGGAGGCTGTGGCATCACCATCGACCAGGTCCAGGCTGTCTGCAATGATCTTACCGCGGGTGTGGATGATTACACGTTGAGCATCTCCTACTTCGGTGTTGATGCCTCGGTGACCGTAATCTACGCGGGTTCAGGTACGGTCGCAGGCTCCGATCCAGCTGTGGACGTGAATGGTACGATCATCATCAGCGGGATACCGGAAGGTGAGGCTTATTCCGTGAGCTTCTCCGCCCCCTGTGATGGCATCGCCACGATCAGCGGCTCTTCACCCGTCTGTGAGCCACCGGCATGCGGCATCACGTTGGGCACCGAAACGGTCACCTGCCTGGGGAACACGGTGGGCGACGATACGTACGAGGTGAGCATTCCGTACACCGGTGTGCAAGTGGGAACTACGGTCCTGAACAATTCTGGTTCCGGGAGCATTAGCGGGGACGACCCTGCCAGCGTAGCAGATGGCACCATCATCGTGACCGGTATCAGCGAAGCTGACGCGTATTCGATAGCCCTGACCTCCCCTTGTGAGGCGCTCAGCGTATCCGGCTCAGCTCCCGTATGCGACCCGTTGCCGACCTTGACGGTGATCAACTTCGACGAGGCAGCCAATTGGACCGCAGGTTCCGCCGCGATCGGTTCTTACGCCAGCGACCATACGTATGTGGAAAGCGGCTGGAGCTTCACGGGTGGTCCGGCACTTCGGAACGGAACTGCTGTCCAGGACGGTGTGCCAGGTGCCTTGGACGTTTTCAGCTGGCGGATGAACCAACTGGCGACCGTCGACTGGCGTGCAACGTACAACGGCACTGAAACACTGACCCAATTCGGCTTCGACGTACGCCGTTGGGATGCCTCGCCGGATCCGAACTTCGAGGTGAGCTACAGTGTGGATGGTGGCAGCAACTTCAGCTCTGCCTTGGTCACCATCAACAACGCCTTCCTCGACAATTCCTCCGCTTGGAAGACCTATAGCTATGCGATACCTGCCCCCGCCCAGTATGCTCCGGGGAATTTCGTTGTTCGCGTGCTGGCGGCTGGAACCACCGAGCGGATCATGATCGACAACTTCAGCTTCGATACGGGTGCGATCGCTTGTGCCCTCGGGCTCGGCAGTCCGTCGGTCAGCTGTGATGGCTTCACCGCAGGTCCGGGGAATGACACCTATACGGTCACGATCAACTATACGGGTGTTCAGGCTGGTGCCACGGTGATCAACAACAGCGGATCCGGCTCCGTGAGCGGCAACGACCCCAGCACGGAGGAGAACGGTACCATCATCGTCAGTGGCATCACTGAAGGGAGCGGCTACTCCATCACCTTTGACGTTCCCTGCGAGACACTCGTGATCAGCGGAAGCTCCCCCAGTTGTGAGCCGCCGCCGAGCCTGGTCATCAATGAAGTCGACTACGATCAACCAGGTACCGATGCTGCCGAGTTCGTGGAACTCAAGAACACCGGCGCAACCCCGGTCGATCTCACAGGGATCAAGTTGATCCTGGTGAATGGAAGCACGGATTCCCCGTATGGAACACCCATCATCCTGCCCAATACCTCACTTGCCGCCGGGGACTACTACGTGATCGGCAGCAGCAGCGTCCCCAACGTTGACCTGGTGGCCTTCACCACCGACGGGATCCAGAACGGCTCTCCGGACGGTATACGACTGCTCACAGCGGATGACAACATCATCGACCAGATGAGTTACGAGGGGGATATGTCCTCCACGGAAGGGACCGGCGCAGGCACCGACCCGAACAATACGGTTGGTGCGAGCCTCTGCCGTATCCCTGATGGAACGGACACGAACGACAACAGTGTCGACTTCGTCCTGTCCTGCTCCACCCCCGGTGAAGCCAACGCCTTCGTGGATTCGGATTCAGATGGTACACCCGACTGCCTTGACCTTTGCCCCGGTGGTCCCGAACCAGGCTCCCCCTGTGATGATGGCGATGAGTTCACAGCGGACGATACCGTTCAGAACGACTGTTCCTGCTTGGGCATCGCCCTGGACTGCGAAGGTGTTCCCGGTGGTCCCGCGACCCCTGGTACGGAGTGTGATGACCTCAACCCCGGAACCATCAACGACGTTTACCAGCTGGATTGCACCTGTGCCGGTGTGGTCGTGGATTGCCTGGGTATTCCCGGTGGCCCGAACCTGCCCGGCGCGCCGTGCAACGATTTCGATCCCAGCACGAACGATGAGACCTACAACGAGTTCTGCGCTTGCGTGGGTACCCCCTGCTCCCAGAACGTGGTGCTGGACCTCCGCTCCGATGTGAACAGCGACCAGATCAGCTGGGAGATCCTCTATCAGAACGATGCGACCGTGGTATGCAGCGGCGGAGGCTACCTGCCCGGCATCACCGATCCCATTGTTGAGAGCTGCTGTCTGCCCATCGGCTGTTTCCGACTGCGCGTATCCGATAGCGGTGGCGATGGCTTCGTGACCGGTGGCTATCAGTTGCGCGAAAGCGGCGCGAACGGACGTCGCATCATCGACAACTTCGGGAACTTCACCAGTGGCAGCACCAGCGCGATCGGTTCCACCTATGAGAACGGTGCGTTCTGCGTGCCCATCGGTGATATCGCACCGATCTTCAGCAGCTGCGACAAGCTGGATTGGGTGAACAACAAGTTCATCGTTTGCCACGCCGATCCGGCCGTCAGCGCCGAGTATGGTGTTAGCAACGCCACGAGCGGTTATGAGTTCTGGTTCTTCGACCCGAACGGCGGGTACAGCTTCCGCCGCTTCCGCAGCCACGCCACCAGCGATGGTTACGGTTCCGGTGCGACGCGCGCCTGCCACTTCAAGATCAATGGCTGGTACAACAGCATCAGCACGCCGCATATCCCGGCAGACATCCTGCTGAACGTGCGTGTGCGCGGTCGTGTGGCCGGCAGCAACCTGCCCTTCGGCCCGGCTTGCCAGTTCAAGATCGACGCCGCACTGGCCGCCTGCCCGCGCGTGAAGCTGCAGGATGACCCAGCCAACACCAGCGATTACAGCTGTGGCGTGAGCCGCAACTTCGGTGGATCGAGCAACCCGAACAACCGCATCTATGCCAACCCGCCCCAACCGATCCCGGTGGTGGCCAGCAGCGCAGTGCGTTACCAGTTCCGCTTCCGCATCACCGGTGAGAACGTCTGCATCGTGCGTCCCCCACAGACCAGCGCCCGCATGGTGCTGAACTGGACCAACGGAACGCCGCTGGAATGCAACAGGACCTACGAGGTGGATGTGCGCGTGAGCCTTGACGGCGGCGCCACCTGGTGCTTCGGGCCGGCCGGTAGCAGCCAAGCCGCTGCCTGCGCCGATACCGAGGACTGGGGCAAGGTGTGCCTCGTGACCATCAACCCCTGCGCACTGCCGAACGGCGGTGGCAATGCACTCGCGGGCAACGACGGTCAGGGCGTGCAAAGCGTGGCCCTGTACCCTAACCCGAACCGCGGCGATCAGCTCTTCGTGAGCCTGAGCAACGTGCAGGAAGGCGTGAACACGGTGAACGTGGATGTGTACGACCTCACGGGCAAGCGGGTGATGGCACGTACCATCGCCGTACAGGATGGCTTCGTGAAGACGAACCTCGATCTGAACGGCGATCTCTCCGGCGGTATGTACATGGTCAACATCACATCCGGTGACAAGACCTACACCGAGCGCCTGGTGATCCAGCCGTAAGGGAGACGACCTCGAAGGGAAGCCCCGCTCGTCCGCCGTCCGGCGGATGGGCGGGGCTTCCTCGTTAAAGGGGATACTGGGCCTTGCGAAGTGGAAGAGCGAGCGTCCGTTCCTTCCCGTCACGGTGCCTTAGCGGGATCGATAAGGAGGTCATTGACCTGGGTACCACGTCACGGCATGGTCTGATGTCCCGTTCTCGACCGCTCCATCCCGGTTGGTCGTACACGCGGGATCGAAGTCCGAAGGTCTTCCATCCAAAGAAAAAGCCGCCACAGGGGCGGCTCTTTCAAAAGCTGGTCCCGATCAGTGCTGGACCTGTACCATCCGCTTGTCGACGATCGCACCGTCCGCATCGATCAAACGAAGGAGGTAGTTCCCGTTCCGCAGGTCGGAAACGCCGATCTGCCGGCGCGGCGATGCGTTCACGTTCAGGGTGCGTACCTGCTTTCCCGCCATGTCCACGAGTTCCAGTCGGACCGCCTCAACAGGGACGCCATCCAGGGTGATCAGCTCCTGAGCAGGAATGGGTAGCGCGGTAAAGCGACCCATGGCGGCAGCTGTGATCGAGGTTGCGTTCACCTGCAGCGGCGCACTGGTCAGCTGGCAGGAAGCTCCGAAACCGGCTACGACGCTATAGGATCCAGGGACCTCCGGCACGATCACCTGGGTGTCGGCATCGGGTATCTCCTCACCATTCAGCAGCCAGGTGTATGTGTCCGCCGGGGAACTGATCAACTGATCCCCGTTAAGGGCGATCGTCGGTGCCGGCATCGGGCATTGGTCCACGATCCGTTTGACCGTGCCCGCATTCGTGTTGGCAACGAACAGTTCACCGGTACTGTTCTCGGCGATAGCGGAGGTGCCGGTGCCGCCATTGCTCGCACGCACCTGCGTTCTGATCCACCCTTCTTCACCATCCGGTCGAATGGCATAATATGGAGCAGGGCAATAATCGGTGTAGATGTACAGGCCAAACAACCGCGGGAACTCCGCCCCCCGATACACGCGACCGCCAATGACCGAGCACCAGCCTTCAGCGTGGGTGTGCACACTGATAGGCGGAACGAAGGCACTTGCAGGCGGGCAGTCATCGTTGATACCCGGCGTGGGGATGTTGCCTTCATAACAGCGCCAGCCGAAGTTGGGACCGCTATTGTCCCCGGCAGGCCAGAAATCCACTTCCTCCTGCTGTCCCTGGCCTACATCCCCTATCCAAAGGTCGCCGGTCAAGGCATCGAAACCGAAGCGCCACGGATTGCGCAGTCCACTGGCCCAGATCTCCGGCAATGTGTCATTATTCAGTCCGACCCAGGGATTGCCCGATGGCACTACATACCCGCTCTCTCCACTGACATCGAGTCGGAGGATATCACCCAATGGGTTGGTGAGGGTCTGACCGTTGTTCCAGGGATCGTTGGCACTTCCGCCATCCCCGAATCCGATGTACAAGTATCCATCCGGACCGAATGCAAGGTCTCCCCCATTGTGGTTCGATGCTGGTTGAGCGAAGGTGAACAGGATCTCCTCACTGGCTGGATCGGCCAGGGCAGGATCCTCCGTTACCGTGAAGCGTGATACGCGAGAGCTGCCATTACCCGAGCCTGCCGTGTAGTACACGTAGAAGCGTCCGTTCTCCTGGTAGGCAGGATCAAAGGCCAGGCCCAACAAACCCTGTTCCCCTCCACCATCATTCACCCGGTCCACAATGTCGAGGAACGGTGTAGCCACCACCACGCCCGTGGGCAGAACGACCCGGATGGTCCCCGCCTGCTCCACCACGAAAAGCCTTTCATCACCGCAATGCGCGATGTCCACCGGGGAGTCCAGGCCTGTGGCGAAGTTCTCCAAGGCGATGGTCACAGGGTCCTGGGCGAAGAGCAGATTCGTGAAGAGCAGCGGGAGAATTACGGATCGTCGGTTCATGCTGTTGCAGGTTTGGTCCAAAATTACCGGAGCCGACGAACCTATCACCCCGCTTTCGACCAAGGGCTACTTTTGCCCGCCCCATGCGTGGAATGCTTCCGGTATCGGGTACGAGCCATGTCGCTGAAGGAAGAGATCGAACACCGGCGCACCTTCGCCATCATCAGCCACCCGGACGCGGGTAAGACCACGCTCACGGAGAAGTTCCTGCTCTATGGCGGAGCCATACAAACGGCGGGGGCGGTGAAAAGCAACAAGATCCGTCGGGGTGCCACCAGCGATTTCATGGAGATCGAACGCCAGCGTGGCATCTCTGTGAGCACCTCGGTGATGACCTTCCACTACGCGGGTAAGCTCATCAACCTGCTGGACACTCCCGGGCACCGCGATTTCGCCGAGGATACCTATCGCACCCTCACCGCCGTGGACAGCGTGGTGCTGGTGATCGATTGTGTGAAGGGTGTGGAGGCGCAGACCGAACGGCTCATGGAAGTGTGCCGCATGCGCAACACACCCGTCATCGTCTTCATCAACAAGCTCGACCTGGAGGGACGCGACCCCTTCGACCTGCTTGATGAACTGGAAGAGAAGCTGTCCATCAAGGTGCGGCCCATGAGCTGGCCCATCGGCATTGGCGCCACCTTCCAAGGAGTGTATGACCTGTACAGCAAGGGCCTGCGCCTGTTCGACCCGGGCAAGACCAAGGTCGAGGCGATCAGTGAACGCATCGAGGACCTCCATGATGATCGGCTCACTGCGCGGATCGGCGTCGATCCTGCTGACCAACTGCGTCAGGATGTGGACCTGATCGAGGGCGTGTACGATCCGCTCGACATCGACGCTTACCGGAACGGCAGGATAGCGCCGGTGTTCTTCGGCAGTGCGTTCAACAACTTCGGTGTGAAGGAGGTGCTCGATGCCTTCGTTGGCATCGCCCCACCGCCCGGACCACGACCCACCGATCAGGGAGAAGTCCATCCCGATGACCCCAAGTTCAGCGGGTTCGTCTTCAAGATCCACGCGAACCTTGATCCCAACCACCGTGACCGGATCGCTTTCCTGCGCATTTGCTCGGGCCGCTTCCAACGCAACACCTATTACAAGCATGTGCGGTTGGACAAACAATTGCGTTTCGCCACCCCCACCAACTTCCTGGCGGCCCAGAAATCGATCGTGGAGGAAGCCTGGCCTGGCGATGTGATCGGCCTCTTCGACACGGGGAACTTCAAGATCGGGGACACCCTTACCGAGGGCGCCAACTTCCAGTTCCGCGGCATTCCGGCGTTCTCTCCGGAACTGTTCAGGGAGTTGGTGAACCTGGACCCCATGAAGACCAAACAGCTCGACAAGGGGATCCGACAGCTCACGGATGAGGGTGTGGCACAGCTCTTCACACAGCAGCCCGGCAATAAGAAGATCGTGGGCTGCGTGGGCGAACTGCAGTTCGAAGTGATCGCCTACCGCCTGGAGCACGAATACGGCGCCAAATGCAGCTTCCAGCAGATCGCCGCACACAAGGCCTGCTGGATGACCACGACCGACCAGCACGCCCTGGACCAGTTCATCCGCATCAAGGCGCAGCAGATCGTTCAGGACAAGGACGGCAATCCGGTGTTCATGGCGCCCAGTTCCTACATGCTGGACCTTGAGCGACGCAACAACCCGGAGATCACTTTCCACACGACGAGCGAGTTCAAGACCGAAATGGCCTGAACCCATTAACAAGCCTTAACCAACCAGGCGACCAACCCGCGCGTACCAGCGGAACGTCCGCAGTTGGAACAGGTTTTGCTCTTCTGAGACGCCGTTACTTTTGCACCCATGCGTGGAACGTTGACCACCCTCCTCTCGCTCTTTCTCGGCATAGCCTTCACTTATGCACAGGATCCCGTGCGGGACATCGAGGTGACCATCCCCGGAACCGAGAAGGACACCATCTACCTGGCCAATTACTACGGGAACAAGTTGTACTACGCGGACACCGCGCTGGCTGATGCCAAGGGCCGCATTGTCTTCAAGAACAAGAAGGGATACAAAGCCGGTGTTTACGCCGTGGTGATACCCGGTCCGCGGTACTTCGAGATGATCGTGAATGAACCGGTGATCCGCATGGCATCGGATACGGCCGATCTCATGGGCAACCTCGTGGTCAAGAGCTCCAAGGAGAACCAGGTGTTCCTGGATTACATCCGCTTCCTGAACGACCGGAAGAAGGAGAGCGACCAGATCAAGGCCCAGTTGGATGGTCAAAAGGATCCGCTGGCCAAGAACGGACTGCGCGCCAAATTGGAGGAGCTGGACAAGGCGGTGAAGAAGTACCAGAACGACCTGATCACTGCCAACCCAGGACTTCTGGCGGCTGCGTTGGTGCGCATGAGCATGTCCCCTGAACTGCCCGAGATCCGCAAGGAAGACGGTTCACTCGACAGCGCGGCACAGTACTACCAGTACCGAGACCACTATTGGGACAACTTCGACCTGAAGGATGACCGGATCGTACGTGTACCGGTGTTCGCGAACAAATTCGAGGAGTACTATACCAAGACCCTGCCGCAGGTGCCGGATACCTTGAACGCCCAGATCGACCGGCTGATCGCACGCACCGATGGGAAGAACGAGGTGTTCAAGTACCTGGTGAACACCGTCACGCACAAGGCGGAGACGAGCGATATCATGGGCATGGATGCGGTGTTCGTACACATGGGCCAGACCTATTACTGCCCCACGAATGGTCAACCAGGCCGGGTGGATTGGATGCCGGACGACAAATTGGAGAAGCTATGCGAGCGGGTGAAGAAACAGGCCCCGCTGGTCATTGGTAACAAGGCGCCCTACCTGAGCCTGCCGGATACCACCGAGCAGAACTGGCTGAACTTCTACGACCTTCCACAGGAATATGTGGTGATCCTCTTCTGGGACCCGCATTGCGGCCATTGCAAGAAGGAGCTTCCCGAGATAGCCAAAGTGTACAAGGAACGGTTCAAGGAACTTGACATCGAGGTGTTCTGCGTGGCCAAGGCAGTGGACTCCATCCTCATGCGCGACTGGAAGGCCTTCATCCGCGAACACGACCTCAACTGGGTCAATGTCGGGCTTACCCAGCATGTCTTCGAGGAGGCCAAAAAGGACCCACGCAAGTTCATCCCGAAGCTCACCACCATTGAGAGCCTGAACTACGCCGATACCTACGATGTCTTCTCCACCCCGAAGATCTTCCTGGTGGATGGGGAGCGCAAGTTCCGCGGAAAACAATTGAGCGCGGAGCAGATCGCGGACCTCGTGGGGCAGCTGCGCAAGCGCAAGAAGAACTGACGACGACCGGCCCGGGCAGCAGGGATCACTCCGTTCCCGCCCGCCACATCGTCTCGGTGATGCTCTGGCCGTTCTTGAAGTAGAACGTGCCCCACTTGGCGATCACCTTCGAGTATTCATCCGCCTTGTTCCCGTTGACCACCACGCGGCGGATGATCACCTTGTTGCCTTCGGTGTAGCTTTCCTCGGTCACCCCTTCCGGGTATTCCTGGGCCAGCTTGGAACGGTTGTGGTCGGCGAAACCACGAGGTTGGTTCAAGGGAATATCGTCCAGTCGTTCCTTGGCGGCATTGCGTGCATTGGCGCTGTTGCCGGTGTAAACGGCCTCCCGCGCCTGCTGGGATACCTTCTCGTCCTCCACCTCCCGCTGCCGCAACTCACCAGCCGCCGCACCGCGCGAAACCATGGTCTCCTGCTGCTCCCGAAGCGCCTCCGCATCTGTTCGAGCCTGGGCCGAACGCTGCTCGCCCGCCGTCATCCGTTCGCGCTCCATCGTTTCCAACTCCGCCTTCCGTTCCTGCACGGACTCTGTGCGCTGCTCCTGCTTTTCGTTCCAGGTACCCGTTCGGTCATCTGCGGCCTGCTCCAAGGCCAGCTTGCCATCATACTCCGCCTCCCTCACTTCCTTGGCCCGCTCCCGACGGGAGGCCTCCGTCCGTTCCAGCGCTTCGCGATAGGTCTCCACCTCCTCGGCTCGCTGCAGACGCGAAGACTCGCTGCCTTCGTACATGCGTCCGGTCTCCGCCACCGTCCGTTCCTTCACCGTCACCTCTGACTGCCTGCGTTCCGCCGCCTTCTCGCTCATCGCAAGTTCCTCCTGGTCCAAGGCAGCACGCAGCTTCTTGATCCGCTCATACTTCTCCGCCTCCTCCCGTTCACGTGCCTCACGCATGAAACGCACCGCCTCATCCTCCTGGCCTCCATCGTTCCGTGTCTGGGTGCGGGGCTCCTCAACCCTGGTCGAGTTGCGCCGCTGTGCGGCAGCCTCGGCTTCCGCGCGCAGCCTTTCCTGTTCGGCCAACAACCGGTCGATCTGATCGATCTTGGCCAGCGGATAGGTCTCTTCCGGCCGCATGTCGCTCGCTTGCGCGTAGGTCGATCTCGCGCTGGCATACTCCTTCGCAGCCAGGGCCTGGTCCGCGGAGGTGATCAAGGCCCTGTACTGTTCATCCAGCGCGCGCGCATCCTCACGGGCGAGCCGCTCCCGTTCCTCCGCAGCCAGTCGTGCGGCTTCGGCTTCCTGTTCACGACGGCGGCGTTCCGCTTCCGCCCGTGCCTGATCCGCTTCGGCTGCGAGGCGCGCGGCCTCCGCATCAGCTGCTTCCTGTGCGCGCCGCTCCGCCTCCATCCGTGCGCGTTCGGCGGCAAGCCGGTCCGCCTCCGACCGTTTGGCCGCATCAGCCGCCAGACGAGCCTCGATCTCGGCGAGCTGGTCCTTCGGATATTGTTCCATGGGCTTCACCCCCAGCGCAGCATTGTACTTCTCGCGCGCCTGGTCGAACCGGTCACCACGGTAGGCCAGGTCCGCCTCGGCGATCAGTTCGCGGTACTGGGCTTCCACCTCTTCCGCCGCCATCCGTTTCCGGCGCTCCTCCTCATCCCGCCGGGCTTTCTCCGCAGCGGCAGCTTCGGCGGCAAGGCGCTGTTCCTCGGCCAGCCTGGCTTTTTCAGCGGCATCCTGTTCCGCCTTCAACCGGTCCGCCTCGGCTTTGCTGGCGGCATCGACCAGGAGCCGCTCGATCTCCGCCAGACGGTCCTTGGGGTGCTGTTCCTCCGGCTTCACACCGGAAGCCGCACCATAATCCGTTCGGGCCTTTTCATAGTCCTTGGCCGAGAACGCCTTGTCCGCGGACGTGATCAGGTCATTGTAACGCTTGTCCCTTTCCTGACGCTCGCGCAGGAGACGCTCCTCCTCAGCCTTCGCCTGTGCGGCAGCGTCCAGTTGCTGTTCGATCTCGGCGATGCGCTCCTTCGGATAGGCTTCGGCGGGCTTCAGGGCCGAGGCATCCTTGTAATCGTTCAGTGCTTCGGAAAGCTTCTTTCCTTGGAACGCCTTGTCCGCCGATGCGATCAGGGACTTGTACCGTGCCTCCGTCTCGGCTGCTTTACGCTCTTCTTCCGCCCGCCGTGCCGCCTCCGCGATCAAACGATCGCATTCGGCCATCCGATCCTTCGGGTATTGTTCAGCGGGCTTGATCCCTGCGGCGTCAGCATACTTCGCCTTGGCCGCTGCATGATCCTCTTTGTCGAACGCCGCATCGGCCTGTTCGATGGCAGCCTGATAGCGTGCGTTCAATTCCTGTTCCTTCCGCTCCGCCTCGGCTTCGGCCTTGCGCTTCGTGATCAGCGCCAGTTGGTCCTTGGGATAGGCCTCCGCCGGCTTCAGGCCACTCGCCTCGGTATACTTCTTCGTGGCATCCTCCCAGGACTGCTTGCTGAATGCGGCATCGGCAGCAGCGATGGCGGCCTGGTATTGTTCATCCAATTGCTTCTGCCTGGCCGCTTCCGCTGCTGCTTTTTCGGCCGCCGCCTTCCGGGCCACAATGGCGGCCAGCTGATCCTTGGGATATTTCTCAGCGGGTTTCAGACCGCTGGCCTCGGTGTACTTCGCGGAGGCCTCCTCCCATGATTCCTTTCCAAAGGATGCATCGGCTGCGGCTATCGCGGCCTGATACTGAGCGTCCAGTTCCTTCGCCTTCCGTTCATCCTCCGCCTTCCTGGCCAGTTCCTCGCGTTTCTTCACGATCGCGGCCAGCTGGTCCTTGGGATACTTCTCCGCCGGTTTCAGTCCACTGGCCTCGGTGTACTTCGCTTCGGCAGCATCGTAGTCGGCCTTGCTGAAGGCCGCATCCCCGGCGGCGATGGCGGCTTGATACTGCTCCTGCAATTCCTTGGCGAGCCTTTCCTCCTCCGCCTTCCTCGCAGCCTCGTCCTTCTTCAGAAGAATGGCGGCGAGCTGATCCTTCGGGTATTTCTCCTCCGGCTTCAGGCCACTGGCCTCGGTGTATTTCGCCGTGGCCTCATCCCATTTGCCGCCTTTGAACGCCGCATCGCCGGCAGTGATCGCAGCCTGGTACTTCTCCTGAAGTTCCCTGGCCTTCTTCTCCTCCTCTGCTTTTTTGGCGGCTTCAGCCTTTCTGGAAGCCACCAGGGCCAGCTGATCCTTGGGATATTTCTCCTCCGGCTTCAGGTTGCTCGCGTCCGTGTATTTGGCCGTTGCCTGGTCCCAGTTCTCAGCCTTCAATGCAGCGTCCGCCGCTGCAATGGCAGCCTGGTATTTCTCCTGAAGCTCCTTCGCTTTCTTCTCCTCCTCGGCCTTCTTTTCCAGATCCGCCAGGATCACATCGATCTCCCGCAATTTCTGTTTGGGGTAGGCTTCGTCCTGGATCCCGAGCGCGGCGTTGTACTTGCCCTTGGCCCCGGTGTAATCCTTCTTCCCCATGAGCCCATCGGCTTCCTTGATCAGGGCGGCGTACTCCTCCTTCCGCTTCTTGTCGGCATCCTGGGCATCCAGGCGCATCTTGGCATCGCTCAGCTTGGAGGTGGCCACCGCATCACCGGGCTTCAAGGCCAGCGCCCCGGTGAAGGCGTCCACGGCCTTCTTGAAATCGGAGGATGTCATGGCGTTGGAGCCATCCTGCATCAACTTGTTGTACTTGGCTTCGGCGTCACCCTCGCGCTTGCGCATGTCCTCGTACTCCTTCATCAGGCGCGCCTGGGCATCGCGCATCCTGTTGGTGTACTCCAGGTCCCAGGTGAAGGTGCCCCCGGTGTAGTTCGCCATGCCGAAGGGCTCATTCAGGATCGAATAGTCGATCCCGGGCAGGTCGGACATGATCGAGAAGTCGATGTTCATGCCGTGTCCGCCCTGGCGCTCCTCTTCGGGCACGTTCCGCGTATCGATGGTGATGTTCTTGCCCACGAAGCCCGTCTTGGCCACCTGGATCTTGTAGCTGGCACCGTAGTCCAGGTTCACCTCGTACTTACCGCTCGCATTGGTCGGCACCTCGATCAGTTTCGCACCGTTCTTGAAGACGATCACGCTCACACCGTCCATCTTCTTGGAGCTCGTGAGGTCCTTCACGGTGCCGTAGATCATCACGTTGTCCACCTGCGCATGCACCATGCCCAAGCTGGCCATGAGAAGCACGGACCAGCACCAACGTGCCAGCACGGATCGTGGGGATATCATTTGACGCTGAACGACTTGCAGGCGGCTCATCGAACGGGCTAATTTACGACATCTTTGGGCGCGGCCCGGATGGATGGACCACCGACCGTAGAGAATGGTCAGCATTTGGGAATCCGAACAGTTCCGTGCCCAGCCCGATCTGGTGGTGATCGGAGGTGGTATCGTGGGCCTTTTCACCGCCCTGCTCTACAAACGGGAGCACCCGGGACAACTGGTGATGGTGCTTGAACGCGGTGCCCATCCGAGCGGAGCCAGCGTAAAGAACGCGGGGTTCGCCTGTTTCGGTAGTCCCAGCGAACTGCTCGCTGACCTGGATAATGAGGGCGAGGAGGCCATGCTGGCGCGCGTGGAAGAACGCTGGAAAGGGCTGCTTGAACTCCGGTCCGAACTCGGTGATGCCGCCATCGGCTTTGAACCGACGGGGGGGCATGAGATCTACCCATCGCATACCCACGGATACACGGCAGTGGCCGATCGGTTCAATGCCTTGAACGATTCCCTGCGACCGATATTCGGCGAGGCGGTGTTCGCTTGGGACGACGCGGCGATCAGCCGGTTCGGACTTGCCAATGTGGGGCATCTGGTGCGCACCCGTCTCGAGGGCCCCTTGGACAGTGGCCGGCTCATGGCCGCCTTGCTGAGGAGAACGTTGGCGGAAGGTGTGCTTTTCCGCCCCTTGACCGAGGTGGCCAGCATCGAACCATCACCCGGGCACGTGTCCGTTCGAACGAAGGATGGACAAGGGATCCGGGCCGCCATGGTCGCCATCTGCACCAACGGCTACACGGGCCAGTTGCTGCCCGAGCTCCCCGTGGAACCGGCACGTGGCCAGGTGCTCAAGACATCCCCTATCCCCGGACTGCGGCTGCGCGGGACCTTCCACTACGGGGAGGGCTTCTACTATTTCCGCGATCATGCGGGAGGAGTGCTGCTTGGTGGGGGCCGCGATCTGGATATCACTGGTGAACGGACAACGGAGGACGGTACGACGCCGCTGATCCAGGAAACCTTGGAGGCGTTGCTGCGAACGGTGATCCTACCAGGTCAGCCTTTCAAGATAGAGCGTCGTTGGAGCGGGATCATGGGCATGGGGCCATCGAAGTCCCCCATCGTCGAGCGCCTTTCGGAGCGTGTGGTGGTGGCGGTCCGGCTCGGTGGCATGGGTGTGGCCATCGGGATCCGCGTTGCGCGCAGGGCCGTGGCCCTGCTACGCCAATAAAAAAGGGACCACAGCAATGGTCCCTTTCAGAGCCCCCCGCCGGATTTGAACCGGCGACCTGCTCATTACGAATGAGCTGCTCTACCGCTGAGCTAGGGAGGCGTTTCCACCAGGCACTTCTGGCGGGCGCGCAAATGTAGGGATCGGGACGATCCGTCGGAGATCCAAAGGAGCGGAGGGTTTCCACCACCGGCCCACCGATCCGATCTCCGTGGCATGGAGCGCGGCCCTGCCTCCTGCGCTACCCGCCGCCGAACCGGAATGCCAGCGAAAGTTGGGCGATCACGCCTCCCGTCCGCAAGGTGGCGTCAAAGAAGTCGGTCACGCTCGTACCATTCAACTCCATGCTTGTGAGTTCCATGCGCGTGGTCAGGAAGCGCAGGTCGAAGCCCAGGCCCACGTGGCCACCCAAGCCCAGCAACAATCCCGTTCCCAGGCCAAAAGCGCCACCAGCATACCGCGCGTCCACCTCGGGTTCCTTGTCCGTAATGCGCAAACCGGCGCCACCGATGTGCACAGATGCATGCCAGGCGACACGTTCGGCGTTGAGCAGGAAGAAACGGGGTTCAATGGCCAGGTTGAAGATGCCGTTCTGCTGCGAGGTGTTGGCCGTGTCCGGCACGTAACGGCCGGGCTCAAGGACCAGCCCGAGCGCGAAGCGATCGCTCAGCGCATAGCCCACCTGCAGGGGGAAGGTCACCGTTGCCGCACCGTCCGTGCTTGTCTCGGTACGGGACAGTCCCAGGAACTGATACCGCTGTTCCAACTCGGTCCCATGTGCACCGATCGCCGCGCCGAGGCTTACATGCACCATCCCCTGTTGGTTGAATTGGGCGAAGGCCACGGTGAACGACATCGCGAAGGATGCGGTAAGAAGGTAGGTCCGCAGGTGCATGCGCTCAGCTTGGGTCCAACAAAGGTGCGGATCGTTCGGGTTCGGGAATCCGAGGTTGCCACACTTACGGGTCGACTCCCTTGCGCATCGCCTTTCCGCTGACTTAGCTTTCGCCCCGAATCGTCACTGAAGCGCCTCATTTCCCAGATGACCGTGAAGCAGGAGAACGCCGAGAACGCAGCGCCCAACGAGGCGGAACAGCCCGCAGCTCCTGCCATGGAGGGGTATCAAGCCGGTGAGAACCACGGGTTCTGCCCGCAGAAGGAGTTGAACCTGCCTTCCAGCTACGATGAGGTGGTGGCCCGGCTGAAGCGCCTACAGGGCACGCGGGCCATGGAGTCGCTGAACTAGTCGAGTTTCCTGTCGCGGCCTTCCGCCCTTGACGGGGCCGGTGGCTCGTGCGCCGCGGAGGGAGGTGCTTGGAGATCTGGATCACGGATCGTTACCTTCAGCCTTCCTCCGCGCGTCCGCTTCGGACCGTGACCCATGGCCCGGAGGGACCTCCACGGTGGTATGTCACACCAACATCCACCTTAAGCCCCTTTGTGCCATGAAAGTCTTCGATGCGAAACACATCAAGAACATCGTTCTGCTCGGATCCCACGGATGCGGCAAGACCACGCTGGCCGAAACCATGCTCTTCGAAGCGGGTCTGATCCAACGCCGCGGCCGGATCGAGGACAAGAACACCGTAAGCGATCACCACGACCTGGAGCATGAACGCGGAAGCAGCGTTCACAGTACCGTGCTTCATACCGAGTGGCGCAACTACAAGATCAACATCATCGACACGCCAGGGCTCGATGACCTTGTGGGGGAAACGATACCGGCATTGCGTGTGGCAGATACCTGCCTGCTGCTGCTGAGCGCCCCCCATGGCGTGGAAGTGGGCACCGATCTGGTGTGGGACCATATCGCACATTACGACCGACCGGTGATCATCGGGGTGAACCAGCTCGATCATCCCAACGCCGACTTCGACGCCACCGTGGCACAGGCACGCGAGCACTTCGGCAGCGCTGTTACCGTAATGCAATACCCCATGGAACAGGGCGATGGGTTCCACCGGATCATCGACCTGTTGAAGATGACCATGTACGTGTTCAAGGACGCGGGTGGAAAGCCTGAGAAGCAGCCCATTCCCGAGGGTGAACGGGAGCGCGCCGAAGCGTTGCACAAGGAACTCGTGGAGAAGGCCGCGGAGAACGATGAGACCCTGATGGAGCACTACTTCGACAAGGGTGAACTGGACGAGGACGAGATGCGTCAGGGGTTGAAGCAGGGCATGATGAAGCGTACGTGCTTCCCCGTGTTCTGCCTGAGCGCCCTGCGGAACATGGGCAGCGGGCGGCTGATGGGCTTCATTGACAATGTGGCACCCGCGGCACTGGAGATGCCTGCAGAGGAACTGGCTGACGGGGGAGCCTTGGAATGCTCCGTGGACGGACCACCCGTGCTCTTCACCTTCAAGACCATGATCGAACCGCGTGCCGGCCACATCACGCTGTTCAAGGTGATGAGCGGTGAAGTGAACGAGGGGCAGGACCTGGTGAACGACAACACCGGCACCACCGAGCGGATCAACCAGCTCTTCATCGTGGATGGCAAGGAGCGTAAGGCGGTGACCAAGCTCGTGGCCGGCGATATCGGCGGCACCATCAAGCTGAAGGATACCGCGACCGCTCATACGCTGCATGCCCCGGGACGGAACGTCAAGCTGCGTCCCATCGCCTTCCCGCAGCCACGACTTCGCCAGGTGATCAAAGCCACCGACCAGAAACAGGAAGAGAAGCTGCACGCCGCGCTCCTCGAGATCCAGAAGGAGGACCCCACGATCGTACTGACCTACAGTCGCGAGACCGGACAGCAGCTCGTAGGTGCACAAGGTGACCTGCACCTGAGCCTCCTGAAGTGGAAGCTCAGCCACCACTACAAGGTTGAAGCCGAGTTCAGCGCACCCCGCATTCCGTATCGGGAGACCATCCGCAAGGAGGCATCGGCCATGTACCGACATAAGAAGCAGACCGGAGGAAGCGGTCAGTTCGGCGAGGTGCACCTGCGCATCGAGCCCTGGTATGAGGACATGCCGGAACCAACCGGCCACAGTGTGCGCGGCAAGGAAGTGCATGACCTGCCCACGGGTGGCAAGCTCGTGTTCTACAACTGCATCGTGGGTGGCGTGATCGACAACAAGTTCATGCCGAGCATCCTCAAAGGGGTCATGGAAAAGATGGAGCGCGGTCCACTGACCGGTTCCCCTGCGCGCGACATCCGGGTGGTCGTGTTCGACGGGAAGATGCACCCCGTTGACAGCAACGACATCAGCTTCAAGATCGCCGGACTGCAAGCCTTCCGCGATGCGTTCTCCAACGCCGACCCGCAATTGCTGGAGCCGATACAGGAACTGGAGGTACGCGTTCCGGCTGAGCTCATGGGCGATGTGATGACCGACCTGCAGGGAAGGCGGAGCATCGTGATGGGCGTGGACAGCAGTGGCCGCTACCAGATCATCAAGGCGCACACCCCGCTTGCGGAACTGGATCGTTACAGCACCAGTCTACGCAGCCTCACCCAGGGTCGAGGGACCTATACCGAACGCTTCCTGGCCTACCAGCCTGTGCCCAGTGAACTGCAACACCGCCTCGTGAACCACCACAAGGAGGATGAGGTGACGGCGTGAACGCTGGTCAGAACGGGGGAGCTTCGGGGCCTGGCCGGGGCTTTCCTGTTCCAGCGGACGTCACGGGCGGGCGAAACCCGAGGTCCCGATCGGGAACTCCACCTGATCGTTACTGCGATCCATGTCCGCTGTGCGGTGCAACGGATCCAAGGTGATCGCGCCGATGGCATCAAAGCGCACCGGTATCGTGAACGCATAGTTGGGGTGCGTCCACTTCCAAGGATCGAGCACCGTGAATTCGTACCGGTCTGACCCCGCCCCTTTCGACCCGCGCGACAGGGAAAGAGGGATGTGGTAATAGCCCTGGGAACCGTCGCGCAACTCGACCTTCAGATCCACGGGCATCAGCTGATCCCCGATACGCTCCATCTCGATCACCGTGCTATCACCGATGCCCATGACGCTCCTGATCCCCAGGTCCAGCGTTCGGGTGGTATTGATCCATTCGTCGAAGTACCAGTCGAGTTCCAGGCCGGTCGCTTTCTCCAGCACGCGTTCAAAGTCGATCGGCTCCGGATGTGTGAACGCACAGACATCGTAATACCTGTGCAAACCCTCCTTCAACTCCTTCTCCCCGACCACCGCACCCAGCTGGTGCACGAACAGTTCACCGAAACTGTAGGCCGTGGCGCCGTATGCCTTGTTGGTGAGGAAATGGTCCGCATGGATGCTCGGTGGTTCGTGGCGACCGCTCTTCACCAGGGCCTGGTAACCAGCGATCGAGCCCGCATGCGGATCCACGGCTCTTGGGAAAAGTGCCTGCATCACCTCGCTCCCGGCATACTCGGTGAACCCTTCGTCCATCCACGGGAAGCGCCCTTCGTTGCTCGCCAGTACGCCATAATACCAGCTGTGCACGCTCTCGTGCACGCTCACCCCCACCAGTGATCCAAGGCGTCGTTCCCCGGTGATCAACGTGAGCATCGGATACTCCATCCCGCCATCGCCACCCTGCACGAAACTGTACTGAGGCCAGGGGTACCTGCCATAATGGGCGTTCATGAACTCGAAGCTGCGCACCATGTATGCGGGCAGTTCGTTCCAGATGGCTCCATAGGATCTGGCATCCTTATGGAAGAAATGCAGCTGCGGACCACCCGGGACCTGGGCTATGGAATGAGTGAATTCACGATCCGCCGCCCAGGCGAAGTCGTGCACGTTCTTCGCCACGAAACGCCACCTTAGTCTATCCCCGTCCGGCCTCATCAGACCGCGCTTGCCAACCGGGTACCCATGGCCGATCTCCTGCGGGTTCTGGAGTACGCCGGTGGCCGCGATGGTGAAGGCACTATCCATGTCCAGGGTGACATCGAAATCGCCCCAGACCCCGTAGAACTCCCGACCCACATAGGGGTAGGCGTGCCAACCACGGGCATCGTACTCCGCGAGTTTGGGATACCACTGCGTCATGCTGTAAGCCACCTCCTCCGCATTGTCACGCCCGCTGCGCCGGATCTGGACCGGGACCTGGCCGTTGAATGAGAACGTGAAGGTGGTGGACCGCTTGGGTAGCAGCGGACGCGCGAGGGCCACCTTCAACACGGTCCCCATGGGTGTGAGTTCGGCGCTACGGCCATCCTGTTCAAAGTCCGAGACCACGGAAAGGCCCACCTGATGCGCCTCCAACTCTGCGATGCGTCCCCCCACCCGCTCATCGGGGTCCTCAATGGTCCGGGACCGCACATCCATTTCGCTGCCCGGTTGGAACGCGTTGAAGTAGAGATGGAAGAAGACCTCCCGCAAGGTGTCCGGGCTGTTGTTGGTATAGCGCAATCGCGTGGTCCCTTGAAAAAGATGGTCCCGATGGTCGAGGGAGACCTCCATGGTGTATTCCACGCGCTGCTGCCACCGATCGCATTGTGCCCTGGCATCGCATGCCAAGGGAAGAAGGACCAGCACAAGCGTTGAACGGGCGATCCGGATCATGGCGCAAAGAAAGGCGCCACCTTCATGGGGAGGTGGCGCCGGGTGTGATCGGTTGAATACGGTTCAGGACAACAGCCTTTGGCGCAGGGCGAACTCCAGCTGCTGGTTGGCCGTGATGAGCTTCTCGGTGTACGCGGTACGCTCCTCTTCTGCGCGCACCTCGTCGTACGCCTTGCGCACCACATCAACCAGTTCGGAAGGATCCCAGGGCTTGGAGCAATAGTGCATGACCCCCGCCTTGTTGACCGCCTCGATCACGGCTTCGATGTCGGAGTAGCCGGTGATGAGCATGCGTTTGATGGCCGGATAACGCTCACGCACCATCGCCAGCATCTGGCTGCCCGGCGTTCCCGGCATCCGCTGGTCGGCTATGACCACGTGCACGTGGCTGGTGGCGAGATGCTCCCAGACCTCCTTCATGTTCTTCGCGAGCAGCACGTCCATCTCGCGGCGGAAGGTGCTCAGGAAGGCCTGCCGGTTGCCGGCGTCGTCGTCAACGAATAGGACGCAGGGACGGGCAAGTTCAGGCTGGTGTGCTGGTGCTGCGCTCATCGGTACGGATCATGTTGATCGCCCGGCTTACGTGCCGGCAAGAGGAAAGGTTCCGTTCTAATTTGTTAATATTTTGTTGATAACTTTTACGCAACTACCTTCACACCCACTTTCAGCAACCTTGGAACCGCTTCTCGATGAATCTGGATGTGATCCGCACCACCTTGGGGGGCAGGCAGGCTGTTGAGGGCCCAGCCTATAGACCGGAGTTCATCCGCCCCGTTGATGATGCCGGCCTACACAGGCTGAACGCGCTATTGGAGCAGGGTGTTGTGGTACACGATACCCTGCACGCCCAGTTGATGGAACTGGTGAAGTCCCTCCGGCCGGAGATCGTGTTCACCCGGGACGACCTGGAGGCCGCGGCCCTAGCCCACCTCAACGGTACCGACCCGATCCGTTACGGTGTGTGGGTCCACTACCCGTGGTCCCATCGGCTGGTGCACCTGCTGGATGAGGCGGAATTCGCCTTGGTGCGTACGGACCGGAACCGCAACAAGATCACTCGTGCAGAACAGGAGCTGCTGTCGTCGAAGAAGGTCGGTGTGATCGGCTTGAGCGTGGGACAGAGCGTGAGTTTGACGCTCGCCCTGGAGCGCAGCTTCGGCGAGATCCGGCTCGCGGATCACGACACCCTGGAGCTGAGCAACCTCAACCGCATCCGCAGCGGTGTGCATGAAATGGGCACACCGAAAGTGTTGAACACGGCCCGTGAGATCGCTGAACTGGATCCATTCCTGCGCGTGAGCATCTTCCCGGAAGGCATTACGAAGGCGAACATGGACCGGTTCTTCTGTGAAGGCGGTGATCTCGACCTGCTCATTGAGGAGTGTGATAGTGTGGACATCAAGATCCTCGCCCGGCAGAAGGCGAAGGCGTTGCGGATCCCGGTGGTGATGGACATGAGCGATCGGGGCTGCCTTGACGTGGAACGCTTCGACCTTGAACCCGCCCGCCCGTTGATGCATGGCTGGATCGATCACCTGGACCTGGAAGCCGCAGGCAGGCCGATGACCAACGAGCAGAAGATCCCGTACATGCTCCCCATCGTGGGCACGGATACGTTGAGCACCCGCATGAAGGCCTCCATGATCGAAATGGGTGAAACCGTTTCCACCTGGCCGCAACTGGCGAGTGCGGTGGCTCTTGGCGGTGCGATGACCGCGGATGTACATCGCCGCATCCTGCTTGGGCAGTTCACGGCCTCCGGTCGGTGGTACATCGACCTGGAAGCGCTCATCGCCGACCAGAAGGGCAACCCAAAAGAACACGCCACCACCACGCCGATGGGCGCCGTGGACCCGGAGGGGATCGTGAACGCGGTCATCCGGGAACTGCCACCCGTAAAGCAACCCATGTCCCGGGAGCTGGCCGAAGAACTGGCCCATGCCGCGGCCCTGGCGCCGTCTGCGGGCAACATGCAGCCCTGGAATTTCATCCTGGCGGAGGGCCGCTTCTTCCTGTTCCACGACAAGGTCCGTTCCCGCTCACACTGGGATCCGGATCATCTGATGGCCCATATCGCGCTGGGCACCTGCCTGGAGAACATCCGGCTCGCGGCCAGTGCAAAAGGGATCGCACTATCCATCGATACCCGGTCAGCGGCGCTGGATGATGCCTTGATCGCCGTGATCGAAGCGGGGCCCGTTTCAACGCCGATGGAGGAAGTGCTGTTCCCATGGATCACCAAGCGGTGCACCAACCGCAAGGTGGTAGACCGGGTCCTGTTCCCTTCGGAGCATGAAGCACAGCTCAGGAATGTGGTGGAGTTCGTTCCGGGCTGTGGCCTGCGGATATTCACGGACCCGGCGGACCTGGAACGTTTCGCGGAGCTGTGCTCGCGAAGTGAGAAGATCAGGCTGCTGGACCCGACCGGACACCGGGAGTTCTTTGAACATGAGGTGCGATGGACCGAGGAGGAAGCGAAACAAAGCGGAGATGGCCTGGACCTGGCCACGATGGAGATGACCGAAGGCCAGATGGCCGCGTTGCGCATCGCCGCGGATCCGGCGGCCATGCGCCTTGTGGATGAATGGCGCGGCGGTCGCGGGCTTCAGCGCTTTTCGCGCAAGGGCATCGCGAACGCATCCGCCGTGGCGGTGGTGACCACCAGGGGCAGGGCGCTGATGGACCGACTGGAAGGAGGACGTGCAGGACAACGCCTCTGGATGGAGGCGAATCGTCTGGGGTGGGCGGTGCATCCGATCTCCGCACCGGTCTTCCTGACCCATGCCGCACCCTTGCTTGGCGACCTCGCCGAACACCATCGGTCGGAACTGGCGATGGTGGAAAAGGAACTGTCCCGTTTCTTCACGGGTGAGGACCTTCCCCTGTTCATGTTACGTTTGAGCCCCGCCGGTGAACCATCTGCAAGGAGCCTGCGTCTGCCACTTCATCGTCTCTTATCGGTCCACGGATCCATTACGGCATAGCATGGAAAAGCTATTGATACGCGCATTCAGGGCGGTCGATGAACCTGGGACCTGTGAAGAGTTCAGGCGGGAGCACCGGCAGGTGCTCGAGGACTTCGGCATCACCAACGTCACGACGAACACGGACAACTGGTGCTCGGATCCGGACACCGTGGTCATTGTGGCGCAGACCGAGGATGGGCGCATGGTCGGTGGGATCCGCATAGAGATGCAGGGCAAGCGCGAGCTTCCTCTGACCAAGGCGCTGCGAACGCTTGATCCCCGGATCGACCGGGTTGTGGAACGTTTAGGTGAACATGGCACGGCGGAGGTATGCGGGCTATGGAACGCCAACCGGTTCAACTCCCGCGGTCTTCCCAACCTGCTGAGCATGGCTGCGGTCTCGGTCGCCAACCAGCTACAGATCCGTACGATGGTGTGCCTGGTCGCGCACTATACCCTGCGTCACGCGCTTCGCGTAGGCTTCACCATGATCGAAGAAGTGGGCGACGGTGGCACCTTCACGTATCCGATCCCGTCCATCAAGGCCCTGGCCATGGTGATCCCCGATGTACGCTCGGTGGATACGGCCATCGCCTCGAACCGCCGGAACATCATGAGCCTGAGGATCAGACCGGAGCAGACCCGGATCGAAAGGCCCGGCGAGGTGGAACTGGAGGTGCAGTACGCCCTGATCGTTGACCGGTCGGTGCTGGCCCTCGTCCCCTATCGCCTCATCGAGGAGGAGCACCTCCGCTACTGCGCCTGAAACACTACCCCCGTATGATCGCGTAGAAGCGCATCATGCGGATAGTTGTGTTCGGCCTGGGCATGCTCCTGGGCCTTTGCCCTTTCACCACGGCTGCCGGCTCGGAGGTCGTCTTCGATGGGCATACCTCTTCCCTGTCCGTCGGGCGTTCCTGCGAGATACTGCGCGATGAGCGCGCAAGCATGACCTGGAAGCAGGCCATGCTATCCAAGGCCTATCAGCCGTCGGACCAGAACGTACCCAACCTGGGGATCTCCTCGTCCGCTTATTGGCTCATGTTCACCGTTCGGAACACCTCTGCCGATGATCGGATGTTCCTTACCGTGGATCATCCGGAGATCGACGAACTTGATCTGTACCTGGTGTTCCCTCAGCGAATGGTGGTGCTGGCCAAAGCGGGGCAGGCACGCCCTCCACACGCTGCGCCTGGATCACCCAAGGAGTACGCCTTCAACCTGGACATCCCCACCTCCACCTCGGCTACGATCCTCCTACGGGCACGAAGCAACAAGCAACTGCAGATCCCCCTGCACCTGACCTCGGTGCAGGAGTTCCATCTCGTCCGCGCGCTCAAGTACCTGGCCGTGGGCGGGTATGTGGGCATCATGCTCGTCCTGGCGCTGTACAACCTTTTCGTCTTCTTCTCCACGCGCGATGCGAGCTATCTCATCTACGTTCTCTATATCCTGTGCATCACGCTGGCGCAACTCACCTTCTTCGGGATCGGTCAGTTCTACCTGTGGCCGGAGCTCACCTGGTGGTCACAACGCGCATCGGTGATGTTGACGCTGCTTTCCGCCCTTGCGGCAAGCACATTCATGCGGTCCTTCATCAACACCCGGTCGTATGCGCCAGGGCTCGACAAATGGCTGCCGGCGTGGTACGGATTCCTCTCCCTCACCGCCGTGGTGTATGCCTTCGTGGACCCATTGCTCGGCTATCAGCTCGACCAGGTGGCCACCGGTGCCTTCGCCACGTACATGTTCGCCACCGCTATGGCATCCTACCGGAACGGTTCACGGCCGGCGGTCTTCTTCCTGCTTGCCTGGAGCATGTTCCTGGTCGGTGTGGTGCTCTACGTGATGAAGGATGCGGACCTCCTGCCCTACACCACCATGTCCGTATACACGATGCCGATCGGTTCCGCCCTGGAGGGCATCCTCCTCTCTTTCGGTCTGGCTGACCGGATCAACATCCTCCGCCGCGAAAAGGAACAATCGCAGGAGCAGGCGCTGGCCATCTCCATCGAGAACGAGCGCATCATCCGGGAGCAGAACGTGCTGCTGGAGGAAAAGGTGGAACAACGGACACATGACCTGCGCGAGTCCAACGAACACCTCAAGCGCACGCAGACCCAGCTGGTGAACGCCGAGAAGATGGCCTCCCTGGGTCAGCTCACGGCCGGTATCGCGCATGAGATCAACAACCCGATCAACTTCATCACGAGCAACATCCAGCCATTGCGCCGGAACATCACGGAGATCGTGGAGGTGATGCAGGAATACCGCGCGATGCGACCGGAGGAGGCGGGCGAGAAGCTCCGGCAGCTCAAGGAGCGGGAACGGCAGCTCGGCATCGGTGAGTCGATCGATGAACTGGATGACATCATCGGAAGCATCTCAGAAGGATCGAAGCGCACCGCCGAGATCGTTCGCGGCCTGCGCAACTTCTCGCGACTTGACGAGGACGACCTGAAGGAAAGCGACCTGCGCGAAGGGATCAACAGCACCCTCGCCCTTCTTGCCCCGCAGTTCCGGGACAAGGTGGAGATCAAAGCCGAACTCGGCGACCTGCCCCTGGTGGAGTGTTTCCCGGGAAAGATCAACCAGGTCCTGATGAACCTCCTGACGAACGCGATCCAGGCGAGCCTGGCGCGCACGGATGGTATCACGCCGAAAGTGGAGGTCACTGTTGGCTTCGAGGACCACACCGTACAAGTCGTGATCGCGGACAATGGCATCGGCATGAGCGCTGAGACCCAAGCCAGGATGTTCGACCCCTTCTTCACCACCAAGCCCGTGGGCGAAGGGACCGGCCTCGGCCTGGCCATCGTTTATGGCATCATTCAGGACCATCATGGCGACATCCAGGTGGACAGCGTGCTCGGTGAGGGCACATCGGTCCGCATCAGTCTTCCGATCAGGCATACACAAGACAACAAACAGCGCGCATGAGCGAATCCAGGATACGCGTACTCTTCGTTGACGACGAGGAGAACAACCTCAAGGCCTTCCGCTCCACCTTCAGGCGTGAGATGGAGGTCCACCTGGCGAACAGTGGCCCTGAAGCCCTTGAATTCCTTGAGAAGGAACAGGTGCACCTCATCATCTCCGACCAGCGGATGCCGGGCATGACGGGATCTGAGTTCCTGGCCCTGGCCCGTCAACGGCATCCGAAGGCCATGCGCATGCTGTTGACCGGGTTCTCGGACCTTGAAGCCGTGATCGCAGCCGTGAACGAAGGTGGGATCCACGCTTATTGCACGAAACCGTGGGATGTGAACGACCTCACCTTGAAGATCAAGCAGGCGTTCGAGACCTACACGCTGCGCGAGGACAAGGACATGCTGTTGAGCCGGTACCAGCGGATCTTCGACACGAGTGGCGACCCCATTGCCATCGTCGATCACCACGGGGGCATCATCCAGGCCAATGCCGCCTGCGGCAAATTGCTGGGCCTGCCGACCGCGGAGTTGCTGAAGCACACGTTCAGCGACCACATTGAGAACAGCGAAGCGCTGATCCGCTCGCTACGGTCACACCGCAGCGGGAACGAGTTCGTGAACGTGGACCTTACCCTGCGCAATGCCTCGGGCAGCCTGATCGATTGCCTGCTCACGGCCACTTATCTGGGCAAGGAGACCCACGGCGTGCATGCCTTCCAAGCCGTCATCAAGGATATCTCCGACCGCAAGCAGGAAGAAATACGGATGCGGAAGCTGAACGCCGACCTGGACAGGCGGGTGGCCGCGCGCACGGGGCAGCTTCTCGAGGCGCTGGAGGACCTGGGATCGTTCTCCTACACCGTGGCGCATGACCTGCGTTCCCCTTTGAAGAACATCGCTGCATTGAGCGACCATCTCCGCACGGCAGCCCAGGAATCGCCGGAGGATCTCGTTGAATTCGCGGACCGGATCAACAACGGGGCTCAGCGCATGTTGGAACTTGTGGATGATCTGCTGCGGTTCTCCCAGACGAACAAACGGGAGATCGAGAAGCGCCCGGTGGTGCTGAAGCAGCTCCTGGAACAATGTGTTGCCGAACAAGTGGCCGAATCTCGCTTCGATCAAGTGCATATCGAGGTCGGAGCCGAGGTGGTGATCCTGACGGACGCGCCGATGCTCAAGGTCGTGCTCCAGAACCTCCTTTCCAACGCACTGAAGTTCACCCGGACGAGGGAGTTGCCCGATATCCGGATCACCCACGAACATCTGGATGGTCGCGACGTCATTGTCGTGAAGGACAATGGCGTAGGATTCGACCCTAAACACAAGGAACAGGCGTTCGGGATCTTCAAGCGGCTCCACCAGGCAGAGCAGTTCGAAGGATCCGGGGTGGGCCTTGCCATCGTGCAACGCATCGTAGCCAAGCATGGTGGAGAGGTGTGGGCCGAAAGTGCCGTGGACCAAGGCACCAGTATTCACATCGCACTGCCCACAACGGAGGATGGTGCCACACGGGTCCCCTTCTTCAAGGTGGCCTGACCGAACCTTTCCCGTTGCCCTGCGTACAACGAAGGCGAACACGAATACAACGTCGATGAAAACCGCTCTCCTCCGCGCCTTGATCCCGGCCTTGCTCCTCCCCACCATGGCAAGTGCACAAAGCAAGCTCGTTGATCGTCGTGATCAAGCCCAGGGCTGGTACGTGCCGGTTCACGGACAAGTCCTCACCAACGGACAGCGCACCAACGGCTACAAGTTGTTCCTGTACAAGGACAACGAACAATTGGGCGGCCTGGACAGTGACAAGAAGGGCCGGTTCGAGCTGGAGCTCGATATCGATGCGACCTACACCGTACGGATCACGAAGGATGGGTTCCAGGAAAAGATCCTGGTCATCGACACCACGCTGCCAGAGAACCTGGTGAGCTACCCCGACTATGAATGCACGGTAAGCCTGCAGGAGGCCGCATCCAAGAACGTGGACCCCTTCTACACGGATTTCCCCTCAGCCATCATCCGATACAGCGAGGAGCTCGGAGGGTTCTACCACAGTGAACACTACCTATCGCACATCCAGACCAAACTGGCGGGTTATGCCCAGGCCACCTTCTGATGTGAGGATCTTCTCCCCAGCCTGACAAAAACACAACACGAGGCGGAGAGAACAACGAGGCGGGCCCGTAAGCCCGCCTCGATCTTTTCCGAGCACCCGATCAATGTTGATCGTAATCGACGGTGACCTTTGCCGTCCGGGGGTGCGATTGGCAGGTCAGCACGTAACCGTCCGCCACCTCCTCGTCGGTCAGGGCGTAGTTCATATCCATCTCCACCCTGCCTTCCACCACGCGGGCCTTGCAGGTGCAGCACACCGCTCCCTTGCAGGCATAGGGCACATCCAGACCGGCCTCCAAGGCGGCGTCCAGAACGGCGTCACCGTTGGCCGGGATGTTCATCTTATGCTCACGGCCGTCCATGATC
>JACJZG010000012.1 GCA_020635715.1 Flavobacteriales bacterium | reverse complement strand
CGATCTGCCATCCATGGATGCCGTGCGCTGTTCCACATATGCCGTGAAGGCCGTGTCGCGCACGCTCAATTCAGCCACGTGCAAGCTGTCCGCGCCATCAATGGTCGCTTTCCCGGGGAAGAGGAAGGCCTGCTTCGCGTGGAACACCGCCACCTCCCTGGCTTCGGCCAGCACATCGACCAGGGGAACCAGGTCCACCGTGATCTCCGGTTTGGACTTCAGTGCGGAGACGAGTTGTTCCAGCGTCCTCTTCTGTTGATCCCCGGGGGCCGGCTGCAGGTACGCGAAGCGCACACGCTCCAGATCACTCTCGTCAACCCCTTCAAAGGCGCGCATCAGCAGCCGACCAGGCGCGGATGCGGCCTTGACCAGCAGGTTCTTGAGCACTTTCCAGACGATGGGCCACACCTTGAACTCGGGGTCCTTCAGGTCGCCTTTCACGGGCACATCAAGTTCCACCACCCCGTTCACATCCTTCAGCAAGCCCACCGCCAGGCGCAAGGGGAGCACGAAGATCTCCGGGTCGTGCTCGTCCACCCTTCTCCCCACCTTCATCTTGTCCACGCGCAGGTGGTTCTGCGAATCGATCCTGCCATCCTGTACCACGGTCTTCGTCACGTACTGCAAGCGCCCATCATCGAGCGGATGCGCGGCATACCAACGCCCGTAAGCGTCCAGGTGGTTCAACGCCAGGTCGTCCACCGTCAGGTCCAGCTTCACGTTGCGGATGTTCCTGGGGTCGAATATCGCATCGCCCTTCAACCGACCGGTCTCCTGCAACACCGCGCTGGCCGTGACCCTCCCCGCTTCGTCATCGGTGGTGATCCGGTTGGCGCTCACCGTGATCGCCGTGATGTCGTAGCGGAACGGCTGCGCCGGCGTGTTGTCCTCGAAATGGACGGCACTGTTCGTGAGCGCCAACCGCTTCGCCGTGTATTCACTGGCCACGATCTGCTCACCGAGGTAACTGATGTAATCGGCCAACATCAGGAAGACGTTGCTCTCGCTGGCCTGTAATTGTGTGCTCGTGCTGTCTCCAGCGACCGCCGTACTGTCCAGCTTCAACAGCCGGGTCCAGTTGTCCGTCCCGTCGGCGAGCATCACGAACTTCAGGTCCACGCCATCCAGCACCACTTCACCCATCTCCACACGCTGATCCACGGCCACAAGGGTATCCAGTCGTGCTTGCGCACGCTTCAGGCCAAAGAGCTTGTCACCGTTCGGGTCGATCAGCACGACATTGCGTAGCTCCAGACCACCACTGAGCTTCAGGCTCACACTGTCCGCGTAGCTGTCCAGCAGGGACAACTTCAGGTCCAGCTCTCCGACCAAATCCTTGCTCGCGAAGAAGTCCTGGAGGTAGGGCAGCAACTGCGGCACAGCAAAGGCCTTCAGCTCAGCGTCGATGGCGTACAGGGAACGCTCAGTATCCAGCATGAAGCCACCATCCAGCCGCCCACCATCGCTCAGGTCGAAGCCCAGGCCGAAGTCCATCCGGGCACGTTCGGAGGAGATGACCGTACAGGTCGCATGGAGCTGCCTGAGCCCAACGGGTGCGGCGAGCACATCACTCTTGTACGCCAGTCGGCCATCGCGTAGAACGATATCCTCCATGCTGAATCGCACGGGTGCGGAAGTATCGGGCGCGGCCGTCGCGTCGCCACCAAGCTCCAACAGGTCGCTGAAGTTGAACCGGTCCCCGTTCTGTACGATGTGGAAGTAGGGCTCCTCGATGCGCAGGCCGGTGAAGCGCCAGGTGTTCTCCTGGAAGCCCTTCCACAGATCACTTCGTACACTGATGCTCTTCCACGAAACGAATACCTCCTCGCTTTGGGGCTCGTAACAGGTGACCCCGGTGATGGCGTAGCGGAAGGTGAAGGGGTTGAGGACGATATGATCGATGGTCACCCGTCTGTTGATCCACGCTTCGCTATGGGACTCGATGTAACGCTTCAGCAGGTAGGGCAGGAACAACGTCGTCACCAGAAGGATCACGATCGTGAATACGCCGAACGCGATCAGCCAGCGTCGCCGGCTGTTGGATCCTGCTGTCCGATCGGTCATGGAGAGTGCGCTGAAAAAGAGAAGCGGCCCCGAAGTTCGGGACCGCTTCTTGAAACAGGGTGAGGAAGCTGCTCAGGCCGCCGCGTCCGGCTTGGTGCCAAGGAGCTGGAAGTCATTCAGCACCACCTCGGTGATGTAGCGCTTCACACCCTCCTTGGTCTCGTAGCTCCGGTGCACCAGACGACCCTCCAGGGCGATGGGCGATCCCTTACGCAACAGGCGTTCAACGGCTTCGGCGGTATTGCCCCAGGCCACCACGGTATGCCATTGGGTGTCGGTCACCCGCTCACCGGATGCGTTCCGGTAGCTATCGTTGGTCGCAACGGAGAGGCGGGCCACCTTCCGCCCTTTCGCGATCTCCCGCACTTCAGGGTCGAAACCGAGGTTGCCGATCAGGTGCACTTTGTTCTTCAGCGTGTTCATGGTACTTGGGATTTGAGTTGACTTTTCGTTCCTGCCGTCGGTGCTGTTGCCGAACGACGATGCAAACGTTCAGCCGACCTGCACCCTTATTCGGCTGATAACCAGTTGTATGTGGTTATAAGCGTTTGTTCAACGATTGCTGTCGGTTATCGGGCACGGCCCCGTTGTCCCCGAACCGCCTGCCCCTGAACGGGTTCAGTACCTTGCAAAAGGCTTGCTCCCGGGCAGCGTTCCACACCGGACCCTTGTCTACCGAACGGAAAGGCCTTTCCACTTTGCGCGGATCCACCGAACGTGAGCTCGTCCAGGGGTGCCTGGCCGGTGACCGTCGTTGTCAGGAATCCCTGTACACGCGGTATGCCCGGCGTATGTATGCCGTGTGCCTTCGCTATGCGCGTCACCAGCTGGAAGCCCAGGACTTGATGCAGGAGGGCTTCATCCGGGTCTTCGAGAAACTGGCCGCGTTCCGGATGGAGGGCTCGTTGGAAGGATGGATACGTCGGATCATGGTACACACCGCCATCAATCACTACCGGAAAAAGGCCTTCCAGCAGGAACGCTTCGGCCTGGAACACCTACCGGAGGCTCCCGTGGAACCATTGGCCATTGATCACCTAGGTGAACAGGAGTTGATGAAACTGATCGCCGAGCTACCGGACGGCTATCGCCATGTGTTCAACCTGTACGCCATAGAGGGCTTCGATCATGCGGAGATCGCCGCCATGCTGGGCTGCGGGGAGAGCACATCGCGCAGCCAGCTATCCAAAGCGCGCGGCTACCTCCAAGCGCGCATCAACCGAAAAGAGATCCTGGACCATGCGGGAAAAACACCCCATTGACGAACGCTTCAAGGCCCTCTACGAGGCGGAGGCCACCCCGCCGGACGAGGTGCGGGATTCCCTGGCCGGCAGGTTGGACTGGGACCAGGCGGTGCGCCCCACCGGAACCTGGAGTCGGTGGTTGCTGGTGGCCGCTGGTGCCGCACTATTGATCACCGGCACCGTCCACTTCCTGGGGCAGGAGCTCGACGGTCGGTCGGGGAACGGACCGACCGCCCAACAAGAGGGTGGTCCCGCACAAGGGACCGGGGGGGACAAGGCGTCCTTGACCGGGCCCACGCCGGGATCAACCCCCTCCATCGTGGATGAGGGCACTACGGAAGAGTTTCCAAGTTCGGGATCGACTCCGCTACAGCCGGCGCAAGACGGGACCCACACCGCACAGGACCGCCCGGGAAAAGACACCGATGGGCGAACACCCCTGGACAGGGATGGCGCGGTGGCCAGCAAGAAGGCCACGACCAGTCCGGACAAGAGCACCATGCACGCCGGTGATGCCTCGCCCAATGCAGGGGCGACAGAACCCCGGAATTCCAACAGCAATGACCGAATGGCCGGGGGACCCGATGCAGGGTACAGGACGAAAGTTCCAGCAACCTCTGCATCTGCCGCTCGTGACAGGGATGAGCGGCACACAGCCACTACCCGCGCGGCCATCGATGGCACAGGCAAGAACGCGGTTCCGGCACTCACGGACATGCCCTTGGCGTGGATGGAGCTGCGCCTTGCCGGTATGGACCGCACTGCCGAGCCTACGCTTCAACACGCACGCGACCCAGGCCCCTACGTGCTACCGGCGGGGAACTGGATCGTAGGATTCACTGTGGGTGCCGGGCGGATGAGCGCGACTTGGAGAACGGATGACCAACAGGGCCTGACCGATGCGGAACGCTGGCGCGGTTCAACGCTTTGGGGCGTTGATGTCGGTCGCGAATGGCGGTCCGGGTGGAGTGTGCGTTCGGGGCTGGGCCTGGCGTTGGATCGCAGCACTTTCGCCTGGGATGAGCATGAGGTGGAGCGCTTCACCGATGTGGATACGACATGGACGACGACATATTACAACAACACGTTGGACGTGGTCTACACCTGGAACATCGACACCTTGGAACTGGAACGCCCAGGGGCCACCAGGTCGGTCCGTTCCAACAATCAGTATGGTGCCATACGGGTGCCGCTGACCCTTGCCTGGTATAATGATCTGCGCCGCTGGCGCTTCGGTGCATTTTCCGGGATCACTGCGTTCCTGCCGACCCAGCGACAGGGCAGCACCTTGATACGCACAGCTGATGATGCCCGTGCCGAGGTCGTGGGCCTTGATGATGGTCGTGTGGATCACCGTTTCGGTCCGCGCATGAACGCGCACGCCGGCCTCAGCCTGGGCTTCCACATCACGGAACACCTGACCGTCCTTGCCGAACCGATGCTATCCACGCCCATTGGTGCCTTTGGCCGGAACGGGGCTCCCTGGATGCGCGGTCAACTCCTTCAATTCCGCCTTCAGCATGTCTTCGGTGCATCGAACCTTTGAACGATCGCTCTGCGCGGTCCTCGTCCTGATGGCGGGCCGGACATGGGCACAACCCATCTGCGACGTGATCCTTCAGCCCGCTTTCCACTATTCCGTGGATGGGCTTACCGTCAGCCTCGCAGATAGTTCGCGCTCGTTTGGGATTGATGCGGAAGCGACATGGACCTTCGGCGATGGCTCTGCAGCCTCCAGCTCACCCGAGCATGTGTTCACAGAGCCCGGAAACTATACCATTTGCCTCACCATGACCACGCTCAATGGCCCGCCTTGTTCATCGACCTATTGCCGCGAGGTCGTCATCCCCGCAGCGCCCTGCCCTCCTTCCACAGCGCCTTATTTCGACTATGAACAATCGGGGACCAATGCGCTGTCCTTCCAGTTCGTGGCTGGAACGAGCATGACCGGGAATTGGACTTGGGATTTCGGTGATGGGGCCATCGCCGCGGACGCGTTCCCCATCCATACCTGGGCTCTACCGGGGCCACACTTCGTTACGCTCACAGAGATGGATGGTGACTGCGCGACCACCTACGGCCGATGGGTGGAGGTGGACGGCAATGGGACCACCTGCGGTCCTGGTCTTTTCGTCGACTTCTCGTCCATACCCATGGCGGGCGGGGTCTTATTCGAACCCAGCATCATCACGAGCGGCCTCATCGCGATGCTTGGCATCTGGTCCTTTGGTGATGGCCAGGTGGACACCGCTTTCGTGACCCAACATGACTATCCGGAGGAAGGAAGTTATCAAACCTGCTTCCTGGTGGGGGCTGTTACCGAACTTGGCGGGGATACGTGCTTCTCCCTCGTATGCCACACGTTCGGCACCATGTCCCTTGTGGGCATGGCGGAGGATCTGGCGTCCGGCCTATCCGCCTGGCCGAACCCGGTGCAGGATATGCTCCACTTCCAAGTGGCCGTCCCCGGACCCGCCGTGCTCCGGCTCGTTGACCTCTCAGGTAGAACGGTATTCGTGGAACACCGGAACGTTCAATTGATGAACACGCTTGGTCTGGGTGAAGTAGCCCCCGGTCAATACCTGCTCGTGGTGGAACAGGAACGCGGGCGATGGATCACGCAGATCCACATCCAACCTGCACCGTGAATGAACGAGGGCGACCAGGTGACCGGTCGCCCTCGTTCCACGCTTCATCGGGTCAGGCCCTCACCTCCTCCGGCTTGGAGCTGAGCAATTGGTAATCGCTCAGCACCACCTCCGTGCTGTATCGGCGTTCGCCCTCCTTGGACTCGTAGGACCGCTGCACCAGGCGCCCCTCCACGACGAGACCACTGCCCTTGTGCACCAGGCTGGCCAGTTTCTCGGCCTGCTTTCCCCACACCACGATGGGGTGCCACTGGGTGTTGTCCTTCCACTCTCCTTCCGCTGTCTTGTAGCGCTCGTTCGTGGCCAACCGCAGCCGCAGCATGGTGTGCCCATTGCCCACGTTCTTCAATTCGGGATCGTTGCCGAGGTTCCCGATCAGCTGCACCTTGTTCTTCATCGTCGTGTTCATGGTCGTTGGTTGTTGTTAGTTCGTTGACCGCTGCAAACGTTCACCTCCCGAGCCACGCCATCCGTTCGATCGTCATTTATAGGCGTTTACAGTTGTTCGCTGTCGTTTGTTGGACGGTCGGGGCACACTTGCCAGCGCCTGCGCTTTCCTATCTTTAGCCGCCTCTGGAACCGAGGCATCAACCACGAAGCAAGGAACCGACCGATGAGCCGCACCACGAGTAAGATCCTCGTACCCACAGACTTCACCAAGGTGGCCGATTGTGCCTTGAACCACGCCATGACAGTGGCCGGCAAGACCGGTGCACCGGTCCACATCGTCCATGTCGTCGAAAAACAGGCCCACGTGGAGGAGGCCCGCCGCAAACTCGAGCTGGAGGTGGCGCGTGCCAAGAAATGGAATGAGGCCGTCACGGTGACACCGATGGTGCGGGTAGGCTCCATTTACGAGGACATCGGCGACGCCGCCGCGGAGGTCGGGGCCGGCATGATCATCATGGGCACGCACGGCATGCGCGGCATGCAGTTCATCACCGGAAGCAGGGCCCTGCGCGTGATCACCAGCAGCAGTGTTCCTTTCGTTGTTGTGCAGGAGCGCATGATCAAGGATGTCGGGTACCGCAACATCGTGGTCCCGCTGGACCTGCACAAGGAGACCCGCCAGAAGCTCTCCTTGGTGGCTGAGATGGCCAAGACCTTCGGGAGCAAGGTGCACTTGCTGACCCCGAAGGAGGATGACGAATTCCTGCACAAGCAGCTGCTGAACAGCCTTCGTTTCGCCGACCAATATCTCGGTGAGCGTGGGATCGAGCACGTGGCCACCATCTCCAAAGAGGACAGTGGCGACTTCGTGAAGGCGGTGGTTCGCCACGCGGTCGAGATCGATGCCGACCTGATCGCCATCATGAACCTCACCGAGGGGAACATCTTCGGTCTGTTGGGCGTACCGTATGAGCAGGAGATCATCGCCAACGAGGCGCAGATCCCGGTGATGTGCATGAATCCTGTGACCACCGGCGTGGGCGGTGGCTGGACCATGCAAGGCGGATAGTCCGCCTCAGGCCCGCATTCCGATCACGAGGATGTCATCCACTTGTTCGTGGATGCCGCGCCACCCGCGGAACGCCTCCTCCAACATACCGCTCTGGCTCTCGGCCGGGAAGCGGCTGATCTCCAACAACAGGTCCCGGAACCGTTTGTAGAGGAACTTCTTTCCCTTCGGCCCACCGAACTGGTCGGCATATCCGTCTGAGAAGATATAGACCATGTCCCCCTGTTCCAGCAGGATCCGGTGGTCGGTGAAATCCTGCCCGTCCAGGTCGAAGCTTCCGATGGGGCGCTTGTCCGGTTGGAAACGCAACACCTCCCCGCCGCGCACGACATAGAGCGGTGAGTTGGCCCCGGCATATTCAAGCACCCGCCGCTCGGGGTCGTAATTACAGAGCGCCATGTCCATGCCATCGCGCACGAGGAATTGCTCCCTGTCCTTGTGCAGTGCTTCGAACGCGATCTTGTTGAGCACCTTGAGGACCTCCGAAGGGCGGCCGGCACCTCGCTCACGGATCGCCTGGTTGAGGCCGTTGTGTCCGATCAGGCTCATAAAGGCCCCCGGCACGCCATGTCCTGTACAATCAACAGCGGCGAAAGCGACCCGGCCATCCACCTGGTCGACCCAATAGAAGTCACCGCTAACGATGTCCTTCGGGCGGTAGTAGACGAAGGACTCGGGGAGCAGTTCCCTGATCCGCTTGCCCGGTGGGAGGATCGAATCCTGCAGCCGTTTGGCATAGCGGATACTGTCCGTGACGTTCTTGTACAGTTCGACCACCCGTCGGCTCTGGCGCTCCACCTCCTCCTTCTGCCGCACCACTTCCTCCGTACGCTCATGCACCTTCTGCTCCAGGATGCGCTCCCGTTGGCCGAGCTCGTCGCGCATCTTCAGCAGGGCATGACCCAGCATGTCCTCCTCGCTCAAGGGTTCATACTCCGCACCGAAATTGCCCGCAGCGACCGCGTGCGAGAAGTCGGTGGTCCTGCGAAGGCCTTCGACCAGGGAGGTGAGCGCCTTGCTCATATCGCCGATCTCATCGTTCGTAACGCGCACCCTGGTTCGTGGGAACACGCCGCGGCCCAGGCTCAACAGCACACTGCGAAGACGTTGGACAGGAGCCACGATGCCGCGCACGATGAAGAAGGCCACCACCGCGCCAATGATCACCAGCCCGATCCCCATGTACAACACGAAGAACTTCAGCGAGTCGAAGCTGCGGATCATGCTGCCCCCGAGGGCCATCCGCTTGCTCTCCTGCATCTCGATCAACCGGTCGAGGTCGAGCAGCACCTTGTTCGTGCTCTGGTCCAACGGCCCGCCCTCCTCCGCGATGTCATTGCGCTCCATGTGCACGAAGGGGTCGCTGTAGCTCTCCAGTGAGGGAAGCAGTTCCTTGATGCGGTCGTGGATGCCGAAGACCTCGCGCATCTCCACGGTGATCTGCCCCATGAGCGCGACCTCCTCGTGCTGCCAGCTGGCCATCAGGGTATCGATGCGGTCCAGCAGCTGCGGCAGCTCCCGGCCGGTGAGGTCCACGAGGTTCGTCTTTTCCGGCGCATCAGCGCGGCTCTCCAGCAGGGCCCAATGCTTGATGAGCATATGGGCGCTCACGGTCAGGTTGCGCAAGCGCACCAGCGCATCCACGCTCGGGCTGTACACATTGTTGATCTGATCATTGATGCCCCGGCTCCGCTCGAGGGACCGGTTGGTAAGGATCACCACGAGCAGCGCGAAGAAGATGAACAGGCCAAAGCCCATTCCGATCCTCCGTCCGATGCTCAGGCGGAACTTCATGATGGATCAACGTTGTTCCTCCGGAGCGATCTCCTCGAACAACTGGCGGAATTTGTCCGAACTCTCCTGGTCCTGCAGGCTGTAATAGATCCCCTCAAGCCCAAGGAGCGTCTCCCGCCTGCTCGGGTTCATGTCGTGCGCCTTGAGCATGTAAGGCAGGGCCAGCTGGAAATACTCACGGCTCGCCTCCTGCACCTGCATGATGGTCGGTATCTCATCTTCGGCACTTATCCTGCGGATGTTGAACACGCCACGGTTGTAGTAGAGCGTGGAGAGGTTGTAGTTGGCACCGTAATTCTCCGGGTCGATGGCCAGCACATGTTCGTAGGCGTCCACTGCCAGCTCGAACATGGCGGTATCCTCACGCTGCACCGTGAAGCGCTTGGTATAGACCGTGCCCAGTGCGTTGGTGAATTCCACCTCCTTCGCCCGCAGGTCCGCCTTGGGATCCAGGGCCAGTGTGGCCTCCTTATACCTGCCGAAGACCTCGATGGCTCGCCGGTCGTTCATTTCCGTGAGCGCCCGGGCGGCATCGTTGAAGTACGACCGGGCCAGGTAGTCATACGCCTGGGTCGCGTTCTCCCGATAGGTACCCGCTTCGTCCAGGGCAAGGCAGCGCTGGAGGCTGTTGATCGCCACCGCGCGGAACCCATCACCTTGTGCGGTATCCGTGGCGGCCTTGAAAGCGTCCTTGTAAATGAAGCCGCGCAGGAGCCAGGCTTCGGCGTTCGTGTCATGTTCGGGGGAGGCCACCGCCTGATCGACCAGGTCCTTCGCCTCAAGCAGGGCACCCGCCTGGTACTTGCGCAGGGCTTCCACAAGAGGGTCGCCCTGGCCCTGCACCACACCGATGGCCATGAACGCGAACAGCAGGATATGTGCGAACCGCTTCATTCCTCCACGCGATGTGCAAGGTTCTTCAATGTGAGGCCAACGACCAGGCCGTGCTTCTGGGCGTTGCCGATGCTCATCTCGTACTTGAGCAGGTTGTCCACCTTCACGAAGTTGACCACCGCCCCATCCTCCAGTGCGCCGGTGTATTCCGTGACGACCAGGGTCGGCTTGCCGCTCATCCGCTTATAGATCTCCGGCAGAAGGCCGAGGTCGCTCCGACCGACGAACAGCATGTGGCAGCGCTCCACCTCGGCCGAGCGCGGCAGCTTGCGCACCTCGATCGGTTGCTTGCCGATGGTCCGGGTCGAATACTGCTTGATCAGCTCCTGATACAGGTTGGCACTGCCCATCACCCCGATGACGAAGTTGCCGTTGCGCATGTCGGCATCCTTCCACTCCACGAGTTTCGCGATGTTGTACAGGTAGTTCGCCTGCAGGATGGCCGTGGTGTCCTTCTCCGCTTCGCGCGGTTGCTGAGGCACGGCCGCGAAAAAGAAGAAGGGGGCGAGGAGCAGGATGCGGAAGGACCGGGTGGCGGTCATCGACCGGGGCGTAGTTTTAGCGCCCCACCTTGCTGATCCCGTGCCGAACTTCACCAACACGCGGCAAAGTATGCGGCTGCGCCTCCTGAGCTGGTCAATGCTTCTGTGCATATGTCAACAACCAACTGTTGACGTATGCGCACAATCCGCCAGGGAGCGGGCTTTCGATGCAGCCGCATCCGTTAGTGAGCAGGGCTACGAATGGCTCGCCTGGAGCACCACCCACATCGGGCATCGGCTCACGGGCAGTGATCAGGGACATAGGGCTGAGCTGCTGGCGGACAGCCTGTTCCGGGCAAGCGACCTGGACACCGTGTTCTTCGAGCCTTTCGAGGCCCAGGCCTGGAGCCGCGGGACCGTATCGCTGACCGTGGGCGACACGAAGGGTTACCAGCACCTGGCCTGCGTGGCCCTTGCCAACACTCCCCTGTCATGTACGACCGAAGCACCGATCGTCGATGCGGGGAACGGACTGCAGGAGGACCTCGACCGCTTGGGACCAGCGAGCAAGGGGGCCGCGCTTCTGATCAATCTGGGCTTGGTGGCGGCCGCCGAAGGAACGCCGAACCTGCACCGGAGCGAGAAGGCCGCGCTCGCCATGAAGCACGGAGCGAGTGCCATCCTCTTCGTCAACCAGGTGGTCGGCGGTGTGGTGTTGACAGGCACCGCCTCCATCGATGGTTCCCTGATCCCCATTCCGGCCGCGTGCTTGTCCACCGAGGATGGCACACACTTACGCGAGCGGCTGGGTCGGGGTGAGGTGCTCACGGCACGCCTCAACATGCACAACCGCAGCGAATGGGTGACGGCCCGCAACATCATCGGAGAATTGCACGGAACCGAGCATCCGGAAGAGATCATCCTGATCGGCGGTCATCTGGACAGCTGGGACCTGGCCACCGGAGCCACCGATAATGGGCTTGGCTCCTTCTCCATTCTGGATCTCGCCCGGCTGATGGCGAGCATGCCTTTCCGTCCTCAACGCACCGTCCGTTTCGTCCTGTTCATGGGCGAAGAGCAGGGACTTCTGGGGTCGACCGCGCTGGCGGAGCGCTACACGGAGAACGGAACGCTGGAGCGCATCGCCTGCATGATCAACCTGGATATGAGCGGCAACCCACAAGGCTTCGGCGTGAGCGGACCCGCGGGCTGGCACACGGTGATGCAGGGCGCATGCGATCGGATCCATCGCATCGACACGGCGGCGTTCGAGGGTCGGACGAGCGAAGAAGTCTGGTTGCACAGCGACCACGAGCCCTTCCTATTGCGCGGTGTTCCGGTGATCTACCCCTTGAGCGACCTTGGCAGCCACGTCTACGGCTGCTACCATAGCACCTGCGACGACATCCACCTGGTCGAGCCCTCGGCCATGACCAACAACGTCCGCTTCGTGGGTGCGCTGGTCTATGAACTGGCCGCGGCCAGCCGGCTCCCGGGGCACTTCTCGCCGGAAGAGCTCAAGGCCCGCTTGATCAGCGAAGGCCTGGAAACATCCTTGCGGATAGCCGGGGTCTGGCCTTGGGAATGAGCCATCAGGCGCGCGCCTCAGGCGAGGCCGCACTCATGCCCTGCAGGTCCCGGTCGAACAGGTAGAGGCCCCCTTTGTCGTTCCCGATCAGGTTCAACTTGTCGATCAGCGTGCGGGCCAGGGCCTCTTCCTCGATCTGCTCGCTTACATACCACTGCATGAAATTGTGCGTGGTGTAATCCTTCTCCTTCAAGCAGGTGTCCACGACCCCGTTGATCTCCTGGGTCACCTTCGTTTCATGGTAGAGCAGGGCCTGGAAGATGTCCGTGATGCTCTTGAAGTTGGTGCCGGGCTGTTTCAAGGCCGGGATCACGGCCTTTCCCCCGCGTTCGTTGATGAACTTGACGAGCTTGAGCATGTGCATGCGTTCCTCGTCGCTGTGCTTGTAAAGGAAGGCGGCCGTACCGCTCAGACCCTGGTTCTCGGCCCAGGAGGCCATGGCGAGGTAGGCCTGGCTGCTGGCGGCTTCAATGGCCACCTGACCGTTCAGTGCGGCTTCGATCTTCTTGCTGAGCATGGTCGTTCCCGGCGATCGGGTGTTGGTTGGATGCGGCGCAAAGGTAACAACCGCCCCCTCGGCCCTACCGCTTGTTGAAGCCGTTCATGGCCTGCTCGACACCCAGCAGCCCGAACTGAAGGACCGCCTTTGCCGCCAGCTCGATCCGCTCGGTGAGGGTGATGCGCTCGGTCTCGTTCCACGCTCCCAGCACGTATTCGCTCTGCCGACCACGGGGGAAATCACTGCCAATGCCGAAGCGCAGACGGGGAAAAGCCTCTGTGCCCAGGATCTCGATGATGCTGGTGAGCCCATTGTGACCACCGGCGCCACCGGTCGGTTTGATGCGGATCGCACCGAACGGCAGGGCCAGGTCATCGGTGATCACGAGCAGCCGCTCCACGGGAATGTTCTCCTGGTCCATCCAATACCTGACCGCCTTGCCACTGAGGTTCATGAAGGTGCCAGGCTTGATCAGGATGAACGTCCGGCCCTTGTGCCGCAGTTCGGCCCGGTCGCCGTACCGGTCCGTTGCGAATCGTTGTCCACCATGCCCGGCAAGGTGCTCCAGGACCTTGAAGCCGATATTGTGCCGGGTGTCCGCGTATTCCGGTCCGGGATTACCGAGGCCGACGATCAGGTACTTCATGTGTGGGTGACGCTACAAAAGAACAGGGCCTCCGCGGATCGCGGAGGCCCCATCACTTCCAATGATGTTCGCCGGGGTCACTTCTTGGCCTCGGCCTTCTTGGCATCTGCAGCAGGCGCTGCAGCACCTGCGGCAGCCTCCTCCTGCTTCTTGGCCATCTTCACGGCCACCACCACGTCATCCTCGTTGTCCAGAACGGTGAGTCCGTCGAACTTCAGGTCGCTCACGTGGATGGTCTTGTTGATGTCCAGGTCGGCGATGTCCAGCTCCAGGTGGCCGGGCAGTTTCCCAGGCAGACCGCTCACCCGCACCTTGCGCAGGTTCTGGCTCAGTTTGCCACCCTTGCGCACGCCGATGGCCTGACCGATCAGGCGCAGGGTGAGGTCGGCGACCGCTTCCTCGTTCTCGTTCAGTTCCACGAAATCCACGTGCAGGACCTCGTCGGTGACGGGGTGGAACTGCTTATCCTGCACCATGGCCAGGATCTTCCTGCCACCCATCTCGATCTCCACGCCGTTGAGCTCGGGGGTGAAGATCACTTTCTTGAGGGCTGCGCCGTCCACGCTGAAGTGGAGGTTGCTTTCGCCGCCGTAGAGCACGCAGGGCACTTGTTTGGTGCGGCGCAACTGGGCGGCGTATTTGGTGCCGAGGTCTGTGCGGGGGGTTCCGGAAAGGGCGATGGTGTTCATGGCCGTGTTGTTATGCTACGATGAAATGGCTGCTGATGCTCTCGTGGCTCTGTACGCGCTTGATCACGTCGCCGAAAAGGCCTGCCACCGTGAGTTGTTTGATCTTGTTGGTCACCTTCAACTTCTCCGTATCCAGCGGAATGGTGTCCGTGACGATGAGTTCCGTGAGGGCGCTGCGCTCAATGCGCTCATAGGCATCGCCACTAAGGACCGCATGGGTGCACACCGCCCGCACGCTGATGGCGCCCTGCTCCATCATCATGTCAGCGGCCTTGGTCAGGGTGCCTGCGGTGTCGCACATATCATCCACCAGCACCACGTTCCTGTCCTTCACATCGCCGATCACGGTCATGCTTTCGATGCGGTTGGCCACTTTCCGCTGTTTGTAGCAGATGGCCATATCGCAGCTCAGGTGCTTGGCATACGCGTTGGCGCGTTTCGTGCCTCCGGTATCCGGTGCGGCCATCACCAGCTCAGACAATTCGAGCCCCTTGATGTAGGGCAGGAAAATGCTGCTGGCGAAGAGATGGTCCACCGGGACCTCGAAGAAGCCCTGGATCTGATCGGCATGGAGGTCCATGGTCATGATCCGGTCCACACCAGCGGCCGTGAGCATGTTGGCCACCAGCTTGGCACCGATGGACACGCGCGGCTTGTCCTTGCGGTCCTGACGCGCGAAGCCGAAGTAGGGCATCACCGCCACGATGCGTTTGGCGCTCGCCCTTTTGGCGGCATCCACCATCAACAAGAGCTCGAACAGGTTGTCGCTCGGCGGGAAGGTGCTTTGCACCACGAAGACGAGCTGGCCACGGACGGTCTCCTCGAAACTAGGTTGGAACTCACCGTCGCTGAAGCGGCTCACAGTCACCTCACCCAGGCGCTCGCCATTGCTGGCTGCGATCTTCTCGGCCAGGTACCGGGTGGCGGTACCACTGAAGATCTTGGCGCTTTCCTGCATGACGGACCTCTCAAAAGGGCTGCAAATGTAGTGAAGTTCCGGTGGTTATCAACACCTGTTGGTGGGTCTGTTCTCCACATGAGTATCAACGGGATACCAACAGCGACCAGGGCTAACTTTCGCCCGTCGGCCCAAGCCCGACCCGCGACCCCATCTTGAGCCGACGCCCCACCTCCTCCGATCCCTTCCATCAACAGGTCCTAGCCGCCATCCGGTCCGCAGGTCATGCCGGGATCACCAGCCAACAGCTTGCATTACAGCTGGGTATCAGGGACAAAGGGCAGCGCTACCGGGTCTTCGACGCCATCGATGCCCTGCTGGACGAAGGGCGCATTGAGAGCGGCAAGAAGGGCCGCTACACGGTGACCGGCGGCAAGGACACCACCGAAGGCACCATCGACATCATCTCCAGCGGGGCAGGCTATGTGCGCCTCGGACCCGGCGAGGCTGATGTGTACGTGCAGCAACGCGACATCGGCACCGCCCTGCATGGCGATACGGTGGCCATCAAGCTGGTGAGCGGCCGTGGCTCCCGGTCGGAAGGCAAGGTCCTGAAGGTGCTGAAGCGGCGGCGAACGGAGTTCGTTGGCACCGTGCACAAGCATCAGGGCCGCATGATCCTCGTGGCCGATGACCAGCGGGTGCAGCGCCCGTTCGTGATCCCGGCCTCCGAGGTGAACGGCGCCGCCGAGGGCGACAAGGCCATCATCGAACTGGGTGAATGGAAGGATGTGCGTGATGAGCCCCGGGGCAAGGTGCTCCGTGTGCTGGGCAAGGCGGGTGTGCACCAGGTGGAAATGCACGCCATCCTGGCGGAATTCGGCCTGCCTCTGGAGTTCCCCGAAAGCGTGCTGAGGGCAGCGGACGAGATCCGGAACGGCGCCACCAACGCCGAGATCGCCCGGCGGCGCGACATGCGCGAGGTGCCCACGATCACCATCGACCCCGATGATGCGAAGGACCTCGACGATGCATTGAGCGTGCGCCGGCTGGACAACGGGAACTGGGAGATCGGGGTGCACATCGCTGATGTGAGCCATTACGTGACCCCGGGTAGTGTGCTTGACATGGAGGCCGCCAGCCGCGCCACGAGCGTTTACCTGGTGGACCGTGTGGTGCCCATGCTCCCGGAGAAACTGAGCAATGACCTGTGCTCCCTGCATGCCGATACGGACAAGCTGAGCTTCAGTGCCATCTTCGAGCTCGATGGCCAGGCGGGCATCAAGAAGGAGTGGTTCGGCCGTACAGTGATGCGTTCCCGGCGTCGCTTTGCCTACCAGGAGGCGCAGGCCATCATCGACGGCAAAGGAGAGGGTCCGTACCAGGAGGAAGTGCTGCTGCTGCACCGCCTGGCGCAGGTCCTCCGCAAGGAGCGCATCGCCAACGGCGCCCTGGAGATCGGGGGCAACGAGGTGAAGTTCAAGCTGGACAAGGACGGGAAGCCGCTTGGCGTGTACGAAAAGGTCATGGGGCCGGCCAACTGGCTCATCGAAGAGTTCATGCTGCTGGCCAATAAACGCGTGGCCACCTGGGTGAACAAGCAGCCCGGAGGCAGGGAGGGCCGCCACCAACGCACCCGACCCTTCGTCTACCGCATCCACGACCAACCGGACCCAGAGAAGATCGATCAACTGCGCGCCCTCGCCAAGAGCTTCGGCCACACTTTGCGCCATGCGGACGTGAACGAGTTACCGCACGCGATCAACGACCTGTTGAAGGATGTGAAGGGCACCGAGGAGGAGAACATCATCAAGCAGGTCGCGATCCGCAGCATGGCGAAGGCGATCTACAGCACCGAGAACATCGGCCATTACGGGCTGGCCTTCGCGTATTACACGCACTTCACCTCCCCCATCCGTCGCTATCCCGATCTGCTCGTGCACCGGGCCATGGCCCATTATCTGGCGGGCGGCGATCCGCTGGATCGCGAGGAGCTTGAGCTCAGCTGCGCACATAGCTCACGCATGGAGAAGCAGGCGAGCGACGCCGAGCGCGCCAGCATCCGCTACAAACAAGCCGAATACATGCTCGCCCGGATCGGCCAGACCTTCGAAGGCATTGTGAGTGGCCTCACCTCCTGGGGGGTGTATGTGGAGTTGAAGGAGAACAAGTGCGAGGGTCTCATAGGCCTGCGCGACATCCCGGGTGATGTGTTCCGCTTTGATAAGGAGCGGTATGCGGTAGTGGGGCAGCGCACGGGCCGCAAGTTCCGCCTGGGCGATGAACTGGAGGTGATGATAAAGGCGGTGGACATGGACCGACGCGTGGTGGACTTCGCCCTGGTGGGTGGTTCCGCCGGACCGGTCACCACCTCTGGAAAGTTCAAGCGTGGATCCATAGCGCCACGCAAGGCCAGCAGCAAGGGCAGGAAGCCCAAGCAGGCGCCGAAAGCGAAGAAGGGGAAGAAGCGGCGCTAAACGAGGTTCAGTCGTTTGGCCAGGTCGTCCTTGTAGCTGCCGCCGATCGGGATCACCTTCTTGTCGTTCTCCAGGATCAGGTTCGGTTGCTCGATGGCCACGATCTTGTCAAGGCGCACGATGAAGCTGCGGTGCACGCGGATGAACTCCGCCTCGGGCAGTTTGGCCTCGATATCCTTCATGGTGCTGTGCACGGTATAGCGGGTGTTCAACGTATTGATCACCACGTAATCCTTCAGCGCCTCGATGAAGTAGATGTCGCTCGTTTTGAGTTTCACCAAACGGCTGTTGCTCTTAACGAACATGATGTCCCGGCCCCCGCTCGCCTCTTTGTTCTCCACCAGGCTGTAGAGGAGGTCTCGCTCCTTCAGCACCTCGGTCTCCTTCTTGTGTTTGTACAGGGCCATCTCGATCGACGTGTGGATGTCGATCTCCTTGAACGGCTTGATGATATAGCCGTAAGGCTGGGTCACCTTCGCTTTCGCCAATGTGCTCTCGTCGGCGTAGGCCGTGAGAAAGATCACCGGGATGTTGGTCTCCTTCCGAATGGCATCCGCAGCCTCGATCCCGTTCATCTCGCCCTTGAGCATGATGTCCATGAGGATGATGTCCGGGTGGTGCTCCAAAGCGAGGCTCACGGCGGCCTCGCCGTTGTTGGCAGCACCGACCACATTGTATCCCAGCTTCTTCAAGCTGTGCTGGATGTCCTTGCTAACGATGCTCTCGTCCTCGACCACGAGGACATTCGTCTGCGCCATGTTCCTATCGATAACGTTCAAAAGTAAGCAAATACGCCACTCCGGCGCCAGTCTTCACCTCAAGCTTCCCATCCAGCTGTCCGACCAGGGTGCGCACCAGCTCCAGACCAAGGTTGCCATCGTTCTTGGCACTGAAGCCTTCCGGCAGCCCCACCCCATCATCGGCCACACTGATGGACACCATATCCCCAACAAGGTTCAATCCGATCCGCACCGTGCCGCTCCGCCCGTCGGGATAGGCGTGTTTGAAGGCGTTGCTGATGAGCTCGTTCAGAATGAGGCCGCACGGAATAGCCTGGTCCAGGACCAGTTCCGCACGTTTCAGGTCCCGTTCAAGGGCTATGTTGTTCGTCAGGCTGTAGCTCATCACCAGGTTGCGGCTGAGGCCATCGATGTAGGTCGCCATATCGATGGAACTGAAGTCCTTGTTCTGGTAGAGGCTTTCATGGATGAACGACATGCTCCGGATGCGGTCGCGGCTCACGCGCAAGAGCTCCAGGATGCGCGCATCACCGTCCACGTGGGCGGTCTGCAGGCTCAGGATGCTGCTGATCACCTGCAGGTTGTTCTTCACCCGGTGGTGCACCTCCTTCAATAGGACCTCCTTCTCGTTGAGGCTCTGGCGGAGCTTGAGCTCGGCCTCTTTGCGGTCGGTGATGCCATAGGCCATGCAGGAGATCTCCTTCACACCCTTGGTGCCCGCGATCGGGTTCAGGAAGCATTCCACCCAGAGGGAGCGGCCCTCGTCGCCCTGGAGTTCCACTTCGAATTGCTGCGCCCCCCCCTTACGTGCGGCCTTGAACTGAGCGATGGCGGGTTCGGCCGCGCCGTTGGCCACCCGTTCACGCATGGTACCGATGAAATCATCCCCCTCCTCGAAGTGGATGCCAAGACGACGCTCCGTTGTTTCCTGGAAATGCTCGTTGAACGAGGTGATGCGGAAATCCTTGTCCAGCGTCCAGATCATCACGTTGGCCGCATTCTCGAAAATGGCCTTGATCCGCGCGGCCTGGTGGCGCACCAGGTCCTCGGCTTCCTTCTGCTCGGTGATCTCGTGCCCCACCCCGAACACTTCGGTCACCTTTCCATCAACCCCGAAGACAGGGCTGAGGAAGATCTCGTTGCAGACCCTTCGGCCCTGCTGATCGACCAGTTCGGTCTCGAACCGGGTGGGCTTCCCGGCGAACGCCTGCTCGTACTTCTTCTCCCAGAAACCGTGGTAGGCTGGCGAAGCGAACAGGGTGCGTGGGCGCTCTGGATCCAGGTTGATCTCTGGCCGCTGGCCATGGAGGCGTTCGATCATGTCGCCATATCCACGGTTGTAAGAGGTCAGCCTGATCTGCGGGTCCACCGTCCAGAACATGTGTTCGCTGCTCTGGAACAAGGCGCGCAACTTGGCCTCGTGCGCCTCTGCCTTGGCTTGGGCGGCCTGCACATGCGTAAGGTCCGTGAAAATGCTGCGTGTAGCAACGGGCCTGCCGTCCACGGTCCGCAGGTTGGTGGTTCCCTCCACATGCACTTCCTGACCATCCTTGCCGATGAACACGGTCCGCAACCTGTCCACCTGTTCCCCGGCGACCACCCTCGCATGGCGCTGCCGATAGGTCTGGATATGATCCGGATGAACAAAATCCTCAAGGGTGAGACCGACGATCTCATCATCCTGGTGGTACCCGAGGGCTTGTTTCCAGGCCCGGTTCACATACTCCAGGCGCCCCTCGGGATCCACGCTCTGGATCAGATCGGTGGCGTTCTCGAACAGGTCGCGGTAGCGCTCCTCGCTGGCTTGCAGCGCCTCCCGGTCGCGCTTCATCCGGGTGATGTCCCGTGACACGCCCATCGCACCGAGGAACTGGCCACCCTCATCGAACAGTCGAGAGGCGGCCAGGAAGGTGATGAAGACCTCCCCGTCCTTGGTCACATTGCGGATCTCCCCGGTGAAGGCACCGAAGGTGTTGAGCTCATGCTGGATCCTGGCGTATTCCGTCGGATCCACGTACAGCTTGTTCGTACTCTGCCCGATGACCTCGTCAGCCTCATAACCAAAGCGCATCTGTGCGGCGGGGTTGAACTCGGTTATGCGTCCTTCCGGATCCGCCGCCATGATCATGTCCAGTGAGCTTTCCACCAGGCTCCGGGCGAACTGCCTGGACCGTCGCAGCGCGTCCTGGGTGCGCCGATGCTCCTCGATCTCCAGTCGCAGGACCTGGTTCACCTCCTCGGCCATCTGCACCCGCAAGCGCTCCTTCACCAGGTGCTGTCTGGCCTGTTCATCCTGCAAGGTCACCTGCACCGCCGTCGATCCCTCGAACCAAGCCTCCGCCGCGAACAGGCCGATCTCCTTGGTGTTGTCCGCAACCAGCCGGGCGATGAGCGGTGTGGACAGCTGTTGCTTCCCTGCGGAAGCGATCAGATCGCGAACGGAAGGTGCGGTCCCCGCATCGAACAACTCCTCCACGGTGGCTCCGATCAGCGCAAGTCCGGTGAGTTGTTGGGCCGCGGGATTGGCGTAATGCACCTGATCGTTCTTGATCACGATCACACCATCGCGCATATGCTCCACCAGGCTCCGGTAGCTGGAGGCGAGCGATGCCTGCTCGATCTCCGCCTGTTTCATCGCCGTGATGTCGATGAGGGTGCCTTGCACGGTCGCTGTTCCGTTCTCGGGCTCGTCCAGGAAGATGTTCTCCAGGACCTCGACGGGTCGGCCGTTACGATGCTTGAGGGTCAGTTCGAAGTTGATCAGCTGCTTCTCGCGCATCAGGGTCGCCAGAAAGCGCTCGCGAGCCTCCTTGTTCGGGTAGATGCTGACCGCTGGAAGGGCCATGAGCTCGGCACGATCGGCGAATCCCAGGATGCGGGCCATGGCATCGTTACATTCCAGGAAACGACCATCGAGGGTGGTGCGGAACACGCCGGCGAGGTTGCGGCTAACCAACTGGTCGTACAGACGCCTCAGGTCGTCATAGGCCGGATCCACGTCCGAACGGTCGCTCAACGGTACACCGGGCACCTGCTCGCCATACATGGCACGAACTTACTGAAGGTCCTTCGGCTGTTGGATCAAGGGGTCACATCCTCGATGCGATAGGGGGCCGGGATCCGTTCACCATCGATCTTGATCTCAGCGCCATCCTTGTAGCGCACCACCGTGACGGGATAACCCTGCTCGTTGTAGTAGGTGAAGTCACCCTGCTCCTCGCCGAGGTGATAGCGGCCCTCGAGCCGCAACTGACCGTTCGGGTACCACCACTTCTGCTTGCCATCCGGATCCCCGTTCACGAAGGAGCCCACGAAGTGCTTCTTCCCGTTCTCGTACGTGTGCACCCATTCGCCCTCCTTCAAGCCATCCTTGTAACGGCCCACCTCCTGGTGATCACCCACCTTGTAGAACCACTTGCCATCCTTGAGCCCGTCTATGTAATCGCCTTGAACGATGACCGCTCCGGTCGTATCGTACTCCACGGACGCGCCATCCTCCTTGCCCTTTCGGTAGAGTTCCTCCCGGTGTTTGCTCCCATTGTCGTGGAACCAGACCCAGCTGCCCTGCGGAAGCCCGTTCTGATACTTGCCCTTCTGTTCGATCCTCCCATTGCGGTGGTAGAAGTTCCACTCACCGTCCCTACGGCCGTTCTTGTACGAACCCGAGGCGCGCTTCTCGCCGGTGGCATAGAACTCGGTCCATTCCCCTTCCATGGCACCCGCCTCGTTCACCGCACCCTCACTGATCAACTGGTCTCCCGAATAGATGCTCGCCGTGGTGGCCTCCCCTTGTTCACTGAACTGCCGGAAGAGACCTTCCTTCTTGCCAGCCTTTGAATAGCTGCCCATGCTGGCCACTTTCCCATTCGGGTGATAGGTGCGCTTGATATCCAGCATTTGAGCCTGCGAGGCTTGTTCATCCTTCACCCCATTGTCATACTTCACCATGTCCTTCAGCCCACCTTGAGGGTCATATTCCTTGAAGATGCCTTGTTCCTGGCCGTCCACGTAGGTCCCTTCCCGCTTCACCTTGCCGTTCGGGTGGAATTCCTTCCAGGGACCCTGCCTCAAGCCCATTTCATCGATGCGGTTGATATCCTCCCGCTTCCTCAGCAGTCCCGCGCCATATTGAAGCAACGCGACGATCCGACCATCCTCACCATATTCATATCCTTTCCCCTCCTCCTTGCCCGCCACGAACGGGACTTCTTTATGCAACTGCCCATTGGCGTGGTAATAGCGGACCGTGCCTGCACGCTGATCATCCACGAACACCTCCTCCACCCGCACCACACCTGTGGTATCGTACTTCAACGACGGACCGTTCTTCTTGTCGGCCATGTAGGTGATGGTGTTCACAAGCCGACCCTTCTCATCGTAGAACCTCCAGACACCCTCCAGCAGCAGGTCCTTGCGATCACCTTCACTGCGCAAGGTCCCGTTCTCGTAGAAGGTGCGCCAGTGCCCTTCCGGTCGTCCATCGACCAGCATTCCTTCGCTGGCCACCCGGCCGTTCGGGTGGTAGTACCGATGCAGACTATCCGTTTGCGCTTGAACATGGACCAAGCTCATCAGACCGAACACCACCACGACCCTCCTCAACAGGTTCTTCATGTATTCTCTTTTTCTCTTTAAAAGAATGATATAGTAGTATAGGCCGTTGGATCTGTTGATGATCCGGCGCAGTGGCACTTGACCGGATCGGTTATCAAAATTAACGCACCTTGGATGAACGATCCAACGGAGATCAGGAAGCGGAAGGGAGATAAGTATCAAGGGGATATTGGTGGCAATGAACGATCGTTGAAGGATGATCAGAAAGCGGATCGTGGATAAACTGACCGGCGAAAGAGCGCTGCTGATCGTGTGGAACGGGTGCAGATCGATCGACAAGAAGTTTTGGTGGGCAGGCACATTCGACTAAGGCGAAAATTCGGCCGGACTTTTCCGGAATGTTACCGCCAGATATACACCTTCATGCAGGGGATCCCACGATCGGATCGTCAGATCCTGATGCGGGTATCTTTGGGGCATAGATCTGTTCACCCATGCACATCTTGATCGGCAGTGACCATGCAGGCTTCGATCTGAAGCATCAGTTGAAGGACCATCTGCGCGCCCTTGGGCACGAGGTGACCGATAAAGGCACCCACGTGAAGGACAGCGTGGATTATCCGGATCACGCCCATGCGGTGGCCAGCGCGGTGCAGAATGAAGCCGGCGCCTTGGGCATTCTGATCTGTGGCAGCGGTAATGGCGTGAATATCAGTGCGAACCGGCACAAGGGGATACGAGCGGCATTGGCCTGGGAACCAGTGGTGGCCCGCTTGGCCAGGGAGCACAACAATGCGAACGTCCTGTCACTCCCAGCCAGGTTCATCACCACCGCAACGGCCTTCGCCATTGTGGACTCGTTCCTTGCCGGTCAGTTCGAAGGTGGCCGCCACCAACGCCGCGTGGAGAAGATCGAACTGGAGACCGCATGAGTTGCCGATCCATCCTCAGCGCTGGCCTGGTCATGGCCGGTTGCATCTCGTCAACGCTCCATGCCCAAGTGGATAGTGTGGCGTTGCGCTTCGCCTCCACCATCACGAAGGACGCATTGATGGATCACTTGCGCGTCATCGCGAGTGACGCTTTCCTGGGAAGGGATACCGGCAAGCAAGGCCAGAAGATGGCGGCCGCCTATTTGAAGGACCAGTTCTCTGAGGCGGGCATACCACCCGTGCAAGCGCCTGATCCGAGCAGCGTTGTGGAGGGTTATTTCCAGCCGTTCGATGTCATTGAGCGCAGATCGGGAACGATCTACTTGGTGCACGGCCCGGACACCTTGCGGTACGGGAAGGAACTGTTCTATTTCCAGGAGCAGCTCCAGGAGGGTGGGTCGGTCGAAGAATTGGCATTCCTGCCCGTGAGCGCCCCTGTGGACCCGGCGGTATTGAAGGGACGCACTGTGCTGCTGGATGCAGGGCAGTTCGGCGAGGGCATGGCGGCCATGCGTGCGTTGCGCACCCGAGTGGAGCAGTTGCAGGGCGCCGGGGTACGGACCGTGCTGGTAGCCGTGGATGGGCTCCCTCAGATGATCGGGCTCATGCACCTGAGCGGTTCCCATATGCGATTGGCGGACCAGGAACCACGGGCCAAGGCCGACCAAGGTGTGCAGATGATCATGATCGATCGGGCGGTGATGGATGGAATGCTGGGCAGGAACACCATCGCCAGGCTTAGACGCAAGAAGAAGGTGCGTTTCCTTCCCGTGCGGTTCGAACTCACCGTGCAGCTCTCCGAACAGCGACTGACGGCTGAGAACGTACTGGCGTTCATTGAAGGCACGGACAAGAAGGACGAGATCGTGGTGCTCACCGCGCACTACGACCACATAGGCGTGAAGGACGGCGTGGTGTACAACGGGGCGGATGATGATGGCACGGGTACGGTGGCCATGATCGGCATCGCGAAGGCTTTCGCCCAGGCCAAGGCGGCCGGCAAGGGTCCACGTCGGAGTGTACTGGTCATGCCGGTGAGCGGCGAGGAGAAAGGCCTTCTAGGCTCGCGCTATTACAGCGATCATCCGGTCTTCCCGCTGGCGAACACCGTGGCGGACATCAACATCGACATGATCGGACGGCGGGATAGCGCGCACGCCAGCTCGCCACCCTACATCTATGTGATCGGCAGTGACCGGTTGAGTTCCGCCTTGCACGACGCGAATGAGCGGGCCAATCGCACCTATACCGATCTGGAGCTTGACTACACGTATAACGCGGAGAGCGACCCGAACCGCTTTTACTATCGGAGCGACCACTACAACTTCGCTCGCAAGGGTGTGCCCAGTGTCTTCTTCTTCAGCGGCGTGCACGAGGACTATCATCAACCCGGTGATGATGTGGAGAAGATCGATCCCGACCTGCTGCATCAGCGCACCCTGCTGGCATTCCACCTGGCGTGGATCCTGGCCAACCAGGAGGAACGCATCCAGGTGGACAAGCCGTTGAAGCCATAAGGCTCAACTATCCGCTGCCATGGGTTCGGACAAGAGCTGTTCCACGAAGTGGCGCAGGTTGCGCTTGTAGGCCTCGTAGTGCTTCCCGGTACTGGGACCATAGAAGCCGGTGCGGATCCGGCGGACCTTGCCAGCGCGATCCACGAAGATGCAGGTGGGATAGCTCATAACGTGGTCCAGGAAGGGCAGCTTGGCGGCGGCTTGCTCTTTCGAGGCCATTCCGGCATACACCATCGTGTAAGGGACGCCCAAGGTGGCCTTGTATCGCTTGAGCCCTTCAATGGCCTTGGTATCGTCCATGTACTTCTCGAAGGCGATGGCGATCACGTCCAGCCCCTGGGCGGCGTATTCCTCGTGGAGGTCCTTGAGCATTACGGTCTCATCCACGCAGTTGGGGCACCAGCTGCCCATCACCTGTAGCAACAGCACCTTGTTCCGGAAGCGTGGATCATGCGGGGAGATGTCGTTCCCCTCGAGGTCGGGAAAGGTGAAGTCGGCCATGTCGTAGCCCTCCTTCAGGAAGGTCAGCGAATCCGGGTTCCGCAGCTCGTAATCGGGGTTGCGCACACCGGTCCAGGCTTCCTGCCAATGCGTACCACTGCGGAAGCGTCCCATGATACTGTCGCCACGGAGCGTGGCATTGAACAGGAAGGCGTGCGAACCATCGAAGCAGGAAAGCCAGAGTGAGTCGTTGTGCACGGAACCCTCCAGGAAGCGATAATCACCGGTCTCCGTGACGAAGGTCCCGGTGGCCCGCCCTTCTGGGCCCTGTTCGAAGATACCGATGGCATTGTACGCATCGGCGGTACCAGCACTGAAGTGGGTCTCCCAGGTCCCGGCGAAACGCCCGGTACCGTTGGATGGACCCTCGAACCGATGGGTCTTGCCTGCATGTGCTACGAAATGAATGCGGTAGTCCGGGCCTTTGAGGTGGTTATACCACTCTCCCTGGATCACGCTATCATTCAGCACAAGGCCACGGAATTCGGAATCGAAGAGGGGCATGCGCATGACGAACGTATCGTGGTGCAGTTCGATATCCTTTACCGCAATGGTTTCGGATGCGTTCTTGATGGAGGCCGTCCAGGTCTGGTCAGCGCCGCGTTGCAACTCGAACTGGAACGGCAGCACCTCCCCTGCAAGATCCATCTCCATGCGCCAGGCCCCTGTGCGCGGGATCACCTCACGCTCACGGGGCTGAGCACATCCTGACAGCGCCAGGATGATGCACGCGATGAAGGAACGGGTGATCATGCTTCCCGGCGAATATATCCGGCTCAAGTTGGCCAGACGGGACCGACGACGAAATTCCGGAAAGGAAAGGCCTTAGAGATCGAACTTGATCCCTTGAGCGAGCGGCAGTTTACTGCCGTAGTTGATGGTGTTGGTCTGCCGCCGCATGTAGGCCTTCCAAGCATCGCTACCGCTTTCCCGACCGCCGCCGGTCTCCTTCTCACCCCCGAAGGCGCCTCCGATCTCCGCACCACTGGTTCCGATGTTCACATTGGCGATCCCGCAATCACTTCCGGAAGCGCTCAGGAAGCGTTCAGCTTCGCGCAGGTCCAAAGTCATGATGGAACTACTGAGGCCCTGTTTCACGCCGTTCTGGATGGCGATGGCGTTGTTGACATCCCCGGTGTAGCGGATCAGGTACAGAATGGGGGCGAAGGTCTCCTCCTGCACAATGGCCATTTCCGGCGTGGCCTCCACGATCGCCGGCCGCACGTAGCAACCACTTTCGTAACCGGCGCCGTTCATTACACCCCCTTCGACCAGGATCCTCCCGCCTTGTTCCGTAGCCGCCCGCAGAGCGTTCTCGTACATGGCCACGGCCGCCCCATCAATGAGGGGACCAACATGGTTCTTCTCGTCAAGAGGGTCGCCGATGCGCAGTTGCGCGTAGGCCTTCTTGAGCTTCGCTGCGAAGGCGTCGTACACCTTGTCGTGGATGATCAGACGGCGGGTGGAGGTACACCGTTGACCTGCAGTACCAACGGCACCGAACACACAACCGATCAACGACATGTCGAGGTCGGCCTTGTCGCTGATGATGATGGCGTTGTTGCCTCCCAGTTCAAGCAGCGAGCGACCCAGGCGCTGACCTACAGTGGCGGAAACGGCCTTGCCCATGCGGGTGCTACCGGTGGCGCTCACCAAAGGGATCCGAGTATCCGCGCTCATCCACTCTCCCACTTCGCGGCCGCCGTTGATGAGCACGCTCACACCTTCGGGAACTCCATTTCGTTTGAAGACCTCGGAGGCGATGTGCTGGCACGCAATGCTGCACAGGGGCACCTTCTCACTGGGCTTCCATACGCATACATCGCCGCAAACCCAGGCGAGGGCGGTGTTCCAGCTCCATACTGCGACCGGGAAGTTGAATGCGGTGATGATGCCCACCAGGCCAACCGGATGCCATTGCTCATACATGCGGTGCTCCGGACGTTCGCTATGCATGGTGAGGCCGTGCAGCTGGCGGGAAAGACCGACCGCGAAGTCGCAGATGTCGATCATCTCCTGCACCTCGCCAAGTCCTTCCTGGTAGCTCTTTCCCATTTCATAGCTCACCAACTTGCCCAGGTCCTCCTTGTGCTCTCGAAGCGCCTCACCCAGTTGGCGCACCACTTCGCCGCGTTTGGGTGCAGGCCAATGGCGCCACTCGATAAAGGCCTTTTCCGCGGCGATGATGGCCTTCTCGTATTCCGCTTCAGAGGCACTTCGCACGGTGCCGATCAAGGCGCCATCCACCGGGCTGTAACTGCTGAGCACGGCCCCCTCCCCTTTCAACCAGGTGGTTCCGGTGGAGACACCGCTGTTCTCCTCACTCACTCCAATGTTCTTAAGGATTTCTGTGATCCGGCCGGGGGCGTTCAAGGTTGAGCTCATGGTTGGTCTTTCGGGCCGCAAAAGTACGATGGGCTCGGGCACGGATCCAGAGCGGGTCAACGCGCTATAGGCAGGTTATCACGCCCCCCTCCAAACAATGGGCTTAATCGGCTGATAATCAATCAAGTAAAACGAGCTCAAGAAATGCCCCCTAAGAGACGATCGCGGCATGTCCGGAGCTCACCCTTGCTGGCGGGTTCAACTGGGCTCTCTGGGCGGTTCTGGTGGCTTCTGACGCCTTTTGGGGTCTACGGCCTATGAGGGGAAGGTGGAGTTGGTATGAACAGGGCCGTCGGAGGTTCCGTGACGCTTGTAGCGATCTGAAAGGGATCGTTCTGCTCCACCAGTGCCTCCTTCGGCAAGCCGGCGTTGTTAAACCCTAGCACAACACCAAGTGAGGCGCGGCCCGCCCCCAGGAGAACGGGTTTCGCGCCTTGACGGGCCGAAGATGCTTCCGTCTTGCATCCAGGAAAATGGGTAGAAAGGGTGCTAGTGGCCGATGTACACATGCCGTACTAAGTTGCGTGATAAAGTGATCGCCGCCGGACTAATTCGGAACTGCGCTGACCAGCTCGTGTAAGTTGGATGATGTAGCGCGCTGATAGGTCGTGGCGAAGTCGATTGCGTGCTGCTTACTTGGATCAGAGTGTATCCCGATGAGAAGGGATGTGCGATCGCCGTTTGCAGGGGTTCTGGACCGCTGCGGCCGGCATTCCATATGGCGGGAACGATTGTCTAAGGATCAGTTGGGCTCAATGGCAGGAAGAACCGATCTGGCCGGGGTAAGGTCCGATGCAGGGGACATCTCGTGAACGCGGCAGCGATGTGGACTAGGAAGGCATTGGAACGCTGGCCAACGATCGTGAATAGGGATCGTTGAATAGTTGTTGATGACCCGATGTTCCACGTGGAACGATCATGGCCCTGGGGTGCAGGACAACTAGGATGAACGCACGGCCAATGTGTTTGATGGCAGGGCCCAACTGTCAGACCGCCGTGGTGCGAGTGGGTTAACGCCCTAGATAGACCATAAGGACGCTCAGGTCGGCAGGGGAAACTCCGCTGATGCGTGATGCCTGGCCCAGGGTCCGGGGCTTTACCTTATCCAGTTTCTGGCGAGCCTCCATCGACAAAGAAGTTAAGCGTGCGTATTCGGTATCGACATCTAATGGAACATCTTCCAGGCGCGTGAGTTTTTCGGCGAGTTCGCGCTCCTTAGTGAGATAACCCTCGTATTTGCCATTGATCTCGACCTGCTCGATCACTTCAGCTCGCAGGCCATCGGTCGTTGCAAGGATGGGCTCAATGGACTGGGAGAGTTCAGCAACGTCCGCGAAGGACAGCTGTGGGCGCAGTAGAAGGTCATACAGTTTGATCTTCTGTTTGATGGGGGATGTTCCACGTGGAACGATCACGGCATTTGCGGTGTCCGGGGCGGTGCTTTCAGCGCGCAGCGCATCCACCAAGGCTTCCGTGAGGGCCATTTTCCGCTCGACCCGTTGGAGCCGCTCTTCGCTTGCCAATCCGATGGCGTGGGATCGAGCGGTGAGCCTGAGGTCCGCATTGTCCTGACGAAGTAGGATCCGGAATTCAGCCCTGCTGGTGAACATGCGATAGGGCTCCTCGGTACCCTTGGTGATAAGGTCGTCGATCAATACCCCGATATAGGCCTCATCGCGGCGAAGGATGAAAGGTGCCTGTTCAGCGATGCGGAGATGAGCGTTCATACCGGCCATCAAGCCCTGGCAAGCGGCTTCCTCATAGCCCGTGGTGCCGTTGATCTGTCCTGCGAAGTAGAGTCCCTTCACCAGCTTCGTTTCCAACGAGTGCGAGAGCTGGGTTGGAGGGAAGTAGTCATACTCCACTGCATAACCAGGACGGAACATGCGGGCATTGGTGAAGCCTGGTATGCGGCGAAGGGCCGCCACTTGCACTTCTTCAGGCAAGCTGGTGCTGAACCCGTTGATATAGGTTTCCACGGTATCCCAGCCCTCGGGTTCTACGAAGATCTGGTGGCGGTCCTTGTCGGCAAAGCGATCGATCTTGTCTTCGATGCTGGGGCAATAGCGCGGGCCCAAGCCGCGAATGCGGCCATTGAACATGGGGCTTCGGTCGAATCCGGTTCGTAGGATATCGTGCACTTCTGGGCTGGTATAGGTCATCCAGCAGGAGAGTTGCTTTGCGACCGGCCTGGTGGTTGGGGAGTAGCTGAATTTTCCCGGATCAAGGTCGCCAGGTTGTTCCTCCAGCTGGCTGTAGTCAATGCTGCGACCGTCCACTCGGGGTGGGGTTCCGGTCTTCATGCGTCCGGCCTCGAAACCGAGTGAAACGAGCTGTTCCGTGATGCCCCTGCTCGAACCTTCTCCCGCCCGGCCACCACCCAACTGGCGTTCGCCAATATGCATGAGCCCGTTCATGAAGGTTCCGCTCGTGAGGATCACGGCGCGCGCGCGGATGGTCTTGCCCAGGCCGGTGCGAACACCGCGAATGGAACCCTCTTCGATGAGAAGCTCGTTCACCGTGTCCTGCCAGAAGTGCACGCCTGGGGTTTGTTCCAGCATTCTCCGCCATTCAGCGGCGAAAAGGGCGCGATCGTTCTGCGCCCTGGGACTCCACATGGCGGGCCCTTTGCTACGATTGAGCATCCTGAACTGGATGGTGCTTCTATCGGTGACGATGCCGGAGTAGCCCCCAAGCGCATCGATCTCCCGGACGATCTGCCCCTTCGCCACGCCGCCCATGGCGGGGTTGCAACTCATCTGTCCGATCACCCCCATGTTCATGGTGATGAGCAACACTCGGGAGCCCATGTTCGCGGCTGCAGCTGCAGCCTCGTTCCCGGCATGGCCGGCACCGACCACGATCACATCATAGACCTCTTCCATGCGGTTCGTTCCACGTGGAACCTTGTTCCAAGACCCCTGATCTCCAGCGGATTGTGCGTTGGAGGAGGGATAGGTTCCATGGACGCCGCAAAGGTAGATCGATCCGGTGTACCTCGGCCCACAAGGGACCGGGTCCTGAGCAGAGCCTACGGCTGGCTTTGACCGCTGGCATGCCCTTTGCCCATACCGTACGCACCAACCGTAATGCCATGGAACGCGCCACGGCCACCAACGGCCTCCTGCATGTGATCACAGACGATCACCACTTGTTCATTGTTCGTGAGGACCAGGAGCCGCACATCAGCCATGATACGCAGGAGCGTCAGCTGGAGGAATGGCGCGACATGATCCATCGCCTTAGGGATGCCGAACGAGCCAAGCGCGCCTGAACAGGTGGCCCCGTCAGATCAGGCCACGCCGCTTCAATAAGTGCTCCGGTCGCGCCTCACGCCCGGCGAAATCGAGGTAGAGTTGGTGTCCGTCCTTGCTGCCGCCTTGGGAGAGCACTGTGCTGCGGAAGTGGAGACCGTTCTCCCGGGTGGCCCCGCCATGTTCCGCGAACCACGAACACCCATCCGCATCCAACACCTCACTCCACAGGTAGGCATAGTAATTCGCGGCATAACCACCGCTCCAGATGTGGCTGAAATAGGTGGAGCGATAACGCGGCGGTATGAGCTCGTGGTCCGATCCGTATTTGGCCAGGGCAGCCTGCTCGAATGCGTCCACATCGGTGACCAGCGGGTCATCGGCGGTGAGCGAGTGCCACTCGATATCGAGCAGTGCCGCCGCGAGGTATTCACTCGTCGCATAGCCCTGATCAAAGGCCCTTGCACGCTTCATCTTGTTCACAAGCGCGGCTGGCATGGCTTCACCGGTAAGGTAGTGTCGGGCGTAGTTGGCAAGCACCTCGGGATCGGTCGCGAAGCCCTCGTTCAGCTGGGAGGGGAACTCCACGAAATCGGTGCTTGTGGCCGTGCCGCTGAAGAGCGGATAGACCTGTGCACTGAGCATGCCATGGAGAGCGTGACCGAACTCATGGAATAGGGTGATCACATCATCTGAACCAAGCAGGCAGGGCTGGCCGGGCGCGGGCTTCACATAGTTGCAGTTCAGGGTGATCACGGGCTGCTGCTCCAGCAGGAAACTTTGATCCACGAAGCTGCTCATCCAAGCACCTCCGCTCTTGTTGTCACGTGCGTAGAAGTCACCATAGAACAGGCCCAGGGCCGAACCGTCGAGATCGAAGATCTCGAACACCCTTACATCCGGGTGGTAGATGGGCATGTCGAACCGCTCCTTGAACGCAAGTCCGTAGAGTTGCTCGGCAGCGAAGAGCACCCCCTTCACCAGGACATTTTCCAGTTCGAGGTAGGGCTTCACAGCCGCTTCCTCCAGATCGTATTCCGCCTTGCGCACCTGCTCGCTGTAGTATGCCCAGTCCCACGCTCGGAGCTCCTTGTCCCCGGGTAGTTCGCCGGCGATGGCGCGAAGCTTGTCCGCTTCCATCATGGCTTTCCCCTTCGCCTTGGGGACCAGGCCAGCAAGCAATGTCACGGCTGCCTCCGGGGTCCCTGCCATTTGGTCGTCCGTCACGTAGGCCGCCCAGGTCGGGAAGCCCAGCAGCGCGGCCTTCTGCGCCCTGAGTTGCGCGAGTCGCGCGATGATCGGTCGATCGTCATTCGTGCCGGAACGGTTCCGGTTGATACTGGCCAGGTGGATGCGCTTGCGCAAAGTGCGATCCTGCAAAAAGGCCAGGATGGGTTGTCGCGTGGTATTGATCAGGTCGATGAGCCACTTGCCTTCATGCCCCCTTAACCGGGCGGCCTCGGCAGCCGCAGCCACCGCGTCCTCCTCCAGCCCGAGGAGCGCGGCACGGTCATCAACGAGCACGGCGACCGCAGTGCGCTCTTTCAGCACGTTGTCCTCGAATTGGCTGCGCAACCGTGCTTCCTCGGCGTTCAATGCCATGAGCTGCTTCTTGCCTGTGGGTTCCAACAGCGCCCCGGCACGCACGAAGCGGTCGTAGTACCTTTCCACGAGGCGTTCCTGGACCGCATCCAGGCCGGTGTCGTGCCGGGCCTCGTGAACGGCGCGCACACGAAGGAAGAGGTCCTCGTTCAGGGTGATCGCATCCTCATGGGCCACGAGCCTGGGCATCAGCTCTGCCTTCACCTGCTGCAGGTGGTCGTTGGTGGCGCTGGCGGTGAGGTTGAAGAAGATGTTCCTGGCGCGGGTCAATCGGCGTCCGGACCGTTCCAGGGCCACGATGGTGTTCTCAAAGTTCGGCGCCTGAGGATCGCGCAGTATCGTCTCCACCTCGGCGAGCTGCTCCGCCATGCCGGCCTCGATGGCAGGCGCGTGATCCTCATCCGCCAGGTGTTCGAGATCGGGGGCTAGGAAGGGGAGCGGGCGGGTGATCGGAGGGCGGGTCGGTCCGTTCATGAGCTTGGCCGGCGCATCAAGCGGGATAAGGGGGTCGTGCGCACCGCACAAAGTTGGGTCCCGGGGCCATCCGGATGCACCTGCGCACAGCTTGTTCATCAACACCATCCCGGGTGCACCGGACGCTACCTTGCGCCGCCTTACCGCACGCGATGCGCCGCTTATCCCTCCTGCTCCTACTGCTTCCCACGATGGTCGTGGCGCAATCCATCTGCGCCATCCAGGGAAGCGGGATCAGCAGTCCCTTCGAGGGTCAGCAGGTCACGACCGAGGGGATCGTAACGGCGGTCTATACCGGAAGTGGATCGATCAACGGCTACTACATCGAGCAACCCGCATGCGATGGGAGCGTGAACACCAGCAACGGGATCTTTGTGTACGCGCCGAACACGGGGGTCAGCATCGGCCAGCGCCTTTCGGTCACCGGCACCGTATTGGAGTTCAACGGTCTCACCGAGATCAGCAATGCCACGCATTCCGTCCTTGGGAGCGGCGTGGTCAATCCGACCGACATCGACCTGCCGATCGCCTCCCTGGCCAACTGGGAGCGCTATGAGGGCATGCTGGTGCGGTTCCCGGGTATGTTGGTGGTGGTGGACAACTCGAGCTGGTCACAATACGGGGAGCTGTATCTGGCGCGGGAACGCACCTACGCGCCCACCAACGAGGTGGACCCGAACGATGTTGATCCTACGGGCACCACCTTCACGGGAGCGGGGAACGTGGGCGCGGTACAGGCCGCACAGAACGTGATCGATCGGGGCTTCATCCTGCTGGACGACACGCGGACCAGCGCCTGGCCCGACCCCGCACCTTGGGCGGATGTGGCGGGCACCCTGCGCAATGGATCGACGGTGAACGACCTGACCGGGGTGATCCACTACTCCTATGGCGAGTACAAGCTGGAGCCAGTGGCCCCGGTCCTGTTCCAGCATGCGGAACGTCCGGTGGTGCCGGCGGTGGGCGGCAGTTTGCGGGCAGCTGCGTTCAACGTGCTCAACTACTTCACCACCCTGGGTGATTGGGGCGCGACGAACAGCGCGGAACTGGGGCGGCAGCGGGCCAAGTTGGTGGCGGCCATCGAGGCGATGAACGCGGATGTGCTGGTGCTGTGTGAGATCGAGAACACGGATGCGGCCTGGCAGGACCTGGTGGCCGCCTTGAACAATGCGATGGGCGTAGGGACCTATGCGGTGCTTGAAGAAGACGCATTCGGCCAGGGTACGCGCACGGTGATCCTTTACAAGCCGTCGGTGCTGCTGCCGGTCACTTCGTTGTACGCACTGAACACGAGCCTCTTTCAACGACCACATCTGACCCAGGGCTTTCGCGTGATCAGCACAGGCGGTCGCTTCCTATTCAGCACCATGCACCTGCGCAGCAAGTTGTGTGATGGGGCAGCGGGTACGAACACGGACCAGGGTGATGGGCAGGGTTGCTTCAATGCGATGCGGCGTTCCCAGGCGGACGCCCTGGTGGACCATTGGGCGGAGGTGCGGAATGCGACGGGGATCTCGGCCCAGCTGATCATGGGTGACTTCAATGCCTATGCCGAGGAGGACCCCATCGATCGCCTGCGGGCGTCCGGCCTTCACTACCGCTCCGTGGTCGGGGGCTACACGCACACCTACGGAAGCATGTTCGGCACGCTCGACCATGTGTTCGCCACCGCGACCATGGATGCGGCGGTCACAGGAACCGCGATCTGGCACATCAACACGGATGAGCCGGAGACCTTTGACTATCGGGATGGCAACGTGCTGCGGTATCAGGCGAACGCGTTCCGGAGCAGTGATCACGACCCCGTGCTGGTGGGCTTCGAGGGCGGGCAGTTGAGCGTGGGGCTCGCCGAACGGAGTGAACGGTCGCCGGTGACCTTCACCCAGGCGGGTGAGCGGGTGCGATGGGTGCTGAACGACCAGCGAGCGACGGGGATGGTCCAACTGCTCGACCCGGCTGGCAGGCTTGTTCGTGCGTGGTCCTTCAACGGCGGCGTGGCAGAGGCGCACCTGACGGGTCTGGCCACTGGTTGTTATGCCTGGCGCATACCGGGCCTTGGCAGCGGACGCTTCCTCCTGCCTTAGCGGCCGTAGTAGAACAGCACGCTGGCCTTCGCCAGGGTATGCTGGTTCAAATTGAAGCCCACCATGGGGGCACTCGCGCTGGCATCAAGTCCCAGCTTGTCGGTGCTCAGCGCATGCACGGTGATGATGTACCGGTGAGGGCCGTGTCCGGGTGGCGGACAAGGGCCGCCATAACCGGCCGAGCCGAAGTCAGTGATGCTTTGCACCGCACCCTCGGGCAGACCGGTCATGCCTGGTGTGCCCGCGCCACTGGGCAGTTCGTGGATCGATGCCGGTATGTCGAAGACCAACCAATGCCACCATCCGCTGCCGGTGGGCGCGTCCGGGTCGTACATCGTCACGGCGAAGCTCTTGGTGCCCTCGGGGGCGTTCTTCCAGGCCAGCTGGGGGCTCTTGTTCGCGCCGCTGCACCCAAAGCCGTTGAACACCTGCTCCATGGTGGCCTGCCCCCCGAGATCACGGCTGCTCAGGGTGAAGGTGTCCTGGCTGGAGGCGCCAAGGGTGAGGAAGGAGAGAAGGATGGGGATGAGCGTGGTGCGCATGGCCTCGGGGTTGAGGTTCGAAAGTAAGCATGAGCGGGAAGCTCGACCGCTGCCGCGGAGATGGTGCTATCTTGGCGGCACGGTATTGGATGGGCGAACAACCATTCGAGACCACCGAACGTCACAACCGAACAGAACCTGAACCGACCATGCGCAAGATCCTACTTCCCTTTGTCGTGGCATTGCTGAGCTGCACCGCCACGATGGCTCAAGAGAGCGTGACCAAACCGATGGCCTCCGGAACGAAGGCCACTGCGAGCGATGAGCTCATGCACCAGAAGCGTCAACTATCCGGCGAACTGAAAGGGGCGATGGGCCAGGCGCAGGAACTTGGCAAACGTGCCATGGATCTAGCCTCGACCACGTCGGGTGCCGAGCATGACAAGTACACGGCGGCTGGCGAAACGCTCAAGGGCATTCAGGCTCGCATCAACGAGCAGCTGGAGCTGGTGAACAAGGCCACGGATGCGGATAGCAAGACGGTGTTCGGCACCGCCCGTGAACACATCGCCAGCTTCCGCAAGGAACTGGATGAGCAGAAAGGCGTGCTCTCGGGGGCAAGCAAGGCTCCGATGACCAAGTGACCCGCCGGGACCTCCATTTGAACAAGGGCTGCCCCAGGGCAGCCCTTGTTCATGTTGGACGGGGCTCCTGACGGATCACATCCGCTGGAAGCGCGCGAGGTACTTCTCCTCCATGGCGCGCATGGCCTCGCGTTGGGCCTTGGTCTTGTCCTTGTGACCGAGCAGGTGCAGCAGGCCGTGCACCATTACACGGCGCAGCTCGGCAGCGGCGGGCACGTGGTAAGCGACCGCATTCTCCTTGATGCGGTCATAGCTCATAAGCACATCGCCGGCCACTCCATTGTTGTTGTCCACGGGGAAGGTGATCACGTCCGTATAGTCGTCGTGGCCAAGGAAGGTCTGGTTGAAGTAGAGCAGGCCGTTGTCGTGCATCAGGACGAAGTTGACCGCATCGATGCGTGTGCCGTGGTCCTGGGCCACCCGGTGCAGCCACTTCCTCAGGCGAGTCCGTTCACGGAACGCATCGGGTACTTCTTGAACGATGAACCCGATGGTGCCGCTGGTGGCCATCACTCCGAAACGGGCTGAAGGCTGAAGGCCATCGCCACGGTGGCCCCATTGTCACTGAACTCGACACTGTCGGCGAGGGCCCGCATGAGGAAGACACCGCGGCCGTGGGGCTTCTCGATGTTCTGTGGGTCGGTGGGGTCGGGGAGGTGCTCGTGGTCGAAGCCGGGTCCCTGATCCTGGACCATGAAGATGATGCGGCCGTCCTTCACTTCATAACCCACGGTCACGGACCGGGAGGGGTCCAGTGCATTGCCGTGGTGGATGGCGTTGTTGACGGCTTCGGTGAGGGCGATGAGGATGTTGCCGTAGTGGCTTTCGTGCACCTGGTGCTTGGTGCAGGCCTCGTCGATCAGCTTTTCAGCGAGGGCGATGTTCTCCGCCTTCGCCGGAAAGTCGATCCGTTGGGTGAATTCCAGCTCTTCGATCAAAGCGGCCATGGCGTTCAGGGTCGGTCAAAAGTACCGAAATAGGCATTGACCCGATCGCGATAATAGGGCTTCAATCCCGGTGGCACTGTTCGTAACAGTTCCGCTTCCCGCGCTTTCCTCCGCTGGTAGTCGAAATAACGCGCCGGGTCGGCGGCAGGCAATTGCCGGCCTTCGTTGCTCGTGCGCTGCTGATCGAGCTCGCGTTCCCGTTCGGCCTTTTCATGCTCCAGCAGCCGGGTCATGATCTCCTGCTGGCGGCGCAACGTCTCGGGCGTGATGTTCTTGTTCACGATGTCCTTCTCGTTCTGCTCCATCTGCTCGGCCAGCTTGTTGAGGGGGTTGCCGGCCCCGCTGCCATCCTTGTTGAGCTCCTGTGCCAGTCGCTGCATCTCCTTGCGTATGGCGGCTTGTTGGGCGGCCATCTGGGCCAACTGCTGGCTCATGCCCGGCATGCCCATGCTGCCCTGGTTCTTCTCACCGGGCTTCTCGCCGGGCTTCTTCCCCTCCTGCATGGCCTTGCGCATCTCCTCGAGCTGCTTCTGCAGGGACTGCTGGTTCGCCTTCATCCTGGCCATCTTGCCACTATCACTGGGCTTGGCGCCGGAGCCTCCGGGCTTGTTGCAGTTGCCGCTTCCCGGTTTGCTCTGGGCCATCATTTGCGCCATCATCTGTTGCAGGGCTTCGTCAAGCAGCAAGGCGAGGTTGTTGAGGCTGGTCATGGCGTGCTGCTGCTTGTCCGCGGCCATCGGTTTCGACCGCTCATTGGCGCGGGCATCGCCCAGCAAGCGAACGGCCTCATCCATGTTCCCGTTCACCGCGTTCATCTCCCGGTTCACGATGCTGTGCAACTGCGGTACGCGCTTGCTCAGGGCGAAGAGCGAATCCTCGATCACCTTGGCATCGTCCCGCAGTTTGCGCTGCTCACGTCCCTGCTCGACGAAACGCGGGTCCTTGGTGCTGGTGGTGGTGACAGCGCCCATCAGGCGCTCCTCATCGAAGCTGAGCTGTACGATGTTCTCCAGGAGCTGGCGCAGGGCCTCCATGTCCTCTTCCTGCTGCTCTTGTGCGCCGCTCTGCATGCCGCTGCGCATTTGGAAGGCCAGTTGATCCATCTTCTCAGCGGCGTTCTTTTGGGACTTCCCGGCCTTCTGGTTCTGCTTCTTGTTGAGTTCCTGGCTGCTCTGCTGCTGATCCTCCTGGATCCCCTGCTCCTGCTCGTCGGTCCTGGGTATGTCCATCGGTGACTCCAGTTCCTCGTTCTTCTTCTCCAGCTCGTCCAGTTGTTCGGAGAGGTCCTTCATCTCCTTGTTCAATTCCTCCTGGCGCTCTTTCAACACCTCCTGATCGGTCTTGCCCGCCTCGGTGTCCTGTGCCAACTCCTCCTGTTTGTCGGCCAGTTCTTCCAGTTGCTTGGCGATGTCCTCGGCCTTCTGTTCCACCTCCATGCGTTTGAAGGTCTCCAGCGCGCGGTCCAGTTCCTTCTCGATGTCCTCCTGGTCCATCTTCATCTCCTGGAGTTGTTCCTGCAACTTGTCCTTGTCCAGCTTCTCCATGAGCTCCTGCACCTGCCGGTACAACTCCTTCATCTCCTCGCTCAACACGTTCTCGAAGAGCTCCTGCACTTGTTGTTGTTTCTCGAGGAGCCGTTGATCCTCCGGCCTGAACTCCTGCTGCAGCTGCTGGGACTCGCGCAGTTGTTCGGCGCTTTTCTCGATCGCCTCTTGAAGCTGCTGCTGGCGCTGCATCACGTTCTCCAGCTTCTGCTTGTCCTGCCAGTTGATCTCTTTCTTCTCGAGCAGATCGCGGCGCAACTTGTCCAGTTCCTTCTGCAGGTCCTGCGCTTCCTTGATCCGTTCCTTCAGGCCGCTCTTGATCTCCTCGCTCTGTTGTTCCTCCTTCTCGGCCAGCTCTTTGAGGGTGGGTGCGGCGAAGACCTGCGGCGTGGACCGTGCGCTCTTACTGCCGTTCACACCATCGTTGTCCCATACCTCGAACCAGTGTTCGATGCGGTCGCCTGGGTTGATGGTGAAACCGTAGACATCCCAGCTGTGGAAGAACTCCTGCCGGGTGTTCTTCGCATCGAAGGGCAGGTCGGAAACCCCGGATCGCAGTTCGGTGGGCACACTATCGCCGCCGGCCACGAATCGGTAGTGGAACCGCAGGCGCTTGAAGCCATGGTCATCGGCAATGACACCCCGATAGAACAAACGCTTGAGGGCCGTGCTGTCGGTGCGCGTGTCCACCTGGATCGTCGGGTAAAGATCGGGGACCACTTCGACCCGGTACTGCAGCGGATCCCGAGCGGCTCTATCGCCATGACGCGGCCGCATGCGGTAGGTGTGGCTATGCAACAGCCTACGCGAAGCGCGGAACCTGCCGTGGACCGCAGTGGCGGCCGCAGGTGCGAGCACCAGGGTCGTATCGTCGAAGGCGAGGTCCATGGCATCGGCACTGCGGGCGTTCACCTCCCACGTGACGCGTGTCCCGGCAGGCACGGTGATGTCCCCGGTATTGCTCACCTCTTCTGCGGGGCGACCCAGGTAGGCCGGGTATTCCAAGTGCAAGCCGAAGTCGAGCAGGAGCGGGTCGGGGATGGTGCGCAGGGTATGGCCTTCGGATCGGTGACCCTCGGCAGCGAACCGGAAAGTGATGGCCTGCTGTACGTTCCGGAAACGATGGGTGAAGTGCGTGGCGTCCTTCTTCACCATCGGAATGCGCTGGTCCCCGATCTCGAGCTCTGCTTGTTGGGGGATGGCCTGACCCTCGATGACCACCACCACTTCGAAGTCCTGATCTTCGGGCACCTCCAGGCTGTCGTTCACCAGCACGAAGCGGAAGGGTGCGTCGGGAATGAAGTCACTGCCATGGGCGATGAGCCGTTCGGTGGGACCTGTGATCAGGCTTGGCGCCGCTAGGAGCAACACCAGGAGCACGGCGAGCGGCGGCAGGGCATAGCGCAGGTAGCGGGTGTTGCGCCGAAGGTCGATGGCGTTGACGAAGGCCACGGGTCCCAGCTCCCGGCTGCGCTGTGTGATGGCCGCCGTGATCAAGGCGCGCTGTTCCGGTGTGGCATCCGCCATATGCCGGAGCTGCAGGGTGTTCAGCAGTTTGTCCTTCACCTCGGCGAAGTGTGTGCCGATGATGCGGGCCGCCTCCTCGTGGCTGATGACCGGGCCCAGTCGGAAAAGCTTGAGCAAGGGGATCGCGATGAAACGCAGGACAACGAGGGTGGCGGCCAGGACCGTGCCCCAGAACAGCAGGGTGCGCGCGGCGGTCCCGAAATGGCCGACATATTCGAGCAATGCCGCCGCCAGGTAGAAGGCCACGAGCAGCCCCACGCTGTATAACAGGCCCCGGATCACCCGGTCCTTGTAATACTTCCGAACAAAGGCGTCCAGTTTGACGATCAGATCCTGGCTTTCCCGCATGCTCCACACCCGGTACGGCCTTCCTGCCGTGGATGTTCGAACAAATCTACGGCAAGCCATGGGGGTTGTTGTATCCAGTACCCGGCCCTGGGTGGGGTGGTTCGATCATCGGGGCGATGATCTGCGGCCAGGCATCCGTGCATGGGTCGAGCTCGTCTATCTTCGGCTACTGCGGCGCGATCATGGGTAACGAGCTTCTAAGGGTCCTTCAACTGATCGTGCTATTGCCGTTGTTGGTCCCGGACATCGCGGCGAACGGGCCGGGCTACGTGGAGGCCGCGCACGGCCTGGGGGTGGCCGGTAAGCGGTTCACCCCGCGTGTGAAGCGCACCAACAACACCTACGGTTCCCACTACTTCGTCACGCTCTCCGCCATTCCCCTGCGCAAGCAGACAGGGTATTACAAGAACACCATGGTGTCCTTGAACACGGTCGCATACGGGCTAACGGAAAATCTCTCAGCTTCCGGCTCGTTGGACCTGATCTCGCTGATCCGGGCGCGTGATGGCGGTCCGGTATATACCGGGAGGATACAGGTGTGTGGCTCGACATCCGAACTCTTCCACCTCGGCGCATCCATCACCTACCTGAACGCGCGGGTGCCGGTGGGCGCTCCTGTGCCTGAAGGGACCCCGATATCCAACGGCTTCTTCACAGCCTTGGCCATGGTCACCTTAGGTAGCAAGGACTATCAGCTCACGCTATCCGGAGGTCTGACGCATGATGGACAGGAGATGGGTCGCGGCCCGGTGTTCAACATCGGTGGGGCGGCGCGTGTTCTTGCGAACGTCATGTTGGTCACCGAGCATTGGGTCTTCAGTGATCCCGATCGCGGTTTCAGCGCTCATGCGGCCGGTGTGCGCATCCTGGGAGAGGCGCTGGCCATTGATGTGGGTCTGGCGTACGACAAGGAGTTCAGCACGAAAGTGACACCCGTGGGGATGCCCTTCCTGGCGGCCACGTTGAACTTCTAAATGAGTTGTCCCGGTGATCTCCGTAGACGGGGTTATCCATCATAAGCCGTAAATTCGCGGCCTTGATCATGGCAAGAAGCAACTCTCCCCAAGCAACGGACCTGAACGAATTACAGCTGATCGACGAAGAGGAGTCGCGCCAGTTCGTGATGGTGGTGGATGGTCATCGTGTGCGCATGGAGTATGACCGCACGCCCGATCGGATCTTCCTGACCCATGTGCAGGTGCCGCCGGCCATGGAGTCGTCGGAGGTGGCCGCCGTCCTGACCGAGAAAGTCCTGGGCTGGGTGGAGTCGAACAACATGCGCATGGTGCCGTACTGTCCATACGTAAAGACGTATCTCCGCAAGAACACTTCCTGGCAGCGCTTGCTGGTGAAGGGGGTCCAGATCTGATCCCGGGGGACGGGTCGTTCCGGTTACCTTCGCGCCTCATTCAACCGGCGTTCCTCATGGGCCGTCCATGGGGTGCCGTGCCCATCCCTAGCCCATGTCCGTTCGAGTTCGATTCGCGCCCAGTCCCACCGGTCCACTGCACATGGGTGGAGTGCGTACCGCGCTATACAATTACCTGTTCGCCAGGAAGCATGGCGGGCAATTCCTCCTTCGGATCGAGGATACGGACCGGACACGTTACGTGCCGGGTGCGGAGGATTACATCCGCGAGAGCCTGGCCTGGTGCGGTTTGGTCCCGGATGAAAGCCCCTGGGCGGGTGGTCCGGACGGTCCTTATCGCCAGAGCGACCGGCAGCACTTGTACAAGACTTACGCGGACGAACTGATCGCCAAGGACAAGGCGTATCATGCCTTCGATACCCCGGAGGAGCTGGAGGCGATGCGCTCGCGGCTGCAGGCGGCCGGCGTGGCCGCCCCGGCCTATAACGCGGTGACCCGGGAGCACATGAAGAACTCCCTCACCTTGAGCGCCGATGAGGTGAAGGACCGACTTGCGCGTGGCGATCAGTACGTGGTACGCCTCAAGGTGCCGCGCCACGCCGAGGTGCGGTTCGAGGACATCATTCGCGGATGGGTGGTGGTCCACAGCGCCAACATCGATGACAAGGTGTTGTTCAAGAGCGATGGCATGCCCACCTACCACCTGGCCAACATCGTTGATGACCACTTGATGCGCATCACGCATGTGATCCGCGGGGAAGAGTGGCTTCCCAGCGCGCCTCTGCATGTGCTCATCTACGAGGCTTTCGGCTGGGAGCGTCCCGCTTTCGCCCACCTGCCGCTGATCCTGAAGCCCGATGGGAACGGCAAATTGAGCAAGCGTGATGGCGACCGGCTGGGTTTCCCGGTGTTCGCGCTGGATTGGACCGATCCGGTGAGCGGAGAAAAGAGTAGCGGCTATCGTGAGCGTGGATATTACCCCGAGGCCTTCATCAACATGCTCGCCTTGTTGGGCTGGAACCCGGGAACGGATCAGGAGATCATGAGCCTGGACGAATTGACGGAGCTCTTCGACCTCGGCCGCGTGCACAAGGGAGGAGCCAAGTTCGATCCGGAGAAGACCAAGTGGTTCAATCAACAATACCTGCGCGCCCGTCCCGATGCTGAGCTCGGTGGGCAGCTGAAGGAGCGGCTGGGTGCGCGCGGGATAACGACGTCCTTGGAAAAGGCCACCCAGGCAGCGGCCCTGCTGAAGGAGCGTGCCACCTTCGTGGACGATATGCTGGAAGGGCAGTACCTCTTCGTAGCCGGTGCACCGTTCAAGGGCAATGCATCTGCGGAAGAGGAACTTCGCAAGCGCTGGAAGCCGGAGGTGGCGCCCGTGCTTGAAGCTTATATGGATGCGCTCGGTAAGCTCTCGTCCTTTGGTGTGACGGACCTGGAGCCCACCTTCACCGCCGTCCTGCAGGAGAAGGGTATGAAGGTGGGACAGGTGATGCCCATCTATCGGCTCTTCGTGGCCGGTCGGATGCAGGGCCCGGGCATGTTCGACGTAAGCGCCTTGCTGGGTAAGGAGGAGGTGGTCGCACGCTTGCGTGCGGGACTTGAGCATTGCGCGACATGGGCTTGATCGAGGTGATCGGGATCAAGGTCTTCGCCTATCACGGCTGCCTCGAGGAGGAGTCGACCATTGGTGGGCAGTACGTGGTGGATGTGCGGGTGGAGGGTGACTTCGGGGAGGCCGAGCGGAAGGATGACCTGGCTGCCACCGTGGATTACGGCGCCGTGGCGGCCATCGTTCGAGCGGAAATGAGCACCCGCAGCCGGTTGATCGAACATGTGACGGCCCGCATCCTGGCCAGGTTGAGGTCGACCTGGGGGCCGGAACATCGTTGGTGGGTGCGGGTGGTGAAACTACGACCACCCATCCAAGGGGATGTGGAACAGGCGGTGTACACGGTGGAAGGGTGATCGCCCTGCATGCGGGTGGAAGCACTTATCTTCGCCGCCCCTTCTGGTCGCGTGGCCGAGTGGCTAGGCACAGCTCTGCAAAAGCTGCTACTGCGGTTCGAATCCGCACGCGACCTCTACGAACGCCCCTGACCGGGGCGTTCGCTGTTCAAGGGGTAGGCGGATGAAGGACCATCTTATCTTGTGCGATACGGATCGCCGGACAACTGCGTTGTGTGCATGACCGCTAGAATGAGAACGACGACCACCCTGATCCTGGCCATTGTGGCCATGGCCGCTCACAGCCAGTCCGCCATCGGTGAATGGCGGGACCATTTCTCCTACTCCGATGTGTCGGTGGTGTCCCTGGGCGGCGGCCTGGTCCATGCGGGCAGCGCCAACGGGGCTTTCCGCTACGACCTGCAAAGCGGCGAGATCCAGCGGGAGAACAAGACCAACCGGCTGAGCGATGTGGGTATCCAGGGCATGGCCTGGAACGAAGCCGTGCAAGGTACCCTGGTGTTCTATACCAACGGGAACCTCGATCTGCTCAAGGGAGATGCGGCGTACAACATCGGGGATATCAAGCGCAGTTCACTGGTCGGGAACAAGGGCGTGTATTGCGCCTACATGGTTGGGTCCACGGCCTACCTGGGCTGCGGCTTCGGCATCGTGGTGGTGGATCTGCTGCAGCGTGAGGTGAGGGATACCTGGTTCATTGGCCCCGGAGGATCGCAGGAGCTGGTGAACGGGATCGCCATGACGGCGGATACGATCTACGCGGCAACGGACAGGGGCTTGTTCGCTGCTGCACGCAACAGCCCGAACCTGGCCTTCTTCGAGAATTGGAGGAAACGGACCGACATGGGACCAGCGCTCGCCTCCGGCCCCTTCAATGCGGTCGTATCGTTCGGTGACAAGTTGCTGGTGAACGCAAAGCGCACAACGGGTGGGGATAGCCTGTTGGTGCTTGGTCCGGATGGGCTGTGGTCCCGGTTCGAGCCGCTCTTTGGCCGCGTGAACAAGGGCTTCGCGGTGAGTGGGGATGGTCAATTCGTGGCGATCCCGCACGACTTCAACATCCATGTCTACGATCAAGTCCTCGCCGAGGCGCGGTACTACAGCGACTTCGAGGGACAGGTCATCCGGCCTCAGCAAGTGGCCATCACGGCAGGTGGCACCTTATGGGTGGCGGACCAGGGTCTCGGCTTGCTGCGCATGGGTACGGGTGGTACGCTGCGGGTGGCGCCTAACGGTCCGCGCACTTCGGCCGTCTGGCGGATGGCCAGCGCGGGCGGAGATCTGTACGTGGCGAGCGGTGCACTGAACGGGACCTGGGCCAACGAATATCATCGGGAAGGCGTGCATGTGTACATGAACGATGAGTGGCATACCGTGGATCAGTCGACCTCCACGTTCATGAACGGGGTGAATGAATTCGTTTCCGGCATAGCGGACATCGTGGCGGTGACCATTGACCCGGATGATCCTGCCCACGCCTTCTTCGGAAGCTGGGATGAAGGGATCCTGGAATTCCGTGACGGTTGGCCGGTGCAGATCTACAATCCGACCAACAGTGCGCTGGGCTACGACGTGAACCCTTATCAGGAACGGCTGTACGTGGGGGGGCTGGCCTTTGACGAGGACGGGGACCTGTGGGCCACGAACCCCTGGTCCACCAAGCCGATCGTGGTGCGACGCAAGAGCGGCGATTGGTACGCGTTCTCGCCAGGCACCATCCTGGGCTCGAACCTGCTACTGGCGGACCTGATCGTTGATCAGAACGGCTACAAGTGGATCCTGCGGCCGCGGGGGAACGGTATCCTGGTGTACGACAGTGGTGCATCGGTTGAAAGCACGGATGATGACCGGTACAAGCTGCTGAACAACCAGACCGGGACCGGCGGGCTTCCTGCGCCGGACGTATATACGATCGTGGAGGATCATGAAGGTCGGATCTGGGCAGGGACCAGTCGAGGGCTTGGTGTGTTCTATGATCCCGGCTCCGTGTTCTCTAGCGATCCGGTGGATGCCCAGCAGATCCTCATCGAGCAGGATGGGAATGTGCAGGTGCTCCTGGAAACGGAGGCCATCAACAGCATCGCCGTGGATGGCGCCGACCGCAAGTGGATCGGTACCCAGGCGAGCGGGGTCTATCTGATATCACCGGACGGACGGGAGGAGGTCCATCACTTCACGGTGGAGAACAGTCCATTGCCTAGCAACACCATCTTGAACATCGCTGTGGATGGTACCACGGGCGAGGTCTTCATCGCTACGGACCGTGGCCTGATGAGCTACCGCAGCGATGCGATCGAGGGTGGGGACAAGAGTGATTGCGCGAAGGTCTTTCCGAACCCTGTTCACGAGACGTACACCGGTCCCATCGCCATCACTGGTCTCGTAAGCGACAGCGAGGTGAAGGTGACCGATGTGAGCGGGAACATCGTGTACCGCACACGGTCCCTGGGCGGTCAGGCCATCTGGGATGGGAATGACATGAGCGGTCGGCGGGCGGCAACAGGGGTCTACCTGGTGTTCGCAAGCGACATCACGGGCACGTTCAAGTGCAACACCAAGTTGCTGCTGCTGAAGTAAGTCGCTTCCACGGATCGCTGTTCAGGCCCGGACATGCTGCACACCACGCGGGCGATCGTGCTGAAGACCATCCGGCACGGGGACCATACCGTTGTCCTGAAGGCTTTGACCGAGGCGTTTGGTCTTCGCTCATTCCTGGTCCGTCTTGGAAGGAAGGGTGGCGCAATGGCCGCTCTTCAGCCGTTGAGCCGGGTGGAGATCGTGGCGGAGGAGATAGCGGAACGGGAGCTGCTGGCGGTGCGCGAGCTGCGCGTGGCAGCACCCTATGAGCGGGTCCCGTTCGATCCGGTGCGCGGAACGCTGGCGTTGTTCACACAAGAGGTCCTCTACCGCACCTTGCGCGGCGAATCCCCTGATCCGGAGCTTTACGGATTCGTGGAAGATGCCTTGCACGCGATGGACGGCTCGCCGGACGTCAGGCATTTCCCGTTGGTCTTCCTCGTCCGGTATAGTGAGATGCTCGGTTTCCTGCCTGCGACCCCTGGTGCCGAAGAGCGATGGTTCGATCTACGGGAGGGGGAGTTCATGCGCGAAGGACAGCGGCACGGGCACTTGATGGGGCCTCCCCTGAGCGATCACATGGCCGAACTCCTTCCTGTCGGATTCGCGGAGCTGGGTACGCTGAACATACCGGTAGGGAGACGGCGCGAACTGTTGGATCATCTTCTCCTGTATTTCCGCCTGCATATCGAGGGTCTTGGAGAGCTTCGTTCACCGGCGGTGCTGCACGAGGTCCTCGGCTAGGTCTGCCATGTTAATTTTCGGCCCGCTCGCGCCCATGATCCGCCCCCTTCCACTTCTGGTCACCCTCCTGGTGGCGGGATGCCAGCATGCGACCACACCCATGAAGACCGCTTTACTTGCGCCCCCGCAAGCCGCCAAACGACCGTTCGAGATCAGTGCGCATGGTCACGTCCGCAACGATGAGTACCATTGGTTGCGATTGAGCGAGGAGCAACGCACCGCCGAACGACCCGATGCCCGCACGCAGGAGGTGATCGCGCATCTGGAGGCGGAGAACGCTTATTGCGACAGTGTGCTGGCACCGGTGAGGGGCTTGCGCGAGGAGCTTTTCAAGGAGCTGAAGGCGCGGATCAAGGAGACGGACCTCAGCGTGCCCTATCGCGAGAACGGCTACTGGTACCATCACCGGTTCGAAGAGGGAAAGGAGTACGCGATACAGGTGAGGCGCAAGGATGAGCCGGGTGCGCTGGAACAGGATTTCCTGGATGAGAACGAACAGGCGAAAGGCACCACGTACTATGATCTTGGTGATCTGGAGATCAGCCCCAGGAACAATATCGTGTGCTTCAGCGAGGACCGTGTGGGCCGTCGGCAGTACGAGCTGCGCTTTCGCGACCTGAACACGGGCAAGGACCTTCCGGACGTGATCACCAATACAGGCGGTGGATGTGCCTGGGCGGACGAGCGCACGGTCTTCTATCCGCGGAAGGATGAAACACTGCGCACCTACCGGATCTATCGCCATGAGATGGGCACTCCGGAGACCGCTGATGTACTGGTATACGAGGAAAAGGATCCCGCCTTCAGTTGTGAGGTGTACCGCAGCCGGAGCGACCGTTTCGTGATCATCACGACCGAGAGCACCACCAGCAGCGAACACCTGACCCTGCCGGTGGAAGAGCCGAACGGCAGCTTCACACCCTTCCTTCCCCGGGAAGAGGACCACGAACACACCGTGATCCACGTGCCTGGGGATCCCGGGAAATGGTACATCGTAACGAACTGGGAGGCGCTCAACTTCCGCCTGATGGAATGTGCTGAGGGTGCCACCGCGGACAAGCGCAATTGGAAGGAGGTGGTGGCGCATCGCGAAGAGGTGCTGCTCGAGGATGTGGATGCGTTCCGGGATCACCTCGTTCTCTCGGAGCGTCGTGAGGGGCTGACCCACCTTGTGGTGAGGCGGCTGAGCGATGGCCGGGAACACGAGATCGCCTTCAACGACGCGGCCTATGTGTGTTATACCGGCACCAATCCGGAGTGGGACACGGACCGGCTACGCTACGGCTACACCTCGCTCACCACCCCCAATAGCGTGTATGAACACGACCTGAACGCAGCGACCGACAGGCTGCTCAAACAACAGGAGGTCGTGGGCTCGTTCGACGCGAAGAACTACACGAGCGAGCGCATCTGGGTCCCCGCCGGGGACGGGGAAAAGGTGCCGGTATCAGTGGTGTACCGGAAGGGCACCCGGCTGGATGGCAGCGCTCCTCTGTTGTTGTACGGATACGGGAGCTACGGTATCAGTGTGGAACCCATGTTCAGCAGTTCGCGTCTATCCCTGCTCGATCGTGGCTTCGTATACGCCATTGCGCATATACGCGGTGGCGAGGAGCTTGGCCGGGAATGGTACGAGAGTGGGAAGATGGAGGACAAGATGAACACCTTCACGGACTTCATCGCATGTGCGGACCACCTGGTGGCGAAGAAGTACGCGGATCCCGGACGGGTGCATGCGTGGGGAGGAAGTGCTGGTGGCCTGCTCATGGGTGCCGTGGTCAACATGCGTCCGGATCGTTGGAACGGCGTGATCGCCGATGTGCCTTTCGTTGACGTGGTGACGACCATGCTGGATGAGAGCATTCCGCTGACCACGGGTGAGTTCGAAGAGTGGGGGGATCCCAAGGAGAAGGAGGCGTATGCGCGGATGCTCAGCTATTCACCCTACGACAACGTGCGCGACCAGAAGTATCCGGCAATGCTGGTGGGCACGGGCTTCCATGACAGTCAGGTGCAGTATTGGGAACCGGCCAAATGGGTCCTTCGACTTCGGGAGCATCAGCAGGGCGATGCCCCCATCCTCCTGCACGTGAACATGGAAGCGGGGCATGGCGGAGCCAGCGGGCGCTTTGAGGCGCTGCGTGATGTGGCGCGGAATTACGCGTTCCTGCTCTGGTGCGCAGGTCTCAACAAGTAGGAAGGAAAGCCTGCGTCAGCTGGCGAGACTCTCCACGTTGATGATCTCCTCGGGACGCATGTCGATGATGTTCACGGGTCCGTTCGGCCCGGTCTGCAATCGCTCGTAGTCGCGAATACTGGCGAAGAAGAGACGGGGGCCGCCCTGTTCGGACGGGGCGCTGGTCTGGGTCTCCACTTCCCAGATCACGCCGAACACCTCCTTCCCGTTACGCAGTTTGAACCGGCAGTGTTTGTGCGTGAAAGAGCGGATGTTCGCGAGTTCCATGGACGTTGATCGACGATGGTTCCGTCGTTCAAGCAGACGCAAATTAGAGGCCCGAGCAGTTCCTCGGGAACGAGAAATATCAACAATGCCAGCAAAGGCGCTGGGTTCGAACGAACTGAACGTGTGCTGCACGTTGAGCCTCAAGCGAATGACGACAGGAGGGTGATGTGGAGGAATGGCGCATGTCGTGGCGCATCCTCCTCGGTCGCATGTTGGTCAGCCTTCCTGCATGCCGACCTTGATCTTGCGACCAGGCTGCAGGCCGTCCTCCTCGATCTCCTTGTTCAAGCGGCGCAAGTCGTCCACAGTGACCCCGGGGTAGCGCTCCGCGATGTTGATCAACGTGTCGCCGGGTTGGACCTCGTAGTAGATGTATCCGGTGGTCCTTTGAGGAGGAGGCTCCTCGGGTTTGGCGGCAACGGTCTTCGTCTGGGTGCCGACCTTCAGCTTCTGTCCAGCGTGGATCATGGTTCCACGCAGACCGTTCATCTGCTTCAGTGCGGTCACGCTCGTTCGATACTTGCTCGCGATGACGCCGAGCGATTCACCCCGCCGCACGGTGTGGTATCTGGGTACCGTGGTCGTATGGGTCCCGCTGGCGATCCGCTCATCTCCCGCCGCGGCTGCTGATGTGGCAGGTGGGGCCTCGAAGAAGGCGTATTTCAAGCTGTCCTCATTCGAGACAAAAACACCGGCGGCCTGTTTCGGAAGGTAAAGGGTGACAGGTTGGTCAACGTCCGGGACCGTGCCGAGCTTGAAGGTCGGGTTCAGGTCAAGGAGCTCCTGGGCATTGCTCCCCGTGAGACGAGCCACGCCGGCCAGATCAAGTGGATAGCACACTTGAACGGTGTCCACCTGGTGCGCGCAATAGGTCGGGACCACCGGGTAGATGTTGTGGTCCGCGGCGTGGGCGAAGATGTAGTTCACTGCGATGAACGCTGGCACATAGCCGCGTGTTTCGCGCGGAAGGTGATCGTAGATCCGCCAATAGTCCTTGGCACCACCGCTTCGCCGGATGGCCTTGTTCACATTGCCGGGGCCGCAGTTGTATGCAGCAAGCGCCATCTCCCAATTGTCGTAGAGGCCGTGGAGGTACTTCAGGTAGCGGCAGGCGGCCTCAGTGCTCAGGTACACATCGTGACGTTCGTCCACATAGCTCGTCGCTTTCAGCCCGAACATCTTGCCTGTTGGCAGCATGAACTGCCACAACCCCACGGCGCCGGCGCGGGAGCGGGCGGAGGGGTTCAGTGCACTTTCCACCACCGCGAGGTACTTCAGTTCGAGCGGCATGCCATGGCGGTCCAGGGCTTCTTCGAAGACCGGGAAGTACAGATCGGCCAGACCCAGCATCCGGGCGGTCATCTCGCGCTTCCGAACGGCGTACAGGTCTATGAAGGACTGCACGACCGGATTGTAGGTGAGGTTGAACGGTGTGTGACCGTCCAGTGCCAGCAGTCGGCTTTGATAGGTCGCTTCTGACCAGGCGGGTATGTATGCGGGAGGGAAGCCGTGCACGTTCAACCGGGCGGTATCGGCGTGCAGTGGGGAGTTTTTCACCCAAGGAAGGGCAGCGAGCTCATCCAGCCGGGCGGCAACGGGGTCGTCCTCCAATGGTGCGCGGGTAACTCCTGTCTGGGCCATGAGCGCAACAGGCAGGAGTGCTGCAAAGAGGAAGGTGCGAAGGGCGGCGAACATGGGCACCAAATTATCCTTCATACGTTGGAACAACGCCTTTGTTATGTGCACAACGGTCTGTGGAGGGCTGGAAACGAGGCGAAGGGCCATTCGGAATACGTCATCTGAAAGTGGTGCTTCATCCGGAGCCAGGCCCATAGCGCGGCAGCGGGTTGCTCAACCCTCAAGGAGCGGGCCGCCATGTTCGGGAGTCATTCCGGCTTGGAACGAAGCGGATCGGCTCACGATCCCTCCGGCTCGCGACCAAGAGCTAGCGGTGAGAAGGCTTGCGGGGCGTGGGTGGAGGAGGCGTTGGGCCGGGGGTATCTGCTCCGGGGGAGGAGCAACCCTGAAAAGCACCCCCGGCAAAATTATTGGGGAAAGGGAGGGGGTGGAGATGAACAAAGGGGAGAGATATGAACGGGGTTATGAACGGAGGGAAATACACCACCAGATCCGGAAAATGGGAACGTATTTGGGAAAATGGGTCCGCGCAGAGCGGGGTCTGCGCGTTGGGAATAGGTGAGCGAGGCGTGCTGGGCGTGCTGGAATGAACGTCGAATAGCGCATATTGTCCTGTATATCAGGACAATAGCTACTAAGTGCGGGTGTTGTTCGGGTCAGCGGCCGAAGAGGTGGGCGCTGGCGGCCAACAGGCGGGCCTCGTCGAAGGGCTTGCCGGTGAGTTGCACGCCGAAGGGCAGGCCATTGCTATGGGTGCCCGTGGGCAGGCTTATGGCGGGGACACCGGCGAGGTTGGCCTGCACGGTAAAAATGTCCTGGAGGTACATGGCCACCGGGTCGGAAATGGCACCGTGACCGAATGCCGTGGTCGGACAGGTGGGGCTCAGGATCAGATCGTATTGCGCGAAGGTCTCCAGGGTGTGGTCTCGGATGATGCGGCGCACGCGTTGAGCCTGTGCGTAATAGGCATCGTAGTAGCCTGCACTAAGGACGAAGGTCCCCAGCAGGATGCGGCGCTTCACCTCGGGTCCGAAACCCTCGGTACGACTGAGCCGATAGGTCTCATCCACCCCTTTTGCCTTGGTGCTGCGGTGCCCGAAGCGGATACCATCGAAACGCGCCAGGTTGCTGCTGGCTTCGGCAGTGGCGAGGATGTAGTACGTGGGGACCTGGTGGTCGAGCAGGGGAACCTCGATCGGCTCCACGGTATGTCCCTCCGCCCTCAAGCGGTCGATGTGCGCCTGGAGGTGCGCCACGATCTCCGGATCCATGCCCTGACGTTCCAGGCCCTCGCGGTAGTAGCCGATGCGAAGCTTGCCGGGGTGTTGCAGGTCGATCGGGTCCACGGGCTTGTGGCTGGTGGTGCCGTCCTTTGGATCGTGCCCGGCCATCACTTCGTACACGGCGGCGGTATCAGCCACGTTGCGTGCGAAGGGTCCGATCTGATCAAAGCTGCTGGCGAAAGCGATGAGACCATACCGACTTACGCGGCCGTAGGTGGGCTTGAATCCGACCGTTCCTGTGAACGACGCGGGCTGGCGGATGCTACCTCCTGTATCGCTGCCCAGTGCGGCATGCACCGTACCGGCCGCCACGGAAGCTGCGGCGCCACCGCTGGATCCTCCGGGAACCTTGGTGCGGTCCACCGGGTTCAGCACATTGCCGAAAGCGCTGTTCTCGTTGCTGCTGCCCATGGCGAACTCGTCGCAGTTGGTGCGACCGATGATCACCGCGTCGGCGGCGAGCAGGCGTTCGACGACGGTGGCGCTGTAGAGGGAGGTGAAGCCTTCCAGGATCCGTGAAGCCGCGCTCACCCGGTGGCCCTTGTAACAGATGTTGTCCTTGATGCTGAGCACCATTCCAGCAAGTGGCCCTGCATCGCCCTGGCGCACACGATCCTCCACACGGCCAGCGTGTTCGCGGGCGCTCTCATTAAAAAGCTCGAGGTAGGCGTTGAGTTCGGAGTTGGCGGTGGCGACGGCGAGCGCGCGCTCCACGGTCTCCGTTACCCGCCCATCGCGGGAAAGCACGGGTGTGCTGGTTGCGGGATCGGTCGGGGTCACGCGTGCACTACTTCGCGTCGTCCTTCTTCTCGTCGCCCTTGCTGGCGTCCTTGAACTCCTTCATGCCCTGACCAAGGCCGCGCATGAGCTCGGGGATCTTCTTCCCGCCGAAGAGCAGAAGCAGCACCACGACGACCAGGACGATCTGCCAGGGCCCGATAACACCGAGCAGGATGGAAAGGAATGGGGAGTACATCTCCGAAGCGATTGTGGGTCAAAGGTAGCCGATCGGGCGGCCCGGATCAGTCGCGGAAGAGCCAGGGTCCCGGATCGACCTTCACGAGCCCCTCTGCGGTGATCTTCCAGAGCTCGATATGGGCCACGGAGCCGTTGTCGTCGGTGAGCACGGTGCCCACGGTCTGCTTGGTGTCCACCTTCTGGCCCTTGGTCACGCTCACCTCACGCAGGTTGCTGTACACGGTGCGATACACGCCATGGCTCAGGATCACGGCCTTGCCAGCTCCGGGGATCACGATCACGCTGCTCACCTCTCCGCGGAACAAGGCCCGTACACTGGCGTTCTTCTCGGTGGTGATGTCGATGCCGTTGTTCTCGATCACGATGCCGGGGAGCACCGGATGGGGTTGTTTGCCGAAGCGGCTGGTGATGACGCCCTTTTCCACCGGCCAGGGAAGCTTACCCTTGTTCTTTTCGAAGTCGGCGTTCAGTTCCTTGGCCTCGGGGGTGAGTGTCAGGTCCAGTTTCGAGGTGGTACCCGGTTTGGCGCCCGGTCTGGTCTTGGGCTTCAGCTCCGCCTCGATGGCCTTGCGGATGGCCACGTCGAGGTCGCGGCGCTGGCTCTCCTGTTTCTTCTGCGTCTCACGCAGGCGGCCTTCCTCCTTCTTCAGGTTGGTGAGCGCAGCCTGCTGGCCATGGCGGTCGCCATCCAGCCGCTTGCGCTCCACCTGCTGTTCGCTCATGAGCTTGGTCTTCTCCTCGCGCTGCACCTGCAGTCCTGCCAATCGCTCGTCGATGGTGGCGCGGGTCTCCTCGATGAGCGCGGCCTGTCGTTTGCGTTGTTCCGCGATCTGCGATAAGTAGCGCGAACGTCGATAGGCCTGCTGGAAACTGTTGGCCGCGAAGAGGTAGCTCATGCGGTCATAGGCGCTCCGGTTGCGGTACGCGAACTGCAGCATGCGTGCATATTCCTCGCGGAGCGTCACGAGGTCCTGTTTCAATGAGGCGACGAGTTCCAGATCCTCGGTGATGCGTTGGTCCACCTTGCGGAGTTCACCGCTCATGGCATTGATCAATTCCTCCCGGGCCTGGATCTGGCTCTCCAGCAGGCGCAGTTGCTCCTGGGTGACGCGCTGTTCCTTCCGGGCCTGATCGATCAGGGCGGTGGTCGTCTTGATCTGCTTGTCGAGTGCGGCCCGTTTCTTCTCCAGTTCCTTCTTGCTCTGCGCGGAAGCGCCTGCCACAAGGAGCAGGAACAGGAAGGCAACGGCCAGGCGCGGCATGACCACGAAGTTGCGGATCATGTGCATGATCCTCATGGCATCGGGGTGAATTTCTCAGGTATGCGGAAGCTCATCTGCAACGGACCCTCCAATTCCACACGCGAGAGATCCAACAGGCCAGTCGCCTGCCGTTCACCATCGCGCAGGGTGATGCGGATCCGGGTGGGCAGGTGGTGGATGGAGGCATCGCCCCGTTCCTCATAACGCACATCGGCGGTCTGGTCGCGTACGAGGTCGGCGATCTGCACGCGTGAAACGAGGAAGCTGTCGGGTTCGATCCAGTACCGCAGGACGATGGCTTCCTTCTCCTCGGCCTTGCGCAGTGTGCGCTCCAGCCGCTTCTCCTTCATGTCGCGATCGTGAGCGAGGGTATCACCCGGGCTGATGTCCTCGGCGGCCCGGATGAACCGGCGTTTCTCACGGCTCGTCAGGACGTACTGCCCGTCCTCCCGGTCGCTGCGGTATTTCTCCGAAGGAACAAGACCGATGGGCTTTCCCAGCAGGGCCTGTTGGAACAGGTCGAGGCTGGGTTGCAGCCCGAAGCGCGCCTTCGCCGTGCCCGTATCGCCCACAAAATACTCGTCGTGGAGCTTGTCCATCAGCTTCAGCGAATCCGAGGTGAGCAGGATGCGCGCCACCTCGATACCGAGCGCGGGCACCACGCTGATCCAGGCGGCACTATCGCGAACGGAGCGGATCTGTGCCTTGAAGCTCTTGCCTCCATCGGGAAGTTCGATATCCACGCCGGCCTTCGCCGAATAATAACGGAAGGTGTCGGCATGTGCCGCCGTGACTCGCTCGATGAGCTTCTCGGCGCTTCGCGCCGGCAGTTCGGGTCGCAGGATGGGTATCGGCTTCCGGGACTTGCAACCGGCGGCAAGGAGGAGCGCGGAAAGCGCCAACGCGATGCTCCCCCCGTTCATTCCACGCGAACGCCTTCGTTGATCTTGCGGTCCAACAGCTCGCTACCTCCGCCTAGTTCCTTCGCCTTGCGCCATTGTTCCAGGGCACCTGTCTTGTCGCCGAGCTCGAAGAGGATGTCGCCGTGGTGTTCGGCCACCACACCATCGACCTCGCCGGAAGCCACCGCCTTCTCTATCCAGACCTTGGCATCGGCGTAACGATGGAGCCTGAACAGGACCCAGGCGTAGGTATCCATGAAGGTGGCCGAGCCCGGGGCAAGCTCGAGTGAGCGAGCGCTCATGCGTTCAGCCTTCTCCAGCTGCGTGTTACGCACGCTGAGGTAATAGGCGTAGTTGTTCAACGTGCCGGAGTTGTCCGGTTCCAGCGCAAGGGACTTGTCGTAGGCCTTGTCCGAATCGGCGTGCCGACCGGCCTCGTTGTACGCATCGCCGAGGCTGCTCCAGAACTGGGCGAGCAGGGGTGGGTTGTCCACGACCATGTCACGGCCCGTGATCAGGGTCTCGATGGCGGCATCGTGCTGCTTGAGCTGGGAAAGGGCGATGCCGTTGTAGATGTAAGGTTCCGGTACCGTGGGAAAGATGCTGATCGTCTCCTCCGCGTCGGTGTGCAGGGATCCGTGGTCCCCGAGTTGCAGGTCCAGTTGGAGCAGCTGCATGTGGATGGGGAAGCGCTCCTTCTCTGTGCGCAATGCTTCGCGGAACTGGTCGCGCGCCTCTTCCAGTTCGCCATCGCGAAGCAGGAAGTCGCCGTGGATGGTGTGTGGTTTCCCGCTTTCGGGGTGCGCTTTCTCGAGGGACTCGATCAAGGCGTAGGAGCGACGGATCAGGTCGGGGCGGTCGTTGGGCTGTTCACCCTCGCGCTCGGTCATTTCGAAGAAGCCGATGAGCACCTGCATCTTGGCGTCGATGTCCAGGTCGGGGTCGAGGAAGGCGAGGCCGAGTTCGTTGTATGCCTCTTCCATCTTCCCAACACCGTAGTAGTGTTCGGCAAGGGCGATCCGGAGCATGCTGTTATCCGGGTCGCGCTCCAACGTCTTCCGGTATTGTTCGAGTGCTTTCTCGTGTTCGCCCTGCTGATCGTAGATCTCAGCGAGCAGACCCATGTACTGGGGTTCGTCAGGGTATGCTTTTGCCGCGCGCTCCACCAGGGCCTGTGCCTCCACCATCCGGCCCTGCTGGCTGAGCATGGAGAACTCGTGCATGATGAGCTCCTCGCTCAGGCCGAAACGCTGTTCCTGGTCATCGAAGACCTTGATCGCCTCATCGACCTTTCCGCCGTATGCCAGCATGTTGGCCAGGTCGAAATAGACCTCGTAGCGGTCCGGCCATTTGGCGAGCACGTCGCGGTAAACGGCGGCGGCTTCATTGCTCTGCTCGTTCTGGGCATAGAGATCAGCGAGCAGGAAGCGGTACCAGATGTTCTCCTTGTCCGCGGCCACGGCGCGTTTGGCGTGATCCACGGCAGCGGGAAAGTTCTGTCCCTGGTGGTAAAGTTTGGCGAGCTCGAAATGTGCCGCCCCATTGGTCGGGTCCAGCTTGAGGCATTGCTGGTAGAGTTGAACGGCCTTCGGGATCTGGCCGCCCAATCGGGCCTGGGTCGCTTCCATGAAGACCCGCATGACCTGGGCCCGCTTATCCCCTGGGGCGTTCGTGGCCGCACTCGGCTCCGCGGAGCCCGTGTGCTTTTCCGCCACGGTCTTGGGGCCGCTGCACGCCACCAGCACGAGCACCAACGAACCAAGAACAGTGCGCCGCACGGCGAGCAGCACACCTCCTGAGCGTGGCGTGTGTGATATCGGGGCCGGGAGCATGGTCATCCCAAGGTACTGTCGTCGCTGATGCTCACATCAAGTGCCGTGCCCTTCACGCTGGCCCGTTCGCCGATCATGCTGTTGTCCATCACACAATCCTGTACACGCGTATGGCCGCGAAGGATCGAGTTCCGCACAACGCTGCCGCTGACCACAGCACCGCCCTCGATGGACACGTTCGGCCCCACGATGCTATTGGTGATCGTCACGTTCTCGCCGATGAAGCAAGGCTCGATCACCAAGCTGTGCTCCTGTTTCAACGAGGCACTGACCAGCCCTTTCTCTCCCTTCAGGAAGCCGAGGACCTTGGTGTTGGTATCGACCATGGCGTTCTTGTTGCCACAATCCATCCACACGTCCACGCTGCCGGCCTTGAAGCGTGCGCCCTTCTGCTTCATGTTCTCCATGGCGTTGGTCAGCTGGTACTCGCCCTTGTCCTTGATGTCGTTGTCGATCAGGAACTGCATCTCCTTGCGCAGGTACTCGCCATCGGCGAAGTAGTAGATGCCGATGATCGCCAGGTCGCTCACGAACTCCTGGGGCTTCTCCACGAACTCGGTGATGATGCCGCTGGCATCGAGCTTCACCACGCCGAAGGGCCGCGGATCCTCCACCTTGTTCACCCAGATCACGCCATCGCAGTCCTTGTCCAGCTTCAACTTGGCACGGAAAAGGGTATCCGCGAAGGCCACGATCACCCGGCCGCACAACGCCTTTTCGGCGCAGAGGATCGCATGGGCGGTGCCCAACGCCACCTCTTGATAGTGGATGGTGCCCTTGGCGCCCACGGCCTTGGCGATCGCCACGAGCTCGTTCTCCACCTTCACCCCGAAGCTGGGGTGCACGATGAAGGCGACCTCTTCCACGGGTTCGCCGGCCACGGCGGCCAGGTCCTCCACGAGGCGTTGTACGATGGGCTTGCCGGCGATGGGCAGCAGGGGCTTGGCGGTGGTGTGGGTGTGCGGACGCATCCGCTTGCCCATTCCGGCCATGGGGACGATGATCTTCATTCGGTTCTAACTCGCTCAGCGGGTGCCGGTGTGTCCGAAGCCGCCCGCTCCTCGTTCAGTGGCGCGAAGGTCCGCACTTTCTGCCAAAGTGACGCGCAGGTAGCGGGCAATGACCAGTTGCGCCACGCGCTCGCCATCCTTCACCTCGAAGGCCTCGTGGCCATGGTTGATCAAAAGGACGCCCACCTCACCGCGGTAGTCCGCGTCGATGGTGCCCGGGCTGTTGAGCACCGTGATGCCATGTTTGAAGGCCAGGCCACTGCGGGGGCGCACTTGGGCTTCGGTGCCTTCGGGGAGTTCCAGGAAGAGGCCGGTGGGGATCAGGGCGCGCTGGCCGGGCTCCAGGGTCACCGGCTTGTCCAGGTTGGCACGGAGATCCATGCCGGCGCTGTGGGGGGTGGCGTAGGAGGGGAGCGGGTGGTGGCTGCGGTTGGTGATGCGGACTTCGATGGAATGCTCATGGGCCTCGTTCATGCCCGCAAAGGTCGGAGCACGTCCTTTTCAAGCTTCCAGGCAGCGGCCAGAAAGATCAACAAGGCTGTAGAGCGCATGGCATAGTTGGCCGCTCCCTCCAACGCCAGCTGCTCACATCCCCACCACAAGAGCACCGCACCCGCCATGTACAGCAGGATGCGGCTCACGTTGTACGGGATCGGGTAATGCTTCTGCCCCCAGACGTAGCTGATGGCCGCCATGCACGCGTAGCAAATGAAGGTGGCCCATGCGGCGCCCATGTAGCCCATAGCGGGTATCAGTGCGAAGAGCAGCACGATAGTGATGCCCGCGCCGATGATGCTGATGGTGCTACCCACACGCGGCCGGTCGGTGAGCTTGTACCACACGCTCTGGTTGTAGTAGATGCCCAGGAAGACGTTGGCGAGCATCAGGATCGGCACCACGCGTAATCCAACGTGGTAGGCCGGGTTCGGGATGAACCACTTGAACAGGTCGAGGAAGAGCATCACCACCAGGAAGGCGCTCATGCACACGGCCACGAAGATGTTCATGATCCGGGCGAAGGTCTCCTTGCTGTTCTTCTCTTTCGCGTGGCTGAAGAAGAAGGGCTCGGCGCCCATGCGGAAGGCCTGGATGAAGAGGGTTATCAGCACCGCCAGCTTGTAACAGGCGCCGTAGATCCCGAGCTCGCTATCGGCCACATCGGCGGGCAGGAGGTACTTGAGGATCACACGGTCGGCGGTCTCGTTCACCATGCCGGCGAGACCCGCGATCATGAGCGGCGCACCGAAGGCGAACATCGCGCGCAGCAGCTCCTTGTTCAAGCCACCGAACCGGGGCCACGAGGGTAGAAGCACGAGCAGTTTCACCGCGGTGCTCACGAGGTTGATGGCGAACACATAGCCCACACCGAGCGAAGGGTCGTACACCGCGTCGATCAGCGCGTTGCTCTCGCCCATGTTGTAGCGCTTCATGCAGTACAACAGGAAGAAGAGGCTGAGGCCGATGTTCACGCCCACGCTGAGCAGGTTGATGGCGGCGTATTTCCAGGGCCGTCCTTCCTGGCGTAAGCGTGCCATGGGGATGGCGGTGATGGCATCGATACCGATGATGCCCACGAGCATGAGCACCGAGCTGGCGTATGCACTGAAGTGGAGACCATCCGCCAGTTGTTGTGAGAACAGACCGCCGAGGAGCATGAAGGCGAGCGCGGGGGAAGAAGAAGACCAGGTGGCGGTGCTGGCCGCAGCACGCCCACCATCAGGGTTTTCGCCAACATGGTCCTTGTTGTTGGCGAAGCGGAAGAAGGTGGATCTCCATGCCGAGAAGGTGACACCACGTTGAGCAGGCATCAGGAAGTGGAGCGCGGTGACCACGCCGTATTCCGCCAAACGCGAAGACGAAGACTGCTGGTGTACAAGGGCACCAGCAGGGAAGTTCAGGGAAGCGCGCAACGATGCTGCTCAGCCCGTAGATGGCTGTCTGGCCGGCGAGTTTGCGAAGTGTGCTCAATGCAGTACATCCGCAGATGGCGCAGATGACACAGATGAGCAGCCCACGACGTGACCACAACTGTATCTCATCTGCGTCATCGGTGTCATCTGTGGATCACGCCCCCGTGAAATTCGCCTTCCGTTTCTCCACGAACGCCGTTGTCCCTTCTTTGAAGTCCGCTGTTCCGAAGCACTTTCCGAACTCCTCGATCTCGCGTTGCAGGCCGTTGGCGCCGGGCTCGTAACCGGCGTTCACCGCGCGGATGGCAGCGGCGAGGGCGGTGGGGCTGTTCTTCATGATGCGCACGGCCAGCTCATGCGCGGTGCTCAGCAGTTGTTCTTGCGGTACCACGCGGTTCACCAGGCCCCACTGGTACGCGTCGTTCGCGTCGATCATCTGGGCGCTTAGGATCATCTCCATCGCCTTGCCCTTGCCCACCAGGCGCGGCAGACGTTGCGTACCACCGTAGCCGGGTATCACGCCAAGGCTCACTTCGGGCAGGCCCATCTTCGCATTCTCACTGGCGATGCGCACGTGTGCGCTCATGGCCAACTCCAATCCACCGCCGAGCGCGAATCCGTTCACGGCCGCGATCACCGGCTTGCCGAGGTGCTCCACATGATCGAAGAGCTGCTTCTGGCCATCAGCAGCAAGGGCCTTCCCTTCGGGCACACTGAAGTTGGCGAACTCCTTGATGTCGGCGCCGGCCACGAAGGCCTTCTGGCCACTGCCGGTGAGCAGCACCACGCGGATGCTCTTGTGGGCCTCGGCAGCGGTCAGCGCCTTGTTCAGTTCGGCGATGGTGTCACGGTTCAGCGCATTGAGCTGGTCGGGACGGTTGATGGTGATGGTGCGGACGGCGTCGGCGTCGGTGACGAGGAGGTTCTTGTAGGACATGTACCGAAAGGATCAGATGATCAGGAAATGAGGCGGTCAGTTGATCGGCCTGGCCAAAGGTATCGGCTACTTCTGCAAGGGCATGAGCCACAAAGAAGCTGGTGCCGCTCCCCTCTGTCATTAATTGAACCAGACCCGCCCGCCCGCATTCTCCACCATACGTTTCCTGTAGGCGAGGCCCAGGCCCATGCCGCTGCTCTTGGTGGTGAACTTCGGAACGAAGACATGGTCGGCGGTATCGGCCGGGATGCCCGCACCATTGTCGCGCACTTCGGCGATGGCCTCGCCTCCTTCCGCCCGTAGGATCACCTCCACCACACCCTGCCGCCCATCGGGGATGGCCTGTTGTGCGTTCTTGATGAGGTTGTTGAAGGTGCGCAGCAGGTGCTCGCGATCGGCATGCACCAGCAGTTCGCCATGGCTCGTGAGCTTAACGGAGCAACCGGGCGCATGCCCGAAGAGCTGCACGGATGTCCGCGCCACTTCGGCGAGGTCGATGGTCGTGGGGAACAATACTGGCGGCATCTGCGCGGAAATAAGCTGAACTCTGGCCGTTGGGTAAAACTCGGTTGTTGCTGCGGCAATTCCGGGCGTTCCCGCGCGCCCGCTGCAGCCAGGTCTGGGTCTGCTGGAAGTGCTGGATGGACAGCTTCATCGGCGTGAGGGGATTCTTGATCTCGTGCGCCACCTGCCGGGCCATCTCCTTCCACGCGCTTTCCCGCTCGCTTTGCGCGAGCTTCTCTGCGCTCACCCGCAATTCCTCCACCTTGCGGTTGTACACCTCCACCAGCTGACCCACTTCATCGCGCCCGCGGTAGCGGAGCTTGCGGTCGGTGCCCTTCAATTCCACGCTGGCGAGCGATCGCTTCAAGAGGTCGAGCGGTCGGGTGGTCCAGTTGCTGATGAAGAGCGCCACGAGAACGCTGAGGGCGAAGAGCAGCACGAAAAGGTTGACCACGGCGATGAGCACACCCGAGCGCTCCTGTTCCTGCTGGCGTTGATCAGCGAACGCAGGTAGCGAGAGGTGGCCAAGCACCTGACCGGACCGATCGCGCAGGGGCATGTAGGCGTTCTGGTATAGTGCCGTGCCGATGGATTCCTCATGCGAAGTCGCCCGCGCCCTCGGTACCAGGCGCACGAAGGCCAGCAGGTCCATGTAGGGGCCGGCAGTCCGTTCGTGAACACCTGTGGACGTGAAGAAATGATGCCCTGCCGTTGATGTCGTACACCGTGATGTCGGAGAAGAGCATGTTGCTCAGCCTGCCAACAGATGTTCCAGATGGCGGGCATCCTGATGCGCCCGAGGGTCGGCTGGCCATCCGAATCGTTATTTACGGTTGCATGTGCCGAACGGGCCTTCTCTCGAGGATGGCGGCACTCAGTGCGTTCGGTGTACTGCCGGCCAGCAGCATGTTCGCCCCGGCGCCGAAGAAGACCAGACTGATGCGGCGAAGGGACAGCAGGGGCGATGGACCTTAGCCCCGATGCCCATCGGCGGGGATGCCTCATTTTCCGTACCATGCTGCGCGCGCCCATAGCCAGTGCGAGCAGGAAGCCGAGAGAATGCGAAGAGGTAGCTGAAGGTGGTGGCCTTGTCCAATGGGCCAGGTACCGGAAGACCCAGAACGATGACCGTCCCGGTCGTGATGCGGGCCGAATTCCCGCGGTAGTGTACCATAAGGCCTACCATCCGTACCGAGCTCGGTTCCAGGTGAGCGGAAGTCGCCACATGGGATGGGTCCACAACATGCCAAATGCTCATAGCGGGCGATGGCATGTGATCGTGCCGTCGACAGGGGCCTCATCTCCGGAAGGAGCGGGTCAGGAGAAAGCCCATGACCACAGGAGGCGGGCGTGGATGCAGTTCGGTATAAAGCTGACCCGGGGTGTCTGTTGTTAGCATCACCACCAGTCGTGCGTGGCGGTAAGGTCCTTCGGTGCCTCGCTTGTTCAGAAGAGAGATCGGGCATGTCGGCGGGGTGCGGCGTGGTCCGTGAAGGGAGGGAGCCTAGCGATCTCCAGGCTTCGGGGTGTGTTAGCTGGAGGAACGGCGCACGGGCTACTGCATCAGGGGCGAAGACGCGCGCTGTACCGTTCCCAGAATCCCCGAAGAAGATGAGCGAACGGCCGCATCAAGCTCGCCGGCCGCAGGGAACGCTTAGTCGAGGTGATGATGCGGTGAAGGGCGGTGTCGCTTCGCAGGGGTAGAACCGCCGCGGAAGAGCACCTCCGACTTCAGGTCTCCTTAACGCTGAGGCGTTCGGCGAGCACAGGCGTTCGCGGTGCTCTCGACCCGCGTATGCCCCATTGAGGACGTGCGCGGTGAGCCTACCAAGGACGCCAACACCCACTGCAGCATGTATGAACCTCGAACGGTCATGTTCAGTAATATGAACGAGCAGGGCGACGATCGGAAGCAATGGCAGAGGAAGGAGGGCGGTGTCGCGCACGCCAGTCCATTATGGTTACCACGGGATGACGGAAAGGGACGAAGACCATGGCACCTACGAGCCATGTGGCATGGAGCCAGGTCGGAAGCGCGCCATGGCATGCACGCACGTCTCCGCGAGCAAAGTCCGCACGATGAAGAGGCAGGGCGATGCCGGACAAAGGCCGCAGCACCCGCGGTGAGGTTCTGCACGTAGGTATAGGTCAGGTCCTACTGCGTTCACCAGACCGATGATGGTGTCCGTGATCCAGTACCACTGGTCAAGAAACGCGCCCAGAACAGGATCGTAGAACTGTGGTGCACCAGTGATGGCCCTTGCTGAACTGTCGTCGAAGGTGTGAACAACAGCGATGCGTCGGCCGCGGCGTTGATGCCCAGATCCCGAGGAGGGAAGGCGAAGGAGGCCACATAGGTGGCCGGGTCCGAAGGAAACGCCAGGGAGCCGGTCAGAAGGGCGGATGGTATGAAGAGGAAGCACCGCCAACGCAGTGAGCGGAACCCCAGGAAGATCGAGAACAGGCAGGGCGCTCGATAAGCCGATCAGCGACTGGATGGGACCGCTTTCGTACGATGGGGCAGCAAGCGCTGAGCAGGGGAGCAGGACGAAGGCCGACCGATGATCCGGGAGGCCCTGTATCCCGGTCACATCTCCGCGCCAGGCGAGACGTAGCAACGGGCTGTCCGCCGCATCCGCTATCAACGGACCCGATGCTTCGCGGGGTTGGGTAAAGGGCGCCCAGGTCGAGGACAGGTGGAAACGGCGTTGGAGGTGGCGGTTTCTCGATCGGGGCGTGAGCCAGGGCAGGCACCAGGGCGTACCGGGTGCAGGTGCCACCGCGACCATCGCATGTTGGTGGATGCCACCTTGAGCGCAACGCGCTGGGCCAGCGCCGTGGCGTCACTGGCTACAAGGCCCGCATCCTCAGGACCGACCAGCCCCAGCACCAGGCTGTCACCAATGAAGCCGAGGGTAGGTGGTCCCGGTGTGGAAGTGCTCGTCTTCCAGATCCCCGTGCGTGTTCCACCATCAGCACGGTCAGACCAAGCTCGACCAGTTCACCTGCGCGAGAGCGCCTGTGTGGCGCGAGCCGTGCGAATGCTCCGTTCGTCGAAGGAGCGTTGCTGTAGTCGCGCGGCTTCGCTTTCCCAGACGCGCGTCCGCATCCCGGGCGTCAACCGTCAGGCCAGCAGGGGCCAGCAAGCCCGGAAGGACGAGCGGGAGGAGGTGGCGCGGCATGGTGATCAAAGGCGGCAGAGCCGGACCAAAGTGAGTGGAAGGTCGCGCGCCAGGAACCGAGGGGGAGTCGGTGGACAGACCTCCGTGAAGAATGAACCCTTTTCGTCGATGACCGTGGGGGCGAGCATCGGTCCACCACTCATGGACCGGGACCTTCTCCGAATGAAACAGGCACTTCCTCCACCAGTGGCAGGCTGCTCTTCAGGGGCTGACCCATGCCCAAACCAGTACCAATTTCTGGCTGGCACCTCCCGAGGTCGTCGTCCCACTTTGGCGACCAGCCGATACACATCAACGTCACCTCCACGGGCCTGCCTGCGGTCGTGACCATTTCGCAACCTGTAACCCAGGCTTCAGCAGAGCAGCCGTCGTGCTGAACCTGGCCAACACAGCGGCGCAGCAGTACGACCCTGACCTCCTTGAAAATTCGAAGTTGGAGACGCGTCAACGGATGCGGTCCTTAACACCGGCTTGTACATCCAGAGCACCTCCAGACATCGTGCTACTATGAGCCGAGCTTCACGAACAACCCCGACATCGCAGCGCTGAAAGGTGCCAATGGCCTGGGTACCGAGTTCTATATCCCGCTGCACAAGCACGCGCCATTTTACAACCACGGTTATTCCGCGCCGAACAAGGCCTACGCCTCCTTCGATATCGTAGCCACCGAGAACGGGACGCTGGTGATGATCTATTCGCCCCTGCCGGTGGATGGTCATCCCGCGCTTACGCCCTTCACGGTGACCTTGAACCGGGGCCAGACCTATTCCTGCGCGTGGACCGGCACCAACCAGACCGACCCGGCGACGCACCCTTCGGGAGCTGTCGTGCTTTCGAACAAGCCTGTTGCGGTGTCGATCAAGGATGACTCGAACCACAACCCATCGGGCGGCTGCTATGACCTGATGCTGGACCAGATCGTGCCGGTGAACATCCTCGGCACCGATTACGTGGCCGTGAAGGGCGCGCTCAACACCACCGGCGACGAGTCGCTCTTCGTGATGGCTGTGCAGAACAATACGCAGGTCTACATCGATGGCAACACCACGCCGGTGGCCACGCTCTTCGCCGGCCAGTACTACCGCCACGACATGGACTACCTGCCGAGCGGTGGGAACAACGCGACCTACGTGAGCGGCTCCAAGCCGCTATACGCGATCCATGTCACCGGCTTCGGTTGCGAGCAGGGCATGGCGATCCTGCCGCCATTGAATTGTGCGGGTAGCACGCAGCTCAGCTTCACGCGAAGTACCAGCGAGGCCTTCTACCTGAATCTCCTCGTTCGGAACGGATCGCAGAACGATTTCGTGGTGACGGGACCCGGTACAGCAACGATACCGGGTTCGGCATTCGTGACGGTACCGGGCACCGGCGGCGATGGTGGCCGCGCATCAGTACAACACCACCGAGGTGCCAGTGAACCAGGCCTTCATCGTGAGCAACACGAGCGATGTGTTCTCGCTGGCGATCATCAACGGCGGTGCCACTTCGGGTTGCCGCTACGGCTTCTTCTCCGAGTTCTCCGGAAGGATCGATGTGAGCGCGGGTGCGGACCAGACGCGATGTGCCGGGGACAGCGTGTTGTTGACGGGAGCGTTTCCAGCGGGGTACAACGGGCATCTGGACGACGAGCGGAAGCGGCACGTTGTTCTCGCCAAGCGCTACTTCGTTGAACGCCACCTATCCCTTGAGCATCCGGTGATCTCGCGATGGAACAGTCACGCTGACGCTGACCTCGACAGGGGCCGTACGCCAGAGGATGATGAGATGGTGGTGACCTTCCAGCCCGCAGCCGATACCGAACGCGGGACCGGATCAGAGCGTGTGCCGCAACAACAATGTGGTGCAGCTCGCGGGCAGCGTGCTGAACGCGGTCGGTGGTGTATGGACGGGCGGCACGGGAACCTTCCTGCCTGGCAACAGCAACCTCAACGCGACCTACACACCCAGCGCCGCTGACCTGACGGCGGGTTCGGTGTGGATCAAATTGACCTCTACCGGCAACGGTGTGTGCAGTGCGGTGGCCGACAGCATGCTCGTGTCCTTCACGCCTGCGCCGACCGCGAATGCGGGAGCGGACCAGACGCGCTGCGCGAACAACGCGGTGGTGCATCTGAACGGTTCGTTCACCGTGGCCACGGGCGGTGTGTGGAGCGGTGGTGCGGGATCCTTCGACCCGAGCGACCAACATGTCGGCGCAATACACGCCGACGGCCGCGGAGATCTCCAGTGGTTCGGTAACGCTGACGATGACCACCACGGGCAATGGCAATTGCACCGCAGTGAACGACCAGGTGCTCATCAGCTTCACGGCAGCACCCGTGGTGAATGCCGGTGCGGCTGTTTCGCTCTGTGCGAACAACGCGCTGGTGAGCCTCAACGGCACGGTGACCGGCGCGACCGGTGGTGCCTGGAGCGGCGGTGCGGGCTTTTCTACAGTCGAACAACGACGCTGAACGCGTTACCGCCGACAGCTGCAGGGTCGCTGCTACAGCACCTTGACGTTGACGCCAGAGCAGTACGGGCAATAGCGGCGCTGCCTGCCGGTGACGAAACGACAAAGGTGATTATCACCCGGCACCGATGTGGATGCCGGTGCGAGCAGGTCGGTGTGCGCGGTGATACGGACATCACGCTGGCAGGTACGCAGAGCAGCGCAGCTGGCGCGGTATGGAGCAGAACTTCCCGGAAATTTACCACCAGCGGGCAACACCACTGAATGCGGAGTGTACGCCGAGCGCAGCGGAACGTACCGCTGGCACCGTGCTGTCACGCCACCGTAGGCAACGCACCTGCACAGCGCCGTGAGCGACAGCAATGACGTACACGATCGCGGCAGCTCGACGGCGAACGCCGGGTATGGACCAGACACTCTGCGCGAACAACGCGGTAGCCGATGAACGGATCGTTCACCGTGGCGACCGGTGAATTTGGAGCAGCGGTGCGAAACTCCTTCGACCCAGGCGACGACCAACATGGGTGCTCAATACACGCCTACGCCCGGGGGAGTCTCAAGCGGTTTCGTCACGCTTACGCTGGCGACACCGGCAACGGCAGTTTGCATCGCGGTGACGGGACAGCGATGCAATTGAACTTCACGCCTGCGCCCGTCGTGAGCACGGGTGCCGCTGTTTATCGGTATGCGCGAACAATGCGCAGAGTCAGCAAAGGCGGCAGTGTGACCGGCGCCACGGGCGGTGCCTGGAGCGAGTGGCACGGGCCTTCAACCCAGTGCGACCCTGAACGCCACCTACACGCCGCACAACCCGGAAATGCAGCCGCGGGAACGGTGACGCTCACCTTGACCTCTACGGGCAACAGGAACTGCAATGCGGTATCCAGCAGCAAGGTGATCGCCGTACACCTGCACCAACGGTGGATGCGGGAGCGAACGCGACGGTTTGCGCGAACAACGCTTCCATCACGCTGGCGGGCTCGATGCGCCGTGCTTCCGGTGCGACATGGAGCGGCAGACGGGCACCTGGCCCGAACAATATTCACCACATCGCGCGGGGTGTACACACCCGAAGCGCGGCTAGCAGGCGCACGGCAGGCGCCGTGACGCTCTGCCTTCACCTGGTGGGCAGCAGCAGCTACAGCGCCGTGACGACAACGTCCGCATCACGGTCGCGCCGGCGGCACTCCGACGCCCAGCCCAGTACGAGCAACGATCGCACGGTCACCTGCGCAATTTCTTGCGGTGGTCACCTGAACGGTTTCGTTCACGGTTGCCACTGGTGGTATCTGGAGCAGCGGCAGGCTCTTTCGATCAGAGCACCACCAACGCTGGGTGCGGTACGCCGACCGCTGGTGAGATATCGAGCGGCTCCTGTGACCGCTTACGCGAGCGACGACCGGAAATGGTACCTGCACGGCGGTCACCGGATCCGGATGGTGATCGGCTTCACGCCAGCTCCTGTGGTGAACGCAGGCGCGCCTGTTCACTCTGCGCCAACAATGCGCAGGTGAGCTTGAGTAGTTCTGTGACCGGGGCCACCGGTGGCATCTGGAGCGGCACGGCGCAGCCAACCCGAGCAGCACCGCGCTCACCGCCACCCTACACACCCACTGCATCGGAAATGGCCGCAGGCGCGCTCACCCTCACCTTGACCAGTACCGGTAACGGGTACTTGCAACCCAGTCGTGGTAACAAGGGTGGTCGCTTCACGCCTGCGCCGATCGTGAGCGCGGGTGCGAACAGTTCGATTTGCACGAACAACGCAACGGTCGGTTTGAACGGATCCCGTGACCGGCGCCTGGCGGCATCCTGGAGCAGTGGGGCGGGAACCTGCTCTTCCCGAACAACACCGCGCCAGACGCGACCTATACACCCACCGCCGCTGAACTGCTGGAACGGTGATGCAGCGCTGACCTCCGCCGGCAACGCTTAACTGCAACATGATGAGCGATAACGTAACCTACGCGATAACACCTGTCCACGACAGCCAACGCGGGCGCCGACCAATCCTTTGCAACAACCCTGTCGCCTCCCCTATGGGTGGCAGCGTGACGATCGCGACAGGCGGCATCTGGAGCGGTGGAGCAGGCACTTTCGCGCCAGGCGCCACGAACCTCAACGCGACCTACACACCGACGGCGGCCGAAAGGATGCGCGAAGGCAACCTGGTGACGCTTACACTGACCACGACCGGCAACGGCACCGCCTTATCACTGTGACCGGTCGAGGTACAGCTGAACTTCACCCCGGTCCGACGGCCAACGCTGGTCCGGACCTGACACTCTGCTGCAATAACGCAGGCGTGGCCTGGGCGGAAGCGTGACGGTCGCCGGGCGGCATCTGGAGCAGTGGTGCGGGATCCTTCACGCCGAACAACGCACGACATCAACGCAACCTTCTACCGCCGACCCCGCTGAACTGGCTGCGGGTACGCTGACCACTGACCGCCAGCCGACCGGCAGTAGCAGCTGCAGCGCGCCATTTCCGACAGCCGGTGATCGCCTTCACGCAGCACCGGCAGTGGATGCTGGTGCAAACGCGACGAAGTGTGTGCGCGAACCGCGCAGACATCACACTGAACAGCTCCTTCACGGTATCGACCAGGGTGATCACGGAGCGGTGGCGCAGGGCACCTACAACCGAACAACACGACGCCAGGCACGGTGTGCCGCCAGCGCCGCCGAACGTACTGCGCTTTGATGACGCTCACTCCCCTCCACGACCGTAGGCAGCAGCAACTGCAACGCCGTGAGCGACAACGTGAGCCTTCACGATCGCGCCGGCTCCGACGGCCCAACGCGGACTCGACCGCACGGTCACCGCGCGAACAACGCGGCTGTTGCACTGAACGGTTCCCTTCTACATTGCTACCGGCGGGGTGTGGGCAGGGGTGCAGGCACCTTTGGTCCAGAGCACCACCAACATGGGCGCGGTGTACACGCCGAGCGCAGCGGAATCGCCGCAGCATCGTGGCGTTGACCACGACCAGCAGCAAGACCTGCAACGCAACGACGGACCAGATGGTGATCGCGTCGCCCGATGCGCCTTCAGTGAACGCAAGCGCGCCGATATCGCTCTGTGCCAACAATGCGCAGGTGAGCTTGAGCAGTGTGATGGTGCTACCGGCGGCGCCTGGACCGCCAGTTCCGGCACCTTTTCCCCGAACAACACCACGCTCAATGCAACCTACACGCCGAGCGCTGCCGACCTGGCCGCGGGCACCGTTACGCTGGTGCTGACCAGCACGGGCAACGGCAATTGCAACCCGGTCTCCAGCAGCCGCGTGATCACGTTCACGCCCGCGCCTACCGCGAACGCGGGAGCTGATGCGAGTGTATGCGAGAACAATGCGAACATCAGCCTGAACGGAGCCTTCACCGGTGCCACGGGCGCGATCTGGAGCGGTGGCGCGGGCACCTACAACCCGAACAACGCCACGATGAACGCGGTGTACACGCCGACCGCTGCCGAGCGCGCGGCCGGTACCGTGACACTGACGCTGACGACCGTGGGCAACGGCAATTGCAACGCCGTGAGCGATGCGGTGACCTTCACCATCACGCCTTCACCGACGGTGAATGCGGGTGCCGATGCGACCCGTTGCGCGAACAATCCTGCGGTTGCACTGAACGGTTCGTTCACGGTCGCGACGGGCGGGGTTTGGAGTGGCGGTGCGGGAACCTTTGATCCGAGCACCACGAACATGGGCGCGATCTACACGGCAAGCGCTGCGGAGATCGCGAACGGTTCTGTCACGCTGACGCTGACCACGACCGGCAACGGCAACTGCACCGCCGTCGCCGATCAGATGACGATCAACTTCACAGCTGCACCGGTGGTGAACGCCGGCGCGCCGATCTCGCTCTGCGCGAACAATGCGCAAGTGAGCCTGAACGGCAGCGTGAGCGGTGCGACGGGCGGCGTGTGGAGCGGCGGAACGGGCACCTATAACCCGAACAACAGCACGCTCAACGCGACCTACACACCCACGGCCGCTGAGATCGCCGGAGGCACCTTGACCCTCACGTTGACGAGCACCGGCAACGGTACCTGCAATCCGGTGCAGAGCAGCCGCGTGATCACCTTCACGCCTGCGCCCACGGTGGATGCTGGCCCTAACGGCACGGTGTGCGCGAACAACGCGTCCATCGCGCTGGCTGGTTCGCAGAGCGGCGCAACGGGCGCGGTCTGGAGCGGCGGTACGGGCACATACAGTCCGAACAACGCCACGCTGAACGCGGTGTACACACCGAGCGCTGCGGAGCGCGCGGCCGGTACCGTGACACTCACGCTCACCACGGTGGGCAACGGCAACTGCAACGCGGTGAGCGATCAAGTGACCTACAGCATCACTCCGGCACCGACCGTGAACGCTGGTCCGGATCAAAGCCTCTGCGCGAACAATGCGGTGGCGACCCTGGCGGGTTCCGTCACGGTGGCCACCGGCGGCATCTGGAGCGGCGGTGCGGGCACCTTCGCGCCGAGCACCACGAACCTGAACGCGACCTACACGCCGACCGCGGCCGAGATCGCGACGGGCTCCGTGACGCTCACGCTGACCACCACGGGCAACAACAATTGCGTGGCAGTGAGCGACAACATCACGATCGCTTTCACGCCGGCGCCTGTGGCGAACGCTGGAGCGCCGATCTCCATCTGCGTGAATAACCCGCAGGTGACGATGACCGGTTCCGTATCCGGTGCCACAGGAGGTGTGTGGAGCGGCGGCCTGGGATCCTTCACGCCGAACAACACCACCTTGAACGCGGTGTACACGCCGACGCCAGCTGAACTCGCAGCCGGTACGTTGACGCTCACGCTGACGACGACCGGCAATGGCAATTGCAACGCCGTGACCAGCACACGCACGATCACCTTCACACCTGCTCCGGTTGTGGACGCCGGTGCGAACGGCACCGTGTGCGCGAACAACTCGCTCATCACCTTGAACGGATCAGTGAGCGGCGCGACCGGCGCGATCTGGAGCGGCGGTGCGGGCACTTTCTCGCCGAACAATACCACGCTGAACGCGACCTATCAGCCGACCGTTGCCGAGCGCAACGCCGGTACCGTGACGCTCACGCTGACCTCCGCCGGCAACGGAAATTGCAACGCGGTAAGCGACAACGTGACCTTCAGCATCACGCCTGCGCCGACGGTCAACGCGGGTGCTGACCAGTCACTCTGCGCCAACAACGCGGTGGCCACGATGAACGGCTCGTTCACGGTGGCGACCGGTGGCGTTTGGAGCGGTGGATCGGGAACCTTCAGCCCGAGCGCCACCTTGATGAACGCTACGTACACGCCTACCGCCGCGGAGATATCCAACGGCTCGGTGACACTGACGCTGACCACCACGGGCAACAACAACTGCGTGGCGGTGAGCGACAACGTGGTGCTCTCTTTCACGCCAAGTCCTTCCGTGGATGCGGGCGCCGATGTATCGATGTGCCGCAACAACGCGGCGGTCGCGCTGAGCGGTACCGTTGGTGTGGCCACGGGCGGCATCTGGAGCGGCGGCGCGGGCTCCTTCACGCCGAACAACACCACGCTGAACGCGACCTACACGCCTACGCCATCGGAACTCGCCCTCGGCAGCCTCACGCTGACGCTGACCACCACGGGCAACGGCAACTGCAATGCCGTGAGCGACACCAAGGTGATCACCTTCACGGATGCGCCCACGGTGGATGCCGGTGCGAACGGCACGGTGTGCGCGAACAACGCGAACATCACGCTGGCCGGTGTGATGACCGGTGCTTCCGGTGCTGCCTGGAGCGGCGGCACGGGAACCTTCAACCCGAACAACACGACGCTGAACGCAGTGTACACGCCGAGCGCGGCGGAACGTACCGCTGGCACTGTAACGCTGACGTTGACCACCACGGGCAACGGCAATTGCAACGCCGTGAGCGACCAGGTGACTTACAGCATCACGCCTGCCCCGACGGCCAATGCGGGCGCGGACCGCGTCCTCTGCGCGAACAACGCAGCCACTGGATTGTCCGGCGCCTTCTCCATCGCCACGGGCGGTATCTGGAGCGGCGGCGCGGGGACCTTCGATCCGAGCACGACGAACATGAGCGCGATCTACACGCCGACCGCGGCGGAGATCGCAGCGGGCAGCGTGACCTTGACACTGACCACCACGGGCAACGGCCTGTGCAACGCCGCCACCGATCAGGTGCTGCTCACCTTCACCGATCCGCCTTCGGCGAACGCCGGTCCGGATGTAACGCGCTGCGCGAACAATGCTGCAGTAGCGCTTGGCGGAAGCGTGATCGTAGCAACCGGCGGTGTGTGGAGCGGCGGTACGGGCACCTTCACGCCGAACGCGAACACGCTGAACGCCACCTACAACCCCGGCGCGGGTGACCTCGCTGCTGGCCAGGTGACGCTGACACTGACCACGACGGGCAACGGCAACTGCACGCCCGCCACGGACACCAAGATCATCACCTATACGCCTGCGCCGATCGTGAACGCTGGCGCCAATGGAAGCGTGTGCGCGAACGCTCCGGCGATCGCTCTGAACGGTGCCGTGACCGGTGCTGCCGGTGGCGTGTGGAGCGGTGGTGCGGGTTCCTTCAGCCCGAACAACATCACCCTGAACGCGACCTACACGCCGACCGCGGCGGAGATCGCGGCCGGTACGGTGACGCTCACGCTGACCTCTGCTGGCAACGGCCAGTGCAATGCGGTCTCGAGCAACGTGACCTACACGATCACCCCCGCACCGACGGTGAACGCCGGTGTGGACCAGTCGGTCTGCGGCAATAACGCGACCGCCACGCTGGGCGCCGTGATCACGGTGGCCACCGGTGTGCAGTGGTCCGGGGGGACCGGTGCGTACAGTCCGGGCAGCACCGCGCAGAACATCACGTATTCGCCCTCGCCCATCGAAGTGGTGAACGGCTCCGTAACGCTGATCGCGACGACGACCGGCAACGGCAACTGCGCCGCCGTGAGCGATGCGGTGACCATCACCTACACCCAGGCGCCGGTCGCGAACGCGGGTCCGGATCAGACGGTGAGCAGCAACAACGCGAACACCACGCTCGCGGGCAGCTTCAGCATCAGCACCGGTGCGCAATGGACCGGCGGCGCGGGCACCTACAGCCCGAACAACAGCACGATGAACGCGGTGTACACACCGACCCCTGCGGAGATCGCGTCGGGCAGCGTGACGCTGACGCTCATCACCACGGGAAATGGCGCGTGTTCGCCTTCAACGGACCAGATGACGATCACCTTCGGTGCTGCGCCGACGGCGAACGCAGGTCCGGATCAGACGGTGTGCGCGAACAATGTAACCGTACAACTGAACGGTGCGGTGACCATCGCCACCGGGGGTATCTGGAGCGGTGGCACGGGCACGTACAACCCGAACAGCGGTGCGCTGAACGCCATCTACACACCGAGCGCTTCTGAGATCGCGGCCGGCACGGTGACGCTGACGCTCACCACGGTGGGCAACGGCAACAGCAATCCGGAGAGCGACCAGATCACCATCACCATCACACCTACGCCGATCGCGAACGCCGGTGCGAACATCACCACCTGCGCGAACCAATCGACCGCGCAATTGGCCGGTGTGGTGAACAACGCCACGGGCGGCGTGTGGAGCGGCGGTTCCGGCACCTTCAACCCGAGCAACACGAACCTGAATGCCACCTACACGCCAACGCTGGGTGAAGTGGCCGCAGGTACGGTGACGCTCACGCTGACCAGCACCGGCAACGGTCTGTGCAACGCGGTGAGCGACCAGATGACGATCACCATCGCGCCTTCGCCGGTGGTGAACGCGGGAGTGGACCAGACCGTGTGTTCCAACAATGCCACAGTGCAGATGGCCGGTACCGTGAGCAACGCGGGCGGCGGCATCTGGAGCGGCGGCACGGGCACCTTCTCACCGAGCATCAATGCGCTGAACGCGACCTACACGCCGAGCACCTCGGAACTCGCCAACGGTTCCGTGACGCTCACGCTGACGAGCACCGGCAACGGTACCTGCCAGGCGGTGAGCGATCAGATGACGATCTTCTTCTCGCAGAGCCCCGTGGTGAACGCCGGCATCGACCGCACCGTGTGCGCGAACGATCCGACGGTCGTCCTGAACGGCTCTGTGACCATCGCGACCGGTGGTGTGTGGAGCGGTGGCAGTGGCAGCTTTACGCCGAACGCGAACACGCTGAATGCGACATACCTGCCGAGCCCGGCGGAATTGGCCCTGGGCACGGTGACGCTGACGTTGACGAGCACCGGCAACGGCCTCTGCAATGCGGTAAGCGACCAGATGGTCATCACCATCATCGCATCGCCGGTGGCCAATGCGGGCAATGACATCGCGGTCTGCTCCAACAACCCCAACGTGCAGCTCGGCGGTTCCGTGAGCGGTGCGGGTGGTGGCCAATGGAGTGGTGGTGCGGGAACGTTCTCGCCGAGCATCGCTTCGCTGAACGCGATCTACACGCCGACCGCAGCGGAAGTCGCCGCAGGTAGCTTGACCCTGACCCTTACGACGATCGGCAATGGCAATTGCGTGCCGGTATCGGATCAGGTGCTCATCACCTTCACTGCTTCGCCCACCGCGAACGCCGGTGCTGACGGCGTGCGCTGCGCGAACAACGCGGGCATCCAATTGAACGGTAGTGTGACCGTCGCGAGCGGCGGTACCTGGTCCGGAGCGGGCGGAACCTTCACCCCGAACGCCAACGCGCTCAACGCGCTGTACACGCCTTCCGCTGGTGAACTGGCGGCTGGTAGCGTAACGCTGACCTTGACCACCACGGGCAACAACGGTTGCACGGCGGTGAGCGATGACGTGACCTACACCTTCACACCGGCGCCCACCGCGAACGCCGGTGCGGACCTCTTCACCTGTGCGAACAACGCTTCGGTGCAACTGAACGGTGCGATCACCGTGGCTACGGGTGCGCTGTGGAGCGGAGGCAACGGCACGTATTCGCCGAACAACGGCACGCTGAACGCGACCTACACGCCGAGCGCGTCGGAGATCGCCGCAGGCACTGTGACGCTCTCGCTGACGACCGTTGGCAACGGTACTTGCAACCCGGTAAGCGACCAGGTGGTGATCACCATCATCCCGTCGCCGATCGTGAACGCAGGCACGCCGCTGACCTCCTGCGCGAACAACCCTGCGGTGCAACTGGCCGGTTCCGTGCAGAACGCAACGGGCGGTATCTGGAGCGGCGCGGGCACCTTCTCGCCGAGCAACACGAACCTGAGCGCGACCTATACGCCGAGCAACGCGGAGATCGCGGCTGGTACGGCCACGATCACGTTGACCAGCACCGGCAACGGCCTGTGCAACGCGGTAGCCTCCCAGGTGGTGCTGACCATCACGGCCGCGCCGGTCGTGGAAGCGGGATCGCCGCAGACCTTGTGCGCGAACAACGCGGTGGCCCAGCTCAATGGCTCGGTGGCCAACGCAACGGGTGGCGTTTGGAGCGGTGTCTCCGGCGCCTTCAGCCCGAACAGCAACACGTTGAACGCGGCCTACACGCCCAGCGCGGCCGAGATCGCGAGCGGACAGGTGTGGCTCTTCCTCACCAGCACCGGTAACGGAGGCTGCGTGTCCACCCAGGATTCGGTGCAACTGGTCTTCACGCCCGCACCCACGGTGAACGCGGGTCCTGATGCACATGTGTGCGCGAACGCGGCGCAGGCGAGCCTGAGCGGTGCGGTCACTGTGGCCACCGGCGGCATCTGGACCGGCGGCAATGGATCCTATACACCCGGCAACGCTGCGCTGAACGCGACCTACTTCCCAACGGCAGCGGAGATCGCATCCGGTCAGTTCACACTTGTGCTGAGCAGCACGGGCAATGGCAACTGCGCCATCGTGCGCGACAGCCTGATCGTGCTTGTGGATCCTGTTCCTGTCGTGAACGCGGGTCCGGACCAGCAGATCTGCGCGAACAACTCCAACGTGCAGCTGAACGGCTTCGTGGGCAATGCGCCGGGCGGTGCGTGGAGCGGTGGAGCAGGGACCTTCTTCCCGAGCAACACCATGCTGGCCACGCAATACGCGCCCACGGCGGCCGAGATCGCCGCAGGCAGCGTGACGCTCACCTTGAGCTCGACAGGCACGGCGTATTGCAATGCCGTCACGGATCAGATGACGATCGTCTTCACCGGTGCGCCCATCGTGGATGCCGGCAGCGATCTGCAGATCTGCGCGAACAACAGCGCGGTGCAGCTCACCGGCAACGTCACCAACGCCAGCGGTGGCACCTGGACGGGCGGCAGCGGATCCTTCGCACCGAACGCCAACGTGCTGAGCCCGGTGTACACGCCGAGCGCCGGTGAACTCGCCGCGGGAACGCTCTCACTCTACCTCACCAGCACCGGCAATGGCAACTGCCTCGCCGTGCGCGATACGGTGGTCGTGACCTTCACCCCGGCCCCGACCGTGAACGCAGGCGTGGACCAGAACATGTGCATGAACAACGCGGTGGTGACGCTGAACGGCGCGGTCACCGTGGCCACTGGCGCGCAATGGAGCGGCGGCCTCGGCACCTTCACGCCGAACGCCCAGACGCTCAACGCGCAATACGTGCCTTCTTCGTTCGAACTGGGATCCGGCAGCGTGCAGCTCACGCTGACGACGACCGGCAATGGCAACTGCACGGCGGTGAGTGATCAGATGATGATCACCGTGACGCCATCGCCGGTGGTGGACGCCGGAGCGGATGTGACCACTTGCTCGAACCAATTGCAAGTGCCCTTGAACGGCACCGTGCAAGGCGGGGCGACCACAGGTCAATGGACCACAAGCGGCACGGGCCTCTTCAGCCCAAGCCCGACGGCGCTGAACGCGACCTACATCGCCAGCAGCCTCGATTCGCTGAACGGATCGGTTGAGCTCACGCTGAGCAGCAGTAACAACGGTCTCTGCACCGCGGTCAGCGATGCAATGACGATCACCATCCTGCCGAACGCGATCGCGAACGCCGGCGTGGATCAGACGATCTGCGCGAGCACCAGCTCGATCCAACTGAGCGGCACGATCACCGGCAACGCGACCCAAGGTCAATGGACCAGCACGGGCGCGGGCAGCTTCTTGCCGAGCGCTGCTGATGCCAACGCGGTGTACCAACTCGCACCTGGCGATGCGGCGCAAGGCACGCTCACCTTCACCTGGAGCGTGAACAGTTGCGACAATGCGATGGACCAGATGGTGCTGACGATCACACCGGAATCCGTGGTGAATGCGGGCGCCGATCAAGTCACCTGCTTCGGTGATCTGGATGTGGTGATCAACGGAACCGTGAGCGGCGCCAGCAGCAGTGGTACCTGGAGCACCCTGGGCAGCGGCGGCTTCGCCAATGCGAACACCGCCCTCAGCAACGTGTACCAGGCCAGCGCCAACGATCAGCTCGCGGGCGGTGCCTACCTGGTCCTCACCGCGACGAACACGGGTGTATGCGCGCCTGGGGCCGACACGCTCTTCATCGCCATCCAACCGGAAGGGACGGTGAACGCGGGCCTGGACGTTACGGCTTGTGCGAACAATGCGGTGACGCAATTGAACGGACAGCTGAGCGGTGATGCCAGCCAAGTGCAATGGAGCACTTCGGGAACCGGCTCCTTCTACCCGAACCCCAATGTGCTCACGCCGACCTACATCCCCAGCGCGATCGATACGGCCATCGGCAATCTGACACTGACCATCAGCGCGCCGGGATCCTGTAACAACGCTACCGATGCCATGCAGCTGACGCTGACACCGGCACCTTACGTGAATGCCGGTCCGGACCAGACCTACTGCAACGCGGTGACGCAATTCAACCTGAACGGCGCGATCAGCGGCATCACCAATGTGGGCCAGTGGACCACCACCGGCACGGGTACCATCGCCAATGCGGGCGCGCTGAACACCACGTACACGGCCAGCGCTGCGGATATCGCGAACGGCTCGATCACCTTCACGCTGAGCTCGCTCGACAACGCGAATTGCAACCCAGTGACCGACCAGATGACCATCTACCTCACGGATGGGATCATCACGAACGCGGGTCCGGACCAGAACGTGTGCGTGCTTTCCGACCACGCGAACCTGCTGGGCAGCATCCAGAATGGCTCGCCCTCGGGTACATGGACCAGCACGGGCACGGGCACCTTCGAACCGAGTGCCGACGCCCTCAATGCGCAGTACTTCTTCTCGGCCGCCGACGTGACCAACGGCTCCGTGGTGCTTACGCTCACCGCTACCAACACTGGCACCTGCCCGAGCACGCAGGATGCCATGGTGATCACCTTCGGCAACAGCAGCTACGCCTATGCCGGTGCTGATCAGGTGCTGTGCGCCAATGCACCCATCGCGCAACTGGCGGGCAACTACAGCGGTGGATCCAGCGGCATCACGTGGAGCACGAGTGGCACGGGCTCCTTCAGCAACATCACCGACCCGGGCGCCACCTATACGATGAGCGGTGCCGACATCACGGCCGGCAGCGTGCAGCTCACCCTTACAACCATCACGAGCGGAGCATGCGCCGTCTCCAGCGATGTCGTGCTCCTCTCCGTGAACCCGCTGCCGAACATCAACGCGGGTGCTGACATCATCGCCTGCACGGCCGCACCTGTTCAGCTCACGGCCAATGTGGCCAACGCGGGAGGCGGCACCTGGACCACGTCGGGTACGGGAACCTTCTTCGACCCGAACGCGCTTGCCACACTGTACTTGCCGAGCGCTGCCGATAGCCTTGCTGGCTCAGTGACCCTGACAGTGACCACCATCGGTATGGCGCCATGCAGCGCGGTATCCGATGAGCTCGTGATCAGCTTCGGTGGTGGCCTTGCGGCCGTGGCCGGAGCGGACGTGGTGGCCTGCAGCACCGATCCGAACATCGCCCTGAACGGCGCGGTGGCCGGCACCACCACGGGTACCTGGTCCACCAGCGGAACCGGCTCCTTCATGCCGAACGCGAACGCGCTCAACGCGACCTACATCCCGGGTGCGGCTGATTACGCGATCGGGAACATCAACCTCGTACTGAGCACCACCAACAACCAGGGCTGCCCCGCAGGCCGGGATACGCTTGTGGTGAGCTACCATGTGCCACCGACGGTGAACGCAGGAGCTGACGTGCTCCTGTGCAACGGTCTGGAGGATGTGCAACTGAACGGGACGGCTCAGAACCAAGGCAGCGTGCAGTGGACCACCATGGGTTCGGGCAGCTTCCAACCGAGTGCTGATGTACTGAACGCAGTATACACCGCGACCGCGAACGACAGCATCGCCGGTGGTGTGTACCTCGTGCTCACCGCCTTCGGCACGGGGACCTGCGGCAACGCGGCGGACTCGGTGTTCATCGACATCGGACCGACGCGGATCGCCAACGCCGGGGCGGATCAGACAGTGTGTGCGGACATGGATCCGATCGCACTAGGAGGTAGCATCACTGGAGTGAGTGGCGGCGTTTGGAGCACAAGCGGTACAGGGACCTTCCTGCCCGATGCTACGACCCTGGGAGCCGCGTATGTGCCAAGCTCAACAGACATGGCCTTCAACGAGCTGAGGTTCATCCTGACCACCACGGGCAACATGGGGTGTCCTGCGGATACCGATACCATGCGGGTGTCCCTGCAAGCTGTTCCGACGGTGAATGCGGGTTCGGATCTGAGCACCTGCGATGCGAGCGCGCCTGTGGATCTATCCGGTTCGTTCACGGGAGCCAGTGGCATCCAGTGGTCCACCAATGGTGCAGGCGTGTTCCTGCCGAGCAACACGGCAGCGAATGCCAGCTACCAGCCCGGTGCCACGGATGAACAACTGGGCACCGTGCGGATGGTGTTGACCACGACCGGCAACGGGGTGTGTGCCGCAGTGAGCGATACCCTGATGCTGTCGTTCGTGAACCCTCTGCAACCCGCCTTCGGGGTGACCAATGCATGCGCAGGCTCCATAACGAGCTTCATGGATGCCAGCACCACCTCGGGATCGGCCATCATCGGTTGGAGCTGGGACCTGGGTAATGGTGTTCCGGTCAATGGACCTGAAGCGAGCACGAGCTTCACCGAGCCGGGTGAGTACACCGTCACCTTGACCGTGTTCGCCCAGAACGGCTGCAGTGCCAGCATCACCCGGACGGTCGAAGTGCTCGATGCACCGGTCGCCGGCTTCACCATCAGCGGCGAGCTGCTGACCGAGACGGAGATCGCTTTCACGGACACCTCGGTGGGCGCCACGAACTGGCACTATGACTTCGGGGATGGCGGCGGAAGCCTGCTTGCCGAACCCGTCCATGCCTATGAGACCCCGGGTCAGTACATCATCGTTCAGACCGTGACCAACGCGAACGGCTGCACCGATCGTGATTCCCTGCTGATCAAGGTCGAGGTGAAGGACATTCTGCCACCGAAACTACCCAATGCCTTCAGCCCGAACGGCGATGGTGTGAACGATGTGTTCTATGTGCGGGGCGGTCCTTTCGAAACAATGCATCTACGGGTGTTCAACGGCTGGGGCGAATTGATCTTCGAGACCGAGGACCCCACGTTCGGCTGGGACGGAACCCATGATGGACAGCCGGAGATCAATGGAGTGTACGTGTACTCCGTGGTCGCCACGACGAAGGACGGAACGGTGCACGATCGTTCCGGGAAGATCTCACTCATCCGATAAGTGAACCTGAGCAACATGAAGAACCTGAATGCTCTTTCCGCGCTGCTGATCACGGGCTGCGTGAGCAGTACGATCCTGGCTCAGGATGCGCACCTGTCCCAATACGAGACCGCGCCGAACACCTTGAATCCGGCGCTCACAGGCATGTTCGAGAATGCGGATTTCCGTATGACCAGCAATGTGCGCAGTCAATGGAACAGCCTGCAGAGCAGTTTCCTTACGACGGGATTCGCCTATGACCTCGCTCTTCAGAACCGCTATGGAGCTGGCCTGTACATGACGAATTTCAACCAGGCGGGGATCGTGAACACGTTCCAACTCGGTACGTCCGGGGCATACAACGTATCAACCAAGAATGCAGGCCACACGCTTTCCGTGGGCGCGCACATCGGGCTCCTTTACAAGAAGGTGAACAGCCAGCAGTTGCTTTGGGATAATCAGTATAACAATGGGTATTTCGACAGCGACCTACCCTCAGGCGAGATCCTGCAGCGCGGTGCACGCTTCATGCCTGACATCTCCGCAGGGGTCGCTTACAGGAGTACGGATGCGCGGAAGAGGGTGAATCCATTCGGCAACTTCGCGCTATTCCACGTCACCACCCCGGATGAATCCATCTTGCGTACCGCCAAGACCGATCTGCCCATCCGCTATTCCGTGAACGCAGGAGCGCGGGTGGAGTTCAACGAGGGGATGTACCTCATCCCGATGGGGTTGTACATGCTCCAGGGCAAGGATCAGATGATCAACGCAGGGATGCTTGCCGAGGTCAACATCATGGGCACACCGTACAGCGCGGTCGTCGGTTGCTCGTACCGTGTGAAGGACGCGATCATCGCGCAAGTCGGACTGAAGCACAACAACGCGGCATTCCGATTCAGTTATGACATCAACATGTCATCGCTGCAGAACTACACGCGAAAGAACGGGGCTTTCGAATTCTCCATTCTCTACTACGGAACCCACAATGGGCGACAACGCCGCATGTCCACGAGCAGTGCATTCTAAGAGTGATCGCATGAAGGACCTGTGGCTCGGAGGGGCCGCAGGTCCTTTCGTTTCGGACAGTGCGTTCCCGTATGCGCAAGCCCGTCAGGCGGCCACCGTTACAGGCCGCTCGCTATCGGCATCCATCAGGGCTTGCGCTTTCACCTGGCGGTCCACGAAGTACATGAGCACCACGCAGGCCAGCATGGTTCCCGCGCACACGAAGCCGAGGGTGTCATAGTGCTCGAGCGGCGCATGGTCATTGGCCTGGATAACGATCAGTCCGGCGATCCCTGCCGCAATGGCCCCGGATAGTTGTTGGATGGAAGCGGTGATGGCCGAGAAGGCGCCACGGTCGCGCATCGTAGGTACGCTGGTCATCAACGCCTGTGACGACACGATCCTGCTACCAATGCCCACGAAGCTGATCGCATTGATCACGATGACCTTCCACAGCGGGGTCGGTCCCAGATGACTATAGATGATGGTGGTGGTGATGGCGATCGCGGTGCCCACCGTGAAGGTCTTGAACTTGCCGAACCGGTCGCTCAGGCGTCCGACGACCGGGAAGGTGATCATGGAGCACAGGCCGATGATCACGAACACCCAGGGGAGTTCAGCCTCGGTCACGCCCACATTGTTCACGAGGAAGGTGGTCGAGAAAGGCATCATCATGAAGCCGCCGGTGGCAAGGATCATCATGGTGAGGAAGGGCACGGTATGTCTCGGGTTCAGGAAGGTCTTCACCAGGTGCTCGACCGGCCTGACCTTGCCCTGGAGCGCCAGATGCTCCCTGACCGGTCGCATGAAACGGAAGATCACGAAGCCGGCCACCAGGCCCAGCCCGACGATCATCAGGAAGGGGGCGTGCCAGTGGAAGCGATGGGCGAGGAAGAGTCCTATGGGAATGCCGGCCACCTGGCTCACCGCGAAAGCCATCTGCACGAAGCCCATCACCCGGCCACGCACATGCGGCAGGAACACATCGGTGATGATCGCCATCGACACCGAACCGATCACGCCGCCGAAGACACCGGTGAAGACCCGGGCAGCCAAAAGCAGCTCGTAGGTCGGGGCCAGGCCGCAGAACAGCGTGCCAAGGAGGAAGCCGATGTAGAAGAAGAGCAGGAGCGAACGACGGTCGTACCGGTCCGCGAACCCAGCAGCCAGCAATCCGCTCATGCCTGCCGCCGCCGCATAGGCCAGCACCACATGGCTGAACTGTTCCGGGGTGATCCGCAGCTCCGGGATGAGCATGGCCCCCAGCGGCGCCATCACCATGAAGTCCAGGATCACCGTGAACTGCAAGAAGGCAAGCACCGCGATCAGGAAGACCTGGTAGCGCGTGAAGGCGTGTTCTCCGGGGGAGGCCATGGGACGGCAAAGATGAGCCGCAAGCGCGCCCTTGCGGACCCAGGGGTGATCTAACCCTTCAGGGCTTCGGCACCGCCAACGATCTCGAGGATCTCGCCGGTGATCGCCGCTTGACGTGCCTTGTTGTAGGACAGCTTCAGGTCCTTGAGCAGCGCGTCGGCGTTGTCCGTGGCCTTGTGCATGGCGGTCATGCGCGCACCGTGCTCGGCGGCGTTACTGTCCAGCAGCGCCTTGTAGAGCTGGATCTTCAGGCTCTTCGGGATGATGTTCTCCACGATCTCCTCCCGGCTCGGCTCCATGATGTAGTCCACTTTGGAGCTGGCGGCCTTGGCGTTCGCATCGGCTTTGGGTGGAGCGACGGGCAGGTAAGGCTCCTCGGTGAGCACTTGCACGGCCGCGTTCTTGAACTTGTTGTAGATCAGCACCACCTGATCGTAGGTGCCATTGGCGAACAGCTCCATCAACAGCTCCGCCTTCGGGGCCACCTTGTCGAAGTTCAGTCCATCGTACAGGCTGGCACCGTCGGTGGGGAGCTCAGCACTGAAGTACTTCGTGCGGCGGTAGGTGTCCAGCGCCTTCTTGCCGAGCGGCAGGACGTGCACGGTCTTTCCTTCGCTCTCCAGTTGAGCGGCTGTCCGGCGGATCTGGCGGAAGACCTGGGTGTTGAAGGCACCGGCGAGGCCACGGTTGCTCACGATCGCCACGAGCAGCACCTTCTTCACCTCACGCTGCTGGCTGTACCTGCCCTCACTGCTGTCGAGGCTGGCGCTCACGTTGCTCAGGATCTGCTGCAGCTTCTCCGCATAGGGACGCATGCGGGTGATCGCATCCTGGGCACGACGCAACTTGGCCGCGCTCACCATCTTCATGGCGGCGGTGATCTGCTTGGTGCTGTTGACCGAGACGATCCGGTTGCGTACCTCCTTCAGGCTTGGCATCGCTGCGTTCTTTCTGAGTTGCTCCCCTTTCCCTCGGAGAGGGGCCGGGGGTGAGGTTCTTAGTTATCCAGACTCTTTACGAGATCGGCGGCCACCTTTTCGAGCGTGCCGGTGATCTGGTCGTTGTAATCACCGCGCTTCAGGGCTTCAAGTACATCGTTGTGCTTGTTGCGCAGCATGGTGATGAACTCGGCCTCGAACTGCTTGATGTTCTTCACCGGCACCTTGCTCAGCAGGCCCTTGGTACCGCAGTAGATGATGGCGATCTGCTCCTCCACCCGCACCGGGCTGTTCTGTCCCTGCTTCAGGATCTCCACGTTACGGGCACCCTTGTCCAGAACGGCCTTGGTGGCGGCGTCGAGGTCGGAGCCGAACTTCGAGAAGGCCTCCAGCTCGCGGTAGGCGGCCTGGTCGAGCTTCAGCGTACCGGCCACCTTCTTCATGGACTTGATCTGTGCGTTACCGCCTACGCGGCTCACGCTGATACCCACGTTGATGGCGGGACGCACACCGCTCAGGAAGAGGTTGCTCTCCAGGAAGATCTGACCATCGGTGATGGAGATCACGTTCGTCGGGATGTAGGCGGACACGTCACCGGCCTGGGTCTCGATGATCGGCAGCGCGGTCAGGGAGCCACCACCCTTCACCTTTCCTTTCAGGCTCTCGGGCAGGTCGTTCATCTGCTCGGCCACGCTCTGGTCAGCGGTCACCTTGGCGGCGCGCTCCAGCAGACGGCTGTGCAGGTAGAACACGTCACCCGGATACGCCTCACGTCCGGGAGGACGACGCAGCAGCAGCGACACCTCGCGGTAGGCCACGGCCTGCTTGGAGAGGTCATCGTAAACGATCAGTGCAGGGCGGCCGGTGTCGCGGAAGTACTCGCCGATGGCGGCACCCGTGAACGGCGCATAGAACTGCATCGGTGCGGGATCGCTGGCATTGGCGGCCACCACCACGGTGTAGGCCATGGCACCGGCCTCCTCGAGCACCTTCACCGTACCGGCCACGGTGGAGCCCTTCTGGCCCACAGCGACGTAGATGCAGAACACCGGCTTGCCGGCGTCAAAGAATTCCTTCTGGTTGATGATCGTATCGATCGCCACCGTGCTCTTGCCGGTCTGGCGGTCGCCGATGATCAGTTCGCGCTGGCCACGACCGATGGGGATCATCGCGTCCACGGCCTTGATGCCCGTCTGCAGGGGCTCCTTCACCGGCTCGCGGTAGATCACACCGGGCGCCTTGCGCTCGATCGGCATCTCGAACAGCTCGCCGGTGATCGGGCCCTTGCCATCGATCGGTTCGCCAAGGGTGTTCACCACGCGGCCCACGATGCCTTCGCCGGTCTTGATGCTGGCGATGCGCTTGGTGCGCTTCACCGTATCGCCCTCCTTGATGCCCACGCTGGGTCCGAGCAATACCGCACCAACGTTGTCCTCTTCAAGGTTCAGCACGATGCCACGGAGGCCGCTGTTGAACTCGATGAGCTCACCGCTCTGCACACCCTTCAGACCGTAGATGCGGGCGATGCCATCACCCACTTGAAGCACGGTACCGACCTCCTCGAGCTCGGCCTCGCTGCGGAAGCCGGCGAGTTCTTGTTTCAGGATCGCCGACACTTCGGCGGGTTGCACTTGGGCCATCTTTCACCCGCCGTTGCCTCGGCGGAGGAGGGTTCTTAGGAGACCTAGATCTCGGGGATGTACGGGTTCTTCGAGAATTCGCGGCGCATGTCGCTCAGACGACGGCTCACGCTGCCGTCGTACTGCTCATCGCCGATGCGGATCGTCACACCGCCGATGATCGACGGGTCCACCTTCTCCACCAGTTCGATGGACTTGCCGGGGTGCTTGGCGTTGGCCAGCTCCACCACGCGCTTACGGGCGTCGTCGGTAAGCGGCACGGCGCTGGTCACCTCGGCGATGACGATGCCTTTGTGTTGGTTGTAGAGTTCACCGAACGCAGCGGCGATCTGGGGCAGCAAGGCCTCGCGACCCTTGCGCACGATGATGCCGATGAAGGCGTTGGTGATCGTGCCGATCCTTCCGGCGAAGAGCTGGTCCAGCACCTTCTCCTTCTTGTCGGCCTTCACCACCGGGCTGCTCAGCAGCACCTGCAGCTCGCGGCTGCCGGCACAGGTCGCGGCCACCAGCCCCATATCCTCGTGCACGGCGTCCACCGCGGACTTCTCCAACGAGAGGTCCATCAGCGAACGAGCGTAGCGGTATGCGACCGGGGTGATGTTCATGACTTGCGCAGGTCGGCTTCACTGATCACCTTGTCCACCAGTGCCTTCTGGGCGGCGGCATCACCGAGCTTCTCCTTCAGGATGCGTTCGGCCACCAGGATGCTCAGTTCGGCCACCTGGTTCTTCATCTCGGTGATCGCGGCGTTCTTCTCGTTGCGGATCTCCTCGCGGGCACGTGCCAGCAGCGCGTCGCCTTCGGCCTTGGCCTTGGCCTTCGCACCGGCGATCTCGCGGTCGCGGATGTCGCGCGCCTCCTTCAGCAGCACTTCGCGTTCCTCACGCGCCTGGCGCATCAGGTCCTCGTTCTTTGCCATCATCGCGGCGTTCTCCTCACGGGCCTTCCTGGCCTCGTTCAGGGCATCGGCGATGGAGGCCTCGCGCTCCTTCAGCCCGTTGAGGATGGGCTTCCAGGCGAATTTGGCCAGGATGAAGAGCACCACCAGGAAGGACAGCGTCATCCAGAAGATGAGGCCGAAGGAGGGCTCTACGAGACTAGCGAGCAGCATGGGCTTGCGTTATTGAGGTTGAAAGTGGAAGAAGCGCGGACGGGTCGTCCTTGCTTACTTCAGCACCACCAGCAGACCCACCACCATTGCGAAGAAGGCGGCACCTTCCACGAGCGCGGCGGTCAGGATCATGTTGGCACGCAGGTCGTTGATGGCTTCCGGCTGACGGGCCATGGCTTGCACAGCGTCACCACCGATGCGGCCGATACCGATGCCGGCACCAACTGCAGCGAGACCAGCGCCGAGGGCGGCGATACCGTAACCAGTGCCGAGGTCGAGAAGGACAGAGAGGAACATGTGTTCGTGTTTTGGGAAGTTCAGGTTCTAATGGTGGTGTGGTTCCTCCACCGCCGCTCCGATGTACATGGCGGACAGGAAGGTGAACACGTAGGCTTGGATGAAGGCGACCAGCAGTTCGAGCATGGTCATGAAGACCGTGAAGGCCAGTGACATCACGGACACGCCGTAGCCGGCGCCCGCGTTGGTCTCGCCGAACACGAAGATCAGGCTGAAGAAGCTGAGCGCGATGATGTGACCGGCCGTGATGTTGGCGAACAGTCGGATCATCAACACGAAGGGCTTGAGGAACATGCCCAGGATCTCCACCGGGGTGAGGATGAAGAGCACCCAGCCGGGTACGCCCGGCATGGCCAGGATGTGGTGCCAGTAGTGCTTATTGCCCTTTACCGTAACGATGATGAAGGTGATCAGTGCGAGCACCAGGGTCACCGCGATGTTGCCGGTGAGGTTGGCCCCGCCCGGGAAGAAGGGCACCAGCCCCAGCAGGTTGTTCAGGAAGATGAAGAAGAAGGCCGTCAGCAGGTACGGCATGAAGGTCATGTACTTCGGCCCGATGGCGCTCTTGGCCACATCGTCACGCACGAAGAGGATGATCGGTTCCACCAGGTTCTGGAAACCGGTGGGTGCCTGACCCGCACGCCGCGTGTAGGCCTTGGCCACACCGATGAAGACGAAGAGCAGGATGGCCAGGCTGATGAAGAGGCTCATCACGTTCTTCGTGATGCTGATGTCCCAGGTGGCCTTGGTCAGTGGCTCGTCGATGGTGGCGTGGTGCACATCCGTACCGTCCTCCGCCTTGGTGGCCACGATGCTGCCTTCATGCAGCATGTACCCTCCGTAGGTCTTGTGACCGTGGTCGAAATGGCTGCTGCTGAAGACGGATACACCGCGTTCCGTGTTGTACACGATGATCGGCAACGGCAGGGTGGTATGGCCCCAGAGGTGCCAGCCATGCTCATCGCCGATGTGACCCATGATCAATTTGCCAGCATCGAACCGGCCACCGTGCTCGGCCTCTTCCAGGGCCAGTTTGGGCGCATCGGTATCCGCGGCCACCACGGCGGCCACGGTGCTGTCCACCACATCGTGCTGGGGGACCTGTCCATGCCCTTCGTGTTGTGCGTTCGCGGCGCCGAAAAGGAGGCTTCCGATCAGGAGGGACGCGGCGCGCAGCAGGTTCGGGATCGACATCACGGGAGGGGGATACCCCTGTTTGCGGCCGCGAAGGTAGGACTCGTCCCGCAATGGTGGATCCACTTCTTCCAGGATCTTCACAAGGGTCTGAGAACAAGGCACTGGCGCCTGCCTTTTCCGGTGCCTCAAGAGGGATGCCCGGTCAGCGGAGCACAGCCCGAAGGGAATTCCAAGATGCGCTTCAGCTACTTCCGGGTGGACGTTTCCTTGAACAGGTACACCATCGAACCCGCGATGCCGGTCAGGCTCAATACGATGGTGAGCACCGGGTACTTCCAGCCGATCACGCCATCGAGCCAGTAGCCGGCGAAGCAGAACGCGAGGATGATCCCGATCATCGTGAAACCAAGGCCGGTGAAGCGCAGGTAGCTGTTGTAGCCCTCCTGCGCCTTCTTCGGGACGCGGCGAGAGGGTCCGCTCATGTCCTGCCTGCGCGTTGCGAGAGCCGCATCAGCCGCACCGTGCTGAACACAACGTAGGCCAGGTAGAGCACGGCGAAGCCGAGGGCCATGGGGGTGATGAAGGCGTCCGGTGCGGTGAGCAGCAAGGCTACGAGCACGGCCACCGAGGCGAACATCTTCACCACCAACGCGGTCATGAAACGTTGCACGAAGCCCTTGGGGTCACCGGCGAGCGCTTTTTCCTGCCAGCGATGCAGGAGGAAGGTCAGCACCGCGAAATACAGCGGCAGCCCCAGGAACACCGGGTTCGGCGGAAGGTGCAGCGCACGAGCGGTCAAGGCAAGCCCGGCCACGCAGGCCAGGGTGAAAGCCACCAATACGGTGAGGAACGACCGTTGCGGTGCGGCCATCGGAACGAACAGTGGAATGTCGGCTTAGCGCGTGGCCTGCTGCTGCTCGGGACGTGCCGTGTTCGCGTTGTCGGTGCGCAGGCGTACAGGATCCATCTCCTTCACAACGCCCCCGCCCATGCTGCAATTCCCGGTGAACACGGCACCCGGCTCGATGGCCAGTTTCTTCGTGTTGATGTCGCCCTGCAACTTGGCCGTGGCTTTCAGGCTCAGCAGGTCCTGGCAGTTCACCTTGCCGATCACCGTGCCCTCGATGTCACTGCTCTGGCAGATGATCTCGCCCTCGATGCTGCCGGTCTGCCCGACGATCACGCGGCCCCGGGCATTGATCGTACCCTTCACCCGGCCATCGATGCGGATGTTGCTATCGCTCTTGATCTCGCCCTCGATGGAGGTGCCCTCCATGATGCTATTGATCTTGCCGGGGCTAACGGGTTCAGCGGTCTTGTTCATGGGTGCCGGGTTCGCAGGTTTATCGGATCGGAACAACATCTTCAGTTCGGTTCCAGGGTGAAGACGCGGCAAAGATAGGCGCCGATCCGGCTTATCCTACTGACGGTCAAGGTAATTCTGCGCGAAGAAGGCGGTGTAGCCGTCCACATCCTTGCTCTTGTAGAGTTGCGCGTAGTTGGCCGTGGTGATCGGGAAGGCCGGGTAGCCCTGGTCGTTGATCCCTACGAGCTCTTGGTTGCCACTGGTGAACAGGCCGTTGTACAGCATCGCCGTCTCCTTGGTCGGGAATCCACTGATCAGCACCACCTGGTGTTCCGGATCAAGGAAGCTGTTGGTGATCTCCACGGGTGTTCCGGGGAAATAGAGCTGGTTGAAGGCGGAGATCCTGGTCTTGATGCTGGTAACGTCGGACCCCTGGTTGGGCACGATCAGCGCGAAGAAGTGCGGACCCGCATCGGGTGTGTACGAGCCGGCGGCGCCTTGCTTGGGCGGTGGGGGCGGGGCGCCCGCGCTGCGGTCCAACGCTGCCAGCATCTCGGTGGCGGCGCGCTCCTCGTCCGTACCGGCGAATTTGATCTTCACTTCCTCCAGGGCCGCGCGGAAACCGGCCCGATCGCGCATGCCACCGAGCGCCATGGCCCGCAGCATGTGGTATTTCGCCAGGAAGTGGTTGTTGGGTTCGTTGGTGATCACCCCTTCACAGGAGACGATCACAGAGGCGAACAGGTACTGCCGGTAGCGATCATAGACCTCCTTGTAGGCGATCTCCTCTTCCTTGCGGCGGGCCTCATCGGCCTGCAGCACGTTCGGGTCGCGGATCAGGCGGGCGAACTCCGAATCGGGCCATCGTTCCAGGATCACGTTGGCGTAATACTGCGAGCCCATGCCGTCCGGCGCGAAGTAGTTCGTGGTCTGTTCCTTCTCCAGGTAGATCCGGTAAAGCTGATAATAGCTCTCCGGGGTGTAGCGGCATTCCTCGAAGCGCCCGTTCAGCACCTCGAAGCTCTCGATGGCGTTGTCCGGGTCCTTCAGCTGCTCCTTGTAGATCATGCCCGAGGTATACAGGGCCGAGCAGATCCGGGCGTTGGAGGCGGCCAGTGCGGCATCATCCTTCGGGATGTCCTTGGTGTAGAACGAAGGGTCCTTCCACTCCTCCTGCTTCTCCTCTTTGTCGGCGCCACCAGCCATTTCTTCCTCCTCCTCCTCGGTCACTTCGGCCAGTGCGCTGCCGCTCTTGTCCTTGCGACGCCAGTCGTCTTCGAGCGGTCGGTTCCCCCATTTCTTGCGGAAGTTGCTCAGGCCACGCCCGATCTGCTGCGGGTCATAGAAGTACCAGGCTCCGCGGTTTCCCCCTTGTTGCTGGGGGGTCTTTCCTGCATCGGGGTTGGCTTCCGCCAGCGCTCGGGCCTCCTCTTCGGCTTGTTTCCGCTCCGCCTCCGCCTGCTCCCGTTCCCGGATCATGCCGCGGATCTTCTTCTCCAGGTCCTTTTCGTCCAATTGTGCGAGCCCCTGCAGGCTGTCCTCCAACGCGATGATGCGCAGCTGCTCCACCAGCTCACCCAGGACCCGGGCGCGGGTGGTCACCTCCTCGAACCGCTCATGGGTCTCGGCCAGGATGGTCTGGGTGGAGTCGTAGTACTTCTGTGCGTCACCGTACGCCCGATCGTCGAAGTAGAGGTCGGCCAGGCGCAGGAAGGTCTTCGCCTTCTGCTTGGTGTCCGTGGTGCTTACACGGGCGCTGGTCATCAGGTGGTCGATCGCGGAGGAGTCCTTGCGCTCCTTCAGGTCGAGGTCCGCGATCGCGTAATGCAGCATGTCGAAGTGGTCCACATGCTTCTCATCGCGCAGCATGCGGTTGAGCTTCTTGCGGATCTCCTTGCTGTTGCCCTTGTTGAAGGCGAGCGCCTGGAAGATCTGCGTGTGGAAGGCCATCTCGTACGGCGGGTTCATGCGCCCCACGATGGCGAACTGCTTGATCGCTTTCTCCTCCAGGCCCTTGAGCTGGTACAACTGGGCCAGCACGAAGGCCCACCGCACCCGTTCCTTCTTGGTGCCCGCGTTCGGGATGGCCGCCTCCAGGTGCACGATGGCATCATCCACCTTGCCGCGCTTCAATTCCAGCTCGGCGCGCACCGCCTCGAACTCGCCGTGGTCGAAGTCCTTGGGCAGTTCCTTCTGGTTGCCCACCTCGTCCAGCGCGCTCTGCGCCTTGCCGAACTGCTCCAGCACGATGGCGGTACGGGCCAGCCATACAAGGCTCTCCATCTGTCGGTTCTCCCCTTTGAAGCGGCGGCTCACATAGGTGAACCCGCGCTCGGCCTCGTAGAAGTTCTTCTTGTAGAAATGGCTCTTGGCGATGACGAACCAGGCGTCATCGATCCATTTGTTCTTCTCCTTGCCCTGGATGTTCATCGAGTGGCGCTCGATCACGAGCGAGCACTTCTCGATGCACTTCTCCAGGTCCGGCGTGGCGTTCCTGGCCTGCTCGTCGGAGCCGTAGATGAAGAGCGGGAGCACATGGTCGTAATCGTCCACATGAGCCTCCTCGATCCCCGCCACCACCTCCTTCAGCTTCTCGTTGGCGTTGAACCAGCCGTTATCCCGCGTGGTCAGTCGGTGGAAGGTCCGGTTCAGGAAGGCGTCCTTCTCCTGGGAACAGCCAGCGGCAAGGGCGGCCATGAGCAGCGCCGCACCGGCGGACCGAAGGAAATGGGGAGGGCGCATGGCGGAACGCAAGGGATAACTACGAACGGGCGAAGTTATTATGACCGGCGGATCCGGCTGTCGCCCATCCAGGGCTCACCGTTCGGCGCGCAGGCGGCGGTGGTTGCGCAGGATGCGCAGGTATTGCCCGAAGCTGGGGGTGGTCCACTTGCAGCCCGGGCCCTGTGGCCTGGCGGTGGCAAGTTTCGCGGGCAGGTCCTCCAGCACCGCGCGGCAGCCGGCAGCACTCGCGTCCAGAACGGCCACCATCGTGCGGGTCACCGTATCCCGCAGGCGCGGACCGAAGTGGATCGGAACCTCCTCGCGTTGCACGATGGCGCCAGTGTCGATGCCCTTGTCGATGCGGTGGATGGTGTAGCCGGTGACCCGCGATCCGTTATAGATCGGCCAGATCACCCCCTGGGCGTTCTGGTACTCGGGCAGTAGCTCGTGGTGGATGTTGAGCATGCCGAGGCGGGGCAGGGTGAACACTTTGGAGGCGATGTACCCATTGCCCAGGCTGAGCGCGACGTCCGCGTGGGCCTCCTTCATGGCCGTCACCGTATCCGGGTGGTTCACCCACGGGGTGGTGATCAGCTCGATCCCGTGGCGTTCGCACAGCACGCCGATGTCCTCCAACGGGCAAAGGGCCTGCACATCGGTGGTGTACCAGGCCCGCATCCTGTACCCCATGAGCGCCCCCAATGGGCCTATGCGCATCACCTTCCGGAGCTTCTTCCGCAGGCCACCGCGCGGGGTCGTCGGCGATCCGGCGAGGATCACCCGCACCACCTGGTACTGGGCACTGCCTGCAAGGATCGGCAGGTGGTGGCTGGCGGTGCCGCGCCGAGCGCTGGTGAGCACCACCACCCTCATGGCGCGGTGAGGTAGGGGTTGTGGTCCGCACTGCCGTTGAGGGCATTGTTCCCGAGGAAATACCGGATGTGCGCCAGGGGCCAGTCCAGGATGATGTGGTCGCGCCGGATGAGCAGGTGGTCCGCACGGATCGGCCGCGTGTTCGCGTGGCAGCCGCGCTCGGCCGTGGCACAGCTCACATGGCCGGCAGCGAACACGGCGCGGTAGCCGGCAGCGGTCAGATCCGCGAAGCGGCCGTACGGGAAGGCGAAGTGATCGGCCCGGCCAAGCCAGCTGATGAGCGTGTCCCGCGTGCGTTGGATGTCCTCGACCATCGCCTCATGCGGGAGGGCGGCCATGCGGTGGTGCTCCCAGCTATGCGAGCCGATCTCATGACCCATGTGCACGATCTCATCCAACTCGTTGCGGTCCAGGAAGCGCACGGGCGGCAGGTGGAAGCGGTCGGCGCACATCCGCTCGATCGTCGCCCCGTCCTGCAGCCCGATCAGCGCCGGGTTTACGAAGAAGCAGGCGCTGATCCCCAGCTCGTGCAACACCCGCGCACCGTCGAGGTTGTTGCGGAAGCCATCGTCCGAGCTCAGGCAGATGTACGGTGCGTCGATGCGCCCTTCCTGAACGCGTGTCACGCCCTCGCTGTGCGGGATGAACGTATGGGTGTCGGCGAGGTCTTCCACCAGGCGGCGCAGGGCATCCAGCTCATCGGTGAACGAGTGGTGGATGTACAGGAACTGCACCCGGGGGAGGCGCAGACCGCGCTCGGTCCTGCCGGTCAAGCGGTCCTTGAGGGACAGCCCATTGAGGGCGGCGTGCCGCAGGAGGGCCCGTGGGCTCCGCTCCTCCAGCTCCTTGATCTGCGCATATCGCTCCACGAACGCCACGGCCCGAAAGTAGAGCGCGATATTTGTCCAATGCCCATTGCACCGGCCAGGAAGGAAGGGGAAGGACGTGGCGCCAAGCGGCGACTGCTCCGGAAGCTCCGGGACCGGTACCGGTTGATGCTGATCAACGACAGCACCTTCGAGGAGCGCTTCAGCATGCGCCTGAACCGCTTGAACGTCCTGTTGCTCGGCACGGCGGCCTTCCTGCTCTACGGCGCCTTCGTTACGGCGGTGATCGTGTACACCCCGCTGAAACGCTACATCCCCGGTTATGCGGACCAGGAGACCAAGCGCAACGCTTACCGCAGCCTGCTGCTGGCCGATTCCCTGGAACGGAACATCCAGGAGCGCGACCTCTACATCGCGAACCTTCGTGCGGTGTTGAGCGGCGAGCTGCCGGCGGATAGTGCCGCCCTGTTGGCGCCATTGGCGAAGAAGCCCACCGTGGAGGACCTGGAGCCCGGTGTTTCGGATAGCATGTTGCGCGAACGGGTGGCACGCGAGGAGGCCTTCAGTGTGAAGGAGGGTGGGGTGGATAACGAGCGGCGTGAATTGGCCGGGGTCTTCTTCTTCCCACCCTTGCGCGGGATCGTCACCAGCCGGTTCGAACGTTCGAAGGGTCATTTCGGCATCGACATCGTGGCGAAGGCCGATGCGGCGGTGAAGGCCTGCCTATCGGGGACCGTGACCCTGGCCAGCTGGACCACCGATGCGGGCCATGTGCTGCAGATCCAGCACGCCAACGACCTGGTGAGCGTTTACAAGCACAACAGCGTGCTGTTGAAGAAGGTGGGCGACAAGGTGAAGGCGGGCGAGGCCATCGCCATCGTGGGGAGCAGTGGGGAGCTCACCACCGGCCCGCACCTCCACTTCGAACTCTGGCTGAGCGGCGAACCGCTGGACCCTCAGGCGTACATGGTGTTCGAATGAGCCTCAAGTCCATCATCGCGAAGCCATACGCCAGGGCGGTGACCAAGGCAGTGATGGCGCGGGCGATGGATCCTGTGAACACGCAGGCCGCCTTACTTCGGGAGCTGATCCGCTTCGGGGGTGATACCACCTTCGGCCGGGAACACCGCCTGCATGCCGTGCGCGACCATGCCGAACTGGTGCAGGCCGTTCCGTTGCGGGATTACGAAGCCATCAAGCCCTACATCGAACGGATCGGCTTCGGGGAGGAGGATGTGTTGTGGCCGGGCAAGCCGCTCTACTTCTGCAAGACCAGCGGTACCACCAGTGGTGCCAAGTACATCCCCATCACCAAGGAGAGCCTGCCCAACCACATCGATAGCGCGCGCAGGGCCTTGCTGGCCTACATCGCCCAGAGCGGGAAGGCGGACTTCGTGGATGGGAAGATGATCTTCCTGCAAGGCAGCCCGGTGCTGGATAAGAGCAGGCATATCCCGAGCGGTCGGCTTAGCGGCATCGTAGCCAACCATGTGCCCGCCTACCTCCTGAGGAACCGGATGCCATCCTTCGCCACCAACAGCATCAGCGACTGGGAGACCAAGGTGGAGGCCATCGTGGGAGAGACCGTGAGCGAGGATATGCGTCTGATCAGCGGGATACCCGCCTGGGTGCAGATGTACTTCGAGCGTCTGCTCGCACGGACCGGCAAGGCCACGGTGAAGGAGGTCTTCCCCAACTTCTCGCTCTTCGTATACGGCGGTGTCAATTACGCACCATATCGCAGCCGGATGGAGTCGCTCATCGGTGCAAGCGTCCCGAGCGTGGAGCTGTTTCCGGCGAGCGAGGGCTTCATCGCCTATCAGGACCGCAGTGGTGAGGACGGCCTCTTGCTCGTGCTCGACAACGGGATCTATTTCGGCTTCGTACCTGTGCATGGTATCGACAAGCGGCCGCGGTCCATTGCCGAGGTGGAGCTCGATGTGCAGTACGCGCTGGTCCTTTACACGAATGCCGGGCTCTGGGGCTACGAGATCGGGGACACGGTCAAGTTCGTCTCACTAGCACCACCCCGCATCGTTGTCACCGGGCGTACGAAGCACTTCACCAGTGCCTTCGGCGAGCATGTGATCGCCGTGGAAGTGGAGGGGGCGCTGAAGGAGGCGATGGAGGAAATGGCGTGCGAGGTGGCCGAATTCACGGTGGCCCCGCAGTTGACTCCGCCGGAGGGCGGAATGCCGCATCACGAATGGTTCATCGAATTCGCTGTTCCACCGGCCCATCCGGACAAGTTCGCCACCTTGGTGGACGAAGCGCTTCAGCGTCGCAATGTCTACTACAGAGACCTGATCGCCGGAAAAGTGCTGCGTCCCTTGGTCATCCGGCCGGTGGTGCGCGGGGGCTTCGCCGCGCTCATGAAGGCGCGGGGCATGAACGATGCCCAAAGCAAGATGCCACGGCTGGCCAATGACCGGCGGTATGTGGAGGGCCTCAGCCCCCATTGATCAGCCGATCACCTGTGCCTGCGGGTAGCGCTTCTTCCAGAAGTCGAGCGCCTTCAAGCTGGCCAGGGTGATGACCGTGCGGTGGTCCAGGCGCACCTTGATCGCCTTCAATCCTTCTTTGATCGGTTGGGTAAGCACCAGTTTCTTCTTTGCGCGTGGCATGGTCGTTCGTCGTAGGTTGTGTGAACAAGACGTGGAAAACCGTGCCGAAAGCATCCGTGGCAGGTTAAGAAGTGTGAAAGCTGGTCAATGGGGCTTCGGCTCCTCTCCGATTGGGGCGTTCGCTCCACGATCCGGGGGTCGATGGATGCGGTAGGCGGCCTTTTCCAGGAGCAATGGCCACGGAATGGTCACGTCGCCCTCGAAGGTGGATCGGAAGACCACGATACGGCTACAGCCGAGGTGCTCAAGCCGTGAAAGGACGGCAGGGTCCTGCAACTCTGCGTTGGTCAATGTCCACCCCCGGCGGTGAGCGAAGTACATCGCGGTGGGCACCTGCCCGGTGTTCATGGCGATACGGCCTTCATCATCGATCAGGTCGCCCTCCAGCTCTAGTAAGGGCTCCAACGTCGGGTTGATGCGGAAGTCGTTCGCCTGAGCCGCGATCCCTTCAAGGGCCACCACCACGAGCAGGCCGGTCGCCCAACGCTTGCCGGGCAGCTGCGCCAGTCCGAAGCCGCCGAGGAGCGCCATCACAGGCACGAAGGGCAGCACATAGTAGGCATGGATCCAGAACGTGTCGCCAGCCTTCAACATCACCACCAGGAAGGAGCCGCATAGGAGTAGGAAGGCACTGAGGATGCCATAGGCCCGTCGTTCCATTGCGCAGAAAAGGCCTAGCAGGAATACAGCAGCGCCGCTGAAACGCAGTGCGTCGAAGTAGAAGTTGTCCAGTGTGCGTGGCCAGTTGCGCAGCAACTCCACGGCGCCTACCGCGATCGGCTTGCCCATGAAGAAGTGCCAATAACCATAGGTGTCCACGAGATGGGGCACCCACGCATGGTACCACCAGACCGCGGGAATGGTGGCAAGTGCCATGAAGGCGGTGATCGCCCATGTGCGGCATTCGGTCCGCTGTCGCCAGGCCAGCACGGGCCACACGGCCAAGAGGCATCCGGCGGTGATCTTGCTCAACAGGCCCGCAGCGAGACAGACGGCTCCGATCAATGAAACGATGATCCACCATCGAGAGGCTGAAAGGGCGCGATCGAAGCGCTCCACGCCGATGATGACCAGGGAGAGGGCGAACACGTCCGGCATCACCTTCCTGCTGTACATGAACCAGAGCGAGACGAGCAGCAATAGTGCGGCGTAAAGGCCGGTGCGCGTACCCAGGCGCCGTTCCACCAGGGCATGGAAGCACACTACGCCCAGGCTCCCCATCAGCAAAACGATCAGCCGCGCGGGCCATGTCGCAGTGCCGAAGACCATCATGGCCAGACCGATCAAGGCGTTGAGCAAGGGGAACTCCATGCCCGTTATTCCGCTTAGCTCACCGGCCGTATCCATCCTGGGATGCAGCAGGTCCACGCCCTGTTCGGCATAGTTGCGGGCCACCATCAGCACCGAGGTCTGTCGCCAATGATGCGAGGTCTCCAGCGGTGGGTTCGCGATGCCGATCAGCCGGACCACGAAGGCGAGGGCCACCCAAAAGCGGATGTCCAGAGACAAGCGTTGGAAGCGGGTCGGCCGGGGGCTCCCTTCAGCGGCGCGCATGGATCGCCAAGATGCGGACCTTTGCGCCATGTCCGCCCGCATCGGCACCGACCTGCGATCCGCTGCCGACCTTCTGCGCAAAGGGGAGGTCGTGGCCATTCCCACGGAAACGGTGTACGGGCTCGCCGCCAACGCCTTTGACTCTGCGGCGGTGCTCAAGGTCTTCACCGCGAAAGCGCGCCCCAGCTTCGATCCGCTGATCGTGCATATCGGCAGGCCGGAGCAATTGGATCACGTAGTGAAGGAACTGCCCGAAGGCGCCGAGCGACTGATGAAGACCTTCTGGCCCGGCCCGCTCACGCTCGTGTTGCCCAAGCGGCCGGAGATCCCTGACATCGTGACGAGTGGCCTCGACACCGTGGGCGTTCGCATGCCCGCCCATCCGCTGGCGCTGGAACTGCTGTCGCAGCTCGACTTCCCGCTCGCTGCCCCGAGCGCGAACCCCTTCGGCTATGTGAGTCCCACCAACGCGCAACATGTGGCCGACCAGCTGGGCGAGGCCATCCCATACATACTCGATGGTGGACCCTGTATGGTGGGTGTGGAGAGCACGATCATCGGCTGGGAAGGGGATGGTTGGAAGCTCCATCGCCCCGGTGGTGTGCCGGTTGAAGAACTGGAGGCTGTGATCGGTGCGGTGGCGGTGGCCCAGCCGCGCATCCTCCCTGTGGCACCCGGCCAGCTCGAAAGTCATTATGCCCCGCGCATACCGGTGTTGTTGGGCGATGTGGAGCAACTGCTCGCCGAGCACGCGAAGGAAAGGGTCGCGGTCATCTCCTTCCGCCAGGACTACGACGCGTGGCGCACGGCGGTGCTCTCACCATCCGGTGACCTGGCTGAGGCGGCGCGCAACTTCTTCGGTGCATTGCGCGCTTTGGAAGCCTCCGGTGCCAGCGTGATCCTGGCTGAACGCCTTCCGGAGGAAGGGTTGGGCCGAGCGATCAATGATCGGTTGCGTCGGGCGGCGGCGAAGCGGTGAATCATGTCAAGAACAGACAGCCGATCATGAGAACCGCAAAACTGCTCCCGATCGTCACGTTGATGGTGGCGTCAATCAGCGTTCGTGGACAGGACAGTCTGTCAACCTTCCATCTGGACCTGATCAAAGTGGCGCACCTCGACAAGCGGAATCCGTTGGCGATCGGGGCCATGTTCCTGGTGACACCGCTTGATGATGATACAGCGTACTTCCCGCCGATACTCAGCATGGGGATCAGCTATGCGGTCAATGGGGATACCGCATTGCAACGCATCGACATCCAGAACGACCCGCTCCACCGGGTGCAACTGGAGATCTTCGACAAGGACATCGCCACCAAGGCCCCGCACCTGTATGTACGGATCAAGGAACTCGTGACGCCGGAGATCCTTGAACGTTCACTGCTGCTTTTCTTCCGCATGCGCAACATCTCAGAGGAGCCGATCGAGCGAATTGAACTCGTGTATGGCCTGTGGGAGAAGAGCGACCCGGAAACGCGCATCGAACGGCACTTCAAGGCTGAGATGGCCGACTGAGGCGCGATGCGCGATCTTTGCACCCTTCCAACGGGACCTGGCGTTCATGCCCACATGAGCACCGGGTCACCTGAGCACATGAAGAAGATCGCCATCCTCGGCTCCACCGGCTCCATCGGCACACAGGCGCTGGAGGTCGTGCGTGAACAGCCGGAGCACTTCCAGGTGGAGCTTCTCAGTTGTGGCAGCAATGTGGACCTGTTGATCCGGCAGGCGCTCGAGTTCAAGCCGAACGCCGTGGTGATCAGCGACGTCGCGAAGCTCGACGCGGTGAAGGATGCGCTCTTCCCGGCCGGCATCAAGGCCTACGCGGGCAAGGAGGCGTTGGAGCAATGTGTGCGCATGGAGGGCATCGACCTGGTGCTCACCGCACTCGTCGGCTATGCGGGCCTGCGACCCACACTGGCCGCTATCGATGCGGGCAAGCACATCGCCCTGGCCAACAAGGAAACGTTGGTGGTGGCCGGCGAGCTGGTGACGAAGGCGGCACGTGCCAAGGGCGTGAACATCTATCCGGTGGACAGCGAGCACAGCGCGATCTTCCAGTGCCTGGCCGGTGAATGGCACAACCCGATCGAGAAGATCGTGCTCACCGCCAGCGGTGGTCCGTTCCGTGGGAAGACCCGTGCGGACCTGGCGCAGGTGACGAAGGCCCAGGCGCTGAAGCACCCGAACTGGGACATGGGCGCCAAGATCACCATCGACAGCGCCAGCCTCATGAACAAGGGCTTGGAGGCGATCGAGGCGAAGTGGCTCTTCGACCTGAAGGCGGAGCAGATCGAGATCATCGTGCATCCGCAGAGCATCATCCACAGCATCGTACAGTTCCGCGATGGCAGCATGAAGGCCCAGATGGGCCTGCCGGACATGAAGTTGCCGATCCAATACGCCATGGCCTACCCGGATCGTTTGTCGACCACATGGCCACGTTTCGACTTCACCGGATACCCGGCCTTCACCTTCGAGCAACCCGACCTGGACACCTTCGGCAACCTGGCCCTTGCGCTGGAGGCCATGCGACGCGGTGGCAATGCACCCTGCGTGCTCAATGCGGCGAACGAGGTGGCCGTGGAGCTCTTCCTGCAGGAGCGGATCGGCTTCCTGGGCATGACCGACCTGATCGCCAGGGTGCTGGATGCCGTGCCTTTCAACAGGGATCCGGACCTTGCGGCGCTCGAAGCCAGCGATGCCGAAGCACGCAAGCTGGCCCGCGAAGCGACCACCACCATCATCGAGAAATAAGGATCATCAACGGATGGATATCCTCCTGACACAAGTACCACAGTTCATCCTCTGTCTCTCGCTGCTCATCGTGCTGCACGAGATGGGGCACTTCTTCCCGGCGCGCTGGTTCAAGGTGCGCGTGGAGAAGTTCTATCTGTTCTTCGACCCGTGGTTCTCCCTTTGGAAGAAAAAGGTCGGCGACACCGAGTACGGCGTTGGCTGGCTGCCCCTGGGCGGTTACGTGAAGTTGAGCGGCATGATCGACGAGAGCATGGACCGCGATCAGATGGCCAAGCCGCCGCAGCCGTGGGAGTTCCGCAGCAAGCCGGCCTGGCAGCGCCTCATCGTGATGATCGGAGGCGTGGTGGTGAACCTGTTGCTCGGCCTGGTGATCTACAGCATGGTCATGTTCGTTTGGGGCCGCGAGACCCTGCCGCTGAGCAGCATGGAATACGGCGTGCACCCCAGCGACCAGATGCAGGCCTACGGCTTCGAAGAGGGCGACGTGATCCTTGGCGGCACCGGCACCGATAGCGGCACCATGGAAGGGCTGATGCGGGCCATCCTGTTGGGTGATTGCCGCGAGGTGCGTGTACGTCGTGATGGCCGCGAGATGTCCATCACCCTGCCCGACAGTGTGGACCAGAGCATTCTGCGCAGCGAACGCACGCCGCTCTTCCTGCCGCGCCGGCCGTTCGTCGTGGACACGATACTACCCGATGGCGGTGCCGCGCAGAGCAGCCTTCGGCTATCCGACAGGATCGTGGCGATCGGCGAGGTGCCCACGCCCTTCTTCGGCGACTTCCAGAAGGAGGTGAAGGAGCACAAGGGGGAGGAGATCGTGCTCGGCGTGGAGCGTGCCGGGGGCTACATGCTGATCCCGGTGCAGGTGAGCGCGGATGGATTGATCGGTGCGGGCGCACGACCCCTGGAGACGAAGAAGGAGACCTTCGGCTTCTTCGCATCGTTCCCGGCCGGCATCGAGCATGGCATCTCGGTGCTGACGGGTCAGGCGCGCAGCATGAAGCTGTTGGGCACCAAGGAAGGGGCGAAGCAGGTGGGCGGCTTCTGGCGCATCCTGCAGCTGTTCGGTGATTGGGGTGATTGGCAGACTTTCTGGAACGTGACGGCCTTCCTGAGCATCGTGCTGGCCTTCATGAACATCCTGCCCATCCCGGCGCTTGACGGCGGTCACGTGATGTTCCTGCTCTACGAGATGGTGGCCGGCAAACCCGCGCCCGAGAAGGTGATGGAGGTGGCGCAGCTCATCGGGATGATCCTGGTGCTCGGCCTGCTCTTGTTGGCCAACGGCAACGATATCTTCAAAGGAATAAGTGGGGCGCTTTGACCGTCCACTAACACCGCCGTCATGGTCGTAGCACGCGCCAAAGCCCTCTCCGAGAACAAGAAGCAGCTCACCAAGTTCGTGTTGATCGGTGGTCTTGCGGTGCTCACCGACCTGGCCTGCTACTACACCTTCCTCAACCTCATCCCCGACGATGCCTTCCGTGGGCCGATGGACAACGAGGCGGTGAGCAAGTGCCTCTCCTTCCTCTGCGGCCTCTCGGTCACCTACTGGTTCAACAAGCGCTGGACATGGCGGCGGAAGGACCGCGATACCGGACGTCTGATGCGGTTCCTGCTCGTCTACGGCATTTCGTTGTTATTGAACGTAGGCATCAACTCCGGCATGCTCTACCTCCTGCTCAACGAACCGCTCTTCGCGGGCTGGCCGCTCAAGTACCTCATCGCCTTCGTGGTGGCCACCGGCACCTGCTCGGCCTTCAACTTCCTGGGGCAGAAGTTCTGGATCTTCAAGCCCGGCGAGGTGGAAGGCCTGTGATCGGCGGAACCATCCCGGCCCTTCCCTCGTATTACGCGCATGCCGCATGTCGTGCTCGTGGAAGATGATGCGCTCGTCCGCAAGTTGCTGGAGAAGCGTCTGCTCAATGCCGGCTGGCGGGTGAGCGCCCTGCGCGATGGCCGCGGCCTCCTTGCCTTGGTCGCGGAACAGGCGCCCGACCTCATCCTCATCGACCTTGGCCTGCCACACATCGACGGACTGGCCCTGGTGGAGGAATTGCGCGCCACGGGTATCGACACCCCGGTGATGGTGCTCACGGCGTATGATCTGCCACATCTCCACTCCACGGTGCGCAGCACGGGTGCCAACGAGCTCGTGCAGAAGCCGTACGACCAGGAGGAGCTGCTCCATCGCATGCGCCGCCTATTGGCCGCTTAGATCAAAGAAGGACCAGGAACAAGGTCCAGTACTTGCTCCTGTCCCTGTCCCTGCGCCTGCCCCCTTTTCCAAGGGTCACCTCCTCCGGATCGAACGAACTTTGGACCTCGTGTCCACAGGATTCACCCACGACGTCATCATCATCGGTCAGGGCCTGGCCGGAACGGTGCTTTCCGCCACCATGCAGCAGCGTGGCAAGCGGGTGTTGGTGTTCGATGCGCCCCTCGCGGGACGCGCCTCCGAAGTGGCCGCAGGCCTCGTGAATCCGGTGGCCTTGCGCCGCACCGTGCTCACCTGGCGCGCTTCGGAGATGCTCGCCATCGCAGGGGCCTTCTACCGCGATCTCGGCCTGCGCTACGATACGCCCTTCTGGCATCCACTGCCTCTCGTGGCCATCTTCCCAACGGCGCAGGAGGCGGGGATCTGGCAGCTGCGCATCTCTGATCCGGAGACCGGTCGTTTCATCCGGATGGATACTACGAGCGACCAGTCCTTGGACGCGCTGGCACAGCCTTACGGTCGTGGCATCATCGATCGCTGCGCGTGGGTGGATGTGCGGCTGATGCTCGCAGCCCACCGAGCAGGCCTATTGGCGCACGGTGACCTGATCGAACAACGCGTGGATCCTTCGGGGATCAAGCATACGGTGGATGGTGTGCGGATCGGCATGCACACGGCGCCGCTCGTTGTACACTGCGGTGGCCCCTTCGACAAGCTGAACGGGTTGGTGCAGGTGAAGGGCGAGGGCCTCACGGTGCGTATACCGGGCCTGCACCTCACCAAGGCCGTGCACCGCGGCGTCTTCGTGCTGCCCACGGGCGACGACATCTACCGCGTGGGTGCCACCTTCGCCTGGGACGATGTGTGGAGCGGCCCCACGGAAGGAGGGCGGCATCTGCTCTTGGATCGTTTGCAGCGCCTGGTTGAACGCGAAGTGGAAGTGCTCGATCATTGGTGCGGGGTGCGGCCGGCCTCCAAGGACCGCCGTCCCATCCTCGGACGGACAGGTCCGCATGAAGCGGTCTTCAACGGCCTCGGGTCGCGCGGCGTGGTGCTGGCACCGTGGTGTGCGCAGCACTTGTGCGACCATCTCTTCGATGGCACTGCGATCGACGCCGAGGTGGCGCCGGACCGCTTCGATCATTGATCATGCCACCGGTCCTCCGGCCTGTGCGATCTCCCGGTCGATCACACCCACCAGGTGGTCCGGGAAGTAGTGGTCGGCCATGCGCACGAACTCATCGCCGCGCGAGAACATGTCCATGCCCACCTCGGTGAAGTCGGCCTTGCCGCAAGCGGCGAGCAGTTCGATGGCCGCATGCAGGGTATTCTTGTGGAAGTGGTACACGCGCTCCACCTTGTCCGTGATCACCAGCCCCTTCTGCAGCGCCATGTCCTGCGTAGCTACACCAGAGGGACAGTTGTTCGTGTTGCACCGCAACGCCTGGATGCAGCCCAACGAGAACATGAAGCCGCGCGCGCTGTTGCATGTATCGGCGCCCAGCGCCAGGAACTTCAGGATGTCCGCACCGGAGACCACCTTGCCGCTCGCGATCACACGGATGTGCTCCTTCAGTCCGTAGAACTTCAGCGTGCCGCTCACGAACATCAGAGCCGGGATGATGGGCATGCCCACACTGTCCGTGAATTCCAGCGGAGCAGCACCGGTGCCGCCTTCCGCGCCGTCCACGGTGATGAAGTCGGGCATGAGCCCGGTGCGCTTCATGGCTTCACAGATCGCGGTGAACTCCTCGGCCTTGCCGATGCAGAGCTTGAAGCCCACAGGCTTGCCACCGGCCAGTTCGCGCAGATGATCCACGAAGCGCAGCAGCCCCTCCGGATCGTTGAAGGCGCTATGGCCGGGAGGCGATAGCACGGTGGTGCCCGGTCGGATATGTCTGATCGCGGCGATCTCCGGCGTGTTCTTGACAGCGGGCAGCACACCGCCGTGTCCTGGTTTGGCCCCCTGGCTCAACTTCACCTCGATCATGCGCACTTGGTCATGCGCCGCCTTCTGGCGGAAGAGGTCCGGGTCGAAATGGCCGTTCGCATCGCGGCAACCGAAGTATCCCGTGCCGATCTGCCACACGATATCCCCACCGGGGGCCAGGTGATGGGGGCTGAGGCCGCCCTCGCCGGTGTTGTGGTAGAAGCCCCCCTTCTTCGCGCCGCCGTTCAAGGCCTTCACGGCGTTCTCACTCAAGGAGCCGAAGCTCATGGCGGAGATGTTGAGCAAGGAGGCAGCATATGGCTTCGTACACTTCGGACCACCGAAGCGTACGCGCGGTGGTTCATGCAGGAGCGGAGCGGGGAAGATGGAATGGCGCAGTCCTTCGTAATCGCCGTGGTACAGGTCGAGCTGCGTACCGAAGGGCACGGTATCGTTCACGTTCTTGGCACGGCGGTACACGAGGGATCGTTGCTGCCGGCTGAAGGGTCGTCCGTCCGTGGTGCCCTCGATGAAGTACTGCTGCATCTCCGGGCTGATGAATTCGAAGAAGTAGCGCGCATAGCCCAGCACCGGGAAGTTGCGCATGATGGTGTGCTTCTCCTGCCGGATGTTGAGCAGGCCGATGATCACGAGCGGCACCAACACCACGTAGGACCACCAGACGATGTGATGCCAGTAGCCGATCAGCCCCACGAGGAGCAGCAGACCGATGCTGAGCTGGTAGAACAAGGTGCGCATGCTGGAGCGGATAGGCTCCAAACTTAGGCCTTGTGTCGGGGGGGCTGGGGGGTAGGACCTTGTCGCTCCTGCGCGATCACCTCTTCCAACGACCGCTCATGGAACTTCACGCTGAAGCCATCGTAGCTCAGGCGTGCATCGGGGTTGATGGTCTTGTCCGCGCTGCTGAGATCCCAGCGGAGCGATGGATGACGCGCGGCGAAGACCCGCGGACCCTCGTCCACCGCGAATTCCACGTGCTCCCATCCTTCCGGATAGGGGCTTCCGATATTCGGCGCCGGAAGTTCCACCACGGCGATCCTCCGGTCCTGGTGATCGATCGGCGCATGCAGCTTGAAGGTGGCGATGGGCCGGCCGCCGATCACGTGTTCGCCAAGCAGTTCACCGTTCTTGGAAAGGAGATCCTTCCATACGATGTAGCGGTCAGGTGTCGCCACCCGGTAACAGATATGGTCCAACACCAGATCAGCGACATCGACCCCATCGGTCAGCAAGGCATCGAACACGCGTTGCAGGAAGGACGATGCGTCGGGAAGCGGCATGCGGCACGAAGATCGCTTACCTCGATGGATCCATTTCCGGGATTCATTCCATGATCGCACCAGCATTACGCCGGTTATTGGTCGACCCGCTGGGAGCCCAGTGACAACGCCCTGACCGATACCTCCGCACTTCCCACCTTTGTTGCAGATCCTGAACCGATGCGCCTTGTCCGCCTGTTCCTCCTATTCGCCCTGGTCCCGCTCCTCATCACCTGTCGTCAGCACCGTGGGACCATGAAGCAGCCGGATGCACCCGACCCACGATGGACGGCCATCGATTCGTTGAGCCGGATCGGTCAGTACGCCACGGCGCTCGAACGCACGCAGGCCCTGTTGGATGAAGCACAGGCTTCCGGCGACTGGCGCACTGAGTTCCGCGCGTGGCAGCATCGCAGCCAGTATCGCAGTTACACCGGTGTGAGCAACGACAGCTCGTTGCTGGCGATGGAAGCGCGTGCTACCACGGCCGATGTCCCCTTGAAGCAGCTGCTGCATTCGGCCCTGGCCACGGGGTGGTGGCAACGTTACGAGCAGGATCGTTGGCGGGTGCTGGACCGTACGGCAAATGCGGAGGAAAGCGATGACCCGGCCACCTGGTCGCAGCCCACCTACATGCGCAAGGTGATCGCGCATTTCCAGGCCTCCTTGGAACCGGTGGACACCCTGCAGGTCATCCCCGCAGGCGAACTCGGCGACCTGCTCCTTGGCGATGACTTGAAGGCGCGCGCCCTGCGACCCATGCTCTACGACATCCTCGCACATCGTGCGTTGGGTGTCTTCACGAACAGCGAAACGCGACTGGCGGAACCGTCATGGCGATTCACGCTCAACGACCCGAAGGACTTCGAGCTCTTCGAGGCCTTCGTCTTCCGTCCGCTCGCGCATCGCGACAGCACATCCTGGGAGTTCCAAGCTTTTGGCATCTACCAACGTCTGGAGCGGACGCATCTGAACGACGATACGCCGGATGCCTTGGTGGATGTCACCCTGCAGCGGCTCGCATTCGTGCGCGAACGCAGCCTCTTATCGGACAAGGACTCGCTTTACCTCAACGCACTGGAGCGTTTGAGCAGCCGTCTGCCTAACGATACCTGCCAGGCCGAGGTGACCTATGCGCTGGCACAATGGCATCGCGAACAGGGGAGCAAGTATCAACGCCTGGGTACCTACGCATGGAAGTGGGAGAACCGCACCGCGCGGACCTTGTGCGAAGTGGCGATCGCGAAATTCCCCGGGTCTTATGGTGCCCAACTATGTGCGCGCCTGAAGGCGGAACTGGAGGTGCCCGCGCTTCGGATCGAGGTGGAGAATGCGGTGGTCCCGGATGAGCGCTCGGCAGTGGCGGTTCATTTCCGCAATGTGAAGCGGGTCGGGCTACGTGTGGTGAAGGACGAAGTGGTTGATGAGCCGACAGAGGAACGTCGCGACTACGAGAAGTGGTTGCTGGCCCAGAAGCCGGTGCGTGCCTGGAGCGTGGAGCTGCCCGACGACGGGGATCTGAACGAACACCTGGTCGAGCTGCCGGTTGATGGCCTGCCAATAGGACGATACAGTATCCTCGCTGCGATCGACGAGTCCTTCGGCGGCGGCAATGGCAGCTTCGCCCATGCGGCATTCTGGAGCACACGTATCGCGGTGGTGGAACGGGTGGTGGATGGCAGCGATGAGCTGCTCGTGCTTGATCGTGCACTCGGTACGCCCATCACAGGCGCTATCGTTGAGCGCTGGACGCGCACGAACCGTTGGGACCGTCAGGAGAAGTCAACACGTGCGGCCCAAGCGACTACGGACGAGGGGGGGCGTGTGCGTTTCGAAGCGAAGACGCAGCAGCAATACCACCACTTGATCACACGTGGTGAGGACCGTTATCGCACGGGCACTTCCTGGAACTACGACACGGGGAACCGCGACCCGCAGGAAGAGCTGCGCACCTACCTCTTCACCGATCGCGCCATCTACCGGCCGGGTCAGACGATCCACTTCAAAGGCCTGGTTGTGGCACGGACCGGGATGAAGGCCGATGTACGTGTCGGTCAACTTTCCACGGTGCGCTTCTTCGATGTCAACGGCGAGCTGATCGACTCGGTGAACGTGACCACCGATGGCTTCGGTGCCTATCACGGCAGCTTCACCGCACCCGCTGGAAGGCTCACGGGCACCATGCGCATACAGGCGGAGCACGGCAGTACCTGGGTGCGTGTGGAGGAGTACAAGCGGCCCACCTTCGAGCTGGTCTTCGACCAGGTCGCCGGTTCGCCGAAGTTGAATGAGGAAGCCACAGTGACCGGTGTAGCGAAGAGCTATGCCGGTGTTCCGCTGGATGGCGCCGTGGTGAAGTGGAATGTGCAACGCGGTGTGCGCATGCCTTGGTGGTGCGGCTGGGGATGGCGCGGATTGCCGTGGGGAAGGGAGACCGAGGTGGCCAGCGGCGAAGCGGTCTGCGATGCGCAGGGGAAGTTCACCATCACCTTCCAGGCCGAAGCCGATCGCGCTTTCCCACGGGATGCCGATCCATCATTCCACTTCACGGTGAATGCCGATGCCACGGACATCAGTGGTGAAACGCAGTCGGGCAGCGCGGACTTGACACTGGCATACCGCGCCTTCGACATCGGGGTCGGTATCGGCGAGGCCATCGATCGCGAGACCACGGACAGCATCGACGTGCGCATCCGGAACCTCAATGGTGAAGAAGTGGATGTTGCGATGGACCTGCGCATCGTGGAACTCGTGCCGCCGGTGGATGCGCCGCGCCGCGAGCGACTTTGGGAGCGACCTGATCGGATACTCGAGAGCGAACTGCCCGCGACACACCTGTCCGATGACCCCATGAGCTGGCCGGTGAACAAGGTGTGGCTTGAGCGAAGGGATCATCGTGCGAAGGGCCGGGCCATGAGCGTGAAAGCGTTGAAGGACGCGCCGGTCGGCATGTACCGCATCGAGGTGGAGGCGAAAGCGGCTGACGGCGACGTGGTGAAGGTGGTCAAGTTGTTCACCCTGTACGATACCGCGATCCAGAACACCGGTTTCATCGATGAGGCCTTCCACGTGGAATCGGTGACGGTGGATGTGGAGCCGGGTGAGAAGGCGGTGCTCCTGATCAGTAGTGCGTTGCCAAGCTGTCGTGTGCTGATGGAGGTGGAGCGGGAAGAGCGCATCGCTGTGAGTCGCAGCTTCACCTTGAGCAAGGGTCAGCAGCGCGTGGAGCTACCGGTGCTCGAGAGCGATCGAGGTGGCTTCGCCGTGCATTTCGTGTGCGTGGAACGGGGACGTGCGCATCTGGTTACGCAATGGATCAATGTGCCGTGGAGCAACAAGGAATTGCAGGTGGAGTGGATGAGCTTCCGCGATAAGTTGTTGCCGGGGGCGAAGGAGGAATGGCGCCTGCGCTTCACCGGACCAAAGAAGGAGAAGGTGGCTGCGCAATTGCTCGCGGTGATGTACGATGCCTCGCTGGACCACTTCACCCCGCATGCCTGGAACGGTTTCGCGTGGCCCATGAATTCTGCTCGCTTGGGCTGGCAGCGCAATGAGCCCTTCGGTGCACAGCAAGGCGGCATGTGGAATACGGGTATCACCTTACCGAACGATGCGTTGCGCGCGTATCCGTACTTGGTCGACCTTGGTGGATCGAGTCTGGGCCATGAATACATTATCAACGGGATACGTTCGGAGCTCGATGTTGATAACGCCGCAGTGCCCATGAGAGCGGGCGGACGCGGAGAGGGGATACACGATGCACTGGAAAGGAACGAAAGTGCCTTCCGTGGCAATGTGAATAAGAAACCAGTGGTTACGGAAGCCGCACCGCCAACGGAAGCTGACGCGAAGCAACACTCTTTCTCCAGCGATGGCCCCCAGCCCGTCCGCACCGACTTCCGCGAGACCGCATTCTTCTTCCCCGACCTGCTCACCGACCGAGACGGCAGCGTTGTGCTGCGCTTCACCACTCCCGATGCGATGACGCGGTGGAAGGTGATGGGCCTGGCGCACACCAAGGAGCTTCAACTCGGGCAGTTCACCAAAGAGGCGGTCACGAGCAAGCCCTTGATGGTGGTGCCGAACCTGCCGCGTTTCCTGCGCCAGGGCGATCGGATCACGCTCACCGCGAAGGTGAACGCCACGGACGGGGCGGTTTCTGGCATGGTGCGTGTCGCGCTCTTTGATCCGCGCTCGAACGCTGAGGTGACAAAGCGCTTCATCTCGGAAGGGGTGGAAGTCCCGTTCAACGCAGCGCCCGGTGCCAGCGCGGTGGTGGCTTGGCCGATCAACGTTCCTGCCGATGCCGATCTTGTGAGCGTGCGCATCACGGCTACCGGTGCGGGTATCGCTGATGGTGAGGAACGCCCACTGCCGATCCTCACGGACAAGGTGCTGGTGACCGAGAGCCTTCCCCTGCCGATCACCAAGGCAGGCACCAGGACCTTCACGCTGGAGAAGCTGGTGAACAACACGAGCAGCACGCTGCAGCATCGTTCGTTGAAGTTGGAATTCACCCCGAACCCTGCTTGGTATGCCGTGCAGGCACTGCCTTACCTGATGGAATTCCCGCACGCCTGTGTCGAGCAGACCTTCAGCCGTTACTACGCCAACCGCCTCGCTGCGCACATGGTGGAACAGCGACCGCAAGTGAAGCGCGTGTTCGAGCAGTGGAGCAGGACGGGAGAAGACGCCTTCATGAGCGCATTGGAGAAGAATGCCGAGTTGAAAGGCATCGTGCTGGAAGAAACGCCTTGGTTGCTCAACGCGAAGGACGAGGGAGAGCGCAAGCGACGCATCGCCCTCCTCTTCGACTTGCAACGCATGACCAACGAAGAGCAGGCCTCGCTGAATCAGTTGCGCGATATGCAGTTGCCGAACGGTGCCTGGCCCTGGTGGAGCGGCATGCAGCCATCGCGCTACATCACACAGCACATCATCGCGGGCTTCGGGCACTTGGAAGTCTTGAGGGCAGCCGATACACGTGGCGATGGCCCGAACGAACAGATGTTGAAGCGCGCCGTGCAATGGTTGGATGCCGAGGTGGACCGCGAGCACAAGGAATACCTGCGCCGCACCAAGGCCGAGGACCGTGAGCAGTACGTGCCCAGCAGCATGGACATCCATCTGTTGTATGCGCGCAGCTTCTTCCAACGCTGGCCCATCGACGGCGCAACCCGCACCGCCGTGGATTTCCTACTTCGACGCTGCAAGGACAGCTGGCTGCAACGGAGCCTTCAGGAACAAGCCATGTTGGTGCTGGCCTTCGACCGGCTTGGTGAGCGGACCACCGCGCAATTGATCCTGAAGTCGCTTGGCGAACGTGCCACGCGCAGTGAAGAACTCGGCATGTACTGGAAGGGGTTCAACGCGGGCTACGAGTGGTGGAGCTTCCCGACGGAGACGCATGCACTGTTGATCGAAGCCTTCCACGAAGTGGGCAAGGACAAGGAAAGCACCGACCAGCTACGGCAATACCTGCTGAAGCTGAAGCAGACCACGGATTGGAGGACGACCAAGGCTACGGCCGAAGCGTGCTACGCCCTGTTGCTCACCGGCGACGACTGGTTGGTGGAGGATGCAGCCCCCGTGATCAAGGTGGGCGGTGAGACCGTGAAGCCCGATCAACAGGAAGCGGGTACGGGTTATTTCGAACGCACTTGGACGGGTGCCGAGGTGAAGCCGGGTATGGGACAGGTGTCCATCACCACGGCCAAGGACGGTGTGCAATGGGGTGCCCTGCATTGGCAGTACCTGGAGCAGATGGACAAGGTGACCGCGCATGAAAGTCCCTTCAGCGTGAAGAAGCAGGTGATGCTGGAACGTACAACGGACGCGGGTCCACAGTTGGTGGCGCTCACCGAAGGCACGGAGCTGAAGGCCGGAGATCGTGTCACGATCCGCATCGAACTGCGTACGGACCGCTACCTTGACTTCGTCCACCTGAAGGACCAGCGCGCGGCTGGTCTGGAGCCGGTGGAGGCGCTCAGCGGCTACCGGTGGCAGGGCGGCCTTGGTTACTACCAGAGCATCCGCGATGCGGCCATGCACTTCTTCTTCGACCGTCTGGTGCCTGGCACACACGTCTTCGAGTATGCGTTGAAGGTGACACATGCGGGGTCCATGAGCAATGGCCTCACCGCCGCCATGTGCATGTACGCTCCGGAGTTCAGTGGACATAGCGAAGGGCTTCGTCTGGAGGTGCGGCCGTAGGTGGTCCAGCAGGCGGGTCCTGGGATAGGTCGATCGGGAACGACCATCCATCGACCGTTTCGAGGATCCTGACCACTGTCACTTCCCATCTCCCCGATCCGTCCCAAATTCGGCCCCTTGTGGATCGATCGCACCCTCGCGAACGGTCCTTGACAGAACCGAGGATCACGATGCGTACCCTACTTCTTGTTACTTCCCTGCTCGCTTTCGCGCTGGCCGGTCATTCCCAATCCCTCTGGTCCGATGTTCCGGCATCGAAGGTCCTCGCTCGCGGGGGCGAGCGCCGGATCGCTCCGCAGAACGCCCGCATGGTGCGACTGGACGTCGCCATGTTCCGGGCAAGGCAGGCCTCCATCGAGCGCGGGGCGTTGACGGAGCTGGGCCAGCGTGGTTCCATCCTCACCCTTCCAACGCCGGACGGTGCCATGGCCAGCTTCCGGGTTTTGGAGGTGCCGGTGATGCATCCGGAGCTGCAGGCGCGCTACCCGATGATCCGGACGTACACCGGCGTGGGGATCACCGATCCCTCGGCCAGCGTTAAGATCGACTTCGGTCCGAACGGCTTCCACGCGATGGTGACACCGGGGAGCCGGCGGTCCTGGTTCATCGATCCCGTGCAGGTCGGTGATGTGGACTACTACCAGGTCTATGATCGGAGGGACCTTGTCCGGACCCAGGGCCAGCCCGTGCTTTCCTGCGGCGTGGACCTGGTGAACGACGTGCCACAGGCGGAAGCACGCACCCAGCAATGGATGGATGCGATGGGCACGGACCGCGTTGGTGATTGCCAGTTGCGCACCTACCGGCTGGCCCTGGCTTGCACAGGTGAATACGCCAACTTCCATGGAAGTAATACGACCAACAACAACAAGAGCTTCGCACTGGCGGCCATGGTGACGACCATGAACCGCGTGAACGACATGTTCGAGCGGGATGCCACACTGACGATGGTGATGGTGGCGAACACCGACCTGCTGATATTCCTGAACGGTGCCACCGACCCATACACCAACAACGATGGTGGGACCATGCTTGGGGAGAACCAGACGCAGTGCGATAACCTCATCGGTACGGCGAACTATGACATCGGGCACGTGTTCAGCACCGGTGGTGGTGGGGTGGCCTACCTCAGCAGCCCTTGCAATAACAACTTGAAGGCCGGCGGTGTCACCGGGCAGTCCATGCCGGTCGGAGATGGTTTCGACATCGATTACGTGGCGCACGAGATGGGACACCAGTATGGCGCGAACCATACCCAGAACAACGCGTGCAATAGGGCCGCCTCCGCCTCTGTGGAGGTGGGCAGTGGCATCACCATCATGGGCTACGCCGGCATCTGCGCGCCCGATGTCGCCGCCCACAGCATCGCCATGTTCGGTGGTTACAGCATGCAGGAGATCGCGGCGAACGTCACCGCCGGTACGAGCAGCAGCTGCCCCACCACCGTGTCCCTGGTGCCCGAGGTCGCTCCCACGGCCAATGCCGGCGTTGATCGTGTGATCCCGCGCTCAACGCCCTTCATCCTCACAGGCAGCGGTAGCGATGCGAACGGCGGTAACGTGCTTACATATAGCTGGGAGCAGATGGACCCGGCCGTGGCGACCATGCCGCCTATGGCCACGAGCACCGGCGGTCCCGCTTGGGAACCCCTGCTGCCCATGACCTCGCCAGTGCGCTACATGCCCAACTTGAACGCGGTGATCGCCAACACCACCCCGACCTGGGAGGTGCTCTCCAGCGTTGCACGCACCTACAACTTCCGCTTGACGGTGCGGGACAACGTGGCGAGCGGGGGTTGCAACGGCCAGGATAACATGGTCGTCACGGTCAACGGGGCCAGCGGGCCGTTCCTCGTGACGCAACCGAACACGGCGGTGAGCTGGGCCGGACTTTCCACGCAGACAGTGACGTGGGACGTGGCCAATACGACCGCCTCCCCGGTGAGCTGCGCGAACGTGGACATCCTGCTTTCAACGGATGGTGGACTGACCTATCCGACCACCATCCTGAGCGCGACACCGAACGATGGCACGCAGACCATCACGGTACCGAACATCGCCACGACGACCGCCCGGATCATGGTGCGTGCGAACGGCAACATCTTCTACGACATCTCGAACACCAACTTCACGATCACGGTCGCCTCCACACCGGATTACACGATGACCGTGACGAGCAACACGGCTTCGGTGTGCCAGCCAACCGCCGCGACCTATGCCATCCAGATCGGCCAGATTCTCGCCTACAGCTCACCGGTCACGCTGAGCACCTCCGGCCTGCCGGGGGCGGCCAGTGTGTCCTTCAGCACCAATCCGGTCACGCCCGCAGGTACGAGCAACTTGACCGTGTCGAACACCGCCGGGATCACCCCCGGGAGCTATCCCTTCACGCTGAACGCGGCCAGTGCCTCAGGCCCGAAGAGCCTCGCGCTGACCTTGGTCGTTGGCGCCCAACCGGCCGCGGTGACCTTGGTACAACCAGCCAACGGTGCCATCGGTGTGGCTCCTGGGTCGGACCTCACCTGGAACGCGAGCGCACTGGCCACGGGCTACACGGTGCGCATTGCTACCAACGCGGGGATGAGCCCCCTGGTGGAGACAGCGACCGGCGTCGTGGGCACTTCGTATGCTCCGACGATCGCCGACCAGGGAATGACCACCTATTACTGGACGGTGACCGCTGACAATGATTGTGGTTCGAGCGCCGCCTCGTCGGTCCGTTCCTTCACCACATCGGCTTGTCTGAACGTCACTGTGAAGGTGAACATCGACCGTTATGGAGAGGAGACCACCTGGCAGCTGCTCGATGGCAACAGCGCGGTGGTGACCTCGGGTGGGCCATACCTCCAGCAGCCGAGCAATGGGACCTATCCACAGCCAGATGTCGCACTCTGCCTGCCGGTCGGCTGCTACACGTTGGTGATCAACGACAGTTTCGGCGATGGCAACTGCTGCACCTATGGCAATGGCTCGGTGTCCGTGGTCGATGCCGATGGACTGCCGCTGACGCAGACACCGAGCATCTTCACCTCGACCGTGTCGATCCCCTTCTGCGTGCCCGCTATCTGCACCAGCATCCTGCCGTACGCTGAGTCGTTCGAGACCGACTTCGGTGAATGGTACCAATCGGTGGGCGATGACATGGACTGGACCTGGCAGACGGGATCAACACCAACAGCCAGCACCGGCCCCACAGGCGACCACACCACCGGCACGGGCCATTACCTCTACACCGAATCGAGCAGTCCGAACAGCCCGAGCAAGGTGGCCGATCTCTACGGTCCGTGCATTGACCTGAGCGGTCTTACTTCTGCCGAACTACGCTTCTGGTACCACCTCTATGGCGCCACCATGGGCAGCTTGCGTGTGGATGTCTGGAACGGCATTGCCTGGTCCAATGGGGTGCATACCCTCAGCGGTGACCTGGGCAACAGTTGGCAACAGGCGGTGGTCGACCTGAGCGCGTACGTGGGCGGGGAGATCCGCATCCGTTTCCACGGGACCACCGGAACCAGCTTCACCAGCGACATGGCCATCGACGACATCCAGATCAGCGGTGTCGCGCAACCCACGGCCGTCCAGCTCTCGTTGCGGGCTTGGCTTGGCGGTCCATATGTACCGGCTGATGGTCTCATGATCGACAGCCTGCGGGTGCGGAACATGCTGCCCCTGAACGAGCCATACGCTGCCCTCGGTTTCCCGACCACGGGTGGTGGTGGTGAGGCGATCAGTGCCTCCGTGCTCACCACGATCGGCCCGAACGCCATCGTCGATTGGGTGCGTCTTGAGCTGCGCGATATGACCGATCCGCAGGTCATTCTCCTGGCCCGTTCGGCCTTGATCCAGCGCGACGGTGATGTGGTGGACCTCGATGGCAGTTCGCCGGTGTCCTTCGAGGTGGCCGCAGGCAACTATCACGTGGCCCTCCGCCACCGGAATCACATCGGAGCGATGACCGCCGGTACGATCACACTGGCTGCGACCACCACCTTGGTCGACCTGCGCGATGGAAGTACGGCAACGTACGGGACCGAGGCACAACGCCTCATCTCCGGGGTATACGTGCTCTGGCCCGGCAACACCATCGCTGACGATCAGGTGATCTACACGAACAATTCCAATGATCGGGATCCGATCCTGCTGGCGATCGGCGGGGTGATCCCGACGACGGTGGTCACCGGCTACCGCCAGGAGGACCTGAACCTGGACGGCGATGTGAAGTACACCAACATCAACAACGACCGCGACCTGATCCTCCAGTCCATCGGCGGGGTGATCCCGACCACGATCCGGTACGAGCAGCTCCCATGACCGACCCGTTCACGGGACGAGGAGGCTACCTTCGCCGCATGAAAGCGTTCCTTCCATTCGGCCTTGCAGTGATCATGGCCTCCTGTGGCGGACAGCACGATGGGGCCGATCAGGAAGCAGTGGACTCCACGACCGTCGCGAACACCGTGGCACCCGCCATACTGGATCTCGCCCCCTTCGACACGCCACTGATGATCGAACTGGGCGACCTGGCCACGCTCGGCGTCGATTCACCCACGGTGAAGTGGAACGAGGAGTTCGGCCACCTGGAGGTGAACGCCGGGGATCACTTCGGCATGCTCATCACCGAGGAACCCGCCGACCTGGCGCGCTTGAAAGCCGACCTCGACCGCGACATGTTGCGCAAACACACGGTGCTGGAGGAAGGTCCGGAGAAGCTGGTGTACCGCTCGGAATTCCCCGACGATGCGGGCACCTACATCCATTTCTACCGTACGGTGCAGGTGGGTGATCGTGAGTTCGTGATCACCGATGCGGAGGAACGGCGCTTCAACGAGGCTGACGTGGCGCGAATGGTCGGTTCCATCAAGGCGCGCGAGGCGGTATGAGGACCGTGATCCTGTTCGCCTTCCTCGGCCTTCATGGCTTCGTGGCCGCCCAACCCGATGCGAAGTGGCTGGAGCGCCTTGAACACTATTGGGCGGAGATCGACTCGGCCTACCGGGACACGCTGCATTCCCCCCTGCCGAAGGAGGAGCGCGTGCACTTCACCAACCTGCCACGGTTCGCGGCGGACAAGGCCTATTGCGTGACCGCACGTTACGAGCCCGGAGCGGGCGAGGTCTTCGGCATGAAGACCAGCACCGAGCGCGAGCCGAAGTACCAGCGGGTGGGCACCCTCCATTTCACCCTGGATGGCGCGGAGGAACAACTCACCGTCTACCGCAACATCGACCTGAGCCGCTTGGACGGCTACCGGAACTACCTCTTTGTTCCCTTCACCGACCTGACGAACGGCGAAAGCACGTATGGTGGTGGCCGTTACCTGGATCTGGAGGGGCCGCTGGGGGAGACCGTGGAGTTGGACTTCAACCGGGCCTACAACCCCTATTGCGCGTACGGGGGGCACTATTCCTGCCCCATCCCACCGGAAGAGAACCATCTGGAGGTGGCCGTGCGGGCGGGGGTGCTCAAGCACCACGATTGAGATCGAACGGCCGGGGTGCAACCTCTTGGTCGATCCGCCGTACACACGGCGTCGAAAAGCCTTAGGAATACCGGCCCGGATCGGTTATCCTTGCAGCTTGACCGGAACTACCCCCATGCGATCCCTGTACCTCCTATTCGCCGCTGCCCTGAGCCTGCCAGTTAGTGCTGGTGTGATCGTGCTCGAGGGTAATTACCAGGGCAAGAACCTGTTCATCCAGAACCCCTTCTCCGAAGCCGGGGTGGGTTTCTGCGTGTTCGAGGTCACGGTGAACGACCAGATCGCCACCGATGAGATCAACAGCAGCGCCTTCGAGGTGGACATGAACAACTTCGGCCTGAAGCTGGGCGACAAGGTGGTGGTGAAGGTCAAGCACAAGGATGGCTGCACCCCCCTGGTCCTGAACCCGGAAGTGCTGAAGCCGAAGAGCACCTTCGATATCGTGAAGCAGTCCATCGGCAGCGATGGCACCTATACCTGGACCACCACCAACGAAACAGGCGAGCTTCCGTTCATCGTGGAACAGAAGCGCTGGAACAAGTGGGTGAAGGCGGGTGAGGTGATGGGCGTGGGCAAGCCCGGCGAGCATACCTACGAGTTCAAGGTGACCCCGCATAGCGGCGAGAACACCTTCCGGGTGAAGCAGGTGGACCTGAGCAAGCGTGCCCGCTACAGCGAGACCGTGAGCTATGCCTCCAGCACCGCGCCGATCACCTGGGGCCCGCCCAAGCCGAAGGAGGAGATCATCTTCAGCGGGAACACCCTGTTCGAGATCTACGACCAGTACGGCAACATCGTGAAGCGCGGCTATGCCGATCGCGTGGAGGTGGCCTCCCTGAAGAAGGACCTCTACTACCTCAACTACGACAACAAGATGGGGGAGACCTTCATCAAGCGCTGATCCTTCCAGCCAGGATCATTGGAAGCCTCCTGTTCGGGAGGCTTTCTTCTTTTCGGAACTTCGCCGCATGATCCGTATCGAGCACATCGGCATCGCCGTGAAGGACCTGGCCGCGGCCGAGGAGCTGTACCACAAGCTGCTGGGCGTGCCGAGTTACAAGCGTGAGGGCGTGGAGAGCGAAGGCGTCATCACCTCCTTCTTCCAGGTGGGGCCGAACAAGATCGAACTGCTGGAGAGCACCCGGCCGGACGGACCCATCGCCAAGGCCATCGAGAAGCGCGGTGAGGGCATCCACCACATCGCCTACGAGGTGGCCGACATCCGTGCGGAGATGGCTCGACTGAAGGCGGAGGGCTTCACCTTGCTGAACGAGGAGCCCAAGCGCGGGGCGGACAACAAGCTCGTATGCTTCGTACACCCGAAGAGCGCGGGCGGGGTGCTGGTGGAGCTTTGCCAGGAGATCCGCTGATCCTGACGTTATTTCGTACGTTTGCACGTACAACATCGTTCCATGATCGCCATCCCGGTAACCACACTCCGCGAGAAGCTGAAGACTTACCTCGATAGGGTCACCAAGTCGTTCGAGGTGATCGTGGTATCGCGCAGTGCCGATGAGAACGACTCCGTGGTCATCCTTCCGCTCAAGGAGTACAATGCGTTGATGGAGACACAGTACCTGCTCTCCTCCCGGAAGAACAGGGAGCATTTGGAGGAGTCCATCGCGCAGCTACGGCGTGGTGAGGTGAAAGAGCCCAAGGAATTCAAGTCCCGTTCGTGATCGTTCATGCGCGTTGAGTTCACGCCGAATGGATGGGCCGACTTCTGTTATTGGCTCGATGCCGACAAGGGGAAGGCCGATCGGATCCGTGAGCTGATCACTGACATTCGACGTGATCCGTTCAAGGGCCTCGGAAAGCCCGAGGCGCTTCGGCACCAGCTCGCTGGCTTTTGGTCGCGCCGGATCGATGCGGAGCACCGACTGGTCTACGCGGTGAGCGGCGGGAAGGATGATCGGCGCGTCACCATCCTTTCCTGTCGTTACCATTACGATTGATCATGAGCACCCGCAAGGAGACGGCGGCCTTCATCCTGGAACAGCTCGGACATCCGGAGCGCTTCAGCGTGAAGCCGATGTTCGGCGAGTTCGCGCTCTATGCCGATGGCAAGCCGGTGGCCTTCATCTGCGACGATCAGCTGCTCGTGAAGATCCTGCCGGAAAGCGCGGCACTGGATGAGCGATGCGAGCGGGCACAGGCCTATCCGGGGTCCAAGGACTACTACCTCGTGCCGGAAGACATCATCACCGGCGATCACAAGCTGCCGGAACTGTTGCTGCGCATCGGATCCGTGGTGCCGGCACCGAAGTCGAGGAAGAAGCGGAAGTAGGCTCAGAGTAGCAGGCGAACGGAGCTGGTTCACCGGCTCTGTAGGTGCTTTTCGATGATGTCGGTAAGGCGGTTGCACAATGTCTCAAGGCCTTTGAATCGCTCATCGTACTGCTTAAAGCGCTCCTCCATTTGGTCCATGAACTTTTGGACCACCTCGCCGGGCACGTGATTGTTGACTATGTATCCGGATCCCGTGTTGTCGTGCTGGGTCAGGAAGAATGCCTCGGGAGAGAGCAGCTGTTGTTCTGAGATCTCCAGGACCTCCGCCATGCGCTTCAGCACGTCCAGCTTGGGTAGGACCTCTCCTGCCTCCCAGCGGCTGTAAGTGCTCTGGGTAACGCCCAACTTCTCAGCCATGTATTCCTGCGAGAAGTCCTTGTTCCGCCGCAGATGGTAAAGTTTCGAGCCGAGCATCGGGGTTGGGGCTGTCATTTGGGCGAAGGTATCTACGACACGCATAAAGTATCCACCAGGCGGATAGTTTACCCACGCGGCGCATTGGTGGTCTACCGTCGGGATTTCTTCCTTCCGGCCCACAACTGATGAATCCTATGGACCGCACCGAAGCAGTACGACGCTTTAACAACTACATCTCCACGAAGACCCTGGAGGGGTACACGGTAGTGGACAAGAACGAGAGTGGCCTTATCGCAGTACTTGCGAAGCAGGGTGACAAAGTGAATCACACCCTACATGCGATCCTAACCCTTCTTACTTGTATTTGGGGTATTGTATGGATAGTTAAAGCCACCCAGGCGAAGAAGGCCGTCCGGATACGTGTCTCAATTGACGAGAGTGGAAACCTGAACGAAGAGAAGGTTGCTGGATAGGTCGAGGAGAGGCATCCAGAGTCTCTTGGTCGTTCTGCTCGGGATGACTTGGTTGGCATTTGCCCAAACCCTGCCGGGTTGTATGTTCCATAGTATGACCGGCCTTCTTTGTCCCTTCTGTGGGATGACCCATGCGGCCCGCAGTCTCTGTTCAGGTGATTTGGAAGAGAGTATTGCATTCAACCCGATGCTCGTGCCAACTCTTTTCGTACTTGCGGCTTCTATCGTCAGTGCAGGAAAAGGATGGATCAGATGTGTTGGCCAGCTCCTTGTGATCGGATTCGTGGTTAGCTTTATTGTCAGGAACCCGCCTGCCAAGCACGAGCGGAATCGTTTTTGCCAAGAGTCCCCAGAGCTAACACAACACGAACCCATCGATGCCACGCATAGCCATACACACCGTAAATGATACCTCTGGCCAACCACGTGTCTTTCATGACAACTCGGAATGTTCCTTTGTCAAGGGAATGCCATCGTCGGCCGCGATTTTGCCTAAGAACGTGAGGCTCGGACGAGATGGTCGTCAGCGCTGCGTTGATTGTGAAGCCTTGAACAGGGGGGATGAGAGGAGGGAAAGCGAAGGGACCGATGAATGAAGGAGCTTAGCACATTCTCGACCTTGCTTCTCTCTAGGCGACACTGTAGTCGGTGGGGTTATTGTGGATTCGGGAGCCACTTGTAGGTCTGTCACCTAAGAGTGCTCGCTTTTTCCTGCAACGGAGTGCGCGAGAGTTACCAAGTCAAAAGGGATGGAGGATTGGTTTTTGTGTCTTTCCGGGGTGGCCTCTATTGTAGAAGAGTTTTTCACAATAACCCCAACTGATCCACCAGCCCGATCACATCCTCGTTCGCGAGTTCCAGGTGCTCAGCGTTCAGTCCAGCCGCGCGCGCGCCATGCACATGCTGGATACTGTCGTCGATGAAGAGCGTACGCCTTGGGTCGGCATTGTGACGTTCCAGCACGTGGTGGTAGGCGGCAGCTTCCGGTTTCCGTTGGCCGATCTCGCAGCTATAGTAGGCGCCATGGAAGAGCGCCTTGAAGTCGGTGATGCCGTTCTCCCGTGCGATGATGGCCTCGAAGGCCGGTACGTGGATCGCGTTGGTGTTGCTCAAGAGCAGGACCTGGTAACGCTCCTTCAGGCGGCTCACGAGCTCGATGCGCTCCGGAGGGATGGAGCCGAGCATGGCGTTCCAGTTCGCATCGATCATGGCGTCCGAGAGCGAGGGGTCGAGCACCTGCCGGATACGGTCGCGGAACTCTTCTGGCGATAGGGCTCCGGTCTCGAAACCATCGAAGAGGTGGTCCTGCTGGGCCTTGCTGTAGAGCCGGTCGAAGTCGGCGTGTCCCAAGGCACGAAAGGCACGGGCCGTGGCATGGTAATCAACATCGATCAGCACGCCGCCGAGGTCGAGGAGGATGGTATCGTAGGTGCGTGGCACGGGGCGCAAAGCTATCAGCGGTCTATTTTCGCGCCCGTCCGCCGGTGCGGACCTCCCGGGCCCATAGCTCAGCGGTCAGAGCAGGGGACTCATAATCCCTTGGTCGCAGGTTCAAATCCTGCTGGGCCCACGATCGCGCTT
>JACJZG010000011.1 GCA_020635715.1 Flavobacteriales bacterium | reverse complement strand
AGGTGGATCGGACGCGGGGTCGTAAGCTCCGATGGCAGAACCACTGCCCGGGCCGGTCCACGTTCCACCGGGTTGTGGCGAACCGCCAAGCGCTCCGAAAAGATCTTGTATCCCATCGGTGGAGCAGACCGTGATCGCGCCATTGCTCCCCGCATCAGGCACAGTTTCCACCACAACGGTGACCGCAGAGGTCGCTGAGGAGCTTCCACAAGCTCCGGATCCAGCCACGGTGTAGGTGTATACCCCGCCTGGGTCGACCCCGGGTGTGAACGTGGCGGAATGCGGAGCGTTGCTCGGTCCCGTCCAGGATCCGCCTGCTTCCGGCGTGCCTCCCAATTGAGAGAAGAGGTCCAAGGCCGCTGCATTCTCACACACAGTGACGTTGCCGTTCGTGCCCGGGTCCACGGCATTGTCAACGATGATCGTCACGCAATCCGTTGCTGGGCAGTCCGGATGGCCCGGTTGATACGCGGTCACACAATACACCGTGGTCGCGGAGACCGTGGCGATCGGGTTCGCGATGTTGGGGTTCGAGAGACCTGTTGTCGGGGACCAACTGTAGACGAACGGACCCGTGGGGCACATCGCTGGGCCGGACCATGGATTCCCACTGATCGGTCCGGTGGGAGAGGCATAGACCGTGGCACCTGCGCTGTTCCGAAGGATGAACGATTGTTCGTTGTTCCAGATCGTCGCAGCCACGTAGTTCAAGATCACCGTCGCACCGTTCGTGACCGGGATGTTGAACGTGGTGGTCGACCCGTTGGCAAGGGTGTAGGTGGTCGATACACCGTTCACCGTTACGGAGATGTTCGATCCGGTCGTCCAACCATCCCCGAAGGAATCGTTCAGAACGAGCTGGTAGTTGCAAGGAGAAGGGAATCCGCCGGAAACGATCGTGGCGCTCAACTGCACCGGCGTGTCGCATGTTGAAACATCCGGACCCGCATTGATGATCGCCGGTGGGATCACCGTGATCGACAGGGTCGTGTCGTACGTGCAGCCGAAGTTATCGGTGACCGTGTAGGTGTACGGGAACACCCCGGTGCCCGGCAGTGTGATGCAGATCCCCTGGCAGGTGGAGGAGGTGGACGTGATGTTCGGACCCGACCAGCTGCTACTGTCACAATCTGTGCCGTATACCGGGGTGAACTCGACCAGGTCCGGGAAGAGGTCCGGATCGAAGTTGATGTTCCAGTCGCATACGAATCCGTTGTCCGATGCCCACAGGTCACAGATCTGCAACTGCCAGATCCCGTTCAATTGCGACCCGACAAGGCCGTCCAGGTTGTTCAGGCTTTCATAGGTCCCGGATGGAAGTGTGCCGCCTGCATTGTCCACCCACGTGCCGTTCGTGGCGCTCGGGCTGAAACAATACTGCCAGCAGGTCCCCTGCACGTTCGGCTGTGCATCATTGTCGACCGGAACCCCCAGGAAGGTGCCGCCACCACCTTGCTGGTGCATCGTCACCGTCTGGCCCGTAGGGCTGATGATGCGCACCACAAGATCTCCGATGAAGGAGTGCTCCATGTTCATGCAGATGGAGAACAGGTCCGCAATGGAGGTCAACGTCTGGCCAGGGTCGAATTGGGTGAACTCGATCTCCGCCGTGAAGCACGATCCCACTTCATCGGCAAGGAATACACCGTTCCCCAGGTCACCCGTGGGAAGTTCATTGAAGGTGACCGGGTTCACCACGGCGTCAAGGCAGAGCACCTCGCCCACGCAACCGAGCACATCACCGCCCGTTCCGTTGAAGGTAGGCTCGGTTCCCACCAGCACCTCCAGGTCCACCCGGTTGGTGCTCGCGCAGCCATTGTCGTCCAGCAGGTACAACTGGGCCTGGTAGTATCCGGGCTGTGCGTATGCATGCGTGGCGTTCACAGGCGCGGGATCCGTCACGCTCCCATCACCCCATTCCCACCGCCTGTTGGCAACGGCGAAGCCCGGCGCTGCGAATGATCCCGAACTGTTGAAACTGACCACTTCCCCCGGGCACACCATGGCCGGCGCAGCTTCGCTCATGCTGGCCACCGCCGTGGGCCGCTGACACGGCGTGTAGCACGAGATGCTCGCAGCGAAGATGCCCGTACCTGCTGCGTTGGATCGGAAAACGACCGTCAGGCATCCGGAGGTGTTCAATGGCGATGCGTTCACCACGTAACCCTCTAGCGAGCTGCCCGTGTAGGTGCCCAGCGTCGGCGCCGCGGTGCTGTTCCCGTCATAGATCGTCATCTGGTCCGCAGGGGCCGGACCGGTGTTGTCCAACTGGAACGTGAGAAAGTTCAATGAGACCGCATCGTTCGGGTTGTCCGGGCAGATCGTATAGGTGAAGTTCTCATTGTTCCCATAACCCGATCCGCCTTCACCACCGCTGTCCAGGAAGGCGCCCACACAGGTGTTCACCGAACCATTGAAGATCGGGAAGGCCTGGCCGTGCGACCGAGAAGGCATCATCCCGCCCAACAGCACGATGATCACCATGAGCACGCAAGCTCGCGGTTGTACGGGCCCCTTCGACCTGCGGCGGTAGGTCCAGGTGTATCGTTCTCCCATGTACTCCGGAGTGGTGATCTTTGCGTTGGGAAAGTACTCCGCTATAAGTTACTGTGCACGCCCTTGTCAAGGCAATTGGACGAACACCGATCCGTTGGGGACCAATCCGCCATTCGGGCGGATGGACCGCTCCCTATCACCGCAACAGGCTCACGTGGCCGTACAGGATATGCTTCTCCAAAGTCTGCAAGGAGCGGGCCTTCAAGCGCCACACATACACACCCACCTCCGCAGCCGTTCCATTCACCTTGCCGTCCCAACCTAGCTCCGGGCTCGTGGTGCTGAACACAACGTGCCCCCAGCGGTCGAAGATGTCCAGGTTGAATTCGTCGCGGGAAAGGTCGTTCCCCAGTACCTGGAACGTCTCGTTCAGATCGTCACCGTTCGGGGTGAAGCTGTTCGGTGCATGGATCAGGAAAGCGTCTTCAACGGGGATATATCGCAGGAGTGTATCCGCGCAACCCAATTCGTTCCACACGACCAGCTGCACCGGGTAGAGGTCGCCCACCACGTTGGGGAAGGTGATCTCCGGATCGGCTTCGTCGGAGGTCCCCAGATCGAAGAAGTCCCACGCATACCCCACCTCGTTAGGCCCCGCCAGCTCGGTGAATCGTGCGTGCGGCTCGAAGATCGTAAGCGGTTCCGGGGAATAGGAGAACGCCGGCTTCGGCACCGGGATCACCGTGATCAGGTCGGTCCAAGTGCTGTCCGTGACGCAGCCGTTGGGCCAGGTGACCTCCGTGCTCACATCAAAGGTGCCCGAACGGTTGTACAGGTGTGACAACAAGGGTCCGGCGATCGCGCTCTCCCCCTCGCCGAAACGCCAGGCGACCAGCGCGCCGCCCGTGGTGTCCCGCAGGGCGAAAGCGACTTCGAAGGGCCGGCAACCCAATACTGTGTCAGTGGTCAACTCGAAGGCAGGGGTGTGCAAGACCGTGATGTCCGTGCACGAGGTGATCGGTGGTGTTTCGCAGCCGTCCGTGACCGTTACGCAATAGGTGGCATCATCCAGGAGGGAGTCGGTCAGTAGGGCGTCCGTGGAATTGCCGGAACTCCAATCATACCCGTAGGCGCCATCGCCGCCAACAATGTTCACCACCTGCAGGTCGAACGGCACTCCGCTGCACTGCTCGAAGTCCACGAGCGGGTCAAACCACAGGCTGTCCCGCACACCAACGAGCACGGCCACCGGGCTGGTCATGCAATCATGGGCATCCACCGCATGGACCGTGTATACCGTGCTATCCACAGGACTCACCGAGTGCGGACCCGGACCCACAAGTCCCTGATCCCAGACATAGGAGACCGGTGCGGTTCCTCCCTCGGTCTCGGCGGCGAGCATGGCCGAACCGTCCAGGCAGATCATCGTGTCTACAGGAACGAGGGTCCACACGAGCAACGGAGGCTCCGTGATGGTCACATGCACCGTGTCCGAACAGCCGTTCCCGTTCGGGCCTTCGGTAACGACCACACTGTAGTCGCCGGCGGTTGCGGTCAACACATCACCGTTCAATGGACCCACCTCCCTGACCACGGTATTCGTCGCATCGGTCCAGCGGTAGTTCCATGGCCCACCCAGTCCGATGGTGTTGATCTCCACAGTCCCGGTCCCGCCGTTGCAAAGCACATCTGTTACCAGGCTATCGTTCTCCAGGACCGACGGCGGTTCCACCGTGATCGTGTCCTGCGTGGTGCACCAGGGTTGGCCAATCGGGTAGATGGCCACGGTATAGAAGGTGGGCGCGCTGATGGTCGTGGTCGGGTTCGGGATGTTGTTTGCCGAAACAGCATTGTTCGGCGTCCACGTGTAGGTCACCGGTGGTACGATCGCACAAACCCCGGCGCCGCTCCACACGTTGCCTGTCAAGGGGCCGTTCGGGGAGGAGTAGATGATGGTGCCGGCGGGAGAGATCAACTGGAAGGAGTTCTCACCGTTCCAGATCGTGCCTGCCGTGTAGTTCATTTGGAAAGGTGTGCCGAACGGGACTTCGACCTGTATGGTGATGGTGCTGCCCGAGGCCAATGTGTAGTCGGTCGCTTGACCGTTGACGGTGATCGTCAAATGGGCGCCACCGTTCCATCCATCACCTTGCGAGTCGTTCAGGATCAGGCTGTATGAGCAGGGCAGGGGAGGCGGCGGGTTGGCCACTATAGAGGCCATTAGCTCGGCTTGCTCGGTGCAGATGCCTTGTGTCGAAGTGACGTCGACAACGGGTGGCGGTAGCGAATTGATGGTGATCGTCGTATCGTATGTGCACCCGAAGTCGTTGATAGCCGTGTAGGTGTATGACAGAGGACCAACGGTGGCTGGTATTACCGTGATGGCATCTCCTCCAGGGTCCATTCCAGTGATATCAGGACCGCTCCAGAACGTAGAGTCCGGTCCCATGCCATATACCGGAGCAAAGCTCACGATATCAGGATAGAGGAGTGGGTTGAAGGTGATATACCACTCGAAGATGAAGCCATCATCAATGAATGCATCGTCCAACATGGACAAGGTCCATGTGCCATTCAATTCGGTTCCAATGAATCCGGTGAAGGAACCTTCGGAAGTATACGTTCCTGCGGGCATGGCATCGTCCGGCGGGTTGCTCCCGCCGATAACCGTATTGCCAGCAACCGCTTCAGCGGCCAAGGTTCCCAGTGTGGCCGTGTTCTGAAAGCAATACAACCATCCCTCACCGGGGGTGAGGTCATCAAGATTATTCGCTCCACCCAGATAGATGGCCCCCCCGGGGTTGCCATTGAACAACAACACCTGCGCGCCGTTCGGACTTTCTAGGTTCACGACCAGGTCACCCATGTACGAGTGCTCCATCACGATGCAGACGGAAGCCACATCGGTCGGGTTACTCACCACTGTGCCGAATGGGAACCCACTCACCGACATTTCCGATTCGTAGGTGACGCCACTGCCATCTGGCAGTTCGGTCAAACCTTCAATGAACGGCTGCGGAAGATTGCTCCATACAGGGCTGGTGACCGCCCCGTTCAAGGTCACCTCTCCCCCTCTGCATATCTCGCTTGCAGAAATGGCTACACCCTCGAATGTCGGAACCGTGCCGACCCGGACAGGGACAACCAACTGGAAATTGTTCGTGCATCCCACGTCATCCGTCACAACGAGTTCAACTTGGTACTCGCCGGGTTCTGCGAATCCATGGGACACGGATTGACCGGTAAGGACCGTACCGTCATTCATGTCCCATGAATAGTTGGTGATGGTTCTTCCTGGATGAGCGAAAGATGGACCACCGTCGAAGTCCAACACCTCCCCCAGGCACACCATGGCAGGAAGGGTCTCTCCAATGATCACTGCGTCGGCCGTAGGCGGCCAACAAGGATCATAGCAATCGATGAAGGCGCTGAAGGTCCCTGTTCCGGTCTCGTTCGAAGTGAACCGCACGGTCACACATCCGGACGGATTATCAGGCGTTGCGGCAATGATGCTGCCGTTCAACTCGTTCCCTCCGTACGAGCCGATGAGAGGCGCACCGGTGTCCGATCCATCGAAGAAGCTCATCTGGTCCCCCGGCCCCGATCCATCGGTGCTCAACGAGAATCCGTTGAATGTAAGCCTGACGGAAACTCCGGGTGTTCCTGGGCATATGGTGATGGTGTGGTCCTCATTGTTCCCATACTCCTCGCCATCCACACCTCCGGTTGTTCCCAGGATCCCATAACAATCCGTGACATTCCCACCGTTGATGAGGTACGCCGTTTGACCCATGCTCTGCTGGCAGAGGACATGGAACAGGATCACCAACGATGCGAGCGAGATACGCAAGGACGTTGCGCTTCGACGCGAGGTTTCCGCGAAAGAAGGGTCTGGTCGAAGTGCCGAAGTCACAGCCGAACAGGAGCTTGCAGGTGGGTCACTTCATCAACGTCACATGGCCGAGGATCTCCTTGCGGGCCTCTGTGTTACCCACGCCATAAAGCAATCGGTAGGCATACACATCGCTCTTCAACACCTCACCGCTGTTCTGGAAGCTGCCCTCCCACGCCTTGTACGGATCGGTCGTGCTGAACACCACCTGGCCCCAACGGTCGAACACGAGCAGTTCATAGTTCGTGCGCACCGGGATATTGGCCGTGGGCCACCACGCATCGTTCTCGCCATCCCCATCGGGTGTGAAGGCGTTCGGTATATAGGTGAAGAGCACATCGTCGATCACGATGTCGTTGCACACGGTATCCACGCATTCGTTGTAGTTGTATGCCGTCAGGCATACCTGGTAGGTGTCGGGTTCCTTGTTGCTGAAGGTGAATACCGTGTTCAGGTCGGTGGTGGAGTACTGCTCATCCACGTTCCAGAAGTAATGGTCGGCTCCCGTGGAGGTGTTCGAGAAGGTGATAGTCGGGGCATCCACATTGGCCGGTTGCGGACCCCAGATGAACGAGGCCACGACAGGTGGTGGACCTGTCACTTCTTCGCTCGCAAGGCCGATGCAGCCATCCGCATCCTTGATACGGACCACCCAGATACCCTCGCAGGCCTCGGTACGGACCGCATCGGTGCCCCAGCTATCGCCATTGTCGAAGCTGTATAGAACAGCAGCGACATCATGGATCGTGACCGTGCCATCACAGTCCCCGGAACAGGTCACGGGGGTGCTCGTCACCGAATCCACCTGCAGCAGCTCAGGTTCGTTCACGGTCATCTCGAAGGTCCCTGCACAGCCATTATCGTCCGTGACGATCAAGGTGTGCGTGCCAGCGCATAGATCGCTGACCGATGCCAGGCCAGGGCCGCTATCGCCGTTCGACCACACGTATTCAAGGTCAGCGGCCGCATTGCCACCGGTAACCACCACGTCGATGGCGCCATCACAGTAGCCATAGCAAAGTGCATCTGTGATGGTGGGAGTGAACACGTAAGGTTCCGTGAAGACGATCTCCACGCTATCGATGAGGTCACAGAACGCACCATCGTTCTCCACCCAGTAGAACATCTGCGGGCCGCCCATCCCGGGCTGCACCGTCACCATCGTCACATTGTTATAGGCATCTTCAAAGACCGCCCCCGCCGGTCCATCCCAATTGCCAACGCCGGTGTTGCCCCGCACCGCGGTGAGGATGGTGGTCAGATCGCACGAGAAAGTGTTCGGTCCGGCATCGACCACCCCGCAACATGTCGGGTCATCCGCCGCGAGCACCCCGATATCCAAAGTGCTCGTAGCCTGGCAACCAGCAGCACTGGTCACGGTGTAGGTGTACGTGTCCGCGGGATCAATCGTCGGGTCGAACGCGTCCGGTACGGCCGCTCCCGCGGAGTTCGTCCATGTGCCGTCGAGGTCCGGGTTCCCCTGCAGCGAATCAAGCATCGAGATCACCGGATCGCTCTCACAGATGATGATGGATGCCGGAAGGCCTGCGTTGATCGAGGGGTCGGGGCTCACCAGCACACTGTCCATCACCGCACATTCCGGATGGCCGGTGGGGTAGGAGGAGAGATAGAACCAGGTCGGCTCGGTCACGTACACATCCGTGTTCGGGTCCGTAGGGTCTGTCAGACCATCAACCGGCGACCACTCGAACACGAACGGGGTGCTACCACCGCCACACACCACCGTTCCGCTGTATGCCAGCCCGGTGGCTGGTCCGTTCGGCGAAGCGTAGACCTCATTGCCAGCATCATCCGTGAGCGTGAAGGAATTCTCGTTATTGAATGAGGTGCCAGCTGTATAGAACAGTTCGATCGATTGGCCGGTCTCCACGCTCAAGGATATCGGTACTTCTTCCGGACCGCTGGGCACGGAATAGTTCGTGACATTGCCATCGATCGTCACCATAAGGTTCGCACCACCGTTCCAGCCGTCTCCCCAGGATTCCAGAAGAAGCAGCTCCCAAGTGCAGGTGGGAGGAGGACCATTGGCAACGATCGCACCTGCCATCGGTAGCGGATCGGAACACAGCACCATATCCGGTCCCGCATCCAGCACGATCTGGGGATCGATGATGATCGTGATCGTCGTGTCGTAGGAGCAACCGAAGTCGTCCGTTACGAAGAAGGTGTAAGGGTAGGTCCCCGGGCCGCTTGGCGTGGCCGTCGCGTTCAACGGGACCACCGGGTCCTGGGTCAGTTCAGGACCCGACCATCCCGCACTATCCAAGGTGGCCGTCCCAAGGTTAGGGGTGAACTGGGTCACATCCGGAATGATGTTCGGGTCAAAGTTGATCGACCAGGAACAGATGAATCCGTTGTCCGCTCCCCAGAGATCGGTGCTCTGGTAGGTCCACTCACCATTCAATGGGCACCCCACAAGGTTGGTGAAAGGCTGTACCGGCTCGTAGGTGCCCGGGTTCAAGGATTGTGCGGGCGGCGTACCGGCAGAGGTGGTGTTCTGGCTGCCTTGGTTCGAGTTGTCCACCCAGGTGCCGTTCGTGGCGGTCGGGCTCCAGCAGTACTCCCAACATTCCCCCGGGATCGGGTTCTGGTTGCTGTCCGTATCGTTCGGCGCACCCAAGTAGGTGCCACCTCCACCTTGTTGGTGGAAGATCATGGTCTGACCGTTCGGACAGATCACCTGCAATACCAGATCCCCCATGTACGAATGCTCCATCTCCACACAGATGGACAGGATGTTGCTCACGCTCTGGATGGATTGTCCGGGATCGAACTGGGTGAAGCTGAGGTCGGAGGTGAAGGGCTGTCCCACATCATCGGGTAGGAAGACCCCTTCCCCGAAGTTCGCGTCCGGGATACCCGTCCAGGTCACTGGAGTTACGATAGCTGAAAGGTCCACGGTCGCACCCAGGCAGGTCTCCACACTCTGCACCGTACCAGCGAAGAGCGGCGTGGTGCTCACCAAAACCTGTAGGTCCACCACGTTCGAATTCACGCAGTCGTTGTCATCCACCAGGTTCAACTGTACGATGTACTCTCCGGGGATCGAGAACGCATGGCTGGAGGTCGGGCCGGTGGCCGTGGTCCCATCGTCAAAGTCCCACGTGTAGGAGGTGATGTTGAATCCGGGAGCCGCGAAGGAGGCGTTGCCGTCGAAGGAGACCTGCTCACCAACGCATACCAGCGCAGGAACGGCCTCACTCATCGAAGCCACCGCCACAGGGCGCTCACAAGGGGTGAAGCAGGTGATGGAAGCGGCGAAGTCTCCTGTGCCCGTTCCGTTCGAAATAAAACGCACGGTAAGACAGCCGGTCGTGTTGAACGTGGTGGCGGAAACGATCAGCCCTTGAAGCGCAGAGCCCGTGTAATCTCCCAACGGGGTGGCACTGGTGTTGTCCCCATCCCAGATCATCAATCGGTCCTGGGTGTTGTTCGGTCCCGCCAGGCTCAAGTTGGCCACGATCCACTGAAGGGAAATGCCATCGCCCGGATTGTCCGGGCATATCACCACCGTGTAGTTCTCGTTGTCCCCATAGGACGCGGAAGGCCCCCCGGAATCCTCCAGCACCCCGGCACAGGTGGTCACGCTACCAGCGGTAATGCTGAATTGCTGCGCCTGGGCGATGTGAACGAGAAGGAAAAGGAGGGGGATGAGGAATAGCCGCGTGTAGAGCTTCTTCTCCATTATGCTCCGTGTTGGGATGGCCGATTGGGAGGTGATCATTGACCGGCTGGACAAGTGACCCTGCCCACGCCTGGTCCGTTGCCTTGCCCTACAAAAATAGATCCCCCGAGCTGGCTCGGGGGATCCAATAAGGGCCTTTGTCAACGAAAGAACTAACGCACCAATTGAATGCTACCGGTGTAGGTGCCCCCCAACTTCTCCCCATCCTTCATCTCCACCATCCACACATACTCCCCTTGCGGGCAGGCATCCCCCTTATTGGCGATCTTGCCGTTCCAGGGCCGCTGCGGATCGTTCGTCTCGTACACCACCACGCCGGTCTTGGACTCCATCACCGTAAGCACGAAACGGGCGCCCAGGGTCTTCAACGCCTCCGGAATGAAGACGTCGTCGGTGCCATCACCGTTCGGTGAGAAGGTTCCGGGAGCGTCCAGGTTATAGTCGTTCTCAATACGCACGGTCCGCTCGGCACGATCCTCGCAGCCGTTGCCGTTCACCACGGCCAGGTTCACGGTGTACACCCCCGCCTTCTTGTAGATGTGGTCCGGATGGGCGATGGTGCTCGTGCTGCCGTCACCGAAATCCCAGAGGTAGGACTGTCCGCCCAGACTGCGGTTCTCGAAATGGATCGAAGGCACCGTGTTGTCGTACTCCTGTTTCAACACGTTGAACGAGGCTTCCGGTGCCTCGTGGATCACGATACGGTCCGCCACCGCCTTGTTCCGGATCCCGCCCCCATCGGAGGTGGAATGCGAGAGCATGACCTCAAAGCTTCCCGACTTGGAGAAGACGTGGCTCGGCTTCGGCTTGTTGGAGAAGCTGCCATCCCCGAAGTTCCAGAGGTACATGCCTTCGCCGGACACGTTCTCGGCCTCGAAGTCGATCACGGAACCTGGACAACCCTCCGTGATGCTCGGCTTCACCACCGGCTCATGGCTCATCGGGTGGATGGGCGTGGGCTTCACCAGTACCGCCGCTGCCGTGCTGCTCGTGATCTCCGACCGCTGCGGTTCGTGGGCTGCGGTCTCCTGCTCCACCGGAACCCTCACGGCCTCCTTCAAGGGGACCTCGGTGGTCGGCTGCTGGACATCCTCCGCACCATCGTTCGCGGCATTTGCCGTGGTGGCCACGTGGGCTGGTGGCAGTGTCGTGTTCTCGGCCAAGGGCTCATTGACCGCGGGCAGGTCCGGAGCCGTCAGGATCAGGAAGCTGCTCACTGCCGCCAGTGATCCACCGATCAGCAACGCGTAAAGCCCGGAACGCGACACCCGCGCCACATCATCCGTGCGACCATCGAGCGCCCGCTCAAGATGGCTCCAGTCAGCGGAATTGTAGGGCACCTCGTACGGCTCGAGCGCCTCCTTCACCGCTTGTTCGAATCCCGTCGGTCCACTCATGATCCTTCTCCGTTAGTGGAGCTTATGCTCCTTCGATAGGAATTTCTTCAGGTTGTGCTTGGCCTTGGCCAGATTGCTCTTCGAGGTGCCGATGTTGATGCCGAGCATGTCAGCTATCTCCTTGTGCGTCAGTTCCTCGAACACATACAAGTTGAAGACCGTCCGGTACGCCGGGGTCAGCTTCTGCATGGCATTGATGATGTCCGCTGGCTTCAGATCCAGGTAATCCTCCCCGTTCTCCTCGGCCAGGATGTCCTCCTCGTCCTGGTCGCCGAAGTCCTCGATGCTGCGTTCCTCACCCAACAACAGGTAGGAATTCTTGGTCCGGCGGAAATGGTCGATCGCGGTGTTCACCATGATCCTTCTGATCCAACCCTCGAAGGATCCGGCCCGGTTGAACTTGTTCACGCTCTTGAACACCTTGATGAAGCCGTCCTGAAGGATGTCCTTCGCTTGATCCGCGTTCTTGGTATACCGCAGGCAAACGGCCATCATCTTCCCATAGAACAGCTCGTAGACCCGCTGTTGCGCACGACGCTCCTCCTTTAAGCAGCCATCGATCAAGGCGCCATAGGCGGCCTCCTGGGCTTCTGTGCCCACCTGGTCCTGCACCAACCGCAGATTACTGCGCTCAGAGGACGTTGAAGCGGCGGGTCGCTGGAGCATGACAGCGGTCAAGGTAGCCATTCTTGACCTAGAAGACGCCGACGGTTGAAAAAGGATGCCTGAGCCGTGGACGACTTCCTTGGAAACCTGACGGGGATCACGACCGGGTGGGAGGTGCATCGTACTTTCGCCCCGCGCCGGGAAAGTCCCCGGTTCACGCGCAATAACCAAGCTCTGAAGATGAAAGTCACCGTTGTGGGCGCCGGGAACGTGGGTGCCACCTGTGCCGATGCCGTTGCCCGTTGGGAACTGGCGAATGAAGTGGTGCTGCTGGACATCAAGGAAGGCGTTGCCGAAGGCAAGGCCCTGGACATCTGGCAGACCGCCCCGATCAGTTTGTTCGATTCCCGATTGGTGGGCAGTACGAACGACTACGCAAAGACCGCGAACAGCGACGTGGTGGTCATCACCAGCGGCCTGCCGCGCAAACCGGGGATGAGCCGCGACGACCTGATCGCCACCAACGCGGCCATCGTCAAGAGCGTCACAGAGAACATCATCAAGCATTCACCGAACACGATCATCGTGGTGGTGAGCAACCCGCTTGATGTGATGACCTATTGTGCCTTCGTCACCAGCAAGTTCCCCGCGAACCGGGTGTTCGGGATGGCAGGTATCCTGGACACGGCCCGTTATCGGGCATTCCTGGCCACCGAACTGAACGTGAGCCCGAAGGACATCCAAGCGGTGCTCATGGGCGGTCATGGCGATACCATGGTGCCCTTGCCCCGTTATACCACCGTGGGGGGGATCCCGGTGACCGAACTGATCGCCCCTGAAAAGCTCGATGCCATCGTGGAACGCACGAAGAAAGGCGGTGGTGAGATCGTCAATCTGCTGGGTACCAGCGCTTGGTATGCGCCGGGAACCGCCGCCGCCCAGATGGTGGAGGCCATCGTCCGTGACCAGAAACGGGTGTTCCCCGTATGCGCCTGGCTCCAAGGGGAGTATGGCCTGAAGGACGTATACATGGGCGTTCCGGTGATCCTCGGCCGCAATGGCATCGAACGGATCATCGAACTGAAGTTGACCAATGACGAACAAGCCCTCTGCGACTCCAGCGCCAAGGCCGTGAAGGAGGTGATGGACGTGCTTGACAAGATGCAAGTGACGGCTTGATCGCCGACCCGGATAACGAAGAACGGCGCCCAGTAGGCGCCGTTCTTCGTTATCCGGCCTACCGGATCACCACCCGGGTGGGTGCCAGGCCATCGAACCCCGTCACCTGCAGGGTGTACACCCCCGGGCCGAACCGCCCGAGGTCCATCGAATTTAGGCCTGGGAGAACGCGCGTTCGCGTGATTTCCTGACCAAGTGCACTGTGCACGATCAGATCGGCGCTGCCCTTGCTCATCGTTCCCGGCAGCATGATCTCCACCAGACCCGTGCTTGGGTTGGGCCGGATGTTCATCGTCACCGGCCCAGGCCCGGTCCCGATCCCGATCCCGACCTCCGCATCGCTGCGCCAGAAGCCCAGCCCACCATCGAAATTGCCCACCACCAGGTCCAGCTCCCCATCGCCGGTGTAATCGAACAGGCATACGGTGGACCGGAAGCCTTCATCGATGTCCAGGAAGCTGCTGTCCTGCAAGGTCCAGGTGCCGCCCAGGTTCCCGTCGATGCCGGTGTAATGCCAGAGCGTTCCGGACTCGGACCCCACCAGGATCTCGTAGGCCCCATCGGCATTGGTGAATACGAAGGGCACGGAATGCCCCAGGGTGTATGGGGTCACGGTGCGCACACGGCCCAGTGAGTCGGTGATCAAGGTCCAGCTCGCCGCAGCGGCACTTCCGGTGTTCCGCAGGTAGTTCAGGTTGCCGTTCTGCTCCCCGATCACGAGGTCGCTCAAGCCGTCCCTGTCCAGGTCGATGAACTGAGGGGTCGCCTGTCTACCAACATCGATCTCCGTGCCGTTCGAATAAGCCACGTTGGGCTGCACCAAGGTGAATTGGGCAACCGGTCCGGTGGCGGTGTTGCGGTAGAAGTGCAGGCGACCCTGCAGATCCCCGATATACATGTCCTTGTCCCCATCGCCATCCAGATCAGCGAAGGCAGGGTACATCGAAGTACCGATACCGCTCGTGCTCAGGTCCATGTAGTCGTCGGTCACCAAGCGGAACGCCGGCGAGGTGGACGAGCCGATGTTCTCCAACAGGGCCAACTTGCCCACGTAATTGCCGGAAGGGTGGTAGTAGCCTTCATTGGAGACGATCAGGTCCATCAGACCATCCCCATTATGGTCGAAGGGGACAGGGTTGGCGCCTTCGCCGAAGTCGAGCATGCGGCTCTGGAAAAGGTCGCGTTGCTGGTATTCGAAGTCGGGTTGCAGGTCCGTACCCGCATTGTGGTAGTACCACACGCTCTCGATGTTCTGGGCGAGTCCTCTGGCTGAAGCACAAACAAGCAGGTCACGGTGGCCATCCCCATCCACATCCAAATGGAAGCCGGCAGGGAATATGGGCAGGTCGACCGGCACGTCCGTGCTGGGGAACTGGGTGTCCTCGGCCGTCATCAACGAATTGTCCACCGTGCCTCCATTGGTCAGCGCTACGATGTTGGCGTAGGCGATATCACCCAGCAGCAGGTCCATCACGCCATTACCATCCAGGTCCAGCGGGGTGACGGTGCTGCCCGAGTGTGTTTCGGCCCTTTCGGCATCAGTTACGATCTCATGCCCGCCCGGTCCAGGCCCGATCTCGGGCGCCGGCACATTGAATGGGCAGTCGACGTTCAGCGTCACCGCATTGGTCGAGGAATTCTCCGCGAAGCGACCCCAGCAGGCGTTCCTGCGCACAAAGGTCAGGCTGTCGCAGGTGCCGTAGGTCTCCATGCTCAGGTTCTTGTAATACTCCAGGAAGGTGCCGAGCTGGCTGAAGGTTAGCACGTCCAGATCGCCGTCGCCGTCCACATCAGCGATACCGGGCAGGTCATCGGCCGAAACAAAGAGGTTGGAACGCTGGAAGGTGCCATCGGTGAAGACGTAGTCACATTCCGTCCGGAATACGAGCAGCTCGAACGAGAGCATGCCGTTGTCCGAGGTGTTCCGATAGACCGAGAAGCCGGCCTGCGAATACGAGAAGATGTCCAACAGTCCATCGCAGTCGTAGTCCCGGAACAAGACCCAGTCATGCAGTGCCCGGAACGGCCAGATGTGTTCGTAGGCGCGTGTGAGCTGGTACCGGTTGGTGCCGGTGCCACCGGTGTTCCGGAGGGTCATCACCCGGTCTCCGATACGGTCGAAGATGACCAGGTCCAGCAAGCCGTCCTGGTCCAGGTCGAGTTCACCGATCTGAGGGGAGTTCATGCCACCTGCCCAGGCGAGGTCCAGGTCCACGGCGCCACGTTCAACGGGCACCGTGCCATCGAAGTGCAGGTCTATCTGCCCGGATACGGCAGTGCCGACCATCATGGGGGCACAGAAGGAAAGCCAACGGAGCGGCCTGAGCGGTGCGATCATGTGCAAATGTCGGGTGGATCCGATCCAGAAGGCAGCGCACGATGTGCTGTTCATGCAAGCCTATCTGTTCAAAACCACGGTATTCCGCCCCCCGCCGTACCGGCCATCGGCACCCCCTTTCCCCAGTCCCTAACAACGCTATATTTGCCGCCTCTTTAGAAAAACCATCCGTCATGCAGAATCGGGGCGCGCTTTGGATCTTCACCATCCTACTGGCGCTGGCGTGTTTGTGGCAATTGTCATTCTCCTTCTTCACCTCGCGGATGGAGAAGCGCGCGCGGGTGGAAGCCGGCTACTCCGTTGACTCCCTGATCCAAGCCGAGCCTGCCATGGCCGATCTGGATCGTGATTCGCTCGAGATCATCTACGAGAACCGTTACCTGCGTACGCATGGTGATGAGCAGGTGTATCCCGTGTTCGGGTACAGTTACGCCGAGTGCAAGGAGCGTGAGATGAACATGGGTCTTGACCTCAAAGGTGGTATGGCCGTGACCCTGGAGGTGAGCGTGCCCGAGCTGGTGGAGAACCTCAGCGGCAACAGCACCGACCCCTCCTTCCAAGCCGCCATGAACGCTGCGCGGCAGCGGATGTTGAGCAGCGATGCCGACTTCATCACCCTTTTCGGTGAGGAGTATGCGAAGGTGGAGGGCCGTGGCCCCCTTTCGGCCATCTTCTACACACCGGACCGGAGCGAGCTCTTCGCCCGTGATGGTTCCGATGAGGACTATATCGCCGCCCTGCGCAAGGAGGCCAATTCCGCTGTGGAGAACACCGAGCGGATCATGCGTACCCGTATCGACAAGTTCGGTGTGGCGCAGCCCTTGATCCAGAAGCAGGCCTTCTCCGGACGTATCCAGATCGAACTGCCGGGTGTGAAGGACAAGGAACGTGTGCGGAAAGTGCTGCAGAGCACGGCCAACCTGGAATTCTGGGAGACGGTGGACAACGAAGTGGTTTATCCGGTGCTCGAGCGGATCAACACCCGCCTCGGCCAGATCGCGGTGCCAGTGGACAGCACGACTGCCATGGCGGACACGACCGTCGCCGATACGGCCGCGCTCGCTGATGCTGCTGTCGCAGCCGATACCACCGCCGCGGTGGACAGTCTGCTGGCCGATACCGCCAACCAAGAGATGACCGAAGCGGAGCGTGCTGAGCTGCGCCGCAAGAATCCGCTGTTCGCGGTCTTCCAACCGTCCAACCAGGCGAAAGGCCCCATCGTGGGTACGGCCTTGGTGGCGGATACGGGCGCTGTGAACGGATACCTGCGTTCGGCCACTGCGAAGTCCCTGCTGCCGGCTGATGTGAAACTGGCCTGGACGGCGAAACCGGACAGTTACGATACCCAGGATGGGGGCAAGGTCCAGGTACTGAGCCTTTACGCGCTGAAGGTCCCTCGTGGCGGCAAACCCCGCCTGGATGGTAGTTCCATCGTTACGGCCAACCAGGACTTCGACTACAAGGGCGCCGTGGAGGTGAACATGCAGATGGACGCCGAAGGAGCTCAAGTTTGGCGCTTGATGACCGGTGAGAACATCGGTCGGGTAGTGGCCATCGTGCTGGATGATTATGTCTACAGCGGACCGGTCGTTCAAGGAGAGATCAGCGGCGGTCGGTCGTCCATCTCCATGGGTTCCGGTGACCTCAACAAGCAGATCCAGGAGGCGGAGGACCTTGCGAACATCTTGAAGGCCGGTGCGCTACCCGCCCCCGCGCGCATCATCGATGAAACCGTGGTGGGTCCCTCGCTCGGTGAGGAGAACATCAACAAGGGACTCGTTTCCTTCGGGATCGCATTGATCGGCGTGCTGCTGGTGATGGGCCTGTACTACGCCCGCGCCGGTTGGATCGCTGATGTGGCGCTTATGGCGAACGTGTTCTTCCTGCTCGGCTCGATGGCTTCCCTGCAAGCCACCTTGACCCTGAGCGGCATCGCCGGTATCGTGCTCACGATCGGTATGGCGGTGGATGCCAACGTACTGATCAACGAACGCGTGCGGGACGAGATGAAGGCTGGCCGTGCATTGCGTCCAGCACTCGAGGCTGCGTTCAGCAACCAGGGTGCGCTCTCCGCCATCCTTGACTCCAACATCACCTCCTTCATCACCGCGGTCATCCTTTACTACTTCGGTTCCGGTCCCATCCGCGGTTTCGCGACCACGCTTGGTCTGGGTATCCTCACCTCCCTCTTCACCGCCATCTTCATCGCGCGCCTCATCATGATGTGGCGCCTGGAGAAAGGCAAGACCATCACCTTCTGGAACAAGTGGTCGGAGAACCTGCTCGCCAACGCGAACTATGACTTCATGGGCAAGCGCAAGATGTACTACGCCATCTCCTTCGTGCTGGTGGCGATGAGCATCGGTGCCATGGTGACCCGCGGCTTCAACTTGGGTGTCGACTTCTCCGGCGGTCGCACCTACGTGGTCGACTTCAAGGATAACATGGATTCCGAGCAGGTCAAGGCGACCTTGGAGCCCCTGATGACCGATGCGAGCGGCCGCCAGTACACGGTGACCGCGAAGACTTACGGCAGCCAGCACCAGCTGAAGATCACCACGAACTATCTGATCGATGAGCTCGATGCATCGACGGACGGCAAGGTGGAGGCGAAACTGCGCGAGGGTTTGGCGCTCACCGGTGTGGACTACCGCATCGAGGAGACCCGGAAGGTGGATGCCACCATCTCCGATGACATCAAGCGCAACGCGGCGATCGCTGTTTCGATCGCGCTCGTCTTCATGTTCATCTACATCGGGATCCGGTTCAACAACCTCAGCTACGGCCTCAGCGCCTTGATCTCGCTCTTCCACGACGTGGTGATCGTCCTTGGCCTGTATGCCTTGCTCTGGGGCATCCTGCCGATCTCGTTGGAGATCGATGAAGCCTTCATCGGCGTGATCCTTACGGTCATCGGCTACTCCATCAACGATACCGTGGTGGTGTTCGACCGGATCCGGGAATACCTCCGCGACCACAAACGCGAGGATACGGTCACCGTCTTCAACAAGGCGCTCAACAGCACCCTGCGTCGTACGGTGAACACCGGCTTCTGCACCCTGCTGGTACTCGTGGTCATCTACCTCTTCGGCGGGGTGGCCATCAAGGGCTTCGTGTTCGGCATCTTCTTCGGTGTGCTGGTGGGTACCTACTCATCCATCTTCATCGGTTCGGGTATCGCCGTGGACCTGGTGGCCCGCCTTGAGCGCAAGAAGGTGAAGGAGGCCAAGTACGCCACCGCCTGATCGTCGCATTTCCTTGGTGACCGGCCCGGATCCTTCCGGGCCGGTCTATTTTTGACCCGACCATGGGGCGGTTATTGCTTTTCGATATCAGCGGGGGAGAACTCATCGTCATCCTGCTCTTCGCCCTGCTATTCTTCGGCTCCAAGGGCATCCCCGACCTTGCCAGGACCTTGGGCAGGACCATGCGTCAGGTGCGGGACGCGAGCAATGAGGTGCAACGCGAGATACAGCGGGGGGCCAACGAGGTCACACGTACCGTGAACGAGCAGCGGCGGGCCTTTCAGCAGGAAGTGGCCGCTGCCCAGGCCAAGCAGTCGACCATTCCACCTCCACCGGGGGAAGGACCCGACCCCGAGCCACCGCCATCCGACCAGCAGCCGGGTACGTGATGGCCCTTGCGAAAAGCACCGAAGTGGTGCTTTTTCTTTTTGGACCTTGGTCAAAGGGGGGGTGGTCCCTAGAATGTTCAAAAAATCGGAACGTACCCCCATTGGATCACCATACCTTCGTGGCCGAAAAGCTGAAATTCTAATGAACACCCCCCGATTCCGTCAACAGGCGCTGGAAAGTGTGATGAACCGTGCTCCGAAGGTGGTCGAAACACCCTCGGCCAAGATCTCCGAGTACTTCGGAAGCAACGTGTTCAATGAGGACGCCATGCGCATGTTCCTGACGGAGGATGCCTGGTTCGCGGTACGGCAGGCCATCCACCAGGGGTCCAGGATCGATCGCAAGCTGGCTGACCAGGTCGCCAGCGGTATGAAGGAATGGGCCGCCAGCAAGGGTGCCACGCATTATACCCACTGGTTCCAGCCCCTCACAGGCACCAGTGCGGAGAAGCACGATGCCTTCTTCGAGCCCATCGGCGGGGGGCGCAGCATCGAGCGTTTCGATGGCAGCATGCTCGTACAGCAGGAGCCCGATGCAAGCAGTTTCCCGAACGGGGGCATCCGCAACACCTTCGAGGCCCGCGGCTACACGGCCTGGGATCCCAGCAGCCCGGCTTTCATCATGGGTCGTACGCTTTGCATTCCCACCATCTTCATCAGCTACACGGGGGAGGCGCTCGATTACAAGATGCCGCTACTGCGCGCCATCAAGGCGGTGGATGAAGCTGCCACCGCCGTTTGCCAGTATTTCGACAAGGACGTGACCAAGGTGACCTGTACCCTGGGCTGGGAGCAGGAGTACTTCCTGATCGATGAAGCGCTGTACCATGCCCGCCCGGACATCATGATGACCGGGCGTGCCATGTTCGGTCATCTGCCGGCGAAAGGCCAGCAATTGGAGGATCACTACTTCGGGAGCATTCCGGATCGGGCCGTTGCCTTCATGCGCGATTTCGAGACCGAGGCGCTGAAGCTGGGCATTCCAGTGAAGACACGCCACAACGAAGTGGCTCCCAATCAGTTCGAGTGCGCCCCGGTCTTCGAGGAGCTCAACCTCGCGGTGGACCATAACATGCTCCTGATGGACGTGATGGAGAAGACGGCCCGGAAACACCACTTCCGCGTGCTCTTCCACGAGAAGCCCTACGCCGGCGTGAACGGCAGTGGAAAGCACAACAATTGGAGCCTGGCCACCAACACCGGCAAGAACCTGCTGCGCCCCGCCAAGACCCCGAAGGAGAACCTGCTCTTCCTCACCTTCTTCGTGAACACGATCGCCGCGATCCACCGCAATGCCGGTGTGCTGCGCGCGAGCATCGCCAGCGCGGGCAACGATCATCGCCTGGGAGCCAACGAGGCGCCGCCGGCCATCATCAGCGCCTTCATCGGCGAGTACCTGAGCGAATTGCTCGATGGCCTGGAGAAGAACATCAAGGGTGCCATGACCCCGGATCGCAAGACCGAGCTGAAGCTCGACATCGGCCGGATCCCGCCGGTGATGCTCGACAACACCGACCGCAATCGCACCAGTCCCTTCGCCTTCACCGGCAACAAGTTCGAGTTCCGTGCCGTGGGCAGCAGCGCCAACTGCGCCGGTCCCATGACCGTGCTCAACACCATCGTGGCCGCCCAGCTGCGCACGTTCAAGAAGCAGGTCGATGCCCTGATCGACAAGGGCACCAAGAAGGATGAGGCCATTCTGCGGGTGATCCGAGACCTCATCGCCAGCAGCAAGGCCATCCGCTTCGAGGGCAATGGTTACGGTGAGGCGTGGAGACAGGAGGCGGCCAAACGCGGACTGAGCAATATCGCGGACACGCCCCGCGCGCTCGATGTGTGGGAGCGCAAGGAGATCAAGGAGCTCTTCTCCAGCATGGGCGTGCTCACTGGAAAGGAGCTTGAGGCCCGGCACGAGATCGAGCTGCATAACTATGTCCTCAAGCTCCAGATCGAAGGACGTGTCTGCGGGGATCTGGCCCAGAACCACATCGTCCCCACAGCGATCGCCTACCAGAACCGGCTGCTGGAGAACGTCCGGGGCCTCCGCGAGGTGCTCGGTGCCGAAAAAGCGAAGAAGGCCGGTGCCACCCAGGTGAAATTGATCGAGGAGATCAGCGAACATGTGAACCTCATCGTGTCCCTGGTCGAGGAAATGACCGAAGCCCGGAAGAAGGCGAATGCGGTGGAGGACACCCGGAAGAAGGCCATTGCCTACTGCGATGAGGTCAAACCCTTCCTGGACCGGATCCGCTACCACAGTGACAAGCTTGAACTTCTGGTGGATGACGAGCTCTGGCCCCTGCCCAAGATGCGCGAACTGATGTTCACGCGGTAGGGCCGAACGGGGCGGATCCCCCTTGAAAAAGTCGGTGCTTGCCATTTCGGGATCTGCTTATCTTCGCCCGGAACCGGAAAACCCGACTCACCCACACGTACGTGATGACATCAAGGAAACTCCTTGCAAGCCTGTTCGTCAGCATCCTGTTCGTTAGTACGGCAGCTGCCCAAGGGAAGCTGGCGGAAGAAGCGGATGATGCGTTCAAGAAGGGCTTCTACTTCAACGCCATCGAGTTGTACAAGAAGGCTTACACCGTGGAGAAGAAGGCCAGCACCAAGGCCGAATTGATCTTCAAGGTGGGCGAAGCCTACAAGGCGTTGGGCGATGCGCAACAGGCCGCGGTCTGGTACGAAAAGGCGAACAAGGCGCAGTACACCGATCCGATCACCTACCTGTACATCGGCGATATGCTGAAACAGGAAGGGAAGTATGCTGACGCCATCGCGGCATACAACCGCTTCAAGGAGAAGAAACCAGGGGACGTGCGGGCCGATGCAAGCATCGCGGAATGCCAGCAGGCGCAGGCCTGGAAGGATTCCCCGACCCGCTACAGCGTGGACCCGGAAGTGCTGCTCAACACCCAGCAGTACGATTTCACGCCCGCGTTCGCCGATAAGAAGAACGAAATGGTGGTCTTCACCAGTACCCGCCCGGGGTCGACCGGCACCGAGACCGACCAGATCATCGGGGAGAGCTTCAGCGACCTGTTCACCAGCAGCCGCGATCGACTTGGAAAGTGGAGCGAACCGACCAAATTGCCCATTTCCATCAATACGGATGGCAACGAGGGTGCCCCCATCTTCAACAGCAAGCGCACCATGATGTACTTCACGCGCTGCCCGATGGAGAAGAAGAAGGTGTACGGCTGCGACATCTGGGTGAGCAAGAAGGTGGGTAACAACTACGCCGAGCCGGTGAAGCTGGCCCTGCGTCCGGACAAGAACGATACCATCACCATCGGGCACCCAGCCTTGGACAAGGACGAGACGATGCTGGTCTTCGCCAGCGATATGAAGTGGCCCGGCCATAAAGGCGGCAAGGACCTGTATATGGTGAAGTTGAACAAGGATGGCATGCCCACTGGTGCACCGGTGAACCTGGGTGAAGTGAATACCCCGAAGGATGAGATGTTCCCCTTCATCCGTCACGATGGCAGCCTCTATTTCTCGTCCACCGGCCGTCCGGGCATGGGTGGCATGGACATCTTCCACGCAGAGAAATCCGGAGAGACCTGGACCGCCATCGAGAACCTCAAGTCCCCGATCAACAGCTCCTCGGATGACTTCGGGATCGTGTTCGAGGATGAAGAGGAGCGCGGGTTCTTCACCAGCAACCGTCCGGGGGGCAAGGGTCAGGACGACATCTGGCGCTTCTACCTGCCGGACCTGGTGTTCGGTCTGCAGGGCACCGCCTACGACAAGGCTACCGGACAGCCGTTGCCCGGCACCAAGATCAGCGTGGTGGGTACCAACGGCAGCAACTTCAGTGCGATCACCGATGACAACGGTGGATTCACCTTCATCGAGAACGGCAAGGACCGCTATATCAAGGAGAACACAACGTACAGCATCCTTGCCGAGAAGGAGGGTTACCTGGTGGTGAAGGATCAGGTGACCACCGTGAACCTGCAGGAGAGCACCACGTTCGTGAAGGAGTACTTCCTGCAACCCGCTGCGAAAGGTGGTGTGGTGAACCTGCCCAGCGTGATCTACGAAGTGGACAAGTTCGACCTGCTGGATGCGAGCAAGGATTCACTTGAACTCGCCTACCAGACCTTGGTGGACAACCCGACCCTGGTGGTCGAGCTCCGTTCGCACACGGATGCGCGCCCGACCCGCCGATACAAAGGGGGGAACATGGAACTGAGCCAGCTGCGCGCTCAGAGCTGCGTGAACTACCTGATCCAGCGCGGTATCGACCCGGCCCGTCTCGTGCCTGTCGGTCGTGGTGCCGAGGAGCCTGTCATCACCATGGACGTGATCAAGAAGATGGCGACCAAGGAGGAGCAGGAGGCTGCACACCAACGGAACCGCCGTACGGACTTCAAGGTACTGGGTTACGACTACGTGCCGAAGGCCAATTAGCTCTCGCATTGAACGGAAGAGCATCCGCCCTTGGTGGATGCTCTTCCATTTGATACCATGAACACCGACCGCTACGCGCAACGCGGCGTCTCCTCAGGGAAGGAGGATGTGCACAAGGCCATCGCCGGTCTTGACAAGGGGCTGTTCCCGAAGGCCTTTTGCAAGGTGGTCGCCGACGGCCTTACCGGCGATCCGGACCACTGCATCGTGATGCATGCCGATGGCGCTGGCACGAAGAGCGCGCTGGCCTATGCCTATTGGAAGCGCACTGGTGACAGCTCCGTATGGCATGGCATCGCCCAGGATGCCATCGTCATGAACCTGGATGATCTGCTCTGCGTGGGAGCCACGGACGGGATCCTGCTGAGCAGCACCATCGGTCGGAACAAGCGCCTGGTGCCCGGTGAGGTCATCGCTGCGCTCATCGAAGGCACGGAGGACTTCCTGCAGCGCATGCGCGACCTGGGGGTCGGCATCCACAGCACCGGCGGCGAAACAGCCGATGTCGGGGACCTGGTCCGGACGGTGATCGTCGACAGCACAGTGGTCTGTCGGATGCGCCGCGACCAGGTGATCGATAATGCACGGATACGGGCCGGCGATGTGATCGTGGCCCTGGCCAGTTACGGACAGGCGACGTACGAGCAGGAATACAACGCGGGTATGGGCAGCAATGGCCTTACCAGTGCGCGTCACGATGTGTTCGCCAAGGCCCTGGCCGTGGAGTTCCCCGAGACCTTTGATCCCGGAACCCCGGCGGACCTCGTTTACTCCGGACAGGCCGATCTCACGGATCCGCTGCCCGGCACCCCACTGGACTTCGGAAAGGCCGTCCTCTCGCCCACACGGACATACGCCCCCGTGGTGAAGGAAGTGCTCGCAAGAATGCGTGGTGAAGTGCACGGCATGGTGCATTGCAGCGGTGGAGCGCAGACCAAGGTGTTGCACTTCATCGATGGCCTGCGCGTGATCAAGGATGATCTGCTGCCGGTACCGCCGTTGTTCGAAGCCATACAGCGCATGAGCGGTACCGGTTGGAAGGAGATGTACAAGGTCTTCAACATGGGGCACCGGCTGGAGTTCTATGTTCCCCCGGCCCGTGCGCAGGAGATCATCGCCATTTCCGCGAACTTCGGCATCGAGGCCAGGGTGATCGGCCGGGTGGAATCGGCGCCTGCCAGAGAGGTCGCGCTCACCAGCCCATACGGCATCTTCACCTACTCCTGAGCCGGCCTGCGCATCGGCGTTCATACGACCATCCGGTCACCATCCCATGTCCGACCTGCTGTCCAAGCTCTCCGCCCTCTTCGATCGTCGCGAGGAGATCGGGAAACAACTCGCTGATCCGAGCGTCATCGCCGATCAGAAGCGTTTCGTCGAATTGAACCGCACCTACCGCGATCTGGAACCGATCATCACGGTGTACCATCGCTTCAGGAAGCTGCACGATGACCTGGGCGGTGCGGAGGAGCTCCTGCGTTCGGAGAAAGATCCGGACATCCTCGAGATGGCGCGTGCCGAGCGTGATGAGAGCCGGGACGCGATCGAGGCGATGGCGGAGGAGGTGCGGTTGATGCTGGTGCCGAAGGATCCGAACGACGCTCGGAACTGCACCGTGGAGGTGAGGGCGGGAACGGGCGGCGATGAGGCCAGCCTGTTCGCCGGCGACCTTTACCGGATGTACACCCGATACTGCGAAAGCCGCGGTTGGAAGGTGGAGGTGGCCGATGTGAGCGAGGGTACGGTGGGGGGCTACAAGGAGGTGGTGTTCAACGTGATCGGCGATGGTGCCTACGGCGTGCTCAAGTTCGAGGCCGGGGTGCATCGGGTCCAACGCGTGCCCGCCACCGAGGCCAGTGGTCGCATCCACACCAGTGCCGCCACGGTGAACGTACTTCCCGAGGCGGAAGAGACCGATGTGGAGTTGAAGGAGAGCGATGTGAAGATGGAGACCGCCCGGAGCGGCGGGGCGGGAGGCCAGAACGTGAACAAGGTGGAGACCAAGGTGCGCCTTACCCACATCCCCACCGGCCTCGTGGTGATGTGCCAGACCGAGCGCAGCCAGCTCGGCAACCGCATGAAGGCCATGCAGATGCTGCGCACCAAGTTGTACGAGGACAAGGTGCGTGAACAGGAGGCGGCGGTCGCGGCTCAACGGAAGAGCCAGGTGAGCAGTGGCGATCGTAGCGCCAAGATCCGGACCTACAATTACCCGCAGAGCCGGGTGACCGACCACCGCATCGAGTTCACCGTGCATAACCTGCCGCAGGTGATGAACGGCGACCTCCAGGAGGTGATCGATGCACTGCAGCTCGCGGAACGTACCGAGAAGCTGAAGGCCGAGGCCGGTCTTTGACCGATCCCGGTCGTGAGTGTTGAATACCCAGGAAGCCTGTGTACCTGTGCTGAACTCTTCGGACCTTCGTACCCGTGACACGCGCTGAACTCGTTGCGCTCATCCGTCGTAAACGGAGCCTGCTCTGCGTGGGACTGGACACCGAAGAGCACCTCGTGCCCGAGCACTTCCGTGCGGAAAGCCATCCCGTCCGTGCGTTCAATGAGGCCATCGTGGAAGTGACCCACCCGTACACGGTCGCCTACAAATTGAACCTCGCGTTCTACGAGGCACTAGGAGACCAAGGCTGGTTGGACCTGGAAGCCACGATCGGGGTGATCCGGAGCAAGGGGGACCATTTCATCATCGCCGACGCCAAGCGTGGCGACATCGGAAACACCGCGCGCAAGTACGCCGAGGCGTTCTTCGACCGGCTCGATGTGGATGCCATCACCCTAAGTCCCTACATGGGTCGTGACAGCATCACTCCCTTCCTCGGGCGCACCGGTAAATGGGCGATCGTTCTGGGTGTCACGAGCAACGCTGGTGCCGAGGACGTGCAGTTCATCCGCACCGAGGATGGGCGACCCTTGTATGAAACGGTGATGCGACGGACCGCGTCCTGGGGCCGGGCAGATGACCTGATGTTCGTTGTCGGGGCAACCCGACCAAAGGTCCTCGCCGAGCTGCGTGCCTCGCTGCCTGACCACTTCCTGCTCGTGCCCGGGGTGGGCGCCCAAGGCGGGGATCTGGCAGCTGTGATACGTGCCGGCCTTACCGCAGATGGCGGCTTGCTCATCAACAGCAGCAGGGGCATCCTCTACGCGGGAAGTGGGCAGGATGCGATCCCGGCAGCGCGTTCCGCAGCGCAGGCCCTGCAGGCACAGATGGCACAGGCGATAGCAGGAGTGCTGGTCTGATCGGCGGGAGCGGTGCCCGCGGATTATCTTATGGTCCGTGGGTTGACGGCTTACCCGTCAGCCACCAACCATGCTACCATCGTTCACAGGTTTGCCACCGATGGGTCCAACGATCCGATCGATCAGCGGCTTTGGACCTGCCCCTTTGCCGCTGGTCCTCGAGCCCACCTTCCCGTACGGAGAGGATCTCCTGCAGTTCATCTGGGCCGAAGGTCTTTTTGAGACGCACGCCTTGAGGACCACCGACCGACGCACCGTTGAAGTGGTGCACCCCGGCCGCATCCAACGGAACAGTGGTCCCGATCTGCATGACGCCCGGATACGTGTTGATGGACAGCTATGGGCTGGTACCGTGGAAGTGCACGCGCGCAGCAGCGAATGGAATGCCCACGGACACCAGTACGACCCGGCCTACGACAATGTGGTATTGCACGTGGTCCATGAACACGATGCCGAGGTCCGGACATCCCGAGGGAGGCTGCTCCCCACGCTTGAGCTGCATGCGCGTATCGATTCCGCCTTGTTGACCTCGCATGCACGCCTGATGCAGGAACGCGGTTTCGTGCCTTGCGCAGGGGCGCTGGGCCGGATCGGTGCTGAGCATTGGACCTCGTGGCTTGATCAGCTCGCCGTGGAGCGGATGGAACGCAGAGCGCAGACGCTCCGGAGTGAGCTCGCCTCCCTCCGCGGGGACCTGGCGTGCCTGTTCTTCCACCAGCTCGCCCGTGCGTTCGGGCTCAAGGTGAACGCGGAACCGTTCGGGATGCTTGCCAACGCCGTGCCTCTGCGGGTGATCCATCGGGTCGCAGCGGACCTGTTCCGCACCGAGGCCGTGCTCTTCGGTCAGGCAGGCCTGTTGCAGGTGGACTTCGTGGATGCCTACCCACGAGGCCTTCAGCAGGAGCACCACCATATCGCCCGTTCGCACGGGCTCCGCCCAGCTCCCCTGGCTTCCTGGAAGTTCGGCCGCATGCGCCCGGTGAACTTCCCTACCATACGCATTGCCCAAATGGCCCAGGTCCTGGTGCGGTGCCGAGGTGCCCTTCTTGACCTCTTGAACACGGGTGCGCTCATGGAGCTCCGCGCACTGCTCGAGGTGACCGCCAGTGACTATTGGACCGATCATTTCCAGTTCGACCGACCGGCCACACCCTGCCCGAAACGGCTGGGCAGGAGCGGGGCCGACCACGTGATCATCAACGCTGTGGTCCCGGTCCTGTTCACCATGGGTCGGCTCCACGGTGATCAACGGCAGGTCGACAAGGCCATGGACCTGCTTCGATCCCTACCGGCCGAGAGCAACTCGGTGGTGGCCGGCTGGACTTCCCTAGGTGTCAAGGCGGATCGTGCGGTCCGCGGGCAGGCGCTCCTGGAATTGAAGGATCAGTATTGTACCCGGCGGCGTTGCCTAAATTGCGCCATCGGCAACCATCTGCTACGCGCCAGCGTCAAACAGGTGGCTTCAAGTGGTCCGCGCAGATGATCGATCGCATAAAGACCTATTTCGAGCGGCAGGCCTTCGGCGTCTGTGAGTGGTGGGCGCATAAGCTGAACATCAAGCTGGAGCAGGTACGCCTGTCCTTTATCTACCTCAGCTTCATCACGGCCGGTATGCACCTGGTCGTCTACCTGATCATGGCCTTCGTCCTGACCCACAAGGAGCATATCAAGCGTCCCTTTCACAAACGGAGCACGGTCTGGGAGTTGTGAGGCACCATGCGGCGCAGGCCGTTAGCTTAGCCCTCGATGCGTATCCTGATCACCGGCTCCAATGGCTTGTTGGGCCAAAAGCTCATTGCTGCGCTTCGTAACGAGGTTACCGTCGATCTCCTGGCTACCAGCAGGGGAGGGGACCGAAGCCCGGATCCACTTGGATCCCGGTACCGCGCTTTGGACATCACGGATCAGGGGGAGGTAGATGCGGTCTTCGATGGGTTCAGGCCGGAGGTCGTGGTGCACACGGCAGCGATGACCAACGTGGATGCCTGCGAATTGGATCCCGTCGCCTGTCAACTCCAGAACGTCACCGCTACCGCTCACCTGGTGCGGGCCGCCGAACGCCATGGATCCCACTTCATCCACCTCAGCACCGACTTCATCTTCGACGGTGGGAACGGTCCTTACCGGGAGGAGGACGAGCCCGCTCCGTTGAGCGTCTATGGCCAAAGCAAGCTGGACGCCGAACGGATCGTGATCGACAGCCGGTTATCGCGGTGGGCGATCGCCAGGACCATCATCGTTTACGGTATCGCTGAAGGCCTCAGTAGGAGCAACGTCGTCCTATGGGCCAAAGGTGCCTTGGAGAAGGGTCAGCCCATCAAGGTGGTCGATGATCAGTGGCGCATGCCCACCCTGGCCGAGGACCTTGCCGATGGTTGTATCCGGATCGCCGAGAAGGGCGCCACGGGTATCTATCATCTCAGCGGCCCGGATGGCATGAGCATCCTGGAGTTGGTTGAACGTGTGGGAGCGTTCTTCCAACTCGACACCTCGGTGGTTACCGCCGTGAAGAGCGATTCCCTGGGGCAGCCGGCCAAGCGACCACCTCGAACCGGCTTCATACTCGACAAGGCGCGGACGGACCTGGGTTATGCGCCAAGGGGATTCGAGGCAGGCCTGGAGGTGCTTCGAGAGCAGCTGGCAATAGAGGGATAGTTCAGGTCGGACTTATTCCGAACGGATGTGTCTTATACTTGTGGGACGGTTGGTGACGTAACGTCCCGAAGTCCGTGCTACGAAAATGTATCGCCTATTCATTTCCTATATCATCGTCCGCTACGACCTTCTGCTCCCAGGTCACCATAACACTGTGATCCATGGAGCACAAGCGTCGGCAATGGGCTGAACGCCGGGAACGGGTCAAGGATCTGTTCGATCTCCATCGTGGGGAGCGTCGCGGTGTGCTCGCGCTCATGGTGCTCTTGATCGGATCGGCCGGATGGGTGGTCTACGAGCAGTGGTTGCGCCCCCCCGAGGAATTCGACCTCTCGGTCCAGCGTAAGCGGATAGAAGCTTGGATCGCATCACGATCGGCAATTCAGGGAGATAGTGTTCCGCTGAACCTCTTTCCCTTCGATCCCAATGCGATCGATCGAGAGGACTGGCGCGCACTCGGGCTCACGGACAAGCAGGTCGATGGGATCGAGCGTTACCAAAGCAAGGGTGGACACTTCCGGACCAAGCGTGACCTTGGTCGGATGTATTCCATTCGGCCGGAGCAATTCGCCCTGCTTGAGCCATACATACAGTTGCCGGATTCGTTGCCGGGAAAAGGACCAAGGAGGTATGAACGGCCTGTGAACGGTAGAGATGAACGGAGGAATGAGGTCGAAGATGGGTCTGATCGAGCGGGTCCAATGATCCGGGAGCCAGCGCAGTATGCCTCGCAAGTGCCACGATCGGTCGAGGTGAACACAGCTGATACGGCGGCTTTGATCGCATTACCCGGCATCGGCCCGGCATTCGCACGAGGGATCGTGAAGTACCGAGACCTGCTCGGTGGTTTCGTTTCCCTGGACCAACTTGGTGAGGTGTACGTGCTCAAGGACAAGCCCGATGCCGTATTGAAGTTGAAGCAGCTTCTGATCCTGGACACGCTCGCCGTGAAGCGTATCCCCATCAATACGTGCACCGTGGAAGAACTGGCGGCGCACCCCTATGTCCGCTGGAAGATCGCCAAACCCATCATCGCCTATCGTTCCCAGCACGGACCCTTCAAGCAACTGACCGATCTGCAGGGCTGTGCGGCCGTCGATGCGGAGGTCTTCCGTAAACTTGCACCCTACCTATCCGTGGAGTGACCGATCTGGAGAACAGGCTGAAAGGGGCCATCCGTGCCGTACCGGACTTTCCGAAGCCGGGCATCCTGTTCCGCGACATCACCCCGGTGTTGGAGGATGCCAGCTTGTGCAATGCCGCATTGGATGGCTTCCGCCTGGCACTGGCCGATCAGCGCATCGATGCCATCGCGGGTATCGAGAGCCGTGGCTTCCTCTTCGGCATGCCCTTGGCCATGGCCTTGAACATCCCTTTCGTCACCGTGCGGAAAAAGGGGAAATTGCCTTGGAAGACCGTGAGCCACAAGTACGACCTCGAATACGGCAGCGCCGAGGTGGAGATGCACGTGGACAGTGTGCGACCCGGCATGCACGTCATGGTGCACGACGACCTGCTGGCCACCGGTGGAACAGCCGCCGCTGCGGCCGAACTGATCCGTAAACAGGGTGGGGTCGTCACCGCCTTCAGCTTCCTCATCGAACTTTCCTTCCTCCACGGAGCGGACCGCCTGAAGCCCTACGAAGCCGAGGTGGTGCGTCTCGTCACGTATTGATCACGCCACCAGCTGGCACGAACATGGAATTCACCCGGACCGAGAACCAGACGATGATCGCACAGAGCGTGCGGGACCTGTGCGAACGTGAAGTGCGCCCGAACGTGATGGAATGGGACGAGAGCCAGCACTTCCCCAAGGAACTCTTCACCAAACACTTCGGTCCGGCGGGCATGCTGGGTGTGTTCGTGCCGGAGGAATACGGCGGATCGGGCCTTGGTTATCATGAGTATGTGGAGACCATCGTGGAGGTGGCCCGCATCTGTGGAAGCATCGGCCTGAGCGTTGCCGCGCACAACAGCCTTTGCACCGGGCACATCAACTACTTCGGCAACCACGAGCAGAAGACCAAGTGGCTCACCAAATTGGCCACCGGTGAATGGCTGGGTGCCTGGGCGCTGACCGAACCCAACACGGGGAGCGACGCGATGCGCATGAAGTGCACCGCCCGCAAAGAAGGGAAGGAGTGGGTGCTGAACGGTACCAAGTGCTGGATAACCCATGGCAAGAGCAGTGATGTGGTGGTGGCCATCGTGCGCACCGGCGAGCTGGGCGACAGCAAAGGCATGACCGCCTTCGTGATCGAACGTGGAACACCGGGGATGAAGGCCGGAAAGAAGGAGAACAAGCTGGGTATGCGGGCCAGCGAAACCGCCGAGGTGATCTTCGAGGATTGCCGCGTTCCCGAAGAGAACATCCTTGGCAAGGAGGGTGAAGGCTTCCAGCAGGCCATGAAGATCCTTGATGGTGGCCGCATCAGCATCGCGGCGCTGAGCTTGGGCATCGCCAAAGGCGCCTACGACGCCAGTGTGAAGTACGCCAAAGAGCGTGAACAATTCGGGCAACCGATCGCCAACTTCCAGGCCATCGCCTTCAAACTGGCCGATATGGCCACCCGCATCGAAGCCTCGGAGCTGCTGATCCAGCAAGCCAGCCACTTCAAGAACACCGGCCAGAACAAGAAGGTGACCACCGCAGGTGCCATGGCCAAGTATTACGCCAGCGAAGTGTGCGTGTGGGCCAGCAACGAGGCCGTGCAGATCTTCGGGGGCTACGGCTACACGAAGGATTTCCCGGTGGAGAAGTTCTACCGCGACAGCAAACTCTGCACGATCGGCGAGGGGACCAGCGAGATCCAGAAGCTGGTGATCAGCAGGAACGTATTGCGGGCATAAGGTGTTGCAGGGATCATTCTCACCCTTATATTTGCACCCCCTAAGCGAAAAGGACAACAGACCATGCTGATCATCCCGGTCAAGGAAGGCGAGAGCATCGACAAAGCGCTCAAGAAGTTCAAGAAGAAGTTCGAGCGCACCCAAACGATGCGTCAACTGCGTAAGCGCCAAAGCTTTACGAAGCCGTCTGTGGCCCGTCGCAAGGAGATCATCCGCGCGGCTTACAAGCTGACCTTGCAGAAGAACGAGGAGTAAGGTCGTTGCCAACGTGAACTCACGGAAAGCCCCAGCGATGGGGCTTTTCTCATTTCCGGCGCCGGCATGGCCGGCTGTTGCCGTGCCAGCCCGCCCAATTAACAGGTCGGTCGCGTACAACTCCGCCGCGTGGCGGGTACGAGCGGATGCCCTTCCCGCGTTCCTTAGCCGTGATGCTGCTGGACCGGTACGTTGACCATCTGACCTACGAGAAGCGCTTCAGCCCGCACACGGTGGCGGCCTATCGGCGCGATCTGGAGCAGTTCCAGACCTTCCTGGCCGGGTTCGAGGTGGAGCGGCTGCAACAAGGCACCGACAAGACCATCCGCCGCTGGATGATGCAGTTGATGGAAGAAGGCGTGGGGGCGCGAAGCGTGAACCGCAAGCTCAGTGCATTGCGGGGCTTCTTCCGCTTCGCAAGGCTGGTGGGTGAGGCGGAAGCGGACCCCACGGCGCTCCTGGATCCGCCCAAGACCCCGAAACGACTTCCGGAGTTCGTTGAGGAGAAGGGCATGGAACGACTGCTGGACGAGGTGGAATGGCCGCCTGGCCACCAAGGGGCCACCGAGCGGCTGATCATCGAACTGCTTTACCAGACCGGCATGCGACTGGCTGAATTGCTCGGCCTGGCCGTGGGCGACGCCGACCTGCGGCGGGGCACCCTTCGTGTGATGGGAAAACGCCAGAAGGAACGGATCATCCCCATCGGACCCGAACTGGTGGACAGGCTCAAGGCTTATCTCGTGGGTCGCACGGCAACTGGCGCAGCGGATGCCATGGCGGCCCCCCTGCTCGTGGATGCCGGAGGCGAACCGTTGGCTAGGCGTTCCGTACAACGGCTGGTAAGTCGTTACCTTAGTGGGGTGACCACTCAGCGCAAACGCAGTCCGCACGTGTTGAGACACACCTTCGCCACCCATATGCTCGAGCATGGCGCCGACCTGAACGCGGTGAAGGAACTGCTGGGCCACGCCAACCTGGCCGCCACCCAGGTCTATACCCACAACACAGTGGAGAAACTCCGTAAAGTACACGCCCAGGCCCACCCGCGCGGGGGCAAGTAAGGGCATCACATCAACAACCAACGGAACCTGTCCTATGAACGTGAACGTGCATTCCATCCATTTCGACGCTGATGTCAAACTGGTCGGCTTCATCAAGGAGAAGCTGGCCAAGCTGAACCAGTTCCATGACAGCATCCTATCGGGCGAGGTGTTCCTGCGCCTGGAGCACGATGGGGAGAACCGGGAGAACAAGGTGGTGGAGATCCGCCTGGCGGTCCCTGGGAACGACCTTTTCGCCAAACGGCAGGGCAAGAGCTTCGAGGAGGCCGCCATTACCACGGTCGAGGCCTTGCGCAACCAAGTGACCCGCGCCAAGGAAAGCCCCCGTAAGGCACTGTGAATCAGTAGCGAACGTAACGGTTGTCTCCAAGGGGACATCCGCCGGGAAGGCCACGATGAAAGTCGTGGCCTTTTCGTTTGGAGCAGTGCGTATTCTTACTACATTTGCAGGCCCAATTCGGGACCTTGTGCTCCGGAGCGGGTGGAAAACGTTCTTTTTCTGTTGTACAGGCCAATGTAGCTCAGCTGGTAGAGCAGCTGATTTGTAATCAGCAGGTCGGGGGTTCGAATCCGTCCATTGGCTCCGTGAATCGGAAGAGGGGAGATACCCAAGTGGCCAACGGGGGCAGACTGTAAATCTGCTGCTTCACAGCTTCGTAGGTTCGAATCCTGCTCTCCCCACCATCACTCTTCACGGAGCCGATCGCCAACATCCCTCGGGGTGTGGCAAGGAATGGGCCCACGATCGACATGCGGGAGTAGCTCAGTTGGTAGAGCATCAGCCTTCCAAGCTGAATGTCGCGGGTTCGAGTCTCGTCTCCCGCTCCACCATCAAAGAAGTCACAGGCCTTTGTAGCTCAGAGGTAGAGCACTTCCTTGGTAAGGAAGAGGTCCCGGGTTCAATTCCCGGCAAAGGCTCCAGCGAAGCCGCCGATGTTACAGACCGCAGCGATGTGGTCGGGCCCGTACAGCATAGAAGGATCGGAACAGAACGAAAACGAACCTCAGAAACAACACAACGACCGACCATGGCAAAGGAGACCTTCAAAAGGGACAAGCCGCACGTCAACATCGGCACTATCGGCCACGTTGACCATGGCAAGACCACGCTTACTGCTGCTATCACCACCGTACTGGCCGAGAAAGGTCTGTCCGAGAAGCGCAGCTTCGACTCCATCGATAACGCACCGGAGGAGAAGGAGCGTGGTATCACCATCAACACCGCACACGTGGAGTACCAGACGGCCAACCGTCACTACGCCCACGTGGATTGCCCTGGCCACGCTGACTATGTGAAGAACATGGTGACGGGTGCCGCCCAGATGGACGGTGCCATCCTGGTGGTGGCTGCAACGGATGGTCCCATGCCCCAGACCCGCGAGCACATCCTGCTCGGCCGTCAGGTGGGCGTGCCCAAGATCGTGGTGTTCATGAACAAGGTGGACATGGTGGATGACGTGGAACTCCTCGACCTGGTCGAAATGGAGATCCGCGAGCTGCTGAGCTTCTACGAGTACGACGGGGACAACACTCCCATCATCCGTGGCAGCGCCCTGGGTGGCCTGAACAACGAGGCCAAGTGGGTGGACAAGATCATGGAACTGATGGACGCGGTGGACAACTGGATCCCGGTCCCCCCCCGCGAGGTGGAAAAGCCCTTCCTGATGAGCGTGGAGGACGTGTTCTCCATCACGGGTCGTGGTACGGTGGCCACCGGTCGTATCGAGACCGGCGTGGTGAAGACCGGCGACGAAGTGGAGATCATCGGCATGCAGGAGGAGAAGATGAAGAGCACCTGCACCGGTGTGGAGATGTTCCGTAAGCTGCTCGATCGCGGCGAAGCCGGTGACAACGTGGGTCTGCTGCTCCGTGGTATTGAAAAGGACCAGATCCGTCGCGGTATGGTCATCGCCAAGCCCGGCAGCATCACCCCGCACACCGAGTTCAAAGCCGAGATCTACGTGCTGAAGAAGGAGGAAGGTGGCCGTCACACGCCCTTCCACAACAAGTACCGCCCGCAGTTCTACTTCCGCACCACGGACGTGACGGGCGAGATCACGATGGAGGCCGGCCGTGAGATGATCATGCCGGGTGACAACGTGACCATCACGGTGAAGCTGATCGTTCCGATCGCCATGGACAAGGGCCTGCGTTTCGCCATCCGCGAGGGTGGACGTACGGTGGGTGCCGGCCAGGTGACCGAGATCATCAAGTAAGAACAACGACCAACGGAGGCTGGGCCGTCCGCCATTTGGCGGACGGCCTTCGCCGCCGAAAAGGACCAAGGACAAGGAACTCTACGGGTGTAGCTCAATTGGTAGAGCGAAGGTCTCCAAAACCTTAGGCTGCGGGTTCGATTCCTGCCACCCGTGCCAACAGCGACCCGAACGAAAGACGAACGATGGCAAGCTTCAAGACATACCTGAGCGAGAGCTACAACGAGCTCGTGAACAAGGTGAGCTGGCCCACCTGGAAGGAGCTGCAGAGCAGTGCCATCATCGTGCTGGTCTCGGCCCTGATCCTGTCGCTCATCGTCTTCCTCATGGACTTCATCTTCGGGGTGCAGAACATGAACGAGACCAGCTTCTGGAAGGGTATGCTCGGCTTCATCTACAAACTCATCGGCGCGTAACGACCATGGCAGAGACCGGCAAGAAGTGGTATGTGGTCCGCGCCATCTCCGGCAAGGAGAAGAAGGTGAAGGAGACCATCGAACTGGAGGTTTCCCGCTCCAAATCGATGGGCAGCTACATCGCGCAGGTGCTGATCCCCACGGAGAAGTTCTACCAGATCCGCGACGGCAAGAAGGTGAGCAAGGAGCGCAACTTCTTCCCGGGCTATGTGCTGATGGAGGCCGACCTCACCGGTGAGATCGCGCACAGCATCAAGAACCTGCCGAACGTGATCGGCTTCCTCGGTGCTGAGAAGGGTGGTGATCCCGTTCCCTTGCGCCAGAGCGAGGTCAACCGCATCCTCGGCACCGTGGATGAACTGGCCGAGAACGTCGAGACGAACTTCAATCCGTACCACGTCGGTGAAGGCGTGAAGGTGATCGATGGTCCCTTCAATGGCTTCAACGGTGTGATCGAGGAGATCAACGAGGAGAAGAAGAAGCTGAAAGTGATGGTGAAGATCTTCGGCAGGAAGACCCCGCTGGAACTGAGTTTCATGCAAGTGGAGAAAGAAGTGTAACGACGGATCATGATCCGTCCCAACGAAATGCAAACCCGTCCGAGCTGACCGAGAGGAAGGCGCTAACAAGGACACAAACCAAGAACCATGGCCAAGGAGATCTCAGGTCTCGTGAAACTACAGGTGAAGGGTGGCGCCGCCAACCCCTCGCCGCCCATCGGCCCCGCACTGGGTGCCAAGGGCGTGAACATCATGGAGTTCTGCAAGCAGTTCAATGCGCGCACGCAGGACAAGGCAGGCAAGGTGCTGCCCGTGGTGATCACCGTTTACAGCGACAAGTCGTTCGACTTCATCATCAAGACCCCGCCGGCGGCCGTCCAGATCATGGATGCCGCCAAGATCAAGGGGGGTAGCGGCGTTCCGCACAGCAACAAGGTGGGCAGCATCTCCTGGGCGCAGATCAAGGCGATCGCCGAGGACAAGATGCCTGACCTGAACTGTTTCACCATCGAGAGCGCCATGAGCATGGTGGCGGGTACGGCCCGCAGCATGGGCGTGACCGTGACCGGTGACAAACCCTTCTGAACCCGACGACCATGGCAACTGTGACCAAGAAGCGTAAAGCCGCGTTGTCGAAGTTCGACACGACCAAGATCTACACCCTGCAGGAAGCGGCCCAGATCGTGAAGCAGGTGAGCACCACGAAGTTCGACGCCACGGTGGACATCGCCGTGCGCCTGGGCGTGGACCCCAAGAAGAGCACCGAGATGGTGCGCGGTACCGTGAGCCTGCCGCATGGCACCGGCCGTACGGTGAGCGTACTGGTGCTGGCCGATCCCGCCAAGTGCGAGGAGGCCCTGGCAGCCGGTGCCGACATGGCCGGCCTGGACGATTACATCGAGAAGATCAAGGGCGGTTGGACGTCCGTGGACGTGATCATCTGCACACCGGCCGTGATGGCGAAAGTGGGCGCCCTGGGCCGCGTGCTCGGTCCCCGCGGCCTCATGCCGAACCCGAAGACCGGTACCGTGACCATGGATGTGGCCAAGGCCACCAAGGAGGTGAAAGCCGGTAAGATCGACTTCAAGGTGGACAAGGCCGGTATCATCCATGCGGTGATCGGCAAGGCTTCGTTCGATGCGGACAAGCTCAGCGAGAACGCCACCGAACTCCTGCAGACCCTGGTGAAGCTGAAGCCCAGCACCGCCAAGGGAGCCTACATCAAGAGCATCAGCATCAGCAGCACCATGAGCCCCGGCGTGCAGGTGGATACCCGCACCGTTTCCGTGGGTTGATCACATAACCAGCGAACACCATGGCAACCCGTACCGAAAAAGACCAAGCGATCGCCGAGCTGGTGGAGGACATCAAGTCCACCAACGTGATCTACCTCGCCGACACCTCCGGCATGACCGCCGAGGTGACGAGCAACCTGCGCCGTGCCTGCCACAAGAGCGGCATCCGCATGAAGGTGGTGAAGAACACCCTGCTGCGCAAGGCGATGGAGAGCGTGGAAGGCAAGGACTACACCGGCGTGATCCCCACGCTGAAAGGCCAGACCTCCCTGCTGATGTCCGAGAAGGGCAATGCTCCCGCCAAGCTGATCAGCGAATTCCGCAAGAAGTCGGATAAGCCCGCCTTGAAGAGCGCCTGGATCGATGAGGCCGTCTTCGTGGGTGATGACCAACTGGTGATGCTCAGCAACCTCAAGGGTCGCGAGGAGCTCATCGGCGAGATCATCGGCCTGCTCCAAAGCCCGATCAAGAACGTCATCAGCGGCCTGCAGGGCAGCGGTGGCCAGAAGATCGCCGGCCTGCTCAAGACCCTCGAAGAACGAGCAGCCTAAGAGATGGCCAGGGCGATGCGTGCATCGCCCCAACAAAAGACCAAACGCGTTACGCACAGTCCGCTTCCCCGAACACAAGTAACAAACCCGAAAAATGGCAGACATCAAATCCTTGGGCGACCAGCTCGTGGGCCTCACCGTGAAAGAGGTGAACGAACTCGCTCAATACCTGAAAGAGGAGTACAAGATCGAACCGGCAGCAGCTGCAGTGGCAGTGGCAGCAGGTGGTGCAGCAGCAGGTGGCGGTGACGCCGCAGCTGCGAAGACCAGCTTCGATGTGATCCTGAAGTCCGGCGGCGCCAACAAGCTGGCCGTCGTGAAACTGGTGAAGGAACTCACCGGTCTCGGACTGAAAGAAGCAAAGGACCTCGTTGACGGCGCACCGAAGCCGCTGAAGGAAGGCGTTTCGAAAGAAGACGCTGAGAGCCTGAAGCAGCAACTGACGGAAGCCGGCGCTGAGGTTGAGGTCAAGTAAGACCGCATACGCGCTAGCGTCACAGCAGCACGGAGAGGCCCCACGGCGGGCCTTTCCGGCTGTTCTGTGATCGACGGTCCGCTTACAGGCGGACACCACGCATGCCCGGGCGCTGATCCAGCCCGGGTGTCCGGCAGAAAGAAGGCGGATCCGTAGCCCGAACGGTCGTACACGTTCTCCTTATCCCGCACTCATGGCCCAGGCGAAGACCAGTTCCAAGAAAAGCAAGCGCATCGACTTCGGCGCAAGCCCCCTGTCGATCGACTATCCAGACTTCCTCGACATCCAGCTGAAGAGCTTCGAGGACTTCTTCCAGATCGAAACCCTCCCCGAACACCGTGAAAGCGAAGGCCTCTTCAAGGTGTTCAGCGAGAACTTCCCCATCACGGACACCCGCAACCAGTTCGTGCTGGAGTTCCTGGACTACTTCATCGATCCGCCCCGCTACAGCATCGACGAGTGCATCGAGCGCGGATTGACCTACAGCGTTCCGCTGAAGGCCAAGTTGAAATTGTACTGCACCGATCCGGAGCATGAGGACTTCGAGACGATCGTGCAGGATGTGTACCTGGGCCAGATCCCGTACATGACCCCCAAGGGCTCGTTCGTCGTGAACGGCGCGGAGCGTGTGGTGGTGAGCCAGCTGCACCGTTCGCCGGGCGTGTTCTTCGGCCAGAGCCGCCACGCCAACGGCACCAAGTTGTACAGCGCCCGGGTCATCCCCTTCAAGGGTTCGTGGATCGAATTCGCCACGGACATCAACGGGGTGATGTACGCTTACATCGACCGGAAGAAGAAATTACCGGTGACCACGCTGCTGCGTGCCATCGGGTACGAGAGCGACAAGCAGATCCTGGAGATCTTCGGCCTGGCCGATGAGATCAAGGTGACCAAGGCCAACCTGAAGGAAGCCGTGGGGCGCAAGCTCGCCGCGCGTGTACTGAAGAGCTGGGTGGAGGATTTCGTGGACGAGGACACCGGCGAGGTGGTGAGCATCGAACGGAACGAAGTGCTCATCGACCGGGAGACCGTGATCGAGGAGGAGCATGTGGACCAGATCGTGGATAGTGGTGCGAAGACCGTGATCCTGCACAAGGCCGGTATCAATGCCGCTGACTATGCATTGATCTACAACACCCTGCAGAAGGACACCTCGAACTCCGAGAAGGAGGCCGTGGAGGTGATCTACCGCCAGCTGCGCAATGCCGAACCACCCGATCTGGAAACGGCGCGTGGTGTCATTGACAAGCTTTTCTTCAGCGAGCAGCGCTACGACCTTGGTGAGGTGGGCCGCTACCGCATCAACAAGAAGCTCGGTCTCGAGAGCGAACTGAGCGTTCGCGTACTGACGAAGGAGGACATCATCTTCATCATCAAGTACCTGATCGAGCTGGTGAACGTGAAGGCCGATGTGGACGACATCGACCACTTGAGCAACCGTCGCGTGCGCACCGTGGGTGAGCAGCTGCATGCCCAGTTCGGCGTGGGCCTGGCCCGTATGGCCCGCACCATCCGCGAGCGGATGAACGTGCGTGACAACGAGGTGTTCACCCCGACCGACCTTATCAATGCCAAGACCCTGAGCTCGGTGATCAACTCGTTCTTCGGAACGAACCAGCTGAGCCAGTTCATGGACCAGACCAACCCGCTGAGCGAGATCACCCACAAGCGCCGGATGTCGGCCCTTGGACCCGGTGGTCTGAGCCGTGAGCGCGCAGGCTTCGAGGTCCGTGACGTGCACTACACGCACTATGGCCGCTTGTGCACCATCGAGACGCCTGAAGGACCGAACATCGGTCTGATCAGCAGCCTCTGCGTGTACAGTAAGATCAACAGCCTCGGCTTCATCGAGACGCCCTACCGCCCGGTGAAGGAAGGCAAGGTGGATACCAAGGCCGACGTGATCTACCTGAGCGCTGAAGAGGAGGACAACAAGATGATCGCCCAAGCGAACGCCAAGGTGAACGAGAAGGGCGAGTTCGAGACCAGCCGCGTGAAGGCCCGCCTCATGGGCGACTTCCCCGTGGTGGAGCCGAAGGAGATCAACCTGATGGACGTGGCGCCGAACCAGATCGCTTCCATCGCGGCCTCCCTGATCCCCTTCCTCGAGCACAACGATGCCAACCGTGCGCTCATGGGCTCGAACATGATGCGTCAGGCCGTGCCGCTACTGCGCCCCGAGGCGCCGTTCGTGGGCACCGGCCTGGAAGAGCTCGTGGCCCGCGACAGCCGCGTGCTGCTCACCGCAGAGGGTGACGGCGTGGTGAAGTACGTGGACAGCGACAAGATCATCATCGAGTACAAGCGGAGCGAGGATGAGCGCACCGTGAGCTTCGATGGCGATGAGAAGGAATACAAGCTCACCAAGTTCCTGAAGACCAACCAGAGCACCTGCATGAACCTGCGCCCCGTGGTGCGCAAAGGTGAGAAGGTGACCGCTGGCTACGTCCTCTGCGAAGGCTACGGCACCCAGGATGGCGAACTCGCCATCGGCCGCAACCTGCAGGTGGCCTTCATGCCTTGGAAGGGTTACAACTTCGAGGATGCCATCGTGATCAGTGAGCGCGTGGCCTCGGAGGACATCTTCACCTCCATCCACATCGATGAGTACATCATGGAGGTGCGCGACACCAAGCGCGGCCTGGAGGAACTGACCGCAGACATCCCGAACGTGAGCGAAGAGGCCACCAAGGACCTCGATGAGCACGGCCTGATCCGCGTGGGCGCGGAGATCAAGGAAGGCGACATCCTCATCGGCAAGATCACGCCGAAGGGTGAGACCGATCCGAGCCCCGAGGAGAAGCTGCTCCGCGCCATCTTCGGCGACAAGGCCGGTGATGTGAAGGACGCCAGCTTGAAGGCCCCTCCCAGCACGAAGGGTGTGGTGATCGACAAGAAGCTCTTCAGCCGGGCCGTGAAGGACAAGAAGGCCAAGGGCAACGAGAAGGGCATCCTGGAGCAGATCGACAAGGAGCAGGACAAGGAGCTCGGCTCGTTGAAGAACCTGCTGATCGAGAAGCTCATGAAGCTTGTTGACGGCCAGGCCAGCAATGGCGTCTTCAACAAGTACAAGGAGGAGCAGATCAAGAAGGGCGTCAAGTTCAGCACCAAGGTGCTGCAGGGCATCGATTTCATCACCGTGGACCCCACCGAGTGGACCGGCGATAAGAAGACGAACGAGCTCGTGCGCCAGCTCATCCACAACTACAACATCCGTCACAGCGATGTGAGCGGCGTGTACAAGCGCAAGAAGTTCCAGGTGAGCATCGGCGACGAGCTCCCCACGGGCATCGTGAAGCTGGCCAAGGTGTACGTGGCCGCCAAGCGGAAGCTGACGGTGGGCGACAAGATGGCCGGTCGCCACGGGAACAAGGGGATCGTGGCCAAGATCGTCCGCGACGCCGACATGCCGTTCCTGGAGGACGGCACACCGGTGGACATCGTGCTGAACCCGCTGGGCGTACCCAGCCGGATGAACCTGGGCCAGATCTACGAGACCGTACTGGGCTGGGCCGGCAAGAAGCTGGGCCGCAAGTACGCCACGCCGATCTTCGACGGGGCCACGCACGACCAGATCAATGCCGAGACCGACGAGGCCGGCATCCCGCGCAATGGCAAGACCTACCTGTACGACGGCGGCACGGGTGTGCGCTTCGACCAACCTGCGACCGTGGGCGTGATCTACATGATCAAGCTCGCACACATGGTGGACGACAAGATGCACGCCCGCTCGATCGGACCCTACAGCCTCATCACCCAGCAGCCGCTCGGTGGTAAGGCCCAGTTCGGCGGTCAGCGCTTCGGTGAGATGGAGGTGTGGGCATTGGAGGCCTTCGGTGCCGCCAACATCCTGCAGGAGATCCTCACCGTGAAGAGCGATGACGTGATGGGTCGCGCCAAGGCCTACGAGGCCATCGTGAAGGGTGAACCCCTTCCCACACCGGGCATCCCCGAATCGTTCAACGTGCTGCTCCACGAACTCCGTGGCCTGGCGCTGAACGTGGCCCTTGAGTGACCCACCCGGTGAGCAACTGAACGTCGAACGCTAGCAAGCAACGCGAGAACATGAAGAAGGAAGTGAAGCTGAACAGCAACTTCAACAAGATCGTCATCAGCCTGGCCAGCCCCGAGCAGATCCTCGAGCGCAGCCACGGTGAGGTGATCAAGCCGGAGACGATCAACTACCGGACCTACAAGCCGGAGCGTGATGGCCTCTTCTGCGAGCGGATCTTCGGTCCGGTGAAGGACTTCGAATGCCACTGCGGCAAGTACAAGCGCATCCGCTACAAGGGGATCGTGTGCGACCGCTGCGGGGTGGAAGTCACCGAGAAGAAGGTGCGTCGTGAGCGCATGGGCCACATCCAGCTGGTGGTGCCCGTGGCGCACATCTGGTACTTCCGCAGCCTGCCGAACAAGATCGGCTACCTGCTGGGCCTGCCCACCAAGAAGCTCGACCAGATCATCTACTACGAGCGTTATGTGGTGATCCAGCCCGGCACGGCGATGAACAAGGAGGGGAATGCGGTCCAATACCTGGACTTCCTCACCGAAGAGGAGTACCTCGACATCCTGGAGACGCTGGGCAAGGACAACCAGTACCTCGATGATGCGGACCCCAACAAGTTCGTGGCCAAGATGGGCGCCGATGCCCTGCACGACCTGTTGAAGCGTCTGGACCTGGACAGCCTGAGCTACGACCTGCGCCACAAGGCGAACACCGAGACCAGCCAGCAGCGGAAGAACGAGGCCCTGAAGCGACTGAACGTCGTGGAGGCCTTCCGCGATGCGATCAGCCGCCGCTCCAACAACCCGGAGTGGATGATCGTGAAGGTGGTGCCGGTGATCCCGCCCGAACTGCGCCCGCTGGTGCCCCTGGATGGTGGCCGTTTCGCCACGAGCGATCTGAACGACCTGTACCGCCGCGTGATCATCCGTAACAACCGCCTCAAGCGCCTGATGGAGATCAAGGCGCCGGAGGTGATCCTGCGGAACGAGAAGCGCATGCTGCAGGAGGCCGTGGACAGCCTCTTCGACAACAGCCGCAAGAGCAGCGCCGTGAAGAGCGAGAGCAACCGCCCGCTGAAGTCCCTGAGCGATTCGCTCAAGGGTAAGCAGGGCCGCTTCCGCCAGAACCTCCTCGGTAAGCGCGTGGACTACAGCGCACGTTCGGTGATCGTCGTTGGTCCCGAGCTGAAGCTGCACGAGTGCGGCCTACCGAAGGACATGGCGGCCGAGCTCTTCAAGCCCTTCATCATCCGCAAGCTCATCGAGCGGGGGATCGTGAAGACGGTGAAGAGCGCGAAGAAGATCGTGGACAAGAAGGAGCCCGTGGTGTGGGACATCCTGGAGAACGTGCTGAAGGGCCACCCCGTGCTCCTCAACCGTGCTCCGACCCTGCACCGCCTCGGCATCCAGGCGTTCCAGCCGAAACTGATCGAGGGCAAGGCCATCCAGCTGCACCCGCTCGTCTGTACGGCGTTCAACGCTGACTTCGACGGTGACCAGATGGCCGTGCACGTGCCGTTGGGCAACGCCGCCATCCTGGAGGCGCAGCTGCTCATGCTGGCCAGCCACAACATCCTGAACCCGGCCAACGGTGCTCCCATCGCGGTACCGAGCCAGGACATGGTGTTGGGCCTTTACTACATCACCAAGGGCCGCAAGACCGACAAGGAGCGCACCATGAAGGGCGAAGGCCGCACCTTCTACAGCCCCGAGGAGGTCATCATCGCCTACAACGAGAACCAGCTCGATCTGCACACGTGGATCAAACTGCGTTGGACCGACGCCGAGGGCAAGACCCACATGATCGAGACCACCTGCGGTCGCACCCTCTTCAACGAGGTGGTGCCGAACGAAGTGGGCTTCATCAACGAGGTGCTCACCAAGAAGGCGTTGCGCGACATCATCGGCCTGGTGACCAAGGTGACCGGGACGGCCCGTGCGGCGCAGTTCCTGGATGACATCAAGGAACTCGGTTTCATGAGCGCCTTCCGCGGTGGTCTCAGCTTCAACCTGGACGACGTGGTGATCCCCGCCGAGAAGGACAAGCTGGTGAAGGCCGCCCAGACCGAGGTGGACGAGGTGACAGGCAACTACAACATGGGTCTGATCACCAATAACGAACGGTACAACCAGACGATCGACATCTGGACGCACACCAACAGCAAGGTGACCTTCACCCTGATGGAGCGCATCAAGAACGACCGCCAGGGCTTCAACTCCATCTACATGATGATGGACAGCGGCGCCCGGGGTTCCAAGGAGCAGATCCGTCAGCTCAGCGGCATGCGGGGCCTGATGGCCAAGCCCCAGAAGAGCGGCGGTGGCGGCGGACAGGACATCATCGAGAACCCCATCCTCTCGAACTTCAAGGAGGGCCTGTCCATCCTGGAGTACTTCATCTCCACCCACGGTGCCCGTAAGGGTCTGGCGGATACGGCCCTCAAGACCGCTGACGCCGGTTACCTCACACGTCGTCTCGTGGACGTGGCTCAGGACGTGGTGATCACCAACGAGGACTGCGGAACGCTCCGCGGTCTGGTGGCCACCGCACTGAAGAAGAACGAGGAGATCGTGGAGAGCCTTTACGACCGCGTGCTGGGTCGTAGTGCGGTACATGATGTGTACCATCCGCAGACGGGCGAACTGCTCGTGCAGAGCGGCGAGCAGATCACGGAGGACATCGCCAAGGCGATCGCGGACAGCCCGATCGAGGAGGTGGAGATCCGCAGCGTGCTCACCTGCGAACAGAAGCAGGGCGTGTGCGCCAAGTGCTACGGCCGCAACCTGGCCACCGGCCGCATGGTGCAGCGTGGCGAGGCCGTGGGTGTGATCGCCGCACAATCCATCGGTGAACCTGGAACACAGCTGACCCTCCGGACCTTCCACGTGGGTGGTGTGGCCGGCAAGATCACCGAGGAGAGCGAGATCCGCGCGAAGTACGACGGTATCCTGGAGATCGACGAGCTCCGCACCGTGGCGAAGAAGGACCGCAAGGGCGAGAACGCCGAGGTGGTCATCAGCCGCAGCACCGAGATGCGGATCATCGACGCGAACACGGGCATCGTGCTCACCACGAGCAACATCCCGTACGGCGCCATGATCTACAACAAGGGCGGCAAGGCGATCAAGAAGAACGACCTCATCTGCACCTGGGACCCGTACAACGCGGTGATCATCTCCGAACTCGCCGGTAAGGTGGAGTTCGAGAGCATCGAGGAGAACGCGACCTACCGCGAGGAGATCGACGAACAGACCGGCTTCGCCGAGAAGGTGATCGTGGAGAGCCGCGACAAGCGGAAGAACCCGACCATCAAGATCATGGACCCCAAAGGCAAGGAGGAGCTGAAGAGCTACAGCCTGCCGGTGGGTGCCCACATCATCGTGGAGGATGGCAAGAAGATCGAGGCCGGCGATGTGCTGGTGAAGATCCCCCGCAGCTCCGGCAAGGGTGGTGACATCACCGGTGGTCTGCCCCGCGTAACGGAACTGTTCGAGGCACGTAACCCGAGCAATCCGGCCGTGGTGAGCGAGATCGACGGCATCATCTCCTACGGCAAGATCAAGCGGGGCAACCGCGAGATCATCGTGGAGAGCCGCACCGGCGAGAAGAAGTTCTACCTCGTGCCGTTGAGCAAGCACATCCTTGTGCAGGAGAACGACTTCGTGAAGGCAGGTGCGCCGCTCAGCGATGGGTCCATCAGCCCGGGCGATATCCTGGACATCCAGGGTCCGACTCGCGTGCAGGAGTACCTCGTGGACGAGGTGCAGGAGGTTTACCGCATGCAGGGTGTGAAGATCAACGACAAGCACTTCGAGGTGATCGTGCGCCAGATGATGCGCAAGGTGGAGATCGAGGATCCGGGGGATACCCGCTTCCTGGAGAAGCAGAGCGTGAACAAGACCGAGTTCATGGAGGAGAACGACGCGGTCTACGACAAGATGGTCGTGGAGAGCGCGGGCGACAGCGCCACCATGAAGGAGGGGCAGATCGTAACCATGCGCAAGCTGCGTGACGAGAACAGCGCCCTGAAGCGCAAGGATGCCGCCCTGGTGGAGGCCCGCCCGGCCAAACCCGCCACGGCGCGCATCATGCTCCAGGGGATCACACGCGCTTCGCTGCAGACCGACAGCTTCATCTCGGCGGCTTCCTTCCAGGAGACCACCAAGGTGTTGAACGAGGCGGCCGTGAGCGCGAAGGAGGACCACCTGCTGGGCCTGAAGGAGAACGTGATCGTGGGTCACCTGATCCCTGCCGGTACCGGTGCACGCGCCTACCAGAATTCCATCGTGGCCAACAAGGAGGAGTACGCACGCCTCCAAGCGGAGAGTGTGTCTTCCGAAGAGGTGAACGACTGATAATGACCAACGTGACAGGGGCGCGAGCATTCGCGCCCCTGTGCGTTCAATAAGATCCGAACATGGCAGACCAGAACGACCAGAACCGCCCCAACCAGTTGAACATCGAGATCAGCGAGGAGGTGGCCGATGGCATTTACAGCAACCTCGCCATCATCACCCACAGCAATTCGGAGTTCGTGGTGGACTTCGTGCGCGTGATGCCCGGTGTGCCCAAGGCCAAGGTGCGTTCACGCATCCTGCTCACACCGCAACACGCGAAGCGCCTGATGCGCGCGCTTGCGGACAACGTGCAGAAGTTCGAGCAGGTGCATGGCACCATCCGCGAGAAGCGAAATGCCCGAGGTGCCGATGAACTTTGGCGGACCCACAGCGCAGGCTTGATCGCACAGAACCTGACGATGGCCCCTCCCTCCACGGAGGGCCATCGTCGTATTCGTACCTGGGCGGAGATTGGCGTTCCACTGCGGGACGAATACCAGAACGAAGGTCCTTCCAGTGGTCGCTCACATCCGCATTCAACATTAATCCTCGAGTTCGCAGCCTGTCCGCCACCGCCTCATCCGCACACAGCCGCTTCAACTCCTTCTCCAGGAACTTCTCGTATCCATCGGTGGCATAGCCGTGCTTCACCAGATGCAGGTCGAGCAGCAGGCCATCCACGGCTTCCCACAACTTCTCATCCGGCCGCTTGCCCCAGGGTAGCTGCTCGTACTCGCCTTCACTGACCTCGTAGGTGTCGAAGCAGGTCGTGCGTGATCATTCCAGACTTTGTGGTTGAACAGGATATATCCGAAGTTCAGGCTCCAGGCCCACGGTTCACGCAGGCCGTCGAAATAGCTCAGGTTGAACCACACGGGCCCCAGTGGGCTCTGGTAGATCAGCGAGCCGGAACCGATGTAGTACCGCTGCGAGAAGGCTGCCGAGGTGCTCGCGGTATTATCCGCAGCCTGCAGGAAGGGTTCGTAGGGCTGGAAAACGTGGCCTTCGAGCCTCAGGTCGAACTTGTTCCTCGCCACGGCGATGATGGTACGCACCCCGCCAGCGAGGTATTTCGGGGAACGGAAGCGATCGATGAAGTAGGTCTTGATCTCCGGCGTGGGTTGGAAGGCCGGCGAGCGTATCACACTGGCGGTGTAATTCTGGAAGGCGGGCATGGTGCTGTACACGCCTTCCGCCAGGAAGCCGAACTTGAAGATCCCACGCGGCAGGAAATACTTGTCCAGGGTGACCTTGGCCATGATCCAGTCATGACGGGACTTGAAGAGGAGCTTGTTCAGGCTCGTTGAGCCGAGTTCGGTGCGCTCGTCACCACCTGTATAGCGTACGGAGGCCATCAACGATTCACCTGCGTTCGGGTGCTGCTTGCGGTTCAGCGAGTTCCGCTCGATCGTCAAACCGGTGGTGATATGCCGGAAATACGTGGCATCGGTAGTGTCGAAAGCGGTGAAATCGAGGCCTTGATAATAGCGGTCCAGGGTCTCGCCCAGCCGAACGTCGTAGCGGAGCACGCCCTTGTTATCCAGGCCCATTCCCGCGTTCAGGCCTCCGTACACCTCGCGGATCACGATGTAGGACGGCTTCACCTCATCAAAGAAGGTGCTGAAGCTTCGGAAGTGGTCCCAACGATGGAGGTTGAACACGGGCTCGAGGTAGAGGGGAGCTTTCGTGCTCAGGTAGGCGCGGAACTTCAACTGGCCAGCCGCATAGAACTTACCGAAATAGGAAGAGGCCTCCACATGGGCCGAACTGCGGCCGAAGAGGTGGTAACGCAGGGCCACCATGCCGGTGTTCACCGGTCTGGAGGAGAACATGCCGCCGAAGCGCACCTGCAGGTTCTTCTCGCGCTTCACAAAGAGGTCGAGGTTGAAGCGGTCCCTCTCCGGCACGTAGGTGGCCTTCGGATAGAGGCTGGCGATGTTCTGGTCGGCCACCAGCCGGAAGTATACCGGCTTCAGGGTCTCCGGGATGAGCAGGCCCCGGCGCCGATCGAGGCTGCGCTCAACGAAGCGCGTCTGCGACCTCGTGAGGCCATGGATCCGCACCTGGTCGAAGACCATCGGTGGGATCCGCTTGCGGAACGCGCGGCGCTTGAGGTCGAGTTCCGCCGGGTCGACACGACGGTGCACCTGGGCCAGGATCTCCGGCATCCGTTCCATGGCCGCAGCGTATCCATCCGCGATCGCCGTGGCCGGGTCGGTGAAGTCGAAGAGCGATGTGGCCGTTCGCGGCTCCACGATGATCCCGTTCTCGCACTCGATCTCGTACATGGTCCGCTCCTGCATCATGGCCCGCAGCTGGCCTATCAGGTCATCCTCGTTCGGTGGAGGGCTGTTGTAGGCCACGTTGCTCCCCACGATCAGGTCCGGCATGAAGTCGCTGTACATCACATCGCTGGGGAAGTTGTTGTAAAGTCCTCCATCCATCATCAGGTGGCCGTCCACCCGGATCGGCTTGAAGTAGAAGGGATAGCTCATGCTGGCCCGGATCACCTGGGCCAGGTCGCCCTCCCGGAACACCACCGAACGCTGATCCGTGATGTCCGAAGCCACACAGCGGAAGGGGACGAACAGGCTGTCAAGGTCATAACCCGAGGCTGCGGAGACAGGCCCGAGGCTCGTCATCTGCTCGAAGTCGATCAAGGCCGGCTCTCGCAGGTTAGTCGGTAGCGAGTACTGCAGGAGGGTGTCCAGGTCGAGGCGGAGCGTGATGAGCGAGGCATCCGGAGCATCCTGCTTGAAATAGTACTGGAACCGCGGCTCGATCCCCCCGGCGGCCATGATCTGGAACAGCTCGGTGTGGAAGAGCGAGTCGATCTGGGCCGGGGAGTATCCAGCCGCGTAAAGGCCACCGACCAAGGCTCCCATGCTGCTGCCCGCGATGTAGTCGATAGGCACACCGTTCTCCTCCAGGGCTTTCATCACGCCGATATGGGTCAACCCGGTGGCGCCACCGCCGCTCAGCACCAACCCCACGCGCTGCCCATGCGCCCACGACAGGCCAATGCACAGGAGGAAGGAGAGGAGCGAACGCATGGGTGCTGATGCCCGGCAAAAGTAGCCGACCAGCAAAGGATGGGCCGCCGTTGGAACGCCTCTATGACCGTTCAAGTATGTGGTTGAGGATCGATGATCAGGGGTGACCGCCGGAGGGGATCATCTCCTCCAACAGCGACCGGAAGTACGACGGAGCATGCATGAGACGACTGCCGTACCAGCTGAAGTAGGTTCCATCCACGAGCCGCACCGGCGAGCCCGGGCAGATCATATTGAACTGAGCGATGTGTTTCTCAGCGAACGGGAAGGGCTCGGAAGAGAGCAGGATCACGTCCGGGTCCGCAGCGGCCAGTTCCCTGGCTGTCACTTCCACATAGCGGCCTGGACGTGACGTGAAGACGTTGACCAGTCCACAATGCCGCATCATGTCGTTGATGAAGGTGTCGCCGCCAGCCACCATCAACGGGTCCTGCCAGATGAAGTAGGCGGCCGAAAGGGCGGGTGATAACGGCTTCAGTCCATTGAATGCCTGGTCGATGTGCTTGATCATCCGGGTGGCACCGTCCTCCGTTCCAGTGATCGATCCGATGCGGGTGATCATGTCGGTCGCGTCCTTCAGGTCGCGCACATCGCTCATCCAGACGGGGAACTCCTTTTTCAAGGCCTCGATATCCGTCCGCTCGTTCTCTTCCTTGTTCCCGATGATCAGGTCGGGCTTCAGAGCGCGCACCTTGTCGATGTCCACCTTCTTCGTCCCGCCAACGCGGGCCTTGCTGCGGAACCACTCCACCGGATGCACGCAGAACTTGGTGATGCCGACCACGCGATCGCCCAGGCCGAGGTCGTGGAGCAGTTCGGTCTGGGAAGGGACGAGGGAGATGATGCGTCCCGGCCGGTCCGGTACCAGCACCTGGCGCCGCATCTGGTCAAGCATCTGCTTCATGGTCAGTGAGCCTGTCGATACGAAGGAACTCATCCCAGTACCGTTCCTTGTTCATATCCGACCAATGGATCCGATAATAGCGGGCCTGATAGGTCTGGATCTGGCAGACCAGGATGAGGGCGATCGAGCAAACGACCATCACGCGGCGCCACCGTATCGGTGCGTAGGTCAAGGCAAGCGCGAAGGGAAGGGCGAAGAGCCCCAGGTACTCCACGAACACACGGGAACCGAAGCTGCCACCGTACCACCAGTTCCACCATGAGGAAAGCACATAGGTGAGCACGGTGAAGAACAGTAGCCAGCTGACCCCGCGGAAATGTCGCCAAAGCACCACCAACCCTGCGCACGCCAACAGGGCCATGGGGGTGTAGACGAAAAGGCCTTTCCGGTAGCTCCACAAGAGGTCCAGCATGTGCGGATCGGACCAATTGAAGCCCTCCTCGCCATAGCTATAGACGATCCAATGCCCCGTGGCCCAGCGATAGTACGAGAACTGCAGGCTCAATACCAAGGCGGCGAGCAAGCCGGCACCGACCGCATACACCGGACTGTTCCGTAGGAATGACAGCAGGTTCTTATACTGCATAGCGTTATCGAACAGGATCGGGAGGGCCAGGAGGATCAACCCATTCACGGGCCGGATCAGCACGATGAGACCGAGCAGGGCGCCGAGCATCAGCAGATATGGACCGCGCGGTGCAAGGGCCAGACGTCTACCTACGAGAAGGAATGCGTTACACAGCCCGAAACTGTACGCATGGCTCATTCCGGGTGCCACGATCGTGTAGTAGAATAGGTTCGTGCCGAATGTGAAGCAGGTCAGGGTGAAGGCGATATGGGCATCGCGGACCCCGTAAGAGCCAAGCAGCCGCGCAAGGCACCACAGGCCAAGCAGCACTGACGCTATCGCTGACAGGTTCACGGCCACCACGTACGGCTTCGACCAACCATCGGCTGGTTGATCGGTGATCAGCGCGAACCCGTGTGCTGCCAGGAACACGGGGAGTTGCACGAGGGCCGTTCCCAGGAAGTACTTGTTGATGTGCACCCCATCGACCGAGGCCCGGTAATCGTACACGCCAGCGGGGTCATCGGTATAGATCCGTTCGATCGCATCGAAGGAGGAGAAGTTCGGGTCGCCTTCAATGATCAGTGCGGGGAGATAGGCATGGTAGCCCCGGGCATCGACCTGCAGGACCGTCCGCCAGTGCTCCTTGCCCCAGTTGATGTTCGAACTGCAGATGACCAATACCACAAGGGTCAGGAAGAGCGACCATCGGGTTATCGGCATTGATCCAAAGTAGCGTCCCCGTTCAGGCGGTGATCACTTCGTGTTCCTCGAACCCCTAGGACCGTGGCTACTTCAACTTCCCGATGATATCCTGCTTCGTGATGATCCCGTAGCCGTTCACCTGTTCCACCAGCACTGCAGGGGATCCATTGCCCAGCTTCTTCGCCACTTCCTCGAGCGTCGCGTCGATCTTCAGCACCGGCAGGGCAGGACCCATCACCACGCGGGAGGCTTGGGTGCGCACGTCGGCATCCTCCAGGATCGCATCGAACAGGCGCGCATCGGTGATCGTGCCCACCGGCTTGCCACCCTCGAACACCGGCAGCTGGTCGATGTTGTGCTGGCGCATGCGTTCGATGGCCAGGTACACGGGCTCCTCGGCCTCCACGCTCACCAGCGCCAGCGACTTGCCTTTCAGCAGGTCTCCGGCCGTGGGCTTCTCCTCGACAAGGAAACCGCGCTCGCGCATCCAGTCGTCGTTGAACATCTTGCCCAGGTAGCGGGTGCCGTGGTCGTGGAAGATCACCACCACCACATCGCCCTCCTTGAAGCGGTCCTTCATCTGCACCAGCCCGGCCATGGCGGCGCCGGCGCTGTTGCCCACGAAGATGCCCTCCTCGCGGGCGATCTTCCGGGTCCAGATGGCGGCGTCGCGGTCGGTCACCTTCTCGAAGTGGTCGATCAGGCTGAAGTCCACGCACTGCGGCAGGAAGTCCTCGCCGATGCCCTCGGTGATGTAGGGGTAGATCTCGTTCTTGTCGAACTCGCCGGTCTCCTTGTACTTCTTGAACACCGAGCCGTAGGTGTCGATGCCCAGCACCTGGATGTCCGGGTTCTTCTCCTTGAGGTAGCGGGCCGATCCGCTGATGGTGCCACCGGTACCCACGCCCACCACCAGGTGCGTGATCTTTCCATCCGTCTGCTCCCACAGTTCCGGGCCCGTGCTCTCGTAGTGGGCCTGCGCGTTGCTGGGGTTGTCGTACTGGTTGGCCTTCCAGCTGTTCGGGGTCTCGTCCACCAGGCGGGATGAAACGGAATAGTAGGAGCGGGGGTCCTCCGGGTCCACGTCCGTGGGGCACACGATCACTTCGGCGCCCAAGGCCTTCAGGGCGTCCACCTTCTCCTTGCTCTGCTTGTCGGTGGTGGTGAAGATGCATTTGTAGCCCTTCACCACGGCGGCGATGGCCAGCCCCATGCCGGTGTTGCCGCTGGTGCCCTCGATGATGGTGCCGCCCGGCTTCAGCAGCCCGGCCTTCTCGGCGTCCTCGATCATCTTCAGGGCCATGCGGTCCTTGATCGAGTTGCCGGGGTTGAAGGTCTCCACCTTGGCCAGGACGGTGGCCGGGATGTCCTTGGTGATCTTGTTCAGTCGGACCATCGGGGTGCGGCCGATGGTGCTGAGGATGTTCTCGTGGATCTGCATTGCGGCCGTGAAGGTAGCGGGCCGCCCGCGAAGGTCAGGCGAACCGGATGGCCCGGCCAGCGCGATGCGTGCCACCAACATGCTCGGGACGATCAAGGCGAGCACGCACACCAGGAGGGTGCCGAGGTTCAGCCAGAGGACCGGCATCAGGTCGAGGTCCACCGGGACCTTGTCCACGTAGTAGCTCTCCACCGGAAGGGTGACGATACCGAAATGCTGCTGAAGCAGGCAGAGGCCGATGCCAAGCAGATCGCCCAGCAGGATGCCCGTGCCCAGGATGTAGGCGGCGTCGATCAGGAAGATCCGCCGGATGGCGCCGTTGGACGCGCCCAGGGCCTTCAGCACACCGATCATGGTGGTGCGCTCCAGGATGATGATCAGCAGGGCCGAGGTCATGTTGATGATGGCCACGATGATCATCAGCACGATCACCACGATCACATTGGTGTCCAGCAGGTCCAGCCAGGCGAAGATCTCCGGGAAGCGCTGTTTCACACTCGATCGATCGCAAGCGGATGTCCAGATCGATCGCGGTAGATCATGTCATCCATCCGTCCCAGGTCCTCAAAGCGGTCCAGGATCACCTCGAAGCCGCCGCTATAGGCCGTGTGGCTACCCCCACTACCACCCCGCGCGACGTGACCAGGACGGTCTGTGCCGCCAGTCCATCCTTGTTCTTGAGTTCTGGATCGCTCGGTGCAAGGTCCACCATGCCGTGTCCGGTATCGTACCGTTCGCATCGTGTACGATGAGTGTTACCCGGTCCTGAACGGGATCCAATGAGGCCCCTTTCCGGATATCTCCAGCCCGGGCCATTCAAAGTCATATACGCGATCCCCCCGAAGGCGAGCCCTTCCACCTTGACCCGGCCACGATCCATTGTATCGGAAACGAGGATCTCGGCCTTCAGTCCCCATTGCGCGAAACGCTGCAGGTGGTCGATGTCCACGAAGACAAGCTGGTGGTCCAGGTTCTCGATCCCCGTCTCGTACAGCCCGGATACCCTGAACTTCCGCGGGCGGATATCGTCGTTGTCCTCGATCAGGTAAACGGTGATGGTGTCACCGACCCCGATCCGGAGCCGGTCGCCGAGGTAGGTGGACAACAGCAGGTCGATGGGATGCGTGGTGTCACCGATCGCTGGTAGGGTGCCGGCCTTCAGGTGCTGCTGGAGGAATCCCCAGTCCTGGTCGGCCCCCACGCCTTTCACCACCACGCCCTGGATCTCCTCGCCGGTCTCGATGATGCCCGGATGCGTGGCGAAGACCTGGACGTGCGCGATGCCGGGTACGCTGTCCAGGGCGGGGAGGAAGTCCTGCCGGATGGACACCCGTTGCGTTTCCTTGGGATCGGTCTGCGCGATGGCGGTGATCTGCAGGTGGGCGCCGGTGCCGGTTACCTTCGACCGGATCTCCCGTTGAAAGCCCGTACTGATGGACACCGTGACGATCATGACCGCCATGCCGATGACGATCCCCAGCACCGCGATCAATACGATGGGCCGTGACAAGCGGTCCTGCCGGTCCCTGTCGCCGAGGATGCGGCGTGCGATGAAGTGGGCGACGTTCAAAGGGATGGCGGGCCTTGGGCAGCGGCGAAGATAGGCGCCTCTCTTACGGCCATCCTGGTGTTCGCAGCCTGTGGTCGTACACAGGCGGTGCAGTTGGGTGATGAACCCTCGGCCATTCGAACAGCGCTTCAGGTCGGTGCCGAGCGCACCGTCGACTACCTGCCCCTGTTGGCGGGCAAGCGCGTCGCCGTGGTAACGAACCAGACCGGACGTATCGGCACCATTCATCTGGTCGATTCCTTGCTGGCGTTGAAGGTGGATGTGGTGAAGGTCTTCGCGCCGGAACACGGTTTCCGAGGGGATGCGGATGCAGGTGAACATGTGAAGGATGGACGTGATGCGCGCACCGGCCTTCCGTTGACATCCTTGTACGGATCGAACAAGAAGCCAACGAAAGCACAGCTCGCCGATGTCGATCTGCTGCTCTTCGACATCCAGGATGTCGGTGTGCGCTTCTATACCTACATCGGCACCTTGCACTATGTGATGGAGGCTGCAGCGGAGAACGGTTTACCCGTTGTCGTATTGGACCGTCCGAACCCCAACGGCTTCTATGTGGATGGTCCCGTTCTGGACCCCGCCCATCGCTCGTTCGTTGGAATGCATCCCGTTCCATTGGTCCATGGAATGACCATCGGTGAGTTCGCCAGGATGATCAATGGTGAAGGCTGGCTGGCGAATGGTGTCCAATGCGACCTTGCGGTGATACCATGCGCCGGATATGATCATGCGACCTTGTATGAACTGCCGGTGAAGCCCTCGCCGAACCTGCCGAACGCCTCTTCAGTGTATCTCTACCCGTCCCTTGGCCTGTTCGAAGGCACGATCGTGAGCGTTGGTCGCGGGACGGACAAGCCCTTCCAGTGCATCGGCTATCCGGGGTCGACGCTCGGCCGCTACCGGTTCACACCGCGCTCCATGCCAGGGGCGAAGGACCCACCATACAAGGACCAGCCGTGCAGCGGGCTCGACCTTGCGGAGTACGGAGCCATCCAGGCCCGTCTGGATCACCGGATCAACCTGCAGTGGCTCATCGGTATGCGCGCCACGGCGAAGGAAGGGGTGAAGTTCTTCACGCCCTTCTTCGATAAGTTGGCTGGCGGTCCGAAGCTGCGCGAGCAGGTGGAGGCCGGGATGAGCGAAGAGGCCATTCGCGCCACGTGGAAGGAAGGCCTTGACCATTTCTCTTCCACCCGCGCGAAGTATCTGCTCTATCCATAAGCACCTCGGTCTTGAAATGAAAGAACCCCGGCGGCACGCCGGGGTTCTTCCTGTTAAGTACGTCTTCGATCAGTGCTGTATCACCAGGCGTTCGGTGTAGGCGGCATCGCCAGCGGTCACATGCACGATGTACATGCCGCTCTGCAATCCGCGATCCAGTTCGATCGTGCTGTTCACGCGGCCGTCCGCCGGGGTCACCGTGCGTGCCACCACGCGTTTGCCGGTCATGTCGAAGATGTCCACGTTGACCAATTCCACATCCGCCGCGACCTGGCTCAGGTTCAAGCGCAGGTTCTCACCGCTGTTCGGGTTCGGGTACATGGTGAACTGACCGTCCGAGGACAAGGCCATGCTGCTGCCACCACTGCTCATGGACGAGCAGGGGTTGATCGTCACCTTGCACATCTTGCCCCAGTCCTCCGTGTCGGCACAGGCAGCCGCTTGACCGGTACCAGCCGGGCCGAAGCACCAGGTGGCACCACCGTCAAGGCTCACACGCACATCCACGTCATAGGTCTTGGTGCATTGCAGCGCAGGGCCGTTCGTCCAGTTCAGGACCATGCGGGCACTGGTCTGTGGCGGACGTACGATGCAGATGTTCTCGGCCACGATCCGGAAGCGGAACTGGTAGCGCACCATGTTACTGGCCACCACCGGGATCGGCTGGGGCGGGTTCGCATAGATGCGGTTAGCAGGCGTGCTCGGGCCGCCGAAATCACGCATGACACCACAGCTGTAGTCATCCGGGTTGGCTGGATCATCCTGGAGCTTGGCATGCGGGCATGCGGCCAGTGCTGCATCGATCCGGAACTGGCATGCAGGACCGAAGGGCAGGTTGTTGCCGGCCACACGACCGCGCACGCGCACGTTCAGCAGCATGTTGGCAGGGATGTGCGGGGTGCCGATGCTGTTGTACCAGCCGTTCACCTTGAAGTGGCAGGCACGGGTGGCTCCGTGGCCGAAGCCGTCGCTGGTGGCATGGCTGCGGAAGCGGCGGAAGCTGTAGGTGCCGTTCGGGTCGAAGAACCAGAACTCGTAACCACTGGTGGTGTTGGTCACCCCGTACTCGGCCGATACGGCCGCATTGGCGTGGCACACGATCATCTTGTTGTCGATCCAGTCGAGCTTGTCACAGCTGCTGAACAGAAGCTTGTCAGTGCCTGTGGGCAGGCAGAAGGCGCCATTGTCCACGCTCGCTGAAAGACCGCTCACGCTTCCCGTGGTGAAGTTCCCGAAGTTGTCGATGATGCGTGCGCCGCTGGCACCGGCCTCGCGCAACTGGTAACCACCGGTGATGCCGCCGCTCACGAAGCCGTCCCCGCCGGTGTCCGTGACACGCAGGCGGTAGCAGCCCACGGGCAGGCAGCAGGTCGGGGTGATCGGCGAGGTGATGTTGTGCGGATAAGGCTCATCCGGAGCACCTCCGCTGCAGATCGCACCAGGTCGCTGTTCTGGTCAGGATCTCCCAGCCGATCTGTTCGCTGTTGGCGTCGGAACGCAGGTCGACCACCACGTTCTCCGTGCAAGCGATGGCTACACAGGTGCAGGAGCCGTTCAGTTGGCCGAGCACGAAGCCAGGTCCGGCCTGTGCGTCGCAGTTCGAGCCGATCAGGCCGGGTACGCTCGGGCAGTCATCCGTGTTGTTGGTCACACCGCAGGCGACAGGTGCGCCAGCACCGTAGCCATCACCATCCGTATCTGCGTAATGGGTCTCGGTGTCATCGCAGTCGGTGTTGTCGGGTACACCGCAAGCGACAGGGACTTCCTGTGCCGAATCCGTCACCATCACCATCCACGTACAGCAGCTGGCTGTCATCGCAGTCGCTGTTGTCGGCCACATGGTCGCTCGGCTGGCTGCAGGCCATCACCATCGCGTTCGGATCACCGAATCCCATCACCATCCACGTCAGCATACCAGGCGGTCGCTGCTTGTTCAGTAACGTTCACCGTGGCAACTGGCGTTCGCGCAAGGTGCGGCAGAAACGGTATAGGTGTACACCCCCGGATCCATGGTCGCAGGTGCGTACATGCCACCGCTGACCGGGCTCGGACCTGTCCAGGAACCACCGCCATTCGGTGTTCCGCCACCCAAAGCGGCAAGAAGGCTTGTTGGAGCATCGCTGCTGCAAACGTCGAGCGTACCATTGGTGCCGCGTTCGGGCACTGGAACGGCGGTCACCAATGCAATGTGCTCGCCGTGGTTCCGCATGTCTGACGCGTGGCGTGAAATGGAAGGTCGTGTTCGCGTTCACGGTCACGTTCATCGGGTTCTGGTCCGTGCTCGTGAATCCGGCAGGGGTGGAGGTCCAACTGAACGAGGTGGGAGCAGGGGTGCCGGTAACGCTCACGTTGTCGATGGCCCACCACCAGTCCCAGGTCGCATCATATCGGAACCTGATGAAGAGTTGCGGTTGTCCGGCATAGGCACTCAGGTCGACCGTTGACTGGACGAAGCCGTCGTCCGCACCTTGCGTGCTCGTGTAGGTCTGTTCGGTGGTCCAGTTGGTGCCATCCGTTGAGATGTCCACGTTCGCACTTTCGGAGGCATTGTACCGGTAATAGTGGTAATAGCTGAGCGAAAGTGAGCTGTATCCCACGGTGCTGAACCCCGGGGATACGAGGGTGGTGGCCGTGGTACCGGAACCCTGGGCATCGGAATTGCTCAGGACGAAGGGGCTGGCGTCATTGCTCGAGAAGGTCGGATCCGGGCTGCCATAACCGTTGTAGAAGTAACTATCGGGGCGCGAGGTCCAGGCGGCGGCAGCAGGGGTGCCTCCGGTAGAGGTGTTCGTCGTGGACCAGGAGCCGAGCCCGCTGTTGAAATCCTCGCTGAACACGGTCGTAGGGAGGAGCTGTGTAAGCTCCGGTCAGGTCCACCGTACCACCAGCGCAGAGCGTTGTAGCGGAACTGTTCGCGGAAACTCCGGTCGGACCAGCGGACACATTGACCGTTACGGTCGCGGCTCCAGGGACGGAGCAGCCGGTGTTCAGGCCGGTCACCGTGTATGTGGTCGTAGTGGCCGGGTTGGCCGTCACGCTGGGGCCGCTCGTTGCGCTAAGGCCGGTTGCCGGCGACCAGGTATACCCGGCATTGGCTCCGGAAGCGGTCAGCACGACATTTCCTCCGCTGCAGATCGTGGGGGTGCTCGGGGTCACCGAGATCGTAGGACCGCTGCATGGGGTGTAGGTCAGGACGACGCGACCATTCGCTCCATCGCCTCCGGATGCTGTAGAGCAACATCCTCGTTCGGCACCACCACCACCACCACCAGGCGTTGAACCATCCTGGCCACCTGCGATGAAACCATTACCGCCATTGCCACCATCTCCGCCACCCGCAGGCGCATTTCCACCGCCTTGGCCGGAGCCATCGGCACCGTTCGCAGCATTACCGGCCGAGGATCCACCTCCGCCGCCTGTGCTACCAGGGGCGTTGGCACCATCACCACCGGCGTATTTCACCGTTCCGATGGAGGCCGAGGCTGAGCCTCCATTGGCCCCGCTCGTACTGTTGTTACCGCAGGAAGAGCCACCCTTGGCCATCACCGTGGTCGCCGTACCGAACCAGGAATCACCTCCAGCGCCTGTTCCGGTGCTACCGGAACCGACCGTCACCGTGTAGGTGTTGCCTTCGACCACATTGATCGTGCTTCGTACGTAGGCTCCGCCGCCACCGCCGCCGCCCCGGCCATTGGAGGTGCGCGTGCCACCGCGACCGCCACCGCCCCAGCATTCCACCGTGACCTGACTCACGCCTGCTGGAACAAGGAACGTCCCTGAGCTGTTGAAGGTCTCGGTCGTCTGTCCCCATGCACTGATGTGACCAGGCTGATCAATACAGCCAGGGTGCTCAGCCGCAGGACCTTGGCCCATGAGCGTGATGGACGGGCTGGGAGAAGGCCGACCAGATGGACCGACCTCGGTTCCGCAGTGCGTTCCCTTGCCTTGGATACCCAGGCAAGGATCGATTCTTGGAAGAGGTGCTTCATGTGAAGGAATGTTGGTTTGCGAATGGAAGGTTTGGACAAAGGCTGCTATTTGTCAATCTTTTTTGTCGATGAATGAATAAAAAGTGTCGACGAATGGTGCTGTTGCTAAGCTGGAGCTTCCTGGGTGAGCTCGTTTACAGTGATTGAGGGAAAGCTATTCAAGTAGCTGGATAACAGCTTATTAGGATTTTCGGTGGCCGGCCAGACCATAGATCCGTGTCGGTCTGCCCAATCTCTCGCATCTGTCGACGAATATTTTGTTTTCGTCGACGAGTGAGTTGGGTGGTTGGAACCATCGTTCCTCTTCTTCCGTTCAAACCACCGATGCGTCCATCCTTCTTAACCGTCCTGGCCCTTCTGTTCGGGTCAACCACCGCTCATGCTCAGGTGGATCAGGAACTTCCCTCTGATGAGCTGTATGTCATGGGTGACGTTGGAGATGACCCTTCACCGGACCTCAGCGTGTACGATGCCATGAACAAGGCGCTCGGTGGTGACTCCGTCCGGCTTTGCGGTGGTAACCCCTGTCTGGGTTGGGTCGAGGACCACCACAAGGATGGTTCGCTCAAGCACCGTGGCTATTACGACGGCGGTCAACTCACCATCTACAAGAACTACCGCCCCGATGGCAGCATCGAACGCGAGTTCCGCTCCGTTGATGCTGTTCGGAGCGTGCAGCGCACCTATCACGGGAACGGCCAACTGCGGTCGGAAACCAAGTTCATTGACGGACGCTCCGTCCAGTATGAGGATCATTATGTGGATGGCACCCTGCGCTACGCCGAGGAAAGGCATCGCAGTGAACCCTACTTCCTGCGGATGGACCTGTTCGCAGCGGACGGCAAGCCCGTGAGCACGCTTCAGCTTGTTGATCGCAAGCGTGTGGAATTCATGCAGAAGGAATACCACCCTGGTGGCGCCCTCCGCTCCGAAGGCCGCGCCCGCTATGACCCGTCACGGATGGACACCCAACGGATCGGCACGTGGACCTATTACGACCAAGCCGGGGCCGTGGTGAAGCACGAGGATTACCAGGACGGCCGCGTGGCCACCGTTCGCTGACGGCACCCCAAGGAACACGAAGCCCCGCACCTTCCGGCGCGGGGCTTTCGCATTCGGTCCGTTCCCTTACTTCTTCTCGTCCTTCACTTCCTCGAAGTCAACGTCCTTCACTTCGGGGTCTCCAGAAGCATCGGCTTGGGCACCGCCTGAGGCACCGCTGGTCTGGGCTTCCTGTGCGGCCTTGTACATTTCTTCGCTGGCCGCGGCGAACACGTTGTTCAGTTCGGCCATGGCGCTGTCCATGCCGGCGATGTCCTGCGCACCGTGAGCCGTCTTGAGCTTGCCAAGCGCATCCTCGATCGGTTGCTTCTTCTCCGCTGGGATCTTGTCGCCAAAGTCCTTCAGCTGCTTCTCGGTCTGGAAGATCAGGCTGTCCGCCTGGTTCAGTTTGTCGGCGCGCTCACGGGCCTGCTTGTCGCTGTCGGCATTGGCTTCGGCCTCTTTCTTCATCTTCTCGATGTCATCCTTGCTCAGGCCACTGCTCGCCTCGATACGGATGCTTTGCTCCTTGCCGGTCGCCTTGTCCTTGGCACCCACGTGCAGGATGCCGTTCGCGTCGATGTCGAAGGTGACCTCGATCTGCGGCACACCACGCGGTGCGGGAGGGATGCCATCCAGGTGGAAGCGACCGATGGTGCGGTTGCCGCTCGCCATGGGACGTTCGCCTTGCAATACGTGGATCTCCACACTGGGCTGGCTGTCGCTCGCCGTGCTGAAGGTCTCGCTCTTCTTGGTGGGGATCGTGGTGTTCGCCTCGATCAACTTGGTCATCACACCGCCCATGGTCTCGATCCCGAGGCTCAGTGGGGTCACGTCCAGCAGCAGCACGTCTTTCACCTCGCCGGTGAGCACACCGCCCTGGATGCTGGCACCAACGGCCACCACCTCATCCGGGTTCACGCCTTTGCTGGGCTCCTTGCCAAAGAACTTCTTCACCGCTTCCTGGATGGCCGGGATGCGGGTGCTGCCACCCACCAGGATCACTTCGTCTATGTCGCTGGTCTTCAGGCCAGCGTTCTTCAAGGCGCTTTCGCAGGGGGCGATGGTGCGCTTGATCAGGCTATCGGCCAGCTGTTCGAACTTGGCGCGGCTCAGGGTGCGCACCAGGTGCTTCGGGATGCCGTTGACCGGCATGATGTACGGCAGGTTGATCTCGCTGCTCGTGGTGGAGCTCAACTCGATCTTGGCCTTCTCGGCCGCGTCCTTCAGGCGCTGCAGGGCCATGGGGTCCTTGCGCAGGTCCAGGCCTTCGTCCTTCTGGAACTCCTCGGCCAGCCAGTCGATGATGACCTGGTCGAAGTCATCACCACCCAGGTGCGTGTCCCCGTCGGTGGCCTTCACCTCGAAGACACCGTCGCCGAGTTCGAGCACGCTCACGTCGTGGGTGCCGCCGCCGCAGTCGAAGACCACGATCTTCTGGTCCTTGTTCTTCTTGTCCAGGCCGTAGGCGAGTGCTGCCGCAGTTGGTTCGTTGATGATGCGGCGCACCTTCAATCCAGCGATCTCGCCGGCTTCCTTGGTGGCCTGGCGCTGGGCATCGTTGAAATAGGCCGGTACGGTGATCACCGCTTCGGACACCGTGGTGCCGAGGTAATCCTCCGCCGTCTTCTTCATCTTCTGAAGGATCATCGCGCTGATCTCCTGCGGGGTGTACTGACGGTCGCCGATCTGCACCCGTGGGGTGTTGTTCGGGCCGCGTTCCACCTTGTACGGAACACGCCCCGCCTCCTTCGAGCTCTCGTCATACGAGTTACCCATGAACCGCTTGATGGAGAAGATGGTATTGGTCGGGTTGGTGATGGCCTGACGTTTCGCAGGGTCTCCCACCTTGCGCTCCCCGCCTTCCACGAACGCCACTACGCTGGGCGTGGTACGCTTTCCTTCACTGTTGGCGATGACCACCGGTTCGTTGCCCTCCATGACGGCTACGCAACTGTTCGTGGTCCCCAGATCGATCCCGATGATCTTGCTCATACTGCTTGGTTGTTCATCGGCCCATACCATTATGGCCGACGCCCGCGGTGGTCAAGGTCCATGCCATGCGCCCCCTTGGCGACCTGAACTGCCAAGAATTGCGAAGTCCGCCAGGCGGGCGGACTTCAACACTGCCAAACCGACAGATCGTCAGGGGCAATAGTGCGTGCCCACCTGATCCTCGGGGAAGGTGGAGCAGAACTGCAGCGCACCGGTGATGTCCCCGTCGGCCAACTCATTCAAGGACTGGGGGTTCAGGCGTTTGCCAATGATCTCACGCACGTAACGGCTCCCCAGGATACCATACCCATTGTTCACGTTCGAGTAGGTCGGACGGTCCTCGATGATCCCGGAGACCGGTTCGGTGAGGGTCAGGTAGGTATGGAACTCGTCATTGGCCACTGAAACAATGAAGTCGATCCCATAGAACTTCCGCTGCTGCACCGATGGGTCGGCTGGGATGGCCGTGGCGATCTCTTGAAAGAAGCGCTCCCCTTCCAAGGTGGCGCTCATGGGCTCGTTGGCGTTGGCGGTCCGCTTCACCACGGTGGCCATGCGACGGGTGAAGGACTTCCGCTCGCCCTCGACACCGTTGCGTACCTCCGAATAATTGAACCGGTAGTCGACCACGAACCGTTTGCTGTTCGGACCGGTGCTCCAATTCAATTCAAAAGAACCGTAGCCGCCAGCGTTCATCAGGTTGATCGGCACCGTGATGAACTGGTCCGCAGACTGAAAGTCAAAGTTGCCGACCACCGAGGTGCTGGCGGAAATGGACTCGCCCTTGATACCCAGTTCCACGCTGTATTCGCTCTCGTCGTCGAGGTAGAGGCGGTAATAGATGCTGCCATTCCCCGTGTTCAAGGCGATGGAATCCCTGAAATCATCCTTGAAGTAGTACAGGCGCTGGTCGGGGCTGTAGAAGGTGCCCGGTTCGCGGCCACTGATGAGCGTATCGCGCAGGGGGAAGGTGCCCAGCACCTGACCGTTCTTCCGACGGACCACACGACGGTAGTCGAAGGCGTCCGCGTTCCATTCGTTCGAATCCTGCACCTGGGCGTAGACCAGTGCATCTCCGTCGCCGAGGAAGCCTTTGTTGATCCGGATGAGTTGCACGGTGTCACGCATGTTCAGCAGACCTTCTACCACGGTGATGTTCTTGTAGTCTGCGTTGATGTCCAGGTCGGTACTGCAGGCCGTGAGGAGGGCGCAGGCAGCGAGGATCGAGGGTGTGCGTGGCATGTAGGGAATACGAAGTGCCAAAGATAGCCGTCCGCCCGCAGCACCTTCACCGCTCGCCAAGTCAGCGGCCCCGTTCCTGAAGGATGCTTCCTGGTGTTCCCGGCTGGGCTGCGGCCCGTAGCTTTACCGCATGAGCACCGGAGCAGCGAACGCCAAGCGCGTGACCACCCACACCCTGCAGGAGATGAAGGCGCAAGGCCAACGGATCTCCATGCTCACCGCGTACGATTATTCGCTGGCGCGCTTGGTGGACGGCGCCGGGGTCGATGTGATCCTGGTAGGTGATAGTGCCAGCAATGTCATGGCCGGCCATGAAACGACCCTGCCCATCACCCTGGACCAGATGATCTATCACGCTTCCGGGGTCGTGCGCGGCTCTTCGCGCGCCTTGATCGTGGTGGACCTGCCCTTCGGCACCTATCAGGGCAACTCGAAGGGGGCGCTGAACTCGGCCATCCGCATCATGAAAGAGAGTGGTGCCCATGCCGTGAAACTCGAGGGCGGGCGGGAGGTGATCACCTCGATCCAGCGCATCCTCACCGCCGGCATTCCGGTCATGGGTCACCTGGGCTTGACGCCGCAGAGCATCTACAAGTTCGGTACCTACGTGGTGCGTGCCAAGGAGGAGGAGGAGGCTGAACGACTCCGCTCGGATGCGCGGCTCCTGGAAGAGGCCGGATGTTTCGCCATCGTGCTGGAGAAGATCCCCGCCAAACTGGCCAGGGAGGTGGCGGCGAGCGTGAGCATTCCGGTGATCGGGATCGGTGCCGGCAACGGGGTGGATGGCCAGGTGCTCGTGCTGCACGACATGCTTGGGATCAACAAGGAGTTCAACCCGCGCTTCCTCCGCCGCTATGCGGATCTGCACCAGGTGATCACGGAGGCGGTCTCCAGCTACATCACGGATGTCCGTTCGCTCGACTTCCCCAACGCAGAAGAGCAGTACTGAGCCGGCGGCGATCAGGATACTTTGGTCGGATGAGGCAGTGGTGGCTGCACTTAAGCCGGCTGGTATCCCGGTGCAACCCGACCCGACCGGCGACCCCGACCTATTGAGCCTGCTCCGCCGCCAGCTGAACGAGCCTGAGCTCCACCTCGTACATCGGCTGGACCGACCGGTGAGCGGGGTGGTCCTGTTCGGCCGTACACGACGGGCCACCGAAGGATTGAACAGCCAGTTCCGGCACCGGTCCGTGCGCAAGGTCTATTGGGCCATTGTGGAAGGAAGGGTGGAAGGTCCCCGGGAATTGTACGGGGTGCTCCGCCGTGATCCCCGCCGAAGGAAGGCCACGGTCCTGACCGACGTGGAGCAGGGCGCCGGAGGGGTGCTTCGCGTGCGACCGTTGAACCTGGGCGAGCGCTATACCCTGCTGGAGGTGGAGCCGGAAGGCGGTGCCTTTCACCAGATCCGAGCGCAGTTGAGCGCGGCGGGGTGGCCGATCAAGGGCGATGTGAAGTACGGGGCGCGGCGGGGGGAACGCGACCGGAGCATCCACCTGCACGCCTTCGCCATCACATTCGGTCATCCCGCCACTGGAGTACCGATGGTCGTGGAGGCGCCGGTGCCAATGTCCGGCCTTTGGACGACGCTTACCCCCTGATACCGGTCCGATCAATGCGGGCGCGCCCGCAAGACGTATAGCAGGGTGTTGGTCCCTTCCACAGCGGACCGATCGAAGCGGGTGGTGTAGCCGCCGTCCACGAAGTGCCGCCAATCCGGGTCTTCCGCGAAGCGGGGGTCTTTCGCCAACCGCTGTGAGGCCACGATGACGTTGATCCGCTCGGTCGACAGGAGATCATCCAGTCCACGGACCTTGTCCTGTGCGGAAATGCGGACACTTCCAGCAGGAAGGTAGGTCGCGTATCCGCCATCGGCATCGAGGATGATCATCGGTGCAGGGAGGTCAAGTTCGCGAAGCGCCTGTATCGTCGCGAGGACCGGTCGTCCGGGTGTGCCGATGGGTCGGCCCACGTAGGTTAGGAGGATAAAGACGGTCAGAACTGCGGCGATCCGATGTGGCCAGCGCGTATCAACCGACCGTTCCGGGAAGAGCGTCGCCACCAGTGGCAGGGTTGCCAAGGTGATCGGAAAAATGAGGTAGTGTTGGCGTGGAAATATGACGATCGCCGCGAGGATGGCCGGTGCGGCCAGTGCAGCGATGACCCATATCGAGGCGACTGACGTGGAGCGCTTGGCCTTTCGCGCCAGGAACAAGGCCCAGCAGATGACGAAGAAGAGCAGGCCTAGGAGCACGGTGGCCTTCCGATCCAGACGCGCACCTGCGGGCAACACCATCCTGCCCAGCGTGGGGACCAGTTGGCGCAGGTTCGAGCCGATGTGCCAGGCCACGCGATCGGGTGCATGGCTTACGGCTCTGGACAGGCTGCTCGTGGTGCCGAGGTCACGTTGTGTGATCGTCTCCCAGCTGGTCCATGCGTCCGTATCACTGTCGTCGGCCTCGATCCGGTTCAAGGCGTAGTGCTGGCCGAAGGCGACCATGCCTCGTCCGTGTCCGAACGGGTTCCCGAGCACCAGTGACATGGTTATCGCAAGAACGGCGGTGGTCATGATCGGTGTGATCGAATACGGTTCACCCCTGCGCTTCCGCCTGTACAGATCAACGAGCCAGCTCACACCGAGGATGCCCACGCTCAGTGCGAATTCAGGGCGGATGTACACCGCGATGATCGCCGCACAGGTGAGGAAGGCCCAGCCCCGGTCGCGCGATCGGGAACCGGCTTGCAGCCAAAGACCGAGGAGCAGGATGATCAACGCGAAGACCGACACCCTCGGCCAGTTGAGGATGTTGAGGGTGGAGACCAGGATGAAGAGTGCCACGAACGACGAAGCGATGAGCGAAGTACCCAACCTGCGTAGCACAACGAAGAGCATGAAGGGGAGGAGCGCGATGGTGATGCCGAGGTTCGCGAAGTACCGATCGATGGGGTCCGCCCAGACCACTTGGAGCACGCGGTACCACAGGGAATACAACGGACCCATATCCGCGCTGGGCAGGCCTTCCTCATCGATCACAGCGCCGCGTTGGAGGTAGGCCGTCTCGTCATACAATCCGATGTCCAGCCACTGTATGGAGTACACCGCGACACCCAGGCAGATGGCTGCTAGCACGATGGTGACCCAGCGCTGCCTGGCCCGATCATCCGGCCCACAGTTCTTCATGATGGAAGTGTGCATCACGCCGCGGCCAGCAAGGTAGTCGCCCTGCCGGTTCACATCGGGTCCACGTCCGTTACGAGCTGCACCGCACTGTGCGCCGGATCACCGAACACACGGTCAATGGTATCGCGCAGGAACTCCTTGTCCGCATGATGGGTCGAACGGGCCAGTTTCACGAGCAGCCGACGCAGGTGCTTGTCACGGATCCGGGACACGACGGGGATCTCCGGGCCCAGGACGAGATCGCCGAAGCGCGGTCGCAGGGCAAGCGCCAGTTCTTGTGCGGTCCGGGCCACCTTCTCCTCTGAGCGGTGCTTCAGGGTGAACTGCACCAGCCGCATGAAGGGTGGATAACCATGCGCACGCCGATGCTCCAGTTCGCGCCGGTACATGCCTTCCACATCGTGCTCCACCACCAGTTCCAGGATGGGGTGTTGCACGTCCTGCGCCTGGATGATCACCGTGCCCGCCGTCTTCCGGCGCCCGGAGCGGCCGGCCACCTGGGCCATCAACTGGAACGCCCGCTCATGTGCGCGGAAGTCCGGGAAGCGCATCAGGTTGTCCGCGTTGAGGATGGCGACCGTGCTCACATGGTCGAAGTCGAGCCCTTTCGTGACCATCTGCGTGCCCACCAGGATGTCCACCGCGCCCTGGCCGAAGTTGGTGAGGATGCGGTCCAGCGCATGTTTGCCACGCGTGGTGTCCTGGTCCATACGGGCGATGCGCGCCTCGGGGAACAGGCCTGCCAGTTCCTCCTCGATCTTCTCCGTGCCGAAGCCCAGCATCCGCAACCTCGGGCTTGCGCATTGTTCGCACTTGGTGGGTGGTGGATAGTGCCGACCGCAATAGTGACAGCGCAGTTGATGCTGGTACTTATGGTAGGTGAGGCTTACGTCACACTGGTCACATTGCGGCACCCAGCCACAGCTCTCGCATTGCCATACCGGTACATATCCCCGTCGGTTCTGGAACACGATCACCTGCTCCCGCTTGTCGAGCGCCTGTTGGATGTGCGCGATCAGGGTCTCGGTGAAATGACCGTTCATGGTGCGGCGCCGCGCCGCGTCGCGCAGGTCCACCCGGGTGATAACAGGCATGCGCACGTCGCCGAAACGGACCAGCAGCTCCACCGAGCCGTATTTCCCAGTGTGCGCGTGCTGCATGCTCTCCATGCCCGGTGTGGCCGATCCCAGCAACACCTTGGCACCGTAGAGGCCGGCCAGTACGATGGCCATGTCGCGCGCATGGTAGCGTGGTGCCGGTTCATGCTGTTTGTAGCTCGGATCGTGTTCTTCGTCCACCACCACAAGCCCAAGCTGCCGGAAGGGCAGGAAGACCGCCGAACGTGCACCCACCACCACGGCGGGCCGGTCGTCCCCGAGACAGCGCAACCACAGGGCCGTGCGCTCGTGTTGCGCCATGCGCGAGTGGAATACGGCCACCTCCTCCCCGAAGCGGGCACGCAAGCGCGCGATGATCTGGGTGGTGAGCGCGATCTCCGGCAGCAGGTAGAGCACCTGTTCGCCGCGGGCCATGGCCTCCATGATCAAGGTGGTGTACAGCTCCGTTTTCCCGCTCGATGTAACGCCACGGAGCAGGACGACCTCATGGGTGGTGAAGGCCGCCTTCACCTGACCGAGGGCATCTTGCTGGGCGGGGGAGAGCGTGGGAGCAATAACAGGTGCGAGGTTCGGGTCCGGCCTGCCTTCCTCCCGTTCGTAACGTTCGAATAGACCCTTCTTCACCAGCTGCTCCACCACGGCGGAGGTGCTTCCGCTCACGTGGATCAACTTGGTGCGGGGCACCTCCTTGGGCCGGTCCGTCAAGCACTGGCTCAGTTCAACGAACCGCATCAGGACCTCGAGCTGCTTCGGCGCCTTCTCCAAGCGGTCGAACCAGTTGTGCAGCGCGGCCTCCTCTTCCTGTCCTGGTGCCAGCCGGATGTAAGCCGTCATTCGCGGCTTATGGTCGGCCTTCAACTGCTCCTCAAGCAACAGGGCGCCCTGGTCCATGAGGCGTTTCACCACGGGCATGGGATCCTTCAAGCCCAATAGTTCCCCAGCCTGTTCCAGCGTTAGCACCTGGCCTTCCTCCAACGCGTTCAACAGGAACACGGCACGTTCCTGACCTTGGAGCTGGCTGCCCACATCGGGCCCGGCCACCAGCCGCGTTTCGCTCGTCAGGTTGAGCTGGGCCGGCAACGCAGCGATCATCACCTCGCCCAGGGTGCACATGTAGTGGGCGGACATGCGCTCCCATAATTGGAGCTGTTGCGGCAGTATGACAGGCGCTGTATCCAGCACGGAGAGGATGAGGCGCGCCTTGCGATCCGCAGGCAGCTCCGCGCGCAGCTTGTGCACTACGGCACCGTAGAGCTTCCGTCCACGACCGAAGGGCACCACCACCCGCATGCCCGGCGTTACGGCCATCCCGTCCGGAACGGCATAGGTGAAGGTGCCGGGAACGGCAAGCGGAAGGATGACCTCGGCGTACACGGTGATCGCTGAAGGCACAAAGGTGATCGATGAACGGATCATCGGTCGCGTGGTGGAAGGCAGCGGCGCGCTGGAACGAGGAACGGCAAGCAACATTCCGGCGCGAGGTCCTGTCATACTAACATGAAGCGGAAGAAGGCGGCGTTCGATCATGCGGCGGCAAAGGCACGACGCATACTGGAAGACCGGGGAAGGGAGGTGCAGCGGGACCTGTACGACCTGAGCACCCCGCTTTGGCACAAGTATTACGAGCAGGTGCGCAAGAGCATCCGGTTCCCCCGGTACTACAAGCACGAACTGAACTGGTAGGGACCGCGGTCCACAACCTGCTGTTCACGAGGGCCTGTCGGGCCGCATATGCCGTAGGCACGAGCCATCTACTTTTCACCCCATGACCGCACCTTCCCATACCCGGGCGGCGGTGTTCGTCCTGGGTGCGCTGTTCTTCTTGTTCGGATTCACCACTTGGCTGAATGGCACGTTGATCCCCTATCTGAAGATCGCATGCGAGCTCACCACCGGTCAGGCGCTTTGGATACCCTTCGTCTTCTACATCGCCTACTTCTTCCTGTCGCTCCCCTCCGCCTTAATCCTTGAGCGCACAGGTCTGAAGAAGGGGATGATGTTGGGACTTCTGGTCATGGCGGTCGGGGTCTTCCTGTTCCTACCTGCGGCAGGCTCCCGTTCATACCCCTTGTTCCTTACCGGCCTCTTCATCATCGGGACAGGCCTTGCGTTGTTGCAGACGGCCATCAATCCCTATGTGACGGTGGTTGGTCCCATCGAAAGCGCCGCCGCGCGGATAAGTATCATGGGTATCTGCAACAAGGTGGCCGGCGTGCTTGCACCCATCATCCTTTCCAGTGTGATCCTTGCCGATGCGGATCAGTTGACGGCGGACCTGGCCTTCATGGATGAGACTGCCAGGGAGATGCGGCTGGATGAACTTGCCCAGCGCGTTATTGTGCCATATTCGTTGATGGGGATCGCCCTCATTGGGCTGGGCCTCATGGTCCGTTTCTCGCCATTGCCGGAACTCGACTTGGAGAAGGACGCCAATGAGCATGGTGGGGGATTGCTGACCTATCCACGTCTGGTGCTCGGCGCGGTGGCATTGTTCCTTTATGTCGGTGTGGAAGTGATGGCCGGTGATACCATCGGACTTTATGGGGAGTCCCTCGGAGTTCCTCTATCGAATGCGAAATACTTCACCGCGTTGACGCTCATCGCCATGGTTCTCGGCTATTTCATCGGTAACGCGACGATCCCGCGGTTAATCTCCCAGTCCAAGGCACTGGCCGTTTCGGCGGTGGTCGGGGTTCTGTTCACCACATTGGCGGTACTTGTCCCGACTTCGGTGCTGGTCCTGATCCCCTTCGTGGACCTGGCCGACCTCAACGTAATCGAGCTCACCGTGCCTTTGACAGTGGTCTTCATCGCCCTGCTCGGGCTAGCCAATGCCCTTGTGTGGCCTGCGATCTGGCCGCTCGCCATACATGGTCTTGGAGATCGTACACGCAAGGCCAGTGCGCTGTTGATCATGGCGATCGTTGGGGGCGCTGTGATCCCCAAATTGTACGGTGCATTGGCGGAAAGTGAGGTCGGCTACCAGCACGCCTATTGGATCATGTTGCCGTGCTACCTCTTCATCGGGTGGTACGCCCTTCGGGGATCGCGCATGCGGCAGTGGTAGGAACCGTGCGCGTTCTACCCCGTAGAAGTGTTGAAAACTGCTGGAAGGCCTTGGGGGTCAGCCCTGACACCGCCCGTACCTTCGGCACCCGGATACTGAAATCTTCCGCGTCGCACATGTCCGTGTCATCCCCTTCGAAGATCGCCTTGGGCCTTGGCCTGGGCTTGTTCCTGGCCGCCTGCGGCGGCTCCGATCACCAGTCCGACCAGCCCAAGACGGATACCCTTGCGGTGGATACGACCCCGAAGGAGACCGAACTGCTGAACGTGGGTGGGCGCATCTTCAGCATTCCCTCGCCGGTGCAGACCGCACTGGCGATGCGCAAGGCGGGTTTGAAGTACCAGAAGGAACTGACCGCACCGCTGGAGAACGCAGAAGCCGCTGTGAACAAGACCGCACAGAGCACCTTGCTCGGCATCCTTGGTGCCGACCTGGCCTATGCCACCGTGCACAAGGACGGTCAGCGCGCCATGGCCACGATGCAGGCCATTGAGAAGGTCGGCAATAAACTGGAGCTGACGAATTCCTTTGACCGTGCCTTGCTCGACCGCTTCAAGTCGAACCTGGGTAGTGAGGACAGCCTGCTCCAGTTCAGTGGGGTGGCCTTCCGCGCGGCGGACAAGTACCTCAAGCAGAACCAGCGCCACGACGTGAGCGCGCTCGTGCTCGCCGGTGGCTGGATCGAATCGCTCTACCTCACCGTCTCCGACCCGGCCGCCGCTGGCGACCAGACCATCGTGAACCGCATCGGCGAACAGAAGAACGCCCTGAACGCACTGGTGGAACTCGTGCAGGCGAGCGATGCGGATGGTGGCGCTGAAAAGGTGGTCGTCGGCCTGAAGGAATTGCAGTCCCTCTTCGACAAGGTGACCAGCACCTATACCTACCAGGAGCCGGTCACCGATGCCGGCAAGAAGACCACCTTCATCAACAGCACCAGTTCCGTCACCATCGCGGCTGATCAGCTGAAGGCCATCGTGGCCAAAGTGACGGACATCCGCAACATGATGCTCGCCTGAACCATGCGCAGGACCCTACTCATCCTCAGTCTTTCCGCCTCCATCGCCGGTTCGGCGCAGGAAATGTGCGGCACGATCGCCGATCGCTGTGAGCAGCACATCACCAAACAGTACATACCCGACGGTCAGTTCTACCGCGCGTTGTTGCAGGGTGATGAAATGGCCGAGTTCAACCTCACCCTCTTCGGCGGCACCACCTACCGGGTGGCGGCCTGCAGCGGGGATGCGGACGGCATTCTGGTGTTCAACGTGGTGGACAAGGACGGCAACGTGCTGTTCAGTAACAAGGACCAGGGCAATGCACCATACTGGGACCTCGCGGTGACCAACACCATCGACGTGAAGATGGAGGCGGCGCTCGACCCAACCAAGGCCGGCAGCGGCTGTGCCGTGATGCTTATCGGGTTCAAGAAGTAGCAGGCCTCGCCTGTCAGCCGAACCTTTTGGCGCCCCTCCCGTAAAGAGGGGCGCTCTTTTTGGCCCGTAGCCGGAAGGGGAGCGCTGGACGCATGAGCGAGAAGATACTCAAGGCCTTATTGCAACTGTTCGCCATCATCGCCAAGGGCGATGCCGTGGGGGAGGGTGCGCGTCCGGATAACGCCGCCATTCTCGAGCGGTTCCTGCGGAAGCAATTCAGCCCCGAGGTGGCCGCCGCCCACATGGCGCGCTACCAGGCTTTCGTGCAGGCCTTCCACGCCAGCGGTGGGCAGAGCCGTGCGGGCCGCAAGCGGACCTCGCTCAATTCGGTGAAGATCCTGAAGATCTGCACCCAGGTGAACGAGGAACTGAACCAGCGCCAGAAGTTCGTCGTGCTGGTGCATCTGATCGAGTTCATCAACAGCAACGAGGAGGTGACCGACCAGGAGGCCGAGTTCGTGGCCACGGTCGCTGAGACGTTCAACATCACCCAGGACGATTTTGCGCGCTGCCGTCGCTTCGTGGAGGGGCAGGTCCAGCAGCGGGAGGATTCCGCTCACCTGCTGTACATCGACGCGGCGGTGAGCAGTGGCCATCAGCACGCCCGCCACATCCATGCCCACGGCCTGGAAGGGGAGTTGCGCGTGCTGCATGTGCCGAGCGTGAACCTGTATGTGATGCGCTATTCGGGTACGGGCGAGGTGACCATGAACGGTCAGCGCATGGCGCCCGACAGCCATTACGTGCTGAGCAACGGCACCAGCGTAAGGCCTCCGAACGGCATTCCGATCTACTACAGCGACATCCTTTCCGCCTTCATGCAGAAGGGATCGCGATCGCGCATCGTGTTCAAGGCCGATGCGATCGAGTACACCTTCCCGAACGGCCGCATCGGTCTGCATGAACTGCGCCTGGCCGAAACAGGTGGCAAGCTCATCGGCATCATGGGCGGCAGTGGTAGTGGGAAGAGCACCCTGCTCAACGTCCTCAACGGCAACCTGAAGCCGAGCCGCGGGCATGTGACGATCAACGGCATCGACGTGCATACCGAGCGCGACCGCATCCGCGGTGTGATCGGCCACGTGAGCCAGGATGATCTGTTGATCGAGGAGCTCACCGTATTCCAGAACCTCTTCTTCAACGCCAAGCTGAGCTTCGGCGACCAGACCGATGAACAGGTGAGCGAGCGTGTGCTGCGCATGTTGCAGACGCTCGGCCTTTACGAGACGAAGGACCTGAAGGTGGGCAGCCCGTTGGAGAAGACCATCAGTGGCGGCCAGCGCAAACGATTGAACATCGCCCTCGAGCTGATCCGGGAGCCGAGCGTGCTTTTCGTGGACGAACCCACGAGCGGCCTCAGCTCACGCGACTCCGAGAACATCATGGACCTGCTCAAGGAACTGGCCTTGAAGGGCAGGCTCGTGTTCGTGGTGATCCACCAGCCGTCCTCGGACATCTTCAAGCTGTTCGATCGGCTGTTACTGATGGACCAGGAGGGCCATCCGGTCTATCATGGTGATCCCGTGGATGCGGTGGTCTACTTCAAGCGGGTCACGGGCCAGGTGAACAGCGAAGTGGGCCAGTGCAGCGCCTGTGGCAATGTGAACCCCGAGCAGATCTTCAACATCCTTGAGGCGAAGCTGGTGGATGAGTACGGCAACGAAACGGATCAGCGCCGCATCGGTCCGGAGGCCTGGAACGAGGTCTTCCGTGCCCAGATGGAGGGACGCGTGGCCCAGGTGGCCGATGAACGGAGCGTGCCGAAGAGCACCTTCGCCGTGCCAGATCGCCTCCGTCAGCTGAAGGTCTACTTCCAGCGCGATCTGCTGAGCAAACTGGCCAATCGCCAGTACGTCCTGATCAACCTGTTGGAGGCGCCGGCTCTGGCCTTCCTGATGGCCTTCTTCCTGAAGTTCTACCGCACCGGCCATGGCACGGCCGGGGAGTACATCTTCCGGCAGAACGACAACATCCCCCAATACCTCTTCATCGCGGTGATCGTGGCGCTCTTCCTGGGCCTCACCGTCAGCGCAGAGGAGATCATCCGGGATCGCAAGATCCTGGCGCGGGAGAAGTTCCTTGACCTGAGCTGGATGAGCTACCTGCTGAGCAAGGTGGGCATCCTCTTCCTGATCTCGGCCATCCAGACCGGACTCTTCGTTCTGGTGGGGCATACGGTGCTCGATATTCAAGGGCAGCATCTGCAACACTGGCTGCTGCTCTTCAGCACCTCGTGTTTCGCCAATGTGCTCGGGCTGAACGTGAGCGCCAGCTTCAACAGCGCCAAGGTGATCTATATCATGATCCCTGTGCTCATCATCCCACAGCTGCTCTTCAGTGGGATCATCGTGAAGTTCGACAAGCTGCATCCGTGGTTCTCCTCGGAGCGCAGCGTACCGGTGCTTGGCAACATCATGGCCTCCCGTTGGGCGTATGAGGGCATGGCGGTGACGCAGTTCATGGACAACCGCTACGAGCGTGAGTTCTATGCGCTGGATCAGCGGATGAAGACCGCCAATTGGAAGAAGGACCTCTGGGTGCGTGAGTTGGAGAACAGCATGGGCAACGTGGAACGTGCGCTCAACGGCCATCCCGAAGGTGTCGACCTGGCGTACGAACTCGGCCTCATCCGCCGCGAAATGGAGAAGGAATCGGCCCAGCTGAAGGGCTTCGTGTTCGAGCGCATGGCCGACCTGGATCCGGAACGTGTGGACCACGACGTCCTGGACGCGTTGAAGAGCAGCCTGGATGTACTGACCAGCCACTACCGCAACGTGTACCGGCAGGCCGAGGCGGCGAAGGAGGAACGCATCGCCGCGATGACGAGCGATACGGAGTCACGCGCGGCCTATTTCGCCCTGCTGGACGAATACCGCAACGAGAGCCTTTCCGATGTGGTGACGAACAAGAACGATGTGAACGTGATCGTGGCTGATCAGGGCGAGCTGGTCCAGAAGAGCGATCCCATCTACCTCGAACCCATGCGCAGCGGCTTCTTCGGTGCGCACTTCTACGCGCCGGCCAAGTGGGTCAGCGGCGTGCGGATCCCTACGCTCTGGGCCAACGCGCTCGTGCTCTGGATGATGGCCATCACACTGGCATTCACGCTCTACTTCGAACTGTTCCCACGGCTGTTGCGCCTGATCCCCACCAAGGGCGCGCACTGATCCATCTCCACGAACGCGCGCCGACCGTTATTGCTCGCCGCCGTCCACCTCCTCGATCTGGATCATCTTGAAGGGGATGTTAATGATGCCCGCGTAGTCCTCACCGGCCTCCAGCATGTCCTCGTCGTCGGCCTCATAATGCCAGAGCACGGTCACTTCATTGCCGGTGGCGCGCACCCCTTCCAGTTTCTTGAACAGGTCCAGGATGCATTTGGAGGAACTCGTGTTGAAGTACTCGAGCTGCACGTGCAACGCGGTCTTCGGCTGTGGCGAGCGGCCATACTTGTCCAGCCAATCGATCAGTGGCTTGTAGAAGTCGATCGAGTTCTCGGGAATGGAGCGTCCCCTCAGCTCCAGGAAGCCGGTCTCGGGGTCGAAGTTGACGGTGGGTGTCTTGGGGCTTCCTTCCAGGATCAGGGCTGACATGGTGCTGCGGTCTAATTGGTCACGTTCACGTTAAGGCTGAAGAAGGCCTTGTCCTTGTCGTAGGGCACGAACCCGTATTCAAGCTTGCCACCGCTCTTGCGTGCGATGTCGATCATCCCCAGGCCGCCGCCACCTTTGTTGGAATAGGTGCCATCGGCCAGGGTCTCCCGGTAGAATTCGCGGAGCTGGTCCGGGGGCAGGGCGTTGATGCGGTCCAGATGACCCTTCAAGCGTTCCACATCGGCACCGGCCATGAAGTTGCCGGTCAGGACCTGGTAACCCTGGTCGGCCTGCGCGATCATCACCACTCCGTGGGGCAGGTCCGTGGTGCGGGTCGTTCCTTCGTGGATGGTAAGGTTCGCGTTGTGGTGGAAGAGGTTCTGCAGGCATTCCATCACCACGTTGAACACCCGGCGACGCGTGCGCTGGTCCGGTTCCAGGCCTTCCATCTTCCGCTCCACCGCGCCCAGCAGCGCGGTGATGAGGTCGGTGGAAAGCGGGCCCTGGAACGAGAGCATCACCCGATGGCGCTCCAATTCATCATACAGGTCATGGATGGTCTGCAACATCAGATGGCGGGATGGGGCTGCCTCACAAAGAACACCACCCCGCACACAGCGTGGGAGGCGTTGCCCGCCGGAGTTATCCACTGAATTGTCAACCCGGACCGTGGCGGTACTTTCGCGGCGCACACCATGGGCTGGTTCAAGCATTGGTTCGGTACCCGCTACTACTCGTTGCTCTACGGGCACCGCGATGTGGAGGATGCGCGGCAGTGGGCGGATGCGATACTTGAGCACTGGGCCCTGCCACCCGGCTCCGTCCTGCTCGATCTGGCGTGCGGGCGCGGCCGGCATGCCGCCTTGTTCGCCGAGGCAGGGATGAAGGTCACGGGTGTGGACATCTCCGAGGCCAGCATCGAGGAGGCCCGAATGAACGTGCCCGAGGCGGAGTTCGTGGTGCACGACATGCGTGAGCCCTTCCGGCCCGGGACCTTCGATGCGGTGTGTTGCCTCTTCACCAGCTTGGGCTATTTCGACGATATCGCAGACGATCGCGCGGTGTTCCGGGCGGTGCGTGACGCGCTGAAGCCGGGTGGCCGCTTCGTGCTCGACTTCATGAACACCGCGGCCGTGCTGCGCGATCTGGTCACCGAGGAACGGATCGAGAAGGAGGGTGTCGGGTTCGCCATCCGCCGGTCATGCGAACATGGTGTGTTGGTGAAGTGCATCACCGTGCAGGATGGAACGGACTCGCATCGCTTCGAGGAAAGGGTGCAGGCCCTCACTCCGGAACAATTGGAAGGCATGGCCTTGGAGGCCGGCTTCATGGTGGAAGCACGGACGGATGGTCCCGACATGGTGCCGTTCGATCCGGACCGGTCGCAACGTTTCGTCCTTTGGATGCGGAAACCACGTTCATGACCCTGACCACCGTACTAGCGTTCTTCCTGCTGCCCCTCCTTGCCGGAGCCCTGGTGAAGGTGCTGCACCCCGAAGCGAAATGGCTGCGCCTGCTGCTCTCCTTCAGCGGGGCCTTCCTGCTCGGGGTGGTCTTCCTGCATATGCTGCCCGAACTGTATGAAGAGGAGGGCGGTAGGATCGGCGTATGGGTCCTCGGCGGGTTCCTGTTGCAGGTGGTGTTGGAGTTCTTCAGCCACGGCATCGAACACGGGCATATGCACTTCCACGCGGGCAAGGCCCTCCCGTTGGTCACACTGGCCAGCTTGTGCCTGCACTCCTTTGCTGAAGGCATCCCCTTCGCGGACCCAGCGGTGGCCGGCGATATCCCCTTCCTCGTGGGTGTGCTCCTGCACAAGATGCCCATGGCGATCGCCCTGGCCACCGTGCTGCTGCGCTCCGGTACGGGGCACGCTTCGAGTTGGACCATGCTGGTGGTCTTCGCCCTGGCTGCGCCACTCGGCATCGGCACCGGTCTGCTGCTTGGCGGGGGAGAAGGCCATGCCTTCCTTCACGATATGCTGGGTCTGGCGATCGGCATGCTGCTGCACATCAGCACCACCATCATCTTCGAGAGCGCGCCGGACCACCGGTTCAACGCCACCCGTTTCGTGGCGGTATTGTTGGGCGCTGGCCTGGCCTTGATCTCGCTCCACTGAAGAATTCCTGCCCCGACCACAATAGGATCATCCGGATCCCGTTACTTTGTGGCGCAAAGTACTTTGCACATGAATCAACAGGATCCCACCCGCGAGCTCGCCCACATCCGTGGGTTGATGGAGCGTAGCACCCGTTTCCTCAGTCTCAGCGGCCTCAGCGGTGTGGTGGCCGGCGCGGTGGCCCTTGCCGGTGCCGCGCTCGCCCGCTTCCATATCAATGAAGCACTCGCACCCGGCGCCGATCCGCTCACCTATGACCTGCAACGCGCGCCACTACCGCTGGATGACCTTCGGCTGATCCTGGTCCAGGACGCGTTGCTCGTGCTCCTGCTGGCCCTGCTCGGGGCGTTCTGGTTCACGTGGCGTCGGAGCCGCAGCACGGGTCAGGACCTCTGGGATGCCAGTGCACGCCGCTTGATGGTGAACATGCTGGTGCCCTTGAGCGCCGGCGGGATCTTCTGCCTCGCCCTGTTGTTCTACGGGCTGCCCGGCCTTGTGGCACCGGCCACACTGGTCTTCTATGGGCTGGCGCTCTTCAATGCGAGCAAGTTCACCTTGGACGAGATCAGGTGGTTGGGCTTGAGCGAACTGGCGCTCGGCCTGATCTCGCTACTCTGGTTGGAGGCCGCCCTGCTCTTCTGGGCCATCGGTTTCGGCGCCTTGCACATCCTCTATGGTGGCGTGATGTACCTGCGTCACGAACGCAACGGATGATCGAGGATCTCAATAAAGCCTTCGAAAGCCGGGTGCGTCTTGGCATCATGGCCGTGCTCGTGGTGAACGAGTGGGTGGACCATGCCCGATTGAAGGAGCTGTTGGGTGTGACCGATGGCAACCTGGCCAGCCACCTCGGGGCCTTGGAGGACCTCAAGTACGTGCAGGTGCGGAAGCGATTCGTCGGGAAGCGACCCAATACGAGCTACCGCACCACCGTTACCGGCGCGAAGGCCTTTCAGGCCCATCTCTCCGCCATCGAACGCCTGATCCCGGCATTATCCGAACGAACCAAACCCTGATCATGAACGACCGAGCAACATCCATCGTCACGCCGCGCACCTTCTGGATACCGCTGCTCTGCGTCGTCATCGCCACGGCGCTCTTCGACCTGCTCTTCTGGCGGATGGCACCCGGCTTGAACGTGCCGCTGTTCACCATCGGCACCACATTGCTGCTCTTGTTGTTGCAGGGCTGGCATGGCTTGTCCAGTGCGGCGAGATGGGCGTTGGGAGGGGCCTTGGTATCCGCCGCGATGGTGTTCGTGCACAACAGCATCGTCTCGATCATGGCCGCATTCGCTTCGCTGGCGGTGGCCACGGCACTGGCCAAGGAGGAACGCCTTCGGTCCCTCGCATTCGCCGGTGTGCAGGCCTTCGCCTCCTTCTTCCTGGCACCCATCATGGCCATCGCGCGGCAGGACCGACTGGTGCCCCAGGGTGGTGTGCCCCGGCAGGGCTGGCGCTGGATCAAGCTCGGGATCCTGCCGGCGGCGCTGCTCCTGCTCTTCACCCAGTTGTACCGCGGCGGGAATCCCCGCTTCGATGCCCTCACCGCCGGCTTCATGACCGCCTTCTTCGACATGATGGGCACCATGCTCCAACGCTTCTTCACGGCACATACGCTCTTCGTCCTGTTCGGAGCGGCGGTGTGCACATCCCTGTTGATGAAGTTGATGCCCGATACGCTTGTGACGATCGAGCAGCGTTTCAGCGACGTGTTGCGCCGTGTTCGCGTGAAGCGGCCGCATTGGCTCGAACCGCTGTCCATGGACCCGCTGGAACGAGAGAGGCGTATGGGCATGATCCTCCTGGTCGCCGTGAACGTGCTGCTCGCCGTGGTGAACGTGATCGACATCAATTGGGTGTGGTTCGGCTTCGAGGTGCCGAAGGACTTCAGCTTGAAACAGTTCGTGCATGAGGGCACCTGGCTGCTGATCATCAGCATCCTGCTGAGCATGGTCATCCTGATGTGGCTCTTCCGTCGCAACCAGAACTTCTACTGGCGCAGCAAGGGATTGCGGATGCTGGCCTTCGTGTGGATCGCCCAGAACTTCATCCTCGGCGTATCCGTCTTCCTGCGGAACTACCACTACATCTCCTTCCACGGACTGGCCTACAAACGCATCGGCGTGATCGTGTTCCTGGCCTTGGTGCTCGTCGGTCTGATCACGCTCTTCGTGAAGGTGCGTGATCGTAAGAGCCTGTTCTACCTGGCGCGGGTGAACGCTTGGGCGGCCTTCGTGGCCCTGATCGGCTTGAGCACGGTGGATTGGGACAGCATGATCGTACGCTACAATCTAGGCCATTGGAACCAGGGCGAGATCGACGTGGACAATTACCTCGTCATGAGCGACAAGGTCCTTCCCCTGCTGTATGCGGACATCGACAAGGTGGAAGCGCAGATGGAACAGCACAAGCACAATGCTGTGCGTTGGGTGGATAACCTTGATATCGATTCGTTCCGACGGGCGCTGGATGACAAACGATACCACTTCGAGCAGCGGTACGAGGAACTCTCCTGGCAGGAGTGGAACCTGGCGGATCGGCGCACGGCGCGGTCACTTGCTCAGTTGAACTGATACAGGTGCGATGAACAACGACAACAACCTGACCTACATCCGTCGCTGGCTCGCCTTCTTCATGGTGGCGCTGCTCTTCAGCGGTCTCACGGCCGTGCCGCTGGAATGGGGGACGGACTGGCTGGCAACGACCACCCGTTCCTGGGGTGGGACCTGGAGCGTGTGGGTGGAGGATGTGGCTGCTGCTGTCGCGCATGTCGCCGAGATCCACCCTGCGCTCTTCTATGGCACGGACTGGCTGGCCTTCGCGCATGTAGTGATCGCACTGGCATTCATCGGTCCGTACCGCGACCCGGTCCGGAACCGCTGGGTGGTGGAGTGGGGGCTCCTGTGCTGCGTGCTCGTGCTTCCCCTGGCCTTCCTGTGGGCGCCAGTGCGGGGGATCCCCTTCTTCTGGCGCTGCATCGATGCCTCCTTCGGTGTGATCGGTGCCATTCCGCTCTGGATGGTGCTGCGTCGGATCAACCGACTGTCGGATCAAGCTTCCAACACCGTGATGCAATGAGCGATGGAATGAAGGAATTGATGCAGGCGGTCGGTCTGCTGACCGCGGCGGTGGTACTGGCCTTCGCACCCGATGCCTACCTCATTGTGCTGGCCCGAGCATTCATCCTGCCTGCCATGATCGTCCTGTTGGCCATCGCGGCTGTAACCGCGTGGTACAGGCGTTGGTGGGTGGCACAGGCCGCGTTGTTCGGAACCGGCTTGCTCGCTGTTCAATTGAACTTGCCGGACGCGCCGGATCCTCCTGCGGCCTCGTACACCGGTCTGCGCGTTCTCCAAATGAACGTGCTTCAACTGAACACCGCCTATGATGCGGCCATCGTGCAAGCCTTGGAAAGCGATGCAGATCTGGTCTCCGTGCAGGAAGTGAGTCCGGAGTGGGCGCAGGCCCTTCAGTCCGGCTTGCAGCGACGCTATCCATATGTGCACATCGAACCGCGGACGAACTGTTACGGTATCGCATTCTTCAGCAGGCATCCGTTCCAAGCGGTGCGCACCATCACCATGCGCGGGGATCCCTTCGTGGAAGCGTACGTGGAGGTGCACGGTCGCCGCGTCCGGTTGCTGGCGGTGCATGCCACCTCGCCCATCAGCTACGGGCATTTCCGGCGGCGCAATGATCAACTGGAACTGCTGGGCCGATACGTTGCACGCGACGATACGGCCACGATCCTCATCGGCGACCTGAACACGGTGCCGTGGGACCAGGCCTTTCGCCGCTTCTGTTCGCGATCGGGTCTGCATTCCCTGACCCCGCTGTCGCATCGGACCTGGCCGTCGGTAGGGCCTTTCGCCGTGATACCGCTGGACCATGTCCTCGCCACGGATGGGATAAGCTCCACCACGATCCGTACCGTCCCGATCAAGGGAAGTGATCATCGCGCGCTCATCGCGGACCTGCAGCTACCTCGCCATGCGCCCTGACCAACGACGACTGATCTTGTGGATGACGGTCTTCTTCATCGCCATGGCCTTCCTGGAGAGCGCGGTGGTGGTGTACCTGCGTGCCCTGTACTATCCGGATGGATTCGAACTGACGCTGGTGCCGATGGACCCCTTGTTGGTGCGGACCGAGGTCCTACGGGAGCTGGCCACCATGATCATGCTGCTCGCCCCAGCCGCGCTGGTCACGCGTTCGGCGCTGGAGCGCTTCGCATGGTTCAGTTTCGGCTTCGGGGTCTGGGACATCTTCTACTACGTATGGCTGAAGGTCCTGCTCGATTGGCCGGCCAGCCTGGCTACGCCCGACCTGCTCTTCCTGATACCGGTGCCGTGGGTGGGCCCGGTGTGGGCACCCTGTCTCATTTCGATCGGTCTGATCGTACTGGCCATTCTCCTGCTTCGCCGATCTGCGCTCGGATCACCGAGCACGCTGGGTGGTCTTACCTGGCTGGCCCTGGTCGGGGGGGCGGGCCTGATGATCCTGTCCTTCCTGATCGTCCCATTATCCGGCTCCGTTGACCTGGGCGATATGGTGCATGCCAATGGGGTGGGTTCAGATGCTGGTCCGCTATCAACGGACTATCCCTGGCCGTGGTTCGCGGTGGGCTTGCTGGCAAGCTCTTATGGGCTCTGGAGGATCTGGCGGCCAATGGCTCGAACAGAATAGGATCCCCATCCGAACCTGTTGTTACGCCGTACGTAGAAACCGGCTGGACGCAACCAAGCCGCACCAAAGCGTCTATCGATATGGAAACCAGACCCAAGATGGTTGCAGAAGCGCGCTTATTCGTTCGACTGGGGTTGCTGTCCTTCCTCGGCTTCGTGTTCTACTACGCCCATCTGTTCTTCGGGCTGCTTGATAATGTCCTGTTGTTCAAGACGCTGGCCATCACCTTCCTGCTCGCGACGGTTCCATTGCCGATCATCGCGATCAACAACCGCAAGTTGTTCCCCGAGTTGAATTCCAGCGGGAAGACCGTGCTGGCCGTGGCTTCCGCCCTGCTGCTGCTCCACCACTTTCTCATGACCTTCATCTTCGTCCTCTTCCTGAAAGGGGACCGGATGTTCTGAGCGTACGGACCCTATCCTGCGTGAGAATGGAACTTGACAAAGGATGCTTGATCACCCATTGTAACCCTAGATCATCCGGATGCGTATGAACCATTGTGTCATGCTTGCATGGCCGAACGAACACCTGATCACGGTGACATCAGCCTAGAGGCGTCAAAAGTCATCCGCAGCGCCCGTAAGCCCTGCGATCAGGAACACAAGAAGCCCGCCCCGTAAGGCGGGCTTCGCTTTTCAAGCCTGCGTCTACGCCCGAAAGAGGCGTTCAGGGTGCGGCCACCATCACCTTTTGCACCTTAGAGCGGGTGGATACGAGGTAAGCACCCGTGGCCGGTACGGACACCGTTAACCGATCGGTGAGGATGTCCTTCTGGAAGATGGTGCGACCCACGAGGTCATGCACGGAAACGGACCCCAAACGCCCGCCGTCCGTCGCACGCAATTCCATGGCGCCTGCTCGAGTGGCGATCACTACTGGCGCAGGCCCCTCCTTGTCCGCGGTGATCGCGTTCGGCGTATCGGAACAGCCGGGTACGACATCGAACGCCAACGGTTCAGCAGGGATCCCCTGCGGGAAGGGCTGTTGGATCGAACTCGTCCATCCTTCAGCATTCACGCCGATCACCAATTGGCCACCCATGGGTTCCTGCAACGGTGTGAGCGTGAAGGTGTGCGGACCGGGCGCAAGACAGGCCTCTGCGAGTGCCATCTGGTCCTCATTGGTGAGCGTGAAGGTCCCGCTGGCCACCTCCTCCGTTCCATCGGCGATGGACCAGGCGAAATCACCAATAACGATGGCACCTCCGTAGTTGGCGAGGTAAGGCTCAACCGTGACACATTCAGCGGCCGGACAGAGATCCAAGGTCACCGCCCAGGAACAGGCGAGCTCACCGAAGAAGCCGGTCCACAGCTGCAGAGTCCCTGTGAAGGTGCCATCGGGCATGATCGTCCCAGGAGGGATCTGGAGCGTATGCCAGCTTTCGTTCCCTATCGCGAAGAAGTCCACGACCTCCTGGGCCAGGGTGTCCCCGTCGGCATCCAGGAGGATGAAGCCCGGATAATCGAAGCCGATGCCGGAATTAAAGACATGGACCGACAGCGTCGTGTCCGAGAAGGTGGACCACTGGATGGACGCGATCGTGAGGTTCTCGCAATCAGGCCCACCCGTCCCGACCACCGTGAAGGCGTGCTGGAACTCGGGTGCTGAATCAAGGATGAAAGCACCATCGACCAGGATGCTGTACGGACCAGCGGGCAGGTTCCCGATCATCACCTCTTCTGTGTGCGGTACCAGCACATCCAAGCCTGGTCCACTGGTCGCCGTCAGGGTGATGTGCACGGTGCTGCCCATGAGCATCCAACTCGAAGCGGTGATGGCCGAACCGGTGCTCGAAAGGTCTCCGGACAGGGAGATCGTGATGGCATCGGAAGTTGTTGGTGCGGCTGGATCCACGGAGATGCTGCCGATGTAGAAGTACGTCTGCGCCGTTCCTGTGATGGACAGTTGGGCGAACACCAGTGGAAAGAGGTGGGAGAGGAGTGTTCTGCGCATGGGTAGGTGCTTCGTAGGCAATGACGCTCGAGCGGTCCGATCCGCTGCCTGGATCAGCTCTTCATGTTGTCGAATTGCAGGGGAAGCTCGAAGTCCTTCTCCCGGCAAAGAGCCATAACCGCCTGCAGGTCGTCGATCTTCTTGCCGTTCACCCGGATCAGATCGTCCATGATCTGGGGCTGCACCTTCAAGCCGCTGTCCTTGATGGCCTTGACGATCTTCTTGGCCGTCTCACGCTCGATCCCCTGCTTCACCTTGATGATCCGGTAGAGGCTCTTCCCGCTGGGAACGGGTTCCGCCTCCAGGTCGTAGCTGCGCACATCCACCTTCTGCTTGCCGCTCCGCTCCAAAAGGATGTCCAGGATGGCATCGAGCTTCAGGTGGTCCTCCGTGCTCAACTTGATGGTGAGGGCCTTCTTATCCAGCTCCACCGAGCTATTGGTACCGCGCAGGTCATAGCGGGTGTCGATCTCGCGCTTCACCACATTGATGGCGTTGTCGAGCATCTGGAGGTCCACTTTGGAGAGGATGTCTACGGAGGGCATGGCAATGGCTGGTTCTGCCAGCGAAGGTAGAAGCCCCCGGAGAAGCTGTGGACCGTGCCGCTGGCCTATCTTCGACGGACAGTAGCACGACCCATGGCAACGACCACCCTGAAGTACAACGAGACCACCAACTACATCGCCGGCAAGCCCGAAGCGAACGGCCAGCAACGCATGGATGTGCGCTCACCGCTCGATGGGACACTGATCAGCACCGTGGTCCTCAGTACGGCCAATGACCTGGACAAGGCCGTGAAGGCCGCAGAGGCCGCATTCCCCGCGTGGAGTGGCACGCCGATCAAGGAGCGGGCGCAGATCTTCTACCGTTATCGAGAACTGCTGTTGAAGAACCGGGAGGAACTGGCGCTTCTGGTGCACACCGAGAACGGCAAGACCATGGAAGAATCCTACGCCGAGGTGGACAAGAGCGTGGAGCTGACCGAATTCGCGTGCAGCTTGCCGCAGCTCGTGCAGGGCGAACTGCTGGAAGTGAGCAAGGGGGTGGAATGCCGCATCGAGCGGAAGCCTTTGGGCGTAGTGGCCAGCATCGCGCCGTTCAACTTCCCGAACATGGTGCCTCATTGGACCATTCCGAACGCACTGATGCTCGGCAACACCATGGTCTTCAAGCCGAGCGAGATCGTGCCGATCAGCAGCACCCGGATCGCCGAACTGCTGAAGGAGGCCGGACTTCCCGACGGCGTCTTCAACGTGGTGAACGGCGACCGTGCGATCGTGGAGGCCATCTCCGATCACCCCGGTATCAAGGCGGTGAGCTTCGTGGGCAGCACCAAGGTGGCCAAGATCGTGTACGCGCGTGCCACGAGCACCCTGAAGCGCGCGGTGTGCCTGGGCGGCGCGAAGAACCACCTGATCGTCTTGCCCGATGCCCATCTTGAGATGACGGCCAGCAATGTGGTGGCGAGCATGAGCGGTTGCGCGGGTCAGCGCTGCATGGCGGCGGCGCAGATGGTCGGCGTGGGCGGCGTGGAGCCCATCATTCAACAGATGATCGTGGAGGCGAAGAAGCTCGTGCCCGGCAAGAACTTGGGACCGGTTATCAGTAAGGTGGCTTACGAGCGCATCACGGGCTATATCGCGGAAGCGGAGAAGGCTGGCGCGAAAGTGCTTCTCGACGGGCGCAACCCACAGGTGGAGGGTGGTGCAAAGGATGGTTATTACCTCGGACCCACCATCATTGATCATGTGACGACCGACATGCGGATCGCGCAGGAGGAGGTCTTCGGTCCGGTGATCAGCATCGTGCGCGCGAAGGACCTGGATGCGGCCATCGCCATCGAGAACGCGAACCCCTACGGCAATGCGGCGGCGGTCTTCACGCAGAGCGGTGGATTGGCGCGGCAGGTCATGGAACGCGCGTCGGCTGGCATGATCGGCGTGAACATCGGCGTGCCCGTGCCCCGCGAGCCCTTCAGCTTCGGTGGTTGGAACGACAGCAAGTTCGGCACCTGCGACATCACCGGGAAGAGCAGCATCGAGTTCTGGACCCAGATGAAGAAGACCACGACGAAGTGGAACCCGGAAGGGAAGACGAACTGGATGAGTTAGAAGCTGTAAGGGCGGATGATCATCGGCCCCAACGCCAACGCCTATGAGCACATTGACATCGACCAACCCTGCCGAGATCCTCAAGGACAACCTCGAGCACACCATCTTCTCGTGGAGCAAGCAGTCCGGGCTCAACCCTCTGAACATCGCCTCTGCCAAGGGCATCTACCTCCACACCCGCGATGGTCGGAAGATCATCGACTTCAGCTCGCAGCTGATGAACGTGAACATCGGGCATGGGCATCCGAAGGTGGCGGAGGCTGTAGCGAAGCAGATGGCCGAGGTGAGCTACGTGCATCCGGGCATGATCACCGAGGCGCGCGGCCTGCTGGGCAAGAAGCTGGCGGAGATCACGCCGGGCTCATTGAACCGCACCTTCTTCACCAACGGCGGCACGGGAGGCGGTGGAGCACGCGATGAAACTGGCGCGCCTGTACACCGGTCGCCACAAGATCATCACGCTCTACCAGAGCTACCACGGTGCGACATATGGCGCGCTCAGCGCCGGTGGTGATCCGCGGGGCTACCGCACGACAGCCAGGGTGTGCCGAACATCATCCACGTGGAGAACCCGTACTTCTACCGCTGCCCGTGGAACAGCAGAACGCCGGAGGAGTGCACGGAGAACGCGCTGGCGCATTTGGAGCGGGTGGTGAAGTACGAAGGACCGCAGCACATCGCCGCGGTCATGATGGAGGGGAGAGCGGCAGCAGTGGCTGCATCAAGTACCCGCCGGGCTATTGGAAGGGTGTGAAGGCCATCGCTGACCAGTATGGCATCCTCACCATCTGCGATGAGGTGATGAGCGGCTTCGCGTACGGGCAAATGGTTCGGGATCGATCACCACGGCGTGGTACCCGACATCCTGTGCATGGCGAAGGGGCTCACCGCTGGTTACATCCCCTTGGGTGGCATCATCGTGCGCGAGGAGATCATCAAGCACTTCGACGACAAACCGCTGCCGATCGGCCTGACCTACAGCGCGCATGCCGTGGCTTGCGCCGCCGCCAACGCTGTGCTGGCGATCTACGAAGAGGAGGACCTGATCGACAACGCTGCCAAGATGGGTGCATACGTGGAGAAGCGCGTGGCTGAGCTGGCGCAGAAGCACCCGAGCATCGGCGACTTCCGCAATACGGGCCTGCTGGGTTGCATCGAGCTGGTGAAGAACCGCGAGACGAAAGAGCCCACCGCACCTTGGAACGCGACACCTGATCAGATGGGCGTGATGAACAAGGTGGCCGCCAAGATCAGCGAGCTGGGCATGTTCACCTTCGTGCGCTGGAACTGGATCTTCGTGGCACCACCGCTGTGCATCGATGAGGCTGGTGTGGACGAGGGTATGGAGATCCCTCAGCAAGGCGATTGCGATAGCGGATGAGGTGTGCGATGTGATCACATCCAATGAACAACGGGATAAGGATCTTCCCAGGTAGCCTCCTCGAACTGCCGTCTTCACGACACGATTTGTACTTGAAGGAAGCCCCGCAACACTTGTTAGGCATGATGAGGAGGATTGCGCATGGCAGTTCCTGAGCGATGAGGAATTCGAGGACTTTGAAAGTGTTGCCAGGGTCGTTGCATTTGAGGAGATAGTGGCAATGGACCCAACAGTACTAGATGTGGCAGATATGCCCCCCTGGCCACTACGCCACTAGGACATCACCAGTCGATCCGTGGGCCGTTTTCGTTGGATGAGCATCGATCGCAATAAGCAACAGGAACCCCATGTCAACCAATAAGAAGCCGTCCTTGAAAGACGGCGACCGCTGCGAGGTGATCGCCGGCACGCACAAGGGCAAGTCGGGCATCGCGCGCGACCTGAACATCAGCAAGACCGGTCTTCTCCACGGTCACCATCGTTCAGAGAAGGAACGGCGAGCGTTTCAAGACGCTGGGCAGGAATGTGGCACGGATGAAGTAGGTTGTGGAGGCTGCTTGTCAATTGGCTTTTGTGATATTAGCCTGCCCACATGGAAGACATCACCCGTTCCCCGCTTTACAGCCCGGATCTCGCGCCCATCCCGCCGGAGAAGCGCACCTGGACCAAGTGGAACCTCGCGGCGCTGTGGGTGGGCATGGCGGTCTGTATACCGACCCACCTGCTCGCCTCCTACATGATGCGGGCGGGGCTGGCTTGGCAGGCGGCATTGGCCATCATCGGTCTGGCGAATCTGGGCGATCACCGTTCCGATGGTGTTGAACGGGCACGCCGGGGTGAAGTACGGCATACCCTTCCCCGTGCAAGGCCGCGCGGCCTTTGGTACGCTGGGCGTGCATATCCCGAGCATTGTGCGCGCCATCGTGGCCTGCGGTTGGTTCGGTGTGCAGACCTGGATCGGTGGCCTCGCCATCTACTCCATCTGGAACGCGGCTACGGGCAATGTTGCTGAGGTGGACTTGAGCATCGGGAAGTTCGTGAGCTTTGGCGTCTTCTGGCTCATCAACATCTACTTCATCTGGAAGGGGACCGAGAGCATCAAGTGGCTGGAGAATTGGGCGGCTCCGATCCTCATCATCATCGGTCTTGCGCTGATCATGTGGGGCGCGAGAAGTGCGGGTGGTTTCGGAGCGGCACTGGGAGCTGGAAAGCAATTGCAGCGACCGACTATCACAACCGTGGCGTGGGCTGATCGAACGCCTGGTTCTGAAGCGCGCATCACACCCCTATTGGACCCGGACGGGAGGCCCAAGGCACATTCCTACCAGTTGAGCGACTCGGGGGCTCGATCCTATTGGGATGCCTGGATGGGTTTTGAAAATGTACCGATCAGCCTGAGCATTCCAGAAGGCAAGAGCGTATCCATCCAATTCAAGGATGCAGAGGGAAATCTGTCGTCCCGGTTGGAGGTGAAGCAGGTCGCCGAGCCGTCAACTGCGATGTTCTGGCAATACCTAATGTGGTTCACGGCAATGGTCGGTTTCTGGGCCACGATGTCCATCAGTATCTCGGATATCGCACGATTGGCCAAGAGCCAGAAGGACCAGATCGCCGGACAATTCATCGGTCTGCCAGGTACGATGCTCTTCTATTCGTTCGTGGGCATTTTCGTCACCAGCGCGGCGGTGGTGGCGTTCAAGGATGTGCTGATCGCGGAGGATGCGCCGTGGGACCCTGTTTCGCTGGTAAGCAAGTTCAAGAGTCCGGTGGTGGTCATCTTCGCGCAGCTAGCCCTGCTCATCGCCACGCTCAGCACGAACATCGCGGCGAACGTGATCGCACCGGCGAACGCATTCAGCAATCTGCTTCCGCAGCGTATCAGCTTCCGCGTAGGTGGCGTTCTCGCGGGCGTCATCGGCATCCTCATCTGCCCCTGGTGGCTCATGGACGAGATCAGTGGCATCCTCATCTTCGTGAGCGGACTGCTGGGGCCGGTGCTCGGCATCCTGCTCTGCGACTATTTCATCGTGCGCGGACGAACGCTCAACGTGGCCGACCTGTATCGGGTGAAAGGTCCTTACGCCGGGGTGAACCGGGCCGCCGTGATCGCTTTGATCGCCGGGACCGGCGTGGCGCTCGTGGGCTATTGGGTCAAGCCGCTCGCCTTCCTCTACACGCTATCCTGGTTCAGTGGAACAGTTGTGGCATTCGTGGTGTATCGGGTGTTGATGGGTAAACGCGTGCTGCGTTAGGGATAGGAGCGGCACCCCGCAGCGAGGAACGAGCGAGGAGTAGAGCGGATAGCCCGACGGCGAGGCTTTGCGAGCCGGAACGCCCTGATTATCTTGGAACCGCAGTTCGATTAGCTGATCAGCTTATGTGCCGATTAGCTGGTGGAATACCTCTGACCAACGTCCGCATCAGCTAATCCGCTAATCGACCAATCAGCTGATCATGTCCATCCTCATCAAGAACGGAACCGTCGTCACCGCCGCCGATTTCCACCGCGCGGATGTCCTCATCGAAGGCGAATACATCAAGGCCATCGGACACGACCTGCACGCGCACGACGCCCAAGTGATCGACGCGAAAGGCCAGTTCGTGCTGCCCGGCGGCATCGACCCGCACGTGCACCTGGACATGCCCTTCATGGGCACCTTCAGCAGCGACAACTACGAGACCGGAACGCTCGCCGCGCTGCATGGCGGCACCACCACCGTCATCGACTTCATCCTGCAAACACAGGGCAAAAGTTTGCGCCACGCGCTAGAAGCCTGGCAGGGCCGCATGAATGGCAACCTCTACGGCGACCTCAGCTTCCACATGGCCGTCACCGACTTCAACGACGACACGAAGAAGGAGGTGCGAGAGATGATCGAGCAGGAAGGCATCACCAGCTTCAAGACCTTCATGGCGTACAAGGGCGCGCTCATGATCGACGACCGCCAGATGGTGGGCCTGATGCAGGAGGTGAAGGAGCACGGCGGCATGGTGATCGTCCACGCCACCAACGGCGATATGATCGACTACCTCGTGCAGAAGCACCGCGCAGAAGGGAAGCTCTCGCCGCTGTACCACTACCTCAGCCAGCCCGAGATCACCGAGGCCGAGGCCAGTCACCGCTTCTGCGACATGGCCAGCTACACCGGCGTGCCCGCGTACATCGTACACCTCACCTGCGAAGGCGCGCTGAATGCCGTGCGCGATGCCGCGCGCCGAGGCCAGCGCGTGCTCGCCGAGACCTGCATCCAGTACCTGCTGCTCGATGCCTCGCTCTACGAACGGGCCGACGGTGCCAAGTGGGTGATGAGCCCGCCGCTGCGCGAGAAGAAGGACCAGAAGCAACTCTGGGCCGGCATCGAACAAGGCAGTTTGCAGGTGGTGGCCACGGACCATTGCCCCTTCATGATGGCGCAGAAGGCCATGGGCTCGGCGGATTTCTCCAAGATCCCGAACGGTCACCCGGCCATCGAGCACCGCATGGAACTGCTCTTCAGCGAAGGCGTGAACAAGAAGCGCATCAGCGTGAACAAATTCGTGGAGGTCACCGCCACCAACCCGGCGAAGATCTTCGGCATGTTCCCACGCAAAGGCACCATCGGCATCGGCAGCGACGCGGACATCATCCTGCTCGACCCCAACGAGCGCCACACCCTCAGCGCCAAGACGCACCACATGTACGTGGACTACAGCGGCTACGAAGGCATGCAACTCACCGGCAAGGTGAAGACCACCATCCTCCGCGGCCAGGTGGCGGTACACAACGGCGAGGTGCGCATCAAGAAAGGCTATGGGAAGTTCGTGAAGCGGAACAAGGTGAGTGGAATGCTTTGATTCGATTAGCTGATTTGGACGTGCCCCTCGCAAAGCCTCGGGTCGCGCTTTCCGCTGCAAGTCCTCGCGCGGATTACCGCGCTGTGGGCTTTCCGCTGTAATCGCTCACGCAGTCGGCCACAGTTGATTCACCTTTGTATTGAATGGAACCTGATATCGTCATCACCTGTCCGAAATGTTCTGGTAGAGCAGCATTCTTCTCGCCGTCGGTCATACGACAGACTGTGGTGGTTCCAAGTCTTGAGGGAAAGATGAGTTGTCCTAATTGTGGTCTCAACAGGGCGCACACCTTCAATTCAACGGACTACTTCTACAAGATCGAGATTGGAGGTCGGTTCTTGTTTGCGAGAAACCTGAGCAATGCGGCGATCTTGAAGGAGTACTTCTCCTCTGGCCAAAGAACCTATAGCCCTGAGCAAGACTTCCCGAAAGTGTTCTATGAACATCGGGAAGAAATCGTGCGAAAGCTTCGCGATTTGATCGCAGCGCACTCTTGAATTTGGGTGAGCCCATCTGAAGTGCTGGATTCGCGTGACGGATTGAAGCGGAAAGCCCGCAAGCCCTGTAATCGGGGCGCGGACTTGTAGCGGAAAGCCGGACCCGAGGCTTTTGCGAGGGGCACGCCCAAACACCCATTCTGCTTCATACATTGGCGTTCGTCCTCGTGCGCGAGCCCGTGTGACCGATGAACCGACAACCGAACACCGACAACCATGCCCAGAAAGATCAAGAGCGGCCTCATCCAGATGAGCCTTCCGAAGACGGAGGGCGAGGGCACCATACCGGAGATCGTGGATGCGATGGTGCAGAAGCACATCCCCTTCATCGAGAAGGCTGGCAAGGAAGGTGTGCAGATCCTTTGCCTGCAGGAGATCTTCAACACGCCCTACTTCTGCCCGGGGCAGGACAAGGCCTGGTACGCCAGCGCGGAGACGGTGCCCGGCCCCATGACGGAGCTGATGGCGCAGTACGCGAAGAAGTACAACATGGTGATCATCGTTCCGATCTACGAGAGGGAGCAGGCGGGCGTGCTGTACAATACCGCCGCCGTGATCGATGCGGACGGCACGTATCTGGGCAAGTACCGCAAGAACCACATCCCGCATACGAGCGGCTTTTGGGAGAAGTTCTTCTTCAAGCCCGGCAACCTCGGCTATCCGGTGTTCCAGACGCGCTACGCGAAGGTGGGCGTGTACATCTGCTACGATCGTCACTTCCCGGATGGAGCGCGCTGCTTGGGCCTGAACGGCGCGGAGATCGTGTACAACCCGAGTGCGACGGTGGCGGGATTGAGCGAGTACCTGTGGAAGCTCGAACAGCCCGCGCACGCCGCGGCGAACGGTTACTTCATGGGCTGCATCAATCGCGTAGGCGAAGAGAAGCCGTGGAACCTCGGCAAGTTCTATGGCCAGAGCTATTTCGTGGATCCACGCGGCCAGATCTTCGCACAAGCCTCCCGCGACGACGATGAACTGCTCGTTGCCGAGTTCGACCTGGACATGATCGAAGAGGTGCGGAGTACGTGGCAGTTCTTCCGGGATCGGAGGCCGGAGACGTATGGTAGGTTGGTAGAACTCTAGCGCACAAGGGCGGCGTGCGTTGTCGGTTGTCTGTTCGGACCGTCGCACAATGCCAGCGCACACATCAAAATGCGGAAGGCGCGTGGCCTGTGCGACAGAAGAACCGACAACAGACAACCGAATACTGAGCTGATCCCCATGGCCGAATACAAGAAACCCACCAACCCCGCCGAGTTCGCAGCCAACTTCTCCCCGAAGAAGCCGCTGATGAGCGATACCGAGGCCTACTACGAGAGCTCACGCTGCCTGTATTGCTACGATGCGCCGTGCATCAACGCCTGCCCCACGGGGATCGACATCCCGCTCTTCATCCGCCAGATCAACGACGGTAACAAGGAGGGCGCCGCGAAGACGATCTACGAGAGCAATTGGTTCGGTCACGCCTGCGGGAACGTGTGTCCCACGGAGGAGCTTTGCGAGGGTTCCTGCGTGTACAACAACAGCGATGTGAAGCCCATTGAGATCGGGCGCTTGCAGGCACATGCCACCGACCAGGTCATCCGCTCGAAGAAGAAACTCTTCCGCACAGGCAAGGACACGGGCAGGAAGGTCGCGGTGATCGGAGCCGGACCCGCCGGTGTTTCCTGCGCCTGTGAACTGCGGATGCTGGGCCATGCGGTGGACATCTACGAGGCCAAGGCGAAGCCCAGCGGGCTCTGCGTGTACGGTGTCGCCCCCTACAAGCTCACGAACGAGGAGGCGGTGGACGAGATGGCCTACCTGCAGGAACAGTTCGGCTTCACCATCCACTACAACAAGCCCGTGACCGGTCGCGCCGAGTTGGACAAGCTGGAGAAGGACTACGACGCCATCTTCATCGGCATCGGGTTGGGTGGCACATCAGCGCTGGGCATTCCCGGCGAGGACAAGAAGGGTGTGATAGGCGCACTGGAGTTCGTGGAGGGGCTGCGGAACATGCAGCACAAGACAGCGGTAGGCAACAAGGTGATCGTCCTCGGTGGGGGCAATACCGCCATGGACGCAGCGAGCGAGAGCTGCCGCATGGGCGCGGAGAGCGTGACGATAGCCTACCGCCGTGGGCCGGAGGAGATGGGCGCTTATAGCTTCGAATTCGACCTCGCCAAGAAGAGTGGATCCAAGGCGCTGTTCAACGTGACGCCCGTTGAATTCATTGGTAATGGTGCCGTGACCGGGGTGAAGTTCATCCGCAACAGATCAGCCTACGGTAAGATCGAGGCGATACCGGGCAGCGAGTTCGTGGAAGAATGCGACATGGTGCTGCTCGGTACCGGTCAAGGCAAGCAGGTGGAGCTGCTGGAGCAGATCAGCGGTGTGAAGCTGGACCAGAAGAGCCGTATCCTCGACGACCGCGGCCGCATCGTGGTGAACGAGCATTACCAGACCAACAACCCGAAGTACTTCGCAGCGGGCGATGCGGTGAATGGTGGCGTGGAAGTGGTGAATGCCGCTGCGGAAGCGAAGAAGGCGGCGCACGGGATCGATCAATACCTGAAGAAATAGGCCATGGCTGATCTGAGAACCAACCTCGCGGGCATCAAGAGCCCGAACCCCTTCTGGCTGGCCAGCGCGCCACCGACGAATAGCGGCTACCAGATCATGAAGGCCTTTGACACGGGCTGGGGCGGTGCGGTTTGGAAGACGCTCGGTGTGCCCGTGGTGAACGTGAGCAGCCGCTACGGCAGCGTGAACTACCGCGACAAGCGCATGGTGGGCTTCAACAACATCGAGCTCATCACCGACCGGCCATTGCGCGACAACCTGCGCGAGATCAGTGAGGTGAAGAAGCGTTTCCCGGACCATGCGGTGATCGCTTCGCTCATGGTGGAGACGCGTGAGGAATGGCACAACATCGTGCGCGATGTGGAGAATGCCGGCGCCGATGGCATCGAATTGAACTTCGGTTGTCCGCACGGCATGTGCGAACGCGGTATGGGCAGCGCTGTCGGGCAGGAGCCCAAGGTGCTTCAGACCATCGTGGAATGGGTGAAGGAGGTGGCGAAGATCCCCGTGATCACCAAGCTCACGCCGAACATTTCGGACATCACGCGTCCGGCGCGTGCGGCAAGGGTAGGTGGCAGCGATGCGATCTCGTTGATCAACACGATCCAGAGCATCGTGGGTGTGGACATCGACAACTTCGTTCCGTACCCCATCGTGGATGGCAAGAGCACCAACGGCGGTTATTGCGGCCCGGCGGTGAAGCCCATCGCACTGAACATGGTGAAGAACTGCGCCCAGCACCCCGAAGTGAACCTGCCGATCAGCGGCATCGGTGGCGTGGAGAACTGGCGCCATGCGGTGGAGTTCATCCTGCTTGGAGCGACTTCCGTTCAGGTCTGCACGGCGGTCATGCACTTCGGTTTCGGCATCATCCGCGATCTCAAGAGCGGCCTGGAGCGTTACATGGATGAGAAGGGCTTCACGACCATCGCCGACTTCCGTGGCAAGGCACTGCCCAATGTCAAGCACTGGGAGGACCTCAACCTGAAGTACAAGGTGGTGGCCAGCATCAACAAGGACAAGTGCATCGGCTGCCAGCTCTGCTACACCGCCTGCGATGATGGGGCGCACCAGGCCATCGCGCTCAGCAGCGACCCCACGGACCGCATCCCGAGCATCATCGAGGAGAATTGCGTGGGTTGCAACCTCTGTTCACTGGTATGCCCTGTGGAGGAGTGCATCACCATGGAACGCCGTGATGACGGCAAGCAGTTCATCAACTGGGCGGAGCGCACGGCCGCCGGCCACATCCCGAAGACCTTCGATGATGAACTGGCGGGTGGCCTGCACCATTGGGTGCCCGAGCCGGCGGAGGCGTTGGCGAAGAAGAAGCCGAGGCACTACAAGGGTTGAGGAGGCTTGGTTGTTGGTTGTCAGTTCAGACCGTCGCACTTCCCTGCGCGCGGTTCAGCGTGACGGAGTAACCAACAACTGGCAAACAAGTACCGCGTGCAAAGCATGCGCGACGGACAAACCAACAACAGACAACCATCTTATGGCGACCATACGGCACTTCAAGGATCTCCGCGCATGGCAGCAATGTCGCGAGGTGCGGAAGGGAATACGTGCACTGGTGAAGAATTGGCCCGCTGAGGAGAAGTATCGCCTGGTCGATCAGATCATTCGCTCCAGCCGGGGACCTACTGCAAACATCTCGGAAGGCTACGGTCGATTCTATGAGAAGGACAACATCCGATACTGCCGGACCGCCCGTGCATCGCTCTACGAGACTCAGGATCATTTGATCACGGCCTGTGATGATGGGATCATCTCCGAAGAAGTGATGCAGGAGTATTTCGATCATATCGAACGAGCCCTCGTCACGGTGAATGGCTACATCAAGTACCTGAAGGGTCTTTCCGCAGCTAAGAGTGGTAGCGTTTCTGAACCACGAGCGCAATATGGACTTCTGAAGTCGACCACAACAGAACCATCCGACCTGGAGAGTTCTTTGGAAGCCGAACTTTAGTCCATCCGTGCATAGGGATTTGCGCGACAGCCGAACCAACAACTGACAACCAACTACATGGACCCACACATGCAAGCCGCTATCGACGAAGCCCGGAAGGGCAGGAGCGAAGGTGGCATCCCCATCGGTTCGGTGCTGGTACGCGACGGCAAGGTCATCGCGCGCGGGCACAACAAGCGCGTGCAGGAGAAGAACCCCATCCTGCACGGCGAGATGGACTGCCTGAACAACGCGGGACGCATTGGCAGCTACAAGGGCACGGTGATCTATTCCACGCTGATGCCCTGCTACATGTGCGCGGGAACCATCGTGCAGTTCAAGATCAAGAAAGTGGTCGTGGGGGAGAGCCGCACCTTCCCCGGCGCGAAGGAGTTCATGGAGAGCCATGGTGTCGAGGTGATCGACCTGGACCTACCAGAGTGCGTGCAGATGATGGAGGAGTTCATCGCCGTTGAGCCGGAACTCTGGAACGAGGATATCGGGGAGTAGCTTGAACAGAAAAGCGGCCACCCCTTTCGGAGCGGCCGCTTTCCGGTCGGACTGCAAGGACTATTTCGTCACCACCACGCGGAAGTCGGAACGCTGACCGTTCTCGAAGTCCATGTGGAATTGATACGTGCCGGCGCTCAGGCCGGTGAGGTCCACGTTCATCGTTTCATTTCCTGCCACGGCCACCTTCTGCTCGGAGACCAGCTGGCCGTCCAGGCTGAAGATGCGGAGCGCTGCTGCACCGGTCTGGCCTTTCATCGGGATCCGCAGGTGATCACGGGTGGGGTTCGGGAACGGCGTCAACTCAACGCGGTCGTTCTCCTCGATCCCGATGCTGGTGGTCACCACGGTCTCTACGGAGATCGCCGGCGCACCACCCAATCCGTTCCAACCGTTGAACCAGGTGGCACCGTCGCGGATCAAGCTCGTGGGTTCGGCGATGTAGTCCGCGTTCTGCCCGTAGTCGATCGCCTCATTCCAGCCATGCCGGAAGATGGACTCGTAGGTCTCCACACAGAAGAGGTAGCGCTGACCATTGGCCAGGTTGATCGGTTCATTGAATGGTATGAAGACCGGCTCGCTCTGCAGGTTCTCCGTATAGGTGTAGGAACCGTTGTCAAGGGTGGCCAGGCCCCCGTCCGTGGGGATGGTGAAGGCGTTCGCGATGACGTCCGTCCAGAGATAGGCGTAACTGGCTACCAGGCGACCCGTGAGCGCACTATCCAAGGGTTCAACCTCGTCCGTGGGTGTGCGGCCGGTGAAGTACATGCCCGTGGCCGAAAGCCGACCCAGGTTCGCGCCGTTCATGGCGATGCAGGAACGGTATGGACCTTCGAACTCGGCAGGTACGACCGAGATGTCCGCGATGGGTTTGCTCGTGATCGGATCGACAGGGGCATAGCTCAACATGTCGGCGAAGTGCAGCGGTATCGTGTAGGTGTTGTCCTCGATGAACGCATCCTCCAAGTCGCTCTCAACCATGTAAGTGATCTCGTAATTGCCGTCCCACATGTCCTGGTTCAGGTCGGGGAGCGAGATGAAAGCGCTGTCGCCCGGGGCCAAACTGCTCACTTCGGCGACTTCATTGTATATCTCCGCGCCTTCCTGGGTAACCGTGGCGTGCAACCGCACGGTCCCCTGATCGGCGCTGCCGAAGTTGTGCACGAACCCACCGAGCGATACGAAGAACTCACCCGCGTTCGCTGCCAGCGCACGTGGGTAGGCCGCCGCCGAAGGCACGAGGAAGTCGAACGCATCCACGCTCAGGTTGTTGGGGAATGCCCCGTAGTTGTTGCCAATGATCGCGGTCACCGGCTCCACCTCCATCACCGCACGGATCTGGGCACCACTCGTCTGCGAGATCATGACCACTGGAATGGTCACGTCCAGACCGTAATCGCCACCCTGCATGGCGATGTTCAGGTCATCGCCATTGCTGATGAGCAGTACGGCCAGTGCACCTTCGTTCTGGGCGTTCAGGGCTTTCAGGCTGAAGTTGCATGAACCCCGGTAGATCACAGCGATCTTTCCCGCCACCTCACTGCCGTTCACCAAGGCTTCGCAGCCAAGCGAATCCGCCGTGGATCCATCGTAGCCGAAGACCAGTTCGTTCTGCACGGCGTTCTCAGGCAGGGTAAGGTCGGGCACGGACCAGCCATCATCGGCCACCGCGTAAGCGTTCGAATAAGAACCAGCGATGGAACTGGGTGTGATCACCTGCACCACCACGTTGCCTTGTGCGAAGGCCGCCGCTGTCATCAAGCCCGAAAAGAGCGTAAGTAGTTGTTTCCTCATGGTTCGATCCCCAAGGCCGGATCGTGTTAGTCATTTGGTCGGCCTGGGATCACAAGTCTAACCAACCCGGGGCTATGTTCCGCAGCCAGTTAACCGGTGCAAGTGCAATGCCTGAGGCGCTTGGAACGACGAGCGATGCGTTGAAGTCTCTGAATGACAATTGGTTACTCGCTCAAGCCTGCACGCTCCATGGCATTCCTGCCACCGGTTCAGATCCGTGCCTGGTAGGTGTACAGCTCGTGGTAACGGCCTTCCTTGGCGATGAGTTCGGCGTGGTCGCCTCGTTCCACGATACGGCCTTGCTCCACCACCAGGATCTCTGTGGCCTGACGGATGGTGCTCAAGCGGTGGGCGATCACGAAGGTCGTGCGGTCCTTCACCAGTTCGTTCAAGCTCTTCTGGATCAAGGCCTCGCTCTCGGTGTCGAGGTTACTGGTGGCCTCGTCCAGGATCAGGATCCGGGGATCTGCGAGCATGGCCCGCGCGATGGCCACCCGCTGCCGTTGCCCGCCGCTCAGCTTTACGCCGCGCTCCCCGATCACGGTGTCGAGCCCCAGCTCCATACGATCGGTGAACTCGTTCACATATGCGCCCTTCACGGCCTTCATCAATTGCTCCTCGGAGGAGTCCGGGCGGGGGAAAAGGATGTTCTCCCGGATGGTCCCCTCGAACAGGAAGTCGTCTTGCAACACCACGCCCAAATGCTTGCGGTAGCTGCTCAGGCGCACCCGGCTCAGATCGTTCCCATCCACGAGCACACGACCGCTGCTCGGGGTAAGGAAGGTGGCCACCAACCCGGCGATGGTGCTCTTGCCGCTGCCGCTGGTCCCCACCAACGCGATCACCGATCCCTTTGCCGCGGTGAAGTTGATGCCATGCAGGACTTCCTTCCCTTCTTCATAAGCGAAGTGCACATCCTCGAAGCGTACATCACCCCTCACCTCCGACAGTTCGATGGGGCGCTCGTCCACCACATCCTCCGGATCCATGTTCATGATCTCCTCGGTACGGTCCAGCCCCGCAAAAGCTTCGGTCAGCTGGCTACCGATGTTGCTCATCTGCACAATGGGCGTGATCATGAAACCCAGCAGGACAGTGAACTGCACGAACTCGCCGCTGGTGAGCTCGCCCCCCACCATCTGGTACGCGCCAATGCCCATGATGCCCGCGCTGGCCAGACCGAGCAACAACGTGCTCATACTGCTGATGAAGGAGGTGGCTGTAAGGCTCGTCTTCACGTTCTCGAACAGGCGTTCAACGCCCTTCTCAAAGGTCTTGTTCTCCTGTTCCTCCGCACCAAAGCCCTTGATCACGCGCACCCCGTTCAAGGTCTCGGTCAACCGACCGGTCACCTCGGCGTTGATCACTCCGCGCGTCCGGAAGATGGGGCGGATGCGGCCAAAGGCCTTCATGGCGATGAACGCGAAGAAGCCCACGGGCACCAGCGTGAACAGCGTCATCCACGGACTGATGTAGATGAGCCAGACCAGGGAGATGAGGGCCGTGAGCGTGCCTCCGATCAGTTGCACAAGCCCGGTGCCCACCAGATTGCGCACGCCTTCGACATCGCTCATGATCCGGCTCACCAGCGCGCCGCTCTTCGTATTGTCGAAGAAGCTCGTCGGCAGCGAAAGGATCTTGCGCTGCACCTGGGTGCGCAGTTGACTGATGAGGAGCTGGGCCTCCACGCTCAACAATTGGGTGAGCACGTAGCTCGTTACGCTCTGGACGATCAGCGCACCCACCACGGCCGCCAGCAGGATCCACAGCATGTCCAGGTCGTTGTTGGCCACCACATCATCCAGCAGGTACTTGGTGCTCCCCGGTAGTACCATGCCTGCCACGCGACTGATGACGATGAGCACCAGACCGAGGAGCAGGTGCTTGCGTCGGGGCCAGATGTAGGCTTTGAAGGCGGCCCGCCAGGTGACCTTTCGTTCCGCCTTTGGTAATTCGCCGGCCATGGCGCGGATCTTCGCTTTGGGGCCACCACCGCTGCGTTCGGCGCGGGCGGTGGGCAGTTTACTCGTGGTGGTGATCATGCGTGGGCAGGGCGCCCAGCAATTCCCGGACCGGATCCATGCCTCCGCCGTTTCGTCAGACCAGCCTCACGAACGCAGTACCCGTGCCGTGGTCCGGGCGCCGTCCTGCTTGACATGCACCATCAATACCCCCGCCGTGTAGCCTGTCAGGTCCACCGGTATCCGGTTCACCCCACCAAGCACCTGCACCTTCCATTCCGCCAGGAGCCTGCCTTGTGCGTCGTACAACGATACCTCTGCCAGCCCCGCACGCGGGGCTTCGTAGCTCAGGTCGCAGGCCTCTGCGGCAGGGTTCGGAAAAGCGTAGAGCGTAGTGCCCTCCTTCGTGAAATGGGCCGTGACGCTGCCGTCCTGGGCGAAGGACCGGCGCAGGTGCTCACTCCCGGCCTGCACGGTTGGTTCAGCGCTGTATGTCCAATGGCTCAGGGTGAAACCGGGCGCCGGAGATACCGAAACATCAATGTCGTTCCCGTTGAAGTAGATGCCTTCGAAGGGAAGCGCTGGGATAAGGGTGTTCACCTGAAGGGTGCCGGCCTCGGGTGGAAATACATCGAACCGGAGCTGCGCCGTGTTGGGCAGATCATACCATTCCAGCACGTCGTTCCGCACATGGCCCCCGCGTTCGTCCATCCATGCCGGTAGTTTCTCGCCACTGTGCTGATGCCAGGTGGCCACGTCCGTTCCCCACCGCGCGAAATGGCGGGGGATCTCCTGCTCGATGGTGTTCCGGATGTGCTCGTTCTCGGCCCGCAGGGATGCCGGGGCCAGGCAGGTGTTCATCAAGTCCGCCAGCCGGTTGAGGAAGGTGCGTCGGAACTCCGGCCGCTGGATCAGGCTCTGGTAGATCTCCGCATGGATGAAGCCTTCGCGGTGCACGTGCAGCCAATAGAACATGTCGAAGTCGACCGGGATCCACGGGGCGGCGTCAAGGGTCGCGTCCAGGTCGTACATCAGGTACCGCCACTTGCCTTCGTGTATCGCGGGCTTCCAGAACTTCAGGTTGTTGGACGGCCAGTCCGAATTGCCGGCAAAGACCTCCAGTGCGAAGTAGTCCATGAAGCTCGTCAGGTCGATCAAGCTATCGACCAAGGCGAAGTGCGCATCATCCGCCATGTCGTGCCCGCGGATGAACCATTGCAGGGAGTCGAAGTGCAGGCTGTCCCCTTGGATGATGTGATCCTCTTCGTCCATCAGCAGGATCGGCTCCGGGTCCACACCATGGTTCAAGGCGAGATAGTCCACATCCACTCGTTCGCGGATGTTCAGGATGCCCCAATAGGCGCCGTTCAGGTAGACCACGCTGGACTTGAAGCCGAGCACATCGATGTCCAATCCGGCGTGAAGCGCCACTTGATGCCAGAAGCCATCGCGGTAGTGGGCCTGACACCAGTCGCTGCCGGAGTTGCGCAGGACCAGCCGCTTGAAGCTGTCCGCAAATGGCTTCTCCGGGAAGAATGTGTGGTCCATATGGTCGTCGCCGAAACGATCGCGCGCGGTCAATCGCAGCGGACGTTGTGGTTGGTTGCGGGAAACACGGCCGCCGTGTATCCGCAGTTCCACATCCTGGTCGATGCGTTCCACACCGGCCTCATCGAAGTACTCGAACCGGACGTCGATGCCGCGTTCATCCCAGAAGTTCGCACCCCAGTGCGGGTACTCGGGCTCCGCCTCCGGCCCAAGCTCGTAAAGCCCCAGTGTATCGTCGAACAGGCTGTCGGGGTGTACGCTTATGGAGACGACCGGAAGCCGCGTGTTCGCATTGATCAGATAGGTTCCAGCGGTGACAGTGGATGGTAGGTGGCCCGGCCGGTAGGCGATGGCCTTCACCACAGCGGTCTGTTCCAGGGTGATGGGACCCGTATAGGGAGCGCTGCTCGCATCCGGCTCCCTACCGTCCCAGGTCAGGTGTACCAAGCATTCGGAGCAGGAGCTGATCGCCACGGAGGTCGGACCGTTGTGGAAGCCGGGTGCGATGCTGAAAGCAGGGGCCTGGGCATAGCCTTGGTATCCGGTCGAGTTGTTCGCGGCACCCGGTGTCGGTTGATCGAAGATCACCAGTGAACCGGTCGGACCTTTGCCCGTGGAGTGGTTCGGCTTCAGGAACGGCAGGTACACCACATCGATCACGCCTTGGGCAACGCTGCTCAGGGCCAGGGGCTCTCCATCCCTGTCCAGGTTGAATGGGAAATGCAGGCCATCGGAGTTGTCGTTCCCATGGAAGACCACCAGGTGCGCACCGGGTTCGAGCATGATCGACGGGAGCGCCCATTTCCACGGCTGGGTCGGTTCATCGCTCAGGTGGTATCCCGTCAGATCCACCGCCTCGGTCCCGGTATTGTACAGTTCCACCCAGTCCGGCGTGGCACCGAACGCATCCGTGATCAGGTCGAGGTTCTTGCTGCACGCCTCGTTCACCACCACCTGACACATCATGCCAAGAGCGTGCAGGGCGGCGTACATGGATAGGGAGGCGCGGAGCATGGTTCAGCAGTGCTCGTCTGAACGGTGCGGCCACGGACCTCAGTGCTTGAACCGGACGAACAGACGACCAAAGTTATCGCTGTCCTTGTCGATGCGGTGGTACAGCTTCTTCACCCGGGGTTGTTGGAGGTAGCGGATCACCTTCTTCTTCAGTTGACCGCTGCCCTTGCCGGGGATGATCTCGAGCATGTCGATGCGACGGTCGATGCAGAACTCCATGGCCTCGCGCAAGGCATCGTCTATCTGCGAGCCCTTGTTGTAGATATCGTGGAGGTCGAGCTTGTGTTTAGCCATCGGTTTATCCTTCGGTCAGGAGCAACGGTCTATTCCAACACGATCTTTTGTGCCATGTTGGACCGGTCGTTCCAAGCGCGGACCAGGTAGGTGCCCGGAGGGTGGATGGATATGTCGATAACGGATGACCCAACATGGGTCGAGGTGTGGACCACGCGGCCCCAAACGTCCGATACGCTCACGTTCATATCCGGATAGGGCAAGGCGAGTTGGAACCGACCGGAGGAGGGGTTCGGGTAGGCCTTGGCATCTTCGGGTGCGTTCGGAGGTGCGACGCCAACATTGATGTCGCCCATGCTGATGATGAAGGCATCGAAGTTCCCTGCGGAAGTGAGCTCGAATGAATTGACCCCGTTGGTGAAATCGTAGGTCCCATCGAAGCGACCGGTGGAGACCATTCTCCCTAGAGCGCATCTCAAAAAAGTTGGCGGTATCCGGATAGGGCAAGGCGAGTTGGAACCGACCGGAGGAGGGGTTCGGGTAGGCCTTGGCATCTTCGGGTGCGTTCGGAGGTGCGACGCCAACATTGATGTCGCCCATGCTGATGATGAAGGCATCGAAGTTCCCTGCGGAAGTGAGCTCGAATGAATTGACCCCGTTGGTGAAATCGTAGGTCCCATCGAAGCGACCGGTGGAGACCATTCTCCCTAGAGCGCATCTCAAAAAAGTTGGCGGTTTAAAAGCATGATGCAAGCGAGTTGCACGAAGCCCAGATAGTTCTTGGTATGGAACTCATAACGCACGACTGTACGTCTCCAGTTGAACAGCCAAGAGAAAAGCCGTTCGACCTTCCAGCGGCGACAGTAACGGCGCAGGGTTCGCCCGTCCTGCGTTGGGGCCTTGGTGCGGTTGCGCCGATGTGGGCTGATGAGCCGGATACCACGCTTGGCCAAGGTCCTGCGGAGTTTGTCACTGTCGTAGGCTCTGTCGGCGATCACGCGCTTGGGCTTAACGGCACTGCTGCGGATCGTACGATCGGCCAAGATCACCCTCATTGGGGCTTGCGCTGAAGGTCCGTACGGCGATAGGAAGACCATGAGCGTCTGTGAGGGCCATGATCTTGGTGCCTTTACCTCGCTTAGTCGGTCCAATATCACGCCCCTTTTTGGCACTTGCGAAGGTGCCATCCAGAAAGCATTCGGTGATGTCGATCTTCCCTCGATCGCGCAGGTCCAACGCCAATCGATACAGCGCTTTGTCCCAAACACCGGCCTTGCACCAGTGCTGGAAATACCGATGGCACGTTTGATAAGGCGGATACCGCCCCGGAAGATCCTTCCACGGTGCCCCTGTCCGGCATACCCAAAGGATGCCATTGAGCACCGCACGCATGTCCTGGCGAGGTCGCCCTCTTGTCTCCTCCTTCTGGACAATAACTCCAAGCAGATCCTTCACTGCGTTCCACTGTTCGTCGCGGCAATCCATGGTGGTTTCTTGCCAAGATCCGAGCGCCAAAGTCGGGGATCAAGCCCCCCTGCTTTACAGTTGTCAAACGCCCATGGTTCATGGCTTAATCCACATCAGGTATTTTTGAGATGCGCTCTAGGGCATCCATGGCCATATCCCGATGGAAAATGTTGCCGAAACCATACCAACCGTAGTGGTTCAGGTAGTTGAGGTCCGTGTCGTAATGGCAGAAATAGACCGGAAGGAATCCCAGCGGTTGAACGACTCCTTGCCCTGGGTCCATATCGGTGTCATCCCAGAACGCTCCAGAGAAATAGATCGTGCCATCGTTGGCCAGGGTCATCAATTCCACCGTGTCATCACCGGCACCTTGGAAAGGCACCGCCTGTGCGAGCGATCCCGAGGTCCCGTCCAGCTTGAGCAGGAACCCGTCCCGTGAAGTGCCAGCGCTCGTTACGGCCTGCATGGCCGAGCCAGGGTCCAGGTCATAGGTCCCTTCGAACGAGCCACCCAGCAGGACAGCGCCGGTCGCGTCGAACAGCACCGCATCGATCGCGCAATAGTCGTCCCCTGCGATATCAGCGGACCAGAGGTACTGTCCGTCCGTATCCAGCTTCACGGCCCACCCGCTGCGTATCCCGGTGCCGCTCGTATGCTCCACCAGGCCGGTGCCGGGGTCCAGGTCGCAGGTGCCGCTCATGTGGAAGCCTCCGACCACGACCTCACCTGCCGGGGTCACATCGATGGTTTGACTCCAGGTGGAGGCCGTACCACCGATCTGTCCGGCCCACAGCAGATCGCCATTGCCGTCGTACTTGGCCACGAAGGCATCCGCGTTATTGCCGATGTACGGGATGATCAAGTTGTTTCCCGAAGGGTCGAAGTCCACCGGGCCCGTGTACCACCCCGTCAGGTAAAGGTTCCCGGCGGCATCCCGCGCCATGTCCTTTACGTAGCAGCTGGCATTGATACCGCTGAGGCTCCTGGCCCATATCAGATCACCATTGGCCGTGTAGCGCGCGAAGAACGTGCCGACGCTGTTGGGGTTCAGCCCGGCCACCCCCACGTTCGTCGTGCCCGGTCCCGGGTCCATGTCGGCCTGAAAGGTGTAGGTGCCGGTCACATAGAGCCCACCCGCATCGGAAGGGACCATCGCCACGCCTTCATCATCGCTCGTCCCGCCGATGGACTTGGCCCATATGAGCGCGCCGGCGCTCGTGAACTTGGCGAAGTAGATGTCCTTTCCACCCGCGCTGCTCAGGTTGCCACCACTGGCGTCCGGGTCCATGTCCGCCATACCCGTGAACGCCCCGGTGAAGAAATGTTCGTTGTTCGGACCGATGGCTACGCCATGGCCTCCGTCAAAGCCTGTTCCGCCCTGGTTCTTCAGGTAGTGCGGGGTTTGGGCCATGGTGGTGCCGCCAACAAGGGCCAATAGAATGCTCAGGTGTCGCATGGGGGCGGTTTTCGTCAAAAGTATTCCTCGATCTGGGACGAAGTTGGGACCGTTGGTATTCGCCGAATTCAGATCCTCGTCAGGTGCATCTTTCCGATCATCTCCACCTGCTTCGCGGGCATCGCCGCCTTCTTCGCAAAGGTCTTCCACTTCCGCACGCCAGCCACCACCTCGTCGATGATCGCCGCGGCCTTCTTGATGTTCATGGCCTTCGCCACGGCCAGCAGGTCGTCGCGGGTGATGTCCGTGCGCTTGCCGTTCACGCTCATCTGGTGCTGCCGGAGCCACAGGCTTTCCGGGTGGTAGGCGTAGGTCACGTCGTAGGCCGGGGCCAGGTGCCAGTCGCCCTGCGGGTCCATCAGGAAGCTGATGTTCTTCGTGTGGTCGTCGCAGTTCAGGGCCACCACGTTGAAGCACATGCGACGGAAGAGCTCCACGGCGGCCGGGTAGGGCAGGCCCAGCACGCGCATCACCTGGAAGGCCTGCTCGTAGCTGTGCGCCAGCGGCTGGTTGTAGTCCATGTGCGCGATGCCGCAGAGCGTGGCCATGTGCAGCTTGTGCACCGTGCCTTCCGCATCGCGCACCCGGTCGAAGCGTTGGGTCAGGAAGTGCGCGCGGCCGTGCTCCTCCAGCAGGCGACAGGGCATCATCTCCACCCCGCAAGCCCGTGCCATCAGGTGGTAGGCGTATTCGATTCGGCCATAGCCCTTGGGGTCGCCGAGCTTCTCGTTCGTCACCCCGTCGAATTTGATCAGGCAATAGGTGAAGCCCGGCAGGCCATCGATCTGGCCGCTGCGTACCTCGCCGGTCTCCGCATTGAAGGCCACGATCGCCTTGGCCCGCGCGCCGCCGGCCGAGGTGCCCACCTGCAGGATGTCCTGCAAGGCCTCTTCCCGCCCTTTCTTGTTGTTCGTCCGGAACGCGGCGCGCTCGTACAGCACGTTGTTGGCCACGCGCACCAGCTCCTCCACCTGCAGGGCCTCGCTGCTCGCCTCCCAGTCGTTGTGGGCCGGCTCGAACTCCAGCGCACCCATGCCGCGTCGACCGGTGTAGCACAGGCGTTCCACGGGATTGGCGCTGCCGGGCGTGCGTTGTTGGGTGGCCAGCCACGCGTTCAGGATCTGCTCGCCGAAGCGGTCGGGCAGGCTGTCGGCCAGCAGCCCCGGCAGCCCGCGGAAGGTCTCGTCGCGCACATCGCCGAAGCTGAACACCTCGTCGCCCCCGCGCGCCTGAGCCAGCGGCATCATGATCGGCGCCACGTCCAGCCCGCTCTGCGTGAAGGCGCGGTCGAACTGGAAGGTGGCGCGTTGTTGCTGGTCGTCCCACACCACCAGGCCCACCGTCTTGCCCCAGAGGAGCACGCGTGCATGGGTTACCATGTGCTCTTCGGCTTGGGCGGCCCCACCTCGGGTTTCTTGCGGCTGGCGCGCTTGCGTTGCTTCTTCAGGTACTTCTCCTGCGCCTCCACCAGCATGTAGGGCGTGGGCTGCGGCTCCTGGTGGAAGCCATCGAGCACCTCCAGCCGCCCGATGGCGCGCAGCACCTGCACCACGGTGAGCAAGGTGGCGGCCCTGCCGGCCTCCAGCTTCACCACGGTGGTGCGGTCCAGACCGGCGCGGGTGGCCACCTCGGCCTGGCTCAGGTTGCGCTCCAGCCGCATGCGCCGCAGCTCCTTGCCCAGTTGCTCCACAGCCTTGGTGTCGCTCAGGGCCTGCCAGTTTATGTTGCTTGTAGCCATCGTAAATGGTGCTTCAGTGTACTAACGATGTGTTCACGCCACAAGTATACGCATTTTCCATCGGTCCGTTACATCACAAAGATGCCCACGAGCATCATACTATGAACAATTGGCAAACAATGATGCGCTGGAGCATCTATGATGGATCAGAAGATCAGATAATGAGACGATCAGAAGATCGAATGCCGGGGTGGGTCGGGCACGTGACCCAATTGTCTGATCATCTGATCGCCCGATCGTCTGATCGGCTTTTGGGCGTTCCGGCTCGAGGACTCGCCGTCGGGCCATTCGCTCCAAGTCCTCGCTCGTTCCTCGCTGTGGGCTTTCCGCTGCTGTCCCTAACGCGGAATGCAGGATCCGTGGAAATTGGATAGGTCAGCGACGGACAATAAAACGCTGCAAATACAGGGTTCCACCAACGTTAGCGGTGGCGACATACATGCCATCCACTAGCGCCGTGCCAGTAACTTCCCGGCCACCGACATCGCGGATACGAACATCTCGAATTGGCAAGCTCGATGTAACCAAGAGCATACCTGTAGCTGGATCGAAATGAAAAGGGGCTGCTACAGGAACTTCAACCACTGAGGTGGTTATCCAGTTGACGGAGATCGCAAGTTGTTGGATGCTCACACCGCAAGGCCCATTGTCACAGTACCACTGGAAAACATTCTCTCCGATACCCAAGTCTGAAGCATAGGTAGTGTATGCATTCGGTTGCCAGATGGTGGCCGATCCCGCAACCAAGTACCAGTTGCAGAACTGTGGATAAGTGTATGGACTCGCAAAGAGCATGATGTTGAACGGAGGGCCTGTGATCGCGGTATCACCCATGGTATAGACCGGTGTAACTGAGGGATCATACGCAACGATCAACACCGTGTCGGTCGTTGTGGTCACACCATCGGTCACTGACCACACGAGTTCATTGTTTCCGTAGGCTAGGCCCGTGACCTGTGAACCGCCATAAGAAGGCAGTGCGAACGTTCCGGACCCTGAGAAAACGCTCCAAGAACCCGTGAAGCCAATGCCGGGATAGTTGCCCTGCAAATAGGCGGAGTCTCCGCAAACCCATTGATCCGGACCTGCATCTGCGACCTGCGCGTTCAATGGCACGGTCAATACAATGGCAACGAATAGGGCAAACCAAGCTCTCATTTGGGACGCGATGGTATCCCAAAGGTCGCCTGTGCACATAACTGGCCAACGCAACTTTGGTAAGGTATCGAACGATCTGCTGTTCGGATCCGGTCAGGTCAGGTTCGTCTCGGAGCCCTCTGGATCACCGCGAACCAAGCGTCTGCGGAGCCCATTAACCGTTCAATCTGATCGACCTTTCTCCTCATCGCCTCACTCACGAACGGCATCGTCGCTGCCTGCTTCATCCGTGGCGACAACTTCTTTTCCTACAGATCGGCCAGTGTCTTCGGCTCTATGCCTCGCGCGGCATTGCCCATGCTTATTCGCGCAATCGTAGCCATGTAATGTCGAAGGAATGTTCTTATGCGGAACTATCCATCAACGCCTCAATGATCCCCTTCGCCGCCACCGGGATCTTCGTGCCCGGCCCGTACACATCGAAGCAGCCGGCCTTCTTCAGGAAATCAAAGTCGTTTGGCGGTATCACACCACCGGCCACCACCAGGATGTCGGGCCTACTGTAGGTCTCGCGCAGTTCCTTGATCACCTCGGGCACCAGGGTCTTGTGGCCGCCGGCAAGGCTGCTCACGCCCAGTACATGCACATCGTTCTCGATGGCCTGCTTGGCCACTTCCTGCGGGGTCTGGAACAGCGGGCCGATGTCCACGTCGAAGCCGATGTCGGCGAAGCTGGTGGCGATCACCTTGGCGCCGCGGTCGTGGCCGTCCTGGCCCATCTTGGCCACGAGGATGCGCGGGCGGCGGCCCTCGGCTTGGCGAACTCATCGGCGAGGCGCATGGCCTCCTGCATCTCGGGATCGTCCATGATCTCCGCGGAATACACACCGCTGATGGTACGCGGGGTGGCGTGGTAGCGTCCGTAGGCCTGCTCCAGGGCGTCGCTGATCTCGCCCAACGTAGCGCGGTGCCTTGCGGCGATGACGGCGAGTTCGAGAAGGTTGTCTCGCGCGGGGTCCTGCGCACGTCGCTGGTCTATGGTCTCTTGTCTATGGCCGGAACCGCCATCAGGCCATAGACCATCGACCATAGACTCATTCGCCGCCTTCGTCAACGCCTCCAACGCTTCGGACACTGCAACCTCGTTCCTTCCTGCCTTCATGGCGTTCAACCGCGCGATCTGCGATTCCCGCACCGCGCTGTTGTCCACCTCCAGCAGGTCGATGGTGGTGGCCTCGTCCACCTGGAAGGCGTTCACCCCGATGATGTGGTCCTTGCCGGTGTCGATGCGGGCCTGGCGTTTCGCGGCCGCCTCCTCGATGCGCATCTTGGGCAGGCCGCTCTCGATGGCCTTCGCCATGCCTCCGAGCTCCTCCACCTCCTGGATCCGTGCCCAGGCCTTGTGCACCAGTTCGTGCGTGAGGCGTTCCACGTAGTGGCTTCCGCCCAGCGGGTCGATGAACCGCGTGATGCCGCTGTTCTTCTGCAGGTAGAGCTGCGTGTCGCGGGCGATCTTGGCGCTGAAGTCGGTGGGCAGTGCGATGGCCTCGTCGAGCGAGTTGGTGTGCAGCGATTGCGTGCCGCCCAGCGCTGCCGCCAGGGCTTCCACCGTGGTGCGCGCCACGTTGTTGAAGGGGTCCTGCGCGGTGAGGCTCCAGCCGCTGGTCTGGCAGTGCGTGCGCAACGCGAGGCTCTTCTTGTCGGTGGCGCCGATCTCGTGCAGCAGCTTCGCCCAGAGCAACCGGCCCGCGCGCAGCTTCGCCACTTCCATGAAGAGGTCCATGCCGATGCCCCAGAAGAAGCTCAGACGACCCGCGAACTCGTCCACCTTCATGCCTGCGGCCATACCCGTGCGCACGTACTCGATGCCGTCGGCCAGCGTGTAGGCGAGTTCAAGGTCCGCTGGCGCGCCCGCCTCGTGCATGTGATAGCCGCTGATGCTGATGCTGTTGAACTTGGGCATCTTCTTCGCGCAGTAGCTGAAGATGTCGCCCACGATGCGCATGCTCGGCCCTGGCGGATAGATGTAGGTGTTGCGCACCATGAACTCCTTCAGGATGTCGTTCTGGATGGTGCCCTGCAAGTCTTCCGGTTTCACGCCCTGCTCTTCCGCTGCTACGATGAAGAAGGCCATGATGGGGAGCACGGCGCCGTTCATGGTCATGCTCACGCTCATCTTGTTGAGCGGGATGCTGTCGAAGAGGATCTTCATGTCCTCCACGCTGCTGATGGCCACACCGGCCTTGCCCACATCACCTTTCACGCGCGGGTGGTCACTATCGTAACCGCGGTGCGTGGCCAGATCGAACGCGACGCTGAGGCCCATCTGCCCGGCGGCGAGGTTGCGGCGGTAGAAGGCGTTGCTCTCCTCAGCGGTGCTGAAACCCGCGTACTGCCGGATCGTCCACGGACGGATAGCGTACATGCTGCCGTAGGGTCCGCGCAGGTAGGGCGGTATGCCAGCGGCGAAGTGCAGGTGTTCCAGTTGCTCGGTGTCGAGTGGCGTGTAGAAAGACTTGAGGGGGATCTCTTCGCTGTTCGGAATGCCGTCTCCTGGCTGCAGGCCACGGCTTCAGGACTGGTCGGCGGTCAAGCCCGAGGCCCGGTCCCAGGCCGAGGCCATCTCATGAACATAAGTTGTCGTGAGTTGTTCAACAGTGTAGGAGCCCCCGATCGGATCGGCCACGCGCCCCAGGAAGCTCTCATCGTGCAACAGGTTGTGGATGTTTCGGACAATGCGGCGGGCCAGCGCATCGCCTTCCGGAATGCGCGGTGCAGGGATCGTCAATCCATCGCAGCCGCCGGTGATCGCGCTGACGGCCTGCAGCGTGGCGCGGATGAGGTTCTCGTGCCCCGACTTCGTTTCAGCAGGGTAGGAGACCACCGCTTGCAACCAGGTGTTGTGCGAGCAGTCGTGCTGCGGATTGAACTCATCCACCACGGCCGCCCAGGCCTCGCGGAAGGCGCGCAGACGGGCCACTTCCAGGAAGAGGTCGTCGCCGAGATGCAGGCGGAACTGCAGGCGGGCAGAGGCGTCGTCGATGGTGTAGCCCTGATCGAGCATTCGCTGAAGCAGCATCCGGCCTTGTTGCAGGGCTTCCTGCGTGTTCCGCGCAGCGCCATCGCTCACGCTGAAGAGCCGGATGCGCGGGTGTTTCGCGAGGCGGTCCTTGAGCGCGCTGATGTCCGCATCGTGTGGCAGGCCGAGGCAGAGGCTCACCTCCGCATCGGGCGTGTTCTGCTGTTCGTGCAGTGCGAGGAGCTGGTCTAGCAGCGCAGCATCACCATCCACGGCGATATCGATCGCTCCCACCCACACGTCCTTCAGCAGGCCGTTCCAGTTGCTCGGCTTTCCGTATAACTCCAGCGCGTCGGCCCCGCCCATCAGCGCTTCCAAGGCCAGCTTGTTGGCCTCTGGTGAAGCGCTATCGATGCTGCCGGTACTTCGCCACGTATTGCCAGCCCGTTTCACGCCGCGGCGACGACTTCCTCCGGGGCCAGCTTCCCCGGCCATGTGGAAGGGAGGCAGCTGGGCGCCCTCCACCTGCACGAACAGGGTGGACAGTTCCTTGTCCTTCAATTCCTTCTTGATCACGGCCTCCCATTGCTCGCGTGCGGAGGGGGGGAAGGCGTTGAACAGCTTGTCATCGGCCATTGGGCGAAGTTCGGGCTTGGATCCCTTCATCGGATCACAGCGTCCTTTTCAAACCATTGCCCGCTTCCGGTGTCCGATCGAACAAGCCCTGGCTTCCTTACTCCGCCGCCGATGAAGTTCCTCACCATTCCGACCGCATTCCTCCTGGCCATCACCGCCCTGGCACAGAATGCCCCCAGCGACAGCCTCTTCAACACCGACCAGGTCGTGACCGTGGACCTCACCTTCGCCGATCCGGGCTTCTGGACCCTTCTGACCACCTACTACGCCAACGACCTTGGCCAGACCCTGACAGGGGACGTGACGATCACCGATAACACCGGTACGCATTTCTACCCCAGCGTGGCAGTGGACCTCAAAGGCAATAGCAGCTATGGACACCCCGGCAATAAGAAGAGCTTCAAGATCGATTTCAACGACAATATCCCCGGCCAGAAGTACCACGGGATGACCAAGCTCCACTTCAACAATTGCTTCAAGGACCCGACCTTCATGCGGGAGAAGATCTTCTTCGATCTCAGCCGGCAGATGGGCGTGCTTGCGCCGCGCGTGAGCTATGCCAACGTGAGCATGAACGGCACCTTTTGGGGTTTCTACGTTCTGGTCGAACCCGTGGACAAGAACTTCCTGGATCGGTGGGTGGATGACAATGATGGCAACCTCTTCAAGGCGGGTGACAACTTCGGCACCGGTACCGGTGGTGCCGCGGACCTCGCGTATTACGGCGCGGACCAGAATGGTTAAACCGCCCGCTATGAGCTGAAGACCAACGAGACCGAGAACGACTGGAGCGACCTGATCACTCTGCTTGAACTGCTCAACACCGCCTCGGACGCGGATCTCATCGCACAACTGCCAACGCAATGGGAATGGGCGCCCCTGCTGCGTTCCCTGGCCATTGACAACCTGTTCAGCAACCTCGACAGCTACATCAACTCAGCACGGAACTACTACATCTACCACGACTCCACCACTTTCCGGTGGAACTGGATCAAGTGGGACGCTAACGAGGCGTTCGGCTCCTATTCCGGTGGTCCGGGCACTGGTACCCTCACCAACCTGGCACCGAATTACGTAGCGGCTTCGCGACCATTGCTGTCGAGGATATTCGCCCAGCCGGTCCTGTACGGTGAGTACCTCGAGCAATATTGCGCGGTATTCGAGGCGTTCTCCAACGCTGAATTGGATCCGCACATTGACGCGATCAAGACGCTCATCGCGCCGCATGTGGCCGCCGATCCGAACAAGATGTACACCACCGCCCAGTTCAACACGAACGTGGAGAGCAACATCACTTCCGGTGGCGGCCCGGGTGGTGGGACCATCTTTGGCCTCAAGTCATTCATCAACGCGCGAAGGGCCTACTTGGGCGGAGTGCTCGATTGTGCAACCGTGGGTTTCGAAGCGACGTCTTCCGTGGGCCGTATCGCGGTCCATCCCGTTCCCGCTACCACGAACATCGTCATCCGTATACCAACGGGTACGGAGCTGGGCCATGTGCGGGTAATGGATGCGCTGGGACGGGCGGAAACGGTTCAGCTCGCGGGCTCCAGCCTGGACATCACGGGGCTTCCGCCTGGCGTACACGTGCTTTCCGCGACATTGGACGGACTGCCAACGACCTTGCGTTTCGTCAAGGAATGACCTGCCATCCATCAAACCTTCACCATCCGGCTTTGCCTACCTTGCGCCGGATGCAACGACCGGTCCGGTCTTTGCGTTGAACACCCCAACCCAACAACGAACATGAAGAAGTTACTCGCTCTGCTCACCTGCGTGGCTTTCGCTGGTGTATTGAACGCACAGACCACCTCGAAGGAGACCGACGAGCCGGCGAAGGCCGAGAAGGTGAAGGAATGCAGCAAGGGTGAAGCGGGTAAGGCCGGCTGTTGCGCCGGCAAAGCCAAAGCTTCGGCCGAACATGGCAAGGAAGGGCATGCGGACGCCGCAGATGCGCCGAAAGGAGCTGGCTGCTGCGCCGGAAAGGCCAGTGCCTCTAGCTGCCATGGTGCCAAGGCTGAAGGCCATGGCCATGCACACGGTGAGGAACATGCCGAGCTGAAGGAGCACATGTGCACCGAGGCCTGCAAGGATGGGGTGCATGCCTATGCCTGTGGCGAAGCCGGACACACCTGCTCGGAAGCCTGCCACGCGCACGCACACTGATCATCGACTCGACTTCGAAGCCCTGCCCATCGGCGGGGCTTCTTCCTTTACGCCCATCGGGGTCACCACCCTACCTTTAGCCCATGCACATCACCAAGAACTCCGTTGTCTCGTTCCACTACACGCTCAATGATGCCGATGGCAAATTGCTGGATACCAGTGCCGGCCGTGATGCCTTCGCGTACATCCAAGGCCACCAGATGATCGTTCCGGGTCTGGAGAAACAACTGGAAGGACGCCAGGCGGGGGACAAGGTGCAGGCCGTGGTACCCGCGGCCGAAGGTTATGGCGAGCTCGATCCCTCGTTGGTGCACAAAGTGCCGGTGGACCGGTTCGGTGGCCAGATCGTGGAGCCCGGGATGCAGTTCCAGGCCGGCACTTCCGAGCAGGGCGACATGGGGGTGTTCACCGTTATCAGCGTGGAGGATGGCATCGTGGCCCTCAATGGGAACCACCCGCTGGCCGGGGTCACCCTGCACTTCAATGTGGAGATCACGGATGTGCGTGCGGCCACGGAGGAGGAATTGGCGCATGGACATGTACATGGCCCGGGCGGACATCACCACTGAGACAAGACCTCCCGATGGGCCAGGCTTCCGTCCTGCCGTTCGTATTGCTCGGCACGGCATCCCCGGTGCTGTGTGCTGAACGGTCCGTCTTGATAGCCTAAAGAGCGCGATCAAGCTGTCGGCGTTCGTGGACGTTTACTACGCATACGATCTCTGGCATCCGGCGGATGACGAGCGTCCGCAATTCCTCTATCAGTACGACCGGCACAACGAGGTGGACCTCAATTTGGGACTTGTACGCGCCGACTTCACACGGGACCGGGTCCGGAGCGCATTGGGCCTGATGGCAGGTACCTACGCCCAGGCGAACCTGATCGGTGAACCCGAGTTGCTGCGCAACGTGTTCGAGGCACGTGTAGGAATGAAAGTGTCCAAGAAGAAGGAGCTGTGGGTGGATGCGGGCATCTTCCCTTCCCACATCGGCATGGAGAGCGCCATCGGTATCGAGAACTGGACATTGACCAGGACGGTCATCGCAGAGAACTCGCCGTACTACCTCAGTGGCGCCAAGCTCACCTGGACCGTCTCGTCCCGTTGGGAGTTCGCGGCTGTCTTCAACAACGGCTTGCAGCGTCTTCGTCGGGTGCAGAACAATACCCCATGCTTTGGTACGCAGGCCCTGTGGTCTCCAAGGAAGGGCATGAAGCTCAATTGGAGCACCTTCCTCGGGAGCGACACGCCGGATAGTCTGGGCTACTATCGCGTGTTCAACAACCTCTGGTGGTCATGGGAAGGGGCGAAGTGGTGTGCCCAATTGGGTGCCGACATCGGCCTGCAGGAGAATGGTAGGGGAGCTTGGGACGACTGGCAGGGCTGTGTCGGCGTTCTTCGGCGGAGGTTGAAGAATGGCGTCGCGACCGTGGTGCGGGCGGAGTACTACAGTGATGATCAGCAGGTGATCCTATACACCGGAACGCCACACGGACTCACTACGGTGGGTTACTCGCTCGGCATGGACATCGAAGTGATGCCCGACGCGTTCGTGCGTTTCGAGGGTCGGATCTTTCATGGCGTTGATCCGGTGTTCGAGAGCGTGCATGGCCCGGCCAGGGACAATACCTCCTTCACGGTCTCGATGGCCGCGCGGTTCTGACCCGGTTCGGAAGCGACCGCTACATTCGCAGAAGACCCTGCAGCGGTCACGCCCAGGATGCTCTTCCCTTCTTTCGCCTTCCTGGTCTTTCTGCCGGTCGTGTTCCTGCTGTACTGGTACGCGGCCAACCGGGACCTGCGCCTGCAGAACCTCTTCATCCTGCTGGCCAGCTACGTGTTCTATGGCTGGTGGGATGCTCGCTTCCTGGCCCTGCTCATCGGTAGTTCCCTGCTCGACTTCCTCCTGGCGCTGGCCATAGACCGCTCGCACCCCGGAAGGCGGAAGAAGACCTTGCTCGTCCTCAGTCTTGTTGCCAACCTGGGCGTACTGGCCTTGTTCAAATACTTCAACTTCTTCCGAGAGGGGCTCGAGGGCCTGATGCTTGGTCTTGGCATGCGGCCCGATCTGCCTACGCTGGATCTTATTCTTCCCATTGGCATCAGCTTCTACACTTTCCAATCCCTCAGCTATACCATTGATGTGTACCGCGGACGCCTGAAGGCCACGCCACGGCCGGTGGAGTTCCTCGCCTTCGTGAGCCTCTTTCCGCAGCTTGTCGCCGGACCCATTGAACGTGCGGTGGATCTGCTGCCGCAGTTCCAGGCTCCGCGTCGATTCGATCGTGCACAGGCCACGGACGGGCTTCGCCAGATGCTGTGGGGCTTCTTCAAGAAGATGGTGATCGCGGATGGTTGTGGCCCCATCGTGGACCGCATCTTCGACTCCCCCGTGGACAGCACACCCGGCCTCACGCTCTTCTTCGGCGCCTTCTTCTTCGCGTTCCAGATCTACGGTGACTTCAGTGGTTACAGCGACATCGCCATCGGCTGTGCCCGGCTCTTCGGCTTCCGGCTCAGCCGCAACTTCGCGTATCCCTATTTCTCCCGCGACATCCCGGAGTTCTGGCGGCGCTGGCATATCTCCCTCAGCTCCTGGTTCCGGGACAATGTGTACATGCCTCTCGGCGGCTGGCGCAACAAGCTGGGCCGGTTCCGCAACATCATGATCACCTTCGCGGTGAGCGGCCTCTGGCACGGGGCCAACTGGACCTTCGTGACCTGGGGCTTGTTGCATGGCGCCTACTACCTGCCCACCATCCTGCGCGATGATCGGGCCCGCCGCGACGACCCCAGCCTCCGCGACCTGCCGGCTATCGCGGTGACCTTCCTGCTGGTAGTGCTGGCCTGGGTCTTCTTCCGGGCACCCGGCGTGGCACAGGCCCTGGCCTACCTCAAGTACATGCTGCTCCATGCGGCCCTGCATCCTGGTATCGTCCTCTATTGGATGAAACAGCATGTGACCTGGTTGATCGTGGCCATGGTGCTGCTAGAATGGAAGTCGCGTCAACGACCGCACGCCCTGGCGCTTCTTCCTCGATCACCCGTGTTCCGCTGGGCCATATACACCTTCATCACCCTGCTGATCCTGCTGTACATGGATGTGCAGACCACCCATGAGTTCATCTACTTCCAATTCTGAGCCGCTGCGCCTCTTCGGCCGTGCGTTGCTGGGCGCGGGCGTGGTGGGCATGCTGTTGGTATGTGCCTTCCACAACGGCCATCATGCTTCGGTGATCGATTACCACGGCGCGGTGGCAGCCAAGGAGGCCCGACTGGCCGCACTTCCTTCTCCCAAGGTGGTGATCATCGGAGGGAGCAACGCCACCTTCGGCATGGACAGCGAAGCCTTGGAACAGGCCCTCTGCAGGCCCGTGGTGAACATGACCATCCATGCCAACCTTGGGGTGGAGTTCATGGTGAATGAGGTGAAAGGCCACTTGGGGCCGGATGATCTGGTGATCGCCTCCTTCGAGTATTCGGCGTTCCGCGAGGCCATCCGGGACAATGATGTGCATGTGCTCACCGTGGACCGTGCGCCGGGTGCCATCCGTGCGTTGCCCTGGTACCGTCGTCCACGCGTGATCGCCGATGTGGCCATTCTGCGCCTGCAAGCCGCTTGGAAGGAGCTTCTGGGCGAGCGAAAGGGAGAAGGGCAGGAACGGGTGTACCGCGCGGATGGCTTCAATGATCGCGGAGACATGGTGGCCCACATCGGCCTGCCACAACGGGGCCCGGAGAAGCAACAACCTGTCGAGTACAAGTCCCCGGTCTTCGGGGATGACTTCCTACCGCTGGCGCAGGAGCTGGTGGACAGCGCCGCGGTGCACCAGGCACAGGTGGTCTTCGTCTGGCCTTGCGTGGCCGCCTCGAGCCGCAGGCCCGACGTGGAGGATGTTGTCGCCCGGCGCATGGCACAAGCCGGTCATCCCTTGCTCGGGGACCCCAGCGCCTATGTGTTCCCGGATACGGCCTTCCATGATACGCACTACCATCTGCGCGGAGCGGGACGCCGGCTGCGGACAGAACAGCTGATACGCGATCTTTGCAGTAACCCTTCCGTCAATTGCTGTCTGTCCGAGTAGCCTGTCGATCCTTCTTCTCGGGCACGAGCACGAAGATGTCCTCGTTGTCGCGCTTCATCAGGTAGCGCTCCCGGGCGAACTTCTCCAACAGCTCCTTGTCGCTTCCTAGTTCCACGAGTTGTTCCTTGGTTCGTGCGATCTCCCGCACGTAGAACTCCCGCTGCTCTTCCATCCGACCCAGCTCCCGCCGGTTCTTGAAGGTCGTCCAGGCATCACTGCGGTCGAAGAAGATGATCCAGCACAGCAGCCCCAATGCCGTGGCCGCGTAACGGTTGCGCAGACGAGCGGGGATGTGTGAGAGCAGGCGGTCCATGGCAGCGAAGCTATCGCGGTCCCGGGTGGAACGCGTTCTCGGGGCGGATCGGTATTCCACGATCCCCTGTTCGGTTCAATCGGCGCCACGCTTGCCCAGCTCGATCACCTCCAGGCCAAGCACCTTGCCCGCCTCCAGCTCGAAGCGCAGGAGGGTGCGTACTTGGTGCCAGCCATGCCTTCCGGCCGCTCCCGGGTTCATGTACAGGCAATTCACCGCCTCGTCGAACCGAACGGCACAGATGTGCGAGTGCCCACAGATGAAGAGGTCGGTGGGGCAGGTGCGCAATTCCTTCAGGACTTCCGGCGTGTAGCGCGGCGGTTTCCCGGCGATATGGGTCATCCATACCCTCACACCTTCCAAGGTGAAGCGCTGGTGCTCCGGGTAGGTGGCCCTGCATCGTGCATCGTCGATGTTGCCATGGACGGCCACGAGCGGCTTCCAAGCGGCGAGCTCCTCAGCCACCCCAGGACCCAGGTCGCCGGCATGCCAGATGATATCCCTGTCGGCGAAGTGCTCCTTGATCCGCGGGTCCAGCCAACCATGGGTGTCGCTGAGGAGGCCGATGCGGGTCATGGCACAAAGGAAAGAACGCTCGCTTCACGTCCTGGCCCGGTACCTTTGCGCCTTCGTGCATGGAGATCCTCCCGCGCTATTTCCTCCAACTGGCCTACGACGGCACCCCATACCGTGGGTGGCAGCGGCAACCGGCCGCACCCAGCGTTCAGGAAGAAGTGGAGAAGGCCCTACGCATCGCGCTCCACGCTCCGGACCTCTTCGTGGTGGGCTGTGGCCGCACTGATACCGGCGTACACGCGCTGGATTATTACCTCCACTTCGATGCCCCATCGGACCAGGTGATCGATGAGCGCCTCGTATACAGCCTGAACAGCATGCTGCCCGATAGCATCGCCATCAAACGGGTGATCCCCGTGAGCGATGACGCTCATGCCCGGTTCAGCGCAACGGAGCGCGGCTATCAATACCTCATCCTGCGCAGGAAGGATGCCTTCATGGCCGACCGCGCGCATGTGCTGCATCCCGCACTGGACATCGTCGCCATGAACACTGCCTGCGCGTACCTGATCGGAAGGCAGGATTTCAGCAGCTTCTGCAAGGCGGGCAGCGATGTGAAGACCACATTCTGTGATGTGCGGCTGGCGCAGTGGGAGGAGGTCCCCAACGGCTACTGCTTCCACATCCGCGCCGATCGCTTCCTGCGCAACATGGTACGCGCCATCGTGGGCACCTGCATCCGCATTGGCAAGGGGCAGGCCGCTCCGGAAAGCATGCGCTCGGTGATCGCCGCCCATGACCGCAGCGCGGCAGGGAAGAGTGCGCCGGCACGGGGGCTTTACCTTGAGCACATCATCTATCCCTTCATCCCCACGGGCAAGGCATGAGCGCAGGTAACGCCACCGCAGCCCAGCAGGCACCGGCCAAGCAGGCCGAGCCGACCGCCCAGGGCAAGGCCTTCGACCTCGTCCTGTTCAACCGCGTGTTCGCCTTTACCAAGCCCTATCGCGGGATCTTCTGGCTGGCGGTCGTGCTCACCTTTGTGCTCAGCATTGTCGGGGTCATCCGGCCCATCATGCTCGGCTGGTTGGTCGATGTGGCCGCCACCGCCTATGATCAACTCTTCGTCCTTACCGACCAGTCCAACTGGAACGCTCATAGCATCGCCTGGGCGGCGCGGGTCACCAAGGCGTTGGTGGGCCCCGGCTCGGGCACACTGGTGCTGGTGATCACGCTCGTCGTCGTTGTTCTGCTCGTGTTGGAAGCATTGGTCCAGTATTACCAGGCTTATTGGACGGCCTGGTTGGGGCAGGCCGTCACTTTCGACCTGCGCCAGAAGCTCTATGCGAAGGTGCTCGGTTTCAAGTTGCGCTACTTCGACCGCACTCCGATCGGCACCCTCGTCACCCGCGTGATCAGTGATATCGAGACCATCGACGATATCTTCTCGCAAGGGCTCCTCATGATCATGGGTGACATCCTCAAGTTGCTCGTGGTGGTGGTGGTCATGTTCGTGTACAATTGGAAGCTGGCCCTGCTGAGCATGGTGCCGATCCCCTTGCTGCTCTGGAGCACCAACATCTTCAAGAACAGCATCCAGAAGAGTTTCCAGGATGTTCGCACCCAGGTGGCCCGCTTGAACGCCTTTGTCCAGGAGCACATCCAGGGCATGTCCATCGTTCAGCTCTTCGGCCGTGAGGAGCAGGAACAGCGCAAGTTCCAGGCGATCAACCGCGAGCACCGCAAGGCCCATATCCGCGGGGTGCTCGCGTACAGCATCTTCTTTCCGGTGGTGGAGGTGCTCAGTGCCATTTCACTGGCCTTCCTCGTATGGTGGGGCGTGAAGGACGTGCTGGCGGGTGAGGCCACCCTCGGGGACATCTTCGCATACATCCTGTTCATCAACATGCTGTTCCGTCCCATCCGTCAGCTGGCGGATCGGTTCAACGTGCTCCAAATGGGCATGGTGGGCAGCGAACGTGTGTTCAAAGTGCTCGATACGGAGGCTTCGATCCCCGATACCGGCCACCGTTCGGCCCGCGATGTGCTTGGCGCTGTCCGGTTCACTCAGGTCTGGTTCGCTTACGAGGAGGAGGAGTTCGTCCTGCGGGACATCTCTTTCGAGGCGCAGGCCGGTGAGATGGTGGCGCTCGTGGGGGCAACGGGTTCCGGCAAGAGCAGCATCATCAATGTGTTGAGCCGTTCGTACGAGTTCCAGCGCGGTGAAGTGACCCTGGACGGTCATCCCATCGATTCCTATGCACTGGCAAGCCTCCGGAAGAACATCAGCGTGGTGCTCCAGGATGTCTTCCTGTTCAGCGACACGGTGCACAACAACATCACACTGGGTGATCCGACCATCTCACGGGATCGCGTGATCGATGCGGCCAAGGCCGTGGGTGCGCACGACTTCATCCAACGGCTGCCGCAGGGCTACGATACTCCTGTCATGGAGCGCGGTGGCATCCTCAGCGTTGGTCAGCGACAGCTCATAGCCTTCATCCGCGCCGCGGTGAACGAACCCAAGGTGCTCATCCTGGACGAAGCCACCAGCAGCGTGGACAGCACCAGCGAGCAGCTCATCCAGCAGGCCATCGAACGCATCACCACCGGCCGCACCAGCATCGTCATCGCTCACCGCCTCAGCACCATCCAGGATGCGGACAGGATCATCGTGCTGGACAAGGGACGTATCGTGGAGCAGGGCGATCACCACTCCCTGCTGGAACAGAACGGCGCCTATCGCAAGTTGTACGACCTGCAGTTCAGGTAGGTGATCGGTCGGTCGTCCATTTTTCCCGGTTCATCCAGCCCGTTCCACGCCCGGGTGCATCAGCTTGTCGAACTGCCGTTCATAAGCCGACCTTAGCCGCTGGGGATCAGGCATATGTTCATTCAGGTCGGGGGTGCTTCAGGCCACTGGTCCCGGAAGCAACGTCAGCGACCGTTTGCGCGTCACTCTCTAGACCTGAACGAACGACCATGAAGTACATCCCGACCCTTCTCCCTGCGATCGTCTTCACGGTGCAATTGAGTCCTATTCAGGCTTCGGGACCTGCGGAGGACCGTGTACGTTTTACCCGGAACCAGGGCCAGTGGGAAGAGGCCGTGCTTTTCAAAGCCTCCGTGAACGCAGCCACCGTCTTTTTCGAACGTGAAGGCGCGACCTGGATACGGTTGGAGGACCTGGTGCATGATAGGGTGCATGAGGCCGGTGAAGAGGGGCATGGCCTCGAGCCCTTGAACGCACATGCCTGGCGTATGCGATTCGTTGGGCCTTCAGCGAACTTGACGGTGGAGGTGGGAGAACAGCGCCCGGGATACGAGAACTTCTTCCTGGGGAACGATGCTCGGCGCTGGCGGTCCCGGGTCCCCGCCTTCAAAGGGGTAAGGTACAAGGGGGTTTGGCCCGGTGTGGATGTCGAATACCGCACGGTGGGAGGCGACCTGAAGTATGATGTGCTCCTGGCGCCAGGTGCCGATCCTGCCCAGGTGGCCATGGCTTATGAAGGAGCGGATGGAATGACGATCAATGTGGACGGTGAACTGGTGCTCCAGACATCGGTGGGTGAGGTGAAGGAGCTGGCACCGGTGGCGTTCTACAGTGATGGTGCGCATGAGGCTGTCACGTGCCGCTACCGACTCCACGGTTCGGTGCTTGGATTCGTTCTTGGTGCCGAGGTTGACCGCTCACGTCCCATCACCATCGACCCCGTACTGATCGCCAGTACGCTCAGTGGGGCCACAGGGTCTTCCAACTATGGCCACTGCGCCACTTACGATGACTTTGAGAACATCTACACCGGAGCCCGCAACTTCGGACCTACCTACCCGGCCACGGTCGGTGCCTTCCAGGTGACCATGGGCGGTGGGGGTACGGACATGTCCTTCAGCAAGTACAACCCGGATGGTAGTGAGTTGTTATGGGCCTCCTACCTGGGAGGTTCCTCCGGCGAGAACCCGCATAGCATGATCGTCAACAGCAACGGTGAATTGTGCATCATGGGGACCACCAGCTCGGCGAACTTCCCTGTTACCCCGGGTGCGTTGGACAATACGCTGGCCGGAACGGATATCGTCGTCACCCACTTCAGTGCGGATGGCGCATCCTTGGTCGGTAGTTCGTTCGTCGGTGGCCAGGGCGAGGACGGCTACAACAATATGTTCGCCAACTACGGGGAAGCCTATCGCGGAGAGATCTTCCTGGATGGCTCGAATAACATCATCGTGGCGAGCTGCTCTTCCTCCCAAGACTTCCCGGTCACCTCCGGCTGTCTGCAACCCACCCTTGGTGGAGGACAGGATGCGGTGGTCTTCGTGATCGACCCGACATGCAGCACCATGCTCTATGCCACCTTCCTGGGAGGTGCACAGGATGATAATGCGCTCGGGGTCCGTATCGCTGTAGGTGGGGAACTCCTGGTCACGGGCAGCACCGAGAGCAGCGACTTCCCGGTGACGGCGGGGACCGTGGCCCCAGCTTATCTGGGGGGAGAAAGGGATGGCTACGTTGTGCGCCTTGCCGCTGACCTATCCAGTATGACCGCCGGTTCCTTCTTCGGTACCAATGAGTCCGACCGCTCCTATTTCATCGATACCGACCTGAACGATGATATCTGGATCTACGGGCAGACCGAAGGTGTGGTGCCCATTGTTCCGTCCGGCACGTACGGCGTGGCCAATGGTCCCATTTTCATCGCCAAGTTCACGGCGGACCTCACCGCGATGCCTGTTACGACCACCCTGGGAGGCACCCTCGGCTGGGACGGGAGCCCTGGTGGGGCGGTGCCGGTGGCCTTCCTGGTGGACGTCTGCGGGAACATCTACCTGTCCAGCTACAATTCGTCCGACGGATTGCCACTCTCGGCGGATGCGCTTTACCAGGATGGTAGTTTCTACCTGGCCGTGTTCGAGCCGGAGATGACCCAGCAGATCTACGGGACCTACTACGGAGGCAGCCACGTGGATGGGGGCACCAGCCGTTTCGATAAGAACGGTGTGGTCTATCAAGGCGTTTGTAGTGGTACGGGCAGCCTGCAGACAACGTCTTGGGCTTATGCGACGAACCAGTCCATCGGTTGGGATATCGGTGTGTTCAAGATCGATTTCGGAGTGGCTGGTGTGAATGCTGCAGGGGCCTCGGCAATCAACACGGGCTGTGCCCCCATCCAGGTCGATTTCTCCAACGAAAGCACAGGCGATACCTGGATCTGGGATTTCGGCGATGGATCCCCCGCTGTCGAGGTCTTTGAACCCAGTCACCTGTATACCCAGCCCGGTGAGTACGTGGTGCGATTGATCGCCATGGATTCCCTGGCCTGCAACCTGGCCGACACCACCTACTTCAACATCACCATTGGCGCGCAGCAACCGGTGGCCGCCGGGCTGGATTGGGAGCAGGCGGAGGATTGCACGGAGATGCGCATCCATGCCGTGAACACAAGCACGGGGGACCCCCTCGATCATATCTGGGAGATAAGCGATGGTACCGTCTACACCGCTGATTCCATCGTGCATGTGTTCGACACGGAAGGGAGCTATGAAGTGACGCTCATCGCCTACGATCCCACCGGTTGCAGCCAGAGCGATACCATCACGACCATCGTCAACGTTGCCCCGATCGAGTTCCAGCCCATCCTGGAGGACCGGGTCCTCTGTCCGGAGTGGCAGTTCGTAACGCTGGATGCCGGACAGTATGACGGGCAGTACCTGTGGAGTACCGGAGCGACCACATCATCCATCCAGGTGAGCGTCCTGGGTACTTTTGATGTCGAGGTGACGAACGATGAGGGTTGTTTCGGAACGGCCACGGTGTCCGTCCTGCCACCTGTTCCGTACGACCTTGAGGTGGTGGAGCGGACATGCCCCGGGCAGGCGGTGGAAGTGAGCATCCCGTTGGATGATGCACAGGCCTATCTGTGGGCGGATGGAAGGACGTCACGGACCGTCACCCTGCCCGGTGAGGATGGTCATCTGGAATTCATCGTCATCGACCGCTACGGTTGCAGCCACGCCGACAGTGCGGTGGTGGAACTCTACGACAATGACACCCGGATGTACATCCCCAATGCCTTCTCTCCGAACGGCGATGGCATCAACGATACCTTCAGCTTCGCCGGATATGGCGAGAAGGAGCTGGATGTGACGATCTACGACCGGTGGGGAGAGCGGATCTTCTATTCCGCTTCGAAGTCCATGCCGTGGGATGGCACCTTCAACGGCGGGCCCGCTCCGAACGACCTTTATGTTTACGTGTTGAACTACACAGGCATGTGTACCGGCACCGAACAATTCTCACGGATAGGCCACGTCACCGTGGTGCGTTGAACGAACGGACAGTATGAACGACCGAAGGAACATGGAACCGAACAGCATGAAGTTCATAGGCCTCTCAGCACTGATGGTGCTCTCATCTCCCGCGATCGCGCATGACGATGATCACAGCGAGCAGCGCACCCCGCCCACGTTCATCGAGAACGCCGGGCAGTGGCCGGCACCGGTCCTCTTCCGGTCCGGTGCGAGCGGAGCCACCTTGTTCATTGAACGCGACGGCTGGACCTGGAGCATGTATGAGCAGCGCGCACACGAGGTGATGCATGACTTCATGGAGTACCCGAAGGCTGTCCGGGACACGTTGACCTTCCGCGGCCATGCCTGGCGCATGCGTTTCGTGGATCCGGCCACCGGTTCCACCACCACGGGCATGGACCGGTCCAAAGCCTATCACAACTATTTCCTGGGCAATGATCCCGCCCAATGGCGCTCCCATGTCGGGCTCTATGGTCAGGTCCTGAAACAGGAGGTCTGGCCAGGCGTGGATGTGGTGCTGAAGTCGGAACAGGGCGCTTTCAAGTATGATGTGCTCATGGCTCCGGGTGCCGACCATCGTGCCGTGCGAATGCGCTACGAAGGCCTGGACGAACTGGCGATCAATGACGAAGGGCTGCTGGTGATGCGTACCTCCGTGGGGGAGCTCACTGAGCAGGCACCGGTGGCCTTCTATGGTGATGATCGTGGCGGAGCACTGAAGTGTGTCTTCACGTTATCCGGTGATGTCGTCGGATTCGATTTCCCGAACGGGGTGGACCGGACACGACCGATCGTCATCGACCCGTTGCTGGTGGGGGCCACTTATTCGGGTGCCACAGGGTCCAGTGTGTATGGGCACTGCGCAGCGTTCGACGACTTTGGGAACATGTTCTCAGCAGGTCGGGACTTCGGCAGCAATTACCCCGCAACGATGGGCACTTTCCAAGCCTCCTTCGGCGGTGGAGGGACCGACATGTCCTTGAGCAAGTACACGCCGAACTCCAGTGAGCTCCTATGGGCCAGCTACCTCGGGGGCAATAGCGGGGAGAACCCGCACAGCCTCATCACGAACGCCGCAGGGGAGCTCATCGTGCTTGGATCGACCAATTCACCCGATTTCCCGGTCTCCTCCAATGCCTTCGACGCCACCCAGAACGGGCAGGATATCGTGGTGGTGCATTTCTCTCTAGACGGAGGATCCATCATCGGCTCAACCTATGTGGGCGGTTCAGGCGAGGATGGTACGAACAACATGGCTGGGAATTATGGCGAGGCATACCGCGGAGAGGTGTTCGTGGATCAGGTGGGCAACATACTCGTGGCCAGTTTCTCCAGCTCAGCTGACTTCCCGGTGATCGATGGCGCGGTACAATCCACGGCGGGCGGTGGACAGGATGGGGTCATCTTCAAGCTTGACCCCACTTGCTCGAACCTGCTGGCCTCCACCTTCATCGGTGGGTCGCAGGACGATGCTGCCTTGGGCATCAGGATCGCCGCCAACGGGGACGTGTTCGTGGTCGGGCATACCGAAGGCTCTGGCTTCAACATGCCGGCCGGTGGTTATATGGCCAGCTTCCAAGGCGGAGCTACGGATGCGTATGTCCTGCGGTTCGCTGCTGACCTGAACGTGTTGGTGGCGGGCACCTACTTCGGCACCGCTGACTACGATCGTGGCTATTTCATCGATCTGGATAGTGAGGACAACGTATGGATCTACGGCCAGACGGGTGGTGCGGTACCCGTGTACCCGGAAGGCACCTATGGCGAACTCGACAACGGGAACAACTACCTCGCCAAGTTCACCACGGACCTATCCGAACGACTGGTGACCACCATGATCCCAGGCAACGTGGCGCCAGTGGCCTTCCTCGTCGACGTTTGCGATCACGTTTACATGTCGGGCTACGCGGCCAGCGGTGATCTGCCGCTCACGGCGGATGCGCTTCAGACATCAGGCTCCTTTTACCTGGCCTCGTTCGATGTGGACCTCGCAGGGATACTCTTCGGGACCCATTACGGTGGGAGCCACGTTGATGGCGGAACGAGCCGGTTCGACAAGAACGGATTCGTATATCAGGGGGTCTGCTCCGGCGGTCAGAGCATGCAATCCACTCCCTGGGCCTACGCGCCGAACAACCAGATCTCCTGGGATATCGCGGTCTTCAAGATCGACTTCGAAACCGCCGGTGTCCAGGCCAGCATCACTGCCAATTCTCTCAGCCAGTGCATTCCCGCCGTCTTCAACCTGACCGCCACAGGCCAGGCCCAGGAGTTCCAGTGGGATCTTGGCGATGGGTCACCGATCCAGACGGGACAACAGCTCACCTTGAGCTATGATGAGGTGGGTACCTATGTGATCACCTTGATCGGGGTGGATCCCGGGGCTTGCAACCTGGCGGACACCACCTTCATAACCCTTCAGGTCTTCGACCCGAACGTGATCCTGGCCGATTTCGAACCCCTCGCCACGAGCTCCTGTGACGGGTATTTCCTGGATCTTACGAACAACTCCGAAGGTGGGAACCAGTACAATTGGACCTTTGGTGATGGATCGGCATCCACGACGTTCGAACCAACACATGCCTACGATGGCCCAGGGACCTACCAGGTGGGTCTGCAAGTGGTGAATACCATTTGTGCCGATACCGCTCGAGCGACCATACCGGTGGTCTTCACCACCCCGGCCATCGATAACACCCTGCCGACCCCCGTGCCGCTGTGCGATGGCTCCGCCGCCACGCTGGACGCAGGTCTTGGTTTCGACTCCTATGCATGGTCCACCGGGTCCTCCCAACGCACCATCGAGGTCAACACAGTAGGGCAATATTGGGTGACCGTTACGGACGGCGCCTGTGCAGCCACGGACACCGTGCAGGTGATCTTCGCACCAGCCCCACCGCTCACGCCCGATCAGTACACCTGTGGTGGAAAGGCCATCGCCATAACACCGGCCTTCGCGATCACCAACATCACCTGGGCGAACGGTCAGGACGCGAACCCGCTCTCCGTGAACACGGGAGGAGATTACGCGTTCACGGGGATCGACGCTTATGGATGTCCGGTCACGGGCTCCGTGCGTGTGGTCGAGCTTCCGACCGACAGGGGAGAGGGTTTTGTGCCGAACGTGTTCACGCCGAACAACGATCAACAGAACGATGAGTTCGCCATCGTGGGCGAGGGCATCGACAATTTCCACATGACCATCTACGATCGGTGGGGTCTCAAGATGTTCGAGTCCAGCAACCAGGGCAACGGGTGGAATGGTGGAGCGGCCAACGCTCGCTCAGCTCCCGTGCCGGATGGGACCTATTACTACATCATCGACTTCAAGGACTTCTGTAGCGAGGAGCCGATGACCACCTTGAAGGGCCATCTGACCTTGTTGCGCTAAAGGCTGCGCAGGTACTCTCCGGTGAACGATCCGCTCGCGGCCAGCAGCCCTTCCGGGGTGCCTTCGTACACCACCGACCCTCCACCATCGCCGCCTTCGGGACCCAGGTCGATGATGTGATCGGCGCGCCGGATGACCTCCGTGTTGTGTTCGATCACCAACACGCTGTGGCCATTGGCGATGAGCATGTCGAAGGAGGTGAGCAACTTGGCGATGTCGTGGAAGTGGAGCCCGGTGGTGGGTTCGTCGAAGATGAAGAGCGTGGGCTTCTCGTCCTGGCCCTTGGTCAGGAAGGAGGAGAGCTTGATGCGCTGGGCTTCGCCACCGGACAGCGTGCTGCTGCTCTGCCCCAGCTTCACATAGCCCAGGCCCGTGTTGCTCAGGGGCTCCAGTTTCTGCACGATGCGCCGGCAAGCGGTCTGGTCATCGGCATGCTGCCGGAAGAGCTCCAGGGCATCGTCCACGGTCAGGTCCAGCAGTTCGGCGATGTCCAGGCCCGCGAACTTGACGTCCAGGATCTCCTCCTTGAACCGCCGTCCGTGGCAGGCATCGCAACGCAGGCTGATGTCGGCCATGAACTGCATTTCGATGTGCACCTGGCCCTCGCCCTGGCACACCTCGCAGCGCCCGCCGTCCACGTTGAAGGAGAAGTAGCTGGGCTTGTAGCCGCGCACCTTGGCCAGCTCCTGGTCGCTGTACAGCTGGCGGATATCGTCGTAGGCCTTCACGTAGGTCACCGGATTGCTCCGCGACGAGCGCCCGATCGGGTTCTGGTCCACGAGTTCCACCGCGGCGATGCGCTTCAGGTCGCCCTCCAGGCCGCCATGCTCACCGGGACGTTCGCTGAAGCCCTCCAGCTCCCGGCGCAGGGCGGGGTACAGGATGCGCTTCACCAGGGTGGTCTTGCCGGATCCGCTCACGCCGCTCACCACCGTGAGCATGTTCAGCGGGAAGGCGACGTCGATGCCCTTGAGGTTGTGCTCCCGCGCGCCCTTCAGCACGATGCGGTCCTTCACCTTGCGGCGCTGCTTCGGTACCGGGATCTCCAGGCGGCCTGTGAGGTACTTGGCCGTGAGGCTGTCGGCCTCCATCAGTTCGGCATGCGTGCCCGTGAAGACGACCTCGCCACCATGCGATCCGGCCTTCGGCCCCATGTCGATGATGTGGTCGGCCGCGCGCATGATCTCCTCCTCGTGCTCCACCACCACCACGGTGTTGCCCAGGTCGCGCAGGCGTTCCAGCACGCCGATCAGGCGTTGGGTGTCGCGGGGGTGCAGGCCGATGCTGGGCTCGTCCAGGATGTACATGCTGCCCACCAGGCTGCTGCCCAGGCTGGTGGCCAGGTCGATGCGCTGGGTCTCACCGCCGCTCAGGGTGTTGCTGCGGCGGTCCAGGGTCAGGTAGCCCACGCCCACGTCCACCAGGTAGCGCAGGCGGTTCCGGACCTCCTTCAGCAGGCGGTCCGCGATCCGGGCATCGTGCTCGTCCAGGGAAAGCTGCTCGAAGAAGTCCAGGCACCGGTCAATGGGCAGGTGCACCAGTTCGGTGATCGCGGTACCGGCGACCTTCACATACCCTGCCTCGGGCCGGAGGCGCCCTCCGCCGCAGTCCGGACAGGTGGTCTTGCCCCGGTAGCGGCTCGCCAGCACGCGGTACTGGATCTTGTAGCTCTTCTCCTCCACGTACTTGAAGAAGCGGTCGATCCCCTTCAGGCCGCGGGCCCCTTTCCAGAGCAGGTCACGTTGTTCCGGGGTCAGGTCGCGGTAGGGGCGGTGGATGGGGAAGTCGTGCCCTTCCGCACCGCTGATGAACTGTCCTTCCACTCCGAGAGCTTCTCACCCCGCCAGGGAGCGACGCAATCGTCGTACACGCTCAGGCCCTTGTCAGGCACCACCAGGTCCGGGTCGATGCCGATGACGGACCCGTAGCCTTCGCAGCGGGGGCAGGCGCCCACGGGGTCGTTGAAGCTGAACAGGTTGGGCGAGGGTTCCTCGAACGAGATCCCGTCCTTTTCAAATCGGTCGCTGAACGTCAAGGAACGGGGTTTGCCCTTCGCGTCCTCGCCCAGCAGTACCAGTTCGCCCAGCCCCTCGAAGAAGGCGGCCTCCGCGGAATCGGCGAGCCGGCTCTCCGTCTCCTCATCGTCCGGCGTGGCACGGAGGCGGTCCACCACCAGGTGCAGCGGACCATCGGGCAGTTCGCCACCTTCCAGCAATTCGTCGATGCGGAGCACGGTGTCCCCGTCATGCACCCGGGCGAAGCCCTGCTGCTGGAGCACGTCGAGGTGGGTGGCCACATCACGGCCTTCGGGCACGTGCACCGGGGCCATCACCAGCACCGCACTGTCGGCGGGGAAGGACCGGAACCCTTCCACCACGTCCTCCACGGTGTGGCGCTTCACCTCCTTGCCGCTGACGGGGGAGAAGGTGCGTCCCACCCGGGCGAAGAGCAGCTTCAGGTGGTCGTAGACCTCGGTGCTGGTGCCCACGGTGCTCCGCGGGTTGCTGGTCATCACCTTCTGCTCGATGGCGATGGCCGGGCTGATGCCCAGGATGCGGTCCACATCGGGCTTCTCCAGCCGTCCCATGAACTGCCGGGCGTAGCTGGAGAGGCTCTCGACGTAGCGGCGCTGCCCCTCCGCGTAGAGGGTGTCGAAGGCCAGGCTGCTCTTGCCGCTGCCGCTGAGGCCGGTCACCACCACGAGCTTTCCCCGTGGGATGTCGACATCGATGTTCTTCAGGTTGTGCACCCGGGCGCCCTGGACGCGGATCAGGCGGCGGTCGCCCACGCGGGCCGGTCGCTCGGCGGTGCCGGCGGCGTTCGGGGTGTTCACACGGTCAGGCAAAGGCGGCGCGAAGTTAGGCATCGGCTTGCGCGGCCCTGGCCGCCCGCACTATCTTTGGAACTGTTCCCGGGAAATTTCATGCCCGGCACAACATCGGCCTCCAAGGCAACGTTAACGACCCAGGGAACGTCCATACCTCGAACCCGCGGACCCCGTCCGCCCATCAAAACGCACCGCATAGCATAGACCTCTACCCTCGGAACACGATCCGCTTTACGGACCAAAAGGGAAGGCCATGCTATCAAAGGTGCTCACAGACCAGGAGCTCGTACGTCATTATCTGGACGGTAACGAGCATGCGTTCGAGATCCTCCTCACCCGCCACAAGCGCAAGGTGTGGAGCCACATCTACCTCATGGTGAAGGACCGGGAGGTCACGGAGGACCTCTTCCAGGAGACCTTCATCAAGGTGGTGCACACGCTCAAGACCGGCAAGTACAACGAGGAGGGCAAGTTCCTTCCCTGGGTCATGCGCATCGCGCACAACCTGGTGATCGATCATTTCCGGCGGCAGAAGAAGATGCCCCTGGTCCGGAGCAACGACGACCATGATGTGTTCGCCACGGTGGCCCAGCCGGACCGCAACGTGGAGCAGCGCATGGTGGACGTTCAGATCGACGCGGACGTGCGCAAGTTGATCGACCACCTGCCCGAGGAGCAGCGCGAGGTGGTGGTGATGCGCACCTACCTGGGCATGAGCTTCAAGGAGATCGCCGCCCACACGGACGTCAGCATCAACACGGCCCTCGGCCGCATGCGCTACGCGCTCATCAACATGCGCAAGCTGATCAAGAAGCACGACATCCACTTGGAGCGCGCCTAGGAGCACCGCAGGTGGATCGTCCACGAGCGCCGGCCCGTAAGCCGGCGCTCTTTTTTTCAGGGTCGTGCAATACGGGGCAGGGAGTGGTCGTTCAATGGCGGAACACGGATGAAAACCATCACTGCATGACCCACATTACCCGCAGCGGTCGTTCCATGCGCCGCACCCCCCGCCACACCTTCGACCTCCAACCCGGACCGCGCTCCTCCTCGATCCGGAACATCCTGAGCTACAGCCGCTCACTGAAAGTGGAGAAACACCCCGTGGTGGGGAACATCGAACTGGTCCTGAACTGATCGGGACCCTGCTCACGTGAAGCCCCGGCCTTGGCCGGGGCTTTCGTGTTTCAGCCGGTGGTCAGCTCCCGCCGGCCGATCATGCGGCCCAATTGGGGGTCCCACACCTTCAGGCGCAGGCAACGCACGATCTCTCCCGGCATCAGCGAGGTGGTCTTCGCCTCCTGCAGCTCGGGTATGGCCTCGAAGGCCTCCGGCAGCCGGTAGAAGGGGATCCGTGCGTTGAGGTGGTGGATGTGGTGATAACCGATGTTCCCGGTGAACCAGTGCATCACCTGGCTCATCTTCATGTAGCTGCTGCTGCCCAGGGCCGCGTTCACGTAGCTCCACCCGTCCTTGTCCGCAAAGGTGGCCGTGGGGAAGTTGTGCTGCGCGTAGAACAGGTAGGCGCCCAGGCCGAGCGCGATGAAGGCCGGCACCACGAAGCCGAGCCAGAAGGCCGTCCAGCCCAGCAGGAGCACGATGGCCGTACCCATCACCACGTGCAGGATCAGCGCCAGCAGGGAATCCTTGTGCTTGTCCGGATTGTTCATGTAGCTGCGCACGCACATGCCGTAGATGAACACGAACAGGTAGCCGAAGGCGATGGTGAGCGGATGCCGGGTGAAGTTGTACACGGCACGCTCCCCACGGCCCATGGACAGGTACTTCTCCCGGGTCACGATGGGGTAGGAGCCGATGCTGCTGGTGTACAGCTTGGAGTTGTGCTTGTGGTGATGGTCGTGGGATCGCTTCCAGATGCTGGTGGGCGCCAGGATGAAGAGGCCCCAGAGCGTCATCACCGCATCGGCGAACTTCGACCCCTGCAGGATGGCCTTGTGCTGGTGGTCGTGGTAGATGATGAACATCCGGGCGATGGTGAGCCCGGCCAGCACGCTGCAGACCACTTTGGCCCAGAGCGGCGTGGTGGGCCAGAAAATGACGAAGTAGGCCCCTCCGAGCACCACCCCGGTGCTGAAGAGGTGCCACCAGCTCTTCCAGCGGACCTCCCGCGCGAAGGGCTTCGTGGCCAGTATGAGTTCCTTCTCTGAACGCATCACTTATGCAACGCTCTCCGGCCTGCGGTGTTTCCAGCGCCGATGGGTCCAGAGCCAAATTTCGGGACTTCGGCGGATATCTGCTTCAAGTCGGCGGGTATGGATCTCGGTGATCTCGCCCTCCGCGGTGTTCGAAGGATCCGCCACCAGCAGCTCCATGGTCATCCGGTAATGCCCGCGTCGCGGGCGTTCCATGGCGATGTACACCACCGGATAGCCCAGTTTCTTGGAAAGCCCCTCGGTACCCAGGAACACCGGTGTTTCCTGGCCCAGGAAGGTGGTCCACCAGGCCCGCTCCGGGGAGGGGGTCTGGTCGGCGATGAAGGCCGTGGCCGTGTTCAGGTGCCGGTCGCGCAGCATGGCCTTGCTGGTCTCCCGCATCGTGTACAGGCGGGTGCCCGAGCGGGTGCGCATGTGGTGCAGGAGCCGGTCGAAGTGCTTGTTGTGCAGCGGATGGTAGATCACGTACAGCTGCGGCAGGTCCTTCTCCTGGCTGTAGCGGGCCCCTGCCAGTTCCCAGTTGCCGTAATGCCCCAGCACGAGGATCACGCTCTGCCCCTGCCGGGCGTATTCCCGGAGCAGCTCCTGCCCGTGGAACTCGAAGCGCCGGCGGACGGTGGCCGGTGACACGGTCAGGGTCTTCAGGGTCTCCAGCATCAGGTCGCAGAACCAGCGGTAGAAGCGCCGCATGATCCCCTTCAGTTCCGCCTCGCTCTTCTCCGGGAAAGCTGTTCCTCAGGTTGCTGAGACGACCTTGCGACGGTAGCCGAAGACGCCGAACAGCACCAGGCGCAAGGCATCCGCTGAGCAGGTAGAGCAGGGGGAAGGGCAGCAGGGAGATGCCGTAGATGAAGGGAAGTGCCAGGTAATAGCCGAGGGCGCCGATGGGCGGCCGCAAAGATCGCCTCACCGGAACAGCTCCTTCCGCCCCACCACGGAACAGATCGGACATTTCCACGGGTCGTGGCCCTTCGCCGGGCAATACTCCCGTCCGAAATAGATGATGCGCAGGTGCAGGTCGTTCCAGCTGTCCTCCGGGAAGAGCTGCTTCAGGTCGGCCTCCGTGTGCTCCACGCTCTTGCCCGTGCTCAGGGTCCAGCGCCAGGCCAGGCGGTGTATATGGGTGTCCACCGGGAAGGCAGGCACCCCGAAGGCCTGGCTCATCACCACGCTCGCCGTCTTGTGTCCCACGGCTGGCAACGCTTCCAGCGCCGCGAAGCTCTCCGGCACCTGGCCGCCGTGTTCCTCCAGGAGGATCTTGGAGAGGCCATGGATGCCTTTGCTCTTCATCGGCGAGAGGCCGCAGGGCCGGATGATGTCCTGGATCTCCTCCACGCTCAGCTTAACCATCTCTCGCGGGGTACGTGCCTTGCTGAAGAGCAGCGGCGTGATCTCGTTCACCTTCTTGTCCGTGCATTGCGCACTGAGCACAACGGCGACCAGGAGTGTGTAAGGGTCCTCATGGTCCAGTGGGATGGTCGTGCGGGGGTAGAGCTCGGCGAGCTTGGAAGAGATGAAAGCAGCTTTCTCGGCGCGGGTCATGTCAGCCTTTTGATCTCTTTGAAGTCCGTGAATCCTTCTTCCAGCAAGTACCCTCTAATTACTCGCTCGGCAATATCGAAGTCGATGACCAAGCAATCGATCTCCATGGTGCCGCTACCGATACTGCCCCCATCAACATGGCCGAGCCCATGCCAGCCGAGTAGTTGATCCAATCGCCGTTCAATTTGATAACGTTTATCGAGATCTTTTGCGGTGCCCCAGCCTTCGACGGAGAAAACGATAACGAGCATCTTCAGTTCCCTATCAGAGAACCTTCGATATCCCGAACTCTCCATCGATTTCACATGCTTGGCGATCTTTTGCGCTAATCCGACGAGTAGTCCTGGCCGGATTTCGCTGTGCTCACCTCTATGTCCCACTTCCCCCCAATGGATGATGGCGCGCTTACCATCCGTCTCCCATGCTTCCCAGTAATATATACAACCGTTCTCGAATTTATAGAGCTTGTCCATGGCGCTCGATACCGTTTATCGTGTGAGAATGGTTGTGAAGGGCCTTTGGTGAGGAGACACGATCATATCGTGGCCATCTCTTCTGTGAGTTGCACAAAGGACTGGAGCCATCGAGCTTGGATTGAACGAATGCCGCTTTCTCCTGCTTCGTCATCTCTACTTCAGGCTGAACCGCATGTGCGGACAATTCCCCCGGCTTTTCTCGATGTGCTGGTGGTCCTGCGGTCTGGGCCAGCGACCACCCCAGGACCAGCCGCGACCGGCAAGGTAGCGTGCGGTGAACGCGCGGTCCAAGGTCCCTGGCGTTCCCGGCCGGTAACGGCCATCCGGTGGTTCCACCAAAGCGCCGACCTCATTCACACGCACCATGGGGTTCTGCCGTGGGTTGATGTCGATGGCGATGCCTTGCGCGTGCTTCGATGCTTCCCCTGAAGTGGGCTTCGAACGGTAGTTGAAGGCGCTCGTGTTGTTGTCCGCCATCGAGGCCGCATCATCCCAGCCGGTGGAGTCCGCGTTGAGCCCGTAACGGTTGATCGGGACCACCCTGGCGATCGGGAAGGTGTCGCGTTCCAGCTCCTCGAACAGGGCACGTACTTCCTCGGCGATGCAGCTGTGCACCACCAAAGCACCGCTCCGGAGCTGGCTGGTGTCCACCGCCATGCATGTGCTGTCGGTGAAGGCGAAGTAGCGGACCTGCACAACGGTCAACTCATCGCGGATGCCGGGGTCCAACCTGCCCAGCTTGCGCTCGATGATGCGCAGGTCCGCTTCCATGCCGGCCGTATCGGCCGCGGTGCTGTGAAAGGTGACCGGTGTGACTTGTGCATGCGGCCCTGGGACAGTGCGGGCTTCGGTGTATGAAACCACGACCGATGTTCGATCCGGATCACTGCATCCCACACCGAAGAACAAGCCCAATGCGGGTATGATGATGAACGCCGCGAGGTTCTTCACCAGGTGAAGGTGTATGGCCCGCTACCGATCACGAAGGTGTGCGACCGGGTGGAAAGTCCCTCGCCCTCCACATGCACCAGGTTCTGCTGCTCATAGAAGAGGTCCTGCAGCATGGTGTTCTTCACCAGCAGGTCCTGTGGTCCACCGATGCTGTCCACCTGGAGGTAACAGTACAAGGTCTCGCCATCCAGTTCCTTCCCGACCCACTTCCACGTCAGTTGCTTCTCCTGCATGAGCACCAAGTGCTCCATGAAGTAGGCATTCAGGATGCTGTCGGCCTTCGGGTGTTCTTGTTCGGAGCCGAGCTTCAGCGGGGCCACGTTCTCCAGCGCATGTTCGATGTCATGCGCGGTGATCCGCCAGGTGAGGTCGAGGGTGTGCGTGGCCGGAGCGAAGCGGATCGTCAGGATGGAGATGAAGAAGTCGTGCGCCGTGGAGCACAACAAGAACAACGCGGCTAACAGCGTCTTCATCCGACGCAAAGATCGGCACGGTCACGCTCTTATACCACCGCCTACCGAAGTACCGTGATGCTACCCGTGAAGGTGCCGTCCACCACGGTGCCACATTCGGCCCGGTAGAAGACCTCGTAGTAGTACGTACCCGCGGCCACATCCCTGGCACTCCAGGAACGGGAGCTGGATCCCTCATGCACCACCTGTCCCCAGCGGTTCAGGATGGTCAGTGAGTAGGAATCGAAGGCGGTGGTGATGTCACGGTCCGGATCCTCCAATGAGAATGGTCGCCACAGATCGTTCTGACCATCGCCGTTCGGTGAGATGACATTGGGGATGACGATGGTGCCCAGGTCCAGGTCGGGTGTGCCGGAAGGGAACACCTGCACCGAGGCTGATGCGGAACAACCGCTCTCCACATGGGTCACGACCAGGGTATAGGTGCCAGGCTGGCTCACCGAAGGCTCCTCTGCGTTGGAGAAGTTCGACAATGTCCCCTCGTCCGTGACCCCGGACCAGCTGTAGGCCGCTTCCTGGAAGGGCTGCACGGTGACGCCGCTGATCGTGACCGTCGGCGTGGCGCAGGAAAGACTGTCCTGTTGCTGGGCGAGCTGCAGGAAAATGGCATGGTTCGGTACCTGCACTTCCTCCTCGATCACGCAGCCACCGGCATCGTTCACCGTCAGTGTGTAGTTGCCCAACGCAAGGCCCGAGACTGTTCCGTTCACGATAGGAGCGCCCTCCAAGGCGAAGGATACCGGTTCGACACCGCCACCGGTATGCTGCACCGCGATGGCTCCGTTCGTGGCGTTGCAGGCCGGCGTCACTTCTACGGCATAGGTCAGTGGGGCACCGATCTCCACGGGTACGGTCGTGTCGAGCACGATGTTCCCGCACAGGTCCTCCACGTTGCCGGATACGGCCGTTATCGTCAGTTGATAGGTGCCCGGGTCGGTCAGCTCGTTGCCGAGCGCGAGGGTGAAGCCGGTCTGCGCTGGGGCCGTGGGCTGGTCACCCAGCACCGAGGCGAGGGCCACCTGCTGTCCGTCCGGATCGGTCAGGTTGAAGTCGGTCAGTTGGAAGGTCGAGGTCGACATCGGTTCTGAGAAGGTCAGGTGCAGGTTCGCGTTCGCGCAATCGCTCACCACCTCGACCACTTCGGGTACCGTGCTGTCGAAGATGCTTGCTGTACTCTGCGTGAAATCGATCGTGTATCCGTCCGGACTGTTGGACCAGTTCATCACCACGAGCGCATAGGTCTCGCCTTGTTGCACGGCCAGGTCGGCGTTGTACGCGGGGCCGTTCGTGTTCCCCGGTCCGTTGCTCACCCCTGTGCCGCCTGCTGCGGTCGAGATGCCGGTGGGCCCATTGCTTCCAAAGTTGCCGTATGAATTGCAGTTCACTTCCGGGGAGGATCCATCCTGTGCGTTGATACCGGCACAGCCACCGTTGGTGATGTTGAACAGTCCCCAGTCATAATCATCCGCATCAACGGCCGGATCGATGATGAAGCTGATGTTGCCCGCCTCGGCCACCGTGAAGGTGTACCACAGGCTCGCCGTCTCGAGGTTGGCATTGCAGGTCCCGGTGAACTCGTAGGTATTGCCAGTCCCAAGCGGTGCGGATGCCTCGGTGTAGATGCCCCCACACAGTTGGATGGCACCGGTGCAATCACTGGTGCTCTGGCCGTAGGCTCCGCCGAGGGTATGCAGCAGGATCGAGGTAAGGAAGGCGGAACGGAACAAGGTCGTCATGGTCGTGGGTTGGAAGAAAGACGGTCCGGGTCACCTCCACGGTGCTTGGGAAGGAACGAACAGCCTTGGTGGCGGGATGAAAGTAGCCAACCGCGCATCACCGGGCGGACATCATGGGTGGACTATTTTCGCCGCATGCGTTCAAGCTCCCTCGCAACCGCTGCGGCATTGCTCCTTGCCGGATCATCGTTCGGCCAGGATTCCCCGCGCTACGGCCGTGACAAGTTCCGCCAACTCGACCAAGAGCTGCCAACGCCGAACGAGCAGCGCACGGCGAGCGGAGCCCCCGGTCATGCCTACTGGCAGATGAAGGCCGACTACGACATCCATGTGGAAGTGACCGAGCCCAAGGCCGGGGAGGGCGTGCTCCCCAAGCTCACTGGCTGGGAGAACATCACCTACCACAACCAGAGTCCCGACAAGCTGGACTACCTCTGGCTGCAGCTCGACCAGAACATCTTCGAGCCGAACAGCGACCACAACACCACGCGGACCGGAACCATCGGCGACAGCGTGAGCATCGCACAGATCGAGAAGTGGGTGACCCCCTTCGACGGCGGCTACAAGATCACCAGCGTCACCGATGCCAGCGGCGGCAAGTTGAAGTACACGATCAACAAGACCATGATGCGGGTGGATCTGCCGAAGCCACTCGCGCCCGGCGCCACCTTCAGCTTCAAGGTCAGCTGGTGGAACTGGATCAACGACCGCTCCAAGTGGGGCGGCCGCGCCGGCTACGAGTACTTCCCCGAGGAGGACAACTACCTCTTCACCATCGCGCACTTCTACCCGCGCATGTGCGCCTACATGGATTACAGCGGCTGGATGCACAAGCAGTTCCTCGGCGCCGGCGAGTTCACCCTCGACTTCGGTGACTACACGCTCAGCATCACGGTGCCAAGCGATCACATCGTCGCCGCCACCGGCGAATGGTCGAACGCATCGAGCGTGCTCTCATCCGCGCAGCAGAAGCGACTCGCACAGGCGCGCACCAGCACCAAGCCGGTCATGATCGTCACCCCGGAGGAAGCGCTTGATAACGAGAAGGAGCGCAGCAGCGGAACGAAGACCTGGGTGTACAAGAGCAAGAACGTGCGTGATGTGGCCTTCGCCAGCAGCCGCAAGTTCATCTGGGACGCGATGAACCAGCCCGTGAAGACCAACAACGTGCTCTGCATGAGCTACTACCCCAAGGAAGGGAATCCGCTCTGGGAGCAGTACAGCACCAAGGTCGTGGCGCACACCATCAAGACCTACAGCAAGTTCACGGCGGACTACATCTACCCCGTGGCCATCAGCGTGCACACCGACCGCATCGGCATGGAGTACCCCATGATCTGCTTCAACGGCGGCCGCCCCGAGAAGGACGGCACCTACAGCGAGCGCACCAAGTATGGCATGATCGGCGTGATCACGCACGAAGTGGGGCACAACTTCTTCCCCATGATCATCAACTCCGACGAGCGGCAGTGGACCTGGATGGACGAGGGCCTCAACACCTTCGTGCAATACCTCACCGAGCAGGAGTGGGACAAGGATTACCCCAGCTGGCGCGGCAAGCCCCGCAACATCGTCGATTACATGAAGGGCGACCCCAACGCCGCGCCGGACAAGGTGAAGGCGCGCATCGAGCCCATCATGACCAACAGCGAGAGCATCACGCAGTTCGGTAACAACGCCTACGGCAAGCCCTGCACCGCGCTCAACATCCTGCGCGAAACGGTGATGGGCCGCGAGCTCTTCGACCACGCCTTCAAGACCTATTGCGAGCGCTGGAAGTTCAAGCACCCCACGCCGGCCGACTTCTTCCGCACCATGGAGGACGCCAGCGGCGTGGACCTCGACTGGTTTTGGCGCGGCTGGTTCTACACCACCGACCACGTGGACATCAGCCTGGAGAAGCTCCGCTACAAGCGCATGGACCCGCGTGATCCGCTGCTGGCCGAGAGAGAGAAGCGCGGCGACAAGGCCCGCGAGGTGCCCGACCTCAGCCGCCAGCGCAACATCGATGCGAAGCTCGACTTCGTCGTGGACCGCGACCCAGCCACGCGCGACTTCTACAACAGCTACGATCCGCTCACCGCCACCGAGCGTGACATTACGGCCTATGAGAAGTGGAAGAAGAATCTGAAGCCGGAAGAACTTGCCTTACTCGACGAGGATCTGCATCTCTATGAACTCTCCTTCAAGAACATCGGTGGCCTGGTCATGCCCCTGATCCTCGAATGGGAGTACGTCGATGGCACCACCGAGGTGGAGCGGATACCCGCCGAGATCTGGCGCATCAGCGACGACATCTCCAAGGTCTTCGTCAAGCGGAAAGAGGTGAAGAGCGTGACCCTCGATCCCTTCCTCGAGACCGCCGATTGCGACCTCAACAACAACAGCTGGCCACCGCGCATGGTGCCCACGCGCTTCGATGTGTTCAAGGAACGAGAACGCGAAGGTCGCCGCCCGAATCCCATGCAGGAGGAGCGGAACCGGCTGACGGGTGGGGAGATGAAGGGGCAATGATCAACCGTACACCTGATGACTGATACTCGACAAGGATGGCCTGTGCTGGTTTCGTGCTCCGTAGTGCTGCTGGCCTTCATGCCATACTTGATCGACGCTTTGTCAAACAGGGGGTATCCTGAAGGCTATGAGTTGCCGCTGATGGCGATCATGTTGGCAATTGGAGTTTTATTCATCCACCTGCTCGGTAACAGAAATATGCGCTCCAGCAGAACGCCTCATATCCTTGTGTTGATCGGAGGCATTTTCATGGTGTCTCCTTGGTCCAAGGATTCCGGTTTTCACTGTTCCTGTTTTGGCGACTGGGGTTCTGCTTTGGTGGTTGATCGAGAAGAAAAGCCCGACTTCATGAAGAAGGAGCTGAAGTCGTGCGTCGGCGCGGAGGTTATGTGACTCTGATGGCATGGGTCATTTAGAGTAGAATTCAGGGATGCGTGTGCCTCCTCAGATTTCTACGCTTTGAAAGTTCTTCGCTCGAGATCCAAGGGTCGGGTGCCGCGCTGTAGCCGTCTAGTCAAGGCCAGCGGCTGCGGCGCTGCTGGGGTTCGCTCGTACTTTGCCGCTTCTGACTCCACGCGTCCACACAGCTATCGTTGAGCCCATCGCCTCAGCATTGATCGAACTATCCTTTTCTCATCTAGCCCATATTTGACCCCATGCAAGTGGAGTTCATCCTCTATGTGAAGGACCGGCAGCGTAGCCGGGACTTCTACAAAGTGCTGCTCGGGCTCGACCCCGCATTGGATGTTCCCGGAATGACGGAGTTCGATCTCGGCGGTTGCAAGCTCGGCCTGATGCCGGAGGATGGTATCGCGCGCATCATCACACCGATCATGGCACATCCCGCCCAAGCCCAGGGTGCTCCGCGATGCGAACTCTATCTCCTGGTGGATGATCTGCCTGCCGCGTTGGATCGCGCCATTTCAGGAGGTGCTACTACGGTATCACCAGCGACCGATCGCGATTGGGGGCATCGGGTCACCTACTTCGCCGATCCGGACGGACATGTGATCGCGCTTGCGAGCGTGCTGACGCAGAAGGGGTGACCGATCCAATGT
>JACJZG010000010.1 GCA_020635715.1 Flavobacteriales bacterium | reverse complement strand
CTCGGTGGGCGACCGCGCGTCGGTGATCAAGGTCGACGTGGACAAGAACCCCGCAGCCGCTCAGGCCTACCAGGTGCGCGGTGTGCCCACCCTGATGATCTTCAAGAACGGGAAGGTGGTCTGGCGCCGGTCCGGGGTCATGAGCGCCGCACAGCTCCATGACGCCATCGCTCCGCATCTTTAGACCGTCAAACCCTCCGATCATGCGCCGGATAGCCCTCCTTTCGACCTTTCTGCTGGGGACCATTGTCAATGTGACCATGGCCCAGTCCCCGAACACCGTGGATGTTGCGACCCTCCAGGCCGAACTGGCCAAGGGTGGTGTCCAGCTCGTGGATGTGCGTACGCCGCAGGAATGGAATGGCGGGCATATCCACGGAGCGCTCCACATCGATTGGTTCAGCGATGACTTCAAGTCCCGTATCGGGGAGCTGGACAAGGAGAAGCCCGTGAGGCTCTATTGCGCAGCGGGTGGTCGCAGTGAAGATGCCAGGAACATGCTGCGCGACATGGGATTCAAGGAGGTCCTTGATCTTGATGGTGGAATGAGCGCCTGGAAGAAGGCGGGTGCACCGGTGGAGAAGTAAGCGACCCCGGTCAAGCGACCGGATGCACCTCGACCACACCGCGGCCCAATGTCACCATGCCGCGCACCTTCAATTGTTGAAGCAACCGGGTGATCACTTCACGTGGTGAGCTCAGCTCATCCGCGATCTGCTGATGGGTCAGGTGAAGGACATGTTCCCCGGAAGCCTGCGTGCGCTTGACCAGGTAATTCCAAAGCTGTTCGTCCAGTCGGCGGAAGGCCACCACTTCAAAGGCTTCGAGCAGCTCCTGGAAACGTTGGGCCTGTACCTCGTTCACGTACTTCCGCCATTCCGGATAGGCCATCCACTCATCCACGTACCGCACCGGGATCAGCAGCAGGTCGGCCTCCTCCTCCACGATGGCCTGCACCGCACTCATCCGTTTGGACACGCAGCAGGTGAGCGAGGAGGCACAGGATTCCCCGGCAAGGATGTGGTAGAGATACCGCTCGTGCCCTTCACCGTCCTGGGCGAGTATCCGCAAGCTGCCCCGTTCCACGATCGGGATGTGCGTGATCGCATCCCCGACCCGCATGAGCTCCGTACCTGCAGGGACCCGCTTTCGGATGCCAACTTGATCGATCGCACGCTTCAATTCGGGGTCGACGAACATGCGGGCAAGTTACCGCTATCCGTCAATGACCCACCTGGTCGCCCGGGCCAGCGCTCTTGCGATCGTACTTGAAGAAGAGGTTCGCCCAGATGATCTTGCTGAGGGCGTAGAAATAGGGTGCACCCACCAACAAGGTGGATAGGATCGCGATCACCAGCCCGGTCGGGGAGAGGTCGGGGAAGAGGATACTGCATGCCACCCAGACCGTGACCATGGCCGCGACCCCGATGGCATAGGAAACGTACATCGCTCCGTAGTAGAACCCGGGCTCGATGTTGAACCGGCGACCACAATGGCCGCAATGGTCATGCACATCGCCCGTGTGTCTCAGATCATATGGATGTGACACGAAGAAATCCCCGGTGTGGCAATAGGGGCACTTGAACCCCAGGATGCTGTACAGCATCGTATCCTTCCAAGCCATGTCGCGAATTTCCGACCCCCGTCCGGCCTTGTTCGTGAGGATCCTCACGGAACCTGCTAGGAAGGTGGCTCCCAAGCACCCCGCTCGGGACTGACGATCGTCAGATCGCACGGTCCTGGGTCCCGGTACGTTTGCCAGCATGCCCAAGGAACGCGTTCCGCCCTTGACGACACCGCTTTCGAGTGTTGGCGAGCTCGTTCGCGAGCTGCTCCGGGAGCCGGAAGCAGCTCGGTTCGGGGCGATCCTGGAACGTTACAGCGCGGCGAGCCTCGATCTGATGCCCTATCTGCGCTGGGACCCTGCGAACTATACCCGGAACTGCGTGGTCCGGAACGCGCGTTTCGAGCTGCTCGTCATCTGCTTCGAACCGGGACAGCGCACGAGCATCCATGATTACGATAGCGAAGCCGCCTGGATCAAGGTGCTCGGCGGGGACCTGGTCACCGAACGGTTCGACCTGGCCGATAACGGCTCCCTGCGACTGCGGAAGGCGTCACGGTTCCGCACCGGTGAGATGATGGAGCTTCCGCGGAAGAACTCCATCCATCGCTTCCAGAACCCGGGGACCACCCGGGCATTCACCCTCAACCTCTATGCCCCGCCAATGAGCAAGTGGCGTGTGTTCGATGAACGGACAGGCGCCGATCAATGGCGTGCTGCAGGACCTTCCGGTTGACCGATGCAGGCAGCCAGCTACCTTGGTCGCATGTCGAACACCACGGTCGAAACCTTCGGCCCTGCGGATGTTGCACGCATCTGCGAGATGCTGTTCACGACCGCTGCTGAAGGGCTGGTGGTGGTGGATGCGAGCGGGGTCATCCTCATGCACAACCCACGGCTGGCCATGATGTTCGGGTATGCGGGCAAGGACCTCCTTTCCCGACCGGTCGAGGTGCTCATCCCCGATCAGATGCGCGATCGTCACATGGAACACCGTCGGACCTATCACCAGAGGCCTGTCAACCGCTCCATGGGGATCGGCATGGACCTACGGGGCAGGCGCAAGGACGGCTCCGAGTTCCCGGTCGAGATCAGCCTGAACCACTTCCAGCTCGACGGTCATTCCTATGTGATGGGCCTCGTCACGGACATCACGCTCCGGCATGAGGCGGAGAAGGCGTTGCAGCGATCGAACCAGGAGCTCGAGGACCGGGTGGAACAGCGGACGTTGCAATTGATCGAAGCGGAACGCGGATTGCGTGAGGCGCTCGACAAGGAACGTGAGCTCCATGCCCTCAAGAGCCGCTTCGTGGCCATGGCCAGCCATGAGTTCAGGACCCCGCTCAGCACCATCATGAGCAGCGTGGACCTGATCGCCAGATACACCGATGATGCTGGCGATGAGCGGGTGGGCAAGCACGTGGCGCGGATCCGTGGCAAGGTGCGCGAGATGACCGCCATGTTGAACGAGTTCCTGTCCCTGGAGCGGATCGAACAGGGCCAGGTGGTGGTGCAACCCGCTGCCGCCGATCTGGTGCACCAATGCATCGAACTGATCGAGGAGCTGCGCGCACTTACCCGCACCGGGCAGACCATCACCTATGATCACGATGGTGCCGAACGCAATGTCACGCTGGATCTGCAGATGCTCAGCAACATCATCACCAACCTGGTGACCAATGCCGTGAAGTACAGCCCGGAGGACAGACCGATCCACCTGCACACGACCATTGAAGGAGGACGGGTGTTCATCACCGTGACCGATGAGGGGATGGGCATTCCAGCGGAGGACCAGGTCCACCTCTTCGAACGCTTCTTCCGTGGCAGTAACGCCGTCACCATCCAGGGCACGGGTCTTGGCCTCAACCTCGTCAAACGATACCTCGACCTGATGGGTGGTTCGGTCTCATTCACGAGCCGCCCCGGCGCCACCACCTTCAAGGTCGAACTACCGCAACACCTCTCCCAATGAAGACGATCCTGTTGATCGAGGACGATGCCGACATGCGCGAGAACACCGCCGAGATCCTCGAGCTTGCCAATTACCGTGTCATCAAGGCGGAGAACGGAAGGAAGGGGGTGGAAGCCGCCCGCAAGGAGGTCCCCGACCTGGTGCTTTGTGACATCATGATGCCCGAGCTCGACGGCTACGGGGTGCTTCACATGCTCGGTCGCGATCCCGCCACCGCGGAGGTGCCATTCGTCTTCCTCAGTGCCAAGGCCGAACGTGGCGATGTGCGCAAGGGGATGGAGCTCGGCGCCGATGATTACCTCACCAAGCCCTTCGAGGAAAGCGAACTGCTCAATGCGATCGAAGGTCGCCTCAAGCGCAGTGATCTGTTCCGCAAGGGCTTCGACAAGGGCTTTGAGGGCTTCAATCGGTTCATTGATCAGGCAAGGTCCCTCGACCCGCTGAAGGATCTTGCCAAGGAGCGCCGTACGAGGGAGTTCAAGAAGAAGGAGACCATCTTCCATGAGGGGGATGAACTGCGCCAGGTCCCGTATGTGGTGAGCGGGAAGGTGCGCACCTTCAAGATCAACCACGATGGCAAGGAGCTGGTCACCGGCTTGCATGGCAACGGCGACCTCGTGGGGTACATGGGGATGTTCGAGAATGGTCGCGCCGTGGAGACGGCCGAGGCGCTGGAGGACACCGAGGTGGCACTGATCCCGAGGGAGGACCTCCTATCCCTGCTCTACAAGGACCGCGATGTCAGCATCCGCTTCATCAAGATGCTTGCCGGCGATGCGCGCGAGATGGAGGAACATCTGCTGCAGCTGGCCTACTCCAGTGTGCGCCAGCGGGTGGCCCAGGCGCTGCTGAGGGTGCATGAGCGCTTCGGCACCGGTGATGATGCCGATCTCGGCCTGCACATGAGCCGTGAGGACCTCGCGACCATCGTTGGAACCGCCACCGAATCATTGATCCGCTGCCTGACCGAGTTGAAGGAGGATGCCCTGATCGATACGCAGGGCCGGAGCATCCGGATCAAGAACAAGGCGCGCCTGGAACAGCTCGCTCGGGGCTGAGGGGGCATCCATGGATCACCTCCTTTTCTTCGCCTTGCTGCTCGTGGCGGAGGTGTTGGGTACCATCGGTGGCTTCGGCTCCTCCATGCTCGCCATGCCCCTGGCCGCGTTCTTCCTGCCGTTCGATCAGGCATTGGGGCTTACAGCTCTGTTCCATGTCTTCAGCAATGCGGCCAAGATCTTCCTCTTCCGACAGGAAGTATCGCGCTACCTGTTACTATGGTTGGGGATACCGGCCGTGGTCGGGGTATTGGTCGGGGCAAGGCTCACGTTCTTCATGGAACCACGTTCGCTCATGCTTGCACTGGGGGTGTTGCTGATGTTCCTCGCGACCACCTTGTTGCTGAAGCGGAATTGGCGCCTTCAGGCCAACAGGCGCAACGCACTTTTGGGAGGGCTGTTGAGCGGGTCCGTCGCGGGGCTTGCAGGAACGGGAGGTGCTATCCGTGGGGTCACCCTGGCCGCGTTCGACCTGGAGAAGATGGTGTTCGTCAGTACCAGCGCCTGGATCGATATGGGCGTGGACCTGTCCAGGAGCATGGTGTACGCTTCGCAAGGCTTCATCACCGGCAGCGTGCTTGCGCACCTCCCCGCGATGGCCATTGCGAGCATCGCCGGCAGCTGGATCGGCAAGCGGATACTGGAGCGGATCCCACAGGAGCGCTTCAAGTTGATCGTTCTTGTGCTCGTCCTCGTGATGGGTGTGATCACCACGGCACAGGCGCTCTGAGGAGCCTGGAACTGCCGCGGACCTCGGCCCACGTCGGGCCCCGCACTACTGAACAGTACCTTGTGCGAAAGTGCGGACCATGCCCGACCCTGCTCCGGAACACCGCCTTCTACCTTCGGCTCGGCCGTACTTGCATCCTCGCACGGCCCAGTCTTTCGCGATGATGCGCGTCGTTCCACTCCTGGCCATGATCACGTTGGCCCACACCCTCCGCGCCCAGCCACCCAACGGTGACTGCGCCGGCGCACAACGCCTCTGTGCGCATACCGATGTGCTGGGCAATAACACCGGTGGTACGGCCGTGCCCGGATTCTGTGGCACACCCTCCACCACGTGGTACACCTTCGTCACCAATTCGGTTGGCGGACCCGCCACCGTCTCCATCCTGATCGGTGACTGCCTGGACCTGCCGGACTACGATGATGAGTTGAACGCAGTGGTGCTACAGGGCGACGGCACGTGCACGCTCACCCAGTTCGCTGCGGTCTCCCCCTGTGAGGAGAGCGACATCGACTTCTCCGTGACCACACAAGCCCTGGACCCCAACACGACCTATTGGATCATCGTGGCGGGTGCCATGAACAATGGGACCTTGTTCCCAGCGCAATGCGACTTCAGGCTCTCCGTCACTGGTCCTGGAGTGGATATCATCGGGGTGGACATGAGCGCCGGAACGGACCGCACCATCGGCTTCGGGGAAGGGACACAGCTCGACGGATATAGTGCGGGCACGATCGATTGGTCGCCCACTGCCGGACTTAGCGGAAATGGGATCCCGGACCCGATAGCCAGTCCATCGGCCACCACGATCTATACCATGACCAGCGAGATCGCAGGTTGCACCTATACCGACGATGTCACCGTGGAGGTGATCCGGCGGATCGAGCCCCCCAACACCTTCACCCCGAACGGCGACGGCAAGAACGATACGTGGGAGATCCCGGGTATCGCCGACTACCCGGGTGCCGAGGTGGTGATCCATGACCGCTGGGGCCAGGTGGTCTATCGGAGCAACGGCTATCGCGATCCGTGGGACGGCACGAACAAGGGCCGTGCGCTCACGGTCGGCACGTATTACTACCACATCCAGTTGAACCAGCTCGAAGGGCGCTCGCCACCCTACACGGGCTTCGTCACCATCGTACGATGAGATATCCGGTGGTGCTCTTCCTACTGCTGCTCGTATCGGGCGGTCATGCGCAGCAGCTGGCGCAATACTCGCAATACGTGTTCAACCAGTTCAGCGTGAACCCGGCCGTGGCGGGCAGCAAGGACTGCCTCGATCTGCGCCTTGGATACCGCCAGCAATGGGTGGGCTATGAAGGTGCTCCGACGACCGGTTGGGTGAGCCTGCATGGCGCATTGCGTGCGAAGGGCAAGCCGTTCCAGGCCAACAAGCACGGCATAGGCGCTTTCATCGAGGCGGATGAGGCCGGGAATTTCGGCTACACCGGTTTCCTGCTGGCCTATGCCTACCATATCCAGATGAGCCGGAACTTCTACCTCTCCATGGGCCTCTTCGGTGGCGTGAGGCAGGTGAAACTCTCCGTCGGGGAGGTCACCCTGGCCGATTATGATGATCCGGCCGTGACGTCGCAGGCCACGGCATTGGTCTATCCGGAGATCACTCCCGGTATCTGGTGCTATAGCAAGACGGCCTGGATGGGCCTTTCCATCCACGAGATGCTGGCCAACCGACTGGGTGACATCGGTACGGATCAATCACGCTTCGGCCGGCACATCATGTTCAGCGCGGGCTATCGCTACCGCATCGGAAGGAAGACGGCTTTCGTCCCGAGCGGACTCGCGAAGTTCGCGGGCGGAGCACCCATCGCCATGGACATCAACGGCATGGTGGAATGGAACCGCATCCATGGCATCGGCATCGGTTATCGCAATGGCGACGCACTGGTGGCCATGATGAAGGTCGGCTTCCTGAAATTCTTCCAGCTCGGTTACAGTTACGACATCACCACCTCGCGTCTGCGCACAGCAAGTTCGAACACGCATGAGGTGATCCTCGCGATCACCCCGTGCCGCGCGGACGATGGCTCCAAGCGCATGATCAGTTGTCCAGCGTTCGATTAGAAGCAAGACCCCGTGAATAGAACCTACGCACTGCTTCCGAAGCTTCTTACGATCCTCCTTTCCGCATGGGCGTTCACCGCCGGCGCACAGACCCGTTATTGGGTGGGAGGTGATGGTCGTTGGGGGGATGCCTCCCATTGGAGCACAACGCCGGACGGTGTCGGGGGGGCGTCCATCCCGAACACCGGGAACGACGTGTCCATCGCAACGCTGGCGGCCCTGCACATTGACATGGAGGGGTCTGCTGAGTGTCGATCGTTGACGGTGAACGCCGGCCCGGCTTCCATCCGGTTCGATGGACGGGCCCGTGCAGGCCTATCGGTCTCCGGTGATCTGTCCGCTACCGGTGACGTGGTCTGGGAAGGTGGCATGCCGTTGCGGCTCGCGGTGCGTAGACAAGGTGTGACGGTTGACCTCCGCGGCGCACGGATCGCCGGTGACCTGGTCCTGGATGGCAGCGGATCCTGGTCCGTGGTCAGCGATGTGCGCGTGGATGGCACCATCCGACTGCTGCAGGGAACTCTGATCGCCAACGCCGCAAGGATCGCTGCACGCCGTGTGATCGGGGAGGCGCCTTCACGTGGCTCGATCATGGCCGGCCGATCGGTCTGGTCCCTGCAGGAAGCTCCCACCGGGGATGTGCTGCGCCAATTGCTCGCCCCGTCCGCGGTATTGGAGGTGAACGGTGTGGTGCAACATCCTTCGGATGCATTGGTCGGTGGTGATCGCGATATCAACGTGTGCGGCACCGACCCGGGCCAGACGCCCTTCACGGTCAACGCCCAGGTGGTGACCAACTACAATGGCTTCGGGGTGCGCTGTCGTGGCCAGTGCAATGCCACGGTCACGGTCACGGTCACGGGAGGAAGTGGCAACTTCTCCTACTCCTGGTTGAACGGGGGGCCAACGACGGCCACTTGGACAACGGCTTGTGGCGGGCCGCAGCTCGTGGTGGTGACCGATGTGGGGCAGGGCATCTCCTGTCCGGTACAGGTGAATGTTACCGAACCCGCACCCATCGGTGTCATCTTCTTCGGTCAAGGGACGCCTCCCACTTGTGCCGATGTGTGCAATGGTACACGGACGGCCTTGGCGATCGGTGGGGTCTCGCCATCGACATACAATTGGAACAATGGTGCTGGATCGAGCTCCACCTTCAGCCAGCTGTGCGCAGGTCTCAACACGCTGCAGATCCGGGATGCGAACCAGTGCACCTTCGACACCACCTTCTTCTTCAATGTGCAACCGATCATCCCGAACCTGACCTTCACGGATGCGGGGTGCTTTGGGGAGTGTGACGGTACCGCATCGGTGGCGCCTACCGGTGGAACGGGCGGCCTCACGATCACCTGGACACCACCGCCCGCGAACCAGGGCGCATTGAGCATCAATGGTCTGTGCGCCGGGAACTACAGCGTCCGGATCGCGGATGCCAACGGTTGCGATACCACGGTGGCGTTCGTGATCGCGCAGCCACCTGCGATCGACCTGAACATCCAATCGACACCGGCGTCCTGCGCGTCCGCCTGCGATGGCTCTGCGATCGTCACCCCATCGGGAACGGTGGGCCCATACACATACGATTGGAGCCCTTCTCCCGGCTCTGGACAGGGGACCGGCAATGCCGGGGGGCTCTGCACCGGGATCTACTCGGTGCTCATCACCGATGTGCCTTCGGGTTGCGACACGCTGGTCTCCATCACCATCGCCGCCCCACCGCCCTTCGATGTGCAGGGTGATGTCACGGACGCCTCCTGTGCGAACACATGCGACGGCGGGATCGTCTTGACGGTCTCCGGCGGAACCCCCGGCTATATGTACCAATGGGCGCCCGCCCCTCCATCCGGTCAAGGAACTTCTTCGATATCCGGGCTCTGTCCGGGAGACTGGCTCGTGACGATCACGGACGTCGCTGGTTGTGATACGGCGATCACCTTCACGGTGAACGCACCTCCGCCCCTGCTGGCCGTTGTGGATGCCACGGACGCTTCCTGCGCCGGTTCGTGCGACGGGGAGGCGACCGTTTCCGTCAGCGGCGGCACGCCGAACTACACCTTCGTCTGGACACCTGCGCCCGCTGGTGGCCAGGGTACCGCCACAGCGACCGGCTTGTGTGCTGGTCCGTACTCCTTGTTGGTGACCGACGAAAATGGATGCGATACGACGCTCACTTTCCTCATCAACGAACCACCGCCGATCACGGCCACTTCGAGCCACACCAACGTGACTTGCGGCAGTCTGTGCGATGGTACCGCTTCCGTCGTCGCTTCAGGTGGCAACGGTGGCTTCACCTATGTCTGGACGCCGGAACCTGCGACCGGGCAAGGAACGCCTGATGCAACGGGCTTCTGCGCCGGACCGGTCTCCGTGCTCATCACCGATGTGAGTGGCTGCACGCATACCGTGGACTTCCTGATCGAGGAAGCGGTCCCGCTGCTGCTTTCCTTGCAGGTGCTACCGGCGAGCTGCCCGGGTGTATGTGATGGCGAGGCCGGTGTGATCGTGAGCGGAGGTACGCCGGACTACACGTACGCATGGTCGCCCGAGCCCGGGGCAGGGCAGGGAACCAGTGCCGCCACCCAGCTTTGCCCACAAGCATACAACCTCACGGTGACCGACGCGGTGGGTTGCGACAGTACCATCGCATTCACCATCACGGCGCCACCTCCCATCGAACCGAACGCTGTGCAGACCGAAGTCACCTGCGCGGGGGACTGCGATGGCCGCATAACCCTTGCTCCGACCGGTGGCAATGGGACCTTCACGTACAACTGGGTGCCGGCCCCGACTGCCGGACAAGGCACGGCCGAGGCATCGATGCTCTGTGCCGGCGACTGGGCCGTCACCATCACCTCGGGCGCCTGTGATACGACGGTGACATTCACGATCACAGAGCCATTGCCCATCACCGCGGCGATCACGACGACCGATACCAGTTGCCCGGGAACCTGTGATGGCACCGCCACGGTGACCGCATCCGGTGGGACTGGAACGTTGACCTATACCTGGGGTCCGGATCCGGTCACAGGACAGGGTACGACCGAGGCGACCGATCTGTGCCCGGGGCCGCATACACTGACCATCGCGGATGCCGCAGGCTGTGATACGACGATCACCTTCACGATACTGGAGCCCATCCCCATGACGGCCTTGCAGAACAAGACCAACGTGACCTGCGGCAACCTGTGTGACGGTGCGGCCAGTGTGACCGTGAGCGGTGGCGCGCCGGACTACAGTTACCTGTGGACGCCCGAGCCGGCCACGGGTCAGGGGACCGAGAGCGCGACCGGATTCTGCGCGGGGCCGGTAACGGTCCTCATCACGGATGCGAACGGCTGTTCGATCACGGTGCCGTTCAACATCGAACCCGCTGCGCCGATCCTGCTGTCCCTTCAACTCACGCCCACATCCTGTCCGAACACCTGTGACGGGGAGGCTGGCGTGATCCCAAGTGGTGGTATCTCCCCCTATTCCTATGCATGGGCGCCGGAGCCGGGCAGCGGTCAGGGGACCGATGAGGTCTCCGGGCTCTGTGCACAGGCGTACACACTGACCGTGACCGATGACGTGGGCTGCGATACGACGATCGCCTTCACCATCACGTCGCCGGAACCCATCGTGCCGAATGCGATGCGGACCGATGTGACCTGTGCGGGGGACTGCGATGGTACGATCACCCTTGCACCGACCGGTGGCGATGGGAATTATGCGTTCAACTGGACGCCCCCGCCGCCCGTCGGACAGGGTACGGGAAGTGTTTCAGGCCTCTGTGCTGGGGACTGGTCCGTGACGATCGCCTCCGGTTCCTGCGATACCACCATCACCATCACCATCGTCGAACCTTCGCCTATCCTCGTGGACCTTGTGACCACCGATGCATCATGTACGGGTGAATGCGATGGAACTGCTACAGCATCGGCGAGTGGTGGCAGCGGTATCCTGGGCTACGTCTGGAGCCCGGTACCATCGACCGGCCAAGGAACTCCGACGGCCGGCGGCCTCTGCGCCGGACCCTATACGCTTACGGTCACGGATGCCGCCGGGTGCGATACGACCATCGCGTTCGTTATCACTGATCCGGCTCCGATCACGGCCTCGGTGATCACCACGGCCGAGACCTGCGCGGGCCCCTGCACGGGAACGGCCACCGTTACCGCGACAGGCGGCACAGGAACCATCGTCTTCGACTGGCAGCCACCGCCAGGGGGTGGTCAGGGCACGGCCACAGCGACCGGATTGTGCGCTGGAACGGCCTACACCGTCACCCTCAGCGATGCGAACGGTTGTGGTACCACATTGAACGTCACCATCGATCCGAGCGCGGTCATCCTTCCGAACAGCAGCAGCACACCGGTCACCTGCAATGGATCCTGTGATGGAACAGCCACCGTCGGACCAACGGGCGGCGTGGAACCATACACCTATACCTGGTCGCCACCGCCGCCGATCGGACAAGGCACGCCGACCGCTTCCGGACTCTGTGCGGGTCCGGTGCAGGTGACCATCGTGGACAATGCCGGTTGCAGCGTGGTCGCGGAGATCCTCATCACCGAGCCACCACCCATCATCACCGATGTGGCCGTCTCACATCCGTTGTGTGTAGGGGTCTGCAACGGTTCGATCACGTTGACCACCTCGGGTGGCGGATCCGGGTACACCTATGTCTGGTCGCCACAGCCACCGGCTGGTCAGGGTACCGCAACGATCTCCGGCCTGTGCGGTGGGACATGGAACGTGCTGATCACGGATAACGCTGGATGCACCCAGCAGGCGAGCTACACCACCATCGAACCGACACCGATCACGCTTGACGTGGTGGCAACACCGAGCCAATGTCAGGTCTGCATCGGTGCAGCGACCGCCACCTTCAGCGGAGGCACGGGCGTGCTTTCCGTGCAATGGACCAACGCGCAAGGAGCCGTCATCGGTAATGCTGATGCGGTGACCGATCTCTGCGCTGGTCTATATACCGTTACCGTACAGGATGAGAATGGTTGTTCCGTCCATCGCCTGGTCTCGATCTCCGATACCGATGGTGAGGAATTAACGGTGACTGACGGAACGACGAGCTGCCCGAACACCTGCGACGGCGGTGTGTCGGTATCCTTCAATTGTTCCGACCCGGCATGTTCGATCACCTGGAGCGACTTTGACGGCAATGCCATCGCCTCCGATGTGAACGCGATCAACGGCCTTTGTCCGGGTGATTATTACGTCGCGGTTTCGAACGCTTCGGGTTGTGTCACCATCGATACGGCCACGGTCGTCGCACCCGTGGTGCTCACCGTGAACACCAGCTCCAGCCCGGTCTCCTGCGCCGGCCAATGCGATGGTAGCGCGACCATCGGGATCGTGAGCGGCACGCCAGCCTACACCTTCACCTGGGCTCCGCCCCCCACTGCTGGACAGGGAACGCCACATGCGACCGGCCTTGCGCCGGGTGCAACAGGTGACCGTAGGGATGGCAATGGTTAGACCGTGGTGGAAGTGCTCATCACCGAGCCGCCTCCACTCACCCTCTTCAACTCCATCGTCCTTGGGACGTCCTGTGCCGGGTCATGCAACGGGAACATCACGTTGGTCGTGACCGGTGGATCAGGCAACTACGGATTCGTCTGGAGCCCTGCCCCCGCCAGTGGCCAGGGCTCGTCCGCAGCCTTCGGCTTCTGTGCGGGCAACGTGAACGTGACGATCACCGATGATAACGGTTGTTCACTGCAACGGACATTCACCGTTTCCGAGCCGGCACCGCTAACGGTGTCCACCACCACGACGCAGAGCACCTGCCCGCTGTGTGATGGAACGGCGACGGCCACCGTGGTCGGGGGAACGGGTTCTTACACCTACAGCTGGATGCTCGGGGCCACATTGGTGAGCTCCGATCCCACTGCCACCGGCCTGTGCGGGGGCATCTATACGCTCACCGTTACGGATGACTTCGGATGCAGCCAGCAGACCCTCGTCCAGGTGTCGGACAGCGATGCCGAAGTATTGGATGTGACCAATGGACAGACGCTGTGCGCCAATGGTTGCGATGGTCAGGTGTCCGTGAGCTTCAACTGTAGCGTGGAGCCTTGTACGGTGCAATGGACGGACGTTGATGGCAACGTGCTGGGTCAGGACCCGGTGCTCACTGGACTGTGCGTCGGCACCTACACCGTGCAGGTGACCAATGGCACCGGTTGCGTGAGCATTGCTGATGCCGTGGTCGGCACCAGTACCGAGATCATACCGAACCTCACCAGCACACCGGTCTCATGTCCCGGAGCATGCGATGGCACTGCGACGGTCGGACCGGTCGGTGGTGTCGATCCGTATACCTATACGTGGTCCCCGGAACCAGGTGGCGGACAGGGAACGCCACAGGCCACGGGACTTTGTGCGGGGGTGTTTGAAGTCCTCATCGCCGATGCGTCCGGGTGTGATACGACCGTGCAGGTCCTTATCGTAGAACCTTCGCCCATTACGGCCGCTGCGGTGGTCACGGGCGCCACCTGCTTCGGTACCTGTGATGGTAGCATCGTTGTCACTGGATCGGGTGGGACGGGCGCGCTGACGTACACCTGGGCGCCGGTACCACCGAACGGACAGGGCAGCAACGGCGCCTTCGGACTCTGCGCGGGGAGTTATACGCTCACCATCGCGGATGCGAACGGCTGCAGCGCGGAGTTCACCTATGTGGTGCTCGAGCCCGACCAGCTCATCCTCAACGGGAGCACCACCTCCAGCGAGTGTGGCGTGTGCAATGGCGAAGCCGTGGTATCCGTCAGTGGCGGCCAGGACCCTTATCTGTACCTGTGGACCTCGGGTGGTTCCATAATGGGAACGAGCGATACGCTGAGCAATATCTGTAGCGGCTTCTACGCGGTGCAGGTGACCGACGCCTCCGGTTGCACGGCCGATCTGGTGGTCCCTGTGCAGGACCTGAATGGCGAAGTGTTGACGACGACGGCCGATACCACCACCTGTCCCGGTGTATGCGATGGCAATGCCGAGGTCCAGTTCAGCTGCGGAGCACCGACCTGCACGATCGCCTGGTACGATGCGAACGGGAACGACCTGGCGCTGTCGAGCGAGCAGATCAGCGGTCTATGTGGCGGCACCTATTTCGTTGCAGTAACGAACGGGATCGGCTGTCTCAGCATCGATACCGCCGTCGTAGCCGAACCCGAGCCGATCATCGCCAACCTCAGCACCACACCGGTCACCTGTGCGGGTGTGTGTGATGGAACGGCAACGGTAGGACCTACAGGAGGACAGCCACCTTACACGATCGAATGGGATCCGCTACCGTCCAACGGACAGGGAAACCCGACCGCGGAAGGCCTGTGCGCCGGTACCGCGCAGGTCACCATCACGGATGACGCGGGATGTTCCATCATCGTACCATTCCTCATCCTCGGTCCGGATCCCCTGGTCGTCACCTCCACGGTCACCCAGATCACCTGCAATGCGGCGTGCGATGGCGCCATCCAGCTCGTCGCGCAGGGTGGCACGGGTGGTTATACGTACACCTGGGATCCGGTTCCTCCGAATGGTCAAGGCAATGATGTGGCCACCGGGCTTTGCGCGGATACGTGGACTTGCGTGGTCAGGGATGACAACGGATGTGAGACAACGGTCACCATCGATCTCGTTGATCCGCCGGTGCTGGAGGCGAGCCTGGCGACGACCGATAATACCTGCTTCGCGGACTGTGAAGGCACCGCCACCCTCACGATCACGGGAGGCGTGGAGCCCTACACCATCGTCTGGACGGATCAAGGCGGTGCCGCGATCGCGACCGATACCACGACCATCGACATGCTGTGCGCTGATGGGTACAACGCGCGGATCACGGATGCTAACGGATGTTCGATCGATCTGCCTTTCGCCATCACCGAAGGCACACCGATCGATCCCGCGCTGGTCTTCCTTGGTGAGACCTGCAATGGGCCATGCGATGGTACGGCGACCGTGAACCCCTCGTGGTTCTGGTTCATACACCTACCCTGGCAGCCTGATGCGACAGGCAGGGTACGACATCGGTCACAGCGCTCTGTGCCGGCGCGACTGAGCGTGACCATCACCGATGGACTGCTTGCGACACGATCAGCTGTTCACCACGCTGCCCTTCGCCCCGATCCTCGACAATGCAGCGGTGACCGACCTCCAATGCAACAGCGTCTGTGATGGTTCTATTGCAACGTCCGCCAACGGTGGTATAGGTGGCTGTACGCCTGGTCGCCGGAGCCACCCAACGGACCGGACGGCAGTTCGGCCACGGATCTGTGCGCTGACGTCTATGCCCTCACGATCACGGATGCGGTCGGGTGTGACAGCACGTTCAACTACACCATCGAGGAACCACCCTTGCTCGTGTTCACGGTCAACACGCTGACCGAGGCGAGTTGTGCTGATGCTGCGGACGGAGCCATCGCCACCACCGCATTCGGTGGGGTGCCCTCATACACGTTCAATTGGACCGGACCTACGGCTTCAACGCGATCACGGAGGATATCACCGGCCTCGTTCCTGGCGACTACACCCTTTCCTTGTCCGACGCCAATGGATGCACCATCGACACCGTGATCACGGTCGGGGCTGCTGTCACCATCAGCGCTGATGCAGGTGCGACCAGCAGGTATGTACCGGGACCATCACCACACTTGATGGGTCGGCCAGCACCGGTGCGGTCACCCGGTCATGGCTCGATCCGACGGGACCGAGATCGAAACCACCCCGTCATCGAGCTGCTCAGCGCCAGCAGGTGACCACCTGTTCACGCTCGTTGTTTCCGATGGACCATGTACTTCGACGGATGTTGTGTCGATCTCTTTCCTCGCGCTGCCCATCGCCGACGCCGGACCGCATCACACCATCTTCATCAACGAGACCGCCACCCTCGGCGGTTCGCCTCCGCTCCGGGAGCCACCTTCGCCTGCGCCTGACAGCCTGTTGAACGACCTCGCCAGCGCTGCTCCCATAGCAGATCCATCCGTGACCACGTGGTTCACGCTGACCGTGGTGGCACCGAATGGCTGTGTGGATATCGACTTGGCGCTCGTGACGGTGGTGCCGACCGTTGTCATCCTGAGCGGTTTCACCCCGAACGCCGATGGAAGCAATGATGTTCGCGCAGATCGACCTCGATCGAGCTCTTCCCGGATTGCGAGGTGGAGTTGTATAAACGATGGGCGAGATTGTTCCGACTGGGCCACAAACAACCTTGGATGGCGGTACAGATGGCCTGGTCCTGTCGGGACGTACTACTACGCATCGAGCTGAACGACGAACGTTTCGGAGCCGTACACCGGCCTGCCCACCATCATCCGTTGAACGAAGACCCATGCGCCATCCGCTCCTCAGTCTGGTCGCCTTGGTGAACGCCAGCGGTCAGCACTACCGCAGCTTACAGTACCAGCTCAACGATTACGTTCAACCCGGCGGTCGGCAGCCGGCCCTTCTTCGATGCGCAGCGGCCATCGGTACCAATGGCGGGCATCCAGGATGCACCGCGCACATTCACTAGGGCACCACCCCGATCGGGGAGAAGATGGGGGTGGATACCTTCACGGACATCGTTGGTCCCACCTGTCGCACGGGCTTCCAGTTCTATGCCTACCACCTCCGGCTCATGAGGATGAAGCTCTGTCGGTGTCCGCCGGTCTGCTGCAATTCTCATCGACGGTTCAGATCCAGTTCCACGATCCGAACGATCCGTGATGGATGACGCTGCGGGTGACCTGCTGCCCGGCCAAGTTCGGCGTCTATCTGTACGGCGAACGCTTCTGTTTGGTAACGGCGCCACAATTGCTACAGAACAAGGTCTATTTCCTGATGAGACAAGGAGACCTGAGCCGTATGGAGGACCCATTATGCCATGGCGGGTACTCGGCTCCTGGGCGAGGATTGAGCATCGAACCATCCGTGCTTGTCAAGTACACGAGTCCTGTGCCAGCCAAGGTGGACCTCAATGCCATCGTGCGCTATAAGAACACCTTCTGGCTCGGCGCCGGGTACCGTACGAATGATGCGTATACGGCCATGGTGGGCTACTGGCTGAAGAAGACCTTCCAATTCGGCTACTCGTACGACATCATCACCAGCAACCTGCGGAATTACAGTACCGGGACGCATGAGGTGATGCTCGCGATCACCTTGGGCAAGGAGCCGGTCCAAGTGTCCCAGCCATAGGCTGCGGAACCGCGTTTCGTGCTTTCGGGCGTTGCATAGCCTTCCAATTGGTCGACGAAAATCGAGTGACCGTCGACAGTTCAGGCACGAGCCCCCTGGCCGACTGGCCCCGACCAACCGATACCGCCTAACTTGCACGTCCCTCTTACCAGGGATATTGTCATCCTAACCGTGATCCCATCCTTTTCAAGCAGACAGGATCGTGGGTGGGCCTTCGGCCTGCTCGTGTTCCTGGTCATGACGCCTACCCGTGTCTCGAGGGGCCAGGTGGTCAACATGACGGACGGTGTCGATGTGGACCAATGCCACGGGGCGATCTGCGACCCGGGCGGCCCTGACCAACCATATCCGAACGGTGTGAACGCGACCGCCACGGTCTGCCCGACCGGTGGCCCGAATGCCGGTCCAGCCACCGCACTGCGCTTCGTGGAATGGGACCTGGCGGATGATCCGGGTGACAAACTCAAGATCTTTCAAGGGACCACCGCCACGGGCAGCCCCTTCATGGTCGGTGACCATCATGATGCATGGCTGGATCAGGTGGTCACCTCTTCGCATCCATCGGGTTGCCTCACACTGCAGTGGGAGACCGATGGTTCGGAGAATGATGCCGGTTGGACCGCCGTTATCATGACGGGTACCCAATCCGGAGATGACGCGACCGCGGACGTCCCGGGGCTTGCCGCGCCTTTCCAGATGATCGACTCCCTCGGCGGCTATCCCGAGGCGGGTGGCTCGTGGACCGGTCCGGGAGGAGCATGTGATGGAACCTTTGACCCAACGTCCGACCCATATGGGTCGTACACCTACAGTGTTCCGGCGCAGGGTTCCTGTCCTGCACGTTCCGCCGACCTTTTCGTGCAACTGCCGCAGAACGCGAGTGCCGGTACCAATGGAACGCTCACCCTCTGTACCACGAGCGCGGTCGCGGACATGTTCGCTGCTTTGGGTGGTACGCCCGATGCAGGTGGCACCTGGACCGATCCGGACGGCGATCCAACGGATGCCCTGTTCGACCCTCTGGTGGACCCACCGGGTGTCTATACCTATACCGTCCCCTGTGACCCGCAGCCCTGCGTGGATCCGACTGCGACCGTGACAGTAACAGTGAACCAGCCACCCTCGGCAGGAACGAGCGCCTCCACATCGATCTGCAATGATCAACCCGCTTTCGATCTCTTCACCCGCTTGGGTGGTACACCGAATGCTGGTGGAGCCTGGACCGGACCGGGAGGTGGGGCTGTCTCATCGACCTTCACACCGGGCACCTCCACGCCCGGGGTGTACACCTACACGGTACTGGGGACCCCACCCTGTGCGAACGCGTCGGCCACGGTCACCGTCGCTGTGGTGAACGCACCGAACGCAGGAACGGGCGCCACCTTCACGGTCTGCAGCAATGCTTCCACCTTCACCCTGATCAGCAGACTGGGGGGTACGCCTCAGGCCGGAGGCACCTGGACCGGACCCGGTGGAGCACATGGCCCCAACTTCGTTCCAGGGACCGATGTGGCCGGCACCTATACCTATACGGTAGCTGGGACCTCGCCATGTACCGCTGCCACCGCCAGTCTGATCATCAATGTGCAGGCGGCACCGCGCGCGGGTACCAATGCGACCACCACCGTGTGCAGCACCGATGCCAGCTTCGCCTTGTTCGGATTACTAGGCGGCTCTCCGAACGGAGGCGGTAGCTGGACCGCTCCAGGAGGGGGCACCTTCTCCGGTACCTTCATCCCTGGAACCAGTGCTCCGGGTGTTTATACCTACACCGTTGCTGGTGTTCCACCATGTGCGAATGCTTCCGCAACGGTCACCGTTGCGGTCAACACGGCGCCGAACGCGGGCACCAACGCGACCTTGACCAGGTGTTCGAACGCAGCACAGTTCAACCTGTTCGGGTCCTTGGGCGGTTCGCCGTCGCCTGGAGGTACCTGGACGGGCCCTGGAGGTTCTGCCAGCACCGGCACCTTCATCCCCGGAACAAGCACCCCCGGGGCATACACCTATACCGTCAACGGCGTGGCGCCCTGCGCCAACGCGACCGCGGTGGTCACGGTGAACATCGTGCAAGCACCGAATGCGGGCACCAACGGGAGCACTACGGTCTGCGCCTCGGCCGCCCCGTTCCAACTATTCGGCCTGCTGGGAGGCAGCCCGAATGCAGGAGGGACCTGGACCGCGCCGGGTGGCGGATCCCATAACGGGACCTTCACCCCGGGCACCTCGGTCGCGGGCACCTACACCTATACGGCCGCGGGCACCTCGCCTTGTGCGAACGCCACCGCCACCGTCTCCGTCAGCGTGGTGCAACCGCCGAACCCCGGCGGCAACGGGAACCTCACGGTCTGTACCAACGGTCCTGCAGTGAATCTCTTCAACAGCCTCACCGGCTCTCCGAGCTCGGGCGGTACATGGACCAGGCCGAACGGTCAGCCTCACCCGGGCACCCTGAACCCGGCGGTGGATGCGGCGGGTACTTACACCTACACGGTGAGCGGAACCTCACCATGCACCTCATTGTCGAGCACCGTGCAAGTGGTGAAGGTGCAGGCGCCCGAAGCGGGCAACAACGGATCCATCACGGTATGCAGCACCATGGCGCCCTTCCAGCTCTTCACCGTGTTGGGCGGAACGCCGAGCGGAAGTGGATCCTGGCTCACACCAGCGAACGCTCCCTTCTCGGGCACCTTCACTCCCGGAACGACACCGGCGGGTGTGTACAAGTACGTGGTGAACGGAACGCCTCCCTGCGCGAATGACACCGCGTTCGTTACGGTCGTCGTGAACCAGGCGCCGAACGCGGGGACCAATGGGACCACCGAGGTTTGCAGCAACCAAGCCTCCTTCCAGTTGATCACCCGCCTGGGTGGTACGCCGATGACGGGGGGCACCTGGACGAACCCGAGCGGGCAGGCTGTTCCATCGGGCTCTTATGTGCCCGGAACTTCGGCACCGGGTGCTTATACGTATACGGTGGCCGGGGTCAGCCCTTGTCCGTCTGCAACGGCCGTTGTTTCCGTTACCGAGCGCAGGCAGCCGGTGGCGGGGACCAATGCGACCCTCTCCTTGTGCAGCACCGATGCCCCTGTGAACCTCTTCACCACATTGGGCGGAACACCGGATGCGGGTGGCACATGGACCGCCCCAGGCGGAGGACCAGGTAACGCGATCTTCACACCGGGCACGAGCGCTCCCGGAGTACATACCTATACCGTCGCGGGAACAGCTCCCTGTACGAACGCATCTGCCACGGTCGCCATCACGGTGAACCAGGCCCCGGATGCCGGGATCGATGCTACGATCACCGTATGTGCCGATGCGGGCGATGTGGACCTCTTCGCAGAACTGGGTGGAACGCCGACCGCAGGGGGCACTTGGACCGACGATGACGCGACCGGACAATTGACCGCTGGTGTGTTCACCCCCACGGGGATGGCGCCCGGCGATTACGACTTCACCTACACGGTCCCCGGAAGCGGCCAATGCGGTGCCGACCAGGCCACCATCCGCGTGACGATCGTGGCGGCCCTGGACGCGGGCACGAACGGATCCCTGACGGTCTGCGGATCGAACAACCTGGTGAACCTCTTCACCGGGCTTGGTGGTACACCACAACCTGGTGGCACCTGGGTCGAGCTATCAGGTACGAATGCGGTCACCGGGCAGTTCTTCAATGCCACGTTGCAACCCTCCGGTACCTACAACTTCCGCTATGAATTGAGCGGATCAGCCTCCTGTGCGGCGGATGATGCGATGGTGAGCGTGACCGTGATCGCACCGCGCAACCCCGGGGTCAGCGCGAGCATTACGGTCTGCAGCAACAGCGGCTCGTTCAACCTGTTCACACTGTTGACCGGGAACCCGCAGACCGGTGGTACCTGGAGTCCGGGCAACGGCAGCTATAACCCACCCACGAACAACCCTGGGGTCTTCACCTATACGCTCACGGGCACTTCGCCCTGCCCGAACGCCAGTTCCACGGTGACCGTCGCGGAGGTGGCTGCACCCAACCCAGGTACCAGCGCAACGACCACCGTCTGCAGCAGTGATGGGCCCTTCAACATGACCCTGCGTCTGGGTGGGAGCCCACAGCCTGGAAGCTGGACCTTCGGCGGCGATCCGCATGCGAACATCTTCGTTCCGGGTGTGGATGTGCCCGGCGTGTACATCTATACTGTCGCGGGCAGTGGGCCATGTAGTCCGGCAACGGCATCGCTGACCGTGAACGTGAACCAGGCCGTGGATGCAGGAGGCAACGGTGATACCACGGTCTGCAGCAACAGCCCGTCCTTCCTGCTCTTCGACCTGTTGAATGGCAACCCCACGACGGGTGGAACGTGGACACGTCCGGGACCTGGCCCAGGAACCCACAACGGGCTTTACCAGCCGCCGATGGACAATCCCGGTGATTACACCTATACGGTAACTGGTAGTGCCCCGTGCCCCTCGGATATCGCGATCGTCACCGTGACGGAGAACATGGCCCCGCGGGCAGGGACCAGCGGCAGTACCACGCTCTGTGCCGGTGGGCCTAGCGTGAACCTGATCACGGTGCTGGGTGGTAATCCGGATGCGGGAGGTACCTGGACAGGTCCGGCGCCGGCGACGACGAGCTTCAATGGTCTATTCATCCCCGGGGTGACCGCGTCTGGTACGTACACCTACACGGTCACGGGCCTTCCCCCTTGTGCCAATGCGACCGCGCAAGCCACAGTGACCGTGCGACAGCCACCCAACGCGGGCTCCAGCCGGACCATCACGGTCTGCGACAATGCCACTGGCTTCGCCATGGTCGATAGCCTGGGTGGAACGCCTTCGCTGTCGAACGGTACCTGGACTGGTCCAGCACCATCCACCAACACGGTCTCCGGCTTCTTCAATCCTTCCGCCGTGTCGCCCGGTACCTATGTATACACGTACACGGTGACCGGCCAATCACCTTGCCCGAACGCCTCATCGACCCTTACCATCGTGGTGAACCCACGTGCGAATGCCGGGGTTTCCACCTCTCACAGCGTTTGCGCGAACCAGGGGTCGGTCCCGATGCTTCCGTTGTTGGGCCCGACCGCACAGGTGGGTGGCACATGGACCTACCAACCGACCGGAGCATCCCATAGTGGTGTGTTCCAACCGGGAGCGGACGTGAACGGGATCTATGTGTACCGCGTCGAAGGGCCTCTGGGATGTGCAGCAGCTACGGCCACAGTGGCCATGACCGTGAACCAGCCGCCCAACGCAGGCTTCAATGGCCAGATCACGGTATGCGACGATGACCCAGCCTTCCCCTTGTTGAACGTGCTGAACGGATCGCCGCAGACCTTCGGAACCTGGGTGGATCCGGATCTCGCGTCGCACCAGGGTATCTACATCCCCGGGCAGAGCGAGCCTGGTGTTTACACCTACACCGTGCCGGGTACGCCTCCTTGTGCGAGCACCCAGGCACAGGTGAACGTGATCCAGAACCACCAACCGGATGCCGGCAACAACGGTGTGACGACCGTCTGCAGCAATGCCCAACCGTTCTCACTCTTCACGGTCCTCACCGGCTCGCCGGAGCAGACGGGGACCTGGTATGGTCCGACCGGGGTGCAGGTGGGGGAACTCTTCACGCCGGGAACGACAGCACCCGGGGTCTACAAGTACCGGATCACCGGTCTTACGCCGTGTGAGTCGGATTCCGCGACCGCGACGATCATCGTGAACACCGCGCCGAATGCCGGCATCAGTTCTGCGGTACAGCTCTGCACCGGTGGGGCGCAGGTCGCCTTGATCGATCTGCTCGGCGGTACACCGAATACGAGTGGCTCATGGACCTTTGGTGGCGTTGATCACTCGCAGTTCTTCGACCCGTCCAACGATGTGAGTGGACCCTACATCTATACCGTTGCTGGACTGGCACCTTGCGCGAACGCCACCTCACAAGTCCAAGTGACCTTGGTGCCAAGGCCGAACGCAGGAACCAATGGGAACATCGCCGCATGTGTCGGGGATGACGCCATCCAACTGGCGGCTGGACTCGGTGGTACCCCGAACGCAGGTGGTACCTGGAACGATGACGATGGCACCGGGCAATTGACGGGAGGTGAATTGGATGCGACGGATCTTGTGCCTGGCACCTATCATTTCACCTACACGGTGGCAGGGACCGGACCCTGCGCAGCGGCCTCTGCTGTCGTAACGGTCACACTTGCTGATGCGCTGAACGCAGGCGAGGATGCCTCGGTGACCATCTGCCAGAACCAGCTGCTCGATCTCTTCTCTTCGGTGGGCGGAACTCCGCAACAAGGCGGGGCTTGGACGGATCTGGATGGAAGTGGCGGGTTGATCGGTGGGGTATTCAATGGGAGCGGCGTCGGTCCAGGGACCATCTGGGATTTCCGGTATGTGATACCCGGAACGTCCAGTTGCGCAAGTGATACGGCCGTTGTTTCTGTCACGGTGGAGGAGGGTCCTTTTGCCGGGTGTGATGGAGCACGGACATTCTGCCTGACGGATGCACCCAGCCAGCTCTTCGGTAGCTTAAGCTGCGATCCGGACGGGAACGGGACCTGGCTCAACCCTTCCGGCCTTGCACACAACGGCACCTTCCAACCAGCCACCGATGAGCCGGGCGCTTACAAGTACATCGTTCCCGGTGTGGGCTCCTGTGCGGCGGATACCGCCGTGGTGACGGTCGTGGTACGAACCCCGCCGAACGCGGGTGAGGATGCGTCCGTGAGCATCTGTTCGAGTGATGCGCCCGTCGACCTGTTCGCATTGCTCGGATCGAACGCACAGACCGGCGGATCATGGACCATCTTCCCGAGTCCGGTGGTCGTTTCCGGGATCTACAATCCGGCCGTCGATGCGCCAGGCTCCTATGTCTATCGTGTGGCCGGTCAGGCGCCTTGCAACGCGGATGTGGCAGTGGTCATCGTCACGGAGCCCCTGGCACCTTATGCCGGTGATGACCGGACGATAAGCATATGCTCGAGCTTCGCCTCGTTCAATATGACCGCTGAGCTGGGCGGCCTTCCACAACAAGGAGGCACCTGGTACGATGAGGACGGTGACATGGACATTCTCACCTTCGATCCAGAAGCGGGAAGGTGGTGTGTTCAGCTACGTGATCGTAGGCACAGCGCCCTGTGTGAACGATACCGCGCGATTGACGATCAATAGAAGCTTGGCACCTTTCGCTGGAACGAGTGCCACCGTGGCTGCTTGCGCCACCCAGACCGAGGTGGACCTGTGCGCGGCACTAGGCAGTGGAGCAGGAGAGGGCGGGACCTGGTCGGATATCAACGGTACCGGTGCCTTGAACGGTTGCACCTTTGATCCATCAGCCGTGGGGAACGGCACTTACGCCTTCCAATATCAGATCACAGGAACACCTCCTTGTTCCAATGCTTCGGCCACGATCACGGTGAACGTTGGGTCAGGTGCGGATGCCGGTGACGACAACACCCTGACCATCTGTGGTGCCGAGACGCGTTTCTCCCTGTTCGAGGCCTTGGATGGCACCCCGGATCAAGGGGGTGCATGGTCGGACCTGAACGGCACGGGAGCGATCGTGGAGGACAGCCTGTTGAACGCGACCCTGTTGCCGCCTGGCGGCCAGAACGCCTTCGTATACACCATCGAGGATCCCGGTTGCGGATCCGTGCAGGCGACCCTGCTCATCTCAACGGTCGATTACCTGATGGGTTCCGCCCGCAGCCCCTGGTGATCTGTGCGAGCGGTCCGGTCATGGATCAGCCGGCCTGCTCGGGGGCGATCCGGATGAGAGGTGGGACCTGGGCAGCCCAGGCGGACCCTTCGATGGCATGCTCGATCCGGCCACGAGGCCGAGCGAGAACTATGCGTACACGGTGACAGGCAACGCCTGTTGTCCGGACTCCAGCGCGGTCTTCAGATCGCCCATCAACCAACGTCCGGATCCAGCTTGCAGGGAGAGGTGGTCGTTTGCGATACGTTGACCGCCTTCCCGCTCTTCCGGTGTTGAACGGAACCCCGGATGTTAGTGGGACCTGGCCTCATCGAGTGGAACGGGCGCGCTCACCGGTGGCGACCTCCAACACCACGCAGCTGCCTCCAGCCGATTATGACTTCATCTATGCCGTGCGGGTGTGGCTGTGCCCCGGCATCAAGTGTCGTGAAGGTGAAGGTGGTGAGCAACCCGGAGGCTGTGGAAGTGACCACGATCGCAATGAGGTCGATCGTGCCTATACCGTCGTTCAACATCGTTGGCAGGGACCGATGTCCCTACGTGGTGTCGGGTGATCCAAAGGGCACCGTCTCCGCCACTTCGCCCCATGTGTTCACCAGCGACCCGGTGGTGGTTAGCAGATCCGTTCGCGGCCACCATCACAGGATGCTTATGGCTGTGCCGAATTCCACGTATCGGCCTCGAGCCCATGCTCCTTCGATACCGAGGTCTTCATCCCACGATCGTTCTCCCCGAACGAGGATGGTGTGAACGATCGGTTCATCATTCCCAGGATCGAAGGCTTCCCGAACAATACCGTGAAGATCTTCAGCCGATGGGGTGCGAAGGTCTTTGATGGTGCGGGTTACGACAACCAGGCAGCGTAGTCTGGGACGGTTCATCACCAGATGCACTGATCTCCGGGCCCGGCTCCGGCAGGCACCTATTTCTATGTCCCTCGAGCTGGGAACGGGCGCTGAGCCGTTCACCGGCTATATCCAGCTCATCCGATGAGAAGGTCGATCCGCTTCTGGCCTTCCTGGTGGGTACCGCGGCTTTCGCTCCGGGCGCGTTCGCACAGCAGGATCAGATTGTTCAGCCAGTACATGTTCAACACGCTGGCGTTCAACCCGGGGTTATGCGGGTAGCGCTGATGTGTTCACGGTGATGGCGCTCTCCCGTCATCAATGGGTGGGATTCGATGGTGCGCCCACCACGCAGACCTTCCTGGCGCATACCCCGTTGAAGAACGAGAGCATCGCACTTGGCCTCTCCGCCATCAACGACCGGATCGGTCCGCTGCGCCAGACCTCCGCCTATGCGGACTTCGCCTATCCGCATCCGCACGGGCACCGATACGCGTCTGGCATTCGGCTTGAAGGTGTGGGGTGAACATGTACCAGGCTGATCTTTGCATCGCTCACGCGGGTGGTGGAGAACGACCCCGCCAATGCGAACATCAGAGCCGCATGCTGCCCAACTTCGGCTTCGGCCTGTTCTGGCATGCGCCCGCATTATTACGTGGGCCTGTCCGCACGCGAAGCTCGCTGGAGAACGACCTGAACGATGTGAGCGGCGGCACGGTGACCCGGCGAAGGAGGCGAGGCACTACTTCCTCGCGGCGGGTTATGTGATGGACGTCTCCAGGACATCAAGTTCAAGCCATCCTTCCTGTTCCGCACCGTCGAAGGTGCTCCCTTCTCCCTCGACCTCAACGCGAATTTCCTGCTGCGCGAGCGCATCTGGTTCGGTGCCATGTATCGCCTGGGCAACTCCTTCGGGGTGATGGGCCAGTACCAGATCAACGACCAGCTGCGCGCCGGCTATGCCTTCGATCTGACCACCACGGCGATCGGTGCATACAACGCCGGTACCCATGAGGTGATGCTCAGCTATGACTTCCGCTTCCTGCGCGGCCGGACCATTTCACCCCGTTACTTCTGATGTTGCGCACCCTGATCCTTGTTCTCCTTTCGCTCCTGCTGGTGTTTCCTGCAGCGGCACAGGGTAACGCGGACCCGTACATCAAGGAGGCCGACCGCTATTTCGAACAGATGGCCTACGCCCGGGCAATCGAGGGCTACAGGACGGCTACGGAGCTCGGCGCGGTGAACGAGCATGTGACCAAGCGCCTCGCAGAGTGTTACATGCGCACCGGTCAGAATGATCAGGCGGAGAAGTGGTACGCCATGGTGGTGAAGTTCCTGAACCGGGAGCCGCAGGAGATGTACCACTATGCGGAAGCCTTGAAGAGCAATGGCAAGTACGTGGAGGCGGAGGAATGGATGGACCGCTACCTGGCGGCCACCGCGACCGAGGGTAGTCCGCTCCGCAGCAACATCAACGGTTTCGCCCGCAATTTCATGGCCACCCCGGACCGCTTCATCGTTCGGCCCACCGGCATCAACACGGCCTTCTCTGATTTCGGGGCGGCCTGGCTCGGTACCGATCGTGTGATCTTCTCCTCTGCACGCAACGTCACCACCGGGATCGAACGACGTGCGGCCTGGAATGATCAACCGTTCCTCGATCTGTTCGTGGCGGACGTCACCCAGAACGGTGATCTGGCGAGCGCCAGGCTCCTTGAAGGCTCCGTGAATACGAAGTTGCACGAGGGTCCGGCCACGGCCAGTGCAGGTGGGGACGTGATCTGGTTCACACGCAACAATTACTACGGTGGTCGTTCGCAGAAGAGCTCCGGTGGGATCTCACGGCTGGCCATCTACAAGGCCTATGCGCAGGATGGCTCATGGGGGCGAGTGGAACAGTTCCTCTACAACAACTCGGAGATCAGTGTCGGTCATCCGGCCCTGTCCAACGATGGCAAGCGTCTCTTCTTCGTGAGCGATATGCCCGGCGGCTACGGCGGAACGGACATCTACATGTGCATGGACCAGGGCGGCCAGTGGGGCGAGCCGGTCAACCTCGGTTCCATCATCAACACGCCGCAGAACGAGGCCTTCCCATTCATCGGCGCGGACGGGACGCTGTACTTCTCGAGCAATGGACATCCCGGGCTGGGGGGCATGGACATCCTCGCGGCCAAGTACCTCGGCCTGGATGAGTTCGCGCCGCCTATGAACCTGGGTGCACCCGTCAACGGGACCCATGATGACTTCGCCTTCATCATCGACAAGGCCGGTCATCGAGGCTTCTTCTCGAGCAATCGGGAAGGTGGTGCGGGCGACGACGACATCTATGCGTTCGAGATGCTGGCACCGCTCGAACAGAGTTTTCTGGTGACCGGTACCGTCATCGATGACGATACAGGGTCGCCCTTGTTCGACCTGGAGGTGATGCTGCTGGACAAGAAGGGTGTCGTCCTGGCCACGACCATGACGGATTCACGGGGTGAGTACACTTTCCCCGTGGAGAAGAACAAGGAGTACCAGGTGAAAGCGGAGATGAAGGGCCGTTATCCGGGCATCCAGCATGTGAGCACGGACAGGATCGAGATGCAGCAGATCCTTTCACGGGACATCCACCTGGTGGCAAGTGCGGGCATCTGGTTGCGTGGTACCATCCGCCACAGGGATGTTCCCGGTTTCGTGGAAGGGGTGACCGTGACCGTCGTGAACCTCAGCAGTTTCTTCTCGGAGTCCTTCCAGACCGGTGAGGGTGGTGACTTCAGCATCCGCATGCAGAGCAATGAGGAGTTCGAAGTGCTCCTGGAGAAGTCCGGTTACTACAGCATGAGCATCCCGGTCAGCACCATCGGCATGCGCGAAGGCATCATCGACCTGAACGAGGTCCGTGACCTGTCCTTCGAGCCGATGCTCATCGGAAGCCCGGTCCCCTTGAAGTACGTACGCTGGGCCCGCAACGATGCGAAACTGGATCCGGTCGCGCGCACCGAGATCGATGGCCTGGCCGAGCGGATGAACGTGAACCCGGGCATCAAGGTGGAGATCGGGGTGCACAGCGATTCACGCGATGGTGCTGAATCGGCCAAGCTCGACCAGAAACGCGCCGATGCCGTCGTCGAGTACATGGTGGGCAAGGGCGTGGCCCGGGACCGCCTTGTGGCGAAAGGCTATGGGATCTCGAAGCTGAAGAACCACTGCGCGCCGGGCGTCACCTGCTCGGAGGAAGAGCACGCGGCCAACCGACGGGTGGAATACACCGTGCTCTCGATCACCCCGCCATAGCGAAGGGCAGGGCCTCGAACCGATAACCTTCCTGGCTGAAGTGCTCCAGGATCCTGGGCAGCGCGCCACGCAAGGTGGATTCCGCTTTCAAGCTGTCATGGAATACGACGATCGATCCAGGAAGGGCATGGGTGATGACGCGCCGGGTGCATTCGTCGGCATCCACCCGCGGATCATAGTCGCCGCTGAGGACATCCCACAACACGATGCGATAGTTCGCCCGTAATGCCCTTGCCTGTTCCCGGGTCAAGCTTCCATAGGGTGGGCGGAACACGGAGCGGCTGGTCAACTCCGAGGATCGGGCCACGCTTTTGAGATAGGTCTCGGTGTCGGTCCGCCGTCCCCGGGGGTGGTCCCACGTGTGATCGCCCACACCATGTCCCTCCGCACGAATGCGGTCCAGTATCCGAGGCTCCGCCTCACAGTTGCGGCCGATGCAGAAGAAGGTGGCCTTCGCTCCCGCCTGCGCCAGCACATCCAGCACCCAGGGTGTCACGCCCGGGATCGGCCCGTCATCGAAGGTGAGGTGGAGCACCCGTTCCTTCGTGGGAATGCGCCAGGTGTAACCGGGCAGGAGCCACTGCACGATGCGTGGGACCCGCGCCGGTATCATCGGTCAGAAGCGCATGCGCTGCCCAGCACGGCGGCCCGAATTCAACTCCATCAACTTGCCCTGGTACTGCTCCTCCATCGTATCGAACCGCTCTTTCAAGCCTTCGCCGAAGGTGCTGTCCGCGCGCATGGCCTCGGTGGTGAGGCGACCCATCACTGCGTGTGTGAGGGCCATATCATCGCTCAACCGCTCGACGAACCTCCGGTCCAGGCTCAGGAAGTGTGCCATGTTCTCCTCCATGATGGTGAACAAGCGTTCGGAGATGGCATTGGCTTTCGCCGTGTCACCGATGTCATAGTACGCTTCCACCGTGGGCAGCATGATGCGCGTGAAGGGCACGTTCCGTTCCGGCATCATCTCCAACGAGAGGTCGAGGACCTTCCGCGCCTCCTCATCACGACCTTCCGTGATCAGTGCTTCCGCCAGACTGCTCAGCTGCAGGCGCAGGTTGGTGGTCATGCGCAGGATGTTCTCGTCGAGGTAGATCGCGCCGTCCGTGTCCATGTTGCCCCACTTGAACTTGTTCATCACGTTGTCATACATGATGTCCGTGGCCACGCGGCCGTTCATGTTCGGGTTGCGGTTCGGCGTCTTCACAGGCACCAGACGGTAGGTGAGGCCTTCGAGCTGGAAGTGGTCCTGCAGGTTGATGTAGCTGTCGGGGCCCGTCGTGACGGCGAAGTAGACGGGCCGTTCCCAATCGTTGTTGGCCAGCATGTCAAGGAGCAAGAGGTTGTTCTTCAACAGCACCTGACGGTCGATCTTCCACTCCACGCGCGGCACCCATCCGGAGTCGCCTGCCTGCAGGGTTCCGGATCCGAACACCGCGGCGCTGTCCGCCTTCAAACTGAACAGGTCCGTCGGGAACCACGCGTCCTTCACGCCGCGCTGGAATAGCACCTGCATGTTGCGGTCGTTGGTCACGAAGTCCATCATCTCCTTCAGGTCACGATGCGTCTTGCTCTGCGGGATCAAGGCCACCACATCGCGGGTGCCCTGGCGGTACTTGCCGGGGTCCATCATGATGGGTACGGGTTCGCTCTCGTAGGCCTTGCGGCGCATCTGGTCGGCGTACCAATCGGTGTTCAGCAGGCTGAGGTTCACGACGCGTACATCGGTGCGGATCCCTTCCACCTCCTGAGCATACCATAGCGGGAAGGTGTCATTGTCGCCATTGGTGAAGAGGATGGCGTTCGGCGCGCAGCTCTCCAGGTAATCCGACGCAAGGTCGCGCGCTGGCATGCGGGTGCTTCGGTCGTGGTCATCCCAACCATCGGCCACCATCACCACGGGGACGACCAGGCCGAGAACAGTGGCCAGGGTCGCATGCACCACGCTGTTCTTCACCACCCGCCCGAGCAGATGCGCGGCCAGCAGGGCGGCACCGCCCAGCAAGGCCATGTACAGGATCGTGTACGACATGGAATGGTCACCATCCCATTCCACCAGGTACTTCAAGGCGCCCAGACCGGCCGCCGCGCCAACGGCCATGCCAAGCTCCTTCTGCGTGATGGTCCTGGCCGCGTCGTACAAGGCCAGCACGCCCAGGCCGATCCACACCGCGAAGGCATAGAATGAACCCACATACGCATAGTCCCGCTCCCTTGGTTGGAAGGGATACTGGTTGAGATAGATCACGATGGCGATACCCGTGAAGAAGAACAGCATCAGGGTGATCGCCCAGTCCTTCGGATGTCGCACGAGCTGGTGGATGAAGCCGATCATGCCCAGCAGCAGGGGAAGGAGGTAGAAGCGGTTGTAGCCCTTGTTCTCCGTCATGCTCGAAGGCAGGAACTCCTGCGAACCCAGCCGTTGCTCATCGATCACATCCACACCGCTCAGCCAGTTCCCCTCCAGGATGTTGCCATGGCCCTGTACGTCGTTCTGTCGCCCGGCGAAATTCCAGAGGAAGTATCGCCAGTACATCCAGTCCAGCTGATAGCTGAAGAAGAAGCGCATGTTCTCGCCGAAGGTCGGCTTGTGGATCACGGTGGGCTTTCCTTCCCGGTCCGTCGAGCGCATGGGGCGGCCCTTGAAGTCGCTCCATTCCTTGTACGCGTCCACGTGGCTCCGTTGGGAGCTGTACATCCGCGGGAAGAGCATGGTGAACTCAGGCTCGTAAACCACTTCGGTGCCCTTCCGAGGGTCGGTGATCACATAGGCGTGGTCGATGGTATGCCCGGGGTTCTCCGCCACGAAGTGCTCGGCGCTCCATCCGTCGTACTCGTTCTTCACGAGGCGACCGTTCTTCTCGATGCGGTACACCGCGCTGTACACCGGAGAGCCATCCTTGCGCTCTGCTGCGTATGGGCTGTCCCAGAACTGCCCGATCAACAAGGGACGGTCCCCATACTGTTCCCGGTTGAGGTAGCTCACCAGGTTGAAGACGTTCTCCGGGTTGTTCTCGTCGATCGGCGGGTTCGCCAGGCTCCTGATCACGGTCATGGCGTAGGTGCTGTATCCGATGAGGATCACCGTCACGCCGAGGATCACCGTGTTCGCGATCACACGACCGGTCCGTTGCGTCCAGCGAAGGCCCAGCACGATCAAGGTGGCCAGCAGGAGGAAGTAGAACAGGTTGCCGCTGTTGAAGGGCAGGCCGAGGTCGTTCACGAAGAGCAGCTCGAACTTGCCGGCCACCTTGGCCACACCCGGGATGATCACGCTCTGGATGGTGCCGAGGATGATGGCGCTGATCACGAAGGCCGTGAGGATGCCCTTCGGCGTGGTCTCGTACCGCTTGAAGTAGTACACCATGGCGATCGGCGGGATGCACAACAAGGCCAGCAGCTGAACACCGATACCCAATCCGAGGAGGTAACAGATGAGGATGAGCCAGCGCGTGCTGTGTGCTTCATGCGCCACGTTCTCCCATTTGAGAATGGCCCAGAAGGTGATCGCCGTGAACAGGGACGACATGGAATAGACCTCGGCTTCCACCGCGCTGAACCAGAAGGTGTCGCTCCAGGTGTAGGCCAGCGCCCCAACGATGCCACTGCCGAGCACGGCCAACACACCACCGGTCCCCGGCTCATCGCCATCGCGCGTGATCACCTTGTGGGCCATGTGGGTGATGGTCCAGAAGAGGAAGAGGATGGTGAAGGCACTGCACAGGGCGCTGAGCATGTTGATGGCCACGGGCACGTTCTCGGGACCTACGAAGGCACTGGCCACGCGGCCGATCATCATGAACAAGGGTGCTCCGGGCGGATGGCCCACCTCCAGCTTGTTCGCCGTGGCCAGGAATTCCCCGCAGTCCCAGAAACTGGCCGTGGGTTCGATGGTGGTGACGTAGGTCCAGGCGGCCACCAGGAACACCAGCCAGCCGGTGATGACGTTCAGCTTCTTATAGTCCATGCGCAGGGTTCGGGGAATTCGGTAACGACCACACCCTCAGCGGGAAGGACGGGACGTACGGCGGCGAAAATACCGAAAGTCCCGGCCGGGCCACGGTGCAATTGTGTGGGCATCGCCCGATCGCTTACTTTTGCCGCGCTTTGGTGCCAGCCGAAGCGGTATTGACCGATGGTGTAACTGGCAACACGTCTGATTTTGGTTCAGAAGAGTCCAGGTTCGAGCCCTGGTCGGTCAACAAAAGCCCCGCGGAAGCGGGGTTTTTTGTTGACCGACCGTCAAGTGCGGAAGCACTTGGTGGCGCGAAAGCGCCTGGCTGGAGCCTGTCCCGCATGGTACCGCGGGAAGCTCTGGACGGTCAACATAAGCCCCCTGGACGCGGGATCCGTAGGTGGGCTGATCGCGGGTGCCCGAAGATGGAAAGCTCGCGTTCTCCGATCAGTAACGCACCTTGTCCTCCTTTGCCTTCCAGGCTTCGAAGACCGCCTGTGCCTCCTCACGCAATAGATGTTCCGTGTGGATCCGTCGTTCGCTGTACGGAAGGGGCAGCTCGTCGTAGATGAGCTGGTCGTCGAAGCCCGCATCGGCGGCGTCGACACGGGTGCCGGCGAAGACAACGCGGTCCGGCCGTGCCCAATAGATCGCGCCGAGGCACATGGGGCACGGTTCACAGCTCGTGTACAGCACACAACCATCCAATTGGAAGGAACCGAGCTGCCTGCAAGCTTCCCGGATCGCCACCACTTCGGCATGTGCTGTTGGGTCGTTCGAACCGGTCACCCGGTTGTTGCCACGACCGATGATGACGCCGTTCTTCACGATGACGCATCCGAAGGGGCCGCCGTCACCGCGCTCCATACCCTCCCGGGCCAGGTCGATGGCAGCACGGATGTAGTCGATGTCCGAGGTGTGTCGCATGGGATCGTGCGGGAAGATAGAGCAGCCGCACGGATCGCCCCATCTATTCCATGCGGTGATGCGCTTGAATGCCTTCTTCTATCTTTCCGGACCATCAAACCATCCTTCCTCCATGCTCGGAGCTTCAACTACGCAACGCCTCGCTTTCAAGGGCAAGGGCGGTGATCTCTTCGTCGTCCTGATCGTGAACATGCTGCTCACCTTCATCACACTGGGCCTGTACTACCCGTGGGCGAAGGCACGCAAGCTCAGCTGGTACTATGAACACACCGAGCTTGACGGTCATCCATTCCACTTCCACGGCACCGGCTCCGAGATGTTCCGTGGTTTCATAAAGGCCATCGCCCTGCTTCTCCTCATATACGGCACGTACATCGTCGGGGTGTTGATGAATGAGGTCACCATCGTTCTTGTCGGCATCCTGGTGATGTTCGTTGGCCTGCTGGCCTTCATCCCATTGGTCATCCATGGTTCCCTGCGCTATCGGTCCAGCCGGAGCAGCTGGCGTGGCATCCATTTCGGGTATCGTGGCCAATTGAGGGAGCTCTATCGCATCTGTCTGCGCGACGGCCTGCTCACCCTGATCACCCTGGGCATCTACGCGAGCTGGTTCACGATCAATGTGCGCCGGTACACGCTCTCCCATATGCGATACGGTAGCTCCTCATATGCGTACAAGGGAGATGGTACCGAGTACTTCCTGCTGAACCTCAAAGGCTACTTCCTCACACTTTTCACGCTCGGCATCTACGCCTTCTGGTGGCAGCGCGATCTCTTCAATTACTACGTGAACAACCTGGTCTGGAACTTCCAGGACGGCAGGCGGATCGACTTCAAGAGCACCGCGACCGGCGGAGGTTTCTTCGGGCTCATGGTCGTCAATCTGCTCATCATCATCTTCACGCTCGGTATCGGCTTCGCCTGGGTCGAGGTGCGTACGATGCGTTACGTCCTCGAGAACATCCGGATGGAGGGCGATGCCGACCTGAACGCCGTGGTGCAGACCGAACAGGAGCATAAGAACGCCATGGCGGATGACCTGGGGGACCTGATGGACATCGGCGTGTTCTTCTGAGGTGGAGCGCGAGATACCAGCGGTATTCTACGACGGCGTCACCAGCAAGCCGCAGGAGGCCACGGTGCGTGTGAGCGATCTGAATTCGCTTGAGGTGGTGCTTCCCGACGGAGCAAGGTTCCAATGGCCGCTGGAGCACAAGGGCATGGAATGGGAGCGGAGCAGCAGCATGCTGCGCTTATCCTTCGGTGACCATCCGCGTCGCGTCCTCCTCATCCGGGATGAGCTCTTCATCAAGAGCTTCGTTCTGCGGATGCGTTACACAGGTCGACAGGGCGGCTACGATCGCATCCTTTCTTTCGCGAGAAGTGGTCCGGTGATCTTTTTCCTCGGTGTGGTGGCCCTGCTCGTGTGCGCCTACCTCTGGATACTCCCCTGGGCGGCCGAGCGCCTGGTCCTGGTGGTGCCGTCGACGCTGGACGAGCGGATCGGGGAGGCCGCATACCAGCAAATGGCCTTCGCATTGAATGAGGATCGCGACAAGACCATCGCGTTGCAAGCGTTCGGAGATGCGATGGACCTGAGTCCGAGCTTTGAGCCGAGGTACCATGTGGTGGAGGACGCCCAGGTGAACGCTTTCGCACTACCAGGTGGCCATATCGTGGTCTTCACCGGGATCCTGGAGAAGATGTCCTCTGCCGAGGAGCTGGCGGCCCTGCTGGCGCACGAGGCCACGCACGTGGAGAAGCGGCATAGCACGCGGATGATGGCCCGAAGCATGGCCGGGTATCTCTTCCTCTCCCTGCTGATCGGTGATGTGAACGCCGTCGTGACCTTGGTAGCGGAGAATGCGAACGCGTTGCGCAACCTCGATTACGGTCGTGGGTTGGAGAGCGAGGCGGATGGTGTTGGTCAGGAGATGTTGTTCGCCAATGACTTGGATCCCATGGCCATGGTGCGGCTGCTCGAGCTCCTGGAGCGCGAAGCGATCGATGTGCCTGAGGTGCTGGCCTTCCTGAGCAGCCATCCGCTGACGGAGGATCGCATCACCGCGGCGCGGGAACGCGCAGGATCGTTAGGTGTTCCGCAAAGGCCCAACGATCGTCTGGGGGTCCTGTTCGAGCAACTACATCCGACAACGGATCAACCAACGGATGAGATGCCCAGTTCGGACAACTGATCGGCATCCAGACGGCTGGGTGCATCGATCATCGTATCCCGGCCCGCATTGTTCTTCGGGAAGGCGATGAACTCGCGGATGTCGCTGCGGCCACCGAAGAGCGCCACCCAGCGATCGAAGCCGAAGGCGGCACCACCATGCGGCGGCGCACCGTATTCGAACGCATCGAGCAGGAAGCCGAACTTGTAACGCGCGTCCTCGTCCGTGAAGCCCAACACGCGGAACATCGCCTCCTGCATCGCCCGGTCGTGGATCCTGATGCTGCCACCACCGATCTCCGTCCCGTTGATCACGAGGTCATAGGCGTTCGCCTTCACGGCGCCAGGATCCTGCTCCAGCAGGTGCGCATGCTCGGGGATCGGTGAGGTGAAGGGGTGGTGCATCGCGTGCCAGCGACCCGAGGCCTCGTCCTTCTCCAGCAACGGGAAGTCCAGCACCCAGAGCGGTTCGAACCGCCAGGGATCCCTCAGCCCGAGCTGGTCCCCGAGGTGCAGGCGCAGTTCGTTCAACTGTTTGCGGGTCTTCTCCGCCGGGCCGGCCATGATGCAGGCGAGATCGCCGGTCTTCATGCCGAAACGTTCGGCCCATTGCGCGAGGACCTCCGGGCCGTAGAACTTGTCCACCGTGCTCTTAAGGCCTTCCTCGGTCCACTTCAGGAATACGATGCCCGTGGCGCCGATCTGGGGGCGCTTCACGAATTCGATGAGCGCATCGGTCTGTTTTCGGCTCCATCCTGCGCAACCTTCGGCGTTGATGCCCACAACGAGCTCCGCCTCATCGAAGACCTTGAAGCCACTGCCTTGTGCAAGGTCGTTCAGTTCCGTGAACTTCATGCCGAACCGCAGATCGGGCTTGTCGCAGCCGTAGTCCCGCATGGCGTCGTCGTAGCTCATGCGCGGGAAGGGCGCAGCGAAGTCACGGTCCAGGATCGCCTTGAACAGGTGCTTCGCCAGGCCTTCGAAGGTCTTCAGGATGTCCTCGCGTTCCACGAAGGCCATCTCGCAGTCGATCTGCGTGAACTCCGGCTGGCGGTCGGCGCGCAGGTCCTCGTCACGGAAGCACTTCACGATCTGGAAGTAGCGGTCGAAGCCCGCCACCATCAGCAGCTGCTTGAAGGTCTGCGGGCTCTGGGGCAGGGCATAGAACTCGCCCCGGTTCATGCGGCTCGGTACCACGAAGTCCCGTGCTCCTTCGGGTGTACTCTTGATCAGCACCGGGGTCTCCACCTCCAGGAAGCGCTGCTCACTGAGGTAGTTGCGCACCGCGATGGCCATGCGATGCCGCAGTTCGAAGTGGCTCCGCACGGAGGGACGACGCAGGTCGAGGTAGCGGTACTTCATACGCAGCTCATCGCCGCCGTCCGTCTCTTCCTCGATGGTGAAGGGAGGGAGCTTTGCACCGTTCAAGATGTTCAGCTCCTGCACGACGATCTCCACCTCACCCGTGGGGATGTTCCTGTTCTTGCTCTCTCGCTCCGTCACCAGGCCACTGACCTGGACCACGAACTCGCGTCCGAGGGTGCGTGCCTGCGCCACCAGGGCCTGCTTCACCTCATCGCCGGGATGGAAGGCCAGCTGCGTGATGCCATAACGGTCGCGCAGGTCCACGAAGGTCATGCCGCCAAGGTCGCGGGTGCGCTGTACCCAGCCGGCCAGGGTCACGGTTCTTCCAGCGTCGGTAAGGCGGAGTTCGCCACAGGTGTGCGTGCGGTACATGATGAGGTCCCCGGCCTGTCATCCACCGGGTCTATACGATGGCGCGAAAGTACCGGGATCGGGCGTACCCGCTATTCCACCGTGAAGGTGAGCGCCCTGCGGATGATGTCGCCATCGGTCTCCTGCACGCTGAAGGTCCATCGTTCCGTACCCGCCACCGGCCGGATACGGATCACCTTGTCGAAGGCGAAGGTCTCCGTGCCGATCGGCAGGCTGTCCTGCACCACTTCGGCCCCATTGTCGTACTTCGAGAGCACCTTGAAGATGTTCAAGCCGTCGTCGCCCTTGCTGATCCGCACGCCGACGTGCAAGGTGTCGCTCACCGCCACCGTATCACTTTGGTAGGTGTAGCCCTCCTCGATGACGAATTGGATGGTCGGATTCACGGATGACTCGTCATCATCCCGGTTGCAACTGGCGGAGACCAGGGTGATGCCTAGTGCCAGCAGCGCTGTGGAACGGAGGATCGGCAAGGCTCGCATGAGTGGGCAAAGGTAGTGGACCTGTGTGTGCGGACCTCCCGTTCCACGGTCAACCATTCAGCACGCGCAGGCAGCGGGTCGCCGTGCTCCTTCGTCTTCCTTGAAACGGATCAACGATGCGCGTACTCCACTTCTTGCTGATGGCAGGGGCGTTCAATGCTGCCAGTGCCTGTTCGTGCTTCGGTCCGGATACCTTCTGCGGGGTCTTGAACCCACCTTATCCCCAGCCTGAGTGGTGGCTGCCCGATGCCGTGGTGATGGTGGTACCGGTACTCCATGAGCACTACGGGATGGACGTGGCCATCCTGCAGGTGTTCCAGGGAGAGGTGAACGCGGATACGGTCCGGGTCTGGGGCGATAATGGAGCCCTGTGCCGCTTGTATACCGGATGGGCGATAGGCGATACCATCATCCTTGGCCTCCAACAATGCGATCTCGCCGGGAACAGTATCCTGAACCCGGAGTACCCGCCGGACCTTGAAAGCCCCGAGGACTACATGGTCAGCGTCTGCGGAGTGTACATGCTCGACTATGCGGGAGGCATGGTGTACGGAAGGATCGATACGCCGTTGGAGCAAGCGATGACCGTGGAAGCCTTTGCCGGGACCATCGGTCTGTGCGCGCTGGCGAATGCCTTGCCCGAAGAACCAACCATCGATCATCTGGTCGTTCAGACCGGCGATGAAGGGATCAGCTTGGAATGGCGGGGTTCTTCAGCTCCGTCTGAACTGACCCTATTTGATGCCCAAGGGCGCGCCGTATGGGATCGGCGTTGGGTGGGCGGACCAACGGTGATACAGAACATCCCTCCTGGCGTGTACCTGATCCAGGTGGATACGGGTGTGGGGCGTCTGGTGCGACGGGTGGTCATAGGCCAATAGGGGCGCTGATCTTTTCGCACGCCCGGGTCGTTGCTGCGCTTGGGATCCCGTTCCGTCATGGCCATCGTTGGATCCACTTGAGAAATGGGGTCATCTGTTCACCAACTTCACAGCACGATCCACACCCATGGTCCCCAAGGTCAACTCCCCATTCACACGCTTCGCCAAGCGTGTCTCGCTGGTCACCGGCAAACCGCTCACATTCATCCTCGCACTGGCGGTCATCCTCGCCTGGGCCATCACGGGTCCGCTGTTCCGGTATAGCGACACCTGGCAGCTGGTGATCAATACGGGTACCACGATCATCACCTTCCTCATGGTCTTCCTCATCCAGAGCACGCAGAACCGCGACACGGAAGCACTGCAGATCAAATTGGATGAGCTGATCCGGGTGCAGCACGAAGCCAGCAATGCGCTGCTCGATCTGGAGGAGATGGATGACAAGGAGTTATCACGGATCCGACAACTCTACCTCGAGCTCGCACGGCTCGAGCGGGAGAAGCCAACGGCGGCCTAAGGCCGCTCGAAAGGTGTGCTTCCTATCTTGTTCGCATGGTCGAAGCTTGGAATGCGGTCGAACTGATCGAGGATAAACTCGTTGGCTGGACGAAGGCCTTCATCCAGATGCTGCCGAACCTGGCACTGGCGGCGCTCATCGTGGTGCTCGGTGCGTTGCTGGCGCGGTTGGCGCGATCCTTGACGCACAAGTTGCTGGGCAAGGCGATCCCGAGCACGACCTTGTTGCGTCTGGTCGGGAACAGCATCTACCTCCTGGTGATCATGATGGCGCTATTCGCAGCGCTGAGCGTTCTCCACCTGGACAAGACGGTCACTTCCATCCTGGCGGGGGCGGGCATCATCGGACTCGCATTGGGCTTCGCCTTCCAGGACATCGCAGCGAACTTCATCTCCGGCATCCTCATGGCCGTTCAACGCCCGGTGCGGGTGGGGGAACTGATCGAGACCGGCGATCATTTCGGAACGGTCGAACGCATCGACCTGCGGACCATGGAGCTGCGGAACCAGCAGGGGATCCAGGTGATCATCCCGAATAAGGACGTGTTCCAGAACGCCCTGATGAACTACACGCGCAACGGCATCCGCCGTATCGACCTGCAGGTGGGCATCAGCTATGGCGAGGACCTGGAACGTGTTGAGCGCATCACCATGGCGGCCGTGAAGGCCGTGGACGGGGTGTTGGCGGACAAGCCCGTTGAGCATTACTACATCGAGTTCGGCGACAGCAGCATCAACTACGAGATCCGCTTCTGGATCGAGGCCAAGGGACAGAGTCATTACAACAGTGTTCGCAGCCTCGCCATCAAGGCCATCAAGGCGGCCTACAACAAGGAGGGCATCACCATACCGTTCCCGATCCGCACGCTCGACTTTGGCATCAAAGGCGGCGAGAAGTTGGATGCGATGTTGAGGTCTGCTGGGCAGGCACCGACGAAGCGGGAGTGAGGACCGGCTATTTGGCCCGCATCCTGTTCCCGCGTGCCTCATGCGTGACTTCCGCCAGGCCTAGTGCTTCCATCAGCGGCGGAACGTAAACTCCGAAGCGACCGCGTAGACCCTTCTTCAAGCCATACCAACCTTTCACGGGTTTCTTCTCGCTGCGGCCCCAGGCTTCCACGGTGCCCTCCTTAGCGGGCTTCTGCTCATCGGCACCGCCGAGGTCCATCCAGTCGCCGTGCTTCTTCAGCATGGTGTGCAGGTCGTTGATGCAGCGGATGTCGTAGAGCAGCACGGTCTTGCCGACGGTGCAGACGAGCACTTCCTTTCCATCCTTCTCCTCGACGTGCATCGTGTACTCCGAAGATCCCGGCGGGGTCTTCAGTTTCCACGGCTTGTCCTTCGTGCGCTTCTCCATGACCACCAAGATACTGGCCCGGCGTTCAACGGGATCGCACATCTTGCAACTGTGAAGCAGCTGCTCCAGAAGATACGGTCCTGCACCGCATGTGCGGTACATTTGCCGCTTGGTCCTCGGCCGGTCCTGCAGGCTTCACCCAGGAGCAAGGTCATCATAATTGGACAGGCACCCGGCAAGGTCGTGCATGGCTCCGGCATCCCATGGGACGACAAGAGCGGCGACAACCTGCGTGCATGGCTTGGGGTGCGGAGTGAGCAGTTCTACGATCCCGATCACTTCGCCTTGGTACCGATGGGCTTCTGCTATCCCGGGCGAGGGACCAGCGGTGATCTTCCTCCACGACCCGAGTGCGCACCGCTTTGGCATGCGAAGCTGTTCGCCGCCATGAAGAACGTGACGCTTATTGTCCTCATTGGCCAACACGCCCATGAGCATTACCTGGGCGATCGCGCAAAACCATCGCTCACGGAAACGGTGAAGCACTTCAATGACTACCTGCCCACGTATTTCCCGCTGGTCCATCCATCGCCGCGCAACAACATCTGGCAGGCGAAGAACCCGTGGTTCAGAGAACGCGTACTGCCCGAGTTGCGGCAGTGCATCAAAGGGGTCCTGACCTCTTAAGCCCGCGTATCAAAGCGTCCCCCGGTTCTCCTGCTCGCGCTCGATCGCCTCGAAGAGCGCCTTGAAGTTGCCCTTCCCGAAGCTCTTCGCGCCCTTGCGCTGGATGATCTCGAAGAAGAGCGTGGGGCGGTCCTCCACGGGCTTGGTGAAGAGCTGCAGGAGGTAGCCCTCATCGTCGCGGTCCACCAGGATGCCCAGCTCGGCCAGCGGGGCGAGATCCTCCTCGATCGGGCCCACGCGGTCCAGCAGGCCGTCGTAGTAGGTCGTTGGCACTTTCAGGAACTCCACGCCGCGGCTCATCAAAGCGCGCACGGTCTTCACGATGTCATCGGTGGCCACCGCGATATGCTGCACGCCGGGACCGTTGTAGAAATCCAGGTATTCCTCCACCTGGCTCTTCTTCTTGCCCTCGGCCGGCTCGTTGATCGGGAACTTGATGCGGCCGTTGCCGTTGCTCATCACCTTGCTCATCAGCGCGCTGTACTCCGTGCTGATGTCCTTGTCGTCGAAGCCCAGCACGTTGGCGAAGCCCATCACGTCCTCGTAGAACTTCACCCAGGGGTTCATCTCGTTCCAGCCCACGTTGCCCACCATGTGGTCCACGTACTTCAGGCCGGTGGTGGTGGGGTTGTAGTCGCTCTTCCATTCCCGGAAGCCCGGCAGGAAGACGCCGTGGTAGTTCTTGCGCTCGATGAAGACGTGCACCGTGTCGCCGTAGATGTGGATGCCGCTCTTCACCACCTGGCCGTCCGCGTCCTTCTCCACCGTGGGCTTCATGTAGCTCTTGGCGCCGCGCTTGGTGGTCTCCTCCCAGGCTTTCGTGGCGTCGTCCACCCACAGGGCGATCTCCTTCACGCCATCGCCGTGCTTGCGGAGGTGATCGTTGATCGGGTGTTCCTGCGTGAGCGGCGTGGTGAGCACCAAGCGGATCTTGTCCTGTACCAGCACGTAGCTCGTGCGGTCCTTAACGCCGGTCTCCAGACCTGCATAGGCGAGGCTCTGGAAGCCGAAGGCCGTCTTGTAGAAGTGCGCTGCCTGCTTGGCGTTGCCCACGTAGAATTCAATGTAGTCGGTGCCGAGGAGGGGCAGGAAGTCGGCGGCTCCTTCGACGATCTTCTTCAGATCAGGGGTTGCGCTTTCGATGGCCATGGCAGTAGTCGGTTTGTCATCCCGGGATTGACCCGGGACGAGCCCCAAAGTTCGGGCTTTTATCCAGCGTGAGGGTGATGGAGGTCAGTTGGGCGTGCCCCGGCCCAGGGCGGCCGGGTCGGGCTATCCGCTCCAAGTCCTCGGCTGGATTACCAGCCTGCGGGCTTTCCGCTTCTATCCCTCACGCGGAATGTGTCGGCGTTGGATACTTTGGCGTTGCAGACTGGAGCATGAAGTACCTGGACACGATTGCGGAAAGGCAAATTGAGTTGGACCGACTCGTCGAGACATACGCAGCTGCCGTTGTTGGAAATGGATACATCGATATTATAGTGCCAAGAGAACGATACATGGATTTCTTTGAGGAATTGACTAAATCAGGTTTCGCCGTGGAAGCGGTGAGCTGGTGGTGCCATGCCACAGAAGAAAACAAGCGAAGCCTTGGTTGTCCACATGGCTATGGCGGTCCAATGACATCGATTGGATGGTTCAGCGAGCTAAGCCATGATTTTGATGAGGCCACCGACGAAGACACCCAGCGACTTGATGGCGTTGACATTCGTTCAGAGGTTCGAAGGCTGAACGACCGGATGATTGCGATAATTCAGAACAAGGAAATTCTGAAGATGGCCAATGGCCGGTCGCTAAAGTTCTCGGCTGATGGTTGCTTGACCCCGGGGATTTGGGTTCGCGTTCCTGAGAACTGGATGCGAGAGCGAGCCTAGGAGCCCGCAGCGGCTCTCAGACGCGTGAAGGATAGAAGGAAATAGCCCACAGTGCAGCGAGGACTACTGCGGATAGGCCAACGGCGCCTGCATTCGAGGCGCCGACACGCCCTAGCTAATAAGTCGAACCTTTCCCGAGCAACTCGAACAGCGGTTCGTTCAGGTAGAAGTTCGTGCGGCCCACCTTCACCTTCTGTAGCAGCTTCATGCCCACCAGCACGTTCAGGTAGCGTGTGGCGGTAATGCGCGTCACTGCCATGTCGCGCATCACGAGATCGATCTTGGTGTACGGGTGGCGGAATAGGTTGTTGAGCAGGTCCTGGCTATAGAGGCGTGGCTGCTCCGAGCGGATGCGCTGCTTGTACTGCTGCATCAGCGAGCGGATGTCCTTCACCAAGGTGATGGTCTGTTGCGCGGTGCGCGCGATCGCCTCGAGCATGTAGAGCACCCACGGCTCCCAGTTGCCATCGGCACGCACGGTTTGCAGCAAGCGGTAGTACTCCGACTTGTGCCGGATGATGAAGCGGCTCATGTACAGGATCGGCAGATCGAGCAGGCCGCAGCGCACGAGGTAGAGGATGTTGAGGATGCGGCCCGTTCGTCCATTGCCGTCGTAGAACGGGTGGATGCTCTCGAACTGGTGGTGCGTGATGGCCATCTTGACCAGTGGGTCCGCGTCCATCAGGTCGTCCTGGTTCAGGAAGGCTTCCAGGTTGTTCATCAGGTCCACGATCGTCGCGTGGTCCTGCGGCGGTGTGTACACCACCTCACCCGTTCGGTCGTTCTTCAGCACGGTGCCAGGCAGCTTCCTGAGCCCTGCTTGGTTCGCCTCCAAGGTGGCTTGCACCCGGAGAATGGTGTTGAGCCCGATGCCACCGGCGGTGCGCACCTCATCGAAGCCAAGCTTCAAGGCCTGGGCATAACGATGCACCTCCTTGGCCGCGGGCGTTGTGAAGGCCTTGGCCAGGTAATCGCTGCGGTAGACCTCGTCGTCGGTGGTGATGATGTTCTCAATGGCCGAACTGTCCTTGGCTTCCTGCAGCGATAGGGTGTCCACCAGGATCCGCTCATTGGGGATGGTGGCGGCAACTCCCTTCAGCTCAGCCAGATAGCGATGAGCTTCAGCCAGTCGTCTAAAGACGGCCGTGGTCTCTACCGGCTCGGTGGGCGGCAGCGGTGTTATGGTATAGGAAGGGGTGGCCATCTATACAGGTCGTACAAATATGTATAGAAAATGGCAGATATCTATACATGTCACCGGAACATGTATAGAAAGCTGAAAAAGCCCGGTTGCTTGCCGGGGGTCGCGCGCGCAGCAGAGTTCACCCAGCAGAAGGCCCTAGCGGCGGATCGAGTAAACGTTCAAACAACGTTCACCGAAGGGCATTTTCAGGCTATCGCCGACCAAGAGCATCAGCTTGATACAGCTCGTTGGGCCACTCTTAGTTCGCATCAAGAATTGGTCGTCTGAAGCCTTGACAAGTGTTGCGTTAGTGACCGATGTCTGGAAGTATGGGTAGGGTATCCCGGGCACCCTAATGCGAAACTTGTATTCAGTTCCTTCAAGTAGAGAGGTGTCAGCGGTCACTAACTCGATATGAGCAGGGTTGAACTCAGGTAGTTCATCTTCCTTCCATCGGAAGTCGGTGTCAATGATGAATCCCTCCGCGTCGTAAACAACCAAACTCTTCAGAACTCCTTTTGAATACCAATGCTCTTCTCGTTTGTGACCAAGGGAATCGAAATACGCAGCGGGGCCTTCTAGAGTGTCATTCGAATAGTTGTACTGCCACTCCACTGCGCCCGAGGTGTAGTGAGTCTGCCGCGGACCGTTGCGCGTCTCATGTGGCACACTTGAAATCGACGCTTGCCCTTGGGCCGAGGTGTCTTGATTCTGGCAGGAGCAGAGTGCACCAAACAGAACCACGATCAACGCGTTCCGCGTGAGCGATCGCAGCGGGTACCCCGCAGCGAGGAACGAGCGAGGAGTACAAGCGGAGAGCGCGACCCCGAGGCCTTTGCGAGGGGGCACGCCCAAAGCACTCATCACTCAACCCAGCTGTTCCAGTACTTCCCGTCGTCGATCTTCAGCGCTTCCTCGGTCACTTGCAGGGGCTTGAAGGTGTCAACCATCACGGCGAGCTCGTCGGTCTCCTTCTTGCCGATGCTACGCTCCATGGCGCCAGGGTGCGGACCGTGCGGGATGCCGGCGGGGTGCAAGCTGATGTGGCCGGGACCGATGTCATTCCGGCTCATGAAATCGCCATCGACGTAGTAGAGCACCTCGTCGCTGTCGATGTTGCTGTGGTTGTACGGCGCGGGGATGGCCTGCGGGTGGTAATCATACAGACGCGGGCAGAACGAGCAGACCACAAATGCATCGGTCTCAAAGGTCTGGTGCACGGGCGGCGGCTGGTGCACGCGGCCGGTGATGGGCTCGAAGTCGTGGATGCTGAAGGCGTATGGATAATTGTATCCGTCCCAGCCCACCACATCGAAGGGGTGCGTGGCGTACACGAGCTCGTGCAGCATGTTCTGCTTCTTCACCTTGATGGTGAAGTTGCCCTTCTGGTCGTAGGTCTCCAGCTTCTTCGGCCGCCGGATGTCGCGCTCGCAGAAGGGGCTGTGCTCCAGCAATTGCCCGAACCAGTTGCGGTAGCGCTTCGGCGTGTACATGGGCCGGTGGCTCTCCACGATGAACAGGCGGTTGTCGCTGTCGGTGAACTCCATCGTGTAGATCATCCCGCGAGGGATCATCAGGTAGTCGCCGTACTTGAAGTCGATGTTGCCCAGGAAGGTGCGCAGGGTGCCGCTGCCCTTGTGCACGAAGATCATCTCGTCGCAGTCGGCGTTCTTGTAATAGTAGTCCACCTTCTTCGCCTGCGGCGCGGCGAGCACGATGGCGCAATCGCTGTTCACCAGGATGGCCTTGCGCGCGTCGAGGTGGTCCTTGGCGGGCGCGGTCTTGAAGCCGTGCAGGCGCAACGAGCGCAGGTTCTTCTCCACCGCGATCTTGGGCGTCACGTCCTTCGCCTTGCCGATCTTCTTCACCTGCGTGGGACGGTGCACGTGGTAGAGCAAACTGCTCATGCCATCGAAGCCGACGGTGCCGAAGAGCTGCTCGTAGTAGTAGCGGTCCTTGCCGTTCTTGAACACGGTGTGCCGCTTGTGCGGGATCTTGCCGAGGGAGTGGTAGATGGGCATTGCCGGTTGCGTATTGGCGCGTTACGTGTTGCGGGTCGTCCGTTCGCGCAAGCCTACGCGCTAGTCTGTTCTCGATGGATGATGGATGTCAACTCCGGGTGAAGGGTTCCGTTGAGCGCGAGCAGTTCCACCTCTTCGCGGATGCGACGGCGCAGGCCTTCGGGGTCGTTGATGGCTTTGGTCTTCGTACTCCGCGTGCTGCGGCCCTTGCGCCAGGTGCGCTGCTGATCGATGGGCAGCTGGTGGATCTCGCGGCAGCTGGGTGAGCAGCAATCGGCATACTTCGTTGCGCACGCTTCGCACTGCACCAGGAGCATGTTGCAGGTGGCCTCGTGGCAGTTGGTGATGCGGTCGCTCTTGGTGCCGCACTGCATGCAGGTGCTCACCACATCGTCGGTGATGCGCTCGGCGAGCCGCTCGTCGAACACGAAGTTCTGGCCGAGGTACTTGCTCTTGAGCCCTTCGGCCTTCAGCTGCCGCGCGTAATCGATGATGCCGCCGTGCAGTTGGCTCACGTTGGTGAAGCCTTCGTGCTTCAGATAGGCGCTGGCCTTCTCGCAACGGATACCACCGGTGCAATAGAGCAGCACCTCGGCGTCCTTCTTCGCCTTCATCACCTCCTTCACCTCTTCAATGGCCCCACGGAAGGTGTCCGCCTTGGGCAGGTAAGCTCCTTCGAAATGCCCGATCAGGCATTCGTAGTTGTTGCGCATGTCCACCACCAGCGCGCCTTCCTCCATCTTCCGGTTGAAGGTGGCGGCATCGAGGTGCTCGCCGACATCGGTCACGTCGAAGGCATCGTCCGCCAAACCATCGGCCACGATCTTCTTCTTCACCTTGATGGCGAGCTTGAGGAAGCTCTTGCCGTCGTCCTCCACCGCGATCTTCCACGGCACATCGGCGAAGGCCTCCCGGCGATCCAGGTGGGCGCGGAAGGCGGCAAGGTTGGCGGTCGGCAGGCTCACCTGCGCGTTGATGCCCTCCTGGGAGATGTAGACGCGCCCGAGCACGCCGAGCGCCACCCATTCCTGATAGAGTTCGTGGCGCAGGGTCTCGACCTCCTTCAGGCGGACGTACCGATAGAAGGAGAGGGTGGTGCGCTGCACTCCCTCGCGCTCCAATTTGGCCCGGAGGATGTCCGGCCGGTCGAGGTTGCGCAGGCGGTGGGTGTCCATGCTGCGAAAGTACGGAGGACCACCGGCCCTTGCCATGTGCCGAGTAGCTTCGCCGCATGTCCAAGAAGATCCTCGTCATCGGCTCCAGTGGCCAGATCGGTACCGAACTCGTGGAAGGGCTCCGCGAGCGTTTCGGCAATGCCAACGTGGTGGCCAGCGATATCAAGGAACCCCAGGTGAAGCAGGAGGGTCCCTTCGCCATGGTGAACGCCATGGACCGCCGCGGGATCGAACGGGTGATCGAAAAGCATGGGATCACGGAGGTGTACCTGCTGGCGGCGTTGTTGAGCGCCACCGCCGAGAAGGACCCCGCCTTCGCCTGGCAGTTGAACATGGAGAGCCTCTTCATCGTGCTGGAGCTGGCGCGCGAGGGGCGCATCCGAAAGGTCTACTGGCCGAGCAGCATCGCCGTCTTCGGGCCAACGACCCCCAAGGATGGCACGCCGCAGCACACGATCGCGGAGCCTTCCACCGTGTACGGCATCAGCAAGCAGGCCGGGGAACGCTGGTGCGCCTACTACCACCAACGCTACGGGGTGGATGTGCGGAGCATCCGCTACCCCGGGCTCATCGGATGGAAGAGCGCGCCCGGCGGCGGGACGACGGATTACGCGGTACACATCTTCCACGAGGCCCTCAAGCAGGGCCGATACACCTGCTTCCTGGGGCCGAAGACCACCCTGCCGATGATGTACATGCCCGACGCCATCCGCGCGACGATCGATCTGATGGAGGCGCCAGCGGAGCGGGTGAAGCAACGCGGCGGCTACAACCTGTCCGGCTTCAGCTTCGATCCGGAGGAGATCGCAGCGGAGGTGCGCCGCCACATCCCGGGCTTCACCATCGAATACGCGCCCGACCAGCGGCAGGCCATCGCTGACAGCTGGCCGCGCAGCATCGACGACAGCGCTGCCCGTGCCGATTGGGGTTGGGAACCGCAATACGACCTGAAGGGCATGGTGGATGATATGATGGCGCACCTGAAGAACCGGGTCGTGAAGAGCTGAAACCTTTTCAAGCCCATCCACGTATCGCGTGCGTCAAGACAGGTACGATCGCATGTCATTCCCGAAACGCCCCCTCTTCCTAGCCGCTTCCGCCCTCCTGGTGATCTCCTTGCAATGCTCCTTCGCCCAGGCGGGTACGATGGTGCAGGACACCCTGAACCGGGTGGATGAGATGGGCCGGAAACAGGGCTTCTGGAAGGTGACCGCGCCGAACATGGATAAGCCGGGCTATTCCGATGGTCAGCTGATCGAGGAGGGCCGCTACACGAACAGCAAGCGTATCGGCCTGTGGAAGCGCTACTGGCCGAACGGCAAGGTGATGAGCGAGATCACCTACCAGATGGGTCGGCCGCGTGGTGCCTACAAGACCTACTACCCGAGCGGCCGCACCGAGGAGCAGGGCAACTGGGACCTGGACCGCAATACCGGCAAGTTCCAACGCTACCACCCCAACGGGCAACTGGCCCAGGACTTCATCTTCACCCCGGACGGTGTGCGGGATGGCGAACAGAAGTACTACCACGAGAACGGTCAGCTGGCCGTGCAGGTCAACGTGGAACAGGGCAAGGAGGATGGGACGCTGAAGCGCTACACCCCGGATGGCCAGCTGCAGCAGGTGGCCGAGTTCAACGATGGGGTGATCAATGCTGCGAACAGCAAGTACCTCAAGCCGGTCCCCAAGGCCGAAGAAGTGAAGGTGGACCCGAAGGCCGCACCCGCCCCGGCCGTGACGGCTGAAGAGACGACCAATGCCGTCACCTTCCGGGAGAACGGCTACAACACCCTCTACGACCGGCAGCTCCGCATCTCCCAGCAAGGCGAGTTCAAGCAGGGGCGCCTTTATGATGGACGGCGCTATACCTACGACAAGGATGGCATCCTGCAACGGATCCAGGTCTTCAAGCAGGGCCGCTACAGCGGTGATGCCGTGATCACGGACGAGGATCGCCAGTAGATCGGGAAGGGTCGGCGGCGGCCTGTACCTTCGCGGGCCTTACCGTTGATCATGTCCGAGCCGATCCATGGCCCCCTGTACATCACGAACACCCTGACCCGCAGGAAGGAGGAGTTCGTCCCCCTGGACCCACCCCGCGTTGGTCTGTATGTCTGTGGCCCCACCGTGTACAGCGATGTCCACCTGGGCAATGTCCGCACCTTCCTCAGCTTCGATACGCTCTACCGCTGGCTGTCCTTCATCGGCTACAAGGTGCGCTACGTGCGCAACATCACCGACGTGGGTCATCTTGTGGGGGATGTGGACGAGGGGGAGGACAAGATCGCGAAGCGTGCCCGGCTGGAGCAGCTGGAGCCCATGGAGATCGTGCAGAAGTACACCAATGGCTTCCACGATGTGATGCGCCTCTTCAACATCCTGCCGCCGAGCATCGAGCCCACGGCAACCGGCCACCTGATCGAGCAGATCGGCATGGTGGAACGCATCATCCAGAGCGGCTTTGGCTATGAGGTGAACGGCAGCGTGTACTTCGATGTGCCGCGCTTCGCCGGGAAGTATGCCTACGGTGAACTGAGCGGCCGCCGGATCGACGAGCTCCTGACCAACACCCGCGATACCGAGGGGATGGACGAGAAGCGAAGCCCGCTCGACTTCGCCATCTGGAAGAAGGCCGAACCGCAACACCTGATGAAGTGGCCGAGCCCCTGGGGAGAGGGCTTCCCGGGCTGGCACCTCGAGTGCAGCGCCATGAGCACGAAGTACCTCGGGCCCACCTTCGACATCCATGGCGGCGGCATGGACCTGAAGTTCCCGCACCACGAATGCGAGATCGCGCAGAGCATCGCCGCCGATGGCCATGCACCGGTGCGCTACTGGATGCACGGCAACATGCTCACCGTGAACGGTCGGAAGATGGCCAAGAGCGAGGGCAATGGCTTCACGCCGGAAGAGCTGATCAACGGGAACCACAAGTTGCTGGACAAGGGCTACAGCCCGATGACCGTGCGTTTCTTCATGCTGCAGAGCCACTATGCCAGCACGCTCGACTTCAGCAACGCGGCACTGCAAGCATCGGAGAAGGGCCTGGAACGCCTCATGGCGGCATTGGACCTGCTGCCGGGCCTGAAGGCCGGGACCGCCGATGGAGCGGACGTCGCCGCGCTCGAGGCACGTTGCCACGCTGCCATGAACGACGACCTCAATACCCCGGTGATGATCGGGGAGCTTTTCGAGGGCGTGCGCATCATCAACTCGGTGAACGATGGTCGACTGACATTGACGGCGGCTTCCATCGACAAGCTGCGGACCTTGATGCAGCAGATGGTCCTGGAGGTGCTCGGTCTCACGCACGAACGTGCGGCCCAGGCCGATGACCGCACCTTGGACGGACTGGTCCAGGCCTTCATCCGCATGCGGGCGGAGGCCAAGGCGAAGAAGGATTTCGCAGCGAGCGATGCCATCCGCGATCGCCTGCTTGAACTCGGGATCACCTTGAAGGACACGAAGGAAGGCACGACATGGTCACGCAGTTGAACGCACGGCAGCCAGGGTCCACGATCCTGCCCATCATCCTCTTGCTCACCGCCTGCGGGAGCGAACCACCCGAGACCACGCCGGTGGTCCACGAGCCGGCCTTACAGGAGCTTCCCGCCACCCCGGTCTTTAATGCCGACAGCGCCTATGCCTATGTGGCGGAGCAGGTGGCCTTCGGTCCCCGCGTCCCGGGCACGCGGTCGCACCAGGCTTGTGGTGATCGTTTGGTGCAACGCCTGAAGGATTCCGGGGCGGAGGTGATCGAGCAGACGGGTACGGTCATCAGCTACAACAACGAACGGCTGCCCCTGCGGAACATCATCGGCCGCTTCCATCCCGACCGTCAGGACCGCATCCTGTTGCTCGCCCATTGGGATACCCGACCGTTCGCGGATAAGGGCGACCAGCGCACCAATGAGCCGATCGATGGAGCCAATGATGGTGGCAGCGGGGTGGCGGTGCTGCTGGAGATCGCCCGTCACCTGGCCGCCAAGGAGCATGGCCCGGGGGTGGACATCCTCTTGACCGATGTGGAGGACCATGGCCAGCCCAGTGGAGCCATGACCATGGATGAACGCAGCATCGACACCTGGTGCCTGGGTTCGCAGTACTGGGTGAAGAATCCACATGTGCCAGGCTACAAGGCCCGCTTCGGCATCCTGCTGGACATGGTGGGAGCTCGGGACGCTCTCTTCTACCAGGAAGCACTAAGCATGCAATACGCCCCGGCCATCGTGCGCAAGGTCTGGAAGACGGCCGCCGCGCTCGGCCTTGGTGATCGCTTCGTTCAGGAGACGAAGTACTTCGTGGGGATCGATGACCACATTCCGGTGAACAAGGTCCTGCGCATCCCTACGATCGACATCATTGAGTTCGATCCGGCCACACAAGCCTTCGGGCCTTACTGGCATACGCATGATGATTCCATGGACGTGATCGACCGGGGCAGCCTGGATGCCGTGGGCCGCACGGTGCTCGAGGTGGTGTGGAAGGAACGGTAGGCTTACGCCGTCTTGCAGGACCATCACCCTCGCATATGACAAGGGGGCGTCCGATCCAATGATCGAACGCCCCCTTGTCATATCAGCATCACTCCTTCGTGAAGCGGGCGGTGCGCTCGCCGCCGTCACCGGTGACGCGGATCGTGTACATGCCGGGCGCTAATCCGCTGATGTCGATGCCCATGTTGATCGTGCGGCCCTGCAGAACGACCCGACCCATCGCATCGATCACGGTGTGGTTCACCACGTCCTGCGCGTTGATCGCCAGGGACAGGCGATCGGTGGCCGGGTTCGGGTAAACGGAGAACAGACGGTCTGAAGCGACATCCGCCGCGCCCGTACTGATGCTCTCGACCACGGTGATGGTGGTGTTCACTTCCACGTCGGTCAGGACGGTGGTGAGACCAGAAGGCCAGAGCAGGCGCACTTCGCTGATCTCCGTATCCTGGCCGAGGCCGAAGTGGGCCATCAGGCTGCTCATATAACGGAAGCCATCGCCGCTCCGGATCTCCCGGATCTGCTGGCCCAGAGGGGTGGTGACGATGATGCGGGTGCCGATCGCGTTCCCGTTGCTCACCATACCCACGGGGTTGATGCGGAGCCAGTTGTTGGGGCCACCATTGTTGTAACGCACGGCATTGGTGGAAAGCAGGTCCAGGTAACCATCGTTATTCAGGTCGCCAACCGCATGATTACCCGCGTTCGTGGCCCATTCGAATGTGAGCGGTCCGGTGCCCATGAATACGGATCCACCGCCCAGGATGTCCAGCCAGCCGTCGTTGTTGAAGTCGTGGGTGGTCCATTCCGTGCTCGTGCCGGTGTTGTTCTCCATACCCGAGCCAACGGTCACATCCGTGAAGATCCCGTCATCGTTCCGGAAGACCTTGTGGCTGCCGAAGGCGGTGGAGCTTGCACCGACCACCACGTCCAGGTCACCATCATGATCGTAATCCCCCCATGCGCTTGACCAGCTCTGGTGGAAGCCGTTCGCCAGACCGATCGAGGCGGCGATCTCCGTGAAGGTGCCATCCCCGTTGTTGCGATGCATCTGGTCGATCGCCGCGAGCGATTCACCACCGCGGCACTTCGCGATGAAGAGGTCCATGTCCCGATCGTTGTCGAAGTCGACCCAGATGGAACCGTAGTTGCCCCCGTCCAGGTTATCGCCAAGTCCGCCTTGGTTGTACGTCAACGTCCCGTCGCCATTGTTGATGTAGAACACGTTGGGGTCCACGTCATGGCAGACGAAGGCGTCCAACAGACCGTCGTTGTTGATGTCGATCATGTTCGAGCGCTGGCTGAACACATATTCCGGATAGGACACCTCATTGAAGGCGGTCCCGTCGCCGCTGGTCAGCATCATGGTCACGCCCTGGCCCCCGCCGTAAAGCAGGTCGTTGTACCCATCGTCGTTCAGGTCCCCCGCACACAGGCTCCAGCTTGGAGAGTTCTCCACCGTCGTGGTGAGGATGGTGTTCACCACGAAGCCGCCTCCAGGTTGCTGAATATGCAGATGGATCCGGTCGTCCTGTACGGTCACGATGTCATCCAGTTGGTCGTTGTTCATGTCCACAGCCGCCAGAACACTTCCCTGCGTGGGATTCGAAGTGGAGGTGAAGTTGATGCTGGGGACCATCACGGGACCTTCGTTCAGCTGGAAGGTGAAACCGGCGCCGCTCCACCGGTCATCCCACGCGATGTAATAGGTGATACCCGCCACCGCGTTGAAGCTGCAAATGGACAGGTAACCATTGCCGATGGAACCACCATCGTCATCCCAAGCGTAGCACGAAAGGTTGGAGCAACCGCCGATCAACACGCTCACCCGTGTATCGCCGCCGGTGTTCTCGACCAGGTCGCTGGTAATGGTGATCCCGGTGTTGGAGGAAGGTGTGTAGGAGAACCAGATGGCATTGCCGGCCACCTGTCCGCCATTGCAATTCAACGCAGGCGGCGTGCCGATCACGGCACCCACGGTATGCGCACCCGTGGTGATGGGTATGGCCGTGGAACATTGGTCCTGGCCTTTTGCCCAGGTCGCGCAGCTAAGGAGCGCAATAGCGAGTATGTGTTTCTTCATGGTCGTTCCGTTGTTCGTTGCAGGTGGATCAAATATAGCGGTAGCTCATGGCCGGCTCTTTCCCGCGCCGGGCAGGGAACGCCTTCGCTTGGAACGCTGACGCGCCCTGGTGATACCCAACCATTCGCGAGTGCCATGCGTAACCCGGGCGTGTCTGCTCTGCCGGCTGGCTACCTTGCCACCATGTCCGGACCACCCACCGACGATCGTCGCCTCTTCCTCCTTGATGCCTTCGCCCTGATCTACAGGGCCTACTTCAGCTTCATCCGCGCTCCACGGGTGAACAGCAAGGGCTTCAATACCAGCGCGGCGTTCGGGTTCACCACCACCCTGCTCGACCTCATCAAACGGGAGAAGCCCACCCACCTCGCCGTGGTCTTCGATACCGCCGCGCCCACCGAACGACATGAGACCCTGCTCGACTACAAGGCGAACCGCGAGGAGATGCCCGATGATATCCGCAGCAACCTGCCCTACATCCGCCGCATCATCGAGGCCCTCAACATCCCCATCCTCGAAAGCGACGGCTACGAGGCGGATGATGTGATCGGAACACTGGCCAAGAAGGCGGAACTGGAGGGCTATACCACCTTCATGGTCACACCGGACAAGGACTTCGGGCAGCTGGTGAGCGATCGTATCATCATGTACAAGCCCGGGCGTGGCGGCGACCCGCCGGAGAAGCTCGGCCCAACGGAGGTGTGCGAACGCTGGGGAGGGCTGACCAGTCCGGAACAGGTCAAGGATATCCTGGGCCTCATGGGCGATGCTGTGGATAACATCCCAGGCATCCCCGGCATCGGCGAGAAGACCGCGATGAAGCTCGTACAACAGTTCGGATCGCTGGAAGCGGTGATCGAGGGTGTGGACCAGCTGAAGGGTAAACAGAAGGAGAACGTGATCCAGTTCGCGGAGCAGGGACGGATGAGCAAGTTGCTCGCGACCATCAACGTGAACGCACCCGTAGAGCTCGATCACGATGCGCTCCACCTCGATCCACCCGACAAGGACAAGGTGATGGAGGTCTTCAGTGAGCTGGAGTTCAAGACGCTGGCGGCCCGGGTGCTGGCACCAAGCGATCCCGGCGGAGCAGATCCCGGGAATGGATCAACCCGGTCGCGAAAAGGCACCCCGGCCGGCGCCCCGGCACAAGTGGACCTCTTCGGTACAACGACCGATGTGGACGGCAACGTGGAGATGAAGGAGTTCGCCACCATCGACACGGTGAAGCACCGCTACCTGCTGGAGGATACCGATGAGAAGATGTACATGCTGGCCGCGCAGTTGAAGAAACAGCCGCGCTTCGCCTTGGATACCGAGACCACCGGTACGGACGAACGGACCGCCGAACTCGTGGGCCTGTCCTTCAGCTTCAAGTCACATGAAGCGTACTACGTTCCCGTTCCCGCTGACCGGAAGGAGGCCCAGCGCATCGTGGAGATCTTCAAGCCCGCCCTGGAGAACGAGACCATCGGCAAGGTGGCGCAGAACGCCAAGTACGACATCCGCGTGCTGAAGAACTATGGCGTGGAGGTGAAAGGCCCCTTGTTCGATACGATGGTGGCCCATTTCCTGCTGAAGCCCGATCAACAGAAGCACGGGATGGACTACCTGAGCGAGACTTATCTCGGTTATCGGCCAGTAAGCATCGAAGCGCTCATCGGTGAGAAAGGAAGGGGCAGGGTGCAGAAGAGCATGCGCGATGTGCCCGTGGCCGAGGTGAAGGAATACGCAGCCGAGGATGCCGACATCACCTGGCAGCTCGCCGGGAAGTTCGAACCCCTCCTGGCCGCGGATGAAGTGACGGACCTCTTCAACTCGGTGGAGATGCCCCTGGTGCAGGTGCTCGCGGACATGGAGACGGAGGGCATCCGCATCGACATCCCGGCGCTGAAGCAGTTCAGCGAAGAACTGGGGGCCGACCTGACACGTCTTCAGGAGGAGATCCACGCGGCATCCGGTGTGCCCTTCAACATCGATAGTCCGAAGCAGCTCGGTGATGTGCTCTTCGAGACCCTCAAACTCGGTGGTGACAAGGTGAAGAAGACGGCGAAGACCGGGCAGTACCAGACCAGTGAGGACATCCTGCAGGCGATGAGCGGCGCCCATCCGGTGATCCCCCTGATCCTGGATTACCGCAGCCTGCGCAAGCTGAAGGGCACCTACGTGGATACCCTTCCCGAAGCGGCCGATCCGACGACGCATCGCGTGCATACCAGCTACCTGCAAACGGTGGCGGCCACGGGCCGGCTCGCCAGCAACGACCCCAACCTGCAGAACATCCCCATCCGCACCGAGAAGGGAAGGGAGATCCGCAAGGCCTTCGTGCCCCGGGATGAACACCACCAGTTGCTCAGCGCCGACTACTCCCAGATCGAACTGCGGATCATCGCGCACATGAGCGGCGACAAGAACATGCAGGAGGCCTTCCGGCATGGACTGGACATCCACGCGGCCACGGCGGCCAAGGTCTTCAATGTGGACATCGCCGCAGTGACGCGTGAACAGCGGAGCAGGGCGAAGGCCGTGAACTTCGGCATCGCCTATGGGCAGGGCGCCTTCGGCCTGAGCCAGACCCTGGCCATTCCCCGCGCCGAGGCCAAGCAGATCATCGATGATTACTTCGCCCAGTTCCCAGGTGTCCGCAACTACATGGATGAGACCATCGGCTTCTGCCGCACGCATGGATACATCAAAACCCTCATGGGCCGCCGCCGCTACCTGCCGGACATCACCAGCGGCAACAACACGGTGCGGGCACAGGCCGAGCGCATCGCCATCAACGCGCCCATGCAGGGCACGGCCGCGGACATCATCAAGGTCGCCATGGTCAACGTGCATGCGGACCTCCGTCGGAAGGACATGCGCAGCAAGCTGTTGCTGCAGGTGCATGACGAACTCGTGTTCGATGCCTTCAATGATGAACTGGACGAACTGAAGACGCTCGTGCGTGATCGCATGCAGGGCGCGATGGAGCTTGCGGTACCGTTGGTTGTTGACATGGGCGTGGGGAAAAACTGGCTGGAGGCGCACTGATCGCCCCATCCGCTATCGGGACCTTTACAGCCGACTCTCCATCAACCCATGAGCGTGATGCGCAAGTACCTATGGCCGGCCGCTTTCATCGTGGCCGCTTCCCTTGCCGGCTGCGGCGGTGAACCTGCCGCACAGGACCAGTTGACCGTTGACACCGCAACGGACAGCACCAAGGAGGAACGGATGGCCAAGACGAAGAAGATCTTCTACAACATCCCGTCCCCCATGGAGACAGCGGCACTGCTGAAGAAGGCCGGGGCACAGTACAACAGCAAGATCCTCAACGACGTGAAGAACGTCGACAAGTACACCGCGGCCAGCCAGCAGGCGCTCAACCTGGGTGTCTATGGTGCGGACCTGAGCTATGCCAGCGTCTTCAACCATACGCAGGAGAGCATGTTCTACACCTCCTGCTCGCGCAAGCTGGCCGACCGCCTCGGGGTCACGAACGCGTTCAACGACAGCACCCTGGAACTGATGCAATCCAAGATGAACGACCGCGATGCGCTGTTGGACATCATCAGCACCACCTATTGGGATGTGGATGCCTACCTGAAGGAGAACGGCCGTGACAACATCAGTGCATTGATGATCGCCGGTGGCTGGGTGGAAGGGCTCTACGTGGCCACCCAGGTGACCACCACGAACGATACTCCGGACCTGCGGCGCCGCATCGCGGAGCAGAAGCACGCACTGGATGATCTCGTGGCCCTGGTCAGTTCCTATGGTGTGGAGGACGCCCGTCTGGACGGTGTGAAAGGGGACCTGGCCGCCCTTCAGGAATTGTTCAAGGAGATCAAGACGCCGGAACCGGGCGCCACCACCACAGAGGAGAACGGCGTAACGGTCATCGGGGGGAACGAGCCTCCGGCCACCCTGACGGATGACCAGCTCACCGCGATCCGCGACAAGGCCGCCTCCATCCGCAATTCCTACATCAACTGATGCGTAACATGCTATCCCCAAGCCTGTTCGTTCGTTCGGCCCTGCTGGTTTGCGCTGTTGCAGGAGGCCTCTCCGCCTCGGCCCAATGCCGGAGCTTCGCCAAGAACAAGTGTGTTCCTGAACTCGCACCATACAAGTTCAACGAGACCTTCAACGCGGCCCAACTCGCCCCGGGCGAGGAGGCCGAGGTGAACCTGACCTTCTACAGCGGCCAGGAGTACCGGGTGATGGTCTGCACCCACCCGATCCTCGGTGAGGTGAACTGGAAGCTCGTGGACGAGAACAACAAGATCGTGTTCGAGAGCCTGGCGGATGAACCCAAGAAGTTCTTCGACCTGAAGGCGGGCAGCACCGTGCCGATGAAGGTGGTGGTCTGGGTGCCCAATAAAGGCTCCTCCTCCATGGTGCACGTGGGATGCGTGGCCATCATGGTCGGCTTCAAGGAGTGATCGCGAACGGGGTGAACGAACGAGCCCCGGCACTTACCGGGGCTCACTCGTTCAATAGGGTGTGGTCCTATTCCCTCACCACACGCACCGTACGGATGCCTTCGGAAGTGGTGACGCGTACAAAGTAGATCCCGCTGGCCCGCTCGGCCACAGGGATGGCGATGCGTTGGTCGCCAGCGGTCAGCGTACCTTCATGGAAGGTGGAAAGCACCCGGCCCGTTACGTCAAGGAGTTCCAACCGGACCCGATCAGTAGTGCCCATCCGAAGGCGCAGATCAGCGTTCGCGGTGGTCGGGTTCGGGACCACTACGGCGCCGGAAACGTCCTCACCCAGCTCCACCAGGCCCACGTTCACCGGTGTTCCGTTCAGGTTGATGTCGTCCAGATATAGGTTGTTGCCGCCATCGCTGAAGAAGTCGAAGCGGATCCGCATGTCACTGACCTGGAAGCTGCTGTTGATCGTCAGGATCTCCTTGTAGCCCCATTGCGCCGGGCCGTTCGGTATGAAGTTGCCGGTCACGATGCCACCCGTGTTCAGGTCGCTGGTGCCGAAGAGCTGCCCGCGAAGGCTCCAGTTCTCACCACAGTTGTTGCTCACGAAGATCCGGAGCTGGTCCGCACTGGTGGTGGTCCGTCGCGCGTACGCGTAGCGGAAACTCAGTACGATGTCGGATACTCCGCTCATGTCGAACGTAGGTGTGACCAGCTGGTCGAGTCGCCCGGCCATGCTGAGGTTATTCAGGATACGCACGCTCTTTGAGCCGGTGTATGCCGCGGAACTCGTGATCGTGTAACCATTATCCCCGTCGTTGTTCACCACGGTCCAACCCAGATCATCCGGCTGGGACGCCGATTCGAAGCTCTCAACAAGCGGTGGAGCCTGGCCGGGGTTGCTCAGCACCGTGATCACGTTCTGCTCCGTGGTGGATACCAGGTTCGAACCATCGGTGGCGGTGAGGGTCACAGCGTAGGTGCCGCCCTCCGGGTAATACACCGAAACGAAGGCTGCGTCGCTGGTCGCAGGCTCTCCGCCAGGGAAGGTCCAGGTGCGCGAGGTGACGTTGTGGTAGCTCTCATCGGTGTACACGACCGAACTGCCCGCGCAGATCTCCCGACGGTTGACCGAGAACCGTGCAGCGCACAGCGTCGCATTGCCGTTCACCCCGGAATTGATCAGGGTGTTCGTCTGCCATAATTGGTTGCGCTGGGCCGTGTTCGAGTTCAGCGCCGCGATCATGCGTGTCTTCTGTCCCTCGGTGAACATCTTGGAGCAGTACGAATACTCCATGTAGTTCTCCACATTGTCAAGCGCCGATCCGCAGCTGGCGCCGTTCAACGTGCAACTGGTCCAGCCACGTGTGTTCGGCGTGTCCGAAACACCATCGTCCTCATTGCAATTGGAATCAAGCCCTGGGTTGTTGCTGTTGCCCCAGGTATGGGCCAGGTTCAACCAGTGGCCCACCTCATGGGTCAGCGCACGGGAGCGACCGGTCGATGAGGTGCCGATGGCCCCGACGTAGGTGTGCTGTATCACGATCCCGTCCTCTTCCGGTATCCAATCCGCCGTTCCCGGCCGGAAGGTGTATCCAGCAGCACCATCCGCAGAGGCCGCCACCCATACCTGCATGTAACGGTTGCGCGGCCATGAGATCAGTGCCTTCATCTGGTCGTCGCCCGCATTGGTGAGCGGCGATACGGTGCGCGTGATCCCGTTCGTGCAGTTCCCCTGCGGATCCTTGGTGGCCAGGCGGAATTCGATCCCGATGTCCGCCACGATGTCCTGGAACTGAGGCCGCACGTTGTCCCAGTCCGCGTTCAGGCGGTTGAAGTCATTGTTCAGGATCCTCACGGCATCCTGGATCTGCGCATCGCTGATGTTCTCCGGGCCGTTGTTGTGGATGATGTGGAAGACGACCGGAATGACATAGCCACCACCGCCGCCACGTTCACCTTCCTCCTGGAAGTTCCGGGTGAAGGACTCCAGCTCCTGGGTACGCTGGGCCACACGTGCTGCAAAATCAGCGGTACGGGCGATGGGCGCACCGATGCGGTGGGTCTCGTCGTTGCCGCAATGGAAGGACTCCTGGGCAGAAAGCTCGCTCAATGGCAAGGCCATGGCCAGGAAGAACAAGGATCGGATCATTTGATTGAAAGGGCCGGTACATGAATGCACCGTCGGTGTAAAAATACGGAGCCACGGTCCCACCATTGGACCCCTGGCAAGCCATCCGGCCCGATCCAACCGGGTTCCCAACGCTGTAATGGCCCCCCTTGGGAAAGGGTCAACGCGCCCTCCTCCTTCGGTCGGAAGCCCGCTTTTGACCGCTGGAAGGCCGTTCCCGGCAGGTTGAAGACCGATGCTCCAACGGCCGCCGCGCGACCATGGAACGGGCAATCGTGGGATCCTGACCCAGCGTCGGGGATGGTCCGATCCTCAGCTCAGGGCCTGCTCCAGGTCGGCGATGAGGTCCTCAACGTCCTCCACCCCCACGCTCAGCCGGATCAATGTATCCGCCAGGCCGTTGGCCAGTCGCTCCTCGCGCGGGATGCTGGCATGCGTCATGCTCGCCGGGTGCCCCAGCAGCGACTCCACACCACCAAGGGATTCGGCCAGCGTGAAGAGCTTGGTGCTGCTCAGTACCCGGGTGGCATCGGCCATGGCATCGCCCTTCAGCGTGAAGCTGATCATGCCACCGAAACCGCGCATCTGCCTGGCCGCGATGGCGTGGTTCACATGGGTCTTCAAGCCGGGCCAGTACACCTTGTCCACCTTCGGATGTTCCGCCAGCCACCGGGCGATGGCCTCCCCGTTCTCGCAATGGCGTTGCATGCGGAGATGGAGCGTCTTCAATCCGCGCAATACGAGGAAACAGTCCTGTGGGCCGGGTGTCGCACCGCTGCTGTTCTGGATGAAGGCCAGTCGCTCGGCCAGCGCATCGTCCGTCACGATCAATGCTCCCATGACCACATCGCTATGGCCGCCGAGGTATTTGGTCACGCTGTGCATCACCAGGTCGGCACCCAGGTCCAGCGGGTTCTGCAGGTAGGGAGTGGCGAAGGTGTTGTCCACCCCGAGGAGGCAGCCCTGCTGCTTCGCAATGGAGGCCAGACCAGCGATGTCGATGATCCGCAGGAGCGGGTTCGTCGGCGTCTCGGCCCAGATGAGCTTTGTTCTCCCGTTCACTTTCGCCTTCACCTGCTCCAGATCGCTCATGTCCACGAAATGGAAGGTGATCCCGAAGCCTTCGAAGATCTTCGTGAACAAACGGTAGGTGCCGCCGTACAGGTCGTTGGTGCTCACCACTTCATCACCCGGCTTCAGCAGCTTGATGACCGCATCGATGCTGGCCATGCCGGTGGCGAAACAGAGTCCGTGCCTGCCGTTCTCCAGGGCCGCCAAGGCGTTCTGCAGCGCCGTGCGGGTGGGATTGTGCGTCCTGCTGTATTCATATCCCTTGTGGTCACCGGGTGAAGCCTGCACGTAGGTGCTGGTCTGATAGATGGGCGTCATGATCGCCCCCGTGGCAGGATCCGGTTCAACGCCGGCGTGGATCGCTTTGGTGCCGAATTTCATCGTTGTCGCTGATTGACGGCCGCGAAGGTAGGATCCACGGAGCAGCCGCCCGGGCCCGCGTATTTTCGTGCCCCCGATGCCCGCCTCCCGTCAAGTGTGGGCGCACCTCGCGCTCTTTACGGTCAACTTCATCTACGGCGTCAACTATGTCGTGGCGAAGGGCCTCATGCCCTCGGTGATCGGGCCTTCTGGTTTCATCCTGCTCCGTGTGCTCGGGGCGGGTATCCTGTTCTGGGCATTGCGCGCCATGCGACCCGAGCGGGTGGCCCCCGCGGACCTGGTCCGCCTTCTGCTCTGTGCCATCACCGGCGTCGCGCTCAACCAGCTCATGTTCTTCCATGGCCTCATGCGCACCACCCCGCTCAATGCGAGCCTGATCATGGTGGCCACGCCCATCCTCGTCCTGGTGCTCGCCGGTGTCCTGTTGAAGGAGCGCATCACCTGGGCCAAGGCCGTGGGCGTGCTCCTGGGTGCCGCAGGTGCGCTCGTGCTTGTGCTGGTGAAGCCCGCGAACACCACCGCCGGACCCTCCACGCTCGGTGACCTGTTCATCCTGATCAATGCCACCGCCTACGGTCTCTTCCTGGTCCTGGTGAAGCCGCTCATGCGCAAGTACAGTGCGATCACGATCATGGCCTGGTCGTTCCTGTTCGGACTCCTGCTGGTGCTGCCCTTCGGCTGGCAGGAGTTCGGCGCTGTTCAGTGGCAGGCGCTCTCCACTGCACATGTACTCGCGCTGGCCTTCGTGGTGGTGATGGTCACCTTCGTTTCCTACCTGATGAACACCTGGGCCATCGGCCATGTGAACCCGACCGTGGTGGGGGCGTACATCTACATGCAACCCGTGCTGGCCGCGGTCTTCACCTGGCTCTTCGTGCGCATAGGTCCTGAGCGGTTGGGCATTCCCGGGAACTATTCCACGGATGTCGGCCCCCTGCAGGCGCTGTGCGCACTGTGCATCTTCGCCGGTGTGTACCTCGTGGGCAGGGCCGATCGGTGAGGCAGGCTACATTTGGCCGCGATGATCCGTTCCATGACCGGCTTTGGCCGCGCTGAAGGCCAGGTTGGCGACCGCAACATGACGGTCGAGGTGCGTTCGCTGAACAGCAAGCAGCTGGACCTGTTCCTGAAGCTGCCGGCCGCGCTGAAGGATCGGGAGAACGAGGTGCGCCAGCGGGTGGGGGAGAAGGTGTTGCGCGGCAAGGTCGAACTCTCCATCGGTACCGAGGGCGCTCAGGTCACCAAACGGACCACCTTCGACAAGGACCTTGTGCAGGCCTACTATGCCGAGCTCAAGGCGATCCGCGACCAGGTGGACCCGGCTGCAGCCACCGATCTCCTCGCTCAGGTGCTCCGGCTCCCGGATGTGACCAGCACCTCGAACGAGCGCATCACCGACGAGGAATGGAACACCCTCCTCGCCTTGGTCGACGAGGCGCTGATGCGTTTCGATGCCTTCCGTGCGGCAGAGGGAGACCGTCTGCTCACGGAGATCGACGCACGCGTGAACGCCATCGTCCGCCTGTTGAACGAGGTGCAGGCGGCGGATAAGGGACGCGCAGACCGGGTGCGGGAACGGTTGCGGGCCAGGCTGGCCGAGCTTGGCGCCAAGGCGGACCAGGACCGCTTCGAACAGGAGCTGATCTTCTACCTGGAGAAGATGGACATGACCGAGGAGATGGTGCGGCTCCGGTCCCATTGCACCTATTTCCAGGAGACCATGGCCGGGTCCGAAGCCCAGGGGCGCAAGCTCGGCTTCATCGCCCAGGAGATGGGACGCGAGATCAATACGCTTGGATCCAAGGCCAACGACGCCGCCATTCAACAAGTGGTGGTGATGATGAAGGATGAGCTGGAGAAGGTGAAGGAGCAGGTGCTGAACGTGCTGTAGACATGGCGACCCCCGGGAAGTGCATCATCATATCGGCACCCAGTGGGGCCGGCAAGACCACCATCGTACGCAGCTTGTTGAAACAAGGCCTGCGCCTGGCCTTTTCGGTGAGCGCCACGAGCCGCGCCAAACGCAGCTACGAAGTGGATGGACAGGATTATTTCTTCATCAACGCCGAGGAGTTCCGCCGGCGCATCGAGCGCGATGCGTTCATCGAATGGGAGGAGGTGTATCCGGGGCAGTACTACGGCACCCTCCGCAGTGAGATCGATCGGATCTGGAGCAACGGCAACAGTGCCATCTTCGATGTGGATGTGATCGGTGGCATCGATCTCAAGCGGCATTTCGGCGATCGTGCATTGTCCATCTTCATCAGTCCGCCAAGTGTCTCCGCGTTGGAGGAGCGGCTGCGCGCACGCGGCACCGAAAGTGAGGAGAGCCTGCGCAAACGTGTGGACAAGGCCGCCCACGAAATGACCTACGCGCCCCAGTTCGACGCCGTGGTGGTGAACGACACCCTTGAACATGCCTGCGCGGAGGCGCATGCCCTTGTAGCCCGCTTCCTCGGAACATGACCATGCGGATCGGCTGCCTCTTCGGAACCTTTGACCCGCCGCACAACGGCCATGTGGCGCTCGCGCGTCACATGCTCCACACCTGCGCACTGGACCAGGTATGGCTGGTGGTCACGCCCCAGAACCCGTTCAAGACCGATCGCCCACTGAGCCCGGATGAACATCGGCTGGCCATGACCCGCCTGGCGGTCCGGGAGGTGGACGGGTTGGCTGCCAGCGGGTTCGAGATCGACCTGCCGCGACCGAGCTATACCGTGGACAGCTTGCGTTTCATGCGGCACCGCTGGCCGGACCACACCTTCTCGCTCATCATCGGCAGCGACAACCTGGCCGGCTTCCATCGATGGAAGGAGCCGGAGGACATCCTGGAACACCATGAACTGCTGGTGTATCCACGAAAAGGCTTCCATGAACACCTCGCTGCATCAGCGTTCCATGGCCATCCCGGCCTGCGCATCATCGCCGATGCGCCGATGCTGGACCTGTCCTCCACGGAGATCCGGCGTAGGATCAAGGCGTGGGAGTCCGTGGATGATCTGTTGCCGCCTGCGGTGCTCAGCTACATCCGGCAACACCGGCTCTACAACCCCTGAAGGTCGATCGGCTCCACGATGCCGGCGCTCTGGATCAGGTGGTCGCGAAGGACCGTCACCGCTCGCGCATGCCCGCTCTCGTTCACCACATGCAGGTCGCACAGGTGCCTGTAAGGAAGGAGGTAGTTGCGGTAGGCCGGCAGCACGTGATGTTCCCATTGGTACATGACATCCTCCGCACCATAGCCCCTCTCCTGGGCGTCCCGCTTGAGCCGCCGCTCCAATTGGGCTCCCTCGCTGGCATCAATGAAGATGCGCAGGTCGAACAACTCCCGAACGGCTTCGTGGTGCAGTACAAAGAGCCCCTCGACCAGGATCACCGGTGAGGGACGCAATTCAATGAGCTTCGGGTCCTTGTCCGTCTGGTTGAAGGTGTACTCCTTCCGGAAGATCGGATCGCCCGCGACCAACGAACGCAGGTCCCTCGCCAGGGCATCCATGTCCACCCCCTCGGGCAGGTCGAAGTTCACCTTGCCGTTCTGATCGAGCTTCTGCGCCTCGATCGGCAGGTAATAGTCGTCCTGGGAAATGAGGCAGGCCATGCCTTCGGGAAGGGCCTTCTGAAGCGCACGTACCAGCGTGGTCTTTCCAGACCCGCTCCCTCCGGCTACGCCGACGAGGTAGGCTCCGCGGTGCATCGGTGGCGAAAATAGGGCATCGCCGTGGGGACCTGGCGCATCACCCACGCTTTCCCCCGGCCTTGATCGTAATGCCCTGATGATCAGCGGGCCATGACCGCCGAGAACGCTTTGGCACGCCGTTTGGCTAAAGTCCTTCGACCAACGAACACCTACGACCATGAAGACCACCATCCAACCTTACCTCCGCCTCAAACGTGAAGCGATGCGGCAGATGCTTACCGGTGATGTGGAACGGTACATGCGCACGCTGCGTATGCTGAGCGACCTGCGCGGTCGTTCGCGCGCCATGGCCTGACACTAGCACGCCCCTCACGGACCAGTGTTGAACGGGTGCCGCCCCCATGGAAGGCGGCCCTTCGACACCGGTCCTCTTTTTGCTGAACCGTCCGCCAGCAGGGCCGTAGGGATCAAAATCACCTTCGTGGGATCTTTTTCCCAAAGCCCGCGTAGAAGGGGACATGACGAAGAAGGACAAGATAGCCTTCATCAAAAGCAGCAAGCGGAAAACGCACGTGTACAACAACCTGGACCGTTACACGGACCAACAGTTGAACGACGTGATCCGGGAGATCGTGCAGGGGCTGATCCGCGAAAGCGAGATCATCGCCAATGCATACATCAACGGATACCGATAGGACAACTGTCGCGTTCGCCCTGCTTGAAGGCTGAAGCCTCAGGTAACGGAGCCCCCCCACCGAACGGTGGGCGGGGCTTCGTTACGTTCGGGGCCTACCAGCCAAATCCATAGTTCAAGCCCACTTGGAAGAAGGTCCGGTTCGGAAGGCTCTCCTTTTTCAGGATGGCCAGGGTGGTGAAGGGCTCACCGCTGCCGAGGTAGGTGCCCACACCGATGAACAGATCGGCATACCCGCTTTCCATGGAACCGCGCAGCCCCAGCCGAAGGCCCAGTGGAAAGACCATTCCTTTTCCCTCCACCCGCACCAGTTCATAAGTGGAAGAGCCGAAGAAGGAGGGCGTTTCCACCCCGTATTCGATCTTCTGCTTCACCGCACGCAAGCCCACCGTGGGACCGAGGTATACCGAAGTGCCATCGTTGTCCATGAAATGGAACTGCGAACGGTACTGGATGCCGATGACCTTCAGCCGCTCCCCGTACTCCGTTGAGTAGCCATAGTAATAGTCATCAACGGTCGTCCAGTTCATATCGGTGTGCACATCGAGGCCCCCGCTCAACCGATCGTTCAGGTCGAAGTCCCAACCCACGCCCATATGCCAGTTCGATCCCGAGCTGGCGGCGGTCAGTTTCTCGAAATGCACCCCATAGTGGATCCCCATTTGAGCCTGGCCGGCGGTGCCGAGCGCTGCCACCAGAAGCAGGGCAAGTGCTATGCGCCGGTTCATGGGGTGAAGGTGATGTTGAGCATCTCAAGCGCCTGCGAGATAGGCACGCCGAAACCGAGGCCCTCCAGGCCCTTCCCACTGATCTTCAAGGTGGCCACTCCGACCACCAGGCCGTTCTCATCGATCAAGGGGCCACCGCTGTTGCCCGGGTTGATGCTCACGTCGGTCTGCAGCAGGCTCCGCCCCTCGATATCGCGCCGGCCGCTCATGATCCCGCGCGATACGCTCTGGCTGAGCGCCGCCTCCATCGGCGTTCCGATCGCGAAGAGCTCCTCCCCGAGCATCAACCCCAGATCGTCGCCAATGGACAATGCGGGCAGGTCGGAGGCGGATACCTTCAGCAAGGCCAGATCGAAGTCCTTGTTCACCTTCATCACCTGGGCGTCGAGGGTGAAGCCTTGTTCGAACTTCACCTTCACCAAGCCTGCGTCCCCGACCACGTGCTGGTTGGTGATCATGTATCCGTCGTTGGTGATGAGGAAGCCGCTGCCGTGGCCCTGCTCCGTTTGCACCGTAACGACGGCCTTGACCAGCGCGGAAAGCATCTCCTTGCGACCGGTGAAGGCAATGGGCGTGGGGCGCCGGATCTCCACAACATTGCCCTTGGACCTCGCCAACCCGGCGCCATAGGCACCCTGAACGATCTCCGGCAGTTCCTCCTGTTCACTGAACCTCCTTGCCGCATGGCGGAACGCATCGTTCAGGATCTGGTCTGCGAACTGCCCTGTGGCGAGATGGGTCGTGGTCGTGCTGCGCTCATACAATACACTGTCCTTGTCCAGGGGGCTCTTCAACTGCCAGCGCACCGTCAGATCAACGGGTCCGTAACACCGCCGCCGCTGGCACCTCAGGTCCGAGTACACGCGTTCGATCTTCGGGGCCAGCACGATCTTGGCCCGCTGTACCAGCTCATCACCCTTCTGCGTTCCGAGCCGCGCCATCTTCGCATCCATCCACGACTCGGAAAGGCCTGCGATGGCTGAATGGGTGATGGTCTCGGGATAGGAAAGGTCGCGGTAGAACCCGTCGGCTCCGGTGGTGATCCGCACGCCATTGGCCTTCCCCATGTCAGGCCTGTCGCCCAGGGAAACCGTCGACGGGACCACCGGGATCAGCTGCCGCTGCACGTCGGCCGGGACCACTTTGTACAGGTTCGCGGTGAAGGTGCGCACGGGTAACCGGTACAAGGCCGGGTTCTTGCGATCGACGATGTATGGGATCCCGAACAAAAGAGCGTCCGCGAAAAGCACACCGTTGTTCATGTCCGGTCGCAAGCTGAAGGTTCCCGGCACGTACCCGGTCTTCCGCACTTCGAACGCCACCTCCTTGCCATCCGCCGGGTCGTACACATACCTGAACGGGGTGGTCCCACGCTGGTTGCCGTTCACGTAAACGGCGGCTTCGCCGGGCTCGGAGAGTACTTCCATGCCGGTATCCTTGCCCCCGATCAGGGTGGCACAACCCGTAAGGAAGAGGCCGGAGGCGAGGAGTTGCAAGTGGGTCTTGGATACCATGTCGCCAAAATGGTGAACGACTGCGACATAAACTTGTTCCCCAACGAATTTCCATGTACGAGCGGATCAACCTAGATGCTTGCCGTGTGGATGGTCCTTCAGACATCGACCTGAAGGACTTCCCGACGGACCTGCCTGACATGCATGCCAAAAAGGTCTTGAAGGAGGCCGTGGCGGAGGATAGCGCGCGTATCTCCGACCTCCAGGAGCTGCTGTACGCCCGGTCCTCCAACGCCCTGTTGCTGATCTTCCAGGCGATGGATGCGGCAGGCAAGGACAGCTGCATCCGGCACGTCCTGAGCGGAGTGAACCCGCAGGGCTGCCAGGTCACCTCGTTCAAGGCTCCGAGCGCTGCGGAGCTCGCGCATGACTTCCTATGGCGCCACGCGAAGGCGGTACCGGCGCGGGGCATGATCGGGGTGCATAACCGCAGCCATTATGAGGAGGTGCTGGTGGTGAAGGTGCATCCGTCCTTCCTTGCCGCGCAGCGGATACCCGGCGTGGATCCCGGAGCCCTTCCGGAGAACTTCTGGAACGATCGATATGCGTCCATCCGGGCCTTCGAAGCCCATCTGGCCGCCCAGGGGGTCACCATCATGAAGTTCTTCCTGCACATGGACAAGGCCGCGCAGAAGGAGCGATTCCTCGAACGGATCGAGGACCCGAAGAAGAACTGGAAATTCAGTCCCGGGGACGTGACCGAGCGAGGCTTCTGGGATGATTACCAGAAGGCTTACGCCCAGGCCATCGGCGCGACCGCCGCACCGCACGCCCCCTGGTTCATCGTACCGGCGGACGACCAATGGGAAACGCGCGCCATCGTGGGGCGGTTGGTGCGGGAGCAGCTCGAGGCCCTTCACCTGCGGACGCCCGAGCTCGACGCGCGCGGTAAGGAGGCGATCGCTGAAGCGCGCGCGCGATTGCACAAGGAGTGATCCGGTGCCAGCGTACCTTCACACCATGCGTACCCACCGACAAAAACGCTGGCGCCTGAAGCCGTCGGCCGACCCCGAGATCATATCCCGCCTGGTGAATGAGCGGTGTACGCCCGTGGCTGCCGCCCTCCTGGCACAACGTGGCCTGGAGGATCCATCCTCCGCGTCGGTCTACTTCCGGCCCACGCTGGAACAGCTCCACGACCCCTTCCTCATGGCGGACATGCAGGTGGCGGTGGAACGCATTGAGCGGGCACTGGGTGACAACGAACGCATCATGGTCTACGGTGATTATGATGTGGATGGCACCACCGCAGTGGCACTTGTCTATTCCTTCCTGTCGCGCTTCACCGGGAACCTCTCGTTCTACATCCCGGACCGGTACACCGAAGGTTATGGCATCTCCTTTCAAGGCATCGACAAGGCGGTGAGCGAAGGTGCGGGATTGATCATCGCGCTGGATTGCGGCATCAAGGCGGTGGACAAGGTGGCCTATGCCTCCGAACGGGGTGTGGACATGATCATATGCGATCACCACAGGCCGGGTGATGAACTGCCGAAGGCGGTGGCCGTGCTCGATCCCAAGCGGGCGGACTGTCCCTATCCGTACAAGGAACTGAGCGGCTGTGGTATCGGGTTCAAGCTGGTGCAGGGCCTGGCGCAGCGGAATGAGATCCCACAGAGCGAGATCGAGACCCTTCTGGACCTGGTGGCCGTGAGCACCGCATGCGACATCGTGCCGGTGACCGGGGAGAACAGGGTGCTCACCCACTTCGGCTTGAAACAGGTGAACCACGACCCGCGACCCGGCATCAAGGCGATGATGCAGATGGCGAACGTGAAGCGTCGACTGGGCGTGTCCGAACTGGTCTTCACCATCGGGCCGCGGATCAACGCGGCGGGTCGTATCGAACATGGCCGGCTGGCGGTGGAACTGCTGCTGGCCAGGGACCAGGAGCAGGCCGATCAGATCGGGCTGCGCGTGGATGGCAATAACACCGCAAGACAGGAACTGGACAAGAGCATCACGGAGTCGGCCCTGGAACGCTTCGCCACGGATGAGGGGCTGCGTGAGGCATGGAGCACGGTGGTGTTCGATGCGGGCTGGCACAAGGGTGTGATCGGGATCGTGGCGTCCCGATTGATCGAACAGTACTACCGGCCAACGGTGGTGCTCACCGAAAGCCAGGGCAAGGCGGTGGGCAGTGCGCGCAGTGTGAAGGGTTTCGACGTGTACGAGGCGATCAATGCCTGCAGCGACCTGCTCGATCAGTTCGGTGGGCACATGTATGCAGCAGGTCTCACAATGCCGCTGGCCAACGTGGATGCCTTCCGTGCGCGCTTTGATGAGATCGTACGGGCCACGCTCGATCCCGCCTTGCGCATGCCGGAGGAGGAAGTGGATGCGGAGGTGAGCTTCCAGGAGATCGACCCGGCGCTGGCACGCATCCTTCACCACATGGAACCCTTCGGGCCGGGGAACATGAAGCCCGTGTTGATGACCCGTGGTGTGGTGGACACCGGCCAGGCACGTATCGTCGGCGAGGACCACTTGAAGTGCTGCCTGCGCATGGCCGGAGGGCGGGGGCCGAGCTTTGATGCCATCGCGTTCCGTCATGGCCCCCACCTGGACCTGTTGAAGAGCGGAGCACCGTTCAGCGTGATCTACACCCTGGAGGAGAATGAATGGAACGGTCGGCGCAGCCTGCAGTTGAACATCAAGGACCTTAAGCCCGAGGTTCAGGATGTGTTCGTGAACGAACCCGGACTTCGCGCGGAGGCAACGGCATGATCGTACAGAACTCGGACGAGCATTACATGCGCCAGGCCTTGAAGGAGGCGGAACTGGCATTCAAAGCGGACGAGGTACCCGTGGGCGTTGTGATCGTATGGCAGGACCGGATCATCGCCCGTGGCCACAACCTCACCGAGCGGCTGAACGACGTTACCGCACATGCGGAGATGCAGAGCATCACGGCGGCGGCGGAACATGTCGGCGGCAAGTACCTAAGGGACTGCACCCTCTTCGTGACCTTGGAACCCTGTGTGATGTGCGCCGGGGCCATGCAGTGGGCCCAGCTTGGCAGGGTGGTCTTCGGCGCCTTCGATGAGAAGGCCGGATACCGCCGCTTCGGTGGTGCCGTGCTGCACCCGAAGACCCAGGTGACCGGCGGGGTGCTCGAAGCGGAGTGTGCGGACCTTCTGAAGGCGTTCTTCAAGCGGAAGCGGGCCCTTTAGGCAGCACTTCGGATTACATCCCCGTCTAAAATGAACGCTACGCCCATGACAATACGCAGGGTCCTACTTGTTTCTGCATTTACCCCGGTTTGTGCGTCGGGGCAATTGTTCGGAGATACGCTTCTGGCGCATTTCGACGATCCAAGTGCTACGCTTGTAGTTGAACCGATCCAACCGCAGTCGATATGGCAGATCGGTCCACCTGACAAATCGGTATTCCTGAGCGCGTGGAGTACGCCAAATGTGTTGGTTACCGATACGGTTCTTCCCTATCCCCCTAATTCAGCCAGTTTCGCGGAATTCAACATTGCCTTGGAGGAACCTGGTCTTGGCCTGGACTTCCGCAGTCGGGTACATACGGAAGGGCCCGGTAGTTATGGCCGCTTGGAAACATACGATCCTACTTCGCAGCAATGGGAACCGGTGACATCGGGGTGGCTTTTCACGGAATACGATAACCTCCATGTCGTGGCATACACAGGCTCTACGGATGATGAAGGCCGCTTCTTTGGCACCGATACTGGATGGGTCCCGGTCCATCTGGAAGCCTATTGCGTCGGGGTGTTCCGGCCGGATGAGGAAAGGGTTGGTGGTGGAGCTTCCTACATAACACGTTTGAGGTTCGCCTTTTACAGCGGTGATACCGAAGGAGGGTATGATGGTTGGATGATCGACGATCTGATGGCCACCGCCATTGGCTGTTCGGGTGGTTTGGAGGAAACACCCAAGCCTACCATCAGTTTGACCTTGGATCCCGCTGCGACGACCCTAACCGTAAGTTTTTCGGAAGAAATGGCCGGTATGGCTGGGCTTCAGATATTCGCTTCGGATGGCCGAAGAGTTCTCGTGGAAAATTTCCGGGGTGATAGGTCTTCTGTGGACGTTGCTTCGCTCGAAGCTGGATCCTATGCGTGTGCTGTGCACCGGAATGGCCTGAAGTTCGCCAAGTCCTTCGTGATCACACGTTGACCGACTGGGATCCGGTTCGTTCCTCTCCATGGGAAGTATCTTTGTACCAACCAACGGACACAACCCAATGACGTTGGCACATTGAACCATGTATCCTCCAGAGCTCGTAGCGCCCATGAAGACCGACCTGGTCTCCGTAGGCTTCGAACAATTGCAGACCCCCGATCAGGTGGACAAGGCCCTGATGCAGCCGGGCACCGTCCTGTGCGTAGTGAACAGCGTATGCGGTTGCGCAGCAGGGGCGGCCCGCCCAGGTGCGAAGCAGAGCCTTTCCGGTAGCAAACGGCCGGATCATCTGGTCACCGTCTTCGCTGGTGTGGACACCGATGCCACGAACCAGGCACGGAAGCACTTCCTCCCGTACCCCCCCAGCAGCCCCGCCATGGCGCTTTTCAAGGATGGTAAATTGGTACACTTCCTCGAGCGCCATCATATCGAAGGCCGCAGTGCGGAGATGATCGCCGATAACCTGAAGATGGCCTACGAGGAGTTCTGCTGACCGGGGACCGCTCCGAATGAGAAGGCCCCGGCGAATAACCGGGGCCTTTCGTTTCCGATCCAATTTGAAAGCTGACCATGATGAACGCCCTTCAATTCCTCTGCACGATCGCCCTGTTGATCCCCGGTGCCGCATACACCCAGACCCTGGTCTCCACCGATCCGCAGCAGCGCTCGGCGTTGCTGGAGGTGTTCACCGCGATCAACTGTGGAAACTGCCCGGCCGCTCACACGGTTGCGAACGGACTGGCTGCTGATCACCCGGATGACCTCGTGCTCGTCGAAGTACATGGGGGTTCACTTTCCGTGCCACAAGGTGCCCAGCCGGACTTCCGGACGGATGATGGTGCCGCGCTCTGGTCATCCTGGGGCGTCACCTTCCAACCGCAAGGCTTGGTGAACCGCTCCCAGTTGTCATCCGCCAATTCCTGGCCCTCTTCGGTCCCTGTCGTTCTTTCCACTTCCTCTCCAGTGAACGTTGGCCTTGCCAGTACATACGACGCCGGCTCCCAACAACTGAGCATCATGGTGGAAGCCTATTACACGGGGACGAGCCTCACGTCGACCGATCAACTGTACGTCCTGCTAACCGAAGACCATGTGATCGGCTACCAGCAGGATTACGTGAACGGGGCGCATGCGGCCTATGACCATCGCCATGCGTTGCGTGGCTACGTCACTTCCGTTGAAGGGGAGGACATCACGATGCCGACCGCTGGGGAATTCGTTCAACGGAGCTATACCTACACCGTGCCTTCAACATGGAACGTAGAGGAATTGCATGTGGTCGCCTTCGTTCAGGCGGACCAAGGGCCGGTCTATCAGGTGAAGCGCGTTGCGGCGTTGGATGGCTCCACCGCGATCAACGAGTCGTCGGCAGGCGGCATCCTGGGGAATGCCTATCCGGTGCCTGCAGCGGAGCAGGTGTTCATTCCCATGGCTGCAGGTCACAATGGTGGCATGTTGACCGTGACCGATGTTCAAGGACGCACGGTACGGTCCTTCTCCGTCCCAGCAGGCAGCACGTTATTGACCATTCCTGTCGCAGGCCTTGCGGAAGGCGTGTATGCTTATGGCCTTGCTGGGGCTGACCGTCGGCTGATGGTGGTGCGACACTGATCGCTCGAAAGCAGCTTCAAGAAAGACGAAAGCCCCCGGATCCCCGGGGGCTTTCGCAATGAATGGTCGTTCCGATCACACCACGCCCTGGTCGAGCATCGCATCGGCCACCTTCACGAAGCCGGCGATATTCGCCCCTTTCACATAGTTGATCTTCTTGCCCTCACGGCCGTGACGCACGCAGGCCGCGTGGATGTCCTTCATGATCTTGTGCAGGTGATGGTCCACTTCGTCGCGGCTCCAGCTCATGCGCAAGCTGTTCTGGCTCATCTCCAGGCCGCTCGTTGCCACGCCACCCGCGTTGCTTGCCTTGCCGGGTGCGAAGGCCACACCGGCGCCCTGCAGCACGGTGATGCCTTCCGGGGTGGTCGGCATGTTCGCACCTTCGGCGACGTACTTCACGCCCTTCTTCACCAGGTCCTTGGCGTTCTTCTCATCCAGTTCGTTCTGCGTGGCACAAGGAAGCGCGACATCGCACTTGGCAACAAGGTCCCACACGCGGGCGCCTTTCTTGTAGGTGCTGCCCTTGAACTTCTTGGCGTATTCCTCAATGCGGCCGCGCTTCACGTTCTTCAATTCCATGATGAACGCGAGCTTCTCACCGGTGATGCCGGCGGGGTCGTAGATGGCGCCATCGCTATCGCTGGCTGATACCACCTTGGCGCCGAGCTGGGTGGCCTTCTCGATGGCGTATTGGGCCACGTTGCCGCTTCCGCTCACCGCCACGATCTTGCCTTTGAAGTCCTGCTTGTTCTCCTTCATCATCTCTGCGGCGAAGTACACGCAGCCGTAGCCCGTTGCTTCCGGTCGGATGAGGGAACCGCCCCAGGTGCGGCCCTTGCCGGTGAACACGCCGGTGAACTCGTTGCGCAGGCGCTTATCCTGGCCGAACATGAAGCCGATCTCACGGCCGCCCACACCGATGTCGCCAGCGGGCACGTCGGTGAACTGGCCCACGTGGCGCCACAGTTCCGTCATGAAGCTCTGGCAGAAACGCATCACTTCGCCATCGCTCTTGCCCTTCGGGTCGAAGTCGGAACCGCCTTTGCCGCCGCCCATGGGCAGGGTGGTGAGGCTGTTCTTGAAGGTCTGCTCGAAGCCGAGGAACTTGAGGATGCTCAGGTTCACGCTCGGGTGGAAACGCAGCCCGCCCTTGTAGGGTCCGATGGCGCTGTTGTACTCCACACGGAAACCACGGTTCACCTGGGTCTGGCCCTTGTCATCCACCCATGGCACCCGGAACATGATCGTGCGCTCGGGCTCCACCATGCGCTCCAGGAGCATCTTGCCTTTGTACTTCGGGTTCGCCTCGATGAAGGGGATCACCATCTCGGCCACTTCGTGCACGGCCTGGAGGAATTCCGGCTCGTTGCCGTTGCGCTTCTTCACTTCGGCCATGAAGGCATCAACGGCCTTGTTCGACTTTGCCATACGTGGGTGTTTTGGGTGCTTTTGGTTTAAGCCGCCTCGGTTGGTTCAAGGATCGGCCGAAAGCAGGCACAAATGTAGATGGGGGGATGGCACCGACAAGGGTCAGGTGCAACCCCCGAGCGGAGATGCGAACTGAAGCGGGGTCCTACGTCGTTGGCGAAAGGCCGAACTGAGCTTGAGGGCATGGGCTTTGCTATTGTTATTCATTTGCTAACCGACTACATTGAATAAGCACCTTAGATTCGATTTGAACAGGACAACCCTGCTTCGCCATTGGCCAATTCAGTTGATGAAGCAGAAAGTCAAATTAGTGATGCGTATCGAACCCCAAACCGATTGGAAATGAAACACTTGCTTGATGAAGTAACCACCGTATATTGTGTGATTCGAAGCGCTGCTCGTCTTGTTGTGCCGAATTGGGCAGTCGCCCTTTGTCTCATCCTGAGCATACCGTTAACCACCTTTGCTCAAGGCACCGGGTGCGACATGCTAGATGGCCCGGATGGGCCGCCGCCGCAAGCGCTGGGCCCATCATGTAGTGTGTCACTTAACTACGCTCCTGTAATTTCCGCTCATTCCCCGATCAAGGTGTGCCGGGTAGCCTTCCATGTGATGCAGGATGATGATGGACTGAACGGGTTTCAGAATTTGCCGGAGCATATCACTTTTCTGCAGAACGTCCGTACAAGGGTGAATGAAGAACTCGCAGACCTCAGTCCCTTGGAGATCGGAGTTTCACCTTACATCCAAGACAGTCGACTCCGTATTGTTCTGGAGAACATCTATTTCCACCGTACATCTCTCCATTATCTTTTCCCCAGTGACGCCACCAACGCCTTTAGTATCTATGTGCTCAATGACGTTGATGGGATCGGTTATACTGATGATGAGAAATGGAATGTTGAGCACGTCTTTATAAAGGGTGGTACGGGGGACCCGGTCGGTGGATTGACTTATGCGATTTTCGCAGACGGCAGTCAGAGTTATTGGATAGGTGATGTGGGTAATCATGGTTGGATCCGCGTCGGGGGCTGGTATGACAATTACTCATTGGAAGGGCCCGGAAGTTATGCTTGGCCGGCCCAGAACTTAGTCCACGAGCTCTGTCATGCTTGGGGTCTACGACATAACTATCTGGGCAGTTGTGATACTTGTACGGACAACGATGCGGTGGTAGGAGGATCGTGTCCTCCCGTAGCAACATCTAACAACTATATGGATGTTTATAATTCAGGTTGGTCAAATGCAAGCGCTGGTCTTTCTGAGTGTCAAATGGGAATCATGCACTATTACCTGGATGGGAATGCGCCGAACAAATCCATCCATAGAACGGTACTTCGAGACCATTGCACCTACCATCCCGAAGAGACTATCACTGTCGACGCGACCGATGTTGTTTGGCAAGACAGCAAGAAACTGAAAGGGGATCTGATCATCGACTCCGGATCGACGCTCACAGTGAAGTGTAGGGTGCATATGCCATACGGGGGCAAGGTTGTCGTCATGCCTGGAGCTCGTCTTATCGTGGACGAAGGTCATTTTACAAACCTCTGCAATGAACAATGGTCGGGCATCGAAGTCTGGGGCACCTCCAATCAGCACCAATACCCGATCGATCATCCGACATATCAAGGGTTGGTGGTCTTGAAGAACGGCGCGACGATCGAACATGCACGGGAGGCGATCCGACTCTGGAAGCCCCAGGACTGGAACAGCATGGGCGGTGTCGTGCAGGTGAAGGGCAACCATGAAGAACCTGGAGCCCTTTTCCTGAACTGTCGGCGATCCGTGGAGTTCATGAAGTATCAGAACTTCCAGCCGGGTAACCCCAGCTTGCTTCGCCCCAACCATAGTTCCTTCACATACGCCGAGTTCAAAGTGGATGACGACTACCGCGGTGGGCACGACTTCGAGGCCCATGTGACCATGTGGGGTGTGGATGGCATCGTGTTCCGGGCGTGCAACTTCGAGAATGCACAAACCACCGGCCCGAATAGTTGGCAACTCGGGGAAGGCATCTTCAGTATCGATGCGAACTATTCCGTGGGGGCGAATTGTACCGTGGCATTGCCGTATGGCACCCCTTGCCCGCCTCAGAACCTTGACCGAGGGAGCTTTATCGGCCTAGGCCACGGTATCGATGCGAGGAATAGTGGCTCTGGAAGAGGTTTCGCGGCAGGCAGCCTGGATTTCTCCAATAATGTCGTGGGCATCTATGCCGAAGGCCTGCCGGGCTTCACTGCGAATAGGAACAATTTCATCATCGGTGACCGGGACGTAGAACTGGTCGGGGAGGCAGACGGTAGCTTTCAAGAACCTCACCATAGGGGGATTTCTACTCAAAAGAGTCATGGCTTCCGGATCGAAGAGAATGAGTTCGATCGTGCGAACAACGTCTTGGCTCAGGGTGTGGACGGCATCGTTATCGAGAACAGCGGTTCGAACAGCACGGAAGTGTACAAGAACACAGCGCGGAATTTGAACAACGGGTACATTGGTGAAGGGAATTGCATCGACTGGACCCAGGCCTCATCTGTGGGCCATCAGTTCCTCTGCAACGAGAACGATGGGAATGACCAGGACTTCTGGATCCGGAAGGATGATGGAGAGACCTGGGACCATAGTATCCGGACGCAACAGGGCAGTAAGACGGCCCCTGCCGGCAATACCTTCGACCAACAGGGCGGCGAGCGTGACTATAAGAACGAGACAGATTGGGTGATCAATTATTGGCATAACGGAGGCATTCAAGAACCTCTTTATGTAACACCTGGATGGCTAGTTCCCACTTACACGGATCACGAGAACGGATGCCCGAGTCGACTCGATGGGAAGGAGGTTCGGCTTACAAGCGAATTGACCGGTGTGGTCCAGGATGAATTCAACCTGGCCAAGGCAGCGTATATCAATACGAGCTACGTCTTCAATAGCATGTTAGATGGTGGCAGTACGGACGCGGTGGTGGCCGAAGTCCAAGCCAGTTGGCCGCAGGACGCTTGGGACCTGCGCGACTATTTGATGAGCAAAAGCCCCTATTTGAGCACAACAGCACTGATGGAGATGATGAAGAAGAACATCATGCCACAGGCTATGGTCTTGGAGGTCTGCCTGGCCAACCCGGAGGCGACCAAGAAGGAGGGCTTCATTAAATGGGCCGAATACGATGCGCCGAGTCCCTTACCGAGCTATATGATCGAGCTGATCGCTGGCTCGTGGGACGAACGGACGTTCCGCATGGAACTGGAAGCACAGTTAGGACAGCATCACGCGGATATGGCCACCGCCTCTGATGTTTTACAGGCGTCCTACCGAGCTGATGAGGAGACCATTCCGTTGGACGCCATGTTGGCCCAATGGAATGCGATGCCCAACTATGGCGCCCGATACGCCGAAGTGGAAATGCACTTGCGCATGGAGCAATTCACTCAAGCAAAGGCGATCCTACAGGGATTGGCGGACCGCTACACCATGAAAGAGCAGCGGGAGACCGAACGCGACCGGACGGTCTGGTACATCGATCAATTGCAAGGTCTTGCTAACGAGGGGCGGAGCATCATGCAGTTGAGCCCAGCAGAAGTGTCCGCTTGGACGGCCTTCGCCACTACTTCGACCGACATACCTGGCACCTGGGTGAGGAATGTGCTTTGCTTCGGTTATCAGATCTGCCTGCCACACGGGAATGGTGTTAGTGGTGGCAACAAATCACTCCGACCCCGAAAGCCAACGAACACAACGGCTGAAGATCGGACGTTGATGGTGATGCCCAATCCGGTCACGTCTTGGGCGACTTTCCGGTACGATCTCGGTAAAGAACCTTTAGGCGCTCTGGTCCGGATCAGCGATGCACAGGGCAAAGAGGTGGCCGTACTCGGAGCCACTGCACGCCAGGGCCAGTTGCTGTGGGATACCCGGTTGGTACCGGCCGGTGTGTATAGTGTGGAACTGTTCCAAGCGAGCGAACGGATCGCCATCGAGCGTCTGGTCGTTCAACCCGCCCAATGAGGATCGTGCGGAATATCGCCCTGCACATGGCTACCAATTTGGTGGCCATGTGCGCTGGGGCGCAGACCCCGCTCACCATCGACCCAAGCTTCGAGTATTGTGTGACACCGGAACTCATCGAACAATTCGGTGAGGGATTTGAAGTTGTAGATGTGTCATTGCGGGATGATGGCACCATCATCACGACGGGTAACCGACTACAGAAGGTGCTCTATCCGTGGGCAGCGAGCGGGGGTGGTGTTCTACTCATTGACAATACCGGTGCCTATATCGAATCACCGTTCACCAGCGCAGCGTCCGGGAAGATCACTGAAATGACGAATGGCCAATATTTCTATTGGTACAGGCGTATCAATAGCGATGGGAATCGCGATTGGACTTTTGGCTATCCCAGCTTGCCTTGGTACGACGTAATGGATTGGCGCGTATTCGAGGACCGCTCTGTTCTGGTGGGGGGGGCTTTCAAACTGGAAGAGGAGGGGCAGATTGAATACGGATTGATCAAGGTGGACGAGTGGGGCCTGCCGGATCCGAACTTCGCCGCGCGCAAGGTTGGCCCTGGCACCAGTCGTGTGGTACACACCTTGGAACCGCTCAACAACGGGCAGTTCCTGGCAAATGGCACTTTTAGCACCTACGATGGCGAATTCTCCGGCCCGGTGGCCCGGATCAATGCAGATGGTTCCCGCGACCCGTCGTTCTATTTCCCTGCGTGGAAGGGAACTATCGGCGTGGTGCTGGAACAACCCGATGGCAAATTGATCCTGGGTGGCCGGTTCTGGATGAACGACACCGAGGACACCTTGAAGGTGGTCCGCATTTTCCCGGATGGCTCCCTGGACCCGAGCTTCAACAACTTCGTTGATTACCGGACCGGAACAGGACCGTGGAGTGCAATGGCAAGCGGGGTGAACGTGCTTACACCGCTTGGGGATGGCCGTATCGTGGTGGGCGGGATGTTCGACCGGATCGACGGACAGATGCGGAGTTGCATCGCCTGCATCGATACCCTAGGCAACCTGCTTGATTGTTGGGCTGACGGGGGGCTTGTTCCTGAAGCGTACACTCCTGGCGGTGGGCCTTATGCTCAACTGTTCGGTTTCGAGTGCCTTTCCAATGGCGATTGTTACCTGTTCGGTGAGTACAAGGGTTTCATCGATGCCATTGGGCTGCACCCACGCCAGTGCTTGATGTCACGGGTGTTCATGCCGGGGGTGGGTGTTGATGAGCCTGTTCCTGAATGCAGCCCATTGACGGTTTGGCCGAACCCGGGGTCGGACCGTCTTTCGTTTGGTGATCAGGATGGAAGTCAGGGTACCTTCGAGCTGCGCGACGCAGGTGGGAAGCTTGTTGTACAAGGAACGCTTGCACGGGATGTAACGACCATCAATACTTCGCACCTCGCAGGTGGCATCTATGTGCTCAACACCGTCTTGCATTCCGGCGAGCGGATCTACACGAAATGGGTAAAGCAATGAATGCACGAATACGCTTATTGGCGCTATTGTTCACCTGTGCTCTGCTCTCTGGAGCCTATGCCCAAACGTGGTGTCCGTTCACTGGTGAAGAATGGTGGCATGATTACAACGACGGTTCGGGGACCATTGGCTATTCCTATACTGTGCATTCCGGTGATACGGTCATCAATGGCATGGTATGCCAGCGATTCGAAACAAGGATCAATGCTTGGAACATTCCCGGCCAATTCGACTATGCTCAGGAGCTACCTCCGTTCATGTCAACATACGAGAATGGCCTTGTCCTGTTGGTTCAAAGCGGGCAGGTGGATACCCTGTTCGTGTTCGATGCGAACCCTGGGGATCATTGGAATATCCCCTTCCGGGACGATATCTGGTATGATGTGACGGATACTGGAACTGCGATCGTGGATGGATCCGACCTCCGATGGAGTGCTGTGGAGGTCCGAGCTCACAGTGAAAAGGGTGATTGGATTTTGGGCTGGGACACGCTGGTGGAACGAATTGGCTTGCTCAAGTATTTCATCGAACCGTCTTATTCGTTTAGCACTGCTCCGGGGTTAAGCAGTCTCAGATGTTACTCGGATCCTGAGCTTGCGTATCAAGCAGCGCTCGGTGAGCCTTGTGAACTGCCACTTTGGGTTCCTGTCAGGACGGGCCTTGATGAACAACTCCGGTCATTCCCTAATCCAGCTGGCGAGGAACTGTGGGTTGAGCCTCCTCATGCATTGTACAGGGGGCGCGGTCAATCGCTCATGGACCAGCTTGGGCGTCCGGTACGTATCGAGCATCAAGTGACAGATCGGAATATGATCAAACTTGATGTGAGCGGCCTCGTTTCCGGCACGTACCATTTCATCGTGACAGACGAACATCGGATCGTTGGCCGAACGACCTTTCAAGTCGTGCATTAGGTAGGTGCCCCTCAATTCAACTGATACACCTTCCCCGGCAGGCTGCGCACCACCCCGTTGAATTCCATGTTCAACAGGAGCCCGGCCACCTTGCCCTGTGCCCACTTGCTTCGCACGCAGAGGTCGTCGATATGGGCGCTGCCTTGTGCCTTGATGATGTCCACCAGGGTCTGCTCATCCGGCATCAGTTCGGAGAAGAGTGCAGCTTGCACCGGCGCCTTCTTCTTCTTCGGCATCCACTCCATCATCGTGATCACATCCTGTGCGTTGGTGATGAGCGCGGCCTTGTTCTGCTGGATCAACTTGTTGCAGCCCTCGCTGCGCGGGTCGATGGGCCGGCCGGGGAAGGCGAAGACCTCACGGTCATAGCTGCCCGCGATATCAGCCGTGATCAAGCTCCCACCCTTGGGGCCGCTCTCCACCACAATGGTGCAATCGCTCAGACCCGCGATCACGCGGTTGCGCGCCGGGAAGTTGCCGGGCGCGAAGGGTGATCCGCTGGGGAGTTCGCTCACCAGAGCCCCGTGCTTCACCATCTCCTTGGCGGTACTCGCATGGTCGCCGGGATAGAGCTTGTCCAACCCGTGCGCCACACAGCCGATGGTCGGCAGGCCGTTCTTCAAAGCATGGCGATGGGCAACGATGTCGATGCCATAAGCGAGACCACTGACGATGGTCGCGTTGCATTCCTTGAGGCCCTGGACGAGCTCCACGCACAGGCGCTTGCCCTCCTCGGTCGGCGTGCGGGTGCCTACGATGCTCACCATGTGCTCCGCGTCGAGGTCGGCATGGCCGTCCGCGAAGAGGATCACCGGTGCGTCCTCTGCCTGTTTCAAGCGGCGAGGGAAGTCGGGGTCCAGGTAGAAGTGCATCCGCAGCTTGTGCTTCCGCACGTACGCCAGCTCCTTTTCAGCTGCGGCTAGCACCTTCTTATCCGTGATGCTGGCGATCAACTTCGGACCTATACCGGGCACTTTGGCCAGGGTGTTCTTCAGCTTGCGGTCCGAGAAGATGGGTTCCACCCCACCGCAATAGGCCACCAGGTTGCGCGCGTTCACCGGCCCGATGCCCTTGAGCATGGATAGTGCGATGCGGTATATCCACTGCTGATCCTCCACGTGCGCGTTTCGCCCTTTCGCTACATTTAGCCGCATCGCCGACGGACCTGCCCGTGAGGACCGGCGGTGTTCCCACAAATGTAGCTGCCGCATGATGAGGTCGATCGTCGCGCTGTGCGCCCTGGCCGGAGCGCTCTGCTCCCACGCTCAGGATGTGGTGTTGAAGGGGAAGGTGACCGATGAACGGAGCGGCGAACCGCTCATCGGGGTGAACGTGACCTATGCCCCGGGCAAGGGTGGCGCCACCGATGTGAACGGTGACTATTCGTTCTCCCTGCCCATCGGTCCGCAGACCATCACGTACTCGTTCGTGGGTTATGTTACCGTCACGCGGGCCCTAACCCTTCCGGTCGCCGCCTCCGTGACGAACGACGTGCGGATGAGCCCATCGGCCATGCAGCTGGACATGGTGGTGATCAGCGCAGGCAAGTTCGAGCAGCGCGTTGGGGAAGTGACGCAGTCGTTGAGCGTGATCAAGCCGGACCTCATCCGCAACAAGAACATCGTTTCGTTGAGCGATGCCCTTGATCAGGTGCCCGGTGTGGTGATCGTGGATGAGGAGCCGCAGATCCGCGCCGGCAGCGGGTTCAGCTATGGTGCCGGCAGCCGTGTGCAGGTGCTGGTGGATGGCGTGCCGATCCTGAGCGGCGACATCGGACGGCCGAACTGGAGCTTCCTGCCGATCGAGAACCTGGAGCAGGTGGAGGTGATCAAGGGTGCTAGCAGTGTGCTCTATGGCAGTGCGGCACTTAGTGGTGTGATCAACGTGCGCACGGCCTTTCCGCGGGAGACGCCGAGTACGAAGGCCACGGTCTTCTCAGGCATCTATGACGCACCGGCCAATGCCTCTGCCCGGTGGTGGGGTGACAATAGCCCGGGCATCTCCGGCGCCAGCTTCAGCCATGCACGCCGCATCGGGAAGTTCGACCTGGTGCTCGGGGGCAATGCCTTCTCGGACAATGGCTACATCGGGCCGGAGCCCCTCCCGCCGGACACCATCGCGGCTGATCCGCTGCGCACCGGACCGGGTGGCTACGACAACCGCATCCGGTTCAACGTGGGCACGCGTTGGCGCAATGGCAAGGTGAAGGGCTTGAGCTACGGCATCAACGCGAACGCCATGAAGAGCCGCAGCACGAGCGTCTTCATCTGGAACGACATCACCGATGGACTTTACCGGCCCAAGCCCGGCACCGTGACCCGTACGCGTGGCACGCAGTACTACGTGGATCCCTTCGTCGACTACCTGTCCCAGCAGGGTACGCGCCACACGTTGCGCACACGCATGCACCGGCAGGAGTTCGACAACGACAACGGTCAAGGCAACAGCAACACCACCATGCATGCGGAGTACCAGGTGCAGCAGCGCTTCCGCTTCTTCGGGGAGACGGTGGCCACGGCCGGGGTGCTCTGGCGAAGGGTGCGCTCCACGGCCGAGCTCTATGCGGGCAATGCGGATGGCGATGGCGCCAATGAAGCGCTGAACACCGCCGCCTACCTCCAGCTGGACAAGAAACTGTTCGAGAAGGTGGCCTTGAGCGCTGGAGTGCGCTACGAGCGATTCGAGGTGGACGGTCTGGAGGCGGAACAACCGGTGTTCCGCGCGGGTGCCACATACCAGGTCCTGCGCGCCACCTACCTGCGGGCGAGCTACGGACAGGGCTTCCGCTTCCCCACCATCGGCGAACGCTTCATTTCCACAAGCGTGGGGTCGTTGATCATCTATCCGAACCCGGACCTCAAGCCGGAGAAGAGCTGGAACCTGGAAGGCGGGGTGAAGCAGGGCTTCAAGGTGGGCGGGTTCATGGGCTACGTCGATGCGGTGCTCTTCCAGCAGGACTTCGAGCAGTTCGTGGAGTTCACGTTCGGACAGTGGGGTCTGCCGCCATACAACTTCGGCAACCTCTTCGGCCTTGGCTTCATGAGCGTGAACACCGGCGGGGCGCGCGTTACGGGCTACGAGCTTGAAATGGCCGGCAAGGGGAACATCGGCGCGGTGGAGTTCACCACCTTGATGGGCTATACACGGACCCTTCCCATCAGTACCACGCCATCTGAACAGTATGCGGTATCGCCCAACCCGGCCAGCAGCTTCCCCCCGAGCACCTACCTCAATTCCAGCTTCGACACCACGGACCACATCCTGAAGTTCAGGATCCAGCAGCTGTTCCGCTTCGACCTGCAGGCGCAGTATGAACGGGTCTTCCTGGGCGGAAGTGTGCGCTACAACAGCCATGTGCGCAACATCGACAAGGCTTTCATCGACCTGGATGACAATGGGCTGTTGGAGACGGGCGTGCGCGCCTGGATGGAGGCGCATCGGACCGGCGACCTGATCGTGGATGCACGTGCGGGAGTGGACCTCACCCAAGGGCTTCGAGCTGCGTTCATCGTGAACAACCTTACCAATCGCACCTATTCGCTCAGGCCGCTCTCGGTGGAAGCTCCACGCAGCATGCAGGTGCAGCTCAGCCTGATCATCTGACCCCATGAGCCTGCGCATCCTCGGTGTGATCCCGGCCCGCCATGCGAGCACACGTCTTCCGGGCAAGCCTCTGGCCGACATCGGTGGCAAGACCATGGTGCAACGCGTGCTGGAGCGGGCATCCCTGGCTGATAAGCTCAGCGAGGTGGTGGTGGCCACGGATGACCAGCGCATCTTCGATCATGTGGTCGCGGTAGGTGGGCGAGCGGTGATGACCCGTGCCGGGCACCCGAGCGGCACGGACCGCTGCCATGAGGCGCTCACCCTGGTCGGTGCCGATCGCTTCGATGCCGTGGTGAACATCCAAGGGGATGAACCCTTCCTCGTGCCGCAACAGATCGACGAGCTCTGTGCGATACTGGCCTCCGCACCTGGTGGTCTGGCGACCCTGGCCCATCTGGTGACCGACGACCGGGACCTCGATGATCCCGGCAAGGTGAAGATCACGACCGACCATGCCGGGGATGCATTGTACTTCAGCCGGGCCTGTATACCGGTCCTGCGCAACCATGAAGGTGGAGAGCGCCACCGTGCCTTCCGTTACCTCAAGCACATCGGGCTGTACGCTTATCGGACCGAGGTCCTCGCCCGTATCGTGGCGCTGCCGCCCTCCTCGCTGGAACAGGCTGAGTCCTTGGAGCAGTTGCGGTGGCTGGAGAACGGATTCCGCATACGCGTGGGTATGACCGCGCATCCCTCGTTCTGTGTGGACACCCCCGCGGACCTGGAGCAGGCCAGGCGCCTCGTGGCCGGGCAGCGTTGATCCAGGCACCGTTATCTTGCACGCCGGATCATGAGCCTCGCCAGGGAACTCCATCTTCTGCTCTTCGAGCACGATTGTGTGATCGTGCCCGGCTGGGGAGGCTTCCTGGCGCAATACCGACCGGCCCGGCTGGACAAGGTGCGGCAACTGATCCATCCACCAAGCAAGGAGGTGGGCTTCAACCGCCACCTGCTTCGGAACGATGGGCTGCTCACCGATCACATCGCCCACCGTGACGGTGTGGGCTTCGCTGCCGCCAACGCCCTGATCGAGCGGGAGGTGGCCGAATGGCAGGCACAGTTGGAACGCAGCGGCCGTTTGGAAGTGCCGCGCATCGGCATCTTCTATCGCGACCAGCAGCGCAACCTCCAGTTCGATCCGGACGACCGTGCGAACTTCCTGAAGGAGGCCTTCGGTCTGGCTCCGGTGGTGGCCTCTCCGGTGGTGCGCAAGGCCGCCGAGCCTCGCGTGATCCCCATGACCCCACCCCCGGTGGTCGTTGCACCCTCCCATCCGGCGCGGCGCTCCTGGCCCGCGGCGGCGGCAGTGGCTTTGTTGCTGCTTGGTGGCGCGGCGGCGACCTACATCGGGCTGACGCGGTATGGCGGCCTGGCGCTCTGGCCCCGCCCTGAGGCGACCTACGCGCCCGGCAGCGCCGTGGTGCCGCCATTGAAGGCGAATTCCGCATCCTTCGCATTGCCGGAGGACGTGTTCGGCGTGCGGACCATGCCCCTGAGCGACAACGACAGCGTCTCCCTTACCGTGGACATGGGCAGTGCTCCGGCCGATACCACCGCGGTGGCCATTGCGCCGCGCACTGCCATGCGCCTGCGCTTCCACGTGATCGGGGGCTGCTTCGCGCAGCCGGAGAACGCGGACCGACTTTTGAAAGAACTGCAGGATAAGGGCTATAAGGCCGCTCGTCTTGCACGCTACGGCGAATTGCATCCCGTGGCCTTTGGGAGTTTCGCCGATCGGCAGGAAGCTCTTGACCTGCTGGCCTCCATCCGCACCGAGGGCGATGGTCAGGCCTGGTTGCTCGTGCGATAGTCCACCTTGTGTGACCGGACCGCTTGTGCGAGGTCGTAACTTCGTACCTCGTAACGATGGAGACGATGCATGTCGTGGAGCTTGAGGCCTGTACCGTGGCCTTTCTGGATGGGGATATCGTACACACACACTTCAAGGACAAGCACTTGGTGCAACCCGAAGAGGTGCAGGCCATGTTCGAGGTCATCGAGCAGGAACGGAAGGGAAGAAAGGCCCTGTTGATGGTCTCCGTGGGGGAAGGAACTACCATGACCGGTGAGGCCCGCGCGCATGCGTCTTCCGAAGCATCCTGCCGGTACATCGCTGCCGATGCCATCGTGGTGCGGGACTTTGGACATCAGCTCGCTGCCAACGTCTTTGTGCGGCACAACAAGCCGCATCGCCCCATCCAGATGTTCCCTGATCAGGAGAAGGCCTTGACCTGGTTGAAGGAGCATCATCACCTCGTGGAAGAAGCCTGACGATGATCCTACGTCCGTTCCTGCCGGTACTCATGGCCGGTCTCGTCGTTCCCGCGTTGGCACAGACCGTTGCCGAGACGCCATCACGCACGATCAAAGCGGGGAAGGCCGAGGTCACTGCCCTGGCCATCGCGCCGAAGGGCGACCGCGTGTTGATAGGTACCAGCAGCGGTGCCGTGCTGTGTGAGATCGAGAGCGGGAAGAAGGTGCACGCCTTCGCCTATGGTGAGGATGGTGCCACCGCCGTGTACCATGTGGGCTTCAACGAGAATGGAGAGTTCGTGGTGCTGATCGGCCCAAGCGGGAAGCGCACGGTATGGAGCGCCGCCGATGGCCATCAGGAAAAGGTGATCACCCCGCACCGCTGGATCCCCGACCCGCGGCAGGTGAAGGCGATGGGACTGGAGATGTCCAATTCGGCCTTCGATCGTTTCTACCAGCAGCAGGAGTTGACGGTGGGTGAACTGACGTTGCGTGCCGTGAAGGATGGCAAGGTGGAGTTCATCGGATCCGACGGGAAGGTACAACGGACCATGAGCTTCCCGGAGAACAAGGACCAGCACCACCGCGCCCCCTTGCTTCTGTGGGAGGACCAGCTGCTCGTTGGCACGGACGATGGACGCGTGCTCTTCTACGAAGTGCGCTGAGCCTTCAACGACCGCAACGCGGATCGGACATGGTGGGAGGCCCGCAACGGGTCGTTCAACGCACTGCGGATGATACCCTGCTTGTCGATGACGTAGGTCACACGGCCGGGGAACAAGCCGAAGGTCTTCGGGATGTCATAGGCCTTGCGCACGGCGTTGTCCCTGTCGGCCAGCAGGCGGTAGGGAAGCTTCCAACGTTCCGCGAAATGCAGGTGTGAATCCACCGGGTCGCTGCTGATCCCCAGCACCACCGCATCCTCCTCGAGGAGCTCGTCATGCGCATCGCGGAAGGCGCACACCTCGAGGGTGCACACCATCGTGTTGTCCTTGGGATAGAAGAAGAGCACCACATGGCTCCTGCCGAGCAGGTCGCTGAGCGAGACCAGCTCGCCGTTCTGATCGGGCAGTTCGAATCCGGGTGCTATCGTTCCTGGTTCAAGCATCCTTGGGCGTCTCCGGCGCGGATCGGCGCATCCGGCCGAGCATGAGCATCACAACGGCACCAACGATGAGCAGGCCCGCCGAGCCCCACACCCAGCCCATCCGATCGCGGAAGATGAGCAGGAGCACCAGGACGAAGAGGAGGAGCGTGGCACCCTGCGCCCACAAACCGATCTGCCATGCGGACCACCTCATCTCACCGCGCTGAAGACGACCTTGGAGCTGATGGTTGGAAAGGTGGTACGCGATCAGCAGTGCCGTGTAGCCCAGAAGCACGTGTATGAACGGCTGCTTCAGCATGGCGGGCCGGAGGTAGAGCATCCACCCTCCCAGCACAAGGAAGGTGGCCAGGGCCGGCCAATTCAAGAAGTAGAGGGCACCACGTTCCATGGCAGTGAACTGGTCAAGCAGGATCTTCCGGTCCGGGTCCCACTTCGCCATGGCCGCACGATGCGCCACGAACAGCCGGACGATGTGGAAGGTGCCAGCGAAGAAGACCACCAGGGCGAACAGTTGCAGGGCCTGCAACAAGGCGGGGATCTCCGTGGTCGTTGGCTCCATGGGGTTCGACCAAAGGTAGCGGAGCGCGACGCTCTACCTTCGCGCCGCGATGATCCGAGCACCACGACCCACCAGTGATAGCTATGCCGAGACCACCCACCTCGTGCTGCCCAACGACACCAATACCCTGGGCAATCTTTTCGGCGGTCAGTTGCTGAAATGGCTCGACATCAACTGCGCGATCAGTGCGCACCGGCACTGCAAGCGGCTGGCGGTCACCGTGGCGGTCAATCACGTCGGCTTCGACCGCCCGATCAAGCTGGGCGACTTCGTAACGATCAAGAGCCATGTGAGCCGGGGCTTCAGCACGAGCATGGAGGTGTGGGCTGATGTTTGGGTGGAGGACCAGCAGACCGGTGAGAAGATCATGGTGACCAGCGCCATCTACACCTTCGTCGCGATCGACCAGGCCGGGCGATCCTGTACCGTTCCCGACGTCATCCCACAGGATGATGAGGAGCAGCGACGCTACGATGGCGCACTTCGACGTCGCCAGCTACGGCTCATCCTGAGCGGCAAGATGAAGGCCGAGGATGCGAACGAGTTGAAAGCGCTCTTCGCAGAAACGAAGTCCTAGAGGCTCTCGTCCAGGCTGTTGCCATCGAACAGCTCGCCGGTCTCCGTGTCATGCGCGCGCAGATCGAGCGCGCGAAGGATGGCCGCCACGCATACCGCGCTCTGGTCGCCGCCATGTACATGGGCCACGATGTAACGCACCGTGTCCCGGTCCTCCATGTGCAGCTGCAGGCTGAGGTCATATCCGGGCTGGCGGATGAAGAGCCAGTCCTGGTCCTGTTCCTCGGCGAAGGGCACCGCCTCCTTGATCTTTCGGATGATGCTCGTCCGATCACCGATGGGACGAGGGCGATGGGTGGCCGGGACGTCATTGATGGATGGCACGTCCGGCAGGTCCTGGATGAAGATGTCCCAGCTCATTCGGCGGCGAAGGTGGCAATGGCGACGAGATCCTGGTCCTCCATGCATCGGAAATGTCCTTGCGGGCAGCGCGCATGGCCGATCTTTGAGCAAGGCCGGCAGGGGAGATGCACCTGGGCGATATGGGCGCGCCCGGGGTGCGTGGGGATGTACGGTCCCATGCCGAACTCCGGGATGGTGTTCCCCCATACGCTCATCACGGGCCGCTTGAATGCCGCAGCGATGTGCATCGCACCGCTGTCGTGTGCGATCACGCGTGCAGCCTGCCGGATGAGGGAGGCGCTGCCCAGGATGTCAAAGAGGCCTGAGGCATCGAACACACGGCCTCCAACGGTCGAAGCGATATGGCGCGCCACCTCCTGGTCCTCCTTGCCACCGATCAACACGATAGGCCCTTGGATATGGTGGGCGAGTTCGACAAGCTTGTGTGGTGGTAGCCGCTTGGTCGCATGCGCTGCGCCGATGGCCAGGGCGGTGTAGCCGGGACGATGCCCCTCCGGCAGCTGGTCAAGACCGATCTCGCGTTCAGGCGGGATGAAGAGCTCCAGACCGCGTTCGTCGTTGCGCACGTTCAGCCCTGCCGCCGCGCTGAAGTAGCGGTCCACGATGTGCTCCTTCGGCAGGCGGTCCAGCTTGAAGTTCACCATCAACCACTTCTCCACGTTGAGCTTCGGGAAGCTGCTCGCACGTACACCCAGGGCCCGCTTCACGCGCGAGGTCCGCAGGTTGTGGTGAAGGTCGATGATAGCGTCGAAGCCCTCGGCCTTCAGCCGCCGGATCAGGTCGCCGAGGTCGTCCTTCAGCTCATGCACCTTGTCCACCTGCGGGTTGAAGCGGAGGAGATCCGCGAAGGATGCCTTCGTCGCCACATGCACTTCGGCACCCTGTACCTGCCGCTTCAGGCAGCGCAACACCGGGCTGGTGAGCACGATGTCGCCAATGGAGGAGAACCGGAGGACGAGGACCTTCATGCCTGGTGGTGACGATGCGCTGTCGCGGACTGGCGACCCACGGCTGCACATGCGCGCGTCCAAAAGTAGCCGGTCGACCGTTCAAGGAACGCATTCGCGCATGCACGACTGCCATCTTCCTATGCGCGCAGGCGGTGCAGGAGATCCAGCGCACAGGGTACATGTTCCACCACCGATATCTTAGCCGGAATGTTCATCGATACCCACGCACACCTCTACCATCAGCAGTTCGCGAGCGACCGCGAGGCCATGCTCGAGCGTGCCATTGCCGCTGGCGTGGGCAGGCTCTACCTGCCGAACGTTGATCACGAGAGCATCGAGGTCATGGATGCGCTCGCCGCCGCACACCCGGATACCTGTTTCCCGATGATGGGTCTTCATCCCTGTTCGGTCGGTGAGACGAACGATGCGGCGATGGCGGAGGTGGAGCGCCTCTTGCGCACCGGGCGCTACTGTGCGGTGGGCGAGATCGGGATCGATCTTTACTGGGACAAGACCTGGATCGATCAGCAACAGCAGGTCTTCAGGCAGCAGGTCCGCTGGGCCAAGGAACTGGACCTGCCGATCGTGATCCATTGCCGCAACAGTTTCGCTGAGACCATCCGTATCGTGGAGGAGGAGAACACCGATGCTTTGCGCGGGGTGTTCCATTGCTTCACCGGCTCTCCCGAGGAAGCGCGGCGGATCATCGCATTGGGCGGATTCATGCTGGGCATCGGCGGCGTGATCACTTATCCGAAGGGAGGGCTGTTCGAGACGATGCAGGTGGTCGGACCCGAGCATTGTGTGCTGGAGACCGATGCGCCTTATCTCGCTCCGGTCCCGTACCGGGGGAAGAGGAACGAAAGTGCCTACATCCCGCACATCGCTGAGAAGCTCGCCCTGGCCACAGGACGGACTGTGGCGGAGATCGCCGCGATCACCACCGCCAACGCCGAACGCCTCTTCCACCGATGAGCCAACGCTCCGTCCGATCGTATACACCGGCGGGACCATCGGCATGGTCGCCGACCCACGCACCGGTGCTCTGCGGCCCATGGACCTTGCCCATTTGGAAGAACAGGTGCCGGAATTGGATCGGATGAAGGTGCGGCTCGGTGCGGAGTCATTCGACCGGCCGATCGACAGCAGCGATATGCAGCCGGCGGACTGGGTGCGGATAGCGCGGATCATCGGGGAGCACTTCGACGCGTACGATGGGTTCGTCGTGTTGCATGGCAGCGACACGATGGCCTACACGGCAAGTGCGCTCAGCTTCCTGCTCGAGGGTCTGAACAAGCCGGTGATCCTCACGGGATCACAGCTGCCGATCGGAACCATCCGCACCGATGCCAAGGAGAACTTGATCACGGCGATCGAGGTGGCGGCAGCCTGCGATGCATCAGGACAGGCCACGGTGCCGGAGGTGGCCGTGTATTTCGAGTACAGCCTGTACCGGGGCAACCGCACCGTGAAGGTACATGCCGAACGCTTCGAGGCGTTCCGTTCACCGAACTATCCGCGCCTGGCCGAAGCCGGAGTGCATCTGAGGTATGACCATGCTGCGGTCCTGGCCCCTCGGACCAAGGGTCTGAAGGTGCATGACCGGATGGACGATAACGTTGGCGTCCTGCGGTTGTTCCCGGGTATCCGTGCGGAATGGGTGCGCCATGCGCTGGACACCCCGAGCTTGAAGGCCGTGGTGCTCACGACCTTCGGTAGCGGCAACGGTCCTACGGACATCAAGTTCGTCGAGGCGCTTCGTGAGGCGACGGAGCGCGGTATAACGCTGGTGAACGTGACCCAATGCTTCGGCGGTCGGGTGGAGCAAGGGCGTTATGTGACCAGCCAGGCATTTGTAGAATTAGGTGTGCTCAGCGCTGCCGACATGACCGTGGAGGCTGCGGTGACCAAGTTGATGTTCCTGTTGGGGCAGGGGCTTGATGGATCGGCCTTGGCTTCCGCTTTCGGAACCCCGTTGTGCGGGGAGGTCAGTGCGTGAACAAGGCCGGGCAGTACAGGTTGATCGGCGGAGAGAGAGGGATCGCGAAGCGGGCTTTCCCGGGAGGGGTGAGGCTTCGAACAAAAGCCTTGTGCCCGCTTCGCGGTCACCGGCCTTTTCATCCTCCTGCTCGCTCGAACTTTGTTCGGCTCGCTGGAGAATGAAAAAGCCGCCGTGCCTTGCGGCACTGACGGCTTTTGATCGGCGGAGAGAGAGGGATTCGAACCCCCGTTACCCTTTCAGGTAAACACACTTTCCAGGCGTGCGCCTTAAACCACTCGGCCATCTCTCCAGTGGGGCCGCGAAAATAGCGAAAGGCGCCGCTTCCCAACGCCTGCGACCCACTTGCCTACCTTTGCAGGCTATTTGCCCATGGTCCGGATAGGCCCCATCGAACTCCCGGAGTTCCCGCTGCTGCTCGCTCCCATGGAGGATGTGAGCGATCCGCCGTTCCGGGCGTTGTGCAAGAAGCACGGTGCCGATCTGATGTTCACCGAGTTCATCAGCAGCGAAGGATTGATCCGCCAGGCGGCGAAAGGGCTGAAGAAGTTGGACATCTTCGAGGCAGAGCGGCCCATCGGGATCCAACTTTTCGGCGGAAGTGAGGATGCCATGGAGGAAGCGGCGCGCATCGCGGAAGCCGCCAAACCCGATCTGATCGACATCAACTACGGCTGCCCCGTTCACAAAGTGGTGAGCAAAGGTGCCGGTGCCTGCCTGTTGCAGGATGTGGACAAGATGGTGCGCCTGACCGAGAAGGTGGTGAAAGCCGTTCAGTTGCCGGTGACCGTGAAGACCCGTCTGGGTTGGAACGACGCCACCAAGAACATCATGGAAGTGGCCGAACGCCTGCAGGACGTCGGCATCCAAGCGTTGAGCATCCATGGTCGCACCCGTGCGCAGCTGTACAAGGGCCCTGCGGATTGGACCTTGATCGGCGAGGTGAAGAACAACCCGCGCATCCGGATCCCCATCTTCGGTAACGGTGATATCGATTCACCGGTGAAAGCCGTGGAGTACCGCGACCGCTACGGAGTGGATGGTGTGATGATCGGCCGGGCTACCATCGGACATCCGTTCATCTTCAACGAGATCAAACACTTCATCCGTACCGGTGAGCACCTGCCCCAGCCCTCGATCACGGACAGGGTGGAGGCGGCGCGAGAACACCTCCGCAGTTCACTGGCTTGGAAAGGTCCCTGGGAGGGTGTGGTGGAGATGCGCCGCCACTATGGCAATTACCTCAAAGGCCTGCCGAACGTGAAGGAGGTGCGCCTGCGTCTCTGCACCGAGCGCGAGCCTGCGGTCCTGGAAGAGATCCTGGACGAAGTGAAGGCGACCTACGAGCTGGCTACGGTGGCCTGATCCGAGCGATCAAGAGACGGTCTTCGCGCTTTGGAGGAAGCGCTTGCTGAGCGCCCGCAACGGGATCCACGCCGCCACCAGTCCAATGGCGAAGACCATGATCGCGATCAACGCCAGGTCCGAACCGAGGATGTGAACAGGATAGGCTTCCACCACCGAGTCGCTGAGCCGAACGAAACCGAAGTGCTCCTGCGCCAGGCAGATGCCCAGCCCGAGCACCAGGCCAACGATGACCCCCACCACGACGATCAGCAGTCCTTCATGGAAGAAGATGCGCCGGACCATCGCCGGGGTGGCACCCATGGCGGTGATCGTCCCCATGTCGCGGCGTTTCTCGATCATCATCATGGTGAGCGAGGCGATGATGTTGAAGGCGCCGATCAATCCGATGAAGCTCAGCACCGCGAAGGTGAAGACCTTCTCACTCGCGTTGGTGCGGTACATCAGGGCGTTCTTCTGGTACCGGGTCTTCACAGTGAAGGCGGGGCCGAGCCGAGCGCGCAGCCGCTCCGCCACGCGGTCCATCTGGTCCTTGTCGGTCAGTTCGATCTCCAGGGCGCTGACCGCGCTGTCATAATGCATCACCTCCGCGGCGGTGGTCAAGGGCACCAGCAGGTACTTGGTGTCGAAGTCGAGGTTCATGGTGAAGACCCCCCGAACGGCCATGGTCACCGTTTCGAACGCACGTTGCTGGTACTTGCTGAGCTTGCGCCCGCGCACCGGGGCGCTGATCTCCAAGGGTTGGAACACCCCATCATCCATGGGCACGCCGAGGTCCATCTTCAGGCCTATGCCGAGCAGGGCGGCGGGTCCGGTCAGTCCCTCGAACGTCGCTTCTCCGCTGTAGAGGTAACGCTGCATATGGCTCATGGAGAGATACTGGTCCTCCACGCCCTTCATGGTGGCCACGCGGCGCTGATCACCACTGCGCAACAGCACGTTCTCCTCGATCACCCAGCTCGTGTTGCGCACCTCCGGAAGGGCCAGCACCTCTTCCAGGTCGAGGTCCTTCCGGTCGAAGGTCTTGCCTACGGCAGGGGTGATGGTGAGGTCCTGGTCGAAGGGGCTGTAGATCGAATCCACCAGGTCCGAGATGCCGTTGAGCGTGCTCAATACCACGACCATGGCGGCCGTGACCACGGCGATCACCAGGATGCTGATGGCCGTGATGATGTTGATGGCGTTGGTGCTCCGCTTGGCGAAGAGGTAGCGGCGGGCGAAGAGGAGCGGGAGGTTCATGCGCGGGCCGCAAGGCGGCGGACCTGTGCAAAGATGGGCGCGAAAGAGGAAGCTGTTTGCTCCAACGCAGCGATCAGCCTAGCTTCGTAAAGGTCGACCTCAACGTGGTCCTCAACCGGTGGGAATGGCCCTTGTCATCATCATGTGCGCATGACCATTGGCCCTGATCATGTGCTGGCCATCGTTATTGATCGTGCCAATACGTTGCTGGAAAGTTGGTACGGACGTTCGGGGACATGGATGGGCTCGCTGGTCATTGCCTTGGTGCTCGTGTTCCTGGTGCATGCCTATGTGGAGGGTGGATCCGCGCCCATTTCGCATGGTGCCTACTACGCAGCGCTTTCACTGGACCCGGTGGATACGGGTGTCGCGAATCCGTTCCGGGGCAGGATCCTGGCGCCGCTTTTGGGCTGGGTTTCCGGGTTACGTGGTCCCTGGTTCGTGCTGGTCCCCTGGGGGTTCCTGGTGGGGTTCCTTGCACAGGTGAACGTGTGGTGCAGAAGGCAGGGGGCGGCACCTCTCCACGCCCTCGCCATCATGCTGGCCATCTCATTCTCACCGGTCGCCATGCACTCTCTGGCAGGCCCGGGCTTCATTGATGCGGTCAGTTATTTCTTTCTCGCGGCAGCGCTGATGAACATCGACCGGACCATGGCCACATGCACCTTCATGGCCCTGGCGATCGTGACCCATGGGGCGACCGCCGTGCTCTTGCCGGCCTGGCTTCTGCCGCCGGGCTCGGTCGTAATGAGGCAAGGATGTGGGTGAAGCGTGCAGGCATCGTCGCGCTCATGCTCCTGCCTTATCTGCTCTATCGATGGTGGGCTGAACAGGCCGATCGGAAGTGCTTTCCACGGCATTCTACCAGTGACCGGAACAGGCAGAGTTGTCTCGATGTCGGCCTTGGGGCCACTGCGGTCGGTGCCTTTGCGGTATTTCGTCTGCATTGGTCGATCGTGCCCATGGCTTTCATCGCCGGTGGTTGGAAGAACAGGCACCTGCGCTGGTCGCTCCTTGTTGCCGCATCGGTCGGTTCCACGTTATCGATCGCGTTCGACACCACCGGATGTTGTGCTGGACCTTCCCGGTCTTGGCGCTTGCGGGGGTTGATCCCGCGAGGAGCATCGGGCGCAACACCGCCGTTCTGCTCCTGCTGAGCGCCTGGCTGCTGAACTTCCTGATAAGCCCCTACACGGTGACCGGAGGTGTTCCCTATCCGCTCAACGAGATCCGTGCGTACGTCCTGGAGTGAAGCGCACGAGCCCATCGCTCACTTCCACGCTTTCACGATCAATCCGGTCCCGGTGCTGTGCTTCATGCGCACATCGGCCATGTTCAGCACGAAGGCGATGGGGTAGGCGATGAGGTAGTAGACGGGCAGCACGATGAAGAACAACTTGTTCGCCTGGAGCATGAGCAGTGGCCATTTCATGCTGAGCTTCCAGCTGATCTTTCCCGGTGCACCATAGCTGTATCGCGCTTCCACCTTGCTGAAGCCGTTGCGCAGGCATTTCGCCCGGATGTCATCGATGTTGTAGCCGTCACGCACGTGCTCTTCGATGAATGAGCCTTCGCCTTCCTCATGCACATCGCTGCCCCCCTGATCGCTCGGCGTGCTGATGATGAGCATGCCGCCAGGCTTCAACGAGGTGCTGTAGCAGCGTAGCGCGGCCTCGTCCTCCAGGATGTGCTCCATCACATCCACACAGACAACAAGGTCGAAGGTGTCCGGCTCCTCGAAGCGGGTGACATCGCCCACTTGGAACGCCACCTGCGGTCGTCCGATCCGTTGGAAGAAAGCGTTGCAATCGGCCACCTGTTCCTCCTTGACGTCGATGGCGGTGATCCGCGCTTGTGGCAATTTGCCGCTCAACCAGTACGTGTATTGCCCGAAGCCGGCGCCCGCGTCATAGATGGCCGTGACGGGCCTGTTGCCCGCAGTGCGCTCCGCCATCCATTTCCGCAGTTCGCGCTGGATGTGCCAGCAACGCAGGAGGAGTAGGTCCAGCAGCTGGTAGAAGAGCTTGCGCAGGAAGGGCGTGCTATTGAAGACGACGCCCAGGCGGCGCTTCACCGGATCGTACTGCATGCTATTCGCCTTTCAGCAGTTTGTCGATCTCTTCCGCCCGATCGAGGGAGTCGTCCACATAGAACAGCAGTTCGGGCACGATGCGCATCTGCTTGCCGATCCGCGCGCCCAGCGCTCCACGCAACCGATGGGCCTGGCCCTTGATCACCTCGATCACGGCCTTCTTGTCCTTCACGGGAAAGAGGCTGAGGTAGACCTTGGCCACACCGAGGTCGGGGCTCACCCGAACGGCCGAGACCGTGATGAGTCCTCCGGGAAGCAGGTTACGGCCCTCCTGCTGGAAGATGACCGCCATTTCCTTCTGCAGGAGGCTGTTCACCTTGTTCTGTCGCACACTGTCCATTTCAACGGCGAAGGTAGGTCGGTGCCTCCATGTGGTCCTACCTTCGCGGGCCGCACGATGCGCAACTTCTTCCGGATACTCGGCTATGGCAGGCCCTACCGGCGCTTCGCGGTGCTCAATGTGGTCTTCAACTTGCTGGCCACCGTCTTCCACCTCGCCTCGCTCCTGTTGTTCATCCCTTTCCTGCGGCTCCTGCTCGGGCAGGTGAAGCCGGTGGACGTCCGCCCCGCAGTGCTGTGGACACGAGAAGGACTGGAAGGCACTTTCAACTGGGGCCTCACCCAGCTCATCGAGCGGAACGGCCAGATGGGCGCCTTGTTGACCATCAGCATCACGGTGGTGGTGATCTTCCTGTTCAAGAACCTCTTCCGGTACCTGGCGGTGGTGGCCATCTGCAACTTCCGCAACTACATCGTACGTGATATCCGGGCAGCTGTCTATGACAAGATGCTCGAGCTGCCCCTGCGGTACCACAGCGGCGAGCGCAAGGGGGACCTGCTCGCGCTCATCACCAGCGATATGCACGTGATGGAGTACAGCGTGATGTTCTACATCGAGATGGTCTTCCGCGAGCCCATCGCCATCCTGCTCTTCCTGGGCACCATGATCACCATCGCACCGCAGCTCACGTTGATCGCCCTGTTGTTGCTGCCGGTAAGTGGACTGCTCATCGGCCGGATCAGCAAGAGCCTGAAGCGCAAGAGCACCCGTGTGCAGGAGAAGAACGCGGACCTGCTGGCACGTGTGGAGGAGACGCTGACCGGCATCCGGGTGATCAAGGCCTTCAACGGCGAAGGGGATATGCGCCGGCGCTTCGCACGTGAGAATGAGATGCTCACCCGCAGCAGCATCGCCATGCTGAACCGCCAGGACATCGCCTCTCCGCTGAGCGAGACGCTGGGCGCGGCCGTGATGGCGACCATCGCGTACCTGGGTGGCTCCTATGTGCTTGGTGCCGAACCCACGCTCACGGGCGACAGTTTCCTGGGCTTCATCATCATCTTCTCCCAGCTGCTGCCGCCGATCAAGGGCTTCTCCCAGGGCTATTCGGCGATCGTGCGTGGATCAGCGAGCGGGCAGCGGCTCTTCGATCTGCTCGCCGTGGAGAACACCGTGAAGGAACGTCCCGATGCCATGCCCATCAGTGACTTCCACGACCGCATCGAATTCCAGGGCGTGACCTTCGCGTACGAAGCGCCACCACGAGCCGGGACGGACCATGAACGTAGAGCCGTCCTGCAGGATATCGAATTGACGATACCGAAAGGGAAGAGCGTGGCCTTGGTGGGAACGAGCGGTAGCGGGAAGACCACCCTTGCCGGTCTGTTGCCCCGTTTCTTCGACGTGACGGAAGGCCGGGTCCTGCTCGATGGCAACGACCTGCGCGACCTGCGGATCAATGACATCCGGGCCTTGATGGGGATCGTCACCCAGGACAGCATCCTCTTCAACGATACGGTGGCCAACAACATCGCCTTCGGTACGCCGGGCGTGGCCATGGCCGATATCGAGCGCGCCGCGCGCATCGCCAACGCGCACGGTTTCATCGAACAGTTGGAGGAGGGCTATCAGACGAACATCGGCGACGGTGGGAACCGCCTGAGCGGCGGCCAGAAGCAGCGCCTGGCCATCGCGCGTGCCGTGTTGAAGAACCCGCCGATCCTCATCCTCGACGAGGCCACGAGCGCGTTGGACACGGAGAGCGAACGACTCGTGCAGGAGGCGCTCTTCAAGATGCTCGAAGGGCGTACGAGCCTGGTGATCGCTCACCGGTTGAGCACGATCCAGCACTGCGACGAGATCTGCGTGATGCAGCAGGGCCGCATCATCGAACGCGGAACGCACCAGCAGTTGTACGACGCGGGCGGCCAGTACCGCAAGCTCTGCGACATGCAGGCGTTCGGCTGAGGCGGCTACATTCACCGCGATGTCTTCCGGAACACACCCGCGGATCTTCGGGCTCGATCTGGTGCGCGCCCTGGCTGCGGTGATCGTGGTGTATTCCCATGCCGACGACCTGCTGGACGCGCACTGGCCACGGAACCCCGGCGCCTCCGCCATGGATGGTGTCGACCTCTTCTTCGTGCTCAGTGGTTTCCTCATCGGCAACATCCTGATCCGGATGTCGCATGCCAGCGAAGTGCCGTGGTGGCGTCGCCTGCTCGACTTCTGGCAGCGACGCTGGTTGCGCACCCTGCCGAACTACTACCTCTTCCTGCTCATCAACATCGGCATGGTGCACATGGGCTGGTCCATGGGCTTATTGAACGTGAACACGCTGGCCTACTTCGTCTTCCTGCAGAACCTGGTCATCCCGCTCGACCTCTTCTTCTGGGAGTCCTGGTCCCTGGCCGTGGAGGAATGGTTCTACCTCCTTTTCCCGCTGTTGCTCGCTGTGCTCGCCTGGAGGCGTTCGCCGAAGTGGGGCTTCCTCGCCTGCACCGTGATCATGATCGTGGTCCCCGTCCTGCTGCGCTATCCCGCCATGGACGCGGTCGGCACGCCGTTCACCCTCGACCTGCTCGTCCGGAAGATCGTGGTGCTCCGCTTCGATACGATCGGCTACGGCGTGCTGATGGCCTGGCTCGTGTACCATGTGCCGAACATCTTCTCCGCGCGACGTGTGGAGCTGTTCCTGATCGGGGCGTTGTTGCTCACCGTTGCGATCCTCCTCCGCGGCGAGAACAACCTCCTGTACATGGGTACCTTGTTCCTGGTGCTTTCCGGTTCGGGCATGGCGCTCATGCTGCCCTTCATGGCGGGTTGGCACAAGGTCGGGCGTTGGGGTTCGGTGGTCACCTTCCTGAGCCGCATCTCGTATGCGCTCTATCTCGTGCACATGCCGGTGCGTTCCCTTTACCTGGAACTTATGCCCGGTCGGTCGTTGGCGGCCAGCCTGGTCTTGTACGCGGGATACTGGCTCCTCAGCATCGTCCTCGCAGCCGTGGTGTACCGGTACTGGGAGCGCCCTTTCATGGCCATGCGCGATGGCCTGTCAAGGCGCATCCTCGCCGCGCTCAGTCGCGCTTCTTGAAGAGCCGGTCGAATATGTTCCGCCGTTCCGGATCATCCTGGTCCTCCTTTCCAGGTTCCTCGCGCACCGGACGGCCGAAGGCATCCTGGATCAGGCGTTGAAGGAAGTCCGGGTGCCGCTGCCGATCGCAGTCGAGGTCAGGCTCGTGGTCCGCAGGCAGGCTGAAGGGGAGGAGGTAGCGTTTCCGCAGCTCCGGTGCACGCTCCATCTGCGCGAGCACCTTGCCAGCGATCGGCAGGGCCAGCTGTCCGCCCGTGCCGTTTGCGCTGCGGAAGTGCACGGAGTGGTCGAACGCGCCCACCCAGGTCCCGATGACGAGTCCGGGCGTGTACCCGACGAACCAGGCGTCACCATAGTCCTGCGAGGTCCCGGTCTTCCCGGCAAGTGGAGCTTTGATCCCGAAGCGTGACCGCAACGCCGCTCCCGTGCCCTGGTCCACCGCGCGCTGCAACATGGCGGTGATGTCGGCAGCGGTGCCTGGTGAAAGGGCCTGCGCGGACCTCGGCTCCCTGGCGCGGTACAACTCCCGGCCCTGGGCGTCGGTGATGCGGGTGATGAGCTGCGGACCGTTGAGCCGCCCCTGCTGCGCGAACGCACCAAAGGCCGGAACGATCTCACGCAAGGAGATGTCGACAGCGCCAAGTGCCATGGCGGGCTTGTCCACTTCCGAGGTCGGTAGCCCGAGCGCCGCCATCGTGCGGGCAAGGGTGTCCGTGCCGGTCCGGAAGTAGAGGTCCACGGTGGGTCGGTTCATGCTCTTTGCCAGTGCATACCACATGGCCACCTGCCCACCCGTGGTGTCCTTGTCGAAGTTGTCCGGTGCCCAGTCATCGAATTCCGTGTAGGTCTTCCGGTCGTTGTCCAGGTAGGTGCATGGATCGAGGCCCCGCTCCAGGGCGGCGGCATACACCACCGGTTTGATCGTGCTCGCAATGGGCCGGCGTGCGGTCACCAGGTCATAGGGAAGGTACCGGTGGTCATTGCCACCCACCCACACGCGCACCGCACCGCTGCCAGGCTCCATCATCAGCACGGCACCGTTCAGCAGCTTGTGGTAGTGCCATAGGCTGTCGCGGTAGCTGAGGGTGTCGATCCGACGTGCCTGATGATCGTACACTTCACGAACGATGCGTTCCTTGCTGCGCCATCGCTTGCCTCCCCGCTTCTCCATGTCCTTCTCCCAGCCGTTGCGCTCCTTGGAGGCTCGAAGCTCCGCATCCAACTTCGGTTGCATGGCGGCGAGGTGCTGATGCACCGCGATATGTGCCATGCGCTGCAGGTCAGCGTCCAGGGTGGTCGTTATCCGCAGGCCGTCTTTCCGGATGTCGTAGTGTCCACCATCCGGTCTCGACAGGCCTTCGAGTATGGACCGAGCTTCGCGTTCCACATGCTTCACGAAGTAGCCGTGGATGTCCAATGCATCACCGCCGGTATAGTTCAACGTGAGCGGCAGCGCGCGCAGGCTGTCCACTGCGTGCCGGTCGAGGTCGCCGTGCCGGTGCATCTGCTCGAAGACCTGGTCCCGTCGGCCCTTGGATGCTTCGGGATGCAAGCGTGGGTTGTAGCGCGTGTTCGCCTTCAGCATGCCGACCAGCACCGCACTCTCCTGTACGAGCAGCTTGCGCGCCGGTTTGCCGAAGTAGCGTTGTGCGGCGGCTTCGATGCCGAAGGTGTTCTCACCGAAAGGCACCGAGTTCAGATAGAGCAGGAGCACATCCTCCTTCTTCAGCACACGTTCCAGGCGCTGCGCCACGAGCGCCTCCTTCATCTTGTTCACCGGCACCGTGAGCAGGCCATGACGTTCGCGTCCGTAAAGGTTCTTGATGATCTGCTGGGAGATGGTGCTGCCGCCTCCACCGCTCCGATCACGGCCGAGCAGGGTGCGGAAGAAGACCCGGACGTAGCTGCGGCCATCGACACCCTGGTGACTGAAGAAGCGGGCATCCTCCGTGGCGACCAAAGCGTTCACCAGGTGCTTCGGCAGGTCCTTGTACGCCACGTTGGTCCTGTCCTCGGCGAACAGCTTGCCGATGAGCTCCCCATCACGGTCCAGGACCAGCGTCGCCTGCTCGTGCTGGATGGAGGATAGCTCCTTCTCTGTTGGCAGCGCACCGAACGCACCGCTGCGCACCAGTTGCATCAAGCCGAAGAAGAGCACCAGAACGAGCGCCAGGAAGGCCATTAGGAGCCTTCCCCAGGGAAGTCCATTCCGGGAACGGGATACTTTCTTCTTCGCCGGTCTACGTTTCGCCGCCATCCGATGCTCCTAACGCACGGATCAACGGGATCCGTTCAGGTCCGCGTTCATTCCTCCTCGTAGCTGTCCTTGAACAACAGGTCGCTCTCGTACGGATAACGCGCTGTGTGAATGGCCTTCACCCGTTCATACAGGAGCTTGCGCAAGCCATCGATGTTGATGCGCTCCGCCGCACTGATGAAGATGACGTCCTCGCCGTTCAACCTTGCCATCCAGGTGGCCTTCAGTTCCTCCAGCGAATATTGATCCTCACGTTTCGGCGCCAGGTCATCCGGGTCGTGCTCCGCCGGGCGGTAGGCATCGACCTTATTGAAGACAAGGATCATCGGCTTGCCCCCTGCGCCGATCTCATTCAGCGTCTGGCGTACGGTCTCGTATTGTTCCTCGAAGTTGTGATGGCTGATGTCAACCACGTGCAGCAACAGGTCCGCCTCACGTGTCTCATCCAGCGTGCTCTTGAAGCTCTCGATCAGTTGCGTGGGCAGCTTGCGGATGAAACCCACCGTGTCGCTCATCAGGAAGGGCAGGTTGCCCAGGACGATCTTGCGCACGGTGGTGTCCAGGGTGGCGAAGAGCTTGTTCTCTGCGAACACCTCGGTCTTGCTCATCAACGTCATGAGCGTGCTCTTGCCCACGTTGGTGTAGCCCACCACCGCCACGCGCACGAGCTTGCCGCGGTTGCCGCGCTGGGTGGCCATCTGCTTGTCGATCTGCTTGAGCTGTCCCTTCAGTAGGGCGATACGGTCGCGGATCAACCGCCTGTCGGTCTCGATCTCCTTCTCACCCGCTCCACCACGTGTGCCGGTACCGCCGCGCTGGCGCTCCAGGTGGGTCCAGAGCTTGGTGAGGCGCGGCAACATGTACTCGTACTGCGCCAGTTCCACCTGGGTCTTGGCATGGGCGGTGCGCGCGCGCCGTGCGAAGATGTCCAGGATCAGGCGCGGCCGGTCCAGCACCGGGGTGCCCAGCTCCTTCTCCAGGTTGCGCTGCTGGGCCGGGGTCAGTTCATCGTCGAAGATGACCGAATCGGCCCCGTTCTCCTTCATCCAGGCCTTCACCTCGGCAAGCTTGCCGCTGCCGATGTAGGTGCGGCCATCGGGCTTGTGCAGCTTCTGCGTGAATCGCTTCAAGGTGCTGATGTCCGCCGTGGTGGCCAGGAATTCAAGTTCGTCCAGGTATTCCTTCACCTGGTCTGCATCCTGCTGGTCGGTGATAAGCCCGATCAGCACGGCGCTCTCCGCCTTGTTCTTGAGTTCCGCCGGATCGATCATTTCGCTCCGCCCAAGGTGCGGATGTAGGTCACCACCGCCTCGATCTCCTGGGCGGAAAGCACCTGCTTGTAAGGAGCCATGGCTCCTTTCCCGTTCCGTACGATGGCCTTCATCTCCTCCGTGGTCAATGTGGACACGGTCAGATCCTTCGCGCCGTTCAGGCCCGCTTTGCCATCCCGCCCGTGGCACAGGGTGCAGTTCATGTTGAAGACGGCTTTGCCCGGTGAAGCTTCCTCGGCCATGTGATCACCGCCTGTTCCACTCGCGCTGCCACAGGCGAGCACCAACAGGGCTATGCCCAAGGGAAGGATGAACGAACGACTCATAACCAGGACCGACCGTGGCCGAGTTGGGTAAAAGGCCAGGGAATGGCCCAAAGCATCAAGGCCAATGCGATGAGGTAGAAGATGGCGATGCGCTTCTGCTTCACCTGTTCGTCCTGGGCGCGTTTGGCCGTGGAGCGACCGATGGTGACCAGTGCGATGGCGATCACCATGGTCCCGATGTGCTCCATCTTCCAGAAGCGTCCCTCCGGACCCTGCATCATCGCATACTGCTTGAAGTTCATCAGGTACAGGATGAGCCCGATGACGAGTTGAACGTGGCAGAGGACCATCGCAACGATCGACATCGCGCGTTCATAGGTGAGGATCGGCCGTTTGAAGAGCAGACCACGCAGATGCACCAGGCCCGCCCAGGCCACGGTGATGAGCACGCCGTACCGGATGAGGCTGTGTGCGAATACGAGGAACGGATTATCCATGGAAGCAGAGAGAATGGTCGCCAAATGTAGGCCCCGCACCTCATGCCGGGCCATAGCCCAGCCGCGCGCGCACCCGATCGAGCACCGCGTTCGCCACGGCCGTGGCCTTTTCGGCGCCGATCCGCAGTTGTGCGTCGAGTTCTCCGCGATCGGCCATGAGCTCCGCGAACCGCGCGCGCTGCGTGGAATAGCCGTCGAGCAGGGCCGAGAGCAGCTCCTTCTTGGCGTGACCATACCCATAACCGCCGCGCTCGTAGTTCTCGCGCATGCGCTGCACGGCTTCCGGCGGAGCCACCAGCTTGAAGATGGCGAAGACGTTGTCCTTCTCCGGGTCCTTCGGGGCCTCCAGCGGCGTGCTGTCGGTAACGATGCCCATCACCTGCTGTTTCAATTCCTTCTCCGGTGCGAACAACTGAATGGTGTTGCCGCGGCTCTTGCTCATCTTCTCGCCGTCCGTGCCGGGTACGATCATCACCTCCTGGTCCACCCGCGCTGCCGGTACCACGAAGGTCTCGCCCATGTGGTGGTTGAAGCGCTCGGCCACATCCCGCGCCATTTCCAGGTGTTGCAATTGGTCCTTGCCCACCGGCACCTGGTGCACGTCGTAGAGCAGGATGTCCGCCGCCATGAGCATGGGGTATACGAAGAGCCCTCCGTTCACGTCCTCCAGCCGGTCGGCCTTGTCCTTGAAGCTGTGGGCCAGGGCCAGTCTGGAATAGGGGAAGAAGCAGCTGAGGTACCAGGTGAGTTCCGCCACCATCGGGACGTCGCTCTGCCGGTAGAACACGGTACGCGTGGGGTCCAGTCCGCAGGCGAGCCAGGCCGCCGCCACACCGTAAGTGTTCTCGCGCAGCACCGCCGGATCCTTGATCTGGGTGAGGCTGTGGAGATCGGCGATGAAGAGGTAGGATTCGTTCCGGTCGTCGCGGCTCAGGGCAATGGCCGGCGCGATGGCTCCCAGTACGTTGCCGAGGTGCGGGACCCCCGTGCTTTGGATGCCGGTGAGGATGCGTGCCATGGGGCGGCGAAGTTAGCCGGGTACCCGCCACTCACCGGCCGGGTTCCCCGCGAGTAATTTCGCCCCCCTTTCCATGGCCGCAGCGGAAGCCACGATCACCGAACGTACACGCGTTGTCCCAGGGGAGGACAGGCGATCCGTTGTGCTCAAGTGGCTCTTCCTGCCGCTGCGCTGGATCTACAAGCTCTACTTCGCGCTGGTCTTCTTCGGCTCCCTGGTGGTGCTCTACATCCCGTTCCGCATCCTGCTTTTCCACCCCCGGCGCTACCAGCGTGCCTTCCGGCTGAAGCGTGCCTGGGCCTTCTTCCTGCAATGCGCTCTGGGCATCCCCCTCCGCTCCGAACGGAGGGGAACGCTCCCGGCTGCACCCTATATCATCTGCTGCAACCATAGCAGCTACCTGGACATCATCCAGATGTACAACGTGGTGCCGACCTATTTCCTGTTCATGGGCAAGTATGAACTGTTGCGCTGGCCGCTCTTCAACATCTTCTTCAAAGGCATGAACATCGCCGTGAACCGCGGTGATCGGGTGGAAGCGGCCAAGGCCTTCCGCAAGGCGGCGGATACGCTGGACCGCGGGGTGAGCCTGGCGTTGTTCCCGGAAGGGACCATCCCCGGCTACACCCCGCGCATGAAGCCGTTCAAGGACGGGGCCTTCCGGCTGGCCATTGAGAAGCAGGTGCCCATCGTGCCGATCACTTTCCTGGACCATTGGCGGTTGTTCGGAGAGCCGGCCGAGCTCCTGAGCCGCGCCAGGCCGGGTCTTGCCCACGCCGTGGTGCACGGTGCCATCCCCACCGCGGGCCTCACCATGGATGATCTGGTAACTTTGCGCGACCGCGTCTACCGCACCATCGAAGAACCACTGTTGCGCCCATGAGGATCACGGAAGAGACACTCGACCGCATCGCGGAGCTGGCCCGGCTGGATGTGAGCGAGCCCGCCGCACGGGCCACTCTGCTCACCGATATGCAACGCGTGATCGACTTCGTGGAGAAACTGAATGAGGTGGACACCAAAGGGGTGGAGCCGCTGATCTTCATGACCGATGAAGCCGATGTGCTCCGCGAGGACGTTGCGGCCTTGGAGATCACCAAGCAGGATGCGCTGATGAACGCACCGGTGAAGGACAGCGACTACTTCAAGGTGCCACGCGTGGTGGACAAGGGCTGAGCCCACGGATCCCCCGCCTGCCTGTTGAGGAACTTTCGTCCGACGGAAGCGTACAACGCCCTCGCGTCATCAACTTCGTCGCGGAACCTTCGGGGTCCGGCACAACCAACCCATGCGAACCTTCATCTCCCGCTATCCCGTGCTCACGCTGGCCGTGATCGTGCTGTCCATCCAATTGGGGATCGTGCTCTACGCCTCCTCCCTCATGGTCGAGGGCAAACGGATGCACGACTCTCCGGAGGCGCACATGGTCTTCCGCTTCCGCGTCTTCTGGCCCTTGGTGTTCGCCGTGCTCCTCACCTGGTACCTGGAGGGCAAACAAGGCCTGTACAAGTTGTTCGGTGCCTACCGCATCTGGCGCGTGCCGGGCAAGTGGTGGGCCTTCGCCGCCTCCTGGAAGTTCCTGTTCTGCTACCTCGGCTGGGCCATCGCCGACCTGGCCGGCTGGCTGCCCTGGCCGGGTGCCGCACAGCCCATGTTCTCCGAGGGTCCCAACGGGGAGCGCATGCACATCATCAACCTCCTGTTCGGTATGCCCTTCATCATCGGCATCGCACTGGTGGAGGAGACCACCTGGATGAAGTATTGCGCCACTCGTCTGCAGGACAAGTACAGCGCGTTCGTCTCCTGCACCCTCACCGGTGTGATCTGGGGGCTGTGGTACCTGCCCATGCTGCTGCTCGGCGAAGGTGTTCCCGACGGCATCCCCTGGTACTTCTTCCTGCTCAGCATGATCGGCCTGGCCATCCTGTTGGGATGGGTGTACAACATGACCCACAGCGGACTGATCCTGCTCATCATGCAGCTGATCAGCAACATCGCCTTCTACATCATGCCCGCCCTGCCCGTGGCCCACGATGGGGATCCCAGCTGGGTGATGGTCTTCGTCTGGGTGGAAGTGGCCATCGCCGCCTTCGTGGTGATCCGTTATGGACCCAAGGACATGGGACTTGGACCACGGCCCACCTGGACCGACCCGAAGATCCCGGATTGGAACCCATCCCAACGGAAGAACAAGGATCCCCAGCTGGCCGCGGCCTGATCCACTATGCCCATGGACAACGCTTTCATCGCCACCACCTTCGATTGGGATCATCGCACGCCGACGGACTGGCAGCGCTTTGCCAACAAGGTGCTGCGCAAGCTCCGGATCGGCGCACAACTCACACCGGTGCCGGGGAACATGGCCAACGTGGAGGCCCGCATGAACCTCTTCCACCTGCTGGAACAGACCGTGGCCAACAAGGTGCCTGGCGATGTCGTGGATGTCGGCTGCAACGCCGGGGACAGCACCATCGTCATGCAACGCGTGATATCCCAGCTCGCCCCGGAGAAACAGGTGCACGCCTACGACAGCTTCGAGGGCCTGCCGGAACTATCGACCAATGACAGCAAGGACGGCGTGTACCAGAAAGGATACATGGCCGCCGGATTGGACCTCTTCACGCAGAAGTTCAACAAGCTGGGGCTGAAGATGCCCCATACCCACAAGGGCTGGTTCGAGGAGACCATCCCCTCCCAGTTGCCGGACCGCATCAGCTTCGCGTTGATCGACGGCGACCTGTACGAGTCGACGCGTCACGTGCTTCCCCATCTCTATGAACGCATGGCACCCGGCGCCATTGGCATGATCGCGGTGTACTACGATGAGGCGATCTACCCGCGGAAGGGACTTCCCGGCGGGTACAGGTCACCCGGCGTGAAGCGTGCCACCGACGAGTTCTTCCGGGACAAGCCGGAGAAGGTGTCGCTGCTCTACGCCAACGAATATTCCAACGGCTACTTCCGGAAGCTGTAGCCCACCCCTTGCGCTGTCCACCGGTCAGCGCCCATGGCTCGTTCCTGCTTCGCACCTTTGCCTCCATGTACGGAAGCATCAAGGAGCACCTGGGCAACGAACTGAGGTCCATCGAGGAGGCCGGCCTCTTCAAACGCGAACGCATCATCACCAGCGAGCAGGGCGCGGAGATCACCGTGAACGGCCGCAAGGTGCTGAACTTCTGCGCCAACAATTACCTCGGCCTCTCCTCACACCCCGAGGTGACCAAGGCCGCCCACGCCACGCTGGATTCCCACGGCTATGGCATGAGCAGCGTGCGCTTCATCTGCGGCACCCAGGACATCCACAAGGAGCTCGAAGCGAAGCTCTCCGCGTTCCACTCGCTGGATGACACCATCCTTTACGCGGCCTGCTTCGATGCGAACGGTGGCGTGTTCGAGCCCCTGCTCACCGAACTCGATGCCATCATCAGCGACTCACTGAACCACGCCAGCATTATTGACGGTGTGCGCCTGTGCAAGGCCATGCGCTACCGGTATGCGAACAACGATATGGCCGACCTGGAACTGCAGTTGCAGACCGCACGCAAGGATGGGGCCCGGCACATCCTCATCGTCACCGACGGTGTCTTCAGCATGGACGGCATCGTGGCTGACCTCAAGGGGGTGTGCGACCTGGCGGACAAGTACGAGGCTCTGGTGATGGTGGATGAATGTCACGCCGCGGGGTTCATCGGGAAGACCGGTCGCGGCAGTGTGGAGCATTGTGGGGTGACCGGCCGTGTGGACATCATCACCGGGACCTTGGGCAAGGCGCTGGGCGGTGCCATGGGGGGCTACACCAGCGCGCGCAAGGAGATCGTTGAATTGTTGCGCCAGCGCAGCCGTCCCTATCTCTTCAGCAATTCGCTCGCACCGTCCATCGTGGGCGCTTCCATCCGTGTGATCGACCTGTTGAGCAGCACGACGGAACTGCGTGACCGATTGGAGGCGAACGTTGACCGTTTCCGCTCCGGGATCGAAGCCTTGGGCTTCAAGACACGCGGGGCCGGGGCCGCCATCGTACCGGTGATGCTGGGTGATGCGCGCCTGAGCCAGGTGATGGCCGACCGGTTGCTCGAGGAAGGTATCTACGTCATCGGCTTCTTCTATCCGGTGGTGCCCAAGGACACGGCGCGCATCCGGGTCCAGCTGAGCGCGGCCCATACGGACGCGCACATCGATCACGCGCTTGCGGCTTTCGCCAAGGTGGGCAGGGAGCTGGGGGTGATCGCGTGAGCCCATTCATCCTGGCGCACCTGACCCGCTGCTGACGTGTGGTCCGGGTGATGCCCGTCTGCCCGGCATTTGTTTCCTTCGCGCAGGATCCTCCAGTGAATGCTGGCTCTCCCCATCGGGATCCACGTTGATCGGCATACTTCATATGAATGGGGAATGGATCCAGTTGCATTCGGGGGGAGGGAGAGCGTGACAGCAGCCGCGGCCTGTTCGATCACGGCGCAGGCACTGCTCCAGGCGTTCAGGGAGGACCGTTCCATATTCGGTTATAGCGGCCACTTCGGCGATGACCTGACCGGGCGCCTGCTGGACCTGAGCGACCGGCTGATCACGGCCATGAGCGGCGCTTCCGTTCACCGGAAACGGTTGGCCTTCCTGCTTGTTGAGGCCTACCAGAACATCATCCGGCACCGGGCGGACCTCCCGCCGCACATCGACCAGGGCGAAGGACGGAGCTTCTTCTGTTGCCGGGCGAACCCGTCCGGCCAGGACCTGGTGGCCATCAATGGGGTGGCCAAGTGGCGTGTGGATGCCCTGGCCCGTCAACTGGAGTCCATCCGTGGCATGGACCAGATGGCGCTCAAGGACCTTTCCATGCGCATGCTGCAGGTCCCTTCCGAGGGTCGCGGCGCCGGCGTGGGTTTCATCGAGATGACGCGCCGATCGGGCAATGAGCTGGGCCATATGTTGCGCGGCCTCGGCGAGGATCATGCCCTGTTCGCGCTGGCGGTCCGCACCGGTGATGCACATCCGTTGGAGAAGATCATCCGGGAGGCGGCGATCCTGCATGGCACGGTGGTGATGAACGACATCCTCCTTTTTCAAGCCGGGCACAGTATCCCAGGTGTGGCCGAGGTGGTGGCAGGGGTGATCCGGAACGACCTGGTGGGACCGGCCGATGGCCGTTCCGTGCTGGCGTGTGAAGCGGCCTACTCACGGGTGGCGCATGTGCTGGATGAGCTGAGCCCGGGAAGAAGGGGGGTTTGCGTGCTGGCCCGCCGGGCCGAAGGTTTCATGCTGGTGCAGGGTGTGGAGGTGGATGCTGCGGAGGCCGGGGATCAGCTGGCCGCCTTCAGAGGGTCCGTACAGGTCCGGGGTGAGGGCGAAGGAGAGGCCTCCACCGTGATGGCCAGCCTGGGCGGGAGCGCGGAGCGCCCGGTCCTGCTGGTGGCACAAGCGGTCTGAACGCGCCGTTCTGAGCGGTGGGAGGGAGGCTGTCCACAGGTGTTTGTTGGTTTTCCGGAAGAAGGATCTATCTTCGCACCCCGTTTCCGGGAAACCAGCCTTTTAAACCCACGTACCGTGGCATCGACGACCCACACCACCAGCATGGCCAACACGGCCACCGTGCAGCAAGAATGGCTGCTGGTAGATGCTGAGAACGAGACACTTGGCCGCCTCGCCAGCAAGGTGGCGATGATCGTTCGCGGCAAGCACAAACCCACCTTCACCCCGCATGTGAACTGCGGTGACCATGTGGTGGTGATCAATGCCGAGAAGATCCGCTTCACCGGCAACAAGCTCGACGACAAGGAGTACCAGCGTTATAGCATGTACCCCGGTGGTCAGCGTCGCGAAGTGGCCCGCAACCTCCTTGGCCGCAAGCCGGAGGCGGTGCTTGAACACGCCGTACGCGGCATGTTGCCGAAGAACCGCCTGGGTCGTCGGCTGTTCAACAACCTGCATGTCGTGGCAGGTACCGCACACAAGCACGACGCACAGAAGCCTCGCAAGTTCGACCTGAACACGATCAAGTAAGATGGAAGCCGTCAACAGCCTGGGCCGCCGCAAGACCGCGGTCGCACGCGTGGTCCTCTCAGAAGGTTCCGGCGTGATCACCGTGAATGGCCGCGAAAGCGCCGATTATTTCCCGGTCACCATCCAGCAGTTCAAGCTGCAGCAACCCTTCGCCCTCACCGAAACGGTGGGCAAGTACGATGTGACCGCCACGGTCGACGGTGGTGGCATCACCGGCCAGGTCGAAGCAGTGCGCCTGGGCATCGCCCGCGCATTGGTGAAGATCGATGCCGAGCACAAACCGAAACTCAAGGCCGAGGAACTGATGACCCGTGACCCACGTGCCGTGGAACGGAAGAAGTTCGGACGCAAGAAAGCGCGCAAGCGTTACCAGTTCAGCAAGCGTTAAGGTCCCAACGCTTGTTCAGGATCCAATCCCGCTGGACTCTTCGGCAACGAAGGCTACCAGCGGGATGCCTGTATCAACGGGAACAAGGAAAGTGAACAACAACAAGATGGCACGTCTCGAATTCAAACAACTGCTCGACGCCGGGGTGCACTTCGGCCACCTCAAGCGCAAGTGGAACCCCAACATGGCCCCCTACATCTTCGATGAGAAGAAGGGGATCCATATCATCGACCTGAACAAGACCGCGGTGAAGCTCGAGGAGGCTGCGGCCGCCATGAAGAGCATCGCCCGCAGTGGCAAGAAGGTCCTGTTCGTCGCCACCAAGAAACAGGCGAAGGACATCGTGACCGAGAAGGTAAAGGCCACCGGCATGCCTTATGTCACCGAGCGTTGGAGCGGCGGCATGCTCACGAACTTCGGCACCATCCGTCGCACCATCAAGAAGATGGCCACCATCGATCGGATGAAGACCGATGGCACCTTCGACAACATGAGCAAGCGTGAGCGCCTGCAGGTGAGCCGCCAGCGGGAGAAGATGGAGAAGAACCTTGGTTCCATCGCCGATCTCACCCGCCTGCCCAGCGCATTGTTCATCGTGGACATCGTGAAGGAGCACATCGCGGTGGCCGAGGCGAAGAAGCTGAACATCCCCACCTTCGCCATGGTGGATACCAACAGCGATCCCACCAAGGTGGACTTCCCGATCCCCGCCAACGACGATGCCACCAAGAGCATCGAACTGATCGTTGACGTGATGATCCAGGCGATCAACGAAGGCATCGAGGAACGCAAGAACGACAAGACCGCCGTGGACGAGAACGACGCCGAGGAAGGCGCCGAGGAGACCGCGGAAGTGGAGGCCGGCGAAGAGGCTTCCGAGGAGAACAATTGATCAGCAGGGCGGGTCGCGACAGGACGGCGGACCCGTCCTGATCATCCCACCGTCCGCAACCGAAACCCCATGAGCACTATGGCTATCACCGCCGCTGATGTGAACAAGCTGCGCCAGATGACCGGCGCGGGCATGATGGATTGCAAGAAGGCCCTCACCGAGGCCAATGGCGACTTCGACGCCGCCATTGACATCCTGCGCAAGCAGGGCCAGAAGGTCGCCGCCAAGCGTGCCGACCGTGATGCCACCGAAGGCCTCGTGATCGCGAAGACCAATGCCGCGGGCGACCACGGCGTGCTGGTCTGCGTGAACTGCGAAACGGACTTCGTGGCCAAGAACGCGGACTTCAGCGCCATGGCCGAACGCATGGCCACCATCGCCCTGGAGAAAGGGGTGAACAGCGTGGAAGGTCTGAAGGCCGCCGCCTACGACAGCAATGGCATGACCGTGGCCGAGAAGCTCATCGAGCAGACGGGTGTGATCGGCGAGAAGATCGATGTGAGCGCCTGTGCCGAGGTGAAGGCTCCCTTCGTGTACGCATACAACCACCCTGGCAACAAGGTGGCCAGCCTGGTGGGCCTGAACAAGGCCGGCTTCGAAGCCGCTGCCAAGGATGTGGCCATGCAGGTGGCCGCCATGGGCCCTGTGGCCCTTGACAAGGCAAGCACCCCGCAGAGCGTGATCGACAAGGAGCTCGAGATCGGCAAGGAACTCGCCATCCAGGAGGGCAAGCCCGCCGACATGGCCGAGAAGATCGCCCATGGCCGACTCAACAAGTTCTTCAAGGAAAGCACCCTGCTCGCCCAGGAGTTCATCAAGGACAACAAGCTGAGCGTGGAGCAGTACCTGAAGAACCAGGACAAGGAACTGACCGCAACGGACTTCAAGCGTCATTCGCTCACCGTCTGATGCTTTTGAACTTCGCATAGTGGAGGGGGGCTTCGGCCTCCCTCTTTTATTTTGGCCCACGCATGACCAACACGTACAAGCGCATCCTCCTGAAGCTCTCCGGCGAAAGCCTCATGGGCAACAAGTCCTACGGCATCGACAGCGAGCGGCTGAACCAGTATGCCGATGAGATCATCGCCATCGCCAGCAAGGGCGTGCAGGTGGCCGTGGTCATCGGCGGGGGCAACATCTACCGCGGCATGGAGGCCGAAGGCGCCATTGATCGGGTTCAGGGTGACCACATGGGCATGCTGGCCACCGTGATCAACAGCCTCGCCTTGCAGAGCGCGCTGGAGGCGAAGCAGTACAAGACCCGCCTGCTCACCGCCATCAAGATGGAGCAGATCGCGGAACCTTTCATCCGGCGTAGGGCGGTGCGCCACCTGGAGAAGGGGCGGATCGTGATCTTCGGCGCAGGCACGGGCAACCCCTACTTCACCACCGATACGGCCGCCAGCTTGCGCGCCATCGAGATCGAGGCCGATGTGATCCTGAAGGGCACGCGTGTGGACGGCATCTACACCGCCGATCCTGAGAAGGACAAGAACGCTACGAAGTACGACCGGATCTCCTTCGATGAGGTTTACAAGAAGGGCCTCAACGTGATGGACATGACGGCCTTCACCCTCTGCAAGGAGAACAACCTGCCCATCATCGTGTTCGACATGAACAAGCCCGGCAACCTCGGCCGTCTTGTTTCCGGCGAACCCGTGGGCACGCGCGTGGAACTCTGAGCGACCCGCGCCAGCCGCTACTTTTGCCCCTCTGAACCGAACCGCGATGATCGATACCGCCTCCGCCATCCAGACCTGCGAAGAGCACATGCGCAAAGCCGTTGACCACCTGGACATCGAGCTTCAGAAGATCCGTGCGGGCGCCGCCAACCCGGGCATGCTCGACACCGTGCGGGTTGATTACTACGGTCAGATGGTGCCCCTCTCGCAGGTGGCTTCGGTGAACACCGGCGATGCGCGCACCCTGTTCGTGAAGCCCTGGGAGAAGAAGATGATCGAGGCCATCGAGAAGGCCATCATCGGCGCCAACCTCGGTTTCAACCCGAGCAACAACGGTGAGAGCGTGATCATCCATGTACCCATGCTGACCGAGGAGCGGCGCAAAGCGCTTTCGAAGTCCGCGCATGCCGAGGGGGAGCACGCGAAGGTGGGCATCCGCAGCAGCCGTCAGAAAGCGATGGAGGCGATCAAGGCCGCCAAAAAGGACGGGCTTCCCGAGGATGCGGCGAAGGGCCTCGAGGGCGACGTGGAAAAGCTCACCGGCGTCTACAACAAGAAGGTGGACGCGCTGATCGACGCGAAGGAGAAGGACATCATGAAGGTCTGAGATGTCATTCCGGGCTTGACCCGGAATCGCGCACAGTTTCCCAACCGACTCTCCCGAACGACGAATGTTTCGAGAGCATCGATATTGGGTCTACTTCCTGACCAACAAGGGCAACACCGTTCTGTACATCGGTGTAACGGACCACATCCAGCGGCGCTTGTTCGAGCATCGTGTTGGTAGCTCTCCGGGTTCATTCGCGTGGCGCTATCAGTGCTGGAAGCTGGTCTACCCAGAGGAGTTCCAGGTCATTCAGGATGCCGTAAAGCGGGAGACCCAGTTGAAGAACTGGAAGCGCGCTTGGAAGGAGGAGTTGGTAGCGCAGTCCAATCCTGGGTGGCGTGATCTGAGCAAGGACTGGGACTGCGCTGGATGGTTCGATCCACTGAAGCCACCGCCGGGATACTACCAGCAAGGGGTGAAGGAGAGTTGGGGAGGGCCTGAGGATGCTGACTGATGTCTTGTGTGCGGCTGATCGGCATGAGTCCTTTGCGCGATTCCGGGGCGAGCCCGGAATGACAGGCGCCGCAACTCCTAAGCCCACACCGGGCTACCCTCGCTGCAATTCCGGCACATCTCGATACTGCTGCGCGACGTGAGCAGTGACCGACGGAAGTCGTTGTAGGCTTCGCTGTTCCACAGTTCCCGGAAGCTGTGCGTGCGCAGGTCGCCGAGCACATGGTGCGCGTCCTTGTCGAAACAGCAGGGCACTACGCGGCCGTCCCAGGTGATCACGCAGCTGTGCCACATCTTCCAGCAATCGTCGCTCAACTTGTTCTTCACCTGCCAGCTGCCGTCAACGCTGCGCTGATACCGGGCATACTTGTCCTGCGTCGGGATCAAGGGGTGATCGTCCTTCGGATCATAGACCTGCGCCGTCTTCAACCACAGGTCGTCCACGCCGATGCGTTTCGCCAGGGCCCGTGCTTCCGGGATCTGGTGCTCGTTCGGTTTCACCACAAGGAATTGGAACACCACATGCGGCGTGAGGCTCTTCAACTTCTTCTTCCACTTCACGATGCGTTCAGCACCCTCGATCACCTTGGCCAATTGACCCTCGCGGCGGTATGCCGCGTAGGTGTCCTGATCGGTGCCATCCAGCGATATGATGAGCCGTGACAAGCCACTGCGCACGGTGGCCTCGGCCTTCTTCCGTAAGGAAGTGCGCATTGGTGCTCGTGTTCGTGTACAGGCCTTTCCGGCTGGCCAGCGACACCATGTCCAGGAAGTCCGGTTGATGTAAGGCTCGCCCTGGAAGTAGAAGGTCAGCGCCCAGAGGTCATCACCGAGCTCGTCCATCACCTGCGCAAAGAGGTCCTGCTTCAGGTTGCCGGTAGGGCGTGTGAAGGCGCAGGCCGCTGGGGCACTCCGGACAACGCAGGTTACAGGCCGTCGTGGGTTCGAAGCTGATGCTGAAGGGCAAGCCACCGATGCTGGATCGCGCGTGCGCTTGGACCGCTGGTAGCTCGTCCAGAGCCCGCCGCGTTGCGCAACCGACGCGGGTCGCTTTGCGCGACCATACCAAGGCATCGCGGACGGGTGCCAACATGGACGCCAAGGTACGGGCCTTGCCACCGGCCTGTTACTTTGGCGAGCACTGGTGCGTCCTACCGGACGAGAACCTTCATTCATGCGGCTGCTGTTCCTCCTCGCCCTCGCGGTCCCTTTTCCTGCACTGATCCATGCCCGGACGATACAGGGCCGTATCGTTGACAAGGAGACCCGGGAGGCACTGGCCTTCGTTCACGTGATCGCCGACGGCGCGCGGCAGGGTGCGACCAGTGATATCGATGGGCGGTTCGTGATCGACGTGGCCGCATTACCGGTGAACCTGCGCTTCAGCTATGTGGGATATGCGCCATTGATCATCGAGGTCGTCACGGAAGCACCCTTGGAGGTCGGTATGCAGCGCAATGCAGTGGAGCTCCGTACGGTGGAGGTATTGCCCACGGAGAACCCTGCGCACCGCATCATCGACCGTTGCCGCGAGGGACGCGATGCGAATGACGGGATGCGCAACCGCAGTCATCGCTATACGAGCTACAGCAAGACCATCTTCACCGCGGACGTGCCACCGCCGGATAGTGTCTTGGCGGTGGATACCACGGCAGTGGTGGAGGTGGACAGCAGTGCGTTGGAGATGCGGCGCTTCCTGGAGGAGCAATACCTCTTCCTCATGGAGAGCGCCACGCGTAAGAGCTTCCTGCCGCCGGCGGCCGAGCGCGAGGAGGTCCTGGCCATGCGCGTGAGCGGCCTGAAGGACCCTTCCTTCCTTGCCCTCGCCGCGCAGACCAAGACCTTCAGCATATACGATCCGCAGATCGGCATCTCCCAGAAGCTCTACCTCGGGCCACTGGCGCCGGGAAGCACACGCAAGTACCTCTTCCTGCTGGAGGATACGCTGTACCAAGGCAGGGACAGCGTTTTCGTGATCAGCTACAAGCCGCGGAGCCGTACGAAGTTCCTCGGCTTGAAGGGCCTGCTCTACATCAACACCGATGGATACGCGGTACAGAATGTGACCGCCGAAGCCGCTGAGCGCGATGGCAGTGCCAGCATCCGCTTCCAGCAGCTCCATGAGAAGGTCGCGGGCAGGACCTGGTTCCCGGTACAGCTCAACGCCTTCATCTACCTGGACAATGTGTCCATCGACGGACTGAAGCCCTACGGAGTGACCCGCACCTATCTGAAGGATATCGAGGTGGATGCCGATGTGCAGCGACGCGAGGTACGGGGTCCCGAGATCGTGATGGACCGCCTGAGCACGCGGCAGGATGACGCCTATTGGAACGCACTACGCACCGACACGCTCGATGCCAAGGCACTGAAGACCTATCACGTGATCGACAGCCTGGGCGCCGCTGTCGACCTGGACAGGAAGGTGAAGTGGTTCTCGGCCCTCATGACCGGTCGACTGCCGATCGGGCCGGTGGACCTGCTGCTGGACAAGGTGATGCGCTACAATGGCTATGAGGGCTTCCGTTTCGGCCTCGGCCTTTCCACGAACGATCGGGTGAGTCGGTACGTACAGGTCGGTGGACATGCGGGCTACGGCCTGAAGGACAAGGCCTGGAAGTACGGTGGCTTCCTGTTGTTGAGACCGTGGTACGGAAGGGATATCGCCCTGCGCCTCTTCCATGAGAACGAGGTGGTGGAGAGCGGTGGAGTGGCCTTCGATGGTCCGAGACCGTTGCTCACCAACGAGAGCGCGCGCTGGATCTACGTGAACCGCATGGACCAGAGCGAGCGGACCGGCGGTCGGTTCGAATTCCGGGCAGGCTCCTACACACGCCTGTGGATCGGCGCCGAACGCGAGACACGCGTGAATCTGCAGGGCTACCAGTACGCGGATCGGTACAACGAGGCCGTCACCCTCCTGCGCGACCGCTTCGCCACCGGAGGGTTCACCTTCGGCATGCGGTTCGCGTTCCGGGAGCGCCTGGCACGCCTGCCCGATCGCGAGGTGTCCCTGGGCACGCGGTGGCCGATCCTCTCCGTACAGGCGTTCAAGGCCGTGGATGGGCTGTTCGGCGGTGAGTGGTCCATCTGGCGGGTGAACGCAGCCATCGACAAGACCTTCCATCTGCGGCTCGTCGGCGATCTGGCGGTCCGGCTCATGGGTGGCATCGCCGACCCGTCCGCACCATATTCCTACCTCTACGACCTGCGCGGCACGAACGACTTCCGGCCTGCTCCCGCGACCGATGGAAGGCGATTCCTGTTCGCTGCTGATAACACCTTCCAAACCATGCTGCCCAATGAGTTCCTGGCGGACAAGTACGCAGCGCTCCATGTGCGGCACAGCTTCGGGACCCTCCTGGTGAAGGGCAAGCACTTCAAACCACGACCCGGCCTCCTGTACAACGCGGCCATCGGCTCCTTACAGAACGGCGACAGGCATCGCGGATACAGCTTCTCCGGACTCAGCGATCCTTTCCTCGAAGCGGGTCTGGTGGTGGATGGCCTGCTGGGCACCGTGGGTGCGGGTGTGTATTACCGCCATGGTCCGCTGGCATTCGATCTCCCTGCGGACAACCTGGCGTACAAGATGACGGTCTCGTTCACCTTCTGATCGCCGATTCCCCGCTTCATTTCGCACCTTTGCCCGCTCCCCTGGCCCCTTGCCGGTCCTGGGAACGATGCGACGATGTGGGCATGGTTGGCCAATAGGGTATTGCGGAACCGCCTGGCGATCCTGATCGCCGTGGCCCTCTGCACCGTGTTCCTGGGCTACAAGGCCTCCAAGGTGGGCATGAACTACAAGCACGGTGGTCTGCTGCCGAAGACGGATAGCGCCTACGTGGAGTACGAACGCTTCCTGCACACCTTCAGCGAGGACGGCAACGTGATCGTGGTGGGCACCGAGGGCGGCGACCTCTATACGCCCGAGAACTTCTCCGCCTGGTACGCGCTTGGCAACGACCTGCGCCGCATCAACGGCATCGACAGCATCTTCAGCGAGGCGCACCTCTTCGAACTCATGCGCGACGACAGCTTGAAGCGTTTCGTCGTGCACCGTGTGATGACCGAGACACCCGTCGATCAGGCCGGTATGGATTCGCTGCTCGGCCGCATCCGCTCGCTGCCCTTCTACAACGGGCTCCTGTACAACGAGCGCACCGGGGTGAGCCTAATGATGGTCTTTGTGAACGCGCCGCTCTTCGATACGGATGCGCGCACGGAGGTGGTGAAGGCATTGGGCGATCGGATCGAGGCCTTCTCGGAGCGCACCGGCATCACCACCCATGTGAGCGGCCTGCCCTGGATCAGGGTGAAGAGCACCCAGCTCGTGAAAGGGGAGATGCCGCTGTTCATGGGCCTGAGCCTGTTCGTCTGCGGCCTGCTCCTGCTCCTGTTCTTCCGCAGTTGGCGTGTCATGTGGATCTCGCTCGGCGTGGTGGCCATCAGTGTGGTCTGGAGCTTCGGTGCCATGTCGCTCCTCGGGTACCGCATCACCATCCTGCAATCGGTGATCGCTCCGCTGGTGATCGTGATGGGGGTGCCCAATTGCGTGTTCCTGATCAACGCCTATCACTACGAATTCGTGCGGCACGGGAACAAGATCAAGTCGCTCCAGCGTGTGATCAGCCGCATCGGTGCCGCCGCGTTCATGACCAACGCCACCACGGCGGTCGGCTTCACCACCTTCTGCTTCACCAGCAGTTCCACCCTCCAGGAGTTCGGCTGGGTGGCCACCATCGGCATCATGACGCTCTGGGTGCTGAGCATGCTGCTGATCCCGATCCTCTTCAGCTTCATGCCGGCGCCGAACCCACGCCACCTCAGCCACCTCGACCGCCACTGGCTCGACCGCGTGGTGGAATGGATCGTGCGCTTCTCGAAGCAGCAGCGGCCGTTGATCTATTCCGTCACCACCCTGTGCACCGTGGTGGCCATCATCGGCATCCTCCGGATCAAGGATGAGAGCCGGATCGTGGACGACCTGCCCGAGGACAACCCCGTGCTTACGGACCTGCGTTTCTTCGAATCCAACTTCAAGGGCGTGATGCCGCTGGAGGTGGTGGTGGACACGAAGAAGAAGGGCGGTGCGCTGACCGATGCGACCCTGAAGCGCATCGTGAAGCTGGAGGACACCCTTGCCACCTATCCGGAGTTCAGCAAGCCGATCAGCATCGCCGGAGCGGTGAAGTTCACCAAGCAGGCGTTCTATGGCGGCAACCCGGACAAGTACGCACTGCTGACGAGCACGGACAAGACCTTCATTCTTCCCTATCTGGAGGGCGCCAGCGGCAAGGAGGGCATGGCGCGCGCCTTCATCGACAGCACCCGGAAGGTCACGCGGATCACCGTGCAGATGGCCGATGTGGGCACCACACGGATGGATGAACTGCTTTCCGGGTTGCGGGCAAAGGTGGACAGGATCTTCGACCCATCGAAGTACGTGGTCACGCTCACCGGTACCTCTGTGGTCTTCCTCAAGGGAAGCAGTTACCTGGTGAGCAATCTCATCACGAGCCTTTTCTGGGCCGTGGTGATCATCGTGTGCCTCATGGCGCTCCTCTTCAACTCGTTCCGGATCCTCGTGGTGGCCCTGATACCGAACATGATCCCATTGATCTTCACGGCCGGCCTCATGGGCTTCTTCCACATCCCGATCAAGCCGAGCACCATGCTGGTCTTCGGGATCGCGCTGGGGATCGCGGTGGACAACGCGATCCATTTCCTGGCGCGCTACAGGCTCGAGCTGAAGTTGACGGGTGGTGATCTGCACAAGAGCGTGGACCTTGCCACCCGCGAGGTGAGCGTGGGCATCATCTACACCAGCGTGGTGCTCCTCGCGGGCTTCTCCCTCTTCTCCTTCTCGCACTTCGGCGGCATCAGAGCGCTCGGGGTGCTCACCTCCATCACCCTGCTCGTGGCCATGCTCACCAACCTGCTGGTGCTGCCGGCCTTGCTGCTCAGCCTCAACAAGCGCATCATGAGCAAGGCGTTCGAGGAACCGCTGCTGGAGATCATGGACGAGGAGGAGGACATCGAACTGATGGAACTGAAGCTGGACGTGCCGACCTCGGAACCGGACGCGGCCGAAGGTGATGAGATGAACGAACGTTGATCGACCATGAAAGGGATCATCCTGGCCGGAGGCTCCGGAACCCGCCTGCATCCGCTCACGCTCGCGGTGAGCAAACAGTTGATGCCGGTCTACGACAAGCCGATGATCTACTACCCGTTGAGCACGTTAATGGCCGCGGGCATCAGGGAGATCCTGATCATCAGCACACCGCATGACCTGCCGAGCTTCCGGAAGCTGCTCGGGGACGGCTCCTCGCTCGGCTGTGTGTTCACCTACGCCGAACAGGTCATCCCCAACGGACTGGCCCAGGCCTTCGTCATCGGACGTGAACACGTCGGCGGTGACAGCTCCGCGCTGATCCTCGGCGACAACATCTTCTACGGGACCGGCCTTGGTCGGAAGTTGAGCGAACACACTGCACCGGATGGGGGCCTGGTGTTCGCCTACCACGTGAGCGATCCGGAGCGTTATGGCGTCGTGGAGTTCAATGCGGAGAACCGGGTCATCAGCATCGAGGAGAAACCGGTGAAGCCCAAGAGCAACTTCGCGGTACCCGGGCTCTATTTCTACGACAACGACGTGCTCGATATCGCGCGTGATCTGAAGCCGAGCGCCCGTGGTGAGTACGAGATCACGGATGTGAACAAGGAGTACCTGCGGATGGGCCGCTTGAAGGTGGAGATCCTGGACCGCGGCACGGCCTGGCTGGACACCGGCACCTTCGCCTCCCTCACCCAGGCGGGGCAGTTCGTTCAGGTCATCGAGGAACGCCAGGGTCTCCGCATCGGCTGCATCGAGGAGGTGGCCTACAAGAAGGGCTATATCGATGCCGGTCAACTCGAGAAGCTCGCCCAGCCGTTGTTGAAGAGCGGATATGGCGAGTATCTGATGAAGCTCCTTCGCTCCTGATGAACGTGCACCGGGCGCTGTTCGACGCGCATGTGGAGCGCTGGTCCGCGGCCTTGCCCGCCGGCGACCTATATGCGCCCATGGCCTACCTGCTCGCCTTGCCTGGCAAACGGATCAGGCCCACGCTCACCCTCATGGCGTGTGAACTGTTCGGCGCCGATCCGCGCAACGCGTTGGACCAGGCACTGGCCATCGAGCTCTTCCACAACTTCACCCTGATGCATGATGACATCATGGATGCGGCATCCCTGCGCAGGGGCCGGCCGACCGTGCATGCACAGTGGAACGTGAACACCGCCATCCTCAGCGGTGACGCCATGCTGGTGATGGCCTATTCCGTGCTCGGTAGCGACCCGTATATCCTGTCCGTCTTCAACCAACATGCCCTGGAGGTGTGTGCGGGTCAGCAGCTCGACATGGAGTTCGAGCAACGTGCGGAGGTCGGCCTGGCGGAGTATCGGGAGATGATCCGCCTCAAGACGGCGGTGCTCCTTTCCGCCGCCCTGCGCATCGGGGCGATCAAGGCCGGGGCGACCGAGGCGGATCAACAACGCATCGCGGCGTTCGGCGAAGGGATGGGGCTCGCGTTCCAGCTGCGGGACGACCTTCTGGATGCGTTCGGTGATCCGGCGGTGACCGGCAAGGAGCAGGGTGGTGATCTTCGGAACGGCAAGAAGACCTGGCTGCTCATTCGCGGTCTTGAGGTGGAACGTGACCGCGGGTCCTCCGCACTGCGCGATCAACTCGCACACGAGCCCTCCGGACGCGATGTCGCGGTGATGATCATGGCATTGCGTGAGCTGGGGGTGGAGCAGGAAGCCCAGCAGGAAGTGCGACGCCTTGCCGGGACCGCGCTCGAAGAACTGGGTCGCATCGATCCCACCGGTGATCGTACGGCCGCGCTGCGTGCGCTGGCCATCTCGTTGATCGACCGTGCCGCGTGACCGGTCGGCTCTGTTACAACGCTTGCTGATCCATGCCGCGAGCGGGCGCGAACAGGTCGCGAAGTGCCTGCTCCACCTGCGTGTATTGGAATGCGAAGCCCGTGCCGACCAACCGGGCGTTCGAGGCGCGTGAGCCCTTCAACAGGACCGCGGCCATTTCCCCGAACAGAAGACGCAGAGCGAAGCCAGGAACACGCGGCAAGAAATAGGGCTTGTTCCTCACGTGGGCGAGCGCGCGCATCAGCGCATCGTTGGTGACATCCTCGCCAGCGCATGCGTTGTACGGCCCCTGCATCTCCACGCTGAACAACGCGGCCACATAGGCTTCCACCAGATCATCAAGGTGCACCCAGGGCACCCATTGGCGTCCGCTGCCCAAGGCCGATGCGATACCCAGGTCGACCACGGGCAGCAACCTGGACAAGGCGCCACCGTCGCGGGCCAGGACCATCGGTGTTCGCAACTTGACCACGCGGGTCAGTTCGTTCCATTCGTCCACCGCGCGTTCCCATTCCACGCTGATCCGGGCGATGGTATCGTCCCCAGGTGGGTCTGATTCCACATACCGGTGGTCCGAGGTGAGGGCACCGTAGTATCCGATCCCTGCCGCGCTCACGAAGCCCTCCAGCGATGCGGAGCGGTCCAGCACCGCGCGCAGCAACAGGTGCGCAGAGTCCGTGCGGCTGTCGATGAGCTCCTGCACACGTGCGGCGCTCCAACGTACGTCCGCGATCCCGGCTCCCGCAAGGTGCACCACGTGCGTCACACCATCCAGGCAGCGCTGGTCGATCCAGCCCTTGGTGATGTCCCATCCGAACGAACGTGGATCAGCCGGATCCGGACTTCTTCCCAGCCTGTGCACCACATGACCATCGGTGTTCAACCGCCTGCTCAACGCGGTACCGATGAGGCCTGAAGCTCCTGTGATCAAGACGGTGGCCATCGTTCTCCTCTTTGAACAACGAAGGAATAGGCCGGTGGTTCACCCCCACCGGACTTAAGAGCCTGTTTGGGATCTCTTCAAACGCGTCCTCCGTTCTCTTTTTCGCCCATGCATCCCCGGAAGATATCCCCGTAGGGACCGCTATGCGATGATCCTCGGGCTGCACCTGAACTAAAAATAGCCTGGGAGTCCTTCGTTCAAGAGATCCCGAACTGGCATTAACAAGGACCTTCAGGATCACGGCAGCAGGACACGCACCACGTGGTGCGCTCCTTCCATGCTGCGCAGCTCGATCATCGCGGGACCATGATGCGTGCGGGGAAGTTCGATCGCAGTTCCATCGGTACCATTCGATCGGAAGGTGCCCTGCTTCAGGAGGCGACCGTCGATGCTGAGGATCCGCAGGTCCGCTTGCATGGCCGCCGAACGGATCCAGATCCGGTGTGGATCGGAAGGGTCGTGGTACACGCTGGGGACCATGGATCCATTGGGGGATAAGCCGGCGGTGAGGCATTCCGGATCGGAAGCCGGCGCCAGAACGACCGAGAGCACTGCGGACGCCGCACAGGGCGGCGTACCCACCGTATAGGTGTGTATGCCCGTTAGTGAGGTTCCGGGGATGAACACACCATCCGTCGGGGTGCCTTGCGGGTCGATCCACTGGCCGCCCGTCACGGGTGAACCACCGAGCTGCTCGAAGAGGTCGATGGCCTGGCCATTTTCGCAGACGCTGATCGCGGCGTCCTCTCCTGCGCTCTGCGCACCGGTCACTTCCACCGTGAAGTGGTAGACGCGCGATGCGATGACCGGGCATCCATTGTCCTTCGCCAAAACCCAGAACGCGTAGGTGCCGGGGGGCAACCCTTCCGAGCAGAGTTCCAATTCCACCGGGTTCGTGCCGGTGAGCGCGTACGTCGCGCCCGGCAGGATGCTGTCGATGTTCGAGATGAGTTCCAGTTCCTGCACGTTGTCCGGATCGCTCACGGTGATGCCGGCACAGAACGGCCCTTCACCACATACCTCGATCGATCGATCGCCTGCGACGCTCGCGCTCCCCGTAGCGGAGGAGACGGTACCACTTTCCGCGGCTGGCGGCTGGTTCGAGCAGGGTACGACATTGAACACCATGTCGCGCATGACACTTCCGATCACATTGCCCTGCACGTCCTGCTCTGTCACTTTGATGACCACCACGAAGGTGGCGGAGGCCGTCGGCGTGAACGTGATCAAGCCTGTTCCCGGATCCAGCGTCATGCCGTTGTACGGTTCAGCACCGGAATATCCCGTATTGTATTGCACAGGCAAGGGAGTGGGACTGCCGAAACGTGCCGCGATGAGCGCATAGCTCAAGGCATGCCCGTCAGGCTCATAGGCACCTGCGTCGAAGGAGACCGGCTGGCCCGCACAAAAGGTGGGTATGCGGTCATTGATGAACACGGGTGCCGCATAGCACGCACCGGTCGGATTGTTCAAGGTCGTCTCGATGTACATGCCCGGGCCGCCGTTCAGGTTCAGGCTCGTATTGCGACAGCAGGTGTACCAGCTTATGTTCCAGTCGTTGCACGGACTGAGGTAAACAGTGTCGAGGTAGGTGTTCAATTGATACCCGAGAAGACCACCTCCATTGCAGTTCGTATTGGGAAGTTCCGACGGACAGATGGACGAAGCATCCACGACGCTTGCTGGTTGCAAGCCGCTGGAGCTGAACTCCACGCCACATCCGTTCCGGAAGTACAGGGTCTGACCGGAGAACGGGTCGCCCCCGCAATCCCTGAACAACTGCAGAGTTATCTCATGGAAATTGTTCCCGAGACAACGCGTGGATATCGTACCGCCGGCATAATGGTTGGCAATGGTGGTGGTGAAGGCAAGGCTAAGGCCGAGGGCCAGGGCGAGGCGTGTGCGCATGGTCGAGGGATGGAACCGCGTGAATATAGCGGGTCCACCACGGCTGTGCCAGCGCATCGTCAGCGTGCCCGCTCGATGGTCTTCAGGTCCTCATCCAGGAAACCCTCCTTCTTGCCGAAGATCGAAGCATCATCACGCAGGTACATCAGCTCGCCCGTGCCCACGTTGAACACCCGCTTGAAGCAATGCTTGTTCTTGTTGTCCCCGGTCAGCACCACATCGCTGATGGAGATGCCCGTTGAACCCTTTTCCAACGCGCTGGCCAGCTGGCTCAGGGCCATCACCTGGCTGGGGGCGGTGTAGAACTCCTTGACCTTGCCGGCATCGGGCAGGCTCTTGTCCAGGTGCTCCTTGGCCAGCCAAAGCTCGGTCTCGCGCACCAACCGGTTCCGCGAGGAATAGGTCCGGTCCGCCGTGGTCTTGTCCGTGATCTTGCCGCCCTCGACAAGTACGAGGTAGTTCTGAAGGTGCTTCACGTATACATCCAGCAGTTGTGACAGGCCCGTACCATCGATGACCTTGGGGTCGATCTGGATGAACGCCAACTCGTGTTCCGATGGAATGCTCGTGAACGCGTTCCCGGTCTGTGCCAGTATTTCCCCCTTCTTCGGCTTCCACCCCCTCACCAGCGTGAGGAAGGTCGCTTCGAATTTCACCGGATCGCTCTTCCGGGTCTTCAACAGGTAGGTCCGGTCGGGTGAGATCGGTTGCGCGGCCAGCTCCGCAACGGTCATGAACTCGGGCTCCGAGGTGAATTTCCAATGCGACTTCACGGTTTCGACCATTCTGCGGTTGTACGGGGAGTCGCCCGCATCGAGCACCACCACTGTTCGGGTCGCACGGGCGGATTTGGCCGCACCTGCGTCGAAACTGCCGTATTGGGCGTGAAGGACCTGGGTAAGAAGCAGCGCGGCCGTGGCGAGGTTGCGAATGGACATGTTGTGTTCCGTTGTTCGGTCGGGGGCGAAAATAGTGCCACGTTCTGGCGACCTTCGCACCCATCCGATGAGCGTTTCACTTTCCGTGCACGACCAGGAGGTCATGCGTCGATCCCTCGAGCGGCGGGAGGTGCTGCTGCTCACCATCGCCCAATTGGTCAAAGACCTCCACCTCGACGAGGGTGCGATCCGTGTTCCGGTGGATCCGGCCCAGGCCATGGAAGACCTGCGTGACCAGGTGGTGCCCGTGCTGGATCGACTGGACCAACAGGGGCGCCAGGTGCTTCGCAGCGCGCTCTACCGCGTTGACCTGCCCGGTTCCGGTGTCGACCGCCTCCTGGCCGCCGGTGATCATGGGGCCCTGGCGGCCATGGTGGTGCTGCGCTGCCTGCAGAAGGTCCTTACCCGGTTGCGCTTCAAGGGCGCCTATTGATCCGTGCAGAGGCGCGTTACGCGGAGCGGCCGCAACGGATCCCCGCGGCGTTCGTATCAGGCTTGCCGTCCGGCTCATAGCTAACTTCGCCCCGCCGCTCCGGCCGTGTGATGGACAAATACTCCTACCTCAGCAACGTCGACAGTGCCTGGCTGGACGACCTCTACCAACAGTACCAGAAGGATCCCGCGAGCGTGGAGACCGGTTGGGCCCGCTTCTTCGAGGGCTTTGAGTTCGCCAAGTCGGTCGAGGGCGGCACGGGATCCGCGGACCCCGCATCGAGAAGGACGCCGGCACCCGGAGGCAATGAGCGGTTCGAAAAGGAGTTCCGGGTCATTGAGCTCATCCATGGCTATCGGTCGCGTGGGCATCTCTTCACCAAGACCAACCCCGTCAGGGAGCGGCGCACCTACACACCCACCCTGGAGCTGGCGAACTTCGGACTGAGCGAAGCCGACCTGGACACCGTCTTCAGCGCAGGGAACGACGTGGGGCTCGGCCCCGCCCGACTGCGGGACATCGTGGCGATGCTCGAGGAGACCTATTGCGAGAGCGTTGGTGCCGAGTTCATGTTCATTCGGAACCCCGAGAAGCGCAAGTGGCTCACCGATCGCATGGAGAGCACGCGCAATAGACCGGCCTTCAGCATCGAGCAGAAGAAGGAGATCCTGGAGAAGCTGAACGAGGCGGTCGTCTTCGAACGCTTCCTCGGCAAGAAGTTCATCGGTCAGAAACGCTTCAGTATCGAGGGTGCGGAAGCGTTGATACCGGCGTTGGATACGGTGATCGAACATGGTGCGGAGCATGGCATCACGGAGTACGTGATCGGCATGGCGCACCGTGGCCGGCTCAATGTGCTGGCCAACACCCTTCGAAAGAGCTACGATCAGATCTTCAGTGAGTTCGAGGGCAAGGATTACGAGGACGAACTGGTGGAAGGTGATGTGAAGTACCACATGGGCTACAGCAGCGTGCTGAAGACCAATGTCGGCAAGGAGGTACGCCTCACCCTGGCGCCGAACCCCAGTCACCTGGAGGCCGTGGGACCGATCATGCAGGGTATCTCACGCGCCATCATCGAGCACGACGACAAGTTCCAGCAGGGCATCACCGCACCGATCCTCATCCACGGGGATGCGGCCGTGGCCGGGCAGGGCGTGGTCTACGAGGTGGTGCAGATGGCGGGCCTCAAGGCCTATGCCGTCGGCGGTACCATCCACATCGTCGTGAACAACCAGGTGGGCTTCACCACGAACTATATCGACGCGCGCACGAGCACGTATTGCACCGATGTGGCCAAGGTCACCCAATGTCCCGTGTTCCATGTGAACGGGGATGATGCCGAGGCGGTGGCCTACACCGTGAAGCTCGCGATGGATTTCCGCCAGAAGTTCGGCACGGACATATGGGTGGACATCCTGTGCTACCGGAAGCACGGACACAACGAAGGCGATGAGCCGAAGTTCACGCAACCGCTCCTGTACAAGGCCATTGCCGCGCACCAGGATCCCCGGGAGATCTACACCGAGAAGCTGATCGACAGCGGTGTGGAGGGCGCACGGGAGATGGCCCGGGAGATGGAGGCATCCTTCACCAGCATGCTCGATGATCGACTGAGCGAATCCAAGCAGGTGCGCGTCGGGAGGATCACCAACTTCATGGAGGAGCGATGGAAGGGCTTCAAGCGCGCCGGTGCGCAGGACTTCCTGCGTTCACCGGAGACCGGTGTTGACGAGGCCACCCTGCGCCTGATCGGGGAGAAGTTGAGCGTGGTGCCCGAGGGCAAGAAGTTCTTCAGCAAGCTCGAAAAGATCCTCGGTGACCGGAAGCGCATGATGGAGACCGGCGTGCTGGACTGGAGCATGGGCGAGCTGCTCGCATACGGTTCCTTGCTGCTCGAAGGTCATCCGGTGCGCTTCACCGGTCAGGACGTGGAGCGGGGCACCTTCTCGCATCGCCATGCGGTCGTGCGGATGGAGGATAGCGAGGAGGAATTCATCCACCTCAAGCACATTCGCGAGGGGCAGGCGCTGCTGCAGATCTACAACTCACTATTGAGCGAGTACGCCGTCCTCGGCTATGAGTACGGCTATGCCATGGCGATGCCCCATGCCCTCACGATCTGGGAGGCGCAGTTCGGCGATTTCGTCAATGGTGCACAGATCATCCTGGACCAGTACCTCTGCTGTGGGGAGGAGAAATGGGGCACCCAGAACGGTGTGGTGCTGCTGCTGCCGCATGGTTACGAAGGGCAGGGCGCCGAACACAGCAGTGCACGCATGGAGCGCTTCCTGCAGAGCTGCGCCGATGAGAACATGGTGCTGGTGAACTGTACGACGCCCGCTAACTTCTTCCACGCGCTCCGCCGCCAGCTCGCCTGGGATTTCCGCAAGCCGCTCGTGGTCTTCAGTCCGAAGAGCCTCCTGCGGCATCCCCGGTGCACCAGCCCGCTGACGGACCTTACCAAGGGCGCCTTCCAGGAACTGATCGACGATGCGGCCGTGGACCCCGATGCGGTGAGGACCGTGGTCTTCACGCAGGGCAAGGTGCATTATGACCTGGCCGAACACCGGGAGAAGAACGGACTGAACGATACGGCTTTGATCCGCATCGAACAGCTGCATCCGTTGCCAGCCGGGCAGATGCGTGAGGTGATCGCGAAGTATGCGAAGGCGGAACGTTACCTCTGGGTGCAGGAGGAACCACGCAACATGGGAGCGTGGCAGTACATCGCCATGCATTTCACGGAGGTGGAGTGGGAGGTGATCTCCCGTCCCGCGAGCGGAGCCCCCGCCACGGGAAGCAGCAAGCGCAGCGCGAAACAGCAGCAGACCATCGTGGAGAAGGCCTTCGCCCATTCTACCGCCAACGAAGCGAGCAAGCGGGTGAACGCCTGATGATGGACAACGAACAATCGATCGAAGCATGGCCACGGTAGACATCAAGGTCCCAAGTCCGGGAGAGAGCATTACGGAGGTGCGGATCGCACAATGGTTGGTGAAGGATGGAGACGTGGTCGAAAGGGACCAGGTGATCGCCGAGATCGATAGCGACAAGGCCACCCTTGAGCTGAGCGCCGAGGCGGCAGGTCAGGTAAAGCTGCTTGCCGAAGCAGACCAGACCGTAGGGGTGGGGGATGTGGTCGCGCGGATCGATACGAGCGTGGCCGTGCCCGCCAAAGCGGATGCCAAGCCGGCCGCGAAGAAGGAGGCCAAAGCCGCCGACGCGGAAAAGGCCAAGGCTCCGGCCAAGCCCACCGCGGCAGCGAGCGCGACGCCTGTGGCCAGGGCGATGCTGGACGAGCAGGGGATCGCGGCGGACAAGGTGAAGGGCACCGGGCCCAACGGACGCGTGACCAAGAGCGATGTGAGCGCTTATGTCTCCGGCGGTGTGAAGGCGGATGCGATCGCCATGAACGGCTGGGGAGGTTCGCGTGACCAGAAGCGCAGCAAGATGAGCTCCCTGCGCCAGACCGTGGCCAAACGCCTGGTGATGGCGAAGAACCAGACCGCGATGCTCACCACCTTCAATGAAGTGGACATGAGCGCGGTGATGGCCATGCGCGACAAGTACAAGGACCGGTTCAAAGAGACCCATGGGGTCGGTCTCGGTTTCATGAGCTTCTTCACCAAGGCGGTGACCGAGGCGCTCCGCCTCTTCCCGGCCGTGAACGGCCAGATCGATGGGGAGGAGATCATCCTGAGCGATTACGCCGATATCGGCATCGCCGTGAGCAGCCCCAAGGGCCTGATGGTGCCTGTGCTGCGCAACGCGGAGAAGATGAGCCTGGCCGAGATCGAATCCGGCATCAAGACGCTGGCGGTGAAGGCAAGGGACGGCAAGCTCAGCCTGGATGAAATGAGCGGAGGGACCTTCACCATCACGAACGGGGGAGTGTTCGGCAGCATGCTGAGCACGCCGATCATCAACCCGCCGCAGAGCGCCATCCTGGGCATGCACAACATCGTGGAACGCCCTGTGGCGGTGAACGGTCAGGTGGTCATACGCCCGGTGATGTACGTGGCCCTCAGCTACGACCACCGGATCATCGATGGCAAGGAGAGCGTCAGCTTCCTGTACAAGGTGAAGGAGATGATCGAGGAGCCGAGCAAGCTCATCTTCGGTGCAAGGGATCCCGGCGAGGTGCTCCTGGGGCTTTAGAAGCCTGCCATTCGAGCATCGAATTGCTGACGAACGCTTTCCGCGTTCTTTAACGCCTCCATGCACGGCACGTTGTTGACGATGAACGGGTGTGCAAGTGGTTGTCAGCGGTACATGAGGCTAATTTTATCCGGCCGCATTTACGCGCGGTCCCATTCACCCCAAACCCGTTGACATGATCCGACCACTACATACGTTCCACCGCATGCTGGCATGTTCGGCGCTGTCATTGCTCTTCTTCGGCACCCAAGCGCAGGTCCTGTTGGATGAGCAATTCACGGGAGGTGCCAGTACCACGGGTTTCACCATCGAGTCAGTGGACAGTGACTGCGACTGGACCTTCGCCCCGGGTGGATTGACCGCCACGACCTTTTCCGTTGATGGGGGTGGCGTGTTGCCTTCGGGTGCCGGGTTCGATGATGACTTCGCTTTCCTTGATAGCGATGCTTGCGGGCCGTCCGGGATCACAGTGAACAGCACCTTGATCTCATCGACCTTCGATGCCAGTGGCGCCTCGGTGATCACGTTGAGCTTCTCCCACCAGTTCCAGGCGCGCTTGCAATCGTTCTGCAAAGTCGAGGCGTATGACGGTTCGACCTGGACCGAGATCGCCACCTATACCGGGACCAGCGTGGGTTATCCCAATCCGGCAGCTACTGCCGTCCATGACATCACGGCGGCAACGGGCGGCTCGAACGTGGCCCAGGTACGATTCCAGTTCAGCTCCGGCTGGGACTGGTGGTGGGCCCTGGACAACATCCTCGTGGTGGGTTCGGAATGCACCTTCCCGTCCGATCTGGCAGTGACCGGGGTTACCTCCAACGGTGCCACGGTGGAGTTCACCCCCAACGGAAGCCCGGGCTATGAGTGGGTGATCACCGATGGTTCACTGCCTGGAGGTGGTGGGGATGTGGTCAACGGTACCACGACCGGTGAACAGGTCACGAACCTCATGGGTGGCACTCCCTATACCGTGTTCATTCGCTCCGTATGCGATGGTGGCGGGGCCAGCCCATGGTCCGGTGGTGTCAACTTCATCACGCTTGCGACGAATGATGAATGCACCACGGCGATACCCTTGACCGTGAACAGCGACCTCACATGTGCGGAGATCATGGCCGGAACGGTCGTTGGGTCCACGCCATCCAACATCGCCACCACCTGTTTCGGTACGCCGGATGATGACGTGTGGTTCAGTTTCACGGCGCAGGCCACCTCGCATCGCGTCTCGTTGATCAACCTGGGTGGCTCCACCACCGACCTGTACCACGCCCTTTGGGTGGGCAGTTGTGATGGTCTCACGCTCGTGCCGGGATCATGCAGTGATCCGCAGGTGAGCAACCCCACGGGCCTGGTGGTCGGTACCACCTACTATCTGCAGGTATACACCTGGACCAGCACACCGGACCAGACCTCCGTGTTCGATGTATGCATCGGTACGGATCCCGCCATCGGGATCGATGAGGACCACGGGATCGCCACCATGCGCGTCTTTCCGAACCCCGCGCAGGACCTGGTCACCATTGATGCCGCTGATGCCAACGTGCAGCGCGTGCGTGTGCTTGATGCCTCAGGCCGCGTGGCACTGGACGTTGCGTTCCAACGGACCATGGACGTCAGCCGGCTCGAACCCGGCGCCTACACCATGCTGATGGTGGATCACGATGCGACCATCATCGGGCGAAGCCGTTTCGTGAAAGAGTGATCTTCCTCTGCAAGGCCTGAAGCCCGCGTGTAAGAGGCACGCGGGCTTCATTCATTTTTCATGCACCCCTCACACCGTTCTGTTGACAAGTGTGAAGTGGTGTTGCCGCACGACCGTTCGGACCGGCTCTACGTTTGCTCAGCACATTGACGTAGCGTCGGGCGTGTTCCGTGCGGGTCGGAGATGAGGTGATCATTCCGCCCGGTGCGACAAGGAGACGTCGGCCTGCGGAAGAAGTGCGCCACAAGCTGGTCCGTACATGGCAGAACAACGACGCCTTTTCAACACGGCAGCCTTCGCTGCAGCCGTGCGTTCTCCTCTCCTTCGATACTTGATCCCCTTCCTCACCGGCCTGCTCCTCTGGCAGACCGAAGCGAAGGCCACGCACGCCATGGGTGGTGACATCACCTATGAGTGCCTTGGGAACAACCGCTACCGGATCAACATGAGCTTCTTCCGGGATTGCAACGGGGTGAGCGCACCCACGAGCTGCAACAACGGCGACCTCTCGTTCAACGTGCGTTCAACGGCCTGCGGCGCCAACTTCAATGCCTGCTTCGTTCGGCAGAGCATTGACATCGTGACCCCGATCTGCGACGGTGCGGTGGACCGTTGTACGAGCTCCTCCGGTGTCTATGGAGTGGAGCGCCATCGGTATTCCGCCATCATCGACCTTACCGCCTGGGCCGGTTGTGGTACGGATTGGATCATTGATTGGGACCTGTGCTGCCGGAACAACGCCATCACTTCGCTGAACAACCCCGGGAACCGCGACCTCTACCTGAGCGCCCGCCTCGACAACACGGTGACGCCGTGCAACAGCTCGCCGCGCTTCATCAACGACCCGGTGCCCTTCGGTTGTGTTGGTCAGCCCATCGTGTACAACCACGGTGTGACCGATCTCGCCGGCGATTCGCTGAGCTTTGAGCTCGCACCGGCACGCGGTTCTGGTGGCAGCACCATCCCGTACAACAATGGGTACACCTTCCAACAGCCCGTCATCACCAGCGGTGGAGCCAATGCGGTGACGATCGATCCGGTGACCGGGACCATCCGGTTCACGCCGAGCATCGCCCAGTTCGCGGTGGTGACCGTGCTCGTGCGCGAGTACCGCAACGGGGTGCAGATCGGTCAGTACCTGCGCGATCTCCAGTTCGCCATCATCGCCTGCAGCAACAACAACCCGACCGTGAGCGGGATCAACGGCACGAACAGCTTCGTGTACAACGTGTGCGCAGGTACCAACTTCTGCTTCGACGTGAACTCCGCCGATGCCGATGCCGCGCAGAACGTGACCATGACCTGGAACGGCGCGATACCGACGGCGACCTTCACCACCACGAACGTGCCCCGTCCCGTGGGTACCTTCTGCTGGACGCCCACCATCGCCGATATCGGCCAGCAGATCTTCACCGTCTCCGTGGAGGATGATGCCTGTGTGCTGAACGGCTTCAGTACGGTCGGTTACCTCATCAACATCACCCCGCCGTTGACCCCCGCGGTGGCCGGTCCGGACCAGAGCGTGTGTGGGTTCACCGCCACACTGGCCGGGCAACAGCCTTACACGCAGGCCCAGGGGACCTGGACGGTGGTGAGCGGCTCCGGCACCTTCGCCAATGCGAGCAACCCCACGACGACCGTCAGCGGCTTGAGCACGGGTGATAACGTGTTCCGGTGGACCGTCAACTACCAGACCTGCGGCACCTCCTCCGACGATGTGGTGATCAGGGCCTATGATCCCGGACATCCGGCGGCGAACGCCGGGCCTGCGCAGGACCTGTGCCTTCCGACCAACAGCACCACCCTGGCCGGGAACCTGGCCGTTGCACCGGCCGTGGGAACCTGGACGCTCGTGAGCGGGGCAGGGACCATCACCGCGCCGAACAGCCCGACCTCGACCGTTACCGCGCTGGGGCAGGGAACGAACGTGTTCCGGTGGACCATTGACAACGGAGCCTGCACACCACCCACCAGTTCACAGGTCACCATCCGGGTGTTCAGCAATGTGCAGGCCGCTGCGAACGCCGGGCCGGATCAACAACTCTGCTCGCCTACACTGAGCACCACGCTGGCGGGCAATGCGCCCATCGCACCAGCGAGCGGTCAGTGGACGGTGGTGAGCGGTACGGGCACCTTCGCGAATGCTTCCGTGCGCAATACCACCGTATCCGGTTTGAGCATCGGGGTGAACAGGCTTCGCTGGACGATCAACAACGGACCTTGCACACCGCCGACCACCAGCGATGATGTGGACATCGTGGTCTTCAACCCGGCCAGCCCGAACGCGAACGCTGGTCCAGCACAGCAGGTCTGTACGACCACTGCGACCCTTGCAGGCAATGCGCCGCTTGCTCCCGCCACAGGACTGTGGACCGTGGTGAACGGCACCGGCACCTTCGCGAACGCCACCAGCCCCACCACGGCGGTATCCGGTCTGTCGGTCGGGGCGAATGTGTTCCAATGGACATTGAACAATGGCCCCTGCGCGAATGGCATCACCACCTCCCAGGTGACCATCACACGCTTCGATGGCGCGGCGCCTGCAGCCGCTGCCGGCCCCGATCAGAACCTCTGCACCGCCGCGGGCTCTTCGTTCGCATCGACCACGCTTGCCGCGACCGCCGCATTGGCGCCGGCCACCGGCACCTGGACCGTGGTGAGCGGCACCGCGACCATCACGAACCCGAACTCTCCGATCTCCACGGTCACCGGCATTCCGGTCGGGGTGACGACCCTGCGCTGGACCATCGGCAATGGGCCATGCCCGCCGAATTCGCCCACGGATGATGTGGTGATCCGGGTATTCGACCGCAATGCCCCGGCCGCCAACGCGGGCCCCGCCCAGAACCTCTGTGCACCGGTGACCTCCGTGACACTGGCGGCCAACGCGGCCACCGCACCTGCGGCCGGCACCTGGACCGTGGTGAGCGGGACAGGCACCTTCGCCAACGTCAACAGTCCGACGACCACGGTCACGGGCCTCGCTTTCGGAGCGAACGTATACCGCTGGACCATCAACAACGGCCCCTGTCCCGGGGCGATCACATCCAGCGATGTGACCATCACACTGTTCAACCCTGCCATCGCAGCGGCCAACGCGGGACCGGACCAGGAGACCTGTGGGGTATCCACCGCGACTCTGGCAGGGAGCGCGGTGGCGGCACCAGCCACAGGGACCTGGACCGTGGTGAGCGGTGCGGCCACCTTCGCCAATGCGGCCAGCCCGACCACTTCGATCACAGGCCTTCCGATCGGCACCACCGTGTTGCGCTGGACGGTGAACAACGGACCATGCGGCAACACGTCGGATGAGGTGACCATCCGTCGCTTCGATCCGAACAACCCGGTGGCGAACGCCGGTCCGGACCTGAGCATCTGCATCCCGGTCGCTCCGAACATCGTGACCATGGCGGGTAGCAACGTGATCGCCCCGGCCGTTGGCACCTGGACGGTGGTCTCCGGAGGAGGCACCATCAACAACCCGAACAGTCCGACCACCCAGATCACCGGACTGCCGATCGGGATCAGCGAGTTCCGCTGGACGGTGAGCAACGGACCCTGCCCGAACGGCATCACACAGGATGTCGTCCAGATCCGCGTGTTCGACTCCGGGACCCCGGATGCCAACGCCGGTCCTGACCAATCGCTGTGTACCACGAACGGTACCACCACCATGGCCGGTAGCGCGGTGGCTTCGCCATCCACCGGATCGTGGACCCTGGTGAGCGGAACGGGCACCATCGTCAACCCGAACAGCCCGACGACCCAGGTGACCGGCTTGCAGGTCGGACAGAACATCTTCCAATGGACCGTGGACAACGGACCCTGTGTGAACGGGATCACGACGGACCAGATGAGCATCTTCGTCTACGACCCGAACAACCCCGTGGCTGCGGCGGGTCCGAACCAGAACATCTGTACCTCCGTTGGCAACTCCATCACCCTGGAAGGAAGTCCCGTGATCTTCCCCGCCACCGGGGTCTGGACCGTGGTGGGAAGTCCGGCCACCATCGTGGACCCGAACTCGCCGACCACGCAGGTCACCGGCCTTGCCACCGGAAACTACTCCTTCGTGTGGACGGTGAACAATGGCGTCTGCCCGAACCCGATCTCCAGCAGCACGAGCATCGTGGTGGTGGCCGACGGTACCGCACAGGCGGCGCTCGCCGGGCCTGACCAAAGCGTATGCGGAACTTCCAGCTCGGTGACCATGGCGGCCAATACACCCACCGGTGTGGCAACAGGGACCTGGAGCGTGGTGTCCGGTTCCGCCAACTTCAGCAATGTCAACTCGGCCACGGCCACGGTCACAGGACTGAGCATCGGGTTGAACAACCTGCGCTGGAGCATCGACAATGGTGCTTGCGGGATCACGAGTGATGTCGTCACCATCTTCGTGTATGATCCGAACAACCCGGTCGCCAACGCCGGACCGGATCAGCAGCTGTGCACACCGACGACCAGCACCACCTTCGCTGGCAGTAGCTTGATCATTCCAGCCGTGGGGCAGTGGACCCTGGTGAGCGGTGCAGGTGTCATCGCCAACCCGTCCTCTCCGACGAGCGCGGTGAGCGGCCTCGCAGTAGGCGAGAACGTCTTCCGCTGGCAGGTGAACAATGGTGCCTGTCCGAGCCCGATCACCCAGGACCTCGTCAGCATCTTCGTATATGACAACGCGGCGGCCGTGGCGAACGCCGGTCCCGACCAGGAGGTCTGCACACCCACCACCTCCGTGACCCTGGTGGGTAATGCACCCGTGGGGTCGGCCATCGGTACATGGACGAGGATATCCGGTATCGGTACGATCACCGACCCGAACGATCCGAACACGACCGTCACCGCCCTGGGGGTCGGTCTCAACATCTTCCAATGGTCCATCGCCAACGGTAGTTGCGGTACGACGACCGATCAGGTGAACATCTACGTCTTCGATGCCACCAACCCCAGCGCCAATGCCGGCCCTGATCAGGAGATCTGCACACCCGCCAGCACGGTCACGCTCGCTGGCAGCAACGTCATTTTCCCCGCCAGCGGGACCTGGACGCTGGTGAGCGGCTCGGGTACCATCACCACCCCGAACAGTCCTACGAGCACCGTTACAGGCCTCACGGTCGGGGAGAACATCTTCGAGTGGACCGTGCTCAACGGACCCTGTGCGAACGGTGTGACCAGCGATCAGGTGAGCATCTTCGTGTTCGATGAGACCAATCCGGTGGCTGCCGCAGGACCGGACCAGCAACTCTGCTCGCCCACATCAACGAGCACCTTGACCGGCAGCGCGGTGATCTTCCCCGCTTCGGGAACGTGGACACTGACGCAAGGCACCGGGACGATCGCGGATCCGAACGCACCCACCACTGCCGTGAGCGGGTTGTCCGTTGGCATCAACGTGTTCACCTGGACCGTGGAGAACGGACCCTGCGCGAACGGGACCACGAACGACGAAGTGCGGATCCTCGTTTACGACGAGAACAACCCGGATGCTGACGCCGGTCCCGACCAGGAGATCTGTTCACCGGCCAGCACCGTGACCTTGAGCGGCAGTGCGGTGACGACACCAGCCATCGGTACCTGGACGCTTGTTAGCGGCAGCGCGGTCATTACTGATCCAAACGACCCGAACACCACCATCAGTGGCCTTGGCGTGGGCGAAGTGGTGCTGCAATGGAGCGTGGACAATGGGCCCTGCGCCAACGGGGCCACCACCGACCAGGTGAGCATCTTCATCTTCGACGAGAACAACCCGGATGCCGACGCCGGTGCGGATCAGGAACTGTGCACACCGAACACCATCACCACCCTCGAGGGCAGTGCCGTGACCTTCCCGGCCCTGGGTACCTGGACCCTGGTGAGCGGACAGGGATCGATCACCGACCCGAACGACCCGAACACCACGGTGACCGACCTTGGCGTAGGTGAGAACATCTTCGCGTGGACCGTCTACAACGGTCCCTGTGCGAACGGTACCACGGACGATCAGGTGAGCATCTTCCTATTCGACCTGAACAACCCCGTGCCGGATGCCGGTCCCGACCAGTCGCTTTGCACGCCGACCACCTCGACCACCCTGCAAGGCAGCAACGTGACCTTCCCGGCCGTGGGTACCTGGACCGTGATCCAGGGCACCGGTTCCTTCGCCGACCCGAACGATCCGAACACCACCGTGACCGGTCTCACCGTGGGCGAGAACATCTTCCAGTGGACCATCAGCAACGGGCCTTGTGAGACCGATGGCGGTTCCGATCAGGTGAGCATCTTCCTGTACTTCGATGAGAACCCGTTGGCCTTCGCCGGACCGGATCAGGAATTGTGCACCATCAACGTGACCACCACCACCATGGCCGGTAGTGCCGTGACCTTCCCGGCCATCGGCACCTGGACGCTGGTGAGCGGTACCGGTACCATCGCGAACCCGAACGATCCGAACACGGTCATCTTCGACCTTGGTATCGGCGAGAACATCTTCGAATGGACCGTTGATAATGGCCCCTGTGCGAGCGGGGTCACCACCGATCAGGTGAGCATCAACGTCTTCGATGAGAACAACCTCAACGCCAATGCCGGTCCCGATCAGGATCTCTGCACACCGGCCGCGAGCGCCACGTTGACAGGAAGCGCCCTCGTATTCCCGGCCACCGGCCTATGGACCGTGGTGACAGGTACCGGCACTGTTGCCGATCCCACCAACCCCAACACGACCATCAACGGATTGGGCGTGGGTACCATCGTGGTGGCCTGGACCGTGGACAATGGTCCCTGCTCCAGCGGGATCACAAGCGACCAAATGGTCATCCGCCTGTTCGATGAGAACAATCCCGTGGCTGATGCTGGGCCCGATCAGGAACTCTGCTCCAGCGACCCGCAGACCACCATGCAGGGAAGTGCCATCATCGCTCCGGCCAGCGGCAGCTGGCAACTGGTGAGCGGTACGGGCACCATCGTGGATCCCAGTTCGCCCACCACCCAGGTGACCGATCTCGCGATCGGTGAGAACATCTTCCTGTGGACCGTGTCCAACGGGCCGTGCGCGAACTCGTTGACCGAGGATCTCGTGACCATCTACGTGTTCGATGAGAACAACCCCGATGCCGGCGCCGGACCGGACCAGCAGGTATGTACGCCCGTGACCCAGGCCATCATGGCGGGCACCCCGTACACCTTCCCCGCGACCGGTACCTGGACCCTCGTGAGCGGCCAGGGCACCATCAATGATCCGGGCAACCCAAATGGCGTGATCACCGATCTGGGCATCGGCGTGAACACCTTCCGCTGGGAGGTATACAATGGCGGCTGCACCAACCAACTGACGAGTGATGAGGTGGACATCGTTCTCTTCGATGCCTCTGCCCCGCCTGCCGATGCCGGACCGGATCAGGAGTTCTGCGCGCCGGATGATGCGGCCACCATCACCGCCAACCCGCCGGTGGGAGCCGCGATCGGTACCTGGGCGCTCGTTCAAGGTACCGGTGTCATCGCGGATCCGTCTTCGCCGACCACCACGGTGTCCGGACTGACGGTGGGTGAGAACATCCTCACCTGGACCCTGCAAGGCGGCATCTGCGTGACCACCGTTGATTCAGTGAGCCTCTTCGTCTTCGACCCGAACAACCCGATCGCGAACGCTGGTCTCGACCAGGAGCTCTGCATGCCGGAAGACTCGGTGATGATGGCGGGCAGCAACCTCATCTTCCCGGCCACGGGCACCTGGACGACCCTGCTCGGTAGCGGCGTGCCACAATCGCCGAACGATCCGGGCACGATCATCACGGGCATCAGCATCGGCCTCAACCGCTTCCAATGGGAGGTGTACAACGGCCCCTGCGCGAACAGCCTCACCGTGGACGTGGTGGATGTGACCCTCTATGATGATACCACCGCTGCTGCCAACGCCGGTCCCGACCTGCAGCAATGCCTGCCGATCACAGAGATCAACCTGCAAGGGGAGACCCCGCCCGCCCCGGCAGAAGGCACCTGGACGCTCATCTCCGGCACCGGCGTGATCGCGGAGCCGAACAACCCGACCTCTTTGATCACCGGCCTTTCACAGGGGATCAACACTTTCGTGTGGACCTTGGAATGGGACCCCTGCCCTAACAACGGGGTGCTCTCGGATACCGTGAGCGTGTACGTGTATGATCCCGCGGCGCCTCTGGCCGCAGCCGGACCGGATCAGCAACTGTGCACCCCCGCGAACTCCTCGGTGCTCACAGGCAACACGCCAGCCATCCCCGGTGTGGGTACGTGGACGGTGATCGGCGGGACCGCGGTGATCGCTGACCCGAACGACCCGGTGAGCCCGGTATCGAACCTCGAGGTGGGTGAGCATATCCTGGTGTACGAGATCTACAATGGCATCTGTGGCTTTGGCCCCCCGAGCACCGACACCTTGGTGATCCGTGTGTATGATGGTGAAGCACCGCCCGCCGCCGTTGGCGAAAGCATCAATGCCTGCACGCCGGTCGAGGACATCACCCTGCAGGGTAATACCCCGGTATTCCCCGCGATCGGCACGTGGACCGGTGCAAGCGGAACGATCAATGCCCCGAACGACCCGGCATCCACCGTTTCAGGCCTGGGTGTCGGTCAGCACGACTTCACCTGGACCATCGACAACGGGGCATGTGGAACGACAAGCGCGGTGCAGAGCGTCTTCATCTTCGATGATCAGGCGCCCGCTTCCGATGCCGGGCCTGACCAGGAACTGTGCCTGCCGAACACGAGCGCCACGCTTGCTGCCAACGCCGTGGTCTTCCCGGCATCGGGCTTCTGGACGGTGGTCGCCGGTGGCGCTACCGTCACCGATCCGCTCTCACCCACTTCGGCGGTCACCGGCTTGACACTTGGGACCAACACGCTACGGTGGACGATCTCGAACGGACCCTGTGGCACTACACAGGACGAGGTGACCATCACCGTGTTCGATGACCAGCAACCTTCGGCCAACGCCGGACCGGATCAACAGCTCTGCACGCCTGAGAACAGTACCACGCTCGCTGGCAGTGCGGTCACCTTCCCCGCCACCGGTACCTGGGTGTTCGTGTCCGGCTCGGCGACCCTGAGCGACGTGAATTCACCCACCGCCACGCTCTCCGGGTTGACCGTGGGCGTTTACACCCTGCAGTGGGTGGTGGACAACGGACCGTGCGCGAACGGTACCACCACGGATGAAGTGACCATCACGGTATACGATGCCTCCAGCGCACCGGCAGCGGCAGGTCCCGATCAGGACCTGTGCACGCCGATCACGGCTACGGTGACGATGCTCGCCAGTGCACCCTCCGCACCTGCGACGGGTCAATGGACACTCGTGAGCGGTGCGGCTACCATCACGGAACCCGGCAGCCCCTTCACCACCGTTACGGACCTCGGTCTCGGGGAGAACATCTTCGAATGGACCGTGGACAACGGGCCCTGCGGCACCACCACGGACCAGATCATCATCCGTGTCTACGATCACACCGTGGATCCAGCGGATGCGGGTGAGGACATGGAATTGTGCCAGCACGAGACCACCACGGCCACCCTGGGCGCGACTGCGGCCACGAGCACGGCCGTTGGTTCCTGGAGCCTGCTCGCCGGAAGCGGGAACATCACCTCCCCGGGTGACCCGAACAGCACCGTCACCGGGCTTGCTCTGGGGTCCAACGTGTTCGTATGGACATTGAACAACGGGGCCTGCGGAAGCACCTCGGATACCGTGCGCATCGTCCTGAAGGATTGCCTGTCGCTCAAGATCCCCAACGCCTTTTCACCGAACGAGGATGGGGTGAACGACATCTACACCATCGAGAACATCCGGTACTATCCGCAGAACACCTTCGTCGTGTTCAACCGGTGGGGCAACAAGGTCTTCGAAGCCACGCCGTACACGAACACATGGGATGGAACGAGCCAGTTCGGCTCGGCCTTCGGCGAGCTCCTCCCCGAAAGCACTTACTACTACGTGCTCGACCCCGGAACGGGCGATGAGGCGTTCACCGGTTACATCTACCTGCGCCGCTAATGAACTTCTGCTCAACAGCCACGCGCAACATGCACGAACAGATGAACAGCATCACGGAACGGATCAAGGGCACGGCGCTGGCGTTGCTGCTCTCCACGGGCCTCTTCGCCCAGCAGGATCCGCAGTTCACCCAGTACATGTTCAACCTGCTCGCGATCAATCCGGCCTATGCCGGCAGCGCTGACAGGGTGAGCCTGAAGGCCCTCAGTCGCCACCAATGGGTGGGCTTCGAAGGGGCACCCACCACCCAGACGCTCACCGTGCACTCACCCCTGGGCCGCGAGAGCATCGCCCTTGGTGGAACGGTGATGCGTGACAGCCATGGACCCATCACCCAGTACACTTTCATGGCCGACTTCGCCTACCGCATCTTCATGGGTGACGCGAAACTGGCCTTCGGTCTGAAGGGTGGGCTCAACCTCTTCCAGGGACAGTTCGCCGACCTCAGCCCGCTCGTCCAGGGAGATCAGGTGTTCCAGCAGAACGTAAGTACCAAGATGGACCCGCAGTTCGGGTTCGGGGTGATGTACTACAGCGACCGCTACTTCCTCGGTATCAGCACGCCGAAGCTGCTGCGCACCGAGTTCTTCGAGACCGACTCGCTCGCCTTTGTGTCCTCCCCCGGACAGCGGCCGCACTACTTCCTCACGGGTGGTTATGTGTTCGACATGGGCCTCTACCACAAGTTCAAGCCCACCTTCCTGTTGAAGGCCGTGCAGGGCGCACCGGTCAGCTTCGACCTCAGTGCCAACTTCCTGTTCTACGAGAAGTTCTGGCTGGGTGCCATGTACCGCCACACCGATGCGGTAGGTGCCCTGGCGCAGTACTACATCACCGATGACCTCTCCGTGGGTTATGCCTACGACTATCCCCTGAGCACCCTGCGCAACTACAGCGGAGGTTCGCACGAGGTGATGCTGGGCCTTGACCTCGGTAAGAAGCCGAAAGGCATCCGTTCACCTCGCTACTTCTGATGATGACCAACACCATGCGACCGCACCGTGCACACTTCGGGGTGTTGCTCCGATCACTGATCGTCATGCTCCTGCTACCGGTCTCCGTTCAAGCCCAGAAGCTGAAGGAGCGCCTGGCTGACCGCGCCGCCGAGCAGTTCGACTATCCCCACATGGCGGCCATTTACGAGGACCTGCTCGTGAGCGGCAAGGCCGATCCCGCGGACATGCGTCGCCTCGCGCTCGCCTATCGCAAGATGGGCCAACCACAGAAGGCCGAGGGCATCTATCTCAAGTTGATGGGCACTGGTGCCCAGACGCCCGATGATGTCTTCGCCTTCGCGGAACAGCTGCGAGCCAACGGCAAGTATGCCGATGCACTGGAATGGTACGGCACCTATGCCACCTTGCGTCCGGAGGACAAGCGTGCTCAAGCGTATGTGAACAACCCGCGCATCTTCGAACGCCTGATGCGTGATTCCGCGAGCGCCACGATCCGCACCCTGCCGATCAACTCTCCACAGGCGGATCTGGCCCCGAGCATCATGGAGGAACTGCTGCTCTTCTCCAGTGCACGTGGTGAAGGTGTCGGAGGGGACCGGCTGTACCTCTGGGACGAACAACCCTACCTCAACCTGTACACCGCGTTGTGGAAAGGGGAGACCGCCGAGGAACCCCTGGTCATGCGTCGGGAGGTGAACAGCCGCTACCACGATGGGGTGGGTTCGTTCGATTCCGTGGCCAGCCGGTTGTACTTCACGAGGAACAACTACTACTACGGCACCCTGGACAAGAACACAAAGGGAGAGCTCAATCTCGGCATCTTCTATAGCAGTGTTGTCACAGGGGAGTTCGGACAGCCGGAATGGGGCAACCTCGTTCCCTTCGAACACAACGATGCCGATGTCAACGTGGGTCACCCCATGGTGAGCCCCGATGGGAAGAAGCTCTTCTTCGCCAGCGATCGTGCTGGAGGTGTGGGTGGCACCGACATCTGGTATTGCGATAACCTGGGGAATCAATGGGGTGCTCCGATCAACATGGGGCCGGAGGTGAACACCACCGGGAACGAGCTGTTCCCGTACCTCCATCGCGATAGCACGCTCTACTTCGTCAGCACCGGACATCCGGGCCTCGGTGGCTATGACATCTTCTACTCGCGGCTCTCGAAGGCCGGTCCCGGCAAGGTGTTCAACCTGGGGTATCCCATGAACACCCGGTACAACGATCACGGTCTGATCTTCTTCAATGACACCACTGGCTTCTTCGCGAGCGATCGGCCCGGGGGGAAGGGAAGCGATGACATCTACGGTTGTACCATCCGACCGCCAACGGTCTACCTCGCCGGCATCGTGATCGATAAGGAGACACGACAACCGATCGAAGGGGCCACCATCCAGATGAAGGATGAGCATGGCAAGTTCATCGACCGGTTCAAGGTGGAGAGCGAGCCGGGGGGCAGGTTCAAGATCGAGGTACCGTACCACGACAAGTACGTGCTCATCGCCAACCGCAATGGATACTTCCAGAAGGAGCACCCACTGAGCACGAACGAGGATGCCCTCGAGGAGATCGTGGTGGAGATGCAGAAGTATGACTATGCCGCTGAAGGCATCGTCTATCATGGAGAAACGAACCAGCCGCTGGAGGGCTCGACCGTGGTGCTCGTGGATGGAGCGGACAACGAGCTCGAACGCCTCACCACCGATGCATCGGGCAAGTATGCGTTCGCCCTCAAGCCCGAGTCCGACTACCGGATCAAGGTGGAGAAGGAAGGTTTCTTCAAGCAGAGCGCCAGGATCAGTACCAAGGGCAAGCCCAACGGTGTGATCAAGACGGACTTCAAACTGTTCCCGCTCGTCGTGGACCAGGTCGTCCGCCTGGAGAACATCTTCTACGATTACAACAAGTGGAACATCCGTCCGGATGCCGCGGTCGAACTGGACAAGCTCGTGGCCACCCTGCTGGACAATCCCACGGTGAAGATCGAGCTGAGCTCCCACACGGATTGCCGGGGCAAGGACGCATACAACCTGAAGCTCTCGGACAAACGGGCCAAGAGCGCCGTGGACTACATCATCAGCAAGGGTGTGCCCAAGGAGAACATCACCAGCAAGGGCTATGGCGAGAGCCA
>JACJZG010000001.1 GCA_020635715.1 Flavobacteriales bacterium | reverse complement strand
CGTCCGCAAGCTCGCCAATGTGCGTTCCGTCGCGATCGTTGACAAGGCCGGTGAGGGCGCGATCACCTTCCTGGTGGGCGTGACCGAATACGCTGTTGATCTGGGAACGAACGTGGATCCCGCCGCTGAAGCGAAGAAGGCCGAGGAGGAGCTGACCTACCTGCGCGGCTTCCTGGCCAGCGTGGAGAAGAAGCTGGCCAACGAACGCTTCGTCAGCGGTGCGCCGCCGCAGGTGCTGGAGAACGAACGCAAGAAGAAGGCCGACGCTGAGGCGAAGATCCGTGCGTTGGAGGAGCGGTTGGCGGTGCTGAAGTGATCAGTGCTTCACGAAGCGGGCTTGTCCCTGCGGCGTCCGCACGATATAGGTGCCAGGTGCGAGGGCGCGGATGTCCAGTTCCAGATTGACGCCAGACCAACGCGTCGGAGATTGGATCGACCGTCCGTCGATACTGAGCACATGCAAGTAGGCTAATGCTTCTATCCCGATACCGCGCAGGATGATCAGGTCCGTGGCCGGGTTCGGTGCTACGACCATTAGATCGATCGTGGGAGCCTTGATGCCGGTGCTCAACTCCACCACGTGTTCCACGGTATTCGTTGTGATCGGCGGGTTGAAGTCGAAGTAGATGTCGGCGGTGTTCTCAAGTATGTCACCTACAACGATGTCGTTGTTCGGCTTGATGCGGTAACTGATGAAGCCCTGGCTTCCGAGGAGGTCAACGGAGCTATCCGGAAGGTTGATGTCGTTGAATGTGAAGACCAGTTCACGGTCATCCCCGAAGGAGGGCTCGAATGCGTGGGATGCACCCAGTATCTCCAGCGATGCGATATCCAAGTCCGTATCGATGTCATCCCGGACCGCCACGGTCTGTGCTGGAGCCGTACCTGTATTCTGGAACCGTACGGTGTAATCGATCCATGCATCCTGATCAAGGAAGTACTGATCAGCATTGCCACGGCTGCTGGTTGATCCCAGTTTGTCATTGGGGTCATACGAGCCCACCACCGTCTCGTAGATCACCGCGACATTGTTCGACAAGTCATCTTCCGCGACCGAGTTGGTCACCGTCGCCGTGTAAACAAGTTCGGTTCCGAGAAGATCCACATCCGCCGGTACATTGGCCGAAAAGTTGACGACTCTGTATTCATATGGCGGGATCACTGGGATCGTGATCGGGCCGGTGGGGGACGGGTTGAGCAATACAGGGTCGAGTTCGACGGTTACGGTCACCTCACCACTCGGATAGGCGGACAAATTCCGTACGCTGACCGTGCCCTGGGTAGGGAAACCGACAACCGGGTTAAAGGGCCATATGTACACTTCAAGATCATGGGGAACGGTGCTGCGCAAGGACAGGTCCGCAGAGACGATGGGGTCAGCCGCACTCACAGAAACGGAGGCGGTCCCTGATGGCGGGCACGCAGGTACCTCGTCCGAACCGAGGTTGAGCACAAAGTCGTGTTCGCCGTAGGTGATGAACGAACGATAGTGGCCAGCAGCATTGGTCATTGCATAACTACCAATGGGTTCGACGGTGATGACCTTGTAAGGGATCGGGAAATCCCAGTCGTTCATGATGCAGTCCTCGTTCTCGTCGTGGAAGACCATGCCGTTCACTTCCCCACAAGGTCCCGTGGCCGAGCCGATCTCCACAGTGACCGGTACAGCACAAGAAGGGAATCCCATGGACATGATCTGATAGACGGTATAATCCCCGGAACTGAGTCCGTCGAGTAGGCCAAGATTGGACATGTAGGATACGAAGACCGTGTCGTATTGATCCGCCGTAACGCGGTAGGAGACGCCTTCATTCCCGACGTAGGCGAGAGACATTGTACCGTTGGCCTCCTCTGCACATGCCGGGGTCGTCGCAAGAATGGTCGGTGCTTGTTCCCAAGTACTGCTCAACACCCAATGCGCTTGGGTATGACAATCGTTGATGTCCGTAACGACGATGGGTGAGTCTTCGGCACACAGCCCGGACAGGATGGCCATATGGGGACGCTCTGGTTCGTAGGTGACTGTACCGGCATTGTAGGTGTAGGGCGCCTCTCCTCCCAAACGGTCCTCGTACACCACCACCTCGGCGGAGCAGGTACCGTCGCAGGAGATCGTTCGGGGTAGGATCCACGAGTAGCCTGATCCGGGAAGGCCTGTTGGAACGTTGAATGTGTGCGTTGCGGTGGTCCCGTTCGCATCCGCCACCTGGAGCGTATAGGCTCCCGGGCAGAGCCCTGTAGCATGTGGGGTACCCTGGCCTGAAGCAGGTTCGGGGGTCCAGTTGAATTCGACCGGGGTGATTTCGAATGAATGTGCCAGTATCGAGCCAGTACACTCAGTGCAATGTGAGGGTTGAACCCAGGCCTGGAACGTTTGAGCGATGGAACGGTGGCCGAGGAACAACAGGCCTGAGACGAGTAGGAGCTTCCTCATGGTGTTGGATTTTGATCAATGGGGCAGTCTCAACGCAGGCTGCATCACTGCCAAACATAGCACAGTGTTCAAGCGGCACCCACGGGTGACCCGAAAATCATCCTTTCGGGTGATATGATCGGATAGTCCTCGTACTTCAAGGAGCTTGACGAAACGTGTCACGCTTGTCGTCCATCGGAACACGTACGTTCTTGGTGCCCATGACCGCAGCTCCCTCTACATGTTACGGCTCTTCATTCGTTCGGAGACTTTGACCAGGCGACCATCCGCGCCGAGGACTTGGATATCCATCACGGAACCCACTCCGTTGTATCGCACAGTGATGACATATGATGCCGAAACGAAGATCCGTGTGTTGGAGGAGCGGTTGGCGGTGCTGAAGTGATCAGTGCTGGAACCTGATCTATCGCACGAGCACCTTGGTGGAGAAGCTGTGGCCCTGTCCATAGGTCCTGAGCCAATAAACACCGGATGGCACGTTGCCAAGATCGAGTTGAACATCGGAACCGAGCGAGCGAACGCTTTGTTCAAGAACGATGCGGCCCCAGGCATCGGACACGATGAGCCTTTCGGTAAAGCGTGGTGGTTGCGCGGTGAATAGGCCGTTGTTCGGATTGGGATACACGGACGGGGAACTTTGGTCGAACTGGTCAGGAATACCAACGCCCTCATCGCTAAAGCGCAGGATGAACATGTTCGAACCGATAGAAACCGAGCAATCCGCGGGGCTGGTGAGGGAGGCTCCGTTGGTGGCGCCCAGCACGTATAGGTGGCCGGCGTGATGAAGGATGTGGTTGCCTAATACATATGCACTGCCCGATATTTGGAAATGCGCCATCGGCTGACCGTTGTAGTCGGTATGCATGAGGAGTACATCAAAATATCCTTGGCTAAGAATTGGACCAAATCCATGGTCGATGGTGCCACTAAAGGAGTACAATGAGTGAAGAGCACCGTTCTCGGCTGTCAAGGTCATGGCTCCATCTTGACCAAAGGAGTTGTATGAGGGTACCCGTACCCATTGCAACGATCCATTCACATCGTACCTCGCTACGAATGACCGCGGATGACCTGCCATTTGTGGACTGAGTGTTCCACCGCCATTAGAGAAACGCAAGGCCGCGTCCGAGTACTCCCCAGCTACGAATATCGATCCATCTTGTGTTGTGATCGCATTGAACAAGGAGTATTGGCCAAATGTTTGGCTGTATACATACCGGACCCATTCGGCCTCCCCAGTGGAGTTGTATTTGCATAGGAAGCCAACATTGAAACAACCGATCGGGAAATCGACATCAAGCTCGCCAAAAGTACCTCCTCCTGCTGGCAGACTACCGATCGTATACACATTGCCACTTGGGTCGGAACGTACACTCCATTGCAAGCTTGAACTTGCGTTGCCGCTTGCCGGTGTCCACCAGATCATTTCGCCCGATGTGTTGTACTTCGAGGTGAACATACCTTCCGTTGCTTCACCCGTCACCAAAATGTTCCCGACCGGATCAATGGACACCCCTTGTTTTCCAAGCCTGTCCCCATCGATCTCATGCCACCAGAGCGGCTCACCAGAAGGTTCAAGCTTGATCAGGACAATACCAGTACCATCGGCTGGGACAACCTCGTTGCCATAGATCAGGAGCGTATCACGGAACCCGATACCCACGATCAGGTCGCCTGATTGGTCCACATCAATGGTGATCATTGGAGTGGATTCGATGGTATTCGGGTTGTCGGCCAACTTGATCAGCCACTGGAACGAAAGGTCTGCGGTAAATTTGGCCAAGTACAATGCGTCCTGTTCCTCCGTGGTCACCGACTGTCCGCCTATGGTGAATGAGCCGGTCGTGTAAGAGCCCACCACATAGAGCGAGCCATTCGGAGCCCCGGCCATATCGCGCGGCGTATAGATGTTGGTCGCGCCACCCGTCGAGCAGTTATTGAACACGTAGTCTTGGGCCGCTAATTGTGGTCCAAAAATGATCGAGGCAAAGGGCAGCAGCAGGGTTCGTAGGTACTTGCACATAGCATAGCTCTAATGCCCTGCTTCCGGGAGTGGTACGAAACGGATGAGGGCGATCATCTTCACCACGGGGTGTACCGGGGTTCCTGAGCAATCCTGATTCAAGAATGTGCAGATATCTTCCTTTCGCCGGTACAGGTCATTGGATCCGTTCTTCTGGTCGCCGATGTATGGGAGCGCCTCGGCCACGTTATTGGAAGGGCCATTGACGTAGAATAGTCCTTCCATTCCTTCGGCGCTTTCCTCATTATTGATGAGGTCTTGATTGTCGTTATCTTCCTCATCATCCTCCCAGCTCGGGTCCCCATACGGAGGAGCGATATACTCGACATATCTCCTTCCTATGAGGAAGGGCGTGCTGAAGTAGGGCGTCCAACAACCATTCACCACACAAGCATTTTGGTGGACAAGCTTTGATTATTTCCTTGTGCCCGGACCCAATAGACACCCGGTGCAACGTCGCCAAGATCCAGCGGAACACCAGCTTCAGACCAGCGGTAGTTGCTTTGCAAGATTATGCGACCCCATGCATCTGAAAGGATGATCCGCTCGGTGTAGCGTGGTGCCTTTAAGGTGAAGGTGCCGTCATTCGGATTAGGATAAAGCGATGTCGAATACTGCTCATCCTGGTCGGAAACCCCCACGCTCTCATCGCGAAAGCGCAGAATGAACATGTTGGAACTGACAGCTACGGCGCAATCCGCAGGGCTCATGAGGGAGGTTCCGTTCGTACCACCCAGAATGTAAATGTGGCCAGCGTGGTGGATGATGTGATCACCGCTCTCCATTCCTGTGCCACCGATCTGGAAATTGGTCAAGAGTGTACCATTCGTGTCCGAGTGTTCAAGTAGTAGGTCATGGCTGCCATACGAAGCTATCGGGCCTAGGTCATGTGTGATCAAGTTTTGAAAGTTGAGCAAAGCGTGCAACATAGTACCATCGGTCGTCAATGCCAATGCTCCGTCAGATCCGGTTCCAGAGTATGGTGGAACTTTTACCCATTGAAGATCCCCATTTGAGCCATACTTTGCAAGGAAGGACCGTGGTAGGCCGTTCGGCTGCTGCCCGAAATTCCCACCCCCATTTGAGAAACGCAAATACGAATCCTCGAAGTAGCCAGCGATGTATATATCGTCGTTGCTGCATACCAGTGAATTTATCACGGAAAAGCGTGCAAAGGTTTGGCTATATACATATCGTATCCATTCGGGCACCCCGGAAGCAGAGTACTTGGCTAAAAAGCCGACCATATAAGTTCCGTTGGGCGGTGTTAAGGACAACGAACCGAATTGCGCTTGACCACCGCTGATCAATCGGCCTGTAACGTAGATGCCGTTGCTGCTATTTGAGATGATCGCCCAAGTCAGATCGGCTCCTGATGACCCACCTGCGGTAGACCACCACAATTGATTCCCTAATGGGTCGTATTTTGCAATGAATATATCGCCCAAAGCACCGCCAGTAACAAGAATGTTCCCATCGCCATCAATGGAGACACCTTGTTTCCTGATGTCGTCACCCTCGATCTCCTGGTGCCATAACAATTCCCCGCTCGAGCTAAGTGCGATCAGTACTATTCCCTTTCCGTCATCCGGGATATGCAAGGTCTCGAAAAGGCTGAGGGTGTCTGCGAAGCTGACCGCGACCACAATCTGACCATCGGGTCCAACTTCGATGGAAGGCGACAACAAGTCGAAAGAGGTACTGTAATTCTCGCAGAGGGTCATGAGCCACTCGACATCAAGGTCTTCTGAGACCTTAGTGATGAACACGGCACCTTGTGCATCTGAGCTCAGGTTCATATTGGTGAATGTGAAGCTCCCGGAGTACGCGCCAACGGCAAAAAGCTTTCCATCAGGGGCGCCTGCGAGATCACGGGCGGCGTAGATGTTCACTGGTCCTGCATCGCTGCAGTTCTCCAACGAATAGCTTTGGCCGTTAACCACAATCGTGCTGGCGTAGGCAAAGACCAATACGACCGATAGTAACAAGCGGGCCATCATAAAGCTTAATACCCCGCTTCTGGGAGCGGGATGAAACGGATGAGGGCGATCATCTTCAATTGCAATAGAGGATAAATGCCAGAACGATCCATGCCCAAAGCCTCGGACTTGGAGGAATAGTGAAGGTAAACGATATGTTCGGTAGGGCGTGACTTCAATAATTCGTCCGTTGATCGACGCGCGCCTCAGGACCTCGGCAATGATATACGTGGAACGCGGATACGCGGTCTCGCGCGAAGCATCCGGCTCTAATCCGATCAGGGGGGCAGTCATCGACCAAGTCAGGGAAGACCTGGCCCGATCCTGTGAATAAGTCTGTCAGGGCAATTGAGCTGTTCGAACCGAAGTCGGCACTACCCCCCCGATGCTCTGGAGGATGACGTCGCGGTCATTCGTTCCGCCGGTGTATTTGATCTGTCCGTTCAGGTCGATATCGCGCGGATCATAGACCGCGGATACCACATTCGTGGGGACCATACCGCCGATGGCCACAAGGACCCGGTCACGATCATTGGCCGAACCGGCATACTTCACGACCCCGTCCGCGTTGCCATCGCCGGGCCAAAGGACCAAGCGACCACCGACCGAGGCGCGTGCGTCCGAACCATAAGTCGATGTTGCGGCCGTGGTGAAGTCCACCACCGTGTTGGTCGGACCCAACGAGATCCCGGTATTCGTCATGCACCCTAAATGGTTGCGATGGCGGATCGCGATGCGGTAGGGTCCTGCTGGCAGATCGAAGGCGAGCGGGCCGGTGCCGTTCGTTGCGGTAACATCACCATCGCGTTGAAGCAGGGCGCTACGCGTTGCGATCACGGCATAGGGAGCGTTGGTATTGCGCAGTTCGACCACCACCCAGTCGACAATGGCGTCATCGCCGGTCGCAGCGAACACCGCCGCTGTGGCCGTCTCGCCACCACCGTCTCCCACGTGGTCATAGCCCATCGCTGTGTATGGTTCGGTCAAAGGCAGCAGTCCCGAGGCGCGCAGCGCATCGTTCATGCGCTGCGTGGCTCCGACATACGGCCCGCCGAGCAGGACGCGCGGTGAAAGAACGACCCCCGGGGAAGCCACGGTCAGCACGCTCGGATCGGTGATCACCGGTGGGTTGAAGTCGAAGTAGATGTTGGCGAGGTTCGTGAACGTTGTTCCCGGGCTGACCGGCTGGTGAGGCCTGATGCGGAAGCTCACAAAGCCATGACTCAGTGGTTCGTTCGAGTTGCTATCCGGCAGGAGGATATTCGTGAAGATGAATTTGAGCGTGCCGTTCGAGGCCATGGAGCGGGTGCAGGCGTGGGACGTCGGCCCCCAAAGCACGGTGGCGGGATCCAATGTCGCGGGCAGCGTATCGGTGATCAATACGTTGAAGGCGGTATCCGTACCCGTGTTCTGGAAACGGATGGTGTAGTCGATCCATTCGTCCTGTCCGATCAGGTAGGTCGTGCCAGAGCCACTGGAGGTCCGTGCGAGCTTGTCATTGGGGTCGAAACTGCCGGTAACGAGCTGCTGGCTGATCGCGGTGTTGTTGGACAGGTCCACATCGGTGTTGGCCGTGGTCAGCGTGGCGGTGGTGGTCAGGGTCGATCCGATAAGGCCGACGTCCGGCGGGACGCGCATGCGGAGCCGTACTTCCCGGTGCTGGAAGGCACTTGTCATAGCCAGGTTCCACGAGTAGGTATTGCCTGCGGCGACGCCACCGCTCGTCATGCTCACGAAGGTGAGCGCAGGATCGACCTGCACGGTCAATGTGGTCGCGCCGGTCGTCGCTGTGGTGAGGTTGTCAATGTCGATGGCATAGAGGATCTCGAACCCGGGTCGTGCCGGACCGTTGGCCATGAGCACGCGGACATCCAAGGGCATGCCACCGGTGCAGCTGATGTTACGGTTCGCGAGGGAGGCCGCGGCCACGGTCACGTTGAGCGGGCAGCTTTGCTCCACCACCGGGTGCTGCTCCGCGAACTGATAGGTTCCATAGGGCAGGTTCACGGCGTACGTGCCAGTAGGTCCGGTGGTGGTATAGTAGGGCCCCGGAGTGATCTCGATGACGGTGCTGGGTACGTTGTTCTCTCCACTGTTGTACGCGCAGTTCGCATTGTTGTCGATATGAACGCGGCCACTGACCAGGCCACAGGTGGTGCCGAGGTCGGGAACAACGAACGAGATGGAATCGGAGCACGGCGCTTGAATGTCCTCGCGAAGGCCGAAGACATCGACATCGCTCACGACCCAATAGGTCCCTGGTGCGAGCCCCGTGTATTGATGTGAGGCGCTGGTCTCATACTCGTAGGTCAGGTAGTCACAAACCCCGGAGTAAGGCTGGTGGGCACCGTTCTTCAATCGGATCCTGAATGGCGCCGCGACCGGGGCGTTGATGCTCAAACTGGCCGAACCGATGGCGCCATTGGAGCATGATCCGGTCACATCCACGATCTGCAGCGTAGGCAGGGAGATGGGTTGGGGGACCTGAAAGAGGAAGGATCCGGGACAACCGCTACCATCCTCGTAGTTCACAGTAACGCTTGATCCAGCTGGTGCATCGACACCGACCATGTAATAGGCGTACCACGAGCAGGCCTGTGGCCATTCGCCATAGCTGGTCGTGTAGCCTGGTGCCTGGAAGGTGTAAGGCCCCGGTCCGTGTTGGGTCCCGGTCATCGGGTCGGGCGGCATGCCATTCTCGGTACCGGCCCAGAAGACCACGAAGGGTTGCATGCCGTTGCAATAGCTCTGCTCGACAACGGTGGCATACGGATAGGCGTTCAAGGCCAATACCTCGGCCTGTCCTGTTGCAGTGGTGCCGACGGCATCTGTCACCACGACCGAGTAGATACCCGCCGGGAGCCCGTATTGCGATTGTTCCGTACTACCGTTGTTCCACAGGAAGGAATAGGGGGGTACCCCGCCGTTCTGGTTGGCTACTACCCCTCCGAGCCAATTGCCACAGATCTGGTGACCGACCGCCGTGACGGAGACCGTGAGCGCCATGGCGCTGTTGGTGGATATCAAGCCAAGCAGGACGATCAGCCGGTGGGTTCGTTCCATGAGGGGAAGGTAGTTGATCGTGTGGTCGCCAATCAGGATACCAGAGTGGCCTCATCTGGATTACGCTTCGAATGGAAAAGGTTGCTTCAAGACCGGTCTGCAGGTCGAGTATGACCTCAGGGCGAAGGTCGTTCGACCTGATCGACCGCAAGCGGTCGGCGGATCACTCGATCTTTCCGATCACCGTGCTCCTTACCTTCACCGCATCGCCAGCGCACGCACATATGCCGCCATCGACATCGGCTCCAATGCCGTGCGCCTGTTGGTCGGTGAGGTGATCGAGCGGGATGATCATCCGGTCATCAAGAAGCAGACGCTGGTACGTGTACCTGTGCGCCTTGGTGAGGACGTGTTCAGTACCGGCGCGATCGGCAATGCGAAGCGCGACTACCTCATCAAGAGCCTGAAAGCCTTTCGGCTGCTCACCGAGGTGTACAACGTGCCCTACGTTCGCTGCTGCGCCACAAGTGCCATGCGCGAAGCAGCCAATAGTGCGGAGATCGTTGCACGGGTCGAGATGGAGAGCGGCGTTCACGTCGAGGTGATCAGCGGCCGCTCGGAGGCGGATCTCATCGTAAGTACCTTCTGGACCCAGGATCTGTTGAAGGACCGGAGCTACCTCTATATCGATGTGGGCGGCGGCAGCACGGAACTCACCTGGCTGGAGCGTGGCCATCGGGTGAAGAGCGCGAGCTTCAAGATCGGTACGGTCCGCACGTTGCAGGGAATGGTGACCCCCGAGAGCTGGACGGAGATGCGCGCCTTCCTGGAGGAACTGCGCGCGCAGCACGGTTCGCTGCTCGCCATCGGGACAGGTGGCAACATCAACCGGATATTCAAGGAGAACGGCAACAGTTTCGGCGAGCCGCTGTCACGCGCGGACATTGCCGGCCAACGGGACCGCATCGCCGGACACTCCTTTGAGGACCGCGTGAAGGTGCTTCGCCTGCGGCCAGACCGTGCGGACGTGATCATCCCGGCCGCCGATATCTTCCTGTGGGTGATGGAGCATGCAGGCATCGAGGAGGTCTTCGTACCCAAGGTGGGTCTCGCGGACGGGATCATCTTCGACCTCTACATGAAGCAGCACGGGCACGCTCGCTATCCCGCTGTGGACCCGGTCGCGGTCTGATCGGCCCAGCAGGGGTCTGCTTTCGCGCACGATCGCACCGCTCATCCGTCCGGTTGGAGCACGGCCGTACTTCGTTCGACCATTGATGGGTTCCCGCATGGCGGGGCACCCTATCGCAAGAATTAGACAAGTCTAATAAATGGATTAGTATTGCACTATGTTCCGATATTGGGTCCTTCTCATGGGCGGGCTGGTCACGACCGGCCTGTGGGGGCAGGCGGGCTCGGTCGTCGGCCGCGTGGTGGGGGCTGATGGTCCGGTACCGTTCGCGAGCACCCTCATCAAGGGCACCACGATCGGCATGGCCACGGATGGGGAGGGGCGTTTTGTGCTGCAAGGGGTTCCGGCCGGCCGGCAGGTGCTGCTGGTCTCGGCCGTTGGCTATGGACCGTTGGCGTTGCCCGTGAGTGTTCAGGCGGGGTTGGAGCAACGGTTGGGCGATGTGCGCATGGAGCGCTCCGCAGCCTATCTGGAGGAGGTGGTGATCACGGGAACGCTGCGTGAGGTGAGCCGGAGCGAGAGCCCGGTGCCGATCGAGGTCGTATCCACGAAGCTCTTCCGCAAGAACCCCAGCCCTGTGTTGTTCGATGCGGTGAGCATGATCAATGGGGTGCGCTCGCAATTGAATTGCAGCGTGTGCAACACCGGCGACATCCACATCAATGGCATGGAAGGGCCGTACACCATGGTACTGATCGATGGGATGCCCATCGTGAGCGCCCTCAGCACGGTCTATGGTCTTAGTGGTATCCCCATCAGCATGATCGATCGTGTGGAGGTGATGAAGGGTCCCGGTTCCTCCTTGTATGGAAGCGAGGCGATGGGGGGCATCATCAACGTGATCACGAAGGATCCGGCGTTCGCGCCGCGGGCCAGTGTTGACGTGATGGCGACGAGCTGGCAGGAGTTGAACGCGGACCTTGGCGTACGCATCGGCAAAGGGCGTGTGCAGGACCTGATCGGTATGAACCTGTTCCATTACGGCGATCCACGCGATGAGAATGGCGATGGATTCACGGATCTCACCTTGCAACAACGCATCTCCCTGTTCAACAAGGTCGCGTTCGTAAGGCCGGATAAGAAGCTGGCGAGCCTGGCGGGAAGACTGGTCTCCGAGGAGCGCTGGGGCGGTCAGATGCATTGGACACGAGGTGACGCCGGTTCCGGGCGGATCTATGGAGAGACCATCAACACCAGGCGCTGGGAAGTGATCGGGCAGTACCAGTTACCGGTGCGTGAGCGGATCACGGTGCAGGTGAGCGCGAATGGTCACCGGCAACGATCGTGGTACGGTACCACACCGTACGACGCGGATCAGCAGGTGCTTTTCGGGCAGTTGATCTGGAGCAAACGCTTCGCGGTGCGGCACGAACTGCTCGCCGGGGTCGCGTACAGGTTGACCACCTACAACGACAACACACCGGCGACCAGCACCTTCAATGCCGATGGCACCTTCGCGGCCGATCGACCCGAGCGGCGCCCATTGCCGGGGCTCTTCGTGCAGGACGAATGGAGCATCAATGAACACCACAAGCTCCTGGTGGGGATGCGCACCGACCGGGACCGGGACCATGGAGCGGTGCACTCGCCGCGGCTGGCATACAAGTGGTCACCGGGGCCGCGATGGACGGTGCGCGGCAGCTTCGGCACCGGTTTCCGGGTGGTGAACCTGTTCGCCGAGGACCATGCGGCCCTGACCGGTGCGCGCACCGTGGTGATCACCGAGGCGTTGCGGCCGGAACGCTCGCTCAATGGAGCGATCAACATCGTGAGGAAGTGGCCCGGTGAGAAGCGGTCCTTCGGTCTGGATGGTACCCTGTTCCATACCCATTTCAGCGATCGCATCCTTCCCGATTACCATACCGATCCGGATCTGATCATCTACGCGAACCTTGACGGTCACGCTGTATCCCGCGGCGCCAGCCTGACACTGGATGCACGAATTGCTGCACCGTGGCGCATATCGGCGGGTGCCACCTACATGGAGGTGTTCACCGTGAACCAGGGCCGGCGTGCCGATGTCTACTTCGCGCCGCGTTGGTCAGGTACGTTCACCGCCAGCTATGACTGGTCTATACGATGGTCCACCGACCTGACGGGCCAGGTGTACGGTCCGATGCGGCTTCCGGTGCTACCGAACGACTACCGCCCGGGATACAGCCCAACGCACGCATTGCTGAACCTTCAGTTGAAGTACAAGACGGGCAACGGGATCGAGCTGTACGGTGGGGTGAAGAACCTGCTGGATTTCGTACCGAAGGACCCGATCATTCGGCCCTTCGATCCGTTCGACCGGACCGCGAACGACCCGATCAATAACCCGAACGGCTACACCTTCGACCCGTCCTACATCTACGCGCCATTGCAGGGGATCAGAGGGTTCATCGGCCTGCGATGGGCCTTGTCCTGAGATCACTTCTTGAACACCAGCCATACGGCCGCAACAAGCAAGAGGCCCGCCAGCGCATGGTTCCAGCGGAAGGACTCCTCCTTGAAGGCGATCAGACTGAAGCCGACGAACACGGCCAGTGTGATCACCTCCTGGATCACCTTCAATTGAACAAGGGAGTACGGTCCTCCGTCCGCCACATAGCCAAGCCGGTTCGCTGGCACCTGCAGGCAGTATTCGAAGAAGGCGATGCCCCAGCTGATCAGGATCACGGAGACGAGGCCGAGCTTGGCCAGTGAGGGATGGTCCTTGAAGCGCAGGTGGCCATACCACGCCAGCGTCATGAACGCATTGCTCAGGACGAGCAGCACCACTGTCCAGGTTCCACGCATGGTGCGAAGCTCATGACAAGGGCCGCGAGGACCGAGGCCCACGGATCCATCTACATCAACGGAACCATGTTGATCGGACCTACACCCGCCCCGCCTTGATCTCGTCCACCACGGCAGGGTCAAGGAGCGTGGTGGTATCGCCGAGGCTGTTCAGTTCGTTCTCCGCCACCTTCCGCAGGATGCGCCGCATGATCTTGCCACTCCGTGTCTTGGGCAGGCCGCTCACGAACTGGATCTTGTCCGGCTTGGCGATGGGGCCGATCATCTTCGTGACCGTGGCCAGTATCTCGGACCGCGCCTGGTCCGGATCCGTGACCGGCTTCTCCGCGATCACATAGGCATAGATCCCCTGTCCCTTGATGTCGTGCGGGTAGCCCACCACGGCGCTTTCCACGACCCACTCGCTCTCGTTGATCGCATTCTCGATCTCGGCCGTTCCGAAGCGGTGGCCGCTGACATTGATCACATCATCCACGCGTCCGATGATGCGGTAGCGACCTTCGGCATCGCGGCGCGCACCATCGCCGGTGAAGTAGTACCCTTTGTAACTGCTGAAGTAGGTCTGGCGGCAGCGCTCATGATCGCCCCAGGTGGTGCGAATGATGCTGGGCCAGGGGAATTTGATCGCGAGCAGCCCTTCCACTTCGTTCTCCATGATCTCCTTTCCTTCGGGGGTGAGCAATACCGGCTGTACGCCGGGCATGGGCCAGGCGGCGTAGCTTGGTTTCTCGTCCGTGATGCCTGCGAGCGAAGAGATGAGGATGCCGCCGGTCTCCGTCTGCCACCACGTATCCACGATGGGGCAGCGGTCTTTGCCGATGTGCTCCTTATACCAGTGCCAGGCCTCTTCGTTGATCGGTTCACCCACACTGCCGATCACCTTGAGCGAGGAAAGGGAGCAGGGCCTCACGAAGTCGAGCCCTTGTGCCATCAGGCTGCGGATGGCCGTGGGCGCGGTATAGAAGATGTTCACCCCGTGCTTGTCGATCACCTGCCAGAAGCGGCCCGCATCGGGGTAGGTGGGAATGCCTTCGAACATCAGGGAGGTGGCGCCCGCGAGCAAGGGTCCGTAGATGATGTAGCTATGCCCCGTGACCCAGCCCACATCGGCCGTACACCAGAACACGTCCTGTTCTTCGTATTGGAACACATTGCGGAAGGTGTAGTCCGTATAGACCATGTAGCCGCCGCAGGTGTGCACCACGCCCTTCGGCTTCCCGGTGCTACCGCTGGTGTATAGGATGAAGAGCGGGTCCTCGCTGGCCATCTCTTCCGCCGGACGATCCGCATCCACCTGCTTCAGCTCATCGTGCAGCCAGACATCACGTCCCGCCTGCATATCGACCTCTTCGCCGGTGTGCCGCACCACCATCACGCGCTTCACGCCGGGGCATGTCCTCAGGGCCTCGTCCACGATGGCTTTCACGGCCACCTTCTTGGCGCCACGTGCCATGCCATCGGTGGTGATCACAAAGGCGGCATCGGCATCCTGGATGCGATCGGCGATGCTCTGGGCACTGAAGCCCGCGAACACCACGGAGTGTATGGCGCCGATGCGTGCGCAGGCCAGCACGGCCACGGCGAGGTCCGGGATCATGGGCATGTAGATGCAGACCCGATCGCCCTTTTTCGCGCCGTTATGTTCCAACACATTCGCGAACCGACAAACGCGGGCGTGCAGTTCGCGGTAGCTGATCCGTTGCGCTTCCTCGCCGGGGTCGTTGGGCTCCCAGAGGATGGCCGTCTTGTCGCCGCGTGAGGCAAGGTGGCGGTCCAGGCAGTTCTCGGTGATGTTCAAGCGTCCACCCTTGAACCACTCCACCTGCGGCGCATTGAAGTCCCACTGGAGCACATGGTCCCACTTGCGACGCCACGTGAAGCGTTCCGCCTGTGCGGCCCAAAAGGCTTCCGGTTCGGCGACGCTTTGGGCGTAGGCGTTGGTATAATCGGCGTTGGAGCGAAGACGGGAATAGGACATGGTCGATACGGTCGGAGGATGGTCCCGGACACCACAAGTATCGGGAATCCATGGGTGAGGGCTTCCTATTCCGTGGAAGGATCCGTGCCGTCGGGCGCGTAGGCACCGGTGTAAGCGTACCAGCCAAAGATGACCAGGCCGATGCCGATGGGGACGAAGACAACAACGAAGACACCCCATTGGATCATGCGGTCCAACGAGGGGTCCTTCCCGATCTCGCTCACAGCGATGTCCGATAAGGTGAACAGGGCTGCCGGACCGAGCAACATCCACACGATGCCGAGGTAGCGCTTCAGCTGGTCCATGGTCAGGCGTTCTTACCGGTTGGTTCGTTGATGTACACGGCACCGATGATGAAGCACAATGCCGCGATTCCGATCGGGTACCAGAGTCCCACCAGCACATCGCCCTGGCGCATGGTGGTGAGCAGGGTGGCGATGAAAGGGGTGAGGCCGCCGAACACGCCATTGCCGATGTGGTAGGGCAGGCTCATGCTGGTATACCGGATGCGCGTGGGGAAGAGTTCGACGAGGAAGGCCGCAATGGGCCCGTACACCATGGTCACGTAGAGGATGAGGATGAAGACGATGCCCACGAGCTTCCAGTAGGTCGGCGCATCCACCTTGACCGAAGGATGATCAACACGAACTGGCGACGGCGAAGGAATGTCCGTCGCTGCGTTCAACTGCACCGCCTGCACCGTGGACCGTTGCATCTCCTTGAACAGCGGGCGGTAGCTGACCACGGCTAGCAGCATACCCGCAAGCATGATCCACTTGCGACCCACACGATCGCTCAATGCCCCGAACACCACGAAGAAGGGTGTCGCGAAGAGAATGGCCCAGATGAGGATGGTGCGGGACTGGTCGAAGTCGAGCTTGCAGGTGTTCTCGAGGAAGCTCTGTGCATAGAACTGCCCGGTATACCATACCACGCCCTGTCCCATGGTGGCGCCGAAGAGGGCGAGCAGGACCATTCGCAGGTTGCGCTTCTTTGTAAAGCTCTCCTTCAACGGGTTCGTGCTCGTGCCACCTTCCTTCTTCAGCTTGGCGAACAGCGGACTCTCGTTCATGCGCAACCGGATGTACACGCTCACGCCCACCAGCACGATGGAGACGAGGAAGGGGATGCGCCAGCCCCAGGCATTGAACTTGGCGATGGATGCCGCGGGGTCCGGATCCAGCACATGCCGTGTGATGAGGATGACGCCGAGCGATACGAAGAGGCCAAGGGTGGCGGTGGTCTGGATCCAGGAGGTGTGGAAGCCGCGCCTGCCGGGTGGGGCATGTTCGGCCACGTAGGTCGCTGCACCGCCATATTCGCCGCCGAGCGCCAGTCCCTGCAACAGGCGCAGCAGGAGCACGATGATCGGTGCCGCCGCGCCGATGCTGTCGTAACCCGGCACCAGACCGATCGCGAAGGTGCTGCCCCCCATGATCAAGAGGGTGAGCAGGAAGGTGTACTTGCGGCCGACGAGATCGCCGATGCGACCGAAGACGAGCGCGCCGAACGGCCGCACGATGAAGCCCGCGGCGAACGTGCCCAGCACGCTCAACAGCGCGGCCGTGGGGTTGGTCTTCGGGAAGAACTGCGTGGCGATCACCGTCGCCAAACTGCCGAAGATGTAGAAGTCGTACCACTCGATGAGCGTGCCGAGCGACGAGGCCCAGATCACACGGCGGATGTCCTTCGGTGCCTCCATGCGGTGGCGGACAAGATAGCCGACGCACCTGGAAAGGCGCTTAGAACAACAGGTTGTTATCGTTGCCGTACGGACGGCGCTGCTCGAACTTGAGGTCGCGCAGGATGCTGGCCTTCACGTTGATCCGGAAGCTGAAGCTCTTCCGCACACCCAGCGGGATGATGTTGAAGTTGAACTCCCAGCAGTGAAGGTCCCAGTACAGGTTCAAGCTGGTGGGTGTCCATTCCTGCGCCACCAGGTCGTAGCCACTACTGAAGCCCAGCTTCCAATACTTCAGGACGTTCAGATCACCGTTGAAGAGCACGCTCTGCCGCTGGGTGTCCGTGAAGCTGTTGTCCGCATAGGTGCGGTTGAGGTCGTAGCTGTAGCTCAGGCCCAGCCGCCACGGCACGCTGAAGTTGATGCGAGCACCCTTGCTTGGATCGCTCTCCTCCACCACCTGCTGGTCGTTGCTCGGCGCGCTGGAGGGTGCCTGGCCATAACGCTTGCTCTTCAGGTCGATGCCCAGGGCCACGTTGGTATAGGTCATCCTCGCCAATTTGCCGGTAACGGATCGTTCGCTGCGATCGATCCGCTGCCCGAAGCGGTCCACCGCATAGGGGTCCCACACGCTCACCACGTTCACGTTGAGCTTGTTGAAGAAGGCTGTCCGTGCCGCGAGGTTCATGGGCGCCCATCGCAGGGAGTCCTTGAAGATGTCATAGCTCGTGGTGATACCCACATAATCGAAGAGCTTGATCTTCTTCAATTGCAGCGCATCGCTCACCGCCGCACTATCCCGCATGGCCTTGCCATCGCGCACCTTGGCCTCGAGGTTCTGGATCAACCCCAGGTTCACGGTGCCGCTTTCACCCGCCGCGGGCTTGCCATAGATCCCGATGTCATAAGGGGAATAGCTCGTGATGCTGCCGTTGCTGCCGAAGGGACCTTCGATCTGGGTGCTTTGGTCCGGCCGGTAGTTGAAGCCCACGCTTGGTGTGAGCACATGCCGGATGGCCTTGATGCGTCGCCCCCGGAAGGTGTACATGCCATAGATCTTGCTGGTGAGCGTGGCACCGGCGCTCCATTCGAAGGGTGCGGCGAAGCGTGGCACCGTGTCCGTCACCGTGTAGCTGGTATCCGCGGTGCTCACCCGGGTCTTCCGGAGTTGCTCGAAGTACATCCGGTCGGTGAGCCGGATCTCCGGGTTCAGCGTCACGAACTTGTTCTTCAACGTGGTGGTGACGGCCGCGGTGTGGCGGATGCCGTTCTTCATGTTCCGCGCCAGAGCGGGCAGGTTGTCCCAGGAGAGCTGCTGCTCGGTAGTGGTCAGGCGGTTGTCGAAGTTGGCGGTGTAGTTCACACCGATCTGATCGTAGAAGCGCGAGGGGGCGGAAACCGGCCGCAGGCGCTGGAAGGGGAAGATCCGCTGCAGGTTGAAGGTGACGGCCGGAACGGTGATGTCGAAGGTGCGGTTCAACGTGTTCTGGCTGTGCCGCAGGTTCACCGCGAGGTTGTACGGCTTGCCGGGCCATAGGTGCGTCCAGGCCACGTTGCTCTGGAAGGTGTTGCTCAGGTAGTCGACCGTGCTGCTGTTGAAGTTGTTCGTGAAGTTCTGGCTCGTCCCCAGATTCACACTGGCGGTGAAGCGGTCGGTGAGGCTGGCCTTCGGATCCACCTGGTGGTTCCAGCGGATGAAGAAGTTGCGCTGCCGGCTGAAGTCCGGGAACTCCGGATCGCTGTTGAGCAGGGTGCTGTAACTCAGGTCCACGTTGCCGCCGTAGCGGTAGCGGGTCTTGTAGCGGCTGCCGGTGCGCAGGGCCCAGGAGCCGCGCGTGTAGATATCGCCGGTCACCGAAAGGTCCATGTGGTCGCTGATCGGTTGGTACCAGCCACCGTTCAGGAGGTAGTAGCCACGGCTCTGATCGAAGCCCCAGGTGGGGATGAGCACACCCGCACTGCCGCCCTTCACATTGGGGAACATACCGAAGGGGATGGCGAGCGGCGTGGGGATCCTCCAGATCTTCATATAGGCCGGCCCGGCGATGATCTTGTCGTCGGGGATCACCATCATACGGCTCACCTTGAAGTGGTAGTGCGGGTTCGGCCGGTCGCAGGTGGTGAGCATGCCCCCCTTGCTGTGCACCTCGCCGTTCGCGTGGCGCTTGCTCAGGTTGGCGCTCACCCAGCTTTCCTGTTCTTGGGTGCGCACCTGGCGGATCAGGCCCTGTTTCGACTTGAAATTGTACCGGATGCTGTCCGCCTCGATCACGGAGCCGTCCTGGGTGAAGTGCGGCTTGCCCACCACCGCGCCGGAGCTGTCCGGGGCACCATGGGCCTGTGTTTCCTCGTTCTTGAAGTCGAACACGATGCGGTCCGCGGTCATCTCCACATCCCCGTATTTCACGGTCGCCGCACCGAAGAGGTACACCGTTTGCGATGCGATGTCATACCGCATGCTGTCCCTCGCACTATACCGCACCTCGCTCTCCAGGGTCTGTGCGGTGCCTGACAGGGCACGGCACATCAACAGGACAATGATGAGAACTGCGCCGATCCAAGGGCTCCCGCCGTTGCTGCTCCCGGTAGTTTCGCGCCGTATGGGTATTGAGCGGGAGGTCTCCGACATGGAACAGGACGAACGGCTTTCGGCGGGGCCGCAAAGTACGCAACAGCCTGTGCCAGAGGCCGAGCAACGCCGACGGGAACGCCTGCTGCGCGCCCGGGAGGTCCTGGCCACCCGTTCACGATGGAAGGTGGACCAGAACGCCGTGGGGGCGGAGATCCTCTGGAACCTCATGCGGATCACGATCGGGTTGGCCTTGTTCCTGGTGGTGGGGGCTGCCATGGCGCAAACTCCGGGCCGGGACCCCAATCGCATCCGAACGGTGGTATTGGACGCTGGCCACGGCGGCAAGGACCCGGGTAATCTGGGCACCGGCCGGTACAAGACCACCGAGAAGCACATCTCCCTGAACGTCGCCAAGCTGGTGGGCAAGTACATCAACGAGGCATTCCCGGACATGAAGGTGGTCTACACCCGGGACGACGACACCTTCATCGAACTGAAGGAACGTTGCAACATCGCCAACCGCAACAAGGCGGACGTCTTCATCAGCATCCACTGCAACGCCAACGACAGCAAAACGCCGCATGGTTGCGAGACGTACGTGATGGGTCTGCACAAGACCGAGGCGAACATGAAGGTGGCGCAGAAGGAGAACGAGGCGATCCTGCTGGAGGAGGGGCATGAGCTCAAGTACGATGGCTACGACCCCAAGGATCCGGAGAGCATCATCGCCCTCAGCCTGCGCCAGAATACCCACCTGGACCACAGCCTGTTGTTGAGCGCGCTCATCCAGAAGCAGTTCAAGGAGCGGGTGGGTCGTCCGGACCGCGGGGTGAAGCAGGCCGGCTTCCTGGTGATCAGCTACAACACCATGCCCAGCGTGCTCATCGAGCTGGGCTTCCTCACCAACCCGACGGAGGAGGACTATCTGCAGAAGAGCGAAGGACAGGACTACATGGCCAGTGCGATCTACCGGGCCTTCAAGGAGTACAAGGCCATCGTGGAGCGCGCCGGTGATGGTGGTGGCGCGGCGCCCGTGGTGCGCAATGATCCGCCCAAGGAGGAGGTGAAGAAGCCGGACCCTGAGCCCGTGGCCGAAGGTGGAGACCTGCCCGCGGTGCTCTTCAAGGTGCAGATCGTCACCAGCAGCAAACGTATCCCCACGAAGGCGCAGAACTTCAACGGCCTGGACGGGGTGGAGGAGCATGAGGGCGCCGGAATGTACAAGTACACGGTGGGTGCGGAGCGCAGTGTGGCTGCGGCGAGGCGCCTGCAGGAGTCCTGTCGCGCGAAGGGATACACCGAGAGCTTCATCGTCGCATTCAAGGATGGTGAGCGCATCGCCTTGCAGGAAGCACTTAAATTAGCCGAGGTCCGTTAAGAGCCCGCACCCACTGGATGAAGATCAAACGCGAGTACGCCATCACCGGCTTGGTCCTTGGGGGCGTCGGGCTGCTCATCTTCGGTGTCAACTACCTCAAGGGTCTGGACCTTTTCCAGAAGCGCAACGTCTACCACGCGGTGTACAACAATGTGGCCGGCATCACCAGCGCCAGCCCGGTCTATTACAACGGCTTCAAGGTGGGCCAGGTGATCAATGCCGCGCTCATGCCGGGCAGGAGCGGGCACGTGGTGGTGAGCTTCCAGATCAACGAGGACGAACTGCCCATCGCCAAGGACACGAAAGTGCAGATCTACAGCGCCGACCTCTTCTCGCGTGCCTTGCAGCTGGAGCTGGGCCAAGGTGAATTGGCGGAAGCGGGCGACACGCTCGTCGGCGATGTGCAACTGAGCCTGACCGACGCTGTCAGCGCGCAGATCGACCCGTTGAAAGCCAAGGCCGAGGGCATGATCTCCAAGGTGGATTCGGTGCTCAACGCCTTCCAGATGATCCTGAACAAGGAAGCGGTGGGCGATATTGACAGCAGCTTCACCAGCATTCGTGAAGTGCTCGAGAGCCTGAGCAGCACAGCGGCGCGGCTGGACAAGCTGGTGGCGGTGGAGAGCGTGACCCTGAGCGCCAGCCTGCACAACCTCCAGACCGTCAGTGCCACCCTCGCACGGAACAGCGACGAGATGGACCACATCTTCACCAACCTGGACACCCTGACGACCGACCTCGCCAAGGGCCGCCTGCGGAAGGTGATGGATGACATGGCCCTCGCGAGCGCCGAACTGAAGAAGGTGGCACAAGACATCGGCAATGGGCAGGGCACCATGGGCAAGTTGATGAAGGACGACAGCCTGTACACCAACTTGAACGCCGCTTCCCGCGAGCTCGACCTGCTGTTGGAGGACCTACGCGTGAACCCGAACCGCTACTTCAGCGTTTTCGGGAAGAAGGATCGTCTGCCGAAATTGAGCGATGCTGACATCGAGCGCATCGGCAAGGTGCTGGACGAGGAAAAGAAGAAATGACCATGGGTATCGCGAGCATCGTCTTCATCCTGCTGGTCGGTGCGGCGTCCTGGCTCTTCGGCCGCAACATCATGCGGGTCCGGCGCAACATCCTCCTCGGCAAGGATGAGGTGATCAACGATCGCAAGGGTGAACGTTGGGGGGTGATGACACGCGTGGCCCTCGGCCAGAGCAAGATGGTGGTGCGTCCTGTGGCCGGCATCCTGCACATCATCGTCTACGCGGGATTCGTCATCATCAACATCGAAGTGCTCGAGATCATCATCGACGGGATCTTCGGCACGCATCGGGTGCTGTCCTTTCTGGGGCCGTTGTACGACTTCCTCATCGGCAGCTTCGAGTGGCTCGCGATCGGCGTGTGGGTGGCCTGCGCCATCTTCCTGGTGCGTCGGAACATCATCAAGTTGAAGCGCTTTGCGATGAAGGAACTGGACGGCTGGCCGAAGACCGATGCCAACCTGATCCTCTTCACCGAGATCGCCCTGATGACCGCCTTCCTTCTGATGAACGCGGCCGACTGGAGCCTGCAGCAGCGTGGCGTGGAACATTACGTGGCGGCAGGAGCCTATCCTGTGAGTGCGCACATCGCGTCCCTTACCTCCTTCTCCGCGCTCTCCACCGGCACGCTCATCGCCATCGAGCGCATCTGTTGGTGGTTCCACATCATCGGCATCCTCGCCTTCCTGAACTACCTGGTGGTGAGCAAGCACCTGCACATCCTGCTGGCCTTCCCGAACGTGTGGTACAGCAAGTTGAAGCCGAGGACCGAGATGGCGAACATGCCGCGGATCGCTGGTGAAGTGAAGAGCATGATGGACCCATCCGTGCCTCCGCCGGAGCTGCCCGCGCCGCATGTCGTGGCCGGGGTGGAGATGACCGAGCGCTTCGGTGCGAAGGACGTCTTCGACCTGAGCTGGAAGAGCCTGATGGACGCGTACAGCTGCACCGAGTGTGGCCGTTGCACGAGCGAATGTCCGGCGAACCTCACGGGCAAATTGTTGAGCCCGCGCAAGATCATGATGGACACCCGCGACCGCGTGGCGGAGGTGGGCAAGGTCATCGATGCGAAAGGGAAGTGGGAGGACGACGGGAAGAGCCTGCACACGCGGATCAGTGAGGAGGAATTGTGGGCCTGCACGACCTGCAACGCCTGCACGCAAGCCTGTCCGGTGAACATCGACCCGGTGAACATCATCCTGGAGATGCGCCGTTATCTGGTCATGGAGGAAAGCAGGACGCGTCCTGCGTTGACCAGCATGTTCAACAACGTGGAGAACAATGGGGCTCCCTGGGCTTTCGGACCGGACAAACGAATGGAGTGGACGAACGCATGAGCCAGCCGTTGACCATACGCACCATGGCCGAGTTCGCCGCTGCCGGCGAAGTGCCCGAGGTCCTGTTCTGGGTGGGCTGTGCTGGTTCCTTCGATGACCGTGCGAAGAAGATCACGAAGGCCTTTGTCCGCATCCTGAACGCGGCCAATGTCAAGTTCGCCATTCTCGGCCAGGAGGAGAGCTGCACCGGGGATCCGGCGCGTCGCGCGGGCAACGAGTTCCTCTTCCAGATGCAGGCCCTCACCAACGTGACCGTGTTGAACGGATACGGTGTGAAGCGCATCGTCACCGCCTGCCCGCATTGCTTCAACACACTGAAGAACGAATACCCGGCGTTAGGCGGCACCTACGAGGTACTGCATCACACCCAGTTCATCAACGCGTTGATGAAGGAGGGACGTATCAAGGTGGAGGGCGGCAGTTTCGCCGGCAAACGCATCACCTTCCATGATCCCTGTTACCTGGGCAGGGGCAACGGTGAGTATGAAGCACCGCGTGAGGTCTTGTTGAAGCTGGATGCTGCCTTGGTGGAGATGAAGCGCAGCCGTGCGAAGGGCCTGTGTTGTGGCGCGGGAGGGGCGCAGATGTTCAAGGAGGCCGAGCCTGGTACGCGTGAGGTGAACACCGAACGCAGCGAGGAGGCGCTGGCCGAACAGCCTGCCGTGATCGCCGCAGGATGTCCGTTCTGCAACACCATGTTGACGGATGGCGTGAAGCATTTCAACAAGGAGGGTGAGGTCCGTGTGAAGGACATCGCGGAATTGGTGGCGGAGGCGGGGGATCTGTAGGCTGCGTAAGTGGTTTCTTAGTTAAACTGTCCAATGGAGATTATCTGCCAAATTCTACCGGATGGGAACGAACTGCTAACGATACCCCAAGGTCAATGGAAGTGCTATGTCGAGGAACCTGAGACCTATTCGTATTTCTTGGACCTTTATGAAAGGGAGATGGATGCATACATCGAAAGTTCTCTAGGTCAAAAGTTATCCCCATTGAAGGGGGATGCTGGAGCATTTTTTGAGCGGGCTGAACTACGAGCGCGGCATCTTGGGAAATTCAATCGAGAGCGAAAGAAATTTTATGAGTACAAGGGCCGCGTGTATCTGTACAATGTGCTCCACGGGAACGTGGGACATGAAGTTGAGGCCGTGCGACTAAATCAAAGTGAGGTCGTTCATGCCTTGAACGAATTGAGCGCACCGAAAAACTCAATGTGGCGGAATCTTGTTGCACGACTAGTGCGCCGTTAGCCTAGAGCAATCCGGATCGTACTCCTCTAGCCCGCATCCTCATCCGATAACAATGCCCTATATCTTTGCAGACCTTCCAACATCCATGAAATCCGACGCCGTACGCAACGAACTGATCGAATGGATCAGCAAGCTTGAGGATCAAGGACTGCTTGGTTCGTTGTTGGGCATCAAGAAAGCCACCCAGCAAGCGGATTGGGCGGAAACACTTTCGTCGGAAGAACGCCGTTCCATCGAGCGTGGCTTGGACGACCTTAAGCACGGTCGCACGACGACCAGTAAGGATTTCTGGGAGCGGCATGGCCGTTGAGCGCGAAGTGCGCTGGTCGGATGAGGCGCTGGCCCAAGTAGATGACATAAAGGACTTCATCCGTTCGCAGTGGAGCGAGTACGAGGTCGGTCTCTTCCTCGATCTCCTGCAGGAGTTCCAGCGGTTGGTGATGCAGTACCCTAACGGGTATCAGCGATCGAACATTTACCAAGGCTGCCGTCGTGCGGTGATACACCCCAACGTTTCGGTGGTGTATAAGGTGAACGGCATGGTGATCGACGTGGTCACGGTGTATGATAACCGTTCTGCGCGTAGTTGATGGTAGGCAGCGTTCTGTGTCACATCAGCGTCATCCATTGGCGTGAACGCAAGGTTGAACCGTACCTTGCGTTCCTCGTGTTGAACGAAACGTGTGACCGATCATGAACGCGACAGCACCGTCCCCCGCCAAACGCCTGACCGATCTCCCGGATCACGCCCGCGTATGGGTGTACAAGACCGCCCGTGACCTCAGTCAGGCCGAGCAGAACCTCGTGCGTGACCGAGGCGCGGCCTTCACCGGTACCTGGGCCGCGCACGGTGATCCGTTGGACGCAGCAGTGGACATCCTGCATAACCGGTTCGTGGTGGTGGCCGTGGATGAGGAGCAGGCCCTGGCCAGCGGATGCAGTATCGACAAGAGCGTGGGCTTCATCAAGAGCCTGGAGCACGATCTCAACCTGATGCTCACCGACCGCATGGTCCTGGTCTACGAAGGACCGAATGGCATCACGAGCTGTCGCCTGCAGGCCCTGCCCGAGCTGCTGAAGGAAGGAAGCATCACAGCGGATACGATGGTCTACGACGACCTCGTTCCAACGCTAGGCGACCTGCGCACGCGCTTCGCCATGCCCCTGCGCGCCACCTGGCTGGAGCGTTACCTCGGTTAGGCTTTCACGAACGGTCCGTTGGTCTGACGGACGGTCGGCATGCTTCCACACGTCCGGCTACCTTGGTCCTATGAACGCCAAAGCGCTCAGGAAGAAGGCGGAAGAGCTGGTCGGTTTCGGCTACTCGCGGCAGCACATGTACGACGTGCTCACCATGGAACATCCCGAGGTGAAGCGGAAGCGGATCGCCCATGTCGTGCGCTATGTGCCGTCGCAGGTGGTACGGATGAAGTACGCGACCGTCCAACAGGGATTGCTCGCGGCGATCGCCGCCACGGTCCTCTTGCATCTTGCCGAGCGTTGGGGCGGTGTTCCCGGTGACTGGCGGCCCAACTTCGCCGTTGTGGGTGCGATCCCCTTCGCAAGTATCTTCCTGGGATTGGGTCTGTTGCGTTGGCGCGGAGAAGCCCTTCCTTGGCTGGTCTTCGTGAATGCGTTCTCCGGCCTTGGCATCATGCGTGACCTGAACGAGCTCTTGACGGGTGTTCCCGGCTGGTATTCCCTGATGAACCATGCGCTCGCATTGGTCATCGCAGTGCTCGCCTGGTATCTATACCGAAATGCCTTCAGCAAACCGGAGGAGATCCGGGATCCACTGGGCCATGCGCCCGTGAGCCATCTCTTCCCGCCGGAACCTGGGATGTACCGGATGTAGCTCAGGGCCAGAGCATGCCCCAATAGCCCAGCAGGACCAGGAAGGGAAGGAGGATCGTGCCTCCAACGAGCCGATTCCAACCCGGACTTCGCTTCGACCGTATCGTCCATCCGACCACGAGCAACAGGAGCAGGACCGGCATCCATGCGAGCCAGGAGGCCACATCGCCAAGTCCGAAGTAGAAGACGCCTTCATTCAGCAGCATTACGCCGATGAGGATGATCATGACCATGCCCATGGCGATCGGAAGGAGGAGGTCGGAGAAGGAGCCATGTGGTCTGCCGCGCAGAAAGCGGAATGACCACCAAAGGGCCAGTAGCAAGCATGACCCGACCACGACCCCGACAATGGCCGCCAAAATGAAGAGCGTCCAGAACAACCAGCGTTGGTGGAAGGGAGTGATGTAGCTCTTCAATCGTTCGTATTCCGGTCGTGGGCCGAAGAGCGATGCCATCTCCACGGTGCGGTCCCCTTTGGCCAGTTCCTCCTTCAGGTCGAAGCTCACCGCCTCGTTGAAGTCATGGTAGAAGTAAAGGTGTGCCTTGCCTGATCCGGGTTCGAAGAGGGTGCTGAAGAGCGTCCCTTCGCCCATCTTCCTTCGGCACACCGCCATCTTGGCGAGCACGTCGCGAGCCTCTTCCAATGTTGACCCTTCCCCGCCCAGAAGCAGTTGGCGCCCGTCCTGCAGCCGCTGGATCGGAATGGTGGAAGGGTCGCTGCACGAAGCCATCCGCCAGTTGCCCACGGCAAACCAGGGATCATGGCCTTCGATCACCGTGTCATTCTCGATGATGAGGTAACCACCAAGCTTGTCGGCCAGGAAGATCATGGAACTAGGAAGCAGGACGGCATCATAGTCCTGGAGGAATGCCCTCGCTTCCTGGACGGTGGCGCAATGCCTCATGACCAGCGGCATCAGCGCATCGAAGTGAAGCTGCTTCAAGCCGGGTGTGGGTGCTGTCGTGTGTGTTGAGATCCGCAATCCATCGTAGATCAAGCCGGCTTCGTTCATGCCGACCTGGTCCATCATCACACGCATCGGACTTCCATTGTAGTGACCGAAGTAGACGCCACCATAGCCGCCATCACGCCCCTGTTCGAAGCGCACCTGCGCATTGATGCTCCAGGCATCCTCGTTGTTCCCGATGAAGGTGTGTCCACCACGGTTCACGACGAATGCCGTGCAGGCGCTCAACATGGCGGGGATGAGCAGGCTCGCACAAAGGACGACCGATCGTTGCATGCCAATGGGAATGCTCGACCGACGACCAGGTAACGTTCGGGTCACGAGGCGTTGCTGGAAGCGGACTTCCGCCGTGGGGGCTTGGCCGCTGCCGGTGCGTTCTTCAACAGTTTCAACTCGTACAGGTCGGTGCGGCGGTCGCGCATGATCCGGACACTGCCGTGGGCGTTCAGCTCCTTCAGCAGGTCGCGGTCCACATCCACGATCAGGGTCATCTCGGTGTTCGGCGTGGCTTCGCTCTTGATGCCGTTGGTGGGGAAGGCGAAGTCGCTCGGCGTGAACACGGCGCTCTGCGCGAACTGGATGTCCATGTTCTCCACCTTGGGCAGGTTGCCCACGCTGCCGGCGATGGCCACATAGCACTCGTTCTCGATGGCACGGGCCTGGGCGCAGCGGCGCACGCGCATGTAGCCGTTCTGCGTGTCGGTGAGGAAGGGCACGAAGAGGATCTGCATGCCCTGCATGGCCAGCAGGCGCGACAGCTCGGGGAATTCGACGTCGTAGCAGATGAGGATGCCCACCTTGCCGCAATCGGTATCGAACACGCGCACCTCATCGCCGCCGAGCATGCCCCAGTACTGCACCTCGTTCGGGGTGATGTGCACCTTCTCGAACTTCTCCCAGGTACCGTCACGGCGGCAGAGATAGCCCACGTTCTTCAGGTGCTCGCCCTCGAGCAGAGGCAGCGATCCCGTGATGATGTTGACGTTGTACCGGATGGCATAGTCGATGAACTTCTGGAGCAGCGGCTCGGTGTAGCGTGCCAGTCCGCGCATGGCGGCGGCCTCGTCCAGGTGGTTGAACTCGGCGAGCAGCGGTGCATTGAAGAGCTCCGGGAAGAGGCAGAAGTCGGCCTTGTAGCTGCTCACCGCATCCACGAAGAACTCCACCTGGTCGCAGAGCGCCTCGAGGTTGGCCATGGGCCGCATCTGCCATTGCACCAGGCCGAGGCGCACCACTTCGTTCGCGCGCCCTGCGATCTTCGGACGCTGGTCATAGTAGATGTTGTTCCACTCGATCAGGGTGGCGTACTCGCGGGAGCTGGTGTCTCCCTCCAGGTAGCCCTGCATCACCTTCAACACGTGGAAGTCGTTGCTCAGCTGGAAGGTGAGCGTGGGGTCGTACAATTCCTTCATGCGTACCTTCTCGATGTAGGCCCTGGGGCTCATCTTGTCGGCTACGGTCGCGTAGTTGGGGATGCGCCCACCGGCGATGATGCTCTTCAGGTTCAGTCGCTCACACAGCTCCTTGCGGGCCTCATAGAGACGTCGCGCGAGCCGCAAGCCGCGGTGCTCGGGGTGTACGAAGACGTCGATGCCGTACAACACGTCGCCGGAAGGGTCATGGGTCTTGAAGGTGTAGTTCCCGGTGATCTGCCGGTAGGTGTGGTTGTCCCCGTAGAGGTCATAGTCCACGATGATCGAGAGGGCCGAGGCGACCACCTTTCCGTTCACGGTCACGCACAACTGTCCTTCGGGGAACAGGTCGATCAAGGTGCGGATGTGTTCCTCCCGCCAGATCGCACCGGCCATGTCCGGATAGGCCTGCACCATGGCGTCGCGCAGGTTCTGGAAGTCCTCGAGTTTCAAGTGCCGAAGGCGGATGCGCATATCATTGCTCATGGTGCTAAGGTACCCTCGACACGATGGTCTGAAGATCATCCAGTATGCACCGCGCCATGCGCGAGTAAAGCCTGATAGGCGCGCGACCGCGTTCCTTGCACTAACCGCCCAACTGCCGGAACTCGCCCGGTGTGCGCCCCTCGATCTTCTTGAACATGCGCGTGAAGTAGTTCGGGTCGCTGAAGCCGCTCGCGTAGCACACCTCCTTCACGGCCACCTCGGGTTGCCGTAACAGGGCCTTCGCGTGGTTGATGCGTTCGTGCAGCACGAGCTGGTTCGGTCCCATGCCGAACTGGTCGGTGAAGGCGCGGTAGAAGGCGCTGCGGCTCATGCCGGCCAGCTCGCACAGCTTCTGCACGGCGATGGGCTCGTTCAGGTTCCGGCGGATATGCTCCACCACCGCCTTGAAACGCAGGTTCCACGGCGCATCGGCCCCGTTGTTGAACACATCGGCGCGGTTCTGCAGGCGGATGAGGGAGAGCACGATCTCCTTCAGCAGCAGATCGGCAAGGATGTCCTTGAGCGGGTCGGTACCGCTGAGCACCCGCACCATGCGGTCGCTCAGGCGTGCGAGGTCCTCGTCGTTCTGCAAAAAGGGCTTGGTCGGGTCCACCATCCATGCATGGCCATCGGGCATGGGCCGCTGCTCGTTCAAGTAGTCCAGCTGCTTGGTGAAGTGCGCCTGCTCGATCACCAGCGCCGTGCACTGTGTCGGCTTCCAAGGTGTGGCATCGGGGAAGTCGATGTCCATGGCCCCGTCGTGCGGCACCAGCATCGTCTGCCCCGGCACATAGTCCAGCACCTGCCGCTCGCCGTCGAGATGCAGCACCTTCTTGCCGCGCAGCATGCTGGTGATGGTGAAACCGCCGAAGGTGAGGTGTACACCGCTGGTCACCTGGCGGGTCTCGTACACGTTCAGCTCACAGCGCTCCAAAGTGTACGCTTGCCGATGCTCGATCGACGTGGTGACGCGCTCCTCCGGTGTGAGCGCCACGGTATGCAGCCGCCTGGCCTGGCCCATGGTGCCACCAAGGTAGCTTCCGGATCACGCGGCCACCATGGCGGTCCGGGGAATTGGGACGATCGTGCTAATGCGGGGGACGAACGTGAAGCAGGACCGCTCGAAGGCCCGGCCAACTTGGCAGCTCACAAACAGCACATACCACCATGTCAACAGCAACAGCGACCAAGTCGGCCACCTTCCCGGGTACGGACATCCGTTTCAAGGACCGCTACGACCATTTCATCGGCGGCCAATGGGTGAAGCCCGCCAGCGGCGAGTACTTCGATAACATCAGCCCCATCAACGGGCAGGTCTTCACGCAGGCCGCGCGCGGCAATGCGGCCGACATCGACAAGGCGCTCGATGCGGCGCACAAGGCCTTCGCCACCTGGAGCCGCACGAGTGTCACCGAGCGCAGCAACACCCTGCTCCGCATCGCCCAACGGATCGAGGACAACCTGAAGTTCCTCGCCACCGTGGAGACCATCGACAACGGCAAGCCCATCCGCGAGACCATGGCCGCCGACCTTCCCCTGGTGGTGGACCACTTCCGCTACTTCGCCGGGGTGATCCGCGGCGAGGAGGGCACCATCAGCGAGCACGACAGCACCACGGTGAGCATCTGCCTGCACGAGCCGATCGGTGTGGTGGGCCAGATCATCCCCTGGAACTTCCCGCTGCTCATGGCCGCGTGGAAGATCGCGCCCGCCATCGCCGCCGGCAATACGGTGGTGGTGAAGCCTGCCGAGCAGACGCCCACGGGCCTCATGGTGCTGATGGAACTGGTGGGCGACCTGCTGCCCGCCGGTGTGCTGAACGTGGTGACCGGCTTCGGACCGGAGGCCGGCAAGCCGCTGGCGCAGAGCCCGCGTGTGGCCAAGGTGGCCTTCACCGGTGAGACCACCACGGGCCGCCTGATCATGCAGTACGCCAGCGAGAACCTCATCCCGGTGACCATGGAGCTCGGTGGCAAGAGCCCCAACATCTTCTTCCCCAGCGTGGTCGATGCCGATGATGACTTCTTCGACAAGGCGATCGAGGGTGCGGTGATGTTCGCGCTGAACCAGGGTGAGGTCTGTACCTGTCCCTCACGGATCCTGGTACATGAGGATGCCTACGACAAGTTCATGAAGCGCGTGGTGGAGCGCACCAAGGCCATCAAGATGGGCAGCCCGCTCGACCCCGCGACGATGCTCGGCGCGCAGGCCAGCAACGACCAGTACGAGAAGATCATGAGCTACATCGACATCGGGAAGCAGGAGGGCGCCGAGGTGCTCACCGGTGGCGCGAAGGCGGGGCTGAACAGCGGCCTGGAGAACGGCTACTACATCCAGCCCACCATCCTCAAAGGCCACAACAAGATGCGCGTGTTCCAGGAGGAGATCTTCGGTCCGGTCACCTGTGTCACCACCTTCAAGACCACGGAGGAGGCCATCGCCATCGCGAACGACACGGCGTACGGTCTTGGTGCCGGCGTGTGGACGCGCGATGCGCACGAGCTCTACGAGGTGCCGCGCGCCATCCAGGCCGGCCGCGTATGGGTGAACTGCTACCACGCCTATCCGGCGCATGCTCCGTTCGGCGGCTACAAGAAGAGCGGCTTCGGTCGGGAGACGCACAAGATGATGCTGAACCACTACCGGCAGACGAAGAACATGCTCATCAGCTACAGCAAGCAGAAGCTGGGCTTCTTCTGAGATCAGATGATCGGTCGATCAGAAGATCAGAACATGGCGCTGCCCATGGACTGGTCTTCTGATCCTCTGATCCGCTAATTCTCTGATCATCTCATCATCTGATCATGAGTTCCATCCCCCGCATCACGGCCACCTTCGAGGCGCTCGAACTGCTCGACATCATCCGCAAGGCGCATGGCCCGCTGGTGATCCACCAGAGCGGTGGCTGCTGCGATGGTTCGCAACCCATGTGCTTCGGGAAGGATGAGTTCCGCATGGGCACGCAGGATGTGCGCGTGGGCGTGGTGGATGGCGTGGAGTACTGGATGCATGTGGAGCAGTTCGAATACTGGAAGCATTGCCAGCTCACCCTCGATGTGGTGAACGGCCGGGGCAGCAGCTTCAGCCTGGAGATCCCGTATGGCAAGCGTTTCCTCATCCGCTCCCGGCTCTTCACGGAACAGGAGCTGGAGCATTTGGATCCGATCGAGGTGTAGGACAAGTGGGTGTGTGTGGAAAGGGGGCGGTCCGATCGGGCCGCCCCTTTCCATTACCAATAGGTGTTCGGCGGAGAGATCGGGCTCTGCTGCTAGGGACCGATCTACATTCGCTCGGTCCGATGGAACTGAAGGAGGACGATATCCGGTTGATCCTGGGTCTGAAGCTGAAGCGGGCCCGGCAGGCTGAGGGCCTTTCCCTTGCGGAGCTTGGGCAGCGCACGGGGCTGTCGGTGAGCTACCTCAACGAGATCGAGAAGGGACGCAAGTACCCCAAGGCCGAAAAGCTCGCCGCGCTGGCCAAGGCGCTCGGCACCACCTTCGACAAGCTCGTCAGCCTCAAGCTGGACAAGCACCTTGCCCCGGTGGGTGAGTTATTGCAGGGCGGTATCCTCAAGGAGGTGCCCCTCGACCTCTTCGGCATCGATCGCGGCAAATTGGTGGAGATCATCGCCAATGCGCCGGCCAAGGTCAGTGCCTTCATCAGTACGCTCACCCGCATTGCCGCCAGTTACGACCTCAGCCAGGAGCACTTCTACTTCGCCGCCCTGCGCTCCTACCAGGAATTGTACGGCAATCACTTCGCCGACCTGGAGGAGGAGGCGACGCGTTTCCGCGATGAGCACGGACTCATGGAGAAGGAGGTGCCGACGAGCGACCGGCTGCGCGATGTCCTGATCGAGGAGTTCGGTTATTCGGTGGAGGAGACCGGCCTGGAGGCCTATCCTGAGCTGATACACATCCGCAGTGTGTTCATCCCTGAGAAGCGCAAGCTCCTGATCAATGCGCGCCTCGCCGAGAACCAGAAGGCCTTCCTCCATGCCAAGGAGCTGGGCTATGCGTTCCTGGGTCTGAGCGGTCAGCGTGCGTTGATGACGCCCTGGCCGCGCGCCACCAGCTTCGATCATGTGCTCAACAACAGCAAGGCCAGCTACTTCGGCGGCGCGTTGCTGCTTCCTCCCGGGCCGCTGTTGGAGGGCTTGCGCCTCTTCTTCGCCACGAACACCTTCGATGGAGAGCGCTTGCTGAAGTTGCTGGGCCGGTACAACTCATCGCCGGAGATGTTCGCGTTGCGGATCACCAACCTGGTGCCGCACCACCTTGGGGTACAGGGGCTCTTCTTCCAGCGTTTCGACCACGACCGGACGCGCGGCACCGTGGAGCCGATGAAGGAGATCTTCCTGGACCGTCGTCAGGATCCGCTGGAGATCGAGATGCTGAACGATGCGGTGGGTGCCTGGTTGAAGGATGGGCTTTTCCGGCGCATCGACGAGCAGCGCACGAAGAGGAAGTACAAGGGACCGCTCTGCGCAGGACACCGTTTCACCGGACCGGGAGGGCAGGTCTACTTCGTGTTCGCCATCGGCAGGATGATGGGCCGCGATCCGGATCGAAGTCTCGCCGTGTGCATCGGGGTGGAAGTGAACGCGGCCAACGAGCAGGTGATCGGCTTCCTGCATGACGGGACGGTGCGGACCTCGCCGCTGCTGCCGCGCCCCGTGGTGGCCGCGCGCGATGAGCACAGCCGACGCATCAATGCCGCCATGGAACGGTTGGTCAGGGACCAGATGGCGCGGGAGTCGTAACGCACTCCCGAACTTCACCGACCCATGGAGCAGGTCCCCTTCGTATTGTCCGGCGGCGGTGCGCGCGGCGTGGCGCACATCGGCGTGATCGCGGCGTGTGCGGAAGCGGGGGTCGTGCCCTCCGCCATCAGCGCCACCAGTGCGGGTGCGCTCGTAGGTGCCTTCATCGCTGCCGGGTGGACACCAAAGCGTTTGTCCGAACTGGTGCATGAGGAATGGGGCCTGCACCTGACCCGATGGCGCGTGCTCCGGGGCGAACGGCTCACCCAGCGCGTCTTGGGTGAGCTGCTTGAAGCGCATCTGGGCGTCCGCCGCTTCGAGGAGCTCAGCATCCCGTTCCATGTCACTGCCACGGACTTCATCACAGGAGCGCAGCGCATCTTCAGCAGCGGCCCGTTGGTACCGGCACTGCTCGCGGCCAGCGCGGTGCCCATGGTCTTTCCGGCGGTCGTGATCGATGGGGTGCCCTATGTGGATGGTGGTCTCAGCAACAACCTGCCCATCGAACCCTTCGCCGACCGACGCGCCGAGACCGTTGCGGTGTATGTGAACCCGCTGCCACCGTGGACCGGCAGGCGACGTTTGGCCGCCACGATCGACCGGGTCTTCCACCTCAGCTTCCGGCCGATGGTGGCGCGCAGCGCGCAGGGATGCCGTCTCTACATTGAACCACCGGAGCTTGCGCGCTTCGGCATGTTCGACCTGCGACACCTGGCCGAGATCGAGCGGGTGGGCTATGCGTATGCGAGGGAGGTGATGGGAGGGGCCTCTCGCTAAGTCTCCATGGACCAGCGCAAGGGACGATCATTAGGAGGGCTGGGAACTGACCTCTGTGCGCCTCCTTTCAGCGCTCCGCCAATACCGGAAACGAGCTGAGTGTGAATGCGACCTTTCTCAGTGCGCTGGCATGGTTCAATGCCGAAGCGATCCAAATACGAGCTCATGGATATACCGAGGAGCTACAACAAGCGGCTGGCTCGCCTCTGTACGACTGCGAGCCGAGAGCGAGGAGAAATCAGGGGAGATCATCCTCGGGGATCGAGTTGTATATGACGAAGTTGTAGCAGACTTGAAGACGGGTAAGTTCATCCATGAGCGGTATGGAATAGAGTTTCATGGTGTCTGCGCGGAGTTCAGTGAGTTCCTTCGGTCCTTCCCCTTTCGCTGGGCCTGGTGCGGAAGTCGGGGGTCTCGCGTGACGGATCGAAGCGGCACCCCGCAGCGAGGAACGAGCGCGGAGTACAGCGGAGAGCCGGACCCCGAGTCCCGGCTCGTGGGCCGGGAGAGGGGGCACGCCCAAGCCCTCCGCATTCCTTTCTTGTCCGGTACCTTCGCGGCAAGCCGCGAGCAAGTCCGGCGCCCAAAGCATGTCCACCTTCGTCCAAGCCCCGCCCTACGTACCCAAGCATAAGATCCGCGTTGTTACCGCCGCCTCCCTGTTCGACGGCCACGATGCTGCCATCAACATTATGCGCAGGATCATCCAGAGCACCGGCGCCGAGGTGATCCACCTGGGGCACGACCGCAGCGTGGAGGACGTGGTGAACACCGCCATCCAGGAGGATGCGCATGCCATCGCGATGACCAGCTACCAAGGCGGGCATACCGAGTACTTCAAGTACATGTATGATCTCCTGAAGGAGAAGGGCGCGGGGCACATCAAGATCTTTGGTGGAGGAGGAGGTACCATCCTTCCGGAGGAGATCCGCGAGTTGCAGGAGTATGGCATCACGCGGCTTTACCATCCGGATGATGGTCGTGCGATGGGCCTGCAGGGCATGATAAACGACATGCTCGAGAAGGCCGACTTCGATCTGAGCGATCAGGTGAACGGCGAAGCGAAGAAGCTGAGCCCCCAGAACTGGCCGGCCATCGCCAAGCTCATCAGCACGGCGGAGAACCATCCCGAGGTCTTCGAGAAGATCGCCAACGAGATACACAAGAAGGCCGAAGCCAACAAGGCACCGATCCTCGGGATCACGGGCACCGGCGGCGCGGGTAAGAGCAGCATGGTGGATGAGTTGATCCGCCGCTTCATCCTCGATCAGCCCACGAAGACCATCGGCGTCATCAGCGTGGACCCGAGCAAGCGCAAGACCGGTGGCGCGCTGCTGGGCGACCGCATCCGCATGAACAGCATCCGCGGGGAGCGCGTGTACATGCGCAGCCTCGCCACGCGCCAGAGCAACCTCGCGCTGAGCAAGCACGTGAAGGAGGCCGTGAGCATCCTGAAGGCCGCGGGCTTCGACCTGATCATCCTGGAGACCAGCGGCATCGGCCAGAGCGATACCGAGATCCTGGACCACAGCGACGTGAGCCTCTACATCATGACGCCGGAGTTCGGCGCGGCCACGCAGCTGGAGAAGATCGACATGCTCGACTTCGCCGACGTGGTGGCCATCAACAAGTTCGACAAGCGCGGCGCCCTCGATGCCCTGCGCGACGTGAAGAAGCAGTACAAGCGCAACCACAACCTGTGGGACGCCAACGACGATGACCTGCCCGTGGTGGGCACCATCGCCAGCCAGTTCAACGACCCCGGCACCAACTCGCTGTACGCGCGCCTCATGAAGAAGATCGCCGAGAAGACCGGTGTCGACTTCAAGAGCACCTTCGCCGCGCATGACGAGATGAGCGAGAAGGTCTGGATCATCCCGCCCGCCAAGAGCCGGTACCTGAGCGAGATCTCTGAGAACAACCGCCGATACGATGAGCAGGTCCGCCGTCAAGCTTCCATCGCCGATCAACTCTATGGACTCTATTCGGCTGTGTTGACGTTCGGTGGGCCGGATCTGCTGATTGCTAATTCGCTGATTGCTGATTCCGCCGCGCGTAAGGTCAGCGCGAATGCCTCGAATCAGGAATCAGCAATTAGAAATCTCGAAGAGAAATTCAACGAACTAAGGAAGGACCTGGATCCCCACCTCTGGAGCATGCTGCAAGGCTGGAGCGAAGAGGAAAAGCGGTATTCGGACGAGTTCTATGTATACAAAGTGCGCGGCAAGGAGATCAAAGTCCCCAACCACACCGAGAGCCTCAGCCACCTGAAAATCCCGAAGGTCGCGCTGCCGAAGTTCCGCAGCTGGGGCGACAAGGTGCGCTGGGCCATGCAGGAGAACACGCCCGGCTTCTTCCCATACACCGCGGGCATCTACCCCTTCAAGCGCCAGGGCGAGGACCCCGCACGCATGTTCGCCGGCGAGGGCGGACCCGAGCGCACCAACAAGCGCTTCCACTACGTGAGCCAGGGCCTGCCTGCCAAGCGCCTCAGCACTGCCTTCGATAGTGTCACGCTCTACGGCCACGATCCCGGTCGTCGGCCTGACATCTACGGCAAGGTGGGCAACAGCGGCGTAAGCATCTGCTGCCTCGATGATGCCAAGAAACTGTACAGCGGCTTCGACCTGAGCGCGCCCACCACCAGTGTGAGCATGACCATCAACGGTCCGGCGCCCATGCTGCTCGGCTTCTTCATGAACGCCGCCATCGACCAGAATTGCGAAAAATACATTCGTTCCAACGGGCTTGAATCACTCGTTGAGGAGAAGATCAAGGCCCGTTGGAACTCAATTGCTAATTCGCAGATTGCTGATTCGCCCGCGAGCGAAGGCCGTGCGAATGCCGCAATCAGCGATCAGCAATTAGCGATCAGACCGAAATATCACGGAACCATACCAGAGGGCAACGATGGATTAGGTCTGCTGTTGTTGGGTATCACCGGCGATCAAGTGCTGCCCCCCGACGTCTACGCCAAGATCAAGGCTGACACCCTCGCCCAAGTGCGCGGCACCGTACAGGCCGACATCCTCAAGGAAGACCAGGCCCAGAACACCTGCATCTTCAGCACCGAGTTCGCGCTGCGCCTCATGGGCGACGTGCAGCAGTACTTCATCGACAAGAAGGTCCGCAACTTCTACAGCGTCAGCATCAGCGGCTACCACATCGCGGAGGCCGGCGCCAACCCCATCAGCCAGCTCGCCTTCACCCTGGCCAACGGCTTCACCTACGTGGAGTACTACCTCAGCCGGGGCATGGACATCAACGCCTTCGCGCCCAACCTGAGCTTCTTCTTCAGCAACGGCATGGACCCCGAGTACGCCGTGATGGGCCGCGTGGCGCGCCGCCTCTGGGCCAAGGCGCTCAAGCACCGCTACGGCGCCGACGAGCGCAGCCAGATGCTCAAGTACCACATCCAGACCAGCGGCCGCAGCCTCCACGCGCAGGAGATCGACTTCAACGACATCCGCACCACGCTGCAGGCGCTCTACGCCATCTACGACAACTGCAACAGCCTGCACACCAACGCCTACGACGAGGCCATCACCACGCCCACCGAGGAAAGCGTGCGCCGCGCCATGGCCATCCAGCTCATCATCAACAAGGAGCTCGGCCTGGCCAAGAACGAGAACCCGTTGCAGGGCTCCTTCATCATCGAAGAGCTCACCGACCTGGTGGAAGAGGCCGTGCTGCCCGAGTTCGACCGCATCACCGAACGCGGCGGCGTGCTCGGCGCCATGGAGACCATGTACCAGCGCGGCAAGATCCAGGAGGAAAGCCTCTACTACGAAACGCTGAAGCACAACGGGGACTATCCCGTCATCGGCGTGAACACCTTCCTCAGCAGCAAGGGCTCACCCACGATCCTTCCGAAGGAAGTGATCCGCGCGACCGAGGAGGAGAAGGAAGCGCAGATCGCCACGGTGGAGAACCTGAAAGTGGCGTATGCAGAGGAAAGCGCCAAAGCCATCAAGGACCTGCAACGGGCGGCGGTGAGGAACGAGAACATGTTCGAGGTCTTGATGGAGGCGACAAAGTACTGTTCGCTTGGGCAACTGACTGCCGCCATGTTTGAAGTTGGCGGGCAGTACAGAAGGAACATGTGATGAGTTTGGGCGTGCCGGTTCGCAAAACCTCACCGTCGCGCCTTCCGCTCGTACTCCTCGCTCCTTCGTCGCTGCGGGGTACCCGCTTCAGTCGCTCACGCGGGCCCGTTTCCGACCGATGAACACGGTCAACAACAGGAGAATCGTGACGACTACGTCTACTATGTTCCATATCGTGCGACCTAAAGCCACCTTGATGAACGGCTGAAACAGCAGTGCAAGGCACACATACACGATCGCCATCCGCTTTTCCTCCGTTTGGAACAAGTCATACGCAAGAACAGCGAACCCAACCAGCCCTGCGAACCGGACGAACTGGTAGTAACCGTAAGGCATTTCGGCCAAACAAGTCAGCAGAAGCACAGCTAATAGGATCTTTAGAGTCGTGATCATCCGGGCTAGCTGATTCCAGTGAAGTGACGCATGTCCTTCGACTCCTGCTCCCTTTGCGGAAGTAGGCTGAAGAGACGCTTGTTGACTTCAAGCAGGCGGTCGAAATCCTCTCCTTGAATATGTTGTTTGCCAGCTTCAATCAGGTTCTTCGCTTGCACTTGATCGTTAAAGGTCTCACGCTTGGCCGTCAAGCTCTGGAACCAACCGATGAGGAAGTCAGGGGAACGCATGAGGATCTGGAACTCCAAACTGCGCAGTTTGGATATGTGCTCAGCCAGTCGCTGGGTGCTGTTCGTGTTGAGGAATACGTGTTCATGGTTAACGATCTCCAATAGTTGCCGCTTCTCCATGTCGTTCCCGCTCTCTTTGACGGTTTCGCTGACCTCATCACGGACCTCGACGTACTCTGCACGAAGTCTTTCAATACGCTTGGTGGATGTAGCCTGATGCAACTCCTGCGCGATTTTCCGTTTACGGTCTTCCAGCTTGTACTTGTGATCGGTCACGTCGTCAAGCGTCAAGAGCACAGCCTCACCTTGTAGTTCCTGAACTGGACCGGCAAGTTTGGTAAGAACGTCAACTACTTCGTAGTTCTCATGTTCCAATGCCTCGGCTTTCTCTTGCTCGATCCTCTCCTCTAACATTCCGATCTCTTCGGCCAGAGCCTTCACATCGACCCTGCGATCCTTGGGGGTGAATACATCCGAAAACTCCGGCCCCGACGGATTGACGTACGCATGTACTGTTACAGCCCGTGATTCGGAGACTTCGAAGGTTAGGTCGATTTCTGTACCCCTCAGCAGGTCACGCTTCAGATTCCTTGCACTTACCAACAGCACACCGACAGACTTGTTGGACGAGGAATGGTTTGTCGATGAGCCTTCAACGACCATGATCCGGATCTCATCTTCAGTACCATGCACCAGCGTCTTGCTAACGTCAACGGTCATCTTCTTCTTAGCCGGAAGAATAGTGTTGCGAGCGAAAACTTGTTCCAGTCTGGTATCACCATCCTGAAGGTTGTCTTTGACCAAGCTCAGGTCTTCGGGGAGCATTTGTCCCGCAACACTGTATTTGCCTTGTGCGATCTGGATCGACTCCACCGCCAATGGATTGTTGTGCGCGTCCAGGATCCTTAGCGTAAAGGAGTTGTACGCATCCGATTGGAGCGGCAGATCTTCACTGATCCGGGTTGATAGCTGCTTTAGCCCACTATCATAGCCGCCATCATCCCTGACGATTCGATACGATAAGCCATTGACGTCTCCGTCTACTTTGGCCGAGAACATCTCGTCCGACTCCTGGGAGGCTTTGTTGTAGGAGACCTTCAGCTTCAGTGGACAAACCGGTGCAACTGTTGCGCTTGCTTCGGATAACTCCAGCGGCTTGTTGCCAGCATAGTAAGCTGCCCCAATGACGATGGCATTGGTCGGGTCAATGTCGGTGTTAACCGGGATGCCAAGAAGTTCCTTGATCCGGTTGCGAACCAGTGGGATGTAGGTGGACCCACCCACCATCAGAACGAATTTGAGGTCACTGGGCTGTAGTGAGTTCCTGGTGAGAATGGTCCTAAGCATTTCGGCGGTCGCATCAACGGCTTCCTTGATCACCGCCTCGAACTCAGAGCGCGTCACGCTAATGAGAGCACTGATCACTTCGCCAGCATCGTCCTCCACCTCTACGTCGATCTCCGCAGCGCTCTTGGTGGAGAGTTCCTTCTTGGCCTCCTCTGCACTGGCCAGGAGTACGTACCACTTACTGTTCAAGCGGCCTGATCCGCTCTTGAGTTGGTTGAGTATGTCTGAGAACTGTCCCTTCTTCTCGATGGCAGGCACCACGATCCGTTCTACTATCAGCGCGTCAAAGTCAGCGCCACCAAGAAAGTTATCTCCTTCATGGTCGATGACCTTCAATTCACCTTCGGCGATCCGTACAAGTGCGACGTCGAACGTCCCACCGCCAAGATCATAGACGATCCATTGGCTGTTGTTAAGCTCATTGCCAGTGGTCTTGTTCGCATACGCGAGACTTGCGGCTATGGGTTCCTGAAGAAGCACCACTTGCTTGAAACCAGCTTGATGCCCCGCCTCCTTCGTTGCGTTGGACTGCACCATGTCAAATGATGCCGGGATCGTGATGACTACGGCTTCTGGGGTTTCGCCTGTATGGATGAAAGTCTTCAGTTCTTTCAGCACGAATGCTGAAAGCTCTATCGGCGTTTTCGATTGGTCGAGTGATTTGATCCTATAGCTCTCCGTAGTGCCCATCTTCCGCTTGAACTGCCCAATGGTGCTCTTTGGATCTTTTTCGAGGTACACGCGCCCCTTCTCGCCGACAAGGATCCGGTCATTCCGAAAGGCTACAACGGATGGCAAGGTCTCCTTAAACCCGACCGGGTTCTTGAACACCTCTACCGTGCCTTTGTTGAACTTGGCGATCAACGAGTTCGTTGTGCCCAGGTCGATGCCGAAGTTGATTGTATTGCTCATGGTTCTTAGTTCTTGATGCGTGACTCGACGACGACCACTCCGCGCTGAATGACTTTGGTGTATTCCCCACTGCTGTCGCGCATCACGTAGCGAATAATCGGCTTGATGACCTCGGTAACGGCAAGATCTTCTGTACTACTCCCGGCGATCGAGGCCTCTAAGTCTACCCTTGTTTCGTTGTAGCTCTGTCCATCGGGGTCCTCGATGCGGTAGCCAAGTTCCTCAAACGCGGCCTTCATCTTCTCAACGTTGCGGCGAAGCGATTCGAACTCGCTTCGCTTCTGCACCTTGCGCTCCAGCTCGTACAGCTGACATAGCGCCGATAGCAGGGGTTTGAGTTGCTCGGTAGTGCTGACCTGTTTGATGTCCATCATAGTGTTGTGCTCGTGAAGTTCTGGCATCCTTCACTGATTGAACTCCGCCTCACTGATGCCGTCGGTGTTCAGGTTGTTGCTTGAAAAACCTGTGGTGACTACATCGAGTTGGATCTCAAAGGAAGGGATCTCAAAGTTCTCGTACCGCTGCCCGTTCTCGTATGAGATGCCAGTACTACGAGTGCGAAAGTCCAAGATGTCCTCGCCCTTTTCGTAAAGCGGACTCGAAGCGAACTTCCCGATGCACATTCCGGCTTCTTTCTTCTCGACCCATCGCTTGCCGTAGGCGATCTTCAAGTAGTACAGGCCCTGCGGAATGTTCCTGATCGAATATGTGCTTCTGCTCCTGACGTAGACGTAACGAATGCACCTATCTGTACTCGCCTGCATCACCTTGATCACAACGTCCGTCCCTCCGCCGACGGTTACCCTTAGCTGATTGTCCAACTCACGGTCATACTTCGGGGTGTAGTTGAAGCACTCAGGGGCGTCGCCATTGGAATAGGACACATCCTCCCATGACTCGTCGAGGATCGGCACTGCCGGTTTGGTTTCCACTACGCGAGCGTCGGGTGGTGGGCTCCATTGCTCCTGTGCGGAAACGTTGTTCGGTGGGGGGGCCTTCGGAAAGTGGATCTCACCCGAAGGTCGATTTGCCTGTGGCTCTGTGTATTCGTCGGGGGCTGATGTGCTTCGGTATTTGTTCGTTTTGGTGTCCGTCAGCTTGTTACAGACAAAGCCCCCTACACACAAGATCGCAATCACAGCGACCCAGCGCCCTATTCGGCCCGTCTGATCGACCTCTTGCTTGCGTGGTATCTGGTGCTGCTGTATCGGCGCTGCTTTTGGTGCAGTAGGACTTGGTGCTCGATACGGCCTAGCCACAATCTGTTCGGCAAGTAACTCCTCAATTTTCTCATAGTCCTCCTTCAACTTTTCATTGAGAGCATGACTCTTGAAGCGGAACTGCTTGCAGAGCAGCAGTATGCTCTTCGACATCGCCGTCTGGCCATGCCTGTTATGGCAATTGATGGCGAGCGAGCGGAGACACGCCACCATTTGTGTCTGTTGTACTCTGAACTGAGCGGGGAGCAGATTGAAGAGCGCGACGGTGCCTTGAACATTGAGCGCGTTCTGCACCTCCGGAAAACCAACCAGCCTGGTTTCGCTCTCCTTCTCCAAGCTCCGAATGATCTCGACCTGATGCCCTACCTTCTTGAAGGCACCTGCAAGGCATTGCTCAAGATCGGCATCATCGACCCAGCGGCGACCGTCGAATAGGACCTCGACCACAGCAAGGGACTTCTTGTCAATCGCACGACTCAGCACCGCGTTGTACTGAGCGGCGAAGGGCTTGCTCAGAAACGATCGAAACCCTTCATCCTCATCGAGCAGGTCCAATGCCTCTTCTGGAAAGTAGTCGTCGGAATACAAGAAGTGCCGGATGTCCCCGTGGGTCAGAAAGCGCAGCAGCGGCTCGTTCTGAAAGATGAGCCGGTGGTATTCCTGTTTGTCAGGATCATCCAATTCTTCCTCGATGGCCAGGACACGCGACTTGTCTAACGGCTGTTCATCAAGCCAACTCACCTTACCGTCGTTCAGGTCAAGTTCCTGGAGGAGTTTCTTCTTTGAACGCTGGAGGGCCTTTACGTCGATCTCTTCTGCATCCGCGTCAACTTGAAGCACTTCGAAGGGATTCAAGTAGTGCTGGTATCGTTCATCGTTTCGGACTAGCCCTTTGGCTTGCGCTAGGGCTTGCTCAGCAAGCGGGGCGAGCTTGGTCTTCGTTGCCGCAAGCTTTTCCTGAGCTTTTGCGTACGCAGGATTGATCTTGAGAGCTCTCCGATATGCGTCTGCCGCATCCGCATCCTGTGAGACTTCCGCATCATTGAACACCAACCCCATGTTGAAGTACGGGGCGGTATCCGGCTCCATGAGGGCCGACATGCGATAGAAGGCAAGCGCTTTGCCGTAACTACCAGCGTTATGATGGGCGATCCCAATCTGATTCATGTCGGTGCTTGAAGCCTTGTCACGCTCCAGCAACTCCTCCAAAGCCTTTGCCTCCTCGGTATACTTCTTCTGCTTCTTGAAGAGTTGGGCATAGTAGCGCCATAGCCATTCAGCTTCAGGGTCGATTCTCTTGGATTGGTCCAGAGCCCTTTCAGCCTCTTCTAAGCGATCGAGCTTCAAAAGTTCGTTCCCGAGTTGCCGCCAGAGCCACGCTGACCTCGGATGACTGCGAAGGGCACTCTTGCCTGCCTCGATAGCTGCCTCGTGTTCGTTGGCGTATCCAAGTGAAAGCACAAGCTGCCCCCAGGAGTAGTGATCACCTGGATTAGCCTCAACCGCCGCTCGGTACAAGGGTATTGCTTGCACATAGCTCTTGGCGTTGTAGAGGATGTCGGCTTGCTCCCTGCTTGTCATCCGCGAGTATCGCTGCGTTTCCCGTCAAACGACGGCGTTCCAATATAGCCACGATCTGCATTTCGCGTGACGGATTGGAGCGAATGCCCCACAGGCCGGTAATCCGGCTGAGGAGCAGCAGCGGAAAGCCGGACCCCGAGGCCTTGCGAGGTGGCACGCCCAAAGAACCACCAGGCGCAGAACACCTGCATCTTCAGCACCGAGTTCGCGCTGCGGCTCATGGGCGATGTGCAGCAGTACTTCATCGAGCAGAAGGTGCGCAACTTCTACAGCGTCAGCATCAGCGGCTACCACATCGCGGAGGCCGGCGCCAACCCCATCAGCCAGCTCGCCTTCACGCTCAGCAACGGCTTCACCTACGTGGAGTACTACCTCAGCCGGGGCATGGACATCAACGCCTTCGCGCCCAACCTGAGCTTCTTCTTCAGCAACGGCATGGACCCCGAGTACGCCGTGATGGGCCGCGTGGCGCGCCGCCTCTGGGCCAAGGCGCTCAAGCACCGCTACGGCGCCGACGAGCGCAGCCAGATGCTCAAGTACCACATCCAGACCAGCGGCCGCAGCCTCCACGCGCAGGAGATCGACTTCAACGACATCCGCACCACGCTGCAGGCGCTCTACGCCATCTACGACAACTGCAACAGCCTGCACACCAACGCCTACGACGAGGCCATCACCACGCCCACCGAGGAGAGCGTGCGCCGCGCCATGGCCATCCAGCTCATCATCAACCGCGAGCTGGGGCTGGCCAAGAACGAGAACCCGCTGCAGGGCAGCTTCATCATCGAGGAGCTCACCGACCTGGTGGAGGAGGCCGTGCTGGCCGAGTTCGACCGCATCACCGAGCGCGGCGGCGTGCTGGGCGCCATGGAGACCATGTACCAGCGCAGCCGGATCCAGGAGGAGAGCTTGTACTACGAGACCCTCAAGCACACCGGCGAGTACCCGATCATCGGGGTCAACACCTTCCTCAGCAGCAAGGGCTCGCCCACCATCCTGCCGAAGGAAGTGATCCGCGCCACCGAGGAGGAGAAGGAAGCGCAGATCGCCACGGTGGAAAATCTGCGCGCGGCCTACGGCGCCGAAGCGGCGAAGGCGATCAAGGACCTGCAGCAGGCGGCGATCCGCAACGAGAACATGTTCGAGGTGTTGATGGAAGCGACGAAGTATTGCAGTCTTGGCCAGTTGACCGCTGCCATGTTTGAGGTTGGAGGGCAATACAGAAGGAACATGTGATGTCAACGCTCGCTACACAGGAAGCAACCTCAGGCCAGGTTTACAATGCCCCATCCCTTATCCGCATCGCGGCTTTCCTCATTGCGAAGTACTATGCCTTCTTCATCGTACTTGCCTTCCTCGGCGATCGGTTCCAGAATACAGTACTAGCGAACAGTCAGGGTGCAAAGGCGGTGCTGTTGAACACACTCTCCTTCTTCATCCACATCAGCTGGGGCGTGCTCCTCCTCGTTCTGGCGCTTGTACTCCCTGTCCACCTCGTACTACGGATCAGGCCACGTGCGATCCGCCTTACTGGCTTGTGCGTCATGTTGTTTGCAGAGTATGGACTGTACACTTGGGGCTTTTCACCATCAGACTTCAGCAACGGACTCTACAACGCACTGCTCACGGTCATCTTCCTTCTGTTGTTCTTCAGGCCGGCCTTGACCATGTCGGCTAAATGACGAAGACAGGCCATGGTGCTGCTTGAAGCGAGGATTTATTGCAGCCTTGGGCAGCTGACGGCGGCGATGTTCCAGGTGGGGGGCAGTACCGTAGGAACATGTAAGCCCTCACACCGCCCTATCTTTGCTGTATGACCAACCGCATCAACAAAGGCAAACGCGGCATCGAGGTGGAGCTCGATGTGATGTTGGTGAAAGAAGGCGACTTCTGGGTGGCCCTGGCGCCTGCGCTGCGTGTTACCGGTTATGGAAAGACCCCGGCCGAGGCCAAGAAGTCCTTCGCGGTGGAGGCCGACATCTTCTTCGAGGAAACGGCCAAGCGCGGCACCTTGGAGAAGCTGCTGATCGAGTACGGCTGGGTGCTGAGCAAGGACAATTTTCAACCGCCCACCGGCGTGGATCAGGCCAGCGTGGTGAACCTGCTGCACGCACAGGCCGGCAAGCCCACCTTCTTCACCCGCAAGGTGGCCATCCCGGCTTAACTCATGCGCCCGAAGCCGATACCGCTCCGGGACTTCCTCAAGTACCTGCACAAGAAAGGGCTGGTGGGCTATGGCCGCAAGTCGGGCAGCCACGAGCGCTTCGATTACTCCGAAGCCGAGCGCAAGCTGCTGCGGCCTGTCACGGTCGATCACCATTACAGTGAGGTGCCCAGCCTGCACATCCAGACCAACTTGATGACCCTCGGCATCACCTACGAACAGTTCCTGAAGGAGCTGGTGGAGTACGGGATCGTGAAACAGAAGGGCGGCAAGGGGAAAAAGTGAGCGGTGAAGACTTCGAGGTGTTGATGGAGGCGACGAAGTATTGTTCGCTTGGACAGCTGACGGCGGCGATGTTCGAGGTGGGTGGACAGTACCGCCGCAACATGTAGCCCTGTGTCGGGGCCTGGTCATACCGTTGGTCTCGACCGGTCTTGCGATCGCTGGCTTTGCTGCGCTTTACCTGCGCCTGACCTTCCGTTGAAGGTCACGTGGACCGTATTGCTGGTGGTCTGTGTGTCGCTCGCCATCATCTGCGGTTCGCGACATGGAAGGGTGTGGGTCGTCGGATCCTGCTCATCAGCCTGGTGGGCCCTTCGTGGACGGCATCGCCAGGGCGCGCAGCAGGATCTGCACAGAGCAGTTGTCCGTGTCGCGATCCGGAGCTGATCCGCGTTATTACCGCATGATGACCAGTCGTTCGCTGCCCAACACCACGCCTGCGGCATTCAACATGCGCACGACATAGGTCTGCGGACCAAGCGCATCGAGGTCCACGTGCAGCTCTTGCGCGTTGACCGGTACGCGCTTCACTTCTGCGCCCAAGGCATTAAAGAAGGAGGCACTGCCACCGATCGCCCCCGATGGAGCACGCAGGGTGAGTGTATGGTCCACAGGGTTCGGGAAAAGAGCGAAGTCCAACGCGGACCGAACAGCGGAGAGCTGCGTGCTGATATCGGCACAGCTGCTCCAGGTACCCGTGAGTACTTGCGCCGTGTAGACTGACAAGCTGTCCATGTCCGCACCGATGTTGGAACCATCAGAGCCTGCGCCGTAGTAGGGACTGGTGGGCAGCAAGGTGTAGTCGTCGTTGGCCGCATCCACGAAGCCCACGGCCGCGACACCAGCAGGGAACCAATGGTCCGGCGGGTATTGCGATGGGTTGCCATTCGGCCCGCCGGGCGTGCCGATGAGCACGTTGTGGGAGAACGTGCTGCCGGGGAAGTAGGTATTGATGGTGGCGTTCCCGCAGCCCGAGCCCGTGCCACACACACCGTAGTTGCCAAAGCCGCAGATGTTGTTCTGGAAGGTGAGGAAGGGGGTGGGATCGCCGGCGGCGCTGGTGGTGGTGCCCACGTTGATGCTGGTGTTGTGGCGGATCGTGAGGTGCTCGGTACCGTTGAGGAACTGGTAGAGCTTGTTCACGCTGCTCAGGTCGTAGGCCAGGTTGTGTTCGATGAGGATGCGCGTGCTCACCGGGTTGTCCAGCTGGTCGTCATGGCCGCTGATGTTGAAGCCGCCATCGCTGTTCTTGAGGATGTTGTAGCGCCAGGTGATGTCGGTGGTGCGCGCCCACATACTGGCCCCGCTCTGGGTGCGCGGCGTGAAGACGATGGCGAAGCCGCTCTGGCAGTCGGACCAATTGTTCTCCAGGATGTTGCCTTCCACCAGCATGCGCTGCGCGTTCTTCAGCTCGAAGAGGTTCTTCACGCACCACGGCGTTCCGGCATAGCTCGGGTCGCCCTCCTTCCAGCTGAGCGGCTTGAAGAAGTGGTTGTTCCGCACTTCGATGTCGGAGGGCACGAGGTCGGGGATGTTCGGGTTCGCGCCACCGAGCATGATGTTCTCACCGCTCGCCTCCAGGAGGTTGTTCACGATCTTGAACGGACCAGGACCGTTCCAGCCGCAGATGGCCTGTGCATCCTGGCTCGTGCTCTTGCAATCGCCGATGTGGCAGTTGACCACCGCGGTGCGCGCGCTGTTGAGCATCACGCCGCGCTTGCTGCCCAGGGTGGCATCGCCGTGGATGTAGAGCCGGTCCAACACGATATCGTGCGGCAGGTCGGCCACCGTCGTCTGGCTGCCGTCACCGATGCGGATGATGTCGCTGGTGTAACCGGTGGAAGTCACTTCCAGACCCATGAGGTAATAGTGATGCGCGCTGCTCTGGAACGTGATCGCGCTCTGGTTCGCCGGTGCCTGGAAGCGCGCGAGCGTCCCAGCATAGGAGGCATCGATCCGTTGATCGGCGGGTGGCAGTTGCGCATCGGGCACGTTCGTGCGGATCACGATCCACGCGTTACCGGTCTTTGTGGGAAGTGTGAATGCACCGCTGTAGGTGTGTCCGCTTTGCAGCAGGATGGTCGTTCCCGGTTGCGCGGCGTTGAAGGCCTGCTGCAATTGGCTGTTCGGGTAGTCGCAGCCGCTGGCGCATACCGTGATCGTGGTGGCGTTGTTAGGGTAGCAGACCTCCAGGTATTCCTGCGGAAGTTCGGGCAGGACCTGGGCGAATAGCCCTACACGAAAGACCGGGGCAAGCAGGATAGGTGACCTTAACACGCACTGACGGTCAAGAAATTGGAATAGTCCCTTGCTCATGATACAACTGCTCATGGAAGGGGTTCAGTGTGCCACGACCATTGTACCACTCGCCACCGATCCCTGTTGCGTCGTTAGGTGAAAGAGGTAAGCCCCTTGCTCCAGTCCATCGGCACGTATGGCGAAGCGGCTCGTACCAGCTGGAACCTTGGTGCGCCATACCTCTCTGCCGCTCATATCGTGCAATACGAACAGCGCCACTTCATCAAGTGGGTCGGGAAGCTGCATGACGGCCAGCTCGGTTACAGGGTTCGGAATGATCGATGCGATCCGGTTTCTTCCACCGTTCGCGTCAGCGAGACTGGTCTCCAGCACGATATGTGTCATGGCCGGCTCCGTGATCACCGGTTCATTGAAGTCGAAGTAGATGTTCGCCATGTTCTCGATGACCTCACCGGCCATCAGGTCGTCGTGCAGTTTCATGCGGAAGTGCACGTAGCCCTGGCTTCCCATCGGATCGGAAACACTGTCCGGCAATTGGATGTCCGCGAACGTGAAGACGAGCACGCCGTTGTCCAACACCCATTGCGCGTTGTGTGAGGCGCTGATGAAGGCCATCGATGAATGGTCCAATTGGGTGCTCAGTGTATCTGTGATCACCACCTGCTCCGCCAGGAAGGTGCCCGTGTTCTGGAAGCGGATGGTATAGTCGGACCATGCACCGGCCTGGACTTCCGCTACCGATACCGTATCCACCGCCACGCGTTTGTCGTTCGGGTCATACGAGCCGACCACCTCGTCGTACCACTTCGCCACGTTATCATCTGGAACGCTGTCCGTTTCCAGTGGACCGGCGTTGAGCGTATGCACGATGGGCGTTCCCAGCTCAACGGAAGCGCCGGTGCTCAAGGTCGCAATGGCGCTCCAGCTCTGGCCCGGGGAGAGGGTGACCGACCATTGGACGAAGGTGCCGCTCTGGAAGGAGGGTGTGGGATCCGCGGAGACATAGGATTGCTCGGAGGTGATGTACAGCTGGACGTCCGCCTCGGTGGTCTCCGTGCCAAGGTTGGTCACATGCAGGAACAACTGGTTCTCGAATCCTGGTCGTGCAGGCGTGGCCTGAATGTCGGCCACCAGGTCTTGGATGCCGGGGATCGGCTGGTAACCGATGAGCGCGGTGGTGTCCGAGGTGCCGGGTTCGATGGTGATAATATGTTGCTGGGTGGTGATGGTGTGGTACTGCCGCGTCGCGCCTTGCACCGTGTAGGTACCCGCCTCCACTGGAACTGCGAACCGGCCAAAACCATCAGCTCCGGCGAGGATGGCCCCCGGTTGAAGTTCCACCGTTCCGTGGGGCAGGGCCTCTTCGTTGACCGCCTTCTGGCCATCCCCGTCCAGATCGAGGAAGAGCAGCCCCGTGATGGTCTGGGGCAGGAAACAGGGATCGGAGGGGGAGCATACGGTTGGAGCGAAGCCAAGGTCACCGGCGCTCGCCACCAAGCCCACCGGCCAATTGGGTAGGCAGGTGATCCCCGTGCCAAAGGATACGAGGTCGGTAAGGGTGTTCGGGAGGCCAGGCAGGCAGGTGAGCGGGTTCCCATTCACGTACAACTCCTCCAAAGCTGGCGGCAGCGGTGGGATCTCGGTGATCTGGTTAGCGCTCAATCCCAACAATTGAAGACTGTCTGGAAGGAGAGGTACGGCGGTGATCAGGTTGTACGTGGCATGCAGGAAACGCAAGCTGTCCGGCAAAGGAGCGGGCAGTGCTACGAGCTCGTTGGCCATGGTGCTCAGTTTCCGCAGGCCGTTGGGCAGCGGTGGCAGGCTCGTGAGCATGTTCGAAGGGGTGTACAGCTCGATCAAACTGGCCGGAAGCGCTGGCAGGGTCGTAAGCTCATTGTAGCTCAGGACCAGATACTCCAATCCAGCAGGCAGCTCCGGCAGGCTGGTGAGGTGATTGTCCACTGCATGCAAGGTCACCAGACCTTGAGGTAACGCGGGCAAAGAACTGAGCAGATTCCCTTGAACATTTAACTCCACGAGGTCCGTGGGTAATGGGCCTAGAACGGTGATGTCGTTGCTGAGCAGGTCCAGCACGCGCAACGTGTTGGGTAATACCGGTGTACTTGAAAGGTTGTTCGTTCTGGCTATGAGATGTTGAAGTCCATTCGGCAACTGCGCGGGTAGACTGTATAGTTCGCCACTCGAACAGTTCAGCCACTTCAAGTTCGGCGGAAGCGCTGGCAAGGAGGTGAAATCGTTGCCTGTTACGTCCAATGAGTCGAGGTTGGTGAAGAAACGGACACCACTGAGGTTGACGATGCCATCGAATCTTAGGACCAAGGTCTCCCGCTCAAGCACGCTCGCATGCGTCGTATCCAATACGTTGCCATTCACCGCATCAGGCACGACCTCTTCCAATGCTGCCGCTAATGCCGGGTCAGGAATGGTGAATTGTGCGTGAGATGTGATGCTCAGGCTAACGAGGAGGATGGAAATGGAGGACCGGACCATGTGATCAACGTATTCGGTGCGTTAATATAGGGCGACACCTTCTCCCTGTTCAACGCGTTGGGTGGCGTGACCGGATGGTGGCGGAGGTCCGCACCTGCCCCGGTCCGGTCGCAATAGGGGCACCGGCAAGTGGGTGATCAAAGGAGCTTCATCCTACGCTCCGGAGGCATCCCTCATGGGACGCTCCACCTCACTCCACCACGAACGGAAATGTCACCTCGATATCCGTCTCGCCACCGGCATTCGTGATGTCGCCGCTACTCACACCGGCCGCGGTCTTGTCCGGCTGGTGGCGAAGGGTCACCACGAGGGTACCGTTGCTGGCCGCGCCAATGGTCCAATCCGTCTCCAGGCCGATGGGATTCCCGTTGGCATCGGCGTCCGCATAGGTCACCGTGGCGTTGGCGCCGCTCACCTGATAGAAGAACTGGTGCACATCGCTCTCGGCGTTGATCTCGGCGGTGATGTCCTCGGCCGGGCTCGCGCTCTCGTTCAACACGACCACCTCCACGTGGTAGATGGAGTCGTGGCTCAGCGTGTCGGCGGTGATCACCGGCGCATTGCCACCGGCGCCGTCCACATCGCGGAAGATGAAGTGCTTGTGCTCGACGTCGTTGGCCGAGTGGATGTGCAGTTGAAGCGTGGTGATCAGCTCCTCCTCGTTCACCGGAGCCGGTGTACTCGGGGTCACGGGATCCTTGTCAGCCCCGACACAAGCCGTGATCGTCGCAGTGGCGATCAACGCATAGGTCAGGTACTTCAGTCGTGTTTTCATGGTATCGGGTTTTGGGGGGTTGTTGTTCATGTGTTTCAGGTGTTTCTGAAGCGGTAGGTGATCCATAGTGCGATGTCGATGCCGCGCGCGTCGGCGTAGTAACGGAAACGGTCGAGGTAGTCGCGGTAGGCCGTGTTGAACAAATTGCTACCCCGCAGGCCCACGCGCAGTTCGCCCTTGCCCAGCGGACGTGCGGCGGAGGCGGAGATGCCCAGCAGGTGGTAGGTCGGGGGCGGCGTAGTGAAGTCGAGGTCCACGGGGATGCGCCGCTGCTCGAAGACGAAGGAGCTCGTGGCGGCCAGTTCCACCTCCTTCCAGGTACCGGTGTTTCGCGGCGCGAAGGCGATGCTGTTCTCCACGCGGTCCGAGGGCATCTGGAAGAGCCACTCATCATTCGCCAGATCCCGGCCGCGCACGGTGGAGGCGCGCAACTTCCAAGTGAAGGGACCGGTGATGCGCAGGTCGAAGCTGGCATCGAGCCCACTGATCAACGCGTCCGTGGCCACGTAGTTGAACACCGGGAAGGCCCCGCGGATGGTGAGCTGGTAGCCGGATGGTCGCAGGTAGATGAAGTGGTTGATGCGCGAGGCGTGGGCGGTCACCAGCGCATGTGCCCGGCCGTTGAAGAGCGCCGTCTCCAGGTCGATCACGCCCTTCACCGCACGTTCGCTCCGCAAGCTGGCATCGCCGACCTCGATCGCGGCCGAGCCATGGTGCAGGCCCTCGCTGTACAGTTCGCTCACGTGCGGCGGTCGGAAGGCGTTGCTCAGGTTGAAGCGGATGCGCGCGCTGTCGGCCACGCTCCAGTTGGCCCCGACGCTGAGCGCATGATTGAGGAAGTCGTGCTCGGGCAGGATCAGCAAGTTGGTCGCATCGTACTTGGCCACGAGCAGGTGTGTGCGTTCGATCCGCGCGCCGGCCTCGAGCTCCAGCTTCTCGGTGGCGGTGAAGTGTTCGATGAGGTAGGCCCCGCCGCTCTGCTTGCGGTAGTTGGGGATGAGCGGACGGATGCCTGTACCCGGGATGTTGACGTTCTCCTGGTACACGCCACTGAGGCCGACCTTGCCATGCACGCGCTTGCCAAGCCAATGCTTGTAAGCCGCATCGCCGGTGTGGGTGATCAGGTGGAGGTCGAGCGCGGGGGTGTCGCTGCGGTCGGCGCGACGCACGTCGTACTCCTGCCGGTCATCGATCTGGTAGCCGTAGGTGAGCGCGAGGCGACCGCGTTCGTTCACCGCATAGCCCGCCTCCGCTTTCGCAAGCAGGTGCTCCACCGTCTGCCGTGGCGCGGCGATGGTGCGGGTGTGGTCGCCGATGTACCAGGGTGTGCCGCTGCTGATGGCGTTCTGCAGGTCGGTGAGGTTGCCGATGTGCGCCGCGCGCAGGATGCCGAGCTCCCGTGCGTACCAGCTGCCATAAGCCGATGCGTTCCACCGGTGGTTGCGGAAGCCGAGCGCTGCGGAAGCTCCCGTCTCATGCATGCCCGTGTTGCTCAAGTTGTAGTCCGCCGCGCGGCTATCGCCCATGCTGCGTCCGCTGCCCTGCACACGCCAGCCGAGGCCGTGCACGCCCTTCACGCCGCCTTGCAGCAAGCCGTTGCCGCCGATGGCCTGGCCGTTCAGCATGCCCACGCCGCGCACTTCACCGCTCAACGGTCCTTCGCGCGGCAGTTCCACCGGTTCGGTGATCACCACGCCGCCGATGGCATCGCTGCCGTATTGCACGCTGGCGGCACCTTTCACCACGGTGATGCGATCGCTGCTGAAGGGGTCGAGGTTGGGCGCATGCTCATTGCCCCATTGCTGGTCCTCCTGCCGGATGCCCTGGTTCAGCAACAACACGCGGTTGCCCGTGAGGCCGTGTACCATGGGCTTGCTGATGGTGGGCCCGCTGTTGAGCGTGGTGACGCCCGGGAGCACCGCGATCATCTCGCCAAGGGTGCGGCCGCTGCTGCGCTCCATCGCGTCCTTGTCCACTTCGGTGTGCGCCTGCCCCACGTGCTCATCCGGTCGGTCGCGGATGATCTCCGCCTCGCGCAGCTCATGTGCATGGTGCTCCAGGCGGAAGTCCATCTCCATGCTCTCCTTCAAGGTCACGGTGCGTTCCACGGGTTCGCAGCCCAGGTGCATCACACGCACGCGGTAGGTGCCTGCGCAGAGGTCGGCGATGCGGAAACGACCGGCGGTGTCGGCCACGGCGCCGCGCTCCAGCTCGGGCAGGTAGACCTCCGCGAAGGCGAGGGCATCGTGGTCGTGCGTGTCGATGACCTGACCGCTCAGGACGAGGTCGCACGGGCCGTTCTGCGCCTGCGCTCCGGGGAGCGTGACGGCCCAACAGGATAGGATGGAGATAACGAGATACCGCAACCGAAGGGAATTGCGCGCCACGAGGGCGCGGTGGACCGGAATGGAACGTGATGCGCCCGGCGTAGACCGTGGCGTCATGGTCCCGGCGCAGGGCCGGTCAGCAGGTGGCGGGTGGACCGCGGTCGGCGGTCAGGGGGGTATAGCCCAGGTCCGTGTGCTGCACATGCTCCACCGGGAGCGGGCAGCGGACCACGGCGAAGAACTGCGGTGCGAAGGACTCGGCGGCGAGTGCCACAGGCACACCCGTTTCGCATTGCACGCAGCTCGCTTCCACTGCGGGTCCGTGGTGCGCTGGCAGCTCCACGTGCTCCTCATGCCCCAGGCCGTGCCAATGCTCGCGCGGCACCAGCAGCAGCGCCGTGATCGCGAACAGGGTCCAGGCAGCGAGGAGGCGTAGAGCGCGCATCGAGGAGCGCAAAGTTAGGAACGCGGTGACCGGGATATGAAACGCATGAGTCCAGAGGGGGAGCTAACCGCAAAGACGCAAAGACCGCAAAGGGAAATGCCGAGATGGGATGAATGTCCTGGCTTCGGTCAGCTACCCGGCCTCATCGAACACGCCGCGTATTCTCTGCGTCCTCTGCGCCCTTTGCGCCTTTGCGTTTCAACGCATTCCCTGCATTCTTCTGCGCCCTTTGCGTCTTTGCGGTTAAATGCATTCCGCATTTCTCTGTTTCTCTGCGCCTCTGCGTTCATCGCATTTGTCAGTGCCCCACCACCACACGCCCCGTCGCCAGCACCTGTCCGTTGCTATTGGCCTGCACCAGGTAGAGGCCCGTGGGCAGCTCCGTGGTCGGCAGGTAGTAGCGGTCCGCGGTGGAGGACAGCGCATGCGTGGCGATGCGTTGACCCGTGAGGTCGTAGAGCGCGATGCTGCGCGTGCCTTGCGGTAACGAGAGCCAGGTGCCGCGATCAGCGGGTTGGGGATAGGGCGCCAGCATCAGCGGACCCGCGTGTTCCTCCAAGCCGATGGTGCCATCCGAGGTGCCGAAGGTGAAAGACGAGAAGTCGGCGATGGCCATATCGCTCGTCACCGTGCCGGCGTCGTTGCCCGTGCAGCTGCCGGTGGTCGTGCTCAAGTCGCCGGTCCATGCGCTGCCGTTCCAATGGGCCACCACCAGGGCATCACAATCGCCCACCGCGCTTGCGGCGGCATCCTCCCAGAAGAGCTGCACCGTCGTCTCGTCGTTCGTCACCGCACGCTCCAGACGCCAATGCTCCACGGTACTCACGCCGGTGAGGCCGGGCGCCAGGCTGCTCGCATTGGCCGGTGCCGTGGGCAGGAATTCCGCCGTGAACTCCGTGTCCTGGTCGTTCACCGCGCCCATGCCGATGCGCCGCCATTGGCCGCCGGCACCCACCGGGAAGGTGAATGCACTATTGCCCACCTTCGACAGTGGACCATTCACATAGCTCTGGATGGAGCCGCTGGTGGCCGTGGCACCGTGCAAGACCTTCAAGCCGCCATTGGTATCGAAGTTCACCAGGCCCTGATCCAGTATCAACGCGTCCTCCACCGTGCACACATCGGTCAACGTGATGCCAGGGCCATTGTTCGCCACACGCAGGCCGAAGAAGGGTGTGCCTTCCACCGTTTGTGCGCCATCCCCTACGAAGGCCACCAAATTCCCGTCGGCGTTGAAGGTGCCGGCATTGCTCCAATCGCCGCCCACCGTGATCTCCGCCGGATCGGTATGGCGCAGTGTGGCACCGGTGCTGATGTCCACATGGTGGAAATGGTAACTGCCCACGCCGCGCAGTTCGGTGGTACCGTCCACGCGGACGCTGCCTGCCGTGGCTTGCACCACGCCATCGTTGCGGAAGACGAGGGAGGCATCAAGCACCACCAGCCCGCCGTTACACACCAGCGAATCGCTGGCATGCACCAGCTCGATGCTGGGCCCGTTCACGGTAAGGCTGCCATCGCTCACGTGCACGCGCAGGTCGATGGTGCTGCCCAAACTGTTGGCCAAGCTGCCGTTGATCGTGAGGCTGCCGCCGTTCACGGCCAGGGTGCCCGCGCCGGTGGACGGTGCCGCACCCAGCGCGATCGCATCGGTATTGCTCACGAGGCTGCCGCCGTTCAGGGTGATCACGGGTGCCGAAGGCCCCACGGCGCAGTCGAAGCCGAACTCCCCGGACACGGTGACGCTGCCCGCCTGCTGGGTGTAGGTGCTCGGTCCTTCGCCGTCATCGCCCAGCACCAAGCGCCCGGCGCTGATGGTGCCGGCCTCCAGCGTGAAGCCGCCGCCCAGCTCCATGATCAGGCGGTCCACCACGAGGGTACCGGCGGTCATGCCCACCTGGGCATCGTCGGAGATGATGAAGCGGTTGCCCACGGTGAGGTTGGCGGCGATGGTGAGCTCGGCGCCGTTCATCACGTAGAGGCGGTCGGGCGCGAACACCGAGGCGGTGCCGATCACGGGCGAGGCGGCCGCGCCGCTGTAGCTGGCGGGGTCCACCGTGATGTTCTCACCGCCCAGGGGCCAATCGCTCCAGTTGGCGGCGTTGTTCCAATCGCTGCTCACGGCGCCGGTCCAGTTCTGGGCCTGGGTGGCGGTGCTTAGGAGGCATGCGGCGGCGAGCGCCAGGGGGAATGGCTTGGTCATGGGCGGGGGAAGCTGAGCGGCGAAGATGGTCCCACGGCCACCGGCCCTCGCAACGAAGGCGACGAAACGGGAAGGGAGGGGGATGAGTGGGGCGTGCCCCTCGCAAGGGGTTCGCTATTCGATAGGATAATTAGTTTAGGAACTGAGATACAATAGAGATGAGTGAGTTGTTCGGGGATCTGGACTTACGGGAATTGTTCAGGGCATTGTACGCGGCGAAGGACGAAGCCAAAGTCCAAGAGATCCTGGACAAATACCCGGGTCGATTCGCCGCAAGTCACTGGAAACCCCTAGGCAACAACAAGAGCAACTTCAGTATCGTCAAGAACCAGCAGTCGAACCCGATCGCCGCGATCATCGAGAAGGTGACGAACTCCATCGACGCCATTCTGACGAAGCGAGCGTATGAGTTGGGCATTGACCCGAAAGCGCCCACCGCTCCACAGTCAATGGATGAAGCCGTCGAACGCTTCTTCCCGAACAACTACTGGGACCTTCCAACGCAACGCAGGAGTCAAGCGCTGGACGTACAGGTTGTTGCCGATGGCGAAGGACCACGAGGAGAACGCCCGCGCCTGCCGACGAGCGTGATCATTTATGACAACGGCGAGGGACAACACCCGGCCGACTTTGAACGGACCTTCTTGTCGCTCATCCAAGGCAACAAGAACGACATCCAGTTCGTGCAGGGGAAGTACAACATGGGCGGCTCCGGTGCGCTCGTGTTCGCGGGGAAAAAGCGATTCCAGCTCATCGGCTCTAAACGATGGGATGGGAAAGGCGATTTCGGCTTCACGCTCGTGCGCGAGCATCACAAGACGGACGAGGACAAGGCCAAGGAGACCTGGTATGAGTACTGGATACCGAATGGATCCATCGCTTCCTTTCCTATCGACTCGATGGAATTGGGCCTTGAGGGGCGGAAGTTCACTACGGGCACGGTCATCAAGCTCTACGACTACCAGTTCCCCACCGGCTACTCGGGCTTCGCGCAGGACTTACGCCAGAGCATCAATGAGTACCTCTTCGAGCCGGCCTTGCCTATCCTCACCAAGGATACACCCGAGCGCTACCCGAACAACAAGGTGAATGTCCTCGACCTCTACGGCCTGAAGCGCCGCTTGTGGAAGGAGGAAGATGAGTACTTGGAGGACAAGTTCTCAGAGGCGTTCAACGATTCGCGGATCGGCCCGATGAAGGTGTCCTGCTTTGTTTTCCGGAATCGGGTGAAGGATATGGACGTGAAAGCTTCGAAGGCTGCCATAGAGAACCGATACTTCAAGAACGGCATGTCCGTGACCTTCTCCGTGAACGGGCAGGTCCACGGCTTCTTCACTTCGGAGTTCATCACGCGTTCTTTGAAGATGAACATGCTGAAGAGCCACCTGCTCATCCATGTCGATTGCACGCACATGAACTACGACTTCCGCAAGGAGCTCTTCATGGCCTCGCGCGACCGGATGAAGGATGGCGAGGAAACGCAATACCTGCGGCATTATCTCGCCAAGCAGTTGAGCAAGAAGCATGGGCGCTTGGATGAACTGCAAGAGCGACGCAAGGCCGCTGCCGACATCGACACAAGCGCCTCGACTAAGGACCTCCTCCGTTCGTTCGCGAACAAGATGCCCTTGAACCCGGAGCTGATGAAGATGCTCCAACAGACCTTCAAGCTCGACGCCAAGAGCGACAAGAAGGCCGAGGACAAGAAGAAGGACAAGCCACGGGAGAAGGAGAAGGAACAAGAGCCGTTCAAGCCGCAACGCTTCCCGACCTTCTTGAAGCTGCAGGCCAGGAACGACGGCGAGACCGAGGTGACCAAGATCCCCATCAACGGGGAGAAGACCTTGCGCCTGAAGACCGATGTGGAGAACGACTACTTCGACCGCATCGAAGAGCCGGGCGACTTGCGCATCACCATCTTGAACATGCGGCCGAACGAGACCACCGGCGGCACCGGACCCGGTACACCGAAGGACATCACCGAGGTGTTCAATGTGGTGAAGAGCAGCCCAAAGGATGGCACCATCCGCATCACGCTCAGCCCGAAGGAGGATGAAGTGAAGGTGGGCGACTCGGTGCAGATCAAGGTCTCGCTGTCCGCGCCGGGCGGCCCGGAGGAGGATGTCTTCTGGGTGAAGATCGCCGAGAAGGAACAGCCCCAAGAGCCGAAGCAGAAGAAGGAAGGGGCACCGGAACCACTGGGCCTGCCCGACCTGGTGCAGGTTTACAAGGACAAAGGCGAACGCACCGACGCGGCCTCATGGGATGACGTGGAACAGGCGACCGGCGAAGCCGTGATCCACGAAACCACCATGGTGCCCATGACCAAGGGCGATGAGTTAGAGAAGATCTTCGTGAATATGGACAGCCACGCGCTGCTGGAATTCCGGAGCAAGATCAAGAACCCCAGCGCCGACGCCATCGAACTGGCTAACCGCAAGTACTACACCTCGGTGTACTTCCACGCGCTCTTCCTGTACATGATCACCAAGAACCGGGGATACCAGGTGGTGAGGAAGAAGGAGGACAAGGACGAGCCCGTGGATATCGGCAGCTACCTGAAGGACCTCTTCGACAACTCCTATTCCTCCTTCATCCTGACTTTCGGTGGGACCGAGGAGTTGATGCAGGGATTGGGGGACTAGCTCTATATTGGTCAACCAGCGAAAAGACAATATGCTGATATCTGCGTTTAGCCTTGGTGAAGACCTGAAACTCAGGGACCTAGTGTATCATCCATTTGGCGGGCACTGGGGTCGATACGATCTAAGCGGATTGAATCTAGCACTAGACCAGTGGTCCACGATCAAATACCTCAATGAAGCTGGGGATGACTTCAGCGATGAAATTGATGACCTCCCAAATGATAATGGTGGCTTGTATTTATACTCGGTACGGTGTCCGATTATCCCTGGGATGACCAACTATCCAGTGTACATCGGGCGTGCGCTGAAGACCGAGCACCAGAGCCTTCGGGCAAGGTGTCGTTCTTATTTCACCACGTACGCACGCAATGACGAACGACCTCTTATTCATCGGATGTTCAAGTACTGGGGAAAGGAGCTCTATCTCAGCTTCCTCCCGTTGGAAGATAATGCGATGACGATCGAATATGAGAAGCGCCTGGTGAACGCTTTACTCTTACCCTGCAATGACGCATACATGGATATTGAAGTGCGGCAAGCTAAAAAAGCTTTTGGCCTATGAGACTACCCGCCCTACGAGCAAAGATTGGAGAACGAGAGTTCTACGTTACGGCCCTGTCCTTCCGCCAGGTTGTGGAACATGTGGAAAGCATAGATGATAATCTGTATGTGTCGAAGACGCTCAGCGACCTCTTGCAGCGGAGCATAACATCTAACAAGGAGGGTATTGCGCAGTATATCCTCAACCAACCGGAACTGTTCTTCAATTCCTTGGTACTAGCCGTGTACGACAACTACCCGGAGTGGCATCAAATTGTTGTGCGCACTGACAACACGGAATACCTGGACATTGGTCTGCTTGAGTTTCCAGGACCGCACAAGATTTTCCCAATCGACGGGCAGCATCGTGTAGAAGGTATCAAGGAAGCACTACGCCGCAATCCGGGATTGGCAGAACATCAGATTGGTGCGATCTTCATTGGGCACGAGCACACCCTTGAAGGTCGTAAGAAGACCCGAAGGATATTCACCACGTTGAACCGCTACGCCAAGCCCGTCTCGCTGAGGGATTCGATTGCGCTTGATGAAGATGACATTGTAGCTATTGTGACACGCGACTTACTTGAGGAGAATCTCTTGTTCAAGGGTACTAGGATAGTAGATGCATTGAACAAGAATATCGCTAACAACAATACTACGGCCTTCACCTCGATTATCACCTTGTACCAATGCACCTTGGAGGTCTACAAGGAGTTCAGAAGAAGCAAGGATGGCAAGGTGCCTAACAAAGGGGGCCTTGAGAAGCTCTTGAAGTTTCGTCGGGATACTACTGAGATTGACGAATTCAAAGCATATGCAGCGTCCTTTTGGAATGCTATGGCGAGTGAGATCGACGCCATTAAGACATTTCTCTCGGCGAAGGAGAATCCCGCTATGCAGTTTCGCAACGTGGAGCATGGCGGACACATGCTGTTTCGTCCGGCGGGACTGCTACCGTATGTCAATGCTGCGCTCCGATTAAAGGGCGAGACGGAGTCCTACCAAGACCTGTTCAAGCGATTGAATAGTCTCCCGTATTCACTCAATGCGGTCCCATGGTTATCCGTTCTCTGGAATGGTCTTGAGAAGAAGATGATAACAAGTTCATCGAGGCTTGTATACCTAATGACCCTTTGGCTCGCTGATGAAGCCCAACTATCGCCGAAGGAAATGAAAATGCTCAAGGAGAGCTATGCGTCCAAACTTGGAATCGAAGAAGACGTTGATACAGCGCTAGCGGGAATCAAAGGAAGCACGTAAGACACTCTCTTTCATCTGTCTCTTCTAGTATAGAAAGCAGGCGATTGCTGCTCTTGCCCTTGCTCTTGGCTAGCGCTTCAGCCTTGATCTGCTCAATGCGGCGCGGGTGGATCAGGTCCTTCAGGCTTTCACCTTGCGCCCAGGTGAATCCCTCATCCTCGTTCTCGTACTTCATTGCCTTGGCGAAAAGGTCGGGGTGTTGCTCATAGAGCCACACCCATTCGATGCGTTGCTGGAAGAAGCAGAAGTAACAGCCTGAACGACTGCGGGCGTAAGTGCCCTTCTGTTCCCCCACGGTGAACTCCTTTTCATCGTAATAGCCTGGCATCCCCACCCCACTGTCCTCCAATAAGCGCACGATATCAGACTTCGTCAGAACGTCTTCGTTGTCTAGCAGGGCATAGTCTTCAGCGTGGCTCATCGGTAGGCCGGTATCCTTTAGAAAGCGGAACACAACGTGATTGAACGCGGCGGTGCCATATTCCAACAACCTGTCGATCTTCTCGCTCATCCGCCGTGCATTACCCATCCGGTCATTGGCGATCTGCTCGATCGGTCGGCGTAGAGTTTGGACAACCACGTCCAACGCCTGCGAGTTGACCTCGCTGGCATATAGTTCCGCGACGTGCTCGATCTTCGTATTGTCCATCACGAGGCGGGTAACGTCCGCGCTCCAGAGCAATCTTCGGAATGGGAAGATGGCTTGAATGTTGGGTTTGCGCGAGAGGTATCCTTCACGGTCCTCGTCGCCCCGGATGCCCACATAGGAAAGGGTCGGGTGATCACCGACGAAGGCCTCGAACGGTTGGATCTTCATCCGCTCGGTACACCATCGCGCCTGCTGTGATGGCAGGTAGCCCCGGAACACCTTGTAGTAGTAGTCGAACGGATCCTGCCCGGATTTCCGAGCATCTTCCGACTCCAACTTGGCGATGGGTTTGCCAAGATAACTCTCCAACCGTTCGATCAGTTGGTAGGTCTCGTCCAGTTCCTTGCCGGTGTCCGTGAAGTAGTACGTTACATCTAAGGAAGGGTATTTATCCTTCATATAGATGGCAAGGGCGGCGCTGTCCTTACCGCCAGAAATGCCCAAAACGTGTTTCACCGTGCTCATGCCTTGCCCAACTCTTCGTTCAGGAGCCAAGCTAATGCGGCTCGGTCAACGGAGCTGTCATTGCCCAGTTTAGACTTCAGTTCCTTCATCAGCTTCTCCACTTGGGCCTTCTTCTTGGCCGGGTATTGGATCGTTTCGGTGTGGGTGCCCTTGCTCGATGTGGTGATCTGCAATCTCACTGCTGGAGCCCCTTTTGGGTCTTCCTCCACGCGGTGCAGGTCAGCGAGGCTGGTAAGTTCCCGATACATCGTTAGCAGGCGTTCCTTCAACAGGTCCTCGTCGCGGTCGGTGAATTTGCTCAACGGCTTTCCGATGGCGCCTTCGGCCACGGACGAGATCCATGCTTCGCTTTGGTCCAAGGGCGCCATGATCCGTTTGTATAACGGTTTCAGATGGTCCAGCAGTTGATGTTCGCGCATGCCCTCCAACTGACGGACCATCGCGCCACGCGTGTCCGGGAACCGCTGTCCAGCCGAAAGTACTTCCTCCCCTATGAATGCATCGATGCGTTCCACCAAACGGGGCGTGGCTTGTTGTAAATGGTCGATCGCCGTGCTCAGGAAGCTGATGAAGCGCCCAAGCTGCTCATCCGACTTGCTCACTTCCTCCAATGACAGGTGCAATGCGTTGGGTAGGTCCTCGAAGAAGGTCTTCTCCGGATCGGTGGCGTGCTCAATGGCCGCACGCAAGGCCCTGGCTTCAGGGCTCACTTTCTCGGTGCGCTGGGTGTAGGGGTTCAGTGCGCGGTAGAAGGATAGGAAAGGGCGCGTCACATCCTGGAGATCGCCGTTCGTGAGGTGCTTCACCTCTTCCTTGCCGAGGAATGACTTGTACCGGTTGAACAACCTCAGCCGCACACCGTCCATCAGGAAGGCCTTGACTTGGAAGTCCTGGGGCCTGCGGGTCATCATGTACAGGATCGGCCCGGTGAGCTGCGGCACGAAGGCGTTCTCCTGATAGAGCGCATAGTCGCCGCGCTTGATGAAGAGGTAGAGCGGTACCCAAAGTTCTACCAAGCCATACTTCAACTTGAACGGCCGTTCCCCTAAACGTTCCATCAACTCGGTGACGTCCTTGCGCCCATGACGGCTTTCAGCGAGGAACTCATCGCAAGCCTTCCACACCGCCGTGAATGAGCTACCCGCTGCAGGTGGGAACAGGTCGTACCCATCCTTGCCCTTTCGGTGCATGCCATTCTCCTTGAGCAGCGTGGTATAGATGGCACGCTGGGCCGGGAAGTCCTTGTCGAAGCCCAGGTCCGGCTTTTCCCATTGCTCGCAGACAAGGTCGAAGAGGTCTTTGCGGGCTGTGGAAGCGGTAGGCGATACCTTCTCGCGGTTGATCAGTTCGTTACGGAAGATCGGCGCGTCGGGGTAGGCTTGTTGTACCACGGTCGACAGCAAGCGATTGAACGAGCGCACGTTCTTCACGGGTTGTTCCTTGCCCGCATGGAACCACCGCACATGCTTGGTGTTGCCAGTGAACAGCGCTTCATGAATGAAGTGGTCCAGCAACGCCGCGTGGTGCTGCTGGATCTTGCGTAGTTCCCGCACCGCAACGCGGTCTTCCGCGTTCTTGTCGATCACGCGCTGCGCCTTCTCGATGTCCTGTAAGCTCGTGCGGATGGCAGCGGTGTTCATGAACACCCCGTAAACGATAGGCTCCTTGGACTCACCCGATACCTTCTGCACTTGAGCGGTGCTGGAACCGAAGACCAGGTTGATGTAGCCGTCCACCATGCCCTTAGGTGTGGTCGTGATGGCCTTGTCGCTCAACTGGTATTCGAACACGCGCGGCGAACCGGTGAGGTAGGTCGCTTCTTTCGCCAACACATATTGCCGATTGAAGTGCTGGCCCAACTTGCCAGCTACATCCTCGATGGCTTCCAGATGCTCCGATGCTTCGCTCAACGCGCTCTCGAAATCGAGATCAGTGCCCTCGGTCATCCGGAACGAAGCGCGGTGCTTCACGAACAACACGATCTTCCGTGCGGTCAATTCACTTAGGCGCTTCTTCGTGTCCTTCGCACCGCTCAATGCGGAGAGGTAGGCGCTCAGGAACTTCTCATCAACGCTGGCTCCCTTGCCGCCGAACAACTGGAGCAGGCCTACGGTCTTGACGATATCCTCGTAAGGTTTGCGGTCTTTTCCGAAGTCAGCATCGACCCGTTCCAGCGCACCCCAGAGCATCTGCCATTGCGCACGCATGGGATTGCCCGCGCTGCGCAGGTAGCTGTAGAACTCGCTGTTCAAATGGTCGAACACCTGTGGCAAACCAAAGAAGGAGTTGCCTTTGCTCGGAGTGATGTTACCGACCCGGAGGAAGGTGAACAACGAGCGGCTGTTCTGTCCGCAGACCTGCAAGGCCTTGGTCAGCGTCTGAGTGGCGATGAGATCCAGCGGATACAGCTTGCTCAGCTCTTCCTTCGTCCACGCTTCAGGTGCCTCATCGAACAGGTGATGTTCGGCACTGATCTTCGCGAGCGCGGTCACATCAACTCCTTTCGGAACGGAGGCACCCGCCTTCGAGAGTTGCTGTGCAGCGAGCTGCACAAGCTGCGAAACAGGCTCGTTGAAGGGGAGTGCACGCAAGCGCCCTTGCACCTTCTTCCACTCATTGCGTTGCGCAGGTTGCGCATACGCTTCCATGCTCTGGTGAAGCGTCACCAATAGCGTCACGTTCCGGTCCTCGTCGTTGAAGTACTCCGCCAACTGCTGGACGAAGTACATCTCCTCCTCCGGCTTGTTGCGGACTGCATGCTCCAGGAACTTCCCGAACTCATCGATGATCAGGTAGAGCCGCCCTTGTTTCTCGTAGCGCTCATGTATCGCGTCGAGGATGTACTGATAGCCCTTCTGGCCCTTCTTCAATTCGAAGTGATCCGCAAGGAACTCGGATAACGAACGGTACTCACCTACCAAGCTGATGATCGCAGGTTCCTTCTTACTGGCCTTGACGGGCAGGTCCGTCTTCTGTCCACGCAATGCATTCGCGAACGCCAACAGGAATGCGGACTTGCCGGTACCGAACGAACCGATCAGTTGAAAGGCCTGTGCTCCGGATTTCTCGCTCCGGACGATCTCTTCGGCGATCTGCTTGGCGTTCGCCGTGGCCAGATAGCCATAGTCCTGTCCGCCGTCACGGACCAAGTTGATGGAAGGCGAGAACTTAGTTCGCATAATGCTCAGCGAGTATGGCCCAGGTATCCGGCCGTTGCTTGAACTGTAGCTCGTACACACCAGCAGTGCGCGTGAACGTGATGCCCTTCTTCGAATACGCCTTGTCGATCTCGAGTAATACTTCGGTCATTCCCTCGGTATCCAGGGCGAATGTCTTTCCAACAAGATCCATGAGCGTGGTCAAGCTCATGGAGCGTTCGTCGGTGGTGGAGTCCAGGATGGAGTACAGTAGGATCCGAGGTGGAAGCGTGGTCCTTCGCTTACGTTCGATGTAGAAGAGATCGCGAGATCTGCGATCCACATCGACAGCACCTTCGACGCGCGTGGCGTTCAGCAATTGCAGGTCTGCCAGCAAACCGCTCAGGTCATCCAGTTCATCAGCTTCCTTGTCGCGGTAGTTCCGAACGAAGACTAGGAAATCCTTCTCAAGGGTTTTCTGGTTCGCTTTGGTCTTCTCACTCATCACGAAATCAGCGTACTGTTTCATGGTGAACTCTGGCACCCGGTCCCTCAGCTCGTTGAACACAATGTTGGCGATGGAGGCATGCTTGCCCTCGACAAGGTGGTAATGCAACAACCACAGCGAACCGATGTCCTCCAAGTATGGGTCCCAGCCTTTGTCGCTTAGCAGCCGCTTCCCCAATTCGGTGAGTCCGTCATCATTGGACATGCCGAACGCCTTCATCCAATAGCGGATCGCGGTCACCATGTTCTTGCCGACGCCGAGGTACGTGATCGCGTCCTCGTCGGTGAAGCGTCGCTTCTGGTCCAGAAAGTCGTGTCCCTTCTTCAACCAGAAAGGACGGCAATGGAAGGTCTCGTGACCGGAGAAGTTGAAAGATTCGGCCATATCAGGATATCCGTCGTCGGATATGGCGTGAAACTATGTATAGTATTGGGTGTGCTCGGCCATGCCCTCACCAAGAGTTTTGAGCATGTATCAGTATGTGAGTATGGCAATAAAGGAGGCAAGCCCCCGCGTAGGGTACAAGGGCCTGATGTTCTGGCCATTCCGGCGGAGGCGGCCGGCCCCAAGCCCGAATACCTGGAGTTCCACCGGAACGAGGTCTTCGTGAAGTAATTCTTGGTGGCTGCACTTTGCCCTTGTGGGAGGCGAGGGCAGGTCGTGGCGCATGGCCGAAAGACCTTGAGCCATGGACAACCGGAGGTATAGGGCTGGGCAGTGCCGCGGTGGTAGGGTGTGCTACCCGGCCGGGTGCATAAAGGGTGCCGCGCGGGTGCATGGAGCATACCGGACGGGTGGTAGAGTACTCCCGAGCGGGAGTTGGTGCGGAGCCGCCCGGGTGGAACCGGACATCCAGCGGGATATACGGTTCAGGACGGCCGGGTGCAGACTTGCAGCCGCCAGGTAGCTGGGGCCATACCGGCCGGGAGGTGCCCGCCACCCGCTCGGGTGTGGGTTCCAAGTCGAATGGGTCGTGGTATGGAGCAAGGCGGGGTCATGGCTCTGCCGGGGAGGGAGTACCGGGGTGCCCGAGGAGGTGGGGCCGTACAGCCAAGGGGAGGGCATGGTGGTGCCGGGCGGGTTGTTCGGTGTAACCCGGCGGGTGGGGGCTGCGTTCCAGCCGGGTGAAAAGGGACAAGGACCACTGCGGACCCTGGAACACGACCCCCATGAAAGCCAACATCAAACTGGAGTTGAAGAGCCTTACGCCTGTACGGCTGGCAGGCCTGATGAACAACGTGTACACATGCATGCACGGCAACCCGACCTTCCCGGACCCGCCGGTGAGCATGGCCGACCTGAAGGCATTGCACAAGACCTACTCCGAGGCGATCGCGATGGCCACCGAAGGCAGTAGGCGATCCAAGCTCGAGCGCGATGCGATCGGTGCCGTGGCGAAGGACATGCTCCGGCAGCTGGCCGATCATGTACGCATCATCGCCTTGGGCGATCCGGCGATCCTCGCGCAAAGTGGGTTCAGCCTGGCGCGTGTGCCCAAGCCCATCGGGGAGGTGGGAACTCCGCAGATGCAACGTGTGGCACAGGATCACCAGCTCGGCAGCGTGCTGCTGCGGTGGTCAGGCATCCACGGTCGCCGCGGCTACCATGTGTACATGACGGATGTGGACCCCGCTTCCGGTGGTGATGTGCCGTGGCAGTTGCAAGCCTTCACCGGCAAGGTGCGCCATAGCGTGCAGGGCCTTACCCTGTTCAAGCCCTATTGGTTCTGCGTGTGCGCCATCGGCCCCCTGGGCGAGGGGCGACGCAGCCAGGCCGTGCTGGGTCGCGCTGTGTGACAACCCGCCAATGACCCAGCCATGATCATTCCATCCCATAGCCCGGAAGAAGTGGTGCGCGAGGCCATGCGCGACCTGCCCGCCATGTGGAACAAGATGAAGGGGCGCATAGACCGCCTGCAACGCCGCATGCGTGTGGACAAGAGCCTGCGCATGATGCCCCAGCTGGAGCAGTACCGCTCACCGGCCGGGAACAACTGGCTCATTGCCATGTTGCCTACCAAGAAGGTGTTGAACATAGCCCCCTTCGTGTGGTACCGTGGCTGCGATGGCAACTACCGGGCAGCTCGCATCATGGAGGGCGGGGTGTGCCACCACATCAGCCACCACGCCTTTGTGCAGTACGAAGAACGGTTCAACCGGACCGTTGATGGGATGACGCGCATGAAGGAGTTCATCAGCCGGAACATGATCTTCGGGGCCGAGTATTGTGCGGCGGACGGCGAAGTGCGCGTGGGCGTTACCGAAGGCTACCTCAAGGGTATGTGGTTGGTCCCGCATCAAGTGTCCCAACTCACCACGTTCGTGAGCGAAGGCATGTTATTTCCAGATCAGGTGGAGCAGATGCGTCGCATGGATGAACAACGCGCGCAGATCATCCGTCCTGTGCGGCTACCCGGCAGCAACGTGAAGCCCTGGGACCTGCCGCGCCCTGCTCGGTAAGGAGTTCGGGATCATTCCCACGTAAGGGCGGATACCGGTGGGTATTGCCTCAATACCGCGCCACCTTCCACACCAAGTTCCCCGCCGGACCCGCCAAACTGACCAGGTAGAGTCCGGGGCTGGACCCGATGGGCAGCAGCACGCGGGCTCCTTCCGCCTGGGCAGCCAGGTGCTGGCTGTATACCAAACTGCCGCGCAGGTCGGTGATGCGCAGGTCCACCGCCGGGTAGGCGCGTTGGAAGAGCAGGGCGGGCTGGGCACCCCCGAGCAGCTGGATGCCGGCATCGGTGGGTTCCGCCACGGCATTGGTGACCTCCGCACAGGCCGCATACCAGCTGAAGGCGAGGTCGAGCGGGGTATCGTCGTCCTGCTGGGCCGTGTTGGTGCCGATGGTGAAGTTCCAGTCGGAGGTGATGCCCACGACGTAGGTGCTGTCGATGGGGGAGAAGGGCGAGAAGTTGAGCACGTAATCGCCGGGGGGCAGGCAGAGCGTATCGAAGCCCATGCTCGTGATGCCGTCCATGAGGAAATCGCCGCTGTAGAGGAAGGTGCCGGCATCGCCATCGATCCACCAATAGGCCCCGAAGGTCTCCGGCACGTCCAAATTGGTGAGGTAGATGATGGCCTGCTGGCAGGGTGGCGGCGGGCAGAGCTGCACGCCGCTGAGGTCGAAGGTGCAGGACACGTTCTCGCTGAACGCAGTGTAGAGTACGAGCGTGCCATCAAAGGCGCTGCTGGGCAAGGTGGCACCGGGGAGCACGCTCAGGTAGTGCGCTTGCGGTGTGGGGCCGATGCCGAAGAAGTTCGCGTTCTCACGAGCGAGGGTATCGCCCTGGTCGTTCACGAGCACGAAGGAGGGATAGTCGAAGAGCTCGTTGCTCTGGTTGTGCACCAGCACCTCCACCAGTCCGCTATCCACGGCGGCGTACTGCACCTGCAGGATGGAGACCTGTTCGCAGGGGTCCTGGGCGAAGGCCGGTGCCGCGAGGAGGAGGGCGAGGGGTAGGAGCTGGGTGCGCATGAGGTGGATGATATGGATGCCACAAAGCTCCGCGGCCCGGTGGTGTGCCACAATGGACGGATGGCGTCAGGGCTTGTACGAATCCCGGAAACGGGCGGGGCTCATGCCTTCCATCTTACCGAACCAGCGCGTGAAGTAGGCGGGGTCGTTCATGTTGAGGGCGAAGGCGATCTCCTTGATGCTGTGGTCGCCGTGCACCAGGAGGCGCTTGGCTTCGAGGAGGAGGCGGTCCTGCACCACGTGGCTGGCGGTGCGACCGAGCCGCTCCTTCACCAATGCGTTCAGGTGGTCGGGGGTCATGCGCAGGCGTTCCGCGTAGGATGCCACCTGCCGCTCGTGCAGGTAGTGCTGCTCCAGCAGTTCCAAAAAGCGGCGCACGGGGTCGTGCTCCTCCAGCACCACGGCGTCGGCGTCATCGTTCGCGCGGCTCCACTGGGCGCACTTGAGCAGGAGGATGCCCAGGAAGCTCTCGACCACGGCGGTGAGGGCGGCCGCGCCACGAGCCAGTTCGCGTTCGATCTGTTCCACCAGCAGGCAGGCCTCGTCCATCTCTTCCGGTCGCAGCGGGAAGGAGGCCGCGCTGTGCGATCGCATGAACAGTTCGGTGAGGGCTGTGCGCGCGCGGTCGGGGAGGACATGGCCGCTGAACATCACCACCAGGCCTTCCATGTCGGCCGAGCGGTCCAGCCGGTGCACCTGCCCGGGCCCAACGAGGTGGATGCTCGGCGCTGCGATGGCGAGGTCGAGCAGATCGATCATGTGCGTGCCGGTGCCCGAGCGAAAGAGGAATACCTCGTGGAAGTCGTGCCGGTGCACATCGTTCATCACCGGCCCCGGCGCGGGGAGGATGCGTTCCACGCGGGTGGGCAATTGGCTCTCGGCCGGCAGCTGGTGCAGGGGTATGGAACGATCGGCCACCGTGCAAGATGGGGAACAGCGGGTGGAAGTGTTCAATGAACGACTTCCTTGAAGGGAGGTGGGTCTTGGAAGGCCAGTGATGTATGTGCAAGTGCCACCGCACCCAAGTACGAGAGCTGCCGCTAGCGACAGGAGCGATCCTACGGCGTCTTCTCAGAACCGCACCATCTTCCACACCAGCCTTCCCTCCGGCTTGTCCAGGCAGATGCTGTAGAGGCCGGCGCAGAGTCCCTGCATGGGCAATAGCACGCGTGCTCCTTCCGGCTGCGCGGTGAGGTGCTGACCATAGACCAACCTGCCCTGCATGTCGATGATGCGCAGGTCAGCAGCAGGCGTTGCGCGTTGGAAGAACAGGGCTGCCTCGGGCCATTGCTGCAATTGGATGCCGAGATCGTTGCGTTCTGCAATGCTGTTGGTGTTCGCTACTTCGATGGGTTGCGCGTAGATGCTGCCGCCGTTGCGTTCATCCTGCCACACGGCCACGGCCTGTCCGTTCTGGAAGGGCACGAGGCTCGCATCGTCCTTGCCGCTGGAGGTGGTGCTGAGATCGATGAGCGCGGGAGGGTCCATCACGGCACCGTTGTGATCGACGTGCAAGGCATGGGCGGTCTCGGCGCCGAAGCCACCGGTGGTGAAGGCGGTGACGATACCATCGAACACGCCCTGGGTGCCGAAGGGTTCCGGACGTGCGGCGGAGCTGGCCACGACGATGGAGCCGGTGGCACCGAACTGCACCACGCCGGCCGTGTCGATCTTCTGCACCGCGATGCCGCCTTCGCTCTGTGCGAGGTTCGTGAAGCTGTACGCGATCATCAGTCCTTCATCATCGCTCACGAGCGCGGGGGTGGCGGTGCCGCTGTACCGTTGCGTGAGCACGCCCTCCTCCACGGGCACGGCGGTGTTGGCCCAGGTGATGCCATTGGCGCGGAGGCGCTGCACGCACACATCGGTGAGGTTGCCATTGGCCACGTTGCCGGTGTTGAAGGCGACGTAGAGCCCATCGTGCCCATCGGGGATGGGTTCGGGGAAGTAGAAGCCGCTGATGGTGTTCGCCGCGATGACGATGGGTGGACCGGCCACACCGCTGGCATCGCAGCGCACCGCGTACATCAGGCCAGGGCTGAGGAAGTTGCCGGTCTGGTGGACGTATTGCAGCCAGAAGCCGCCATCGCTGGTGGCCACCACTTTGGGCCTGCCGGTGATGCCGTTGGTGCCGATCTCCAGGGGAAAGCCGCTGGTGGTGCCGTTGGGCTCGAAGATCTGGTAGGCCACGGTCTGCGGGCTGCGGTCGGTGTTCCAGGCGAAGACGATGCGATCGTTCTCCAGCACACCGATCACGGGGCCGATGCCGGTGGCGTCGGGGGTCCACAGCGGGATGCCCCCGGGCCACATGTGCAGCCCCAGCGGCGAGATCTTGTAGGCCACCACATCCAGCGTCCCGCTGCGTTCATCCTGAAAGGCGACGATGGCGTTGCCGTCATGATCGCTCTTGAGGTCGTATCGGAACAGAGCGGTGTTCTGGTCCTCTGCGCTGACGATGATGCCACCCTGCGACCACATGGTGTTGCCGTCGGCGTCCAGGCGCTGCATCATCAGGATGTAGTCGCCACTGGTATTCTCGAACCAGGTGGCATAGGTGCTGCCGTCGGGGCCGGGTGCGGAGAGTGGGGTGGCGGCGCCCACGCCGGTGGTGGCGCTAACGGGCGTATTGAGGTCGGGGGTGGTCCACTGGGCGGTGAGGGGTGTGGCCAGGAAGAGGGCGATGGGGAGGAGTTGGCGCATGGCGAAGGGGGCTTGAGACAAAGGTGGGGAATGCGAAACGTATTAACCACAGCGGCACAGAGACACGGAGGAATGTGTAATGCGTTTAACCGAAGAGAGCGCAAAGAGCGCAGAGGAATGCGAAATGCGATCAACCGCAGAGAGCGCAAAGAGCGCAGAGGAATGCGAAATGCACTAACCGCAGAGGCATGGAGACACAGAGCTGCTTCGCTGCGTATGCCTTCGGTATGCAGGCTCGCGCTGATCGATGCGGATGGAGCAATGCGAAATGCGGTTCACGGATTCAGCGCAGCAGGGTGATGGAGCCCTTGAGCACATCGCCGGCGGCGTTGCGGCAGATGTAGTAGTACACCCCTTCAGGCACATGGGGGCCGGACGCACTTGTTGGCGCATGCGTGCGGCCGTTCCAGGTCGGATGCACCGCGCGTTCAGCATACAACTCCAGGCCCCATCGGTCCAGGATGATGAGTTCCAAGGGTTCGGCGCAAAGGCGGTCAGGGTCAGGTGTCACATCGTCGTTGACCCCATCGCCGTTGGGTGAGAACACGTTGGGCATGCGCATCGGACAGGGACCGGGCCAGCCGCAATCGGAAACGACGATGGTATCGGATACCGAACCGCAGGCGTTCACCACGGTGGCGCTGTACGAGCCGGGTTGGGTGATCGCGATGGCGGCGGCGGTGCTTCCGCTGTTCCAGAGGACCTGGCCGCTGGCATCGACTACTACTTCCAAAGGGTTTGCATCGCAGAGATCGGCACTGGCCGGGAACAGCTCGGTGGGTAGTGGCAAGTCTTCGGTGAGGAGCAGGGTGTCGCCATTGGTGCCGCACGCGTAGGTGTGGTGAACCACGTACAGGCCTGGCGCATCGGCGAGCCATGCCGGTGAGTTCGATCCGATCGGTGCGCCGTTGTGGAACCACTGGAAGGCCCCATCCGTGGCATCGGCTTGCAGCAGGATGACGCCACCGGCGCAGAAGCTGGTGTCGGGCCCAAGGCTCAAGGTCTCCTGCACGGTCACCAGGTACACGCTATCGGTTCCGGAGCAATCGGTGCCGTCGGTGACGGTGACCGTATAGCTCCCAGGCTCCGAGACCCGGATGGATGAAGTGGTCTGCGGCAGCGGCAGGCCATTCAAGCTCCATGCGAAGGTGGCCTGCGCGATGCCCGTATCGATGATGAACGGATCATCGGAGCACAGCACCACGGTATCCCCGATGTCGACGGTAAGACTGATCGCGAAGGCGATGGAGATGGTTTGGGTGACCGTGTCGCACAATGCGCCATTGCATGCGATGAGGGAGACCGGGAAGATGCCTTCCTGGTTGAAGACGAGATCGGTGAGGAACTGCTGGGTGGGGTCAGGGACTACTGCTCCCTCCACTTGCCACAACCAGCTGGTGGCCCCGGTGGAGGAGTTGATCAGGTCGACCAGGGCCCGGTCGCAGCCCGGATCCACCTGCGCATCGAACGCGGCCACGGGCGCTGCCTGGAGATCGCAATACTTCACGGTCCAGAAGTCGAAGCTCAAAGAAGGGTCGGTCTTCTCGTTCCCGACGAGCCCATCTCCGTTATCGGCCACCACATAACATCCATCGAGCAGTTGGATGGCATGTCCCACCTCCGAATGCGCGTATCCCGTATGCACCGTTTTGTCCCAGAGTTTGTTGCCCGCAGGCCCGATCAGGACCACCCAGGTGTTCTCCGGCCCCACGTTGTCCTCGCCTTTCCAGCCGGTGTTCATGGTGGAGTACGAGGTTCCGCTCACCAGGATGTTCCCATCGGCAGTGAGTACCAGGTTGCCGAAGTCATCCTCATGCACATCACCGCCCACCGAATGGTCCCATACGATGTCGAGGTCGGCGTTCAGTCGCACCACCCAGCCATCGCTGGCTCCCCAGGTATTCTCGGTGCGGTCGCCACCGATGCCCGCCCAGATGCTGGTGGCGAGGATGATACCCCCATCGGTGAAACCGACGTAGCCGTATACGAGATCTGATTCGAGCGAGCCCACGATGCGTTGCCCGATCACATTTCCGAGGTCGTCGATCTTCACGATCCACATGTCGAGCTCATTGGCCTCATGGTTGGGCACGGTCTTGTCACCGCCAACGCCCGATAGGCTGCTTCCCGCGAGGAGGTAGCCACCATCGGTCACCGTGATCCCCACCAGGTAGTCGCCATCGGTCCCTCCGATGAGCTTGTCCCATTGCGGCGATCCGTTGCTGTTCAGTTTGGTCACGAAGTAATCCCAGCCTCCGTTGGAGGTGCTGGTGATGGTGCCACTGGTGCTGGAAGGCGTGTAACCACCGATCAGGTATCCTCCATCCGGCGTCTCGATCACATCCGCGGGCGCGTCGGCATCTGATCCGCCGAGGCGCCGATGCCATTGGATCCCGCCTGTGCCGTTCAGTTTCAGGACGTACAGATCGGTGCTTCCGTAACCCGGAGCGGTGAGGTTGCCATCGGCCAGCGGAGCCACGCCGATGTTGAGCAGGTAGCCGCCATCGGCGGTATGGATCACGTCCCCGAAGTTCTCATCGCCGCTGGTCCCATAGCGTGCGTCCCATTGCACATTGCCATCCGCGTCGCATTTCACCATCCAGATGTCGGAAGTGGGGAAGGAGAGCGATGGGTCGAAGTTCGGCTGGCTCACCTCGAGGCCTGCGGCCGAGTTGCTCGTGCCAGCGGCCAGGAAGCCACCATCGGAAGTGGCGATGAGTTTCCCCAGGAACTCGTTAGCGCCCCCGCCCAAGCTGTGATCCCATTCGTATTGCAGGGTGTTCTGCGCCTGGGCCCGCTCATGGGCGCCGGCCCAGGTGAGGCAGAGGAGGGCTCCAGGGAGGGCGTGGCGGAGGAAGCAAGCCATGCTGGCCATACATCGATTGGTGCCGTTACCGTGTTCCATGGTCGAAATGTTCGATAACGCTCATCCCTCCGATGGGCGGCCTGGATGAACCGGGTCAGGAGATGGATGAGGAGGCAAACCGGGCGGTCGAAATGGGTTAGGACCCTGGTCGATGAACCGGGCATGTTCTCCTGTCATCTGATCAGGAATAGATGCCCATGCTGGTCGCGGGCCGCACCACTTGCCGTGCGCCTTGTCCATCCGGTCCAGTTGTAGATCCCTACGGGTAGCGGTGCGCCATTCGCCGTTCCATCCCAGGCCGCATCCTGCGAGTCGCTGTGGAAGAGCACGCCGCCCCAACGGTCGTAGATGGTGAATTCTGATCGCGTGTCGGGGCTTGCTATCCAAAACGGTCGCCAGAGGTCGTTGATGCCGTCGCCGTCGGGCGTGAAGGCGTTGGGCGCATAGAGCGGCGTGCTGCACGTATCGATGACGGTGATGCTGGCGGAGGTGGCGCAATGGCCCGGCGCCTGGGCGCTCACGTGGTAGGTGCCGGCCGCGATGATGCGGATGGCCGGGGTGCTTTCACCGGTGCTCCATTGCACGGTGGAGCCAGGTGGCAGGCCTTCGAGCGCGAGTGCGAAAGTGTTGGTGGTGCAGAAGTCCACGGCGGTATCGGCAGGCAAGTTGATCGCCAGTTCTTCGGCGCGCAGGACGGTCATGCTATCCGCGAGCAGGCAGCCGCCAGCGTCCATCCATACCGTATAGGTCCCGCTGCTGTCCGCTTGGATGGACGTACCAACTTCTCCGGTGGACCAGTTGTAGATCGCGCCCGGTATAGGGTCCTGCACCATGAGCTGTACCGCCGTGCAACTGGTGATGTCCGGGCCGAGCTCAGGAGGGTCGAGGGCCTGCACGCTCACATCATCCACGTAGTAATAGCTGAAGTACGTGAGCGGGTAGTTCGTGGGCACCTCAGTGAATTGGGTCGACGCCGCATCGTGGAAATTCCCGATGGTGATGTAAGCGTACGCGGAGTCGGCCACGAAGCAGCCGTTGATGCGCATCCAACCGGTCTTGTCATCGAGCAGCTCCTGTGTGGTGTTGGTGATCTGCGGTGCGTGTTCGATGGCGAACTCATCCGTGCGTGTCGGGACCTGCATGCTCAGCAACGCACCGATGTCGTTCACGGCATACTTGGACACATCGGCGAGGCTCACGAAGAACTCCACGGCGTAGGTGCGACCAGGAACCAAGGGTGATGCGAGGGCATGCGTCACATACTCGCGGTCGTCATTACCCGGCACCTCCGCGGCCTGGTTGCCATAGAAGCAGTAGAAGCCAGCGTAGCCGTTGCCGCTGTGCGCGGCTTGTGTGCCGAACTGATTGCCGGGAACGCTCAGGCTGAACGGCATGCCGAGGCAGGCGTTCAGGTAATCGCTGGTGCCCTCCGTGGGGCGCGACCAGCCGGTGGCCCGACCGATCTGGCTCACGTAGTCCGGGCACTGGGTGTAGCTCTCGAAGTCGCCGTTGGTCACCAGCTCCTGGGCGTGGATGCGCGTGACGAACAGGAATGACAGGGCGATGAGGAGAGGTCTCACATCAACGAGATGCCCTCGGGGCGGAAAGTGTTGCTTGGGTTGACGTGGATGGTTGGATATGTTTTGATGGATGGGATGAGTCGTTCCACCACAGAGGAATACGAAATGCGATAAACCGCAGAGTGCGCAGAGGACGCGGAGGAATACGAAATGCGGTCAACCGCGGAGTGCGCAGGGGACGCGGAGGAATGCGAAATGCGGTCAACCGCGGAGTGCGCAGAGGAAGCAGAGGAATGCGAAATGCGATGAACCGCGGAGAGCGCGGAGGAATGGGGGGAATGCGGAATGCATGTAATCGCAAAGACGCAAAGAGCACGGAGGACGCAGAGGAATGCGGAATGCGATCAACCGCGGAGAGCGCAGAGCTGCTTCGCTGTGCATGCCTGCGGCATGTAGGCTCGCAGTGACCGATGGACGATGAGAAGGTCGAGGCTCAACGTTCCGGCTGCGGCGGATGGCATAAGTCGCTCGAACGCGGGTGATCAATGCTCCACGGGGAAGCGCAGGTTGGCCGGTCCGCGGTCAGTGTGGAGGGAGAGGAGGTAGATGCCGGGTGGAAGGGGATCCACGGAGAAGCGGACGGTGTTGGTGTTGGCGATGGGCACCACCTGCACTTGCCGGCCGCTGGCGTCAAGGAGGCAGGCCTGCTTGATGGTGGCGTTGGCGCAGCTGGCGGTGAACTGTCCAACGGCCCTGTCGAAGCGGCTATGTACCTCGGGTGCTTCGGTGATGCTGCTGGGCAAGACCTCGTAGAACTGGATGCCATCGAAGTGGGCGAGGGAGAAGGCCGGTCCGCCCACGAAGCCGGAGTTGCAGAGCACCACGGCCGTTTCCTCCAGGCCGAACTGCAGGGTGTCGGTGGTACTGAGCCAGGTCCACTCGGTACTGGTGGTCGTGAGGCCGAGGTCCATGCGGGTGATGGTGCCGCTCTGGTCCATGATGCCGATGTCGAAGCCGATGGTGGGTGCCCAGAGGTCTGCGGCGTTGCGGCACCAGCCGCCGAGAGCGAAGAGCATGCCCGGGTAGGCATCCGGCACTACCTGGTAGAGGTCGGCCATGAAGCAGCCCTGTGGATTGCTGGCCTCCACTTCCGCACACCACGAGCCGCTCACGGGAGCGGCATTGGCCAGGCTATCGGCGAAGCAGTTGTGCTGCCAGTGTTCCAAACTGCCGCCGTTGGCGTTCTCGAAGCTGGGGTTCAAGAGGAGTTGGCCCTGTGCAATGGTCGGGAAGGCGAGGACCAGGAGGAGGTTGCGCATGGGATCGGGGCTGGTCGGTTCTTATGGGTAAGACGTGTCGGCGGGCTGGAACGCTGTCTCGTGCTGAACCTAGCTCATCGGCGTTACCGTAAGCTGTCAGTAGGGTGGTCATTCTTCTGCTCCGAACCGCCGATCAGTCTTTGAGGGGTAGGCATCCGTTCACCGGTGGAATTGAAATTCCGTCAGTCGTGGCAGAAAATATTTCAGTTTGATGGCAGCGGCAGGCCCTTGGCATGGACGTTGAACCGTTGGGTGCGGAAACTCAAAACCATAAACACCCATGACCCTCGTGAAATACAGTTCGCCTGTGGCCGCAGCGTCACCGGTGGACCGCCTGGCCAGCGAGATCTTTGGCCAAAGCATCGGTCGCCTGTTCGGCAGTGATGGTCTGATGGATCATGCACCACGCGTGAACATCGTGGAGACCAAGGATGACTTCCGCGTGGAAGTGCAGGCCCCCGGGTTCGACAAGAAGGACCTGAAGGTGGAGATGGTGGATGACGTGCTCACCATCCGTGGGGAGCATACCGAGGAGTCCACGAGCACGGAGGAGGTGCGTTGGACCCGCCGCGAATTCGGCCGCTCCAGCTTCGAGCGCAGCTTCACATTGCCCAAACAAGTGCAGGCCGAAGGGATCAAGGCGGAGTACGTGAACGGCGTGCTGCAGCTCACGATCCCCAAGAGCGAGGAAGCGAAACCGAAGATGCGGACCATCAGCATCCGCTGAGGACGAACACGGAACAGGCCATGGGTGTCCGCAACGGGCGGACACCCGTGACCTGGGCCTTCAACACCCCGAAGTCATGATCACTTACGCATGGAACAGGGCGTCGGTAACGGTCGTGGCCTGTGCTTTCGCCCTGCTGGCCTGCAATGGCCAGCGAACATCGCCCGCGCCGATGGGTGCGCCGGAAGCTGCCCACTTGCCGCTGGCAGCGGACACGCCGCATGTGGAGGTGCGCGTGGATAAGGAGTACGATGACGCCGGCAACCTCCTCCGGTTCGACAGCAGCTATGTGAGCATCTGGTCCGGTGATCCCACCGGACAACTGGCACCGGATAGCTTGCTGGGTGGAAGCTTCCATCCCTTCCTCCGCGGCTCCTTCCCCGGCTTCCAGGACCTTCTTCCGCCCATGTTCATGGATACATTGAACCAGCCGGGACTTCGTGATCCGTTCGAATGGCATCGGCGACAGATGGAGCGGATGATGCGCGACATGGAAGAGATGCGCGGCATCTGGTACCGCGATCGGGTGCAGCCGCCGGTAAACGACCGATCGAGCCGCACGATCTAAGGTCCTGTAGCGCACACGGTCGTCCGAGCGGTGGCACGCCCTTCAGCGCGGAAGGGCGAAGGCCAGGCAGGTCGGCTGTCATCTGCGGAACCGGACTGTACGGTTAACCTGACCCGCCCGATATTCGCCTCCATGGGCGCAAGATCGAACTGGAAGTAAGGCCGTGGCACGCTCGGACCGCTGACCCCTTTGTTGGGCACATGGGTCGCTACGTCGGACAGCCCCATGGGCAAGGTGATCTGTGAGCGCAGGTTCGAGGCGGTGCTGGGCGGGAAGTACATCCAGCTCACCTGCACTTGGCGCTTCGCCAAGAGCACGTATGAAGAGGTGGCCCTCTTCGGTGCGGCGGACGGTACCCTCGCCTTTTGGTCCTTCACCTCGGATGGCAAGCGATCGAACGGTGTGCGAACCACCGCGCCTGACATCCATCCCGATGCCTTGTGCTTCGAGGCGGAGATGCCGGCCGGAGTGGCGCTGCAGGTGTACTGGCCCAATGAGCTGGGCGGCTTCGACTGGGTGGTGGAATCGAAGACGAAGAAGGGCTGGAACCGCTTCGTGCTGCACCGGTATGCGGCGGTGGAGGAGGAGTGAGGGTGCTGTGTCGCAGGACAAGTCGATCCGGTCACCGGTCAGTGCGAACGAAGTGTGGCACCATGGTTCAAATTCCGGATGTAATAAGCCTTCAGGGATCGCACGAGAACCCTGATGCAGCCCCATCGTCCATCGCTTCTGAAAAGACGAAGCAGGTCAGGTCCAGCTACCGAACCATTGTTTCGCAACCTGAGCGCCTTGCTTTAATGATCAGCCCAGCTGCGCAATGCCCGTCTTTGGACATCGTGTGGAACGAAGATCTCCGAACGCCTGGTCGATCCCCGGAACAGGAGTTGCGCACCTGCGTTCAACAGGCCAAGGCGCACGACTCTGTCGGTCGCGTTCGATCAGCAAACCTTGGCCTGTTCCAGTTGTTGGAGCCGTTATGCAACGGTAGCCACTCCCGCTATAGACGGACATCACGCTTGACCCGCGCTCGATGGCTGGAAGGGTTCTGGCATTGCAGTGACTACTGGGGCAAGACGATCCCGCATGGGCCACGCTCAACCGGCATGACCAATCCCATCCGTTGACCGCTCCGGCAACTCCCGCCGGCCGAACAACGTAGAGCCGCGTGCCTCACGGACTAATGCTGTCAAGCCACCTACCGTACGACCACGAAGCGCCCCTTCCGGCCATCGGCAAGGCGCAGGGTGTAGCTGCCGGAAGTTAGAGCGCCCACCTGCAGCGGCGGTGAGGTGCTTGTGCGCACCACGAGACGTCCGGCCGCATCCAGCACCTCTACCAACTGTGCGCTTGGGGCGCTCCAGTGCAACAGGTCCTGTGCAGGCTGTGGCCACAGACCCAAGGCCGGGAGGAGCTCTTCACCCAATCCGGTGATCAAGGGCACGGTCGTCACCGTATCGGCCGTGGAGCACAGCACGTCCAACTGGGGCACGAACACCAACTTGTAGGTGCCCGGCGCCAGTCCACCGAAAAAGGGCTCCTCCTGTGGGCCCTGTACATATTCGTCTTCCCCGGTAAGCAGCAGGTAATTTCCGGCGATCGCACCGGGCGGTGAGAACGGGTCTTCGGCGGCGGGCGTCAGGGACTCTACCGCAATGGTGCCATTGGCGCCGGTGCTCCCCTGCACGTCCAAGGTGAACTGCGCACCAGCGAGGCTGTATGCGGTAACGGTCGCACCCTGAGCGGATGAGCCGCAAAGGCCAAGGTCTTGTAATGCTGTGGCGTAGGTGTGGCCAAAGGGTAGCCCGCCCCAGGAATGCTGCAACAGCGGGCAGGTCACGGGGTTCAGGCTTTCGATGGGTAAGCCGTCCTGCAATAGATATACCCACGTGGTAGCCGGTTCCGGCGGGCAGTCATGGAAGTTGAGCACTTGCGTGCCGCAATACGGAAGTTCTGCCCAGATGCTCACCTGCACATCACCAGCGTAGGGTAGGACCTGCTGGCCCAGGTCCCACGCGAGCTGTTCCACCACGAACTGCTGCGTGCCCAATGGTGTCGTTCCATCCAACAAGGTCACATAGTGTGTGCCCACAGAAAGTCCGCTTACACTCCAGCCGCTGGCGCCCGTGTCCCACATGCAATCCGTGGCGCCGCATTCCTGCAGGTTCATGAAGGCTGATCCTTCTGTGGCCGGTGCAATGGCGTGGCCCACGTATGGGCCGCATTGGGCTTGCAGGGCCAGTGGCACAACAGAGAGCAGGATGATTGTGGTGAACCTCATATGGGCAAGACCTTAAAGGGCCGGTGGTGTTGCCCAGCATCCGAGGAACACATGGATGGAGTCGTGCTCCCGCTGGGTATCCAGGCATTAACGGATCGCACCCTCTTTCGCATAGATGCCGCTGAGGAGCTGTGTAGGTTAGAGGCGACCGCGCAGCCGCACCAGCATGGTCCCCAATGACCTCATCTCCCATAAGGAAGCACAGACGCAGCACTCCACGCCTCATCGACGTACCCATTGTGAGCTTCGTCGGCAAGGGCAAGGCTTCACCGGCGGGCTTTGATCGAGATCGACCGCAGGTGTTTGCAGGATCACTTGCTTGTGCGACGGGGCCAGGAGACCATGCGCATCGGCCTGTCAGAGGATGGTGTTCTTGATGGCGAAGCAGAACTGGTGACGATCCTATTCCAGCCGGGGAGAAGTGCGTAGGCCGAAGTGCTGATCGATCCGCAACGGGAAGAACGACCACGGTCGCGGCACCGCTATTCCATCACCATCATGTGCAGCGTCCCTCCATCCGCCGTTCGCAACAGGTACCCACCGGGCGCTATGCCGTGCAGGTCGATCATGTTCGCACCCGGTTGAAGCAGGTAGGTGCCGAGTGTCCGACCGGTCGCGTTGAGCAAGCTCGCGCGCATCGGTGTGTCATGCTCCCACTGGACGGAGAGGGTGCCATGCGTCGGGTTCGGCCAGAGGCTGAGCGAACCTGTTCGAGCGGTCTCCGCCACAGCCGTGCAGATCTCCACCACCACGGCATCGAGCAAGGTGCTGGCATCCATGCCTCCGGCGTTGGACACGGTCAGTGTGGCCGAATAGGTGCCGGGCGCGTCGTAACACACGGTCACCACGCTGTCGGTACTGGTGGCGGGCGTACCACCGGGGAATTCCCAGAGGCGCGTGGCGACACCGTTCGGTGAGAGGTCGGAGAAGATGCTGCAATCGTTCACGCAGAGCGCGCCATCATCCACCGCGATCATTGCGACCGGCGGTTCGGGCAGGTGCCATTTGGCGATGCGGCTCGCGTCGATGCCGCCGGCCTGGGTGAAATCGCCGCCCACGAAGAGCGTGTCATGGTACACTTCCAGCGTGCGCACGCGTTCGTTGCAACCACTGCCTACGGGCACCCAGCTGGTACCGTTGAGGCGCGCGATGTGGTTCGGTGTGGTGAAGGCGCCGCCGATGTACAGTTGATCGCGGTAAACGGTCATGGCGGTCACGTAGTCGTTCAAGGTGCCACCCACACGCACCCATTGGCTGCCGTTCCATTTCGCCACGCGGCTGGCCACCTGTCCATTGGCACTGGTGAAACGTCCGCCGATGTACAGGGTGTCCTGGAAGAAGCAATGCACGAAGACGTCGTCGTTCACACCGGCGCCCATCGCATGCCACGCTTCACCATCCCACAGTGCAGTGTGGTTCACGAGTGAATCACCGGCGAGTTGGAAGTTCCCGCCCACGAAGAGTTGGTCCTGGAACGGGGTGAGGAAGCTCACCTGGGCATTGCAGCCGCTGGTGACGGCCTCGTACGTGGTGCCGTTCCACTTGGCGATGCGCGCGAAGGGGGAGGAGAAGAAGCCGCCGCAATACATCGTGTCCTGGAAGTGTGCGATGGCGTAGACCGTACTGTTGAAGGAGGAACTGCTCACGCCGGTGAGGTTGTACAGGTTGCTGCCGTTCCAGAAGCGCACGCGGCCGCCATCGCCGATGAAGAGCGCCGTGTCGTTGGCATGCAGGCCGTCGGCGGCCATGAAGGTCACGAGGTTGGCCACCGGGTGCCACGCGCTGCCATCCCAACGGGCGAGGTATTGCGCCGGTTGATCGTCGATGCTGGTGAAGAGCCCGCCGGTGTAAAGGTCGCCCGCGAAGGGCTCAAGGGAATACACGGTGGAAGCGGCGCCACCGGCCACGGGGTGCCAGGTCTGGGCGTGGCAGAGGACCGACAGGGTTGAGGCGAGGACGACAGCGGACAGGCGCATGGGTGCAAGGTAGGATCGAAGGTGGGGTGGTTGAGGAATGGGATCCGTTCGGTCAGGGAGGTACGGCGCCAATGCGTCGAAGGGATCCTGGTAGGATGCAGCGGGATGATCCGCCCCTTCCTGTTCATGAACCTTCAATTCCGGCCAGGTCCGACAATAGGGGTTATGGCCAATCCAGTTCCAGTAAACCACCTTCAGGTACTTCCTCCCAGCGCCGCAACAACGCACTGAATTCGGCGATCATCCTGGAGACCACACCATCATCAAGCCCCTCGAACGGTGCACCGCGCTCGAGCGTCACGCTGGCGATGAAGTCGGCTGCGTGAACCGTGCCATTGTCGGTACCCTGAAGGGTGCGCGCGAGCACTTCCGCATCCCATGCTTCACGGGGCAATGTCCGGATGATAGTGGGATCGCTCAGCTCGTCGATGCTCCGTCCGGCGGCGATGGCACCGAAGAAACCGTTGTTGAGGCCAAGCGCCCGCTCGGCCACGTAATGCGCCAGGTCGTGATGGGGCAGGTCCGGTCCGGCGGCCGCCTTGCTGTGGCTGCCATCAGGTCGAATGCAATGCAATTGGTGTCGGCCGTGGACGCGAGCGATGCGGATGCGCATGGTGCAAAGCAATGATGTATCGTCTTATTCCGTGGTCGGTCTCCGCATCGTTTGAACCGTTCGCCTACGAGCGTGTACGGTGCAACAATGAGGCGACTTCTCCTGGCGTTCAACCTGCTTCCGTTCGGTCTGTTCGCCCAGCCCGGCTGGATCGGCATGGACTTCACCTTCGTGCTGGAGAAGGATGGGGTGGAGGTGCCGCATGCGGAGTTGCGGGATGGCAAGGACTACAGCTTCGAGGTGGAAGGGAAGGGCGCTCGCGTGTTCGGTGATCGGGACCCGCGGTACAGCTTGGTACCCTTTCCCGCTCAGCGCAGCGACCCCATGCGGCATGTGGATACCCTCTGGTTCAAGATCAGGCACCGCGATGCAGGGGTGATGGAGATCGGCTTTCCACCGCGTGCGGGACGGGACATCAACCGCTATTACTTGACCGACCACTTGGTGGTGCCCTTCGCACCAGGCCGGGTTATGGTCACCGATCTGACGACCGAGCTGCACGTCACCGGGACCATGACCGGACTTGGTCAGTGGTGGAACGGTGGTCCCACCTTCACCTTGGATGCCACCTGTGGCTGCGACACCGTGCGCAATGTCGCTTCGCCCCTGAATGGGGAGATGGACTTCCGCTTGCGTTGCCCGGTGGCGGCGGTGGAGCGCGGCCATCCAACGGCTCATTTGCAATTCACGAGTGATGGGCCTTATCAACCTGATCTACATATGCGTGTGCTAGGGCGGCTCGGGGGAAACGGCTGGGATCTGGGCAAGCAAGCTTTCACGCCCACACGCCAGCGGATCGTAGGCTATCAGGTGCTCGCGGTGGATGATGCGGCCGCTCGCGACACCGTGTACGGATGGGACAGGCTTGGCAACGTCGTTCACCTGTCGAACCTGCGACCGACCGCGAAGGACAGCTTGCATCTCCGGTTCTGGTGGCTCGGTGGTGGTGAGGAGGTACACATCACGCATCGGGTGGCACCGACCTTCGAAGGAGAGCAGTTGCTGATCTTCGAGGTGCAGCGACTAACGGTGGATCACGATCGCAAGTCAGGCTATCAGGAGCGGGAGCTGGATGTGGTGGTGCCGCCTTTGGTGCCGGGTGCTTATTCGATGCACTTGGTGTATGTTGATCCGGATGGACGTGCAGCACCGCGATTCGATGCGTTGAACGGCCAACCTTTGATGGTGCGATGAAGAAACTTGCGTGCTACGGTGAGTGCTTCGTTCTTGCTGGGGTGGTCGGTCTCGGGCTTCATGCCCCACTGCATGCCCAACCCGCACCGCCCGACTTCTGCTTCGTGATCAGCGAGCCCGGTGATGCGGACAAGCCCTTGTCGCGCGCCTACGTGGTGAACCAGCAGTACCGGGAGCGGGTGTTCTACTACAACTCGGACCGCTACTGGTTGAAACCGGACACCATCATCACCCTGCCAAGCCGCGATCTCTTCCAAACGGACAATGGTGGCTGGCGCGTGTACACACCGCTCGTTGGCGTGAGCGGAAGCAGGATCCTGGTGATCGCCGGGAAGGACACCATGCGCATCGACCTGCCGGATGATCCGCTGCCGTTGATGGAACGGGCTTGGCGGCGTTGGGACCTGCCTTCGCCGGAGGTCATGCGTTTCAAGCCGGGTCGCACCTGGGAGGTGAGCACCTGCATCAACGAATATCAGGCGGGTGTGGCTGCGAACCAGGTCCTCTTGCCACGGCTGCAGAAGGAGGCGGAATGGGTGCCACCACCCATGGAGATCCCACCACCAGGTTTACGCCCGCCCGTGAAGCCAGTGGTTCCGCCACCGCCGCCATCACCCGCGGAGATCGAACGCGAGATCGCCGCCCGACCCGGTCTGAAGAGGGTGCGGATCGCTCGGGTGCTTGGTGATTCGGTATGGGTGAGGATCACCGGCCGTGTGATGTTGAACGGTGGTTGCGGCAGCGGCATGCCCTTGTTCGGCATCGACTTGCTCACCGACAGCGGATGGGTGGAACGGTTGCCGGTGCGGCAGGAGCAGATGGATTGTGGCATGCCGTGGATCGACTGGCGGAACCAGGAAGTGCTGCTGCCACCCTTGCGTTGGTGGGTGGGCGTGGATTCACCGGCAGCCACCAAGGAATTGCTCCCCGGAACCTACCGCATCGTGCTGATGGGCGCGAACATGAAGAACCTTGCCACGCCGGCGTTCCAACTACCTTGAGCCCATGCGCATCCTCGTTTTCATCTTCCTCCTGGCGATGGTCCAGTCCACTTGGGCACAGACCCCGCGCAAGCTCGATGGCCTGGAGTATCGTGGCACCGGCGTGGCCGAGCACCAGGAAGGCTGTGAGGGCTGCGGCAACCGGGGCATGGTCATCTTCCGTACGGACACCAGGGTGGACTACCTGCTACCCGGTTCTGACATGGTCGACCGCAGGGTGTATACACGCAAGGGCGATCGGATCACGCTCGAAGGGGGCAAGGTGACGATGGAGCTGCGGGGCGATTCACTGTTCATCCATGCCTACGACCACCATTATGCGTATGTGCGGGTGCGTGTGATGGAGTGAAGCTCGCTTACGGCTCCGGCGCATCGATCTCTTCAAGGACCGATCGTCCCGCAGATCGGTCACCGGAGGTCCATTGCCAGCTTTCATGCAACCGGATCTTCCTGTTGCCCATGATCTCCGGTGTGGACCGACATATCCCGGTCATGATCTCGTTCCGGTCATTCACCTGGTGGTAGCGCATATCGATGTTGCCATGTTCATCCACAAGGCCGATCAAGTGTCCCAGCTTGATCCTTCCACCCGCGTACGTCGAGGTGAGGATGTTCCCGTCCTGCTTGTAATGGAAGACCGTTTCGTCGGAGGTTTCGCCGTTCTCGGTGTTCGACACGGGCTTGAACACCCTGCCATCATAGTTGATCATGGTGGGTCACTTGAGGTCTTCGATGTTGTCCAGCACATAGCACTGTTCCCATTGGGTCATACCGATCCTCGGATAGTAGTCAACTGCCGCTGGTGCTGACAGCAGTATCAATTTGGCCGTGGGTGCGGCTTCCTTGGTCAGGCGGATCAGTTCCTTGCCGATGCCCTTGCGCTGATACCGTTCGTCCACGGCCAGATCCGAGAGGTAGGTGCAATAGACAAGATCCGTGAGCGAACGAGCAACACCGATCAAGCGCCCATCCTCCCTGGCCGTGATAATGAGGTCGGCCTGTTCGATCATCTTCGACAAGGTCGCGTCATCATTGACCGGACGTCGTGCACCTAGCGTGGAATTCACGAGTACCTCCCTGAACTCTTCAACTGGAATGCTGCGTTCGATCCTATAGTCGATCATGCTGCTCGTTGTCCAGGTCCAACAGGTAGATCCAGTATTGCTTGTCGTATCGGGTGAGCGATCGCACCACCTTGAAACCGAAGCCTTCGTAGATGTGCCGAGCCGCGTCCATGAACTCCGACGTGTGCAGGGCGACAAAGCGTTCGCCGGTCTGTCGGGCGTGGTCGAGGCACATTGTGGTCAACCTTTTAGCGATCCCTCTTCCCGCGTATTCCGGGTCCACCCCGACCATGCGTACGTAGCTCCAATGTGCTTCGAACATATCGGTGGGGTGCCCCTTGCGCACCAGGAAGGCCATACCCACGATCCGCGCGCCCGTCTCGCACACGAAGCACACGGCCGTGTTCATCAGATCGGTATAGGTGTCCGGTTCGGAAAGGAATCCACGTAGCTTGTTCCAATTCGCCTCATTCATCGCCGGGCGATGCTGACCGTAGGCCATGAGCCCCAGTTCCCGCAGACCCGGTACATCCTTGATCGTTCCCCTTCTGAATCGCTGATCCATCCGCTGCACTGCTCGTGGCGCGCAAGGATAGTACTCGGAACGCATTGGTCCGACCATTCCCGGGATCGATGTTCGGCCCCTGAGGCGACCCTTAAAAGCGGACCAGCTTGGTCGTGCTCGTGCGCCCATCGGTCCATTCGGCCCGCACGAAATAGGTTCCCGGAACATCTGGTGCGGCTATGCTCCTGATCGGCGCCGGGTACCGTTCGATCAGCCGCCCGGTCACGTCGATCACCTCGAGCGCTTCGATCAAACCCGCATCACTGATCCTGATCGGGTCTCCATTGGTCGGGTTCGGGTAAAGGAGCAGTCCCGCACCATCCAGGTCTTCACGGATGCTGTTCGGTCCTTGACACAGCGGCAATACCTCGTGCACATCCACACGCACCTCCGGGTTCCCAGTGAGTTGGAAGGAGAGGAGCAGCCAACCGTATTCGTCGTTGCGCCGAAAGGCGATGTACATGCTGTCCAGGGAAGATGGACCTGTCCAGAGCAGGCCACCATGATCGCCGAGCACCGGGCTGCTGTTGCTCTGGTAGCTGAACGGTGGCTCGCAGTCCATGAGGTCTCCGAACGCATAATAACGTGGTCGTTGCTGGAAGGTGGTGCCCATGTCCAGGCACAGTTCGATGTCGTCATCCACGAAGTGGAACCGCACCTCGTGTGGCACATCGATCGTCGGTTCGCCTCGGTGGAGCAGGAGGCGTACGTCCACGAAGTCATCGCAATCCAGTTCGATGTCCGCCGAATCGTCAGTGAACGGCTGGTTCAGGCTGAGCGTGAGGTCCACGTCGTACACGATCGCACCGGGAGGTACGACTCCTGCTGTCAGCTGGGCTTGAAGGGTGGGAGTAAGGCCCAGAAGGGCGATGGGAAGTAGTGTGCTCCGCATGTGATCGGGGTTCGCGTGGAACGGGTACATGGTAACGACGCATGCGGTTCCCGATACGCTGCCTCGTGCCTGAAGTACGGCCTTGGTCGCGCCGCGGCACCGATCACTCCCTCACGAGCAGGGTACGTCCTGCACGGCCATCGGCCCGCACGACGTGGACGACGTAGGTACCGAACGCCAGTTCGCCAAGATCGAGAGGGATCACGTCCCTGCCGGTGCCGAACTGCTCTCGCACGGAACGACCGTTCAGATCGAGGATCCGGATGAGGTCCCTGGAGCCGAGTACCGCGTCACATATCAACCGTGCGTTCCCGTTCATGGGATTCGGTCGGACACGCATCCCGAGGTGGCCGTCGTTCTTTTCGTGGATGCCCACGCTGCCGATGGAATACTGGCGGACCAATGCGATGCGGAAGCCGATGCCTCCTCCTTGTTCACCGGCGGTGAAGACCGCATGCAGAGCACCGTTGGGGTCCAGGTCCGAACCGGAGAAGGTGGAGCGGTGCAGGGAGTCGACACGCCCGCTGATGAGGTTCAGCTGGTCATCGAGCAACATTTCGAATGGCACGTTGCCTACGGGGTGGATGTGGTCGCCCAGCACGGCCAGTCGATCCCCGATCACGGCTGAGCCGTATGGGAAGAAGAAGTTTCCCGAGGATGGTAGTGCATGCTCCTGCGCGTTCAACACGCTGCCTGCTGCGTTCAGTTTGCGGAAAGCCGCTCCCGTGCTCTTGGAGAAACACAGGTAGGCATTGCCCATCGCATCCACGGCCAGGCTGCGAGGCACGCCGAAGGTGGTGGAGGACCCGCCTTCGCTCCAGATCTCACCACCGGTGCTGTTATAGGCGGCGGCGGAATAGGTTCCGACACCCGAGGAACCGAAGATCGTGATATTGCCGGTGGCATCCACGTTCAATCCGGAGACGGTGCAATTGTTCCCCGAGGCAGGTCCCACCTCTGTCTGCCATTCCATGTTGCCATCCGCATCATACTGGAAGAGGTAGAGGTTGTTGACGTTCGCGGCGTTCTTGTGGATGCTGCCCAGGACGAGCTTGTTCTGTTGTGTGTGAACCATGCGCTTCGCCTCGGCATAAGGGAAGGTGGTGCTCGGACTGGTATAATGCTCGAGCCATACCAGGGAGCCGGATGGTGTGTACTTGGCGAGCCACATCCGCCTGGTGGTCTCGTTGTATCCATTCACATACACGTTGTTGGCAGGGTCGGTCGTGATGGAGCCCGCACGCAAGGTTGCGGTACTGTCGTACAGGATCGCGAAGACCTCATTGCCCGCGGCGTCGTACTTGACCAGGCCGAGATCCGTATGGCCGCCATTGATCAGGTTCTGGTACAGCCCGATAGCGTTCCCGGCAGCGTCGTGCGCGAGGATGTTGAAGATCGGGTTCGAACCCGCCTGGCGTTGGTCACGCGTCCATAGAAGGTTGCCTGAGGCGTCCAGTTTGCTGATGGAGTAGGTGGAACTATCACCAGCGCTGGCACAGCTGGCCACCCAGACGAAGGCGCCATTGTTCATCAGGGCACCAGCCTTCACATCGCTCAACGCAGTGCCTGTCGCGATCACCGCAGCTTCTTCCTGGAGGTCGTCGCTGTCCAGTGTGATGACCTTCGAACGGAGGGAGTTGCCCGCCCAGCCGCACGCGAAGACGTTCGAACCGTTCACCGCGATGTCCGACAGGTAGTCGATCTCCTCCTGGTCGTAGGTGATCGAGCCCGTGATCGCACCGGTCGATGATAGCTTCGATACACCGAGTTGGTCGAAGTCCTGAAGGCCGATGAAGACCTCATTGCCACTGTTCACCACCGCGTTCACAACGGTGGTGTTGTCCGCGAGGACCAGGTCCGTGGCCCACACTTCGGTCCCGGCAGCATCATAGGCGATGGCCCGGACGTTCCTGTCGAAATCGAGTTCCACGTTCACGGATCCGATGATGTTCCCGTTCGGTGCCACCTCCACCAGGCCGCCATAGTTCTCACCACCGTTGTTGAAGTGCCGGTTCCAAAGCGGGGCACCGTTCGCATCGAACTTGAAGGTGACCGCGTCGTATTCGAAGAATGGGCCCACTTCCTCGGTTGCCATCACGATCCAGTTGCCCGAAGCATCGGAGGTAAGATCGTTCATCCAGGCTTCATCGCCCCCGGTCAAGGCGCTTGGCCAGGACCAACTCACACTACCATCCGAGCTGAAGCCCACCAGCAGGTGGGAATAGTCACTGTCAGCCGAACCGCAGGCCGCGATACCCCCCTGACCGTTCTCATCGATGTCATAGAAAGCAGTAGGGGTACCCGCGTCGAAGATGGTCTTCCAGTTCAATTCGCCGTCGAGCGTGAAGGAAGCGGCCCAGGCCACCTCGTAGCCGGCATCACCCTCTTCCGAACCCACGAGGTAGAGCGAGCTGCCGGTCACGGTCATCCAATTGATGTCGACGTCAATCGCACCTTCCGCGTCGAAGGTGTGATGCCAGACCAGGTCACCTTGCGCGTTCATGCGGGCGATGTGTATGGGCGGCACACCATCGGGCACTTCCTCCATGCCTGCCACATAAACGTTCCCCGTTCCATCGAGGTCCATGTACCGGATGGCCGCTTCGTTGTCCGAGGCTAGGTCGCGTTCCCACGCCAGGTCCCCATTGGCCAGGTGACTGGCCGTGTACATCCGCAGGCCGTCGGTGGTGGAGCGGTATCCGGCCACATAGGTGCCAGCGGGGTGGGCTTCGGCCGCCACCAATCTCATCTGCCTGCTGCCATCGTTGTTGGTGATGGCGGTCTGCCAGTCCAACTGCAGGGTGTTCTGGGCAACGAGCGCGCCGCTCAGGGATAGGATAAGGTAGGAGAGGGTAATGGTGCGTTGCATCGAGGGAGCTTTGGATGAACGAGGTAGGAACACACAGGTATATCGGGAATGGCGGGTGAATGTGAACGATCCCGATCGGTACGGATGGCATGTCGGATCGATCCAGGCATATACGCCTATGACTAGAGGCGAACCCGCATGCTACGGCGCGCCATCCCGTCCGACCAGACCACATGGTACAAGCCGGGCGCCACGGCCGCTGGTGCCCATTCCGCAGTACCGGTAGTGAGTCGCGCGTTGGCCACCACACGCCCCTGCGCATCGATCAGGTCCAACATGCCGGAAGCGTGCAGGCCGCCAGGGAATCGGATATGACCCGCTTCATCGCTGGTCACGCGCCAGCGATCAGCATGGGAAGAGGCGGAAATGCCCACACTGCCTGATAGGGTCACCGTATGGAGCAGGTCGTTGTAGCCGGTGTTCGGTTCCCAGGTCCCGGTGTTCGCCATCCGGATCGCATAGCGTGGATCGTTCATCAACGCCGCGGCGCTATCGGGCAGCCAGAGGAACAGATCGTGATCCCCCATGGGCATCCCCGCCGGAAGATCCACCGACGCTTGCAGGTCCAACGTATTGTCCGCGTCCCACTCGCGCACGTCCCATTCCAAGGGGAACAGGGTCTCCGTGTTCGTGCCCACCTGGCGGAGGACAAGGTGCGCGGGATGCTGCTTGTAGGGAACGGTGAAGCCGCTGTTGGTCACGCGCAACGCGATGTCGAGCGTTCCGCCTGCGAGGGCCGAGGTCGGCAGGGTGGCATCCACCATGGTGAAGCGATAGCCCAGCCGTTGCTTGATCTCCGGCAGGCAGCCGCCCGTCGCGAAGCCGTTGATCACATCGGGGTTCCAGTCGGTATGGAGATAGCTCCAATGGAAGTAGGCCATCTCCTCCAGCGCGGTCGCGCATTCACTGCGCGGTGGATCCGGTGCGCAGGTCTCACCACCCATGGGCGTGAACTCGGTCTCGGCATGCAGGTAGGGGTATTCGGCGGCGGGGTCGACGTAGGTGCCAGCGTCGGTGGGGCCGGCCAGGAAACAGTCGTTGTGATGACCGGTCCGCGCCTGGTAGCTGGCGGTGAACGCGTCGTTGGGCGCGAGCGGTGTGGTGCCGTAGAACCGTTGCTTGATGGCCGGCGTACGGAGTTGCACCATGATCCCGTCGGGCAATGCGGCGAGCAGGGCTTCCACCACATCCTGTCGGTCCTGCCAATCGCTTTCGGTGGGCGGGAAGCCGAAATGGTCGGTGTAGTACCATTCCCCCCAGGTGCCGATGAAGCCTGCCTGCACGAAGGCGATCACATCCGAATGAGCGCGAAGGACCGGTTCCAACTGGGCGATGTGTTGCAGCACGCGTGGCTTGTCCGCATCGCCGTATGGCGCTGTGCTGTTGCTGGTGTATGCGAAGCGCACGATGGCCTTCATGCCCGCCGTGCGCAGCACCTCCATGTCGTCCTGCATCGCGCTCAGGTAGGCTTCGGAGATGGGGGCGTTGACGAAGTCCTGCAGGTAGAAGAGGCGAAGCAGCAGGCTGTGGTGGTCCACCTCCCGCCAGTTGGTGAGCACACCGGGGTCCAAGGCCACGTAGTTGTTGGAATAGGTCTCGGCCTGATGGTAGAAGCCGCGCTCCGGGTTCAGGATGTCGGCAGCATCCGCCTGATAGGTCACGGTCGTCTGGGCCGTAGCCGCGGATGCGAGCAGGAGGATCGCGAGGGTCGAGGGTATGCGCATGTGGGGTCCGCTTAGGGTTCGGCGCAACCTAGTCCGCGCCCCTGCACCTTCCAAGGGATCGCCGTGGACGATCGGTGGACAGGCCTTCAAATGGCCGCCAGATACTGCTCCAGACCATCCTCGGTGCGCAGTTCGAGCTTCTTGCGAAGTCGGTAACGCGCCTTCTTCACACCTTCATCGCTGATGTTGAGCACCGTGCCCAGTTCCTTGTTGCCGAGGTTCATGCTCAACAGCGCGGCCAGTCGCACTTCGTTCGGTGTGAGGTCCGGGTGACGCTGGGCGAGCTGCTTGAAGAAGTCGCCGCGCGTTTCGGTGAAGGCCAGCGTGAACTGTTCCCAGTTCTGGTCGATCTGCTGGTCGAAACGCAGGCGGCTCGCGATGCCGGCCAGGTCCTTGTCCGAAGCGTTGTCGCGCAGACCGCTGAGCTCCTGTTCAAGGGCGCGGAGCAGTTCGTTCTTCTGGGCCAGGTGCAGGGCCTTGTCGGTAAGCTCCCGGCGCTTGTGGTCCAGCTGATCCTGCAGGCGTTGGTTCTCGGCATCGCGCAGGCGCACCTGTGTATGGAGCAGCTCACGCTCGCGGCGTCGGCGCTGCACCAGCGCGAGCACGATGGTCACCGCGGCCACGCCGATCGCGATCAGTCCGATCAGGAGCCAGCGTCGGCGTGCTTCGTCCAATGCGGCCTGCGCGGTGAGGTGGGCGATGGTGGCTTCGCGCTGCTCCGCCTCGTACAGGGTCTGCAGGCGGTCCAGTTCGGCGGCCTTTTCCAGGGTGAAGACCGAGTCGCGCAGCACCTGCTGCCGTTTGTAGGCGGTGAGCGCCTCGGCGGAGCGCCCCATGCGCACCAGGATGTCGCTGCGCGTACCCCAGGCCTGCTGCTCCTTGTCGGGCAGCTTGGCTTGTTCCGCCAGGGCGATGGCACGGTCCACACTATCGAGGGCGGCGGCCTCGCGACCGAGCAACATGAGGCTCCTGGCGATCTCGTTGAGCGCTTCGCTCTGCGTCTGCACCAAACTGCTCTCGCGGGCGATGCGGAGGGAGGTGGTGCAATGCAGCAGGCCGGCTTCGGGCTTGCCCTCCAGGTTGTCCAGGACGCCAAGGTTCTGGTTGAAGGACATGATGCCGCGCGAATAATCGTCGGCTTCGAAGAGCGCGAGACCGGCATCATAGCACCGCCGCGCATCGGTGTAGCGTCCCATGCTCTTGTACACCACGCCGAGGTTGTTCAACACACCGCCCGCCCCGAAGCGGTCGCCGATGCGATCGTAGATCACCCGCGCACTGTCCAGCATCGCCAGCGCCTTCGGGTAGTTGCGTTGCTTCTTGTGCAGGATCCCGATGCCGTTGAGGGCGTGCGCCACGAAGGCCTCATCGCCCACCTGCTTGCAGTAGCGCAGCGCATCCACGAAATGACGCATGGCCAGCTCGTCCAGGTCGAAGCGGTCACAGGCACCGGCCACGCGAACGGCGACGCCACAGAGCTGGCTCGTGTCGCGAAGCGCGGCGAAGAGGGCCAGCGCCCGGTCGAAGCGGACCAGTGCCGAATCGCGCAGCCCCTGGTCGCTGGCCAGGCTGCCCAGCGCCGTGAAGGTGTGGGCCTCCTCGCGCTGATCACCCGCCCGTTGTGCTTCCACCAACGCGATGCGGTAGTAATGGGTGCTGCTGTCGAGCTCGTTCCGGTAATAGAAGCTCTCGCCGATCAATTGCCAGCCGTTCAGGATCCCATGCACCGAACGATCGTGCTGCGCCCGGACGAGCAGCTTCCGCGCTTCACGCTGGACACTGTCGGGTGCATCGTACAAGTGGTTCCACAGGCTGTCCACCACCGCTTCGATGGTCGGCTCTCCCTGCTGTCCCTTGATCTGGGAAGCGGGTAGGAGGAGCGTGGCGGGAAGAAGGAAGCGAAGGCAGTAGTGAAGGTTCACGACGCTGGCAAGGTACATGTCACCCGTGGACAGGTCTGGCAGGCCCTGTGGAATGTGCGGAATTGTTAGGTCCTCATTACCAGCTCGCTGCATGTGATGTCCACCGATCGTCCCCGTCCCCTGGCACCACTTGTCCGGTGGTCAGGCTTGCATCCGCCACCGGTCATCGTCATCCTTTGCGCCATGCTCCAGCGGACGGCCTTGCACCTGCTCTTGTGGATGGCGGTTCTTCCTGTCATGGCCCAGCGGCCGGTCGTGTTGCGCACAGCCCATGCGTTGGCCGGTGGAGGGGGGACCTTCCGGCTGGCGGGTCAGCAGGTGGTCGTGCACCAATGCATCGGTCAAGGTAGCGTGATCGGGTCGGGTGCTCAGGGTGGGGTGGTCGTGCATCAAGGCTTCCTTCAGCCTGCATCGGCTGCGGTGCGGGTCGCGGATGATGCACCATTGGAGGCCGTCGCCTTCCCGAACCCGTACCGGGGCAGCTTCGACCTGCGCTTCCGCGAAATGCCCGAAGCCCCGGTGCGGACCGAGTTGATCGATGCATCGGGACGTACCGTGTGGTCGTGGCTGCATCCTCCGATGCAACAGCTCACCCTATCGCCGGTGATCGCTGCTGCCGGTGCCTACCTGCTGCGTGTGACCAGCGGCTCTCGCACGACCACCCTGCATCTCATCCAACTTCCATGAGAACGCTCCTTCTTTCCGTGCTCCTCTTCCCCCTGGCCGTGCAAGGCCAGCAGATCGTGGCCGAGGTGGGCCGTGTGACCACTTCCTTCGACTACCACGATTCCAACGGGGAACGCCTTGACAATCTGTTCCCGATGGCCCACGTGTCTTTCGCACTGGGCTACCGGAAGAACATCTCGACATACCTGCACCTCACGGGCCATCTCCTGTTCAACGAATATGGGAGCGAGGCATCCATCGACGGCATCAACGCGCGGCTCATGTGGAACATGGAGTACCTGGGTGCGGGCCTCGCGCTGGATGGTGAGTTCTACCGGAGGAAGGGCATCGTGCTCCTGGTGCGCGCAGCGGCCGAACCCCAGCTGATGCTGCGCGGCACTCAGACGATCAATGACCGCCTGTACGACATGCGTGGCGTGGAGGAGTTCGACAAGCCCTTCCTCTTCCTGCGCGGCGGCGCCGGCATGAACTATTGTGCCGATGAACGAACGGTCATCACCATGCGCTACATGTACGGACTTGGCCAACCCATGGGCGCCTCCTCCGGCGGTGAGCGCCTGCGGATGCGGACGAGCACCTTCTCCCTCGGTCTGCTCTGGAACCTGGGGCGTTGCACCTATTGCCGCAGCATGCGCCTCCGTTGAACATGATCAAGATGAAGCGTTCCATCCTCCTCCTCTGCCTTGCGTGCGGGCTTGAAGCGTTCGCACAATCCGAGGGCATCAGCTACCAGGCCGTCATCGTCAGTGAGCGACCGGTGGAAGTACCCGGGGTCGACATCACCAGTGCCTACCTCGCTGAGGTGGAGATCACCCTGCGCTTCACCATCACCGATGCCACGGGTGGCACCACCTACCAGGAGACACAGGCCACGCGCACGGATGCGTACGGCATGGTGAACGTCATCATCGGTCAGGGCACAACCACGGCAGCGAGCGCCATGGCCTTCGATCAGATCGATTGGGATGGCGCTCCACGCGACCTGGTGGTGGAGATCGCCCAGAGCGGTGCGGACTTCGAGGCCTTCAGCGCGCAACCCCTTCTCTTCGTGCCCTACGCCTATCACCGCAACATCACGGCGACCGGAACGCTCACCGTCGATGGAGCCACCGCGCTCCACAGCCATCTCACCGTGGATGGCATCACCGACCTCAACAGCACGCTCTTCGTGGATGGGGATGCGTACATGAACAATGCCTTGGACGTGGATGGTCCGTTGACGGTGCTCAGCGCGAGCGATCTGCATGGGCAGGTGACCATCGATGCGGGGACCAGCGGAACGGAATCGAGCTACGACGCCTATGCCTTGCGGGTGCAGGGAACACAGCAGGGCATGGCCCTCAAGTTGAACGGTGGCGTGACCGAGTCGCGCAACTTCATCACCTTCTTCGACGGAGCGGGGAGTGCGAAAGGAAGGATCGAAGGGCAGACGCTGAGCGAGCTGCACAACAGTTTCCGCTTCATCTGGGACGTGACCATGGGCGGCTTCGCGGAAGCCTTCGTGGTGGCCGAGGGCATCGCTTGCAGCGCGCAGCTCGATCTCGGTGAGGCAGGTGTGATGGTGGCCAATGCCACGGTGGCCGGTGCGCAATGGGTGGAGCTCACGTACAACATGGAGACCAACGTCGGTGTCTCCTTCCTCAGCGGCGGCGCCGACTATGCGGAATGGCTGGAGCGGCTTGATCCGGATGAACGGATCGATGCGGGTGATGTGGTGGGCCTCTTCGGTGGTCGCATCAGCAAGCGCACATCCGGTGCGCAGCAGGTGCTGGCCATCAGCACACGCCCCATCGTGGTGGGCAACCTGCCAGAGGAAGGGAAGGAACACCTCTACGAGCGGGTCGGATTCATCGGACAGGTATTGGTGAAGGTGGCCGGTCCGGTGCGCGTGGGCGACCTGATCGTGGCCAGCGGTGCAGACGATGGCTTCGCAGTGGCGATTGCGGAGAAGGACGTGCCCACGGAACTGCTCGACCAGGTGATCGGGGTGGCATGGGAGGAACGGGCGGGCGGTGCAGGCCTGGTGAACGTGGCGGTGGGCATGGGACGGCCCGGCGTGGTGCGTCGTGTTGCGCAACTCGAGGATGAGATGGCGGAGTTGCGGGAGGGCCTGGCCCGCCTCCAGGCACTGGTGGAGGGGAAGGAGGTCGTGGATGATGGTCCATCCGCTGCGACGGGATCGGGAACTCCGGCATCGGGTGCTGTTCACTCATCGGCCGCTCCGAAGCTCGCTTCGATGGACGCTGAACGTTTCGAGGAGTGGTTGGCGCTTGTCGGTCCTGCTTTCGAGGATGCCATGGCCGATGTGCGCGCACGGTTCACTACCGCCGGTTCCGATTACCAGCGCTTCAGCGATGTGAAGTTGCTGGTGGACTCACCGCGCGAGGCGTTGCGCGCCATGCACGGTGGCACCTTCATGCCCACCTTCTGGAAGGCGATGAACGCGCGGTGAAGGGTTGGATCACCGTCCATGTGAGGAGCTCCTCGTAATTCCACCAGTCCCCATCCGCGGCATGTTGCGCACATTTGACGCACATGCACCATCCAGCCCTCAGCCGAAGTGCTCCCTGGCGCTACATCACTTTCGCCGCACTGTACGCCGCGCAAGGGATACCGGAAGGGCTCACCTTCTTCGGCATACCGGCGTGGCTTGCGTTGAACGGGGTGGAGGCGGGTCCCATCGGCGCCTACCTCGCGGTGATCACCTTGCCATGGAGCTTCAAGCTGCTGGCCGGCCCGCTGATGGATCGGTGGACCTTCCTGCCAATGGGACGCAGGAGGCCCTGGGTGCTCTTCGGTCAGCTGGGATTGATCCTCAGCCTCCTGCTGCTCGGTGCGGTGCCTGCGCCGTTGGAGCATCTCACATGGCTCTCTGCCGCCGGCTTCGTCGTCAGCTTCTTCGGGGCCTTCCAGGACGTGGCGACCGACGGCATGGCGGTGGATGTGATCCCGCTGCAGGAGCAGGCGCGTGCCAACGGGCTCATGTGGGGTGCGAAGACCTTGGGAACGGCGGCATCGCTCTCGTTGAGCACCTGGCTGATCAACCGTCATGGGCTGGACGCGGCGGTGGCGGCCCTTGCCCTGGGCGTGGCCTGTATCATGCTGCTCCCGCTCTACCTGCGCGAGCGACCGGGAGAACGACGTTTGCCCTGGACACCCGGTGCGGCCTCACCGGAGGCGTTGGCCATGCAGGTAGGCAGCTGGCGCGACATCGGCATCACCCTGCGGAAAGCCTTCACCCTGCGCGGCAGCATCGCCATGGCGGTGGCCGGTTTCTTCTTCGGCATGGTGATGGGGTACATGGATGCCTTGTTGCCGGTCTTCACCATCCAGCGACTTGAATGGTCGAACGAAGGCTATGCTAACACGCTGGCCACGGCGCACACCTTTTCCGCGCTGGCGGCGATGGCCGTGGGTGGGTGGCTGGTCGATCGGCTGGGCCATGTGCGGTTGATGAATGTCTACCTCGGCCTGCTCGTTCTGCTCGGTGTGGGTGTGGCCCTTTCGCACGCGCACTGGATGCGCAACGGCTTCGGCACCGCGCTCATCGGGGTGTCACAACTGCTGATCGTTTTCCTGATGGTGGCCTACCTGGCCACGAGCATGGCCATGTGCTGGCGCCGCGTGGCCGCCACACAGTTCACGCTCTTCATGGCCATCGGCAACATGGGGCGTGGCGCGGGTGCGGCGCTGATCGGTCCGGCCCGTGAATGGACATCGTGGCCGGGTACCTTCCTTGTCTTCGGCGCATTGGTGGTGCTGAGCGCCGTGGTTGTGCAATGGATCAATGTCCAGCGACAACAGCGCGTCATGGACCAGCTGGAAGGTGAACACCTGGGCCGCGACACGCCTTGATCGTTCACGATCGACAGGGGATACCGATGTATGTGAAAGTCATCACACATGGTGCGATCCTCAACCCTGTTCCCCGTCCTGGCCGCCGTCTTATCGCTTCTACATCATCGGATCCATGCCCAGGTCGACGGAACCTTCGATCCCACCTTCGTGCAGGGCACCGGCTTCGCAGGTGATGTCTATACCATTGCGCGGCAAGCCGATGGAAAGCTGCTGATCGCGGGTGATGAGCTCTCGTTGTACAACGGAACGCAGGTTCCAGCGGTGGTCCGGCTCGGTGCGGATGGCGCTTTGGACACGAGCTTCGATGCCGGGGATGGTCCTGATGGTCGCGTTCATCGCATCGCGGTGCAGGCGGACGGTCGCATCCTTGTTGGTGGGACATTCTTCAATTTCGATGGTGTTCCGTCGCGCCGATTGGTGCGTCTTATGCCGAATGGATCGGTTGACGGCACCTTTGCCATCGGCACGGCGGCGAACGACTGGGTGGATGATCTGGTGATCCAACCCGATGGACGGATCCTTGTTGCCGGACACTTTGATCAATTCAATGGGGTGAACGTCGGCGGGATCGTGCGATTGATGGCGGATGGCAGCATCGATCCGAGCTTCAACACCGGAACCGGTGCGGAAGCGGAGGTGAACGCGATCGCATTGCGGACCGATGGTCGTATGGTGCTGGGCGGCTACTTCAGCAGCTTCAACGGGCTCACGCGGAACAAGGTGGTGCAGTTGAACGCCAACGGTTCGGTGGACACCGACTTCGATCCAGGAGCAGGAGGAGGCTCGGGTGTTTCCATCAGGGCAGTGGCGATCGCGGCGGATGGCAGGGTGCTTTGCGGCGGCGACCTCTTCACCTGGGCAGGTGCCACGGCGAACGGGTTGGTGCGTTTGAACACGGATGGTTCGCGCGACATGGGCTTCGATGCCAGTGCAACGACGCAGTATGGGGTGCTGGATGCGATCATCCAGTCCGATGGTCACATCCTGTTCTGCGGCGCGCAAGGGGTTGAACGGGTGACCAGCACGGGTGCTGACGATCCCACCTTCGACACGGGCAGTGGCTTCTTCGGCGGCCTGCAGGTGGTGGTGGATCTGGAAGCGCTGCCGGATGGAAGGGTGCTGGCGGGAGGTCAGTTCGATGACTACGATGGGCATGCGGTGGGCAGTATCGTACGACTTACCAGCGCGGATGTTGGGGTGCCTGAGCATGACAGTTCGACGCTGAGGGTATGGCCGGATCCCAGCGATGGTGTGGTGCGCTTGAGTGCCACAGGCGCCGGAACGACTCATTCTGTCCAGATCCTGGATATGAGCGGTCAGGTGGTGGAGCCGATGCGCCTTATCCGTGATGGAGATGAACTGCGATTACCCTCAACGCCGGGTGCATACATCGTGGAAGTGCATACCGCCGAAGGGGATGTCACAAGGCTGCGTGTGATCCGCGAATGATCGCTCAACGCACCAGCGTCACGTGCCCGTTCAGCAGGATGGGCTTCTTGTTCACCGTGGCCTGCAGCCGCCAGGGGTAGACACCGATCGGCACGGTGGTTCCACCGCTCGTGCCATCCCAGCCGATGTCCTTATCGCTCGCGGTGAACACCGTGCGGCCCCACCGATCGAAGATGAGCAGGTTGAACGTGGATGGTGCGGGGCCCGCCCAATGCACCAGGAAACGATCGTTGAACAGATCACCGTTCGGGGTGAAGGCGTTAGGCACATGAACGGCCACTTCCGAGGGAAAGACGTACACCGAGCAGGTGCTATCCGCGCAGCCAAGTGTATTGCGCACGGAAAGGCAGATCGTGACCGCCTCATCCTCACCATTGGTCGGTCCAACGGGCAGCACCAGGTCCGGATCGCCAACAACGGCCTCACCATCCACGTACCATTGGAAAAGACCGCCACCGGTGCTGGTGTTCACGATCAGCTCACCTTCGGTGGGCAGGATGAACCGGGCTTGCGGCACGGGCACCACGGCGATCACAAGCTCCGCCGGGGACGCACAGGGTATCGTGTACGTGATGGTGTGCGATCCCACACCTGCGTTCTCCGGATCGAAGAGACCAGCGAGGTCCACGCCGGGCCCATTCCACGTTCCGCCGGCGGGCCCGGCTTCGAGCGCAACGGGGTCATCACCGGAGCAGAGCGCTTCAGGTCCGATGATCGAGGGCGGGATGCCTGCGGGACCTTCGTCCACCGTGAAAGGCACAGTGAGGGTACAGCCCAGTGCGTCCTCCACCGTGAGCGTATGATCGCCACCGCACAAGGCATCGATCGGAAGCGTGTACGCGATCTCATCCACCGCATAACTCCAAGGCTGCGAACCGCCCGACACGGCCGGTAGGACACTGCCATCGCAGGCACCAGCGCAAGTGGTCGCCTCCGTGGTGAGTTCCAGCTGCAGTGCCTGCGGACCATCCACCGTCTCATTGCCGTTCACGTTGCAGCCGAGCGGGTCCGTGACCACGTATGCGTAGCCGCCAGCGAGCAGGTCATTGATCGAAGCGCCGTTCGCCACAAATCCATCCGGACCTTCCCAATCAACGGCATAGTCCCCGGGTGGTTCGATCGTCAGGTCGATCGCACCGTTCGCCTCGCCCGCACAGCTCACATCCGTCACTGCGCTGCTCACCGTGAAGCTCGAACTGGCACTGCCAACGATCGCTTCGCTGATCGACTGGCACCCGTTCGCATCGGTGATCGTCGCGGAATAGGTTCCCGCGCCGAGGTCCGTGGCGCACGTCCCTTCCTGTTCCGAAGGATCGTCCCAAGTGATGGCGTAGGGCGCCACACCACCGCTCACCTCCACGCACGCATTGCCATCCGTGTTGCCGCATTGGGCGGGTTCCGTCGACACCACCACAACGATGGCCGGTGGGGAGGTGATGGCGACGGTGAGGTCGACGAAGCAGGCCGTGGTGCTGCTCACACGCACATCCCAGCTCCCCGCCGAAAGTCCGGTCTGCGCAGCGCCATCCGGAAGACCACCGCTCCAGGTGATCGTGTATCCACCAGGTGGGTCCATGGTGAGGAGGATGCCGCCATCGCCGGCACCCGCACAACTCTCACCGGTGGTGTTCACGGTCACCTGGGGTATGGTGCCGACGGATACGGTGACCGTCGCTGATGCAGGAGGACAGCCGGCTACCGGGTCGAGGGAGTACGTATAGATGCCCGGCGCATCGTTCGCGGGATCGAAGAGGCCGCCACCTGGCAGGGTGGGCGTCCACTGGCCACCGGCATCCGGCGAGCCGCCGAGTTGCGTGAAGAGGTCCACCACAGCGGCATCGCTGCACAGGTCGATCACAGCGTCGGTGCCCGCATCCGGTGAAGTGCCGCCGTCCAGGAACACCGTGGCCGTATCGCGGCAACCGGTGGCGGAGATGCCGATCACATGGTAGGTGCCTGCGCAGAGGTCGCTCGCCAAGGCGGTGTTCTGGCCGGTGGTGGTCCAGTCCGCATTGTACCAGGTGAAGGCGTACGGTCCGGAGGATCCGGTAGCTTCAGCGGTGGCGGTGCCCGTGCAGTCACAGGCGGTCGTGCCATTGGCGGTCACCAGCAGAGGATCCTCGGCCACCACGGGTGCACAGCCGTTGTTGAAGGTGGCCAGCCAGGCCGCATTGGCGGCGCCGTTCGCCGTACCGGGGGTCTGATCATCGCCACCACAGGCGGCCACATCACCCGCGCAGCCTTGCACCCAATCCGCGGCATTGGTGGGGTCGCCGTCCACGAAGGACCAGACCTGGTCGCTGCCATTGCCAGGGAAATGCACCGTGGCGTTCGTGTTCGTATTGCCGTAGCAGAACGAGAACACCAGGCAACCCGCCGCGTCGGAGATCCGCACGCAATCACCGGTGTTCGCCAGGGCCATGTTGCTCTGCCAGGTCGGGATGGGGTCCAGGCCCCATCCACCGGGATCATCGCAGAGCACGGCTGCCGGTGTGATGTCCGAGTATTCCAGATGGAGCAGGTCCGAACTGGGTATCACCAAGCTGCAATTCCCGTCGCCCAGGTCCACATCGGTCGCGGGGATGGATGGGTTGATGTCCTCGGCATTGTATATGGTGATGAGGGTGCCGACAGGGACGCAGCTCCAGAGCGGATGGTCGGCGAAGCGCACTGCGCCTTGCGCCACTCCGTTGGAGCCGTGATAACCATTGTTGTCGTCCAGGATCCAGCCCCGCATATCAAGACAGGTCTGCGGCGTGCACGGTTCCACCGGCGTGCTGGGCACAACCAGCAGCTCCACGTATTCCTGGCTCCCCGCAGGGCCATTGGACACCTCATGCACGATCACCGTTTGTCCGGTCATGCGGAGAACGGTGAAAAGGCCGGCAAGGAGAAGCGCCTGGCGGGAGAGGAGCCACGACATCGCCTGCAAGATTAGCACCGTCCACGGGGGGCTCGCTCAACGGAGCGGAACGGAATGTCCACGATGGATCCGGGGATCATTCCCGTTCTGGCGGTTGGTTCCCTGTGATCGGGCCCGCGTGTGCAATACGGGGATCACCGTGATCCGCTTCTAATTCTCCACACGGGTTGTGCGAAAACGGCTGATCGGGATCATGCACGGACCGGTCCCGAGCCCCAAGATTTGCGCTCAACAATCCCCAAACCCATGAAACGAGTAGTTCTTGCAGCCGCCCTTGCGGCCTTCACCATCGGCACGGCGAGCGCCCAGTACAAGCCTGCGGCCGGTGAGCACACCTTGGAAGTGAACTTCGCCCCCCTCGGCGGAAGCCCGGTAAGCATCACGGGCATCAAGATGCGTTCCTTCGGTACGGAGACCAGCGCCTTCCGTCTGGGCGTGTTCCTCGGCTTCAGTAACACGACCACCATCACGCAGGATGAGGACAATCAGAACGGTGCATCCTTGAAGGAGCTGAAGGACACCGACGGTTCCTTCTCCATCAACATCCAGCCGGGTATTGAGAAGCACTTCGCCGGGACCGAGCGTCTTTCACCATACATCGGCGGCGTGCTGAACATCGGGTACATGGCCACCACCAGCAAGAGCGAGACCCAATACACCGCCAGCCTCGTTGGTGAGGACGTGGAGAAGGGCGGCAACCTGAACCTCGGGTTGAACGCCGTGGCCGGTGTGGACTACTACATCGCGCACCACCTGTACCTGGGCACCGAGATCGGTTTCGGCGTTGGTTTCAGCACCGACCTGACCAAGAAGGTGACCACTCAATCCCTCAATGCGGATGGCACCGGTCTGGTGAGCAATGATGGGGATTCGAAGGTGGATACGGAGACCAGCCTGCAGGTCGGCCCGAACGTGAACGGTCAGATCCGTCTGGGCTGGGTGTTCTAAGACCCGCTCATGCAATACCTTACGGGTATGAAAAGGACCAAGTATCATCGGAACGCAACGCTGCTGAAGTTCGGTGGTGTGCTCGTGCTGAGCGTGGGCCTGCTGGCCGGCTGCAGCAAGGAGAGCAACACCGTTCCACCAGCGGCCCGGCAGGAACGGATCACCGATCCAGCCAAGCAGCAACGCTTGTTGGAGGCTGCACAGCAGCTTCCTGCGATCGGCGTATACAACCGTCGCATGGACCGGGTGATCGTTTTCCGCCAGGGCGCGGATGGCAGCCGTGATTTCAACTTCGTGGATCCGCCTTCGGACGGGATCAACTTCGCCAGCAGCAATGGTGGTGAATGGACCTGGTCCGAGAGCCAGGGCCTCATGGTCATCACCGAACCGGGTGCCGGCATCGGCGGTGGCGGCGGTACCGTGGTGGCAGGCAGTGCCTCGCTGGACATCCAGTACGCCGTGTGCTTCAGCATCGACGAGGAGGCCTTCGGCATGGACCTGTTCAACAGCGGGATCTCCGAGGTGGCCGGGGTCATCGGCATCGCCGGTGATTTCGACGCGCTCATCAATGGCGACTTCGACCAGAACGAGGACGACATCTTCGACTACTTCCATGGCTTCGCCTATTACCTGGTCTATGCCGATCAGCTGGAGAACACCGACTACGAGGTGTTGAACTGGTTGGACGACCTGGGGCAGGATGTGGAGGACCTGGATGGATTCGGCTTCTCCTTCGTGGTGAGCTTCCAGAACGACGGCGGGGTCTACATCTCGCGCGACGGGGACCTCACCGTGAACGGCGGGTCGATCGGCTTCAACGGCAACTATTACGCGATCGAGGGAGTTGGCTTCTTCGACGAGGATGGCGAGGATGATCCGGATTTCAGCGTGGTGCCCGGCTTCGGCACCATGGGGTGCAATTGATCATCATTCCGCCTGAACGAAGAGGGCCGTCCGAACAGGGCGGCCCTCTTCCGTTCCGGGGCACCTGGCACCGGGCGCTCAGCGGCGCAGGAGCCACCCGCGGATCGCGTACAACAGGCCGGGTGCCAGCAGCCACAGGAACTCGGGCACCAGCAGATCAGGACGCAGGCACAGCAGGACAAGGATGCCGATCATGGCGATGAGGCCGCCGACAAGGGGTGTCCGGTAGGCCACGAGCAGGCCCAGGATCGTGCTCACCGGGAAGAGCAGGAAGCCGACCAGGTCCATGGTGGATGTGAAGCGCATGCCCTCCGGACCATTCGCATCGCCGGTGAGGTGACCCACGAGCATGAAGAGGAGGAATGCGAGCACGAGGGACCCGATGGTCCACGACAGCCAGGCCAGTGTGCGTTGGCCGATCGTTGCCTGTTCGTTCATGAGGGTGGAGGTGTCCGGCCGTTGATCACGCGCGCGGCCGCGGGCAGGCACCACAGCTGGCGCAGCTGCCGCACCCGCCCATTGGCGCGGGTACCGGTCCACTGTTGCGAGCTACGTTCCTGCGCGGCCACGAGGCCACCCCTTGCGCCGCCACGTAGGCCACCGCGCCCAGGACGATCAGGATGGTGAGCAGGGTCTGCATCAGGCGGTGAGCGCGTTGGTCAGTTGGTAGGTGAAGAGACTGGCAAGGTACGCCAGCGCGAAGAGGTATCCGCCCATCAGCCACATGTACTTCCAGGAGCCCGTCTCGCGCTTCACGGCCACGAAAGTGCTGATGCATTGCGGCGCGAACACCATCCACAACAGCAAGGAAAGCTTGGTGGCCAGGGACCATTCCGCGCTGATGCGTTCTTCGAGCTGGGCGCCCACTTCATCCGCATCGCCCTCCATCGCATACACCAGTCCCAGGGAGCTCACCACCACCTCACGTGCGGCCATGCCGGGCACCAGTGCAATGGCGATGTGTTCGTTGAAACCGATGGGCCGGAACACGTACTCCAGTCCACGGCCGATCTCACCGGCGATGCTCCGTTCCATCGGGCTTCCATCAGCGTGTGCACGGGGCGAAGGGATGGTGTACAACGCCCACATGATGATGGTGAGCGCCAGGATGATCGTGCCCACCCGGCGGAGGAAGATCATGGCCCGCTCCCACAAGCCGATGAGCAGGCTGCGCACATCGGGCCATTCGTAGCTCGGCAGTTCCATCAGCAGCGGGGTGCGGGTGCGTCGTCCCCGTTGGATCACCCAAGCCACGGCCATGGCACTGGCCACACCCAGGGCATAGAGCCCCACCATGATCAGGGTGGCGGTGAAGGGTTCCCCGGGGAAGAGGGCGGCGACCAGCAGCGTGTACACCGGGATCCGCGCGGAACAAGCCATCAGCGGAGCGATGAGGATGGTGGTGAGCCGTGCGTGGCGGTCGGTGATGCTGCGCGTGGCCATGATGCCGGGTATGGCGCAGGCGAAGCTGGAGAGCAGGGGGATGAAGGAGCGCCCGGAGAGGCCGGCCTTGCTCATGGGCCGGTCCAGCAGGAAGGCGGCGCGAGGCAGGTATCCGCTCGATTCCAGGGCCAGGATGAAGAAGAAGAGGATGAGGATCTGTGGCAGGAAGACGAGCACGCCGCCCACGCCGCCGATCACGCCTTCCACCAGGAGCCCGCGCAGCAGCCCATCGTCCATGCGGGTGGCCAGCAGCCCGGCGAGCCATCCGAAACCGGCCTCGATCCCACCGGCCAGCACATCGCCGATGGAGAACACCGCGATGAAGATGACGAAGAGCACGGCGGTGAGGATCAGCAGACCCCACCACGGATGCATGAGCACCCGATCGATGCGATCGCTCGGGTCGTGGTCCACCGCAGGTTCGGTCACCACCGCCTCGTAGATCCGATGCACCTCCTGCTGGGTGTGCGTCACTGCATGGATGTCCGGTGCATGCCATGCGCTGCTGGCCGCGGTGGAGACGGGCACATCCAAACGGGCGAGCAGCTCACGCGCGCCGCTCACGCTCACGCCCACTGTTCGCACCACGGGCACACCGAGTTCGCTCTCCAACCGGTCCATATCGATCCGGATGCCGAGCCTTTCGGCACGATCGGACTTGTTCACGGCCACCAGCAGCGGAATGCCCAACCGGCGCGCTTCCAGCACCAGCCGGAGATGCAGTCGCAGGTTGGTGGCATCCACCACGCACACGAGCAGGTCCGGCAACAGCTCCGTGCTGCGCCCGGTCACCACATCGCGGGTCACGGCTTCATCATTGCTGATGGCGTTGAGGCTGTACGCGCCGGGCAGGTCCAGCACGCGCACGCGCCGCCCGCTGGCCGTATGCAGGGTGCCTTCCTTGCGCTCCACGGTGACTCCCGCGTAGTTCGCCACCTTCTGCCGGCTGCCGGTCAACAGGTTGAAGAGCGCGGTCTTGCCGCAGTTCGGGTTGCCCAGCAGGGCGATGTGCGCAGGGAGCGTGCTGTCGACCACCATGTCAGGCATGCGGTCGCACGAGGATGAAGGAGGCCTCGCGACGACGGAGCGCGAAGGTCGTGTGTCCCACCCGAACAGCGAGCGGCTCGCGTCCTCCCGGACCCTCCGCCGTGATGCGCACCCGCTCCCCCGGCAGGAAGCCCAGCTCCGTCAACCGCAGCAACAGCTCCCGGTCCGCCGGCGCTACCGCCGGACGCAGGGTATGGATCACCGCCCAATGCCGGAGAGGCAGATCGTCAAGTTGCACTTCGTTGGCCTGGTCGTTCATCCGCGGTCGCAAAGGTCTGCTTCGGCCCGGGTCCCTGCCATCCCCCGATCGGGTGATGGCGCGGGCGCTCAAAGTTGACCGGCCGATCGTGGAAACACGCTGGTGAAGAGGTGCACAGGGCGGGTTCCGTGGAGTTCCTTTGTGCCATGGCGCGCAAGGCCACCGTGGATGCATTGTCGTTGTTCGACACGCTGGTCTACACCTGCCAGTACCGGTTGGTGATCGATCCGGCCAGCCACCTCGCGGCGCGCATCCTGGAATGGCGTCAGGCCTTGCGCGAACGCATCGGCACCTTCAACGAGGCCTACCAGATGCCCGGCATCGTGCTCCTCAACAGCGAGCTGCCGCCGGAGTATGAAGGGCCCCTGGCCGATGCCATCGCACGCGGGTCCCTGGGTTTCCCGCCCTTCGGCCTGAACCTCTCCGGCATAGGCCATTCCGAGGATCGCAGGAGCATCCACATCGAAGTGGTGGAGAAGGGCACCATCGCAGCCCTGCGCCAGCGGCTCGTGGATCATGTGCGCACCAACCGGCGCATCAAGAAGCTCGGTGTCGCGGTGGAGGAACATCCGCGCCTGGTGATCGCCTCGGGGCTCAAAGCCGACCAGTTCAACACGGCGTGGGCGCTCCTGGGCAACCAGGGAGGCACCGTGCAGCAGCGCGTGAGCGATGTGGTGCTGATGAAGCGTGAGTTGGATGCCACCAGCATCGACCAGCACGTGCGCACCTTTCCCTTGGAGGTGCAACCGTAGGCGGCCATCAGGCCAGTGGGTCGGCGAGCAGGAGCTCCGGATACTCGTACCGTTCGCTCGCATGTTCGGTATTCCCCGAACCCGCCTTCCCCAGCAGGGGGGCCACCGGGTGGGCCGCCATCGCTTCGGCGGGGTAAGGTCGCACCAGGCGCATCAATGCGTCCACATCAGCGGCGCTGTTCACCGGTGCCAGCCACTGTTCCTCGTCGGCTTCAGCCAGGATCACCGGCATCCGTGCACCATCGATCTTCGGGTTGTTGTGTATGCGGCGCAGCAGGTCGTTCGGCGCGGAGGTGACGATGCTGAACGTGCGCCTTCGTTCACCAGTGGCCTTGTCCGTCCAGTCCTCCCACAACCCGGCCAATGCGAAGTGCGGACGGTCCTTCAGGTGGATGAAGTAGGGGTAGGTGCGCTTGCCGAAGTGGTGATGCTCGTAGAAGCCTTCCACGAAGACCAGGCAGCGCCTGTTCTCGGCCGCTGCACGGAAGGAGGGCTTCTCGAACATGCTCTCGCCGCGCGCGATCAGCGTCCGGTTGCGGATCTCATCGGCCTGCGCCCGGTCCTTCACCCAGGCGGGGATCAACCCCCAGCTCATCAGCTCGGGCTCGCGCGGTGCCGCATCGGTGTAGACCACCAGCTGCGGGTGCTCGAAGCCGTTGGCGAAATGCAGGTCGAGCTCCGGATGCAGCAGGGCGTTCAACTTGTCCACCGCCGAGCGGTCGCCGCGGCTCTTGGCGATGCGCAGGTTCATCTCGGTGCGGGCCTTGGTTCCGTAGCACATCGTTCAGTGGCCACCTGACCACCGGACCAAGGTAGGCCCGCCTGAACCGTGCGTAGGCTGGCGCGCAGTACATTTCCAGCGATGTGGACGGTCCGGCGTTCCCTGTTCCTGCTCTGCGGCCTTGGTCTGGTGCACCTGACACCCGGCCAGAGCATCGTGGTGAAGCCCGGTACGGCGGACATCCCGCTCACCGCGCACACCTTCAGCGAGGAGACGGCATCCGTGCCCGGGCACGGCGGCCGGGTGCCCGGCATGGACCTGCTGGACAAGAACACCCGGCATCACGCGGGCGACCTTCCCCATGCGGCGGCCCGCGACCTGGTGGATACCGCCTGGGTCATGCTCGGGTCCAGCGGTGATACGCTTCCGGCGATGGACGGTGTGCACTGGTTGCGGTCCCGCTTCGTTCCGGACAAGGACCTTGCCGGTCAGCCGTTCGTGCTGCTTGTTTCCGCCGAGGTGCCCTTCGTGGTGCATCTGAACGGGGAGGAAAGGCTGCGGTCTTCCGGTACGCGGCTGGCGGTGGCTGAAGCGTCCTGTCCGGGTTCGGGACTTCCGCTCGTGTTCCGCTGCGATGGCCTTCCGGAGGTGATCGCCGTTCGGATCGATGGCGTTCCCGGTGCGGACCTCGATCGGTCCGGGATCCATCTGTCGCTCCATCCGGCGGACTACAGCTACCGCACCCAGCGCACCATGGTCCATCGCGGCATCTTCGTGGGGATCAACGTCATCATCGCCCTGCTGGCGCTGGTGATCGGATGGAGTGAACAGCAGCGCAGGGCCTGGATCCTCGTGTTCCTGCTCTCGGTGGTCTCCATTCTGGACATCGTAAGCGAACTGGCCGGCAACACCGACATGCTCGGGATGTCCGAAGAGGTGCAGCGTTGGATGCATGCGCTCAACCTCCTCCTCCTCCCATGGGGTTCCTACCTGCTCATACGTCTGCTGGGGGAGATGGGCGCTGGTCTCAAGGCGGGCAGGGCCCGGCTCTACCTCATAGGTGCGGTGCTGGTCACGGTGATGGTGGTCTTCTTCCTGATCGCGCGATCGCGCGGTTTGGTGGACGACACGAACGGGCTCATGTTGATCAACGATCAGCCGTGGGTGGTGCTGCCCGGGCTGTTGCTGCTGGCGCTCTTCGGCATCATCGTGGCCTGGTTCTTCGTCGAGGTCGTGCGCCTGGGCATCCGGTTGCTGCGGACCAAGGGCTACACCCGTTGGATAGGCGGTGGGGCCGTGGCCTCCAGCCTGCTCACCTTGTTGTTCGGCATCATCAGTGGCTTCTCCGGTGTGGGGTTTTCGGACTGGCTCAGCCTCTTTGCTTCCTATTGTTCGTTCGTGGCGGTACCCGTTTCCATCACCGTCTTCCTCGCCATCCGTGCGGCGCACCACAACAAGCTGGTACAGCGCCAGCGCGACGACCTCGATCGGGAAGTGCAGGAGCGCACGTCCGAGCTGCGTGCCGAGCGTGACCGCTCCGACGCGTTGTTGTTGAACATCCTTCCTGCGGAGGTGGCGGAGGAGTTGAAGGTGCAGGGCGAGGCGGCCGCGCGTCACTTCGAACTGGCCTCCGTGCTATTCACGGATTTCAAGGGCTTCACCACGGTGGCGGCACAGGTGGATGCGGCGGAACTCGTCCAGGAGCTGAACGCGTGCTTCAGGGCCTTTGACGACATCATTGATGCGCGGGGCATCGAGAAGATCAAGACCATCGGCGATGCGTACATGTGTGCGGGTGGTCTGCCCGATCCCCGGTCGGCCTCGGCGGAGGATGTCGTGCTCGCAGCGCTGGAAATGCAGGAGTTCATGCAGCGCAGGAAAGCGGAACGCACCGCAGGGGGTCGACCCGCTTTCGACATGCGGCTGGGCATCCATTCGGGTCCGGTGGTCGCGGGCATCGTGGGGGTGAAGAAGTTCCAGTACGACATCTGGGGCGATACGGTGAACACCGCCAGCCGCATGGAGAGCACCGGGGACATCGGCCGCGTCAATATCAGCAGCGCGACCTACGAACTGGTGAAGGAGGTACCAGGACTCGTGTTCACCGCCAGGGGCGAAGTGGAGGTGAAAGGGAAAGGAAGAATGGAGATGTACTTTGTCCAGCGAAGCGACGAAGTCGCGTAGTTGAACTTCGTGGAGCGGGGGTAAGGATCCGATCCTCTGCCGTCCCGTATCTTGCCCTCGTGCCGGTGACGATGATGTCGTCAACCACCGGAGCCGCATCGTTCAACCATGAAGCATGTCTTTTCCGCATGACGAGAGCACTTCCGATCTTCGTGAAGTGAGTTCTGCAAGTCCCACCCACGACGCCCACGTGGAGACCGAGATGGCCGTCTTGGCCGCCCGGTTCATCAACAGCACCAACCGCCACGTCTTCCTCACTGGGAAGGCCGGCACGGGCAAGACCACCTTCCTCCACCGCCTCGCCGCCAGCACCCACAAGCGCTACGTCATCCTGGCACCCACGGGCATCGCAGCGCTCAACGCCAAGGGGGTCACCATCCATTCCCAGTTCCTCCTTCCTTTTGGCTCGTTCGTGCCGGAGCGTCAATTGCCCGCCGACATCGCCCACGGTAGCTTCCACGACCAGGACACCCTCACCAGAAGGCACCCGCTGAACAACATCCGGCGCAATGTGCTGCGCGAAGTGGACCTGCTCATCATCGACGAGGTGAGCATGCTGCGCGCCGACCTGCTCGACGCCATCGACTTCCGCATGCGGGCTGTGCGGCAGAACCGCAACCAGAGCTTCGGTGGTGCACAGGTGCTCCTCATCGGCGATCTGTACCAGCTACCGCCGGTGGTGAAAGATGACGAATGGCGCGTGTTGCAGCGCTGGTATCGCAGTGCGCACTTCTTCGAGAGCCGGGTGATGCGGGAGCACGGCTATGCGCACATCGAGCTTGACCGGATCTTCAGGCAGCAGGATGGCGACTTCATCCACATCCTCAACAACCTGCGCAACAACACGATCACGGCATCGGACGTGGCCGCGCTGAACCGGCACTACAAGGAGGTGATACCGCCTGCGGAGAAGGAAGGGACGATCACCCTCACCACCCACAACCGGACCGCCGACACCATCAACCAACAGGCGCTCGCGGATCTTCCGGGTCGGAGCTACACCTTCGATGCCATAACCGATGGTGACTTCCCCGAGAGCATGTACCCCGTGCTGGAACGGATCGAACTGAAGGAGGGAGCACAGGTGATGTTCGTGAAGAACGACGTGGACAAGGCCTACTTCAATGGGAAGCTCGCCCGGGTGGAGTCGTTGGATAAGGACGGGATCACCGTGCGGATGTACGACGGCGTGGGAGATACGCTTGCACCGGGCACCTACAAGCTCAAACGTGAGACCTGGGAGAACAAGCGTTACACGGTGAACGCGAGCACCAAGGAACAGGAGGAGCAGCTGCTCGGCACCTTCGAACAATACCCGGTCAAGCTGGCCTGGGCCATCACGGTGCACAAGAGCCAGGGCCTCACCTTCAACAAGGCCATCATCGATGTGGGCAGCGCCTTCGCACCGGGCCAGGTGTATGTGGCGCTCTCCCGCCTGCGTTCCATGGACGGCCTCATCCTGCGCACACGTATCGACCCCTCGGTGGTGAGCAGCGATGCCGAGGTGGTCGCCTTCACCGAACGCGGGGCCGCGCAGGAGCCGCTGCCGCAGCAGTTGAAGGCCCGCCAGCGCGAGTACCTGCAACAACTGCTCACGGGCACCTTCGACCTTGGGGACCTGCAGCGCAAGGTGGAATGGACCATGAAGGACCATCCGGAAACGGCACAGTTCGAGGAGGACACCATGAAGACCGCGTTGCAGGTGCTGCGCGATGGCCTGCGGGCCGAGGAGGAGAACACGCAGAAGTTCCGGAACCAGCTGATGCGTCTGCTGTACGAGGAACGGACGGAGGAGTTGCAGGAACGGATCGCGAAGGGCGCGGGGTATTATGGCGGCATGCTCCAGACCAGCATGCGGGCGCTCTTCCAGCACCTGGCCCAGGTGGAGCTGCTGAGCAAGGCCAAGGAGTACGGCAACGCCTTGAAGGAGATCGATGGCATGCTGAACAAGAAGATCGGCACCATGGCCAAGGTGGGGTACATGGCGGGCTGCATCCTGCGCGGCGAGGAGATCGAGCGGCAGAAGGACATCGAGCAGGGTCTTGCGGCGAAACGCGCGGCCATGGTGGGCGAGGCCAGGGCCTGGGCCGAGGAGCACCGACCCAAGGGCCGGTCCGGGAAGAAACGCAAGCGCCGCACTCCAAGCGATGATCCTGCCGATGAACCCGGTATGGTCGACCCCGGTGATCGAACGGTCAAGGCGAGGCGTGAAGGCAAGCCCGCCAAGGGCAGCACCTACGAGACCACCTATGCGCTGGTGCGCGAGGGCATGGGCATCGACGAGATCGCCGCTTCGCGCAGCATGGCCCGAAGCACCATCGAGGGGCACTTCGCACGCGGCATCGGCGAGGGCCAGTTGGAGATCGATGCGCTCATGCCCATGGAGGAACGCGAGACCATCGCCGACTGGATGCGCGAGAACGAAGGGAAGGGGTTGAACGATGCCCGCGCCAACTTCGGAGATCGTTTCAGCTTTGGTCAACTGCGCATGGTGCAGGCCTGGGTGAAGCGGGAGGCCTGAGGGATCACCGATCGAAGCGGAACAGATCCCTGTCCGGATCCGATCGGCCCAGCACGGCATTGCGCACGATCGCCGCACCCACCTGGCTGAAGGTGATGCCGTTGCCGCCCATGCCGAGCACGAACCAGGTGCCATCACGTGGATCCTGATCGATGTAGGGCAGGCCATCCTTCGTCTTGCCGAAGGTGCCGCACCAACTGTACTCCGGCTCGAAGGGGATCTCGGGGAAGAGCTTCTGGAAGGCCTTGGTGAGCTGGCGTGTCCTTCGCGGCATCAAGGCATCCCGCCGCTTCGCGTTCTTGAAGGGCACATCGAGTCCACCGATGATCACACGGCGGTCGGGCGTGGTGCGCAGGTATAGGTAGGGGTTGGCCGTTTCCCAGATCAGGCACTCTTCGCTCCAGAGCTCTTCCCGATCGAGGCGCTGGCTGGCGACCGCGTAGGTGCTGTCCAGGTCGATCACCGGCTTGGGCAACAGGTCCTGGCTTGTATAGCCGGTCGCCATCACCAGGTGTCCCGCGCTGATCCGATGGCCTTCGCTCGTGCGGACCTCATACGTGCCGTTCCGGGCCCTCGCATGACGGTCCACCTGGGTGCGGTCGAAGACCTTGCCACCCGCTGCTATGACCTGCTGGAAGAGCGCATGGGTGAACGCATATGGATCGATCTCCGCGCCACAGCGTGAGAATAGCGCACCACTTTTCCGGAGGCCGAACCGTTCCCGCAGCGTGGAGGCATCGATCCATTCCACAGGCAGACCGATCGCCTGCCGCATGTGCAGTTCCTGCTGCATGCCGCTCACATCCCTCGGCCGGCTCGCATATTGAAGGCTGTTGCGCGCGCTGGCGGTGTGGGGGCCCAATGATCGGGAAAGGGCGAGGAGGTCCGTCACCGCCCGGGCGCACAAGAGGTAACTCCTGTCCGCCACCTGCACGCCCACCTGTTCGCGGAGTGTGCGCAGCGGCATATCGATCTCATACTGCAGCAGCGCCGTGCTCGCGCTGGTGCTGGCTGTTCCGATCGAGTGCCGCTCAACGACCACCACATCCACCCCGGCCTGGACCAGAGCGTGGGCCACCAGGGCTCCCGTAATGCCGGCACCCACCACCAGCACCTCCGTACTGATGTCCTGCTGGAGCTTCGGATAGGTGTAGGGCAGGCCGTTCCTGATCAGGAAGTACGGGAGGCCCGATCGCAACTTCGACACGCAGCGGGCTCACTTGGTGAACGAGGTCAGCATCCAGTGGTGCTTCTCGAGCTGCTCGATGAAGCCCTTCACCATGCGTTCGGTCCCGCTATCGGAGAGTTCCAGCGCGAGTTCGACCGTTTCACTCAGGAGGTCCACCAGGGTCACGTAGTCAGCCAGCAGGTTCTTCATCATCTGGTCGGACTTCGGCACCGTGCTATCCTCCTTCAACGTGCTCTCCTTCAAGTATTCGGCGTAAGTGCTCAGCGGGCGTTCCTGGAACACGCGGATGCGCTCGGCTATGAGGTCGATGTTCTCCTGTGCCTCGGTGTATTGCAGTTCGAGGTTCTCGTGGATGTCGAAGAAGTCACCACCGGTTACGTTCCAGTGGTAGTTGCGGAGCTTCTGATAGTGTACCTGGTAGTTGGCCAGGAGGGTGTTCAACGAATCCGTGATGTGCTTGCGTTCCACTGCGGTCCAGCGCAGGGTGTGTCGTTTGGTGGCCATGGGTCTTTTTGGCCGGTGGTGCGCACAGTGCATGCCGATCCCCGTCCGCCGCGCTGGACCCGGCATTCGGTCCTGACCACTGTGGAGCGACTTGCACAGCCCGTGGATGGGAATGGACAGATCGCCGAGTCCTCCGCCGATGCGGTGCGCCGCACCGGTCATCTACCCGGCCTTCCTGCCCGATCGATGCAAGAGGTCGCTGATCTCCGCATAACCGCTCGGCTTGAACCGCAGCGTTGTGCGCTGGCCGGGCACCACCGCTTCGTGGCACAGCTGTGGCCTGCCATCGACCACGGCGTAGGCGAAGACCACCGCCGGCTCCTTGCGGCTCACCTTGTCCGATCGCCACGAACCGTCCTGCCGCTCGCTCATGCGCATGATGCTCGCGATCTCCGTGAAGACAAGGTATACCTCCGCTCCAACAGGTACATCGCCCTGCGCGATCACGGCTTCCTGTTCGGTCGGAGGTACGTCGAGGAACCGGTCGCAGTTGATCCAACCTAGCCTATTTGTAGAGAACAGGTAGGAGTGGAGATCGCTCGTCGCCGCGGAACCACCCCGGTCCGATGTGGCCATGTACTCCGTGAAGCGGGCATCGCGCTCTCCTCTCCACGCGGCCATCAATGAGTCGCGCAGCTGTCGTCGGTCGGCGTTGCTGGCGTAGTGGCGATCATGCGCCGGCAGGTAGACTTCTTCGATCCAACGGGCGTGTTCCTCCTCCTTCCTGGCATCCCAGGCCGCCTTACGCAAAGCGTACTGTTCCAGCCGTGCCGGGTAACTGCGCACCTCCTCCTCGAACGCACGCTGTTGGCGCTCGAAACGGACCATGCGTTTCTCATGCATCGCCAGTGCGCGCTGGTAGCGGGCCTCCGACTCCTGTTCCCCTCGTGCCGGCCAGAGGAAGGAGAGGAAGGTACGCCTGGGGGTGAAGTCGGACCGGATCGGCAGGATCGGTGGTCGTTTGAGGAACGGCGGGCTGGGCTTCAACGGCATCCCTGTCCGATCCTCGGTATATACCGGCGGCTTGAAGCGTCGGTCGAGTACCACGGGTGCTCGCGGTTCCACCCATTGCGGCCCGGTACTCACCTCCATGGGCTGTGAGGTGGCGGACCAGTCCGAGCCGTCGGCACTGAGGAAGAGCTCCATGCCGTCCTGCGGATCACCGGCGGGCAGGCTGACCTGCATGGGAAGATCGGCTGCCAGGCGGAGGAGCTCACCGTTCCTGTTCATGGCGGTCACCTGCATCATGCCGCCTGTTTCCAACATGCGACCACCGCTGCGTGTGCTCAATTGATGACCCACCCACGCCTGTGGCCCCAGTGCTTCGGTCAGTTCCACGATCACCGGCGCATCCACGCGCCTGCCGTGTGCGTCCACGAACGCATGCGGGGCGAATTCGATGCGTGTGCCGGCCGTGCCGCAGATGCTGGTCTGCTTTCCCGGGTCGATCTCGAAGCGCTGCACGGTGCCGGCGGTCAGCGCCGAACGCAGTTCGCTCAAGCTGCCATAGTACGTGCGCTCGAAGGTGATGCGCACGCGTCGGTTGGCGGCCATTCCGCGCTCGTTGGTATTGCTCTCGAGCGGATGTCGTTCCCCGCTCCGCTCCATATGGATCAGATCGCCCGGAACACCATGCGCCGTCAGATACTGATGCACAACATCGGCACGTGCGGCTGACAGGGCATCGTTGTAGGCCAGGCTGCCATCGCTGTCCGTGTGCCCGTGCACCGTGAAGCGGTACTCCCCGTTCAGCGGACATCGGTCAAGGAAGGTGTCCAGCGCGGCGATGGCCTCCGCGGTCAGTTCGCTGCGGTCCTTGGCGAAGTGGACCAGCAGTTGTTCGTTCGTGGTCGCCGTGTAGGCTTCCACATGCAGCAGGAGCAGGACTGGAAGGAGTAGCTGGCGCATACGATCATGGGTTAGGGTTGCACGTTCGTTCGCGGTCGTCCGCCGGTCTTTGTGAATGCACAACGCTGTTGAAGGTCACTGCGTATGTGATGGCCTGGAATGGAATGATGTCCGCCTGCCCGACCCGCAGGTGCTGGCCATGGCGTCGGTGGAACGCGATGCGAAAAGGCAAGGAACGCGCGCCGAACAGCGTTCCATGGGGATCGCCCAGCGCGGAAGGGCGAACGTTGTAGCTACTGCCACCTCATTCCCACGATGCTCTGCTACACACGGCTACGCGGGTGTGAACGCCAGGGGTCAGGGTTCACCGCACCTTGATCACCGCCTTCACCTGCTGCTGCATGCCGGTCTGCACACGACAGTAGTACGCGCCGCTCGCAAGGTCTCCAAGGTCCACCTGCATGCGATGCTCGCCGGCGGGCAGCGGCCCATTGTGGATCGTGCGCACCACCTGGCCGTTCTCGCCGTACACCTGCACCACGGCGCGATCACCACCGGTCTCGAACCGCAGGTTCACCACGTCCATGAAAGGGTTCGGGTACACGTCCAGCAGGGAGGTGCCGGCGCGCTGGTTCGCCTCATGCACGCCCACCTCCATGCAACCGCTTGGATCCACCAATGCAAGGGTCTGGTAGGTGTCCAGCATCACGGCGTCCACGTCGGCAGGCTCCAGGCAGAACCAGTCCTTCAGCACGCTGGCATACACGCTGCGGAAGTCATGCTGCATGGGCAGGTTGGTATCGTAGGTGGTGTTGGCAGGAATATCCGGGTTCGTCCCCAACATGCCGGGCAATACATGTGTGCCGAAGAGGAAGAGCGGTGCGGAGGTGCCGTGGTCCGTGCCGATCGAGGCGTTGCTCTTGATCCGCCGTCCGAACTCCGAGAAGGTCATGCCGATCACGCGATCGTCGATGCCCAGCAGTTCCAGGTCATTCTGGAACGCATGGATGCTGTCACTTACTCCTCGCAGCAGATCGGCATGGTTGCCGATGGTGGTGTTGCCGCTCACCACCTGTTGGGCATGCGTGTCGAACCCGTCGATCCCCACCCAATAGATGCGGGTCTTCAGGCCACCGCAGATCAGCTGCGCGACGATCTTCAGGGCATTGGCCAGTTCCGCGCCGGGTTCATCGCCGGCGGGGTAGAGGGTGCTCATGTTGCAACCAGGTACGGCTGCAGCCTCGATCACATCGCCGTACAGGTCGGCCTGGCGCTGCACGGTGCGCACGAAGTCGAGCTTCGATCCCATGCAATCCGCGGTCACGGGATCGGTGAAGGGGTTGCCGGTGAGGTTGAGGGCGTCCTGGGTGTTGTAGATGGATGCGCCCATGGACACACCTTGATGCTGAAGCCCGATGCTGATGGGCGCACCGATGCGGATCGAGAGCGGATCCGGCATGGTCGCGTTCGGGTAGCCGTTCGGGAAGTTGGGGTATTCCTGGTGGAGGTAGCGTCCCACCCAGCCACTGGCGAGCTGCTGGTCGCTGTCCGCGCCCGTTTCCCAAATGTCGGTGCTGCGGAAGTGCGAAAAGTCAGGGTTCGGATAGCCCACGCCCTGAACGATGCTGAGCTTGCCGTTCTGCCAGAGCTCGCGCATGCCACCCATCGCTGGATGCAGCCCGGTGCCGGTGATGCCGGGCAGGTCGAGCACGGCGCTCTCGGGTATCAGGACGTTGGAGCGAACGCTGGACAACACACCGTACTGATCGAGCGGGATCACGGTGTTGAGCCCGTCGTTGCCACCGTAGAGCTGCACAATGACCAGTACACGGTCCTCGCCTGATCGGTCGAACAGCGGGGCGAGCATGGGGTTCCCGAGACCGCGGACCGTGAACCCACCGATGGTGGCGGCCGAGGCGGAACGGAGGAAGGAGCGGCGTCGCATGGTGGTGTGGTTCAATAGAGGTGACGTTCAGCGGCCTTCTGCATGTCCCCGATCAGCCAACGCAGGATGTCGGGCACCAGCTGCGCGGTCATGTTCGTGGTGTTCGGATCGGCGATGTACGCTTCATAGGCCTCGGTCCAGTAGATGTCGCTCACCTGGCCGAAGAGCAGGTAGAAGTGCTTCAGCTGCAGCTTCACCGCATCGGAGATGGGGTTCACGTAGAGCAGGTCCACCAGGTCCGTGATCAACGCGTTCGGATCAGCCGGATCGCTGAGCTGCTGCACGAAGGCGATGATGTCCACGCGGAAGGCGAGGTCCGCACTCCCGGGTTGCACCGTGTTCGAAGGCGTCTCAACACTGCCGTAAACGACCGCCAGCAGGGAGTTGTTCCGCTGCGGATAGGTGGCCGTGTCCAACCACAGCTCGTCGTAACTGGGATAGAGGTAGTATGCCGGCCAGCCCGCCACGTTCGGCGGCGCCATCAAGTTCATGCCGGCGTAAGCGGTGAGCCAGTAGTGCTCCAGGTCCACGAGGTAACGTGCTTCCACCAGGCCCGGGTCGGGGATGGGGAAGTCAAAGAGCCGCAGGTCCCCGACAACGAGGTCCACGGGGTTCTTCACCATGCAGCCACGGATCGCATTGCTGAAGAAATGGTCACTGGTGAGCAACGCGCGCAGCACGATGGCGATCTGGTCGGGAGCATCCACGTTCTCCCGGAAGAGTTGCGCCAATGGTCCGATCACCTCGGCCTCGGCTTCCGCGCTGATCTCCCCATGCACGAAGAAGCGGTACAGTTCACGACAGATGAACCGGGAGCATTCCGGAACGGCGAGGATCATGTCCAGCAGGGCGTTCAGCTCGGTCTCACCAGCGTCCGGTCCGGTCTGCCCTTGGATCACCGTGTTGTTGAAGAAGGCCGAGAACTGCTTGTCCGATGCGGTGTGGTTGGGCGGGAAGAACAGCGTCTGCGGCAACACCGGTGTGCCGCCGTTCTCCACCATGAAGGTCCATCCGGTGAGCACGCGCGCCGCGGCCTGCACATCCGCCTCGGTGTAGCCACTGCCCTGGCCAAGGGTGAAGAGCTCGAACAGCTCCCGCGCATAATTCTCGTCGGGCGCGGCGGCTACGTTCAGGTAACCGTTCAGGTAGAAGAGCATCGCAGGCTCCACGCTCACATCGTGGATCAGCTGTTTGAAGTTGCCCTTGCACCCGCTGCGCAGCAGTTGGTTCTGCCGGTACTGCATCTCCGACTGGTACACGATGGAGACCTGCGTGGGCAGGTGGTTATGCCAGAAGAGCGTGAGCTTCTCGCGCAGGTTGCGCTGCTGACCCCTCATCAGGCCCATCCACCAGGCGGCGAAACTGCGGATCCGCACCTCGATGACATCGGTGTCGTTCAGCGGGGTGATCGGGGTATCCACCCAGGTGGATCCGAAAGGCACCGCCGCATCGATGCCGTTCGGGTCGCCGTTCTCGTCGGTGTAGGCGCGCACCGGTGGCGTGGTGTCGTTGGTGAAGGTGAGCAGCTCGTTGACCACCTGATCGAGCGACATGCCCTCGAAGTGGGCGCGGTCCGCAGTGGTGCAGCCGAACAGGCTTCGCCTTAACAGATGCTGGAGCTCGGGTCTTCCGAACGGTCCGGTGTACGGCGTGATGGGCATGGCTTGGTGGAGTATTGCAAGGTAGACCCGCCGTCGGGCCCCGGAGGACCCTTCAGCGCTCGATCATCAACACATCCTGTCGGACAGCGGAACGTCCGGAAGGTTCAGATCCTTGTCCAACGACCCCGCCCGGAGCGATGTCCCGCGGGATGCCCTCCTCCCCGGCTCAGCGCACCTTCAACAGGTTGCGCACCTGCTGGTTCGTGCCGTTCTGCAGGCGGGCGTAGTACACCCCGGTATGCATATCGCCGAGGTCGACATCCACCTTGTAGGTGCCAGCCGCCATCACCTTGTTCATCACCATCCGCACGAGCTGTCCCTGTTCGTTGAACACCTGTAACATGGTCGGTCCACCGAGCGTGGTGTACTCCAGTGTTGTGCGTTCAACGAAGGGGTTCGGGTAGGCGCTCAGTAGTTCCACGCCCGCCTGCTGGTTGGCCTCGCGGATGTCCGTACTCAGGCAGCCCGCACTGTTGATGACGTTCAGTGGTTGATACGTCTCGAGCAGCACGCTGTCGATCGCACTTTGGGGCAGGCAGAACCAGTCGCGCAACACACTGGCGTACACACTGCGGAAGTCGTACTGCATGGCCAGGTTCGTGGCCGAGGTGGTGTTCGTGGGGATCACGGGGTTGGTGCCCAGCATGCCGGGCAGCACCTGCGAGCCGAACAGGAACATGGGCTGCGCACTACCGTGGTCGGTGCCGTAGGAGGCGTTGCTGGTGATGCGCCGACCGAATTCGCTGAAGGTCATGCCCATCACTCGGTCCTCCAGCCCCATCAATTGCAGGTCATGCTGGAAGGCCCGGATGTTATCGCTCAAGGCCTTGAGCAGGTTGGCATGCGTACCGATGGTATGGTCGCCGGGGTTCACCTGCGAGGCATGGGTGTCGAAGCCGCTCATGCTCACCCAGTAGATCCGCGTCTTCAGGCCACCGCAGATCAGCTGCGAAACGATCTTCAGGGACTGTGCGAGACGGATGGCTTCCGTGCTGTTCGTGGGGTAGAGCGGGCTGTGGGAGCAGGTCGAGCTCGCTGCGGCTTCGATCACGTTGCCGTACAGGTCCGTCTGCCGCTGGATGGTGCGTATGGCGCTCAGCTTGTCGCCCTTGCAATCCGGTGTCGCCGGATCAACGTAGATGTTGCCGGTGAGGTTGAGGGGGTCATTGGTGTTGTTGATGCTGACACCCATGTTCACCCCCATGTTCATCAGACCGCCACCAACGCCGCCACCCACGCGGATGGCCAGTGGATCAGGAACATCCGTGTTCGGATAGCCGACGGGGTAGTTCGGGTACTCGTTGCTCAGGTAGCGGCCCACCCAGCCGGAGTAGAGGATCTGGTCGCTGTTCGCACCCGTTTCATAGATGTCCGTCGCGCGGAAGTGGCTGAAGTTCGGGTCCGGGTAGCTCACGCCCTGCACGATGGCGAGCTTGCCTTCGTTCCAGAGCGTCTGCATCCCGGTCATGCTCGGGTGGAGGCCCGTACCGCTCAACCCGGAGAGCGGGAGCACCTGGTTCTGCGGGATCAGGACCTGCGAACGCAACGAGCTCAGCTGGCTGTAAGCGCTGGTGGGGATAACGGTGTTCAGCCCATCGTTCCCACCGAAGAGCTGGATGATCACCAACACGCGATCCTCGGCGATGGTGTTGTTCAAGGCGCTCAACAGCGGGCTGCCCATGCCACGCACGGCCATGCCACCGATGGTGACGGTGCCGGCCGAACGGATGAAGTTCCTTCTGTTCATGGGATCAGAATTGCTGGGTTTCGGCGGCCTTGGCCATGTCGAGCATCAGGAAGTTGATCAGGTTCGGCACCATCATCGCGGTGGGGTCCGTGGTGCCGGGGTTGGAGATGTACAGGTCGTACGGCTCGGTCCAGTAGATGTCGCTCTGCTGGCCCAGCAGGAGGCGCTGGGTCTTCAGGGTATCCTTGATGCCTTGTGAGATGGGGATGGCGTAGAGCAGGTCGGCACATCCATCCACCACGTTGTCCGGATCGCTCGGGTTCGTGAACTCCTGCGTGATGGCCACGTAGTTCGGTTTGATGGACACGTTGCGGCTCGCGGCCTGGTAGAAGTCGGTGCCGGTGTTGAAGCCCTGGCCGATCAGGCCTTGCACCGCGAAGTTCCTGGCGGCGTAGGAGGCGCTGTCCACCCAGATCGCATCGAAGGCGGGTGCCTGGTGATAGGCGGGCCAGCCGGCCACGTTGGGCGGGTCGAAGAGGTTCTGGTCGCAGTTCACACAGATGTAGTAGATGTCGAGGAACATCCGGTAGCGCGCCTCCAGTTGGGTGCTCTCGCTGGGGAAGGTGAACTTCAACTTGCGCACCATGCCGATGATCAGGTCCGCCGGGCTCATCATCATGCACGCGCGGTTGTCGGCGTTGAAGAAGTGGGCGCTGGTTAGCAGGGCCTGCATCACGATGCGCATCTGGTCGGGCGAGCCAAGGTTGGCGCGGAAGAGCTCGGCCAGGGGTACGATGAGCTCGGCCTCGGCCTGGGCGCTGATCTCGCCGTGCACGAAGAAGCGGTAGAGCTGCCGGCAGAGGAAGAGCGAGCACTCCTCCTTGGCGAAGATCATGTCCAGCAGGGCGTTCAGTTCGGTCTGTCCCGCGTTCGCGCCCGACTGGCCCTGGATGGTGGCATTATTGAAGAAGGAACTGAACTGCTTGTTGGCTGTGCTGTGGTTCGCGGCGGTGAACACGGTCTCCGGCATGATCGGGGTGCCGCCACTCGTTTCTCGGAAGCTCCAGCCGGTGAGCACACGCGCAGCCGCCTGTACATCCTGCTCGGTATAGCCGCTGGACTCGCCCAGGGTGTACAGCTCCATCAGCTCCCGCGCATAGTTCTCGTCCGGTGCGGTGGCCATGTTCTGGTCGCCGTTGAGGTACTCGAGCATGCACGGTGATATGCTGATGTCGTACATCATCTGCCGGAAGTTGCCGAGGCTGTAAGAGCGCAGCAGCTGGTCGTAATGCCACCACAGGAGCCCGTTGAACACCACGTTCACCTGCACGGCGAGGTGGTTGTACCAGAAGAGCCGCATCTTCTCATGGATCGTGCGGTCCTGGTGCACCATGCTGCCGATGGTCCAGGAGATCAAGCTGTACATCCTGCCCACGTTCGCATCCACGGCGGCCACCACGTTCGGGGTGTTCACCCAGGTCTGACCGAAGGTGACCGGCGGGTCCATGGCGTTCGGGTCACGCACCCCACCGTTCAAGGCCCAATAGTTCTTGAGCGGCACGGAACTCGGCATGCTCGTGGTCAGCAGCGCATTCACCACTTGGCTTAGCGTTTGCCCGCTGAAGTGGGCGATGTCGGCATTGGTGGCACCGAACATGGTCCGGCGCAGCAGGTGCTTGAGCTCTTCTCTACCGAAGTTGCCGGTGTAGGGAGTTACAGGCATGACGTGCTAAATGGAAGGTGGAGTTCCCGTGGTGGCGCCTGCAAAGAAGGTCCAGCCTTTCCGGGTCGTTGCGTGAATTTTGCCGGATCGCAGCTTGGCGCTGGCGAACATGCCTTTCCACCCGATGAATGATCCCGGCTCAAGTCCGTGAATGTCAGGGGATATGAACAGTTGGTGGTGCATGGGGGTCCGGGTGAAGCCGCATATACTGGGCGACGGTGGACCTTTTTACGAAGTCTGAAGCAGTAGGTTCGCAGGCCTCACTCAAGAACTTCCATGAAATTGATCTCCTTCAACGTCAACGGCATCCGCGCCAGCGTGGGCAAGGGCCTGCATGAAACGCTGCAGCAGCTTAAGGCAGACATCATCTGCTTTCAAGAGACCAAGGCCACGCCCGAGCAGGTGGCTGCCGCGCTCAGCGGTGTCAACGGCTACCACGTGAACGCCTACGGCGCGGTGAAGCTCGGCTACAGCGGCACGGCCATCGTCAGCAAGGAGAAGCCCGCCAAGGTCGATTTCGGCATCGGCATGAAGGGGCACGATGATGAGGGGCGAGTGGTCACCTGCACGTTCAAGGAAGTGGTGGTGGTGTGCGTGTACACGCCCAACAGCGGCGAAGGCATGAAGCGTCTCAGCTACCGCGGCGAATGGGATGCTGCTTTCCGCACCTACGTGAACAAGCTGGCCAAAGGCAAATTGCCCGTCATCGTCACCGGCGACCTCAATGTGGCGCACCAGCCCATCGACATCGCGCGCCCCAAGGAGAATTACAACAAGACCAGCGGCTACACGCAGCAGGAGATCGATGGCATGAGCGCGCTGCTCGGATCAGGCTGGGTGGACACCTTCCGCCACTTCCATCCCGAACAGGTCAAGTACAGCTGGTGGAGCCAGCGCTTCGGCGCGCGCGCCAAGAACGTGGGCTGGCGCATCGACTATGTGCTCGTGACCAAGGGCTTCGAGAAGAAGGTGAAAGATGCCTTCATCCTCAACGAGGTCATGGGCAGCGACCATTGCCCGGTGGGGATCGAGTGGTGATCGAGACGAGGTGAGAAAGTTGGGAGTTGAGACGGGGTAATTGTGAGGTCGATCGGAATCGGGAGGATCAGGATGATGAAGAACCTACTACGCCTCGAAGAGCTTGCGCAATTCCTGCTCTGCTTGGGTGTGCTCATCTCCGCCGACGTGCCCTGGTGGGTGTACCCGCTGCTCCTGATCGGACCGGACATCGGCATGCTCGGTTACCTGGTCAATGCGAGGGTAGGGGCGATCACTTACAACATCCTCCACCATAAGGGCGTGGCAGTCGCTTTGACTGCGACGGCGGGCGCTATGCAGACCTACTTTCCTGTATTGACCGTGTGGGAGGCCTGGGATGAGATCCTGTTCTTCACGGGCATCATCCTCTTCGGCCACGCCTCCCTCGACCGCATCTTCGGCTACGGGCTCAAGTTCGGCGACAGCTTCCAGCACACGCACCTGGGCTGGATAGGGAAGATGAAAGGGAAGGAGCAGGTGGAAGAGCAGTAGCCACTCGTACTGCCCCCTGCCAACAGCACGCTGCCCACTATCCACTACCGCCTTGCGCATACTCCTCCTCGACAACTACGATTCCTTCACCTGGAACCTGCACCACCTGCTCGTGCGCCATGCCGAAGTGGATGTGGTGCTCAATGATCGGATCACCGTTGATCAGGCCGCAGCTTATGACCGGGTCGTGATCTCACCTGGACCGGGACTTCCGAATGAAGCCGGCATCACCATGGAACTCATCCGACGGTTGCGGACCACCCATCCCATTCTCGGTGTCTGCCTCGGCATGCAGGCCATCGTGGAAGCCTCCGGTGGGAGTCTGTTCAACTTGGGCACGGTGAAGCATGGGGTGGCCGAAACTTGCGTGGTCGAAGAACCGCGCGACGCCCTGTTCCACGCGCTTCCCGGGCGCTTCGAGGTGGGGCTCTATCACAGCTGGGCCGCGGAGGAAGGCACGCTGCCGGCTGCGCTCCGGGTCACCGCCCGCAGTGAGGCCGGCGTGATCATGGGCCTGCGTTCCAACAAGCACGATCTCTGTGGCGTGCAGTTCCATCCGGAGAGCATCCTCACTCCGCTCGGCGCAGCGATCGTCGCCAACTGGGTGCGGAGTTGACGTGCTCACGGCGCCCTTCATTCCCATCGCGTTCTTGATAACTCCGTGATGTCCATGGCGGTGAGGGCTTCCAAGGTGCGCACCTTGCGCAGAATAGATCTTCCATGCGATCCGAATCCGCTCGTTGGACCGGTGCTCTCCTGCATGGCTGGGTGGAGGTGCTCACCCTCTTCGGCATGCTGCTCGTCGCGCTGGTGTTCATCGCCTGGTGCTGGAACCGTGGGCTGCGTCCCTCCGATCGACAGGGCCTGCTGCCCTGGCCGCTCTTCCTGGCGGGTGCAGGGCTCGCCCTCCTGCTGCGCCACTTCCATGAAGGCCTGTTGCCGGCCGTGATCATCACCGCGGGCGTGATGGTGGCGGGTGTGATCGCCAAGGCGGGCACTCATCGCGGGCTGTGGATCCCGGTGATGTTGCTCGCGGCCCTGCTCGGCCTCGGGTATAACCTCAGCTTCGTGCTGCTCACGTTGCTGATCATGCTCGTCCTGCTCATCAGCGCGGGACGCGACCGATGAAGCGTAACGGTGGTGGCACCGGCTGGCTGGTCCTGCTGGCGATCGTGTTCGTTTCGTTCGTCGTGTTCGCGGTGCTCCTTGGCCCAAGTCGTGCGGTGCGCATCGCGGCGGCCTCCTTCCTCACCAATACCGTCGATGGCTTTGCCGAGGACCTGCCACCGCATCGGCTGCGCGTCGTGGACATCTGGATCGATCAGAAGCACCTGGATGTATTGAACAGCGACCTGCCTTGGAGCGGTGGCGTGAACAAGCCGGCCGAACTCGTGGAGAACGGCGTCCATTATCCGGTGAAGTTCCGCTATCGGGGCATCTACTCGGCCTCGCACTACCTCGGCGACAAGAAGTCGTTCCGGCTCACCTTGAAGAAGAACAACCCCTTCAAGCCTTACCGCCGGCTCAACTTCATCAACCCGAAGTCCTTCAACATGCTCAACAACCACATGGCCATGTGGATCGCTGGGCGCATGGGCGTGGCGGTGCCGTGGAACGAGATGGTCTTCGTGCGCCTCAATGGTGCCGACTATGGCGTGATGGAGATGTACGAGCAGCCGGATGGCGAGTTCGAACGCGATCGGAAGCTCACGAAGGAGGACGTGCCGGTGTACAAAGGCGAATACCCTCCGGTCACTGACCGCGCGATACCGGAGAAACGCACGCTCTGGCGCAAGGCATCGAACTGGGAATACGAGAGCGATGCGGACAGCACCGAGGCACATGCGCGCCTGGAAGCATTGGTCGATGTGATCGACGATAGTACGCTCACCATTCCTTTCCGGCGCGATACGCTCGCCAGGTTGATCGACGTGGACGCCTATGCACGCTACCTCGCCGCCATGCTCGTGGTGAACACCAAGCACATGGACCAGTTCCACAACCAGTGGTTGGTCCTGTCAGAGCGTACCGGCCTCTTCTATCCGATCTTCTGGGATGCGCTCTTGATGTTCCCGCCGGAAGGGGAGCCGCTCTACTTCATCAACGATGCGCTGGCGCACTGGTTCCTGCGCATACCCGAGTGGCGCCTGCTGCGGGATCGTTATGCGTACGAAGCCCTGATCGATCTGCACACCAACGGCACGTTCACACGCCAGTACGACCAGGCCATTGAACGGATCGGACCTTCCATCCTCGCCGATCGGAACAAGTTCGGCCACGTGTCACTTGTGCCGTCCGACGTGCATCAATACTCCCTGGCGCACGTGATCAGCTCCTTCGCCGGGATGCGCGCCACGGTGAACGCCTATTGGGACCGGACGCTCGCCCGCTTGTCTGACCGCAACGTGGCCGTGGAGAAGGGCGAAGGGCTGCGGTTGCGCACCACGAACGAGGCACCGCTGGAGTTGCGCTGGCGGAGCTTCGACGCGCAGGCACCGGAGGTCGTGGCGGGAGACGATACGCTCACCGCGGTGCGCAAGGATGGTTGGTGGTCCGTGACCATCCACCGCGAGCTCACGCTGCCGGAAGGGAGCTGGGACCGGCCTTTCGCCAACTGGCAGCATTACCTCGTGAAGCCGCTCGATCTGGCCGTGATCTTCCCGAACGGTGTTCCCAGCGGACTCATCATCACCAATGCCATCACCGATGAAGAGGTCCGCTAAGCCGCGCAAGGTGGGGCTGGTCTCCTGGCTCATCGGCTTCCTCGTGGTCGGCGGCGGTCTGCTCGGTCTGTTCTCGCTGGGGCGTGCGGGTTGGATGCGCCATCTACCCGGAGTGCATGTGAGCGGGAAGGAGTGGTCGTTCTACACGGGCCTCTTCGATCGGCATCCGGTGGCCACGACGGTCTCCGCCCTGCCCGTTCTCGACGTTGGAGCATCGAACGAGATGCCGGAGTGTGTGGATGCGCAGCGCGGTGGTTCCTGGCACCGGCGTTGGTTCGAGGGGCAGGGCGTGGCGGATTCCGTGGACGTGCGGCACCTGCGCGATCAGCCGGGCTTCGTGGTCCGCTTGCGGAAAGGAAGCAGGGCGGATGGTCCTCGCCGCTTCCAGCTCACTCCGGCCACGCCCGATGCCATCGGTGCACGACGAGCGAACAGCATCGCGAAGGAGCTTGGGTTGATGACACCGGAGCTGCGGCTCGTACGGGTGCGTTCCTGTGGAACGGACATGGGATATCACATCCAGCAGGAGCGGATCGACGAAGACTTCCTCGACCGACAGGGCCTGCGCGGTGTCACCCTGGTGCGCATGGGCTTCGATCCCACGCGGCCCGACAGGCAGTTCCCGGTGATCAGGGCGGACAGTGCCGAGCAGGTGAAGTTGCGTGGCTTGATCATACGTGCGCTGACCGAAGTGGGCGAGGGCAGGACGGCGATGCTGGCCGGTATCATGGACGCGGAGGCGGTGGCCGCCTGGGCCTTGATGGCCTGGATCGAGGAACGCGACCTGCGCAATGGCCCTGTGGAGCTGATGTATGAGTGGGGCAGCGGACGTTTCCGACCGATCCATCAGGTCCACTGCGAACAGGGAGCGGAAGTGGAAGGCGATGAGGTCCTGCTCAACATGATCACGCCCCTCCTTGAATTGCCCGCCGTGCGTGCGCGGTTCGTGGAGTTGCAGACGATGATCGCAACGAACTGGTCGGCCTGGCAACAACGGGAAGCCGCGACCAACAACCTGTGGGCCACCTTGATCGGCAGTCCGATCCGACCCTCCCTCACACTGGAGCGCGCCACGGATCCCCGGGCCCTTGATCAGTTCAAGCTGGCCATGCGCGCGGGTCCGGGCTTCGCCACCTTCATCCATGGCATGCCGCTGCCCCCGGCGGTGGTCACCACCCAGGCCGATACCATCTGGCTGGCGCAGCTCGCGAAACGCCACAAGCTCATGCTCCAGGGCGACTCGATCATCTTTCCACGCGGCAAGTACGTGATCGAGGAGGATATCGAGTTCCCGGCCGGTCGATCGGTGTTGCTTCAGCAAGGGGCAAGGCTGTTCATGGCACCGGGACGCAGCATCCTGGTGAAGGGCGATCTGTACGTGCGCGGCACGCTGCGGAACCCGGTCTTCATACGCGCTGCGGAGGACGGCCGACCGTTCGGTGCGGTCGCCGTGCTTGGTGGAAGTGCGCAACAATGCGCCATCCAGGGGCTGTACATCTCCGGCGGGTCCGGTGCCAAGCTGGCCGGGGTGCAATGCGAAGGGATGGTGACCGTGCAGGGTGCGGCGCGCACGGAGATCGCGTCGAGCGTCTTCCAGGAGAACGGTGCCGAGGCTTCGTTGGTGGTGGACGGCGGGGAGCTGCTGATGAAAGAAGTGCGTTGGGAGGATGCCGCGAAGCGCTTCCTGCGCCTGGATCAGGTGCGTGCCGTGGTGCGCGATCCAGTGATGATCGGAGCGCGCGGGAATGCCACCACCGGCCTGGAGGTCCGAAGCGGAACGGTGGCGGTGATCGGTGGCACCTTCACCGCGATGCAAGGGGATGCCATCCGTGCGGAAGGCGCGGCCCAGCTGCTGGTGAGGCGCGCCCGCATCTCCGGGAACGCGTTCGCATTGCGAAGCGTGGGACGCGCCGAGGTGCACGTGGAGGACGACACGATCGATGGCAATGAAGTGGCCTTCGCCGTGGAAGCCGGAGCACCCGGTGATCGTTTCGTCCTCTACCCGAACCGGGTGATCGACAATGCCACGGAGCGTTCCTCTGGGGCGGGGATCGTGGAACGCAGCGCGCTGGATGCAGCCACGGTCTCGCGTTTCGGTGTGCCGCTGGTGGAGGAGGAGGTGCGGGCTTCAGGACGTTCCAGGCGGAACTGATCCGGTCGGTCAGAAGATCGCGGCACGACTGGTCGGTCGTTCATCCGAACGCCACTCGGATCCCTTCATACGCAGCTCTTCCGGCGGCACCTTCTCCAGGGGATAGAGGATCGCGTCCGGTCGGTCCAGAAAGGTGACGGTGTTCACCTTGCCATCCTTCAACTCCACACGGATGCGGCTGCAATCGGCTCGGTTCACGCCCATGATCTCCTCCTTGCCGTCCTTCACCTCCTCCGCGAAGTATACGGTGCGCGCATTGCCTTCCACGAGCAGTGATCGCAGCCCCTCATCACCGAAGAAGCCCGTCATGTCCGTGCCGGTCACTTGATCATAGTGGATGCTGTCCACCTCGGACACCAGGAAGGCGCTGTTCTCCACGTAGAGCTTCTCGGCCTTGCCATTGCGCAACGCTATCCGGATATGATCACCGGTGATCTGGTCGGTACCGCTCCAGAGCACCGGGTCATGGAAGAGCCGGATGAGGCTGTCGCGCTCGCTGAAGATCAGGGTGTCGCAGGTGCCCTGCATGTCCGAGCGGAAGAAGCGGACGCGACGGTGGGCCTGCACCCGCTTTCCCGCGCTGTCCGGGGTGGTGAAGAGCGTGTCACCATGCAGGAACAAGGTGTCCTCACCCATCCACAGCTCCAGCTCCGCATGCCCCGTGATCACCGCGCGTTCAGTGATCTCGTTGTAGCGGCCATGATCTCCGCGCACCACCATGTCGCTGGCGGTATCGGTCACCACCACATGACCCCAGGCCAGGCCCTGGCCGCTCTTGCGGTCGTAATGCAGGCTGTCACCTTCCAGGGTGCGTCCCTCATCCTCGATCACCGAACGTCGGCTGAAGCGCGCATGCTCCTGCCGGGTATCGTATAGTCCGCGCTGCGTATGGATCGTGACCTTCTCCTGGCTGATCACCGTGGGACCGAAGAACTCCGCGATGCCGGTGGAGGTGACATAATGCATCGTGTCGCCGGTGATGGTGCGCTCCGGGTGGGCGAGTACCACATGGCGACTGAAGATGAAGCGTCGGGTGTCAGTGAGGTAGGTGCCATGATCGCTGGTGAGCACATCGCTGCCGGTGCGGCTCACGATCCGTCCCCCGCTGCTGTACACCGCGCGGTGGTGCCGCAGGTCATGGTCGAGGGCGGGAGTGGTCAGTTCCATGTCGCTGTTGCGCATCAGCACGTTGCCCTCCAGGCGCGCGGTACGGTCGTTGCCGTTGTACAAGGCGCGGTCCGCCTGCACGTGCAGCGTGTCGCCCTGATCGATGGAGACATGTCCGAACGCGCGGACCTGCTGGTCCTGGTACAGGTAGGCGCTGTCGCAGCGCATGATCGCATCCTTGTGCTTGAACCGGACGTTGCCCTTCAGCCGCTGCGCACCGGGCGCGATACGGTCGTCATACTCGCCACGGTCGGCGTTGAGCAGCTCGATCCGTCCATGCTCGTTCCCCGCCGAGGATTGCCCGGAAATGGCCGAGGGAACGGAGAGCAGGAGCGCCTGAAGGAGAAGGGAACGCACCATATGGACCGGAGAGGACAAAGGGCGTACCATTCGTCGCGCCTCAGTTCATGGAAACGCCCGGCAGCTTGCGCATGTGCTTGTAATGCAGACCCAGGGCTTCCAGCAGCAGGCGCATGTGTCCTTCGGCTTCGGTCGTGCTGTCGCTCACCTCCTTCCCCTGCGCACGCAACAGCATCACGCCGTAGATCGCGGTGAAGCAGGTCGCGATGGGACCCTCGGCCTGGTCGTCCGCCTGGCTCTGCAGCGAGATGATGCCGGGTCTGGCCGCTTCGTACAGGGCCTCGTAGTCGCTGTCGTCCACGACCTCCACCAGCGTGTGATGCAGCAGCTCCAGTTCGTTCACCACCTCTTCCACCTCGCTCAGGTGACCGTGGCGTTCAAGGCCTTCCTCCTTCATCTGAAGAATGATGTCCTGGTACCAGTCCCTGACCTCCTGCTTGGCCTCCTCATCCGCATCCATGGGTGCGATCAGGAGCTCATCCACCTTCGCGATGTCCAGGTCGTTGGCACGCATGAGGTCCTCGATGTGCCACATGCTGATCACGTAGCTCGCGATGTTGTTCCGCTTCTTCTCGTCCAGCAACCCCATGCTCAATGGCCCTTGCCCTGCGCGGCCCGGTAGCGTTCGTTCAATCCGTTGATCAGTTCGTCGGTCACGTCAAGGCCGGGATTTCCCACCCAGATCTGCCCACCGTTCTGCACGCTGAAGATGTAGTCGAAGCCAGCGCGCTGGTTGAAGGCGCCCAGGTGTTCACGCAGCTCCTTGGTGATCTCCGTGAGCATTTCGGCCTCCATGCGGGCGAGCTGTTCCTCGCTGCGCGCCTGCTGCCCTTGGATGCGCGCCATCAAGCCCTGCAGTTCCTGTTCGTCCTTGGCCACCTCCGCCTGGGTACTGTACGTGTGGTCCTTGCGCATCAATTCCTCGTAACGCGCCTGGGCCTTCGCCATCTCGCTCTTCAAGTTGCCTTCCAGACGCTGACCTTCCGAGCGGAAGCGCTTGTCCTTCTCCGCGATCAGCTCATACTTCTTCTGGACGCTGTCCATGTAAAAGAAGGCGATGCGCGCATCCTGCAGTGCCGCGGTGTCCCGCTCCATGGCCGGCCGCTCGGTGGAGACTTTGGTCGCCGCGAGGTCTTCAACAGGTGCGGAAGTGGTCTTGCGTGCAAGGGACCAACCCAGCAGCACGGAGAGGACCACGTTCCAGAGGATCAGCAGGTAGGAGGTGTTCTTCGACATACGCGGTGATAGCGAACGCCCCTTCGATGGAAGGGGCGTTCAAAGGTAACGGGCTCGCTCGGAACGGGTACCTGGTCAAGGAGCAAGCGATGGACCCTGGTGCCGCTCGATCGGGACGATCAACACGCCCAAAGTGTTCCGGCTCCGGCAAGAATGGCCAGCCATACCAGCCCTTTCACGAGGAAGAAGAGGAAGCCGGCCACGCCGATCCGCTTCATCCAATTCGCCCTGTTCCCGTTGTTCCCCGTCATGGCGTGGACACGGCTGCTCATTGGCGTGATCCGTTCTCCACTTCCTCAGTGAGGGTGCGCCAATCCGTGAGTTCCGGGATGCCTGGCTTGCGGGCACCGAACACCTGTACGATCTGCTCACCGCTGGCATCATAACACTCGAGCGCGGTCACCATGCCATCAACGGTCGGTTTGCGCACGATCCAGCTCTCTGTGATCGCCTCCTCGCGCACATGCAGGTTGAACTCGGGGTCGAGGACATTGAACCAACCACGCGCATCCACCACGTTCTTCACCGGACCGGTATGGATCTGGATCATGCCCGGATTGCCCACGAAGACCATGATCGGAAGGGCGCGTTCCGCGGCACTGGTGAGCACCTGGCGCAACGCCTTGCCACCAACCCGCACCGCGTATCCTCCCTCCGGTGCAAGGCGTAGCGCCTGCGTGCGTGATACCCGGAAGCGTCCGAGCAGCATGTAGAAATCGTGCGTGTCCTTCAGTCCCAGCCAGGCTTCGCGCAGGCCATTCACATCGACGGCGGCATCGGGCATCTCCGGGGTGCGCGGCTTGCGTGCCGTCACCGTCACCTCAGTGCCTTGGTCATCATGGGCGAAAGACTTCACCAGATCATCATAAGCCGGGCTGTCGCTCTTCTCGGTGAGGTACACCTTGTGGATGGCCGTTCCATCATGGGCGAAGAACTGCAGGCTGCGGCGCGCTCCCTTCGCGCCATCCTCGGTCACGGCGAACGCATGTGCCCATGATCCCCAGAAGATCCGCAGGTCGATGTCCTTGCCGACGAAGAGACCGACAGGGCCTTTGTCGAGCGATGCGTTGAGGTAGCTGCCGTGGCGCTCGTGCACCACATCATCGTTCCGGGTCAGGGCCATCAGCGGACCAAGGCCTTCCAGCCGACCGAGGATCGCAGCGAATTCAGGGCGAAGCCGGACCACATGATCGCCAATGCCCAGGACGAGCAGTTCCAGTTCGGTTACGCCCAGTGCCTGCGCAGCGTTGCGGATGCGCAGGGTGGGTTGTTCCTGCAGGAGTTCGGCCCAGCGGGCGCGCAGATCGGTGGCCGATGTCGTTGGCGCGGTGATGATGTTCATGGCCGCAAAGGGACATCACCCGGGTGCCTGATGGAATAACGCGATCGGGGTATTTCGCCGCGCGGCTTACAGGCTGAGGAGGTCCTTGAACCGTGCCGCCTGCCTGCGCGATACCTCCATGCTCTCCGGCTCGCCGTTCTTGTCGAGGCTCTTCAACTTCACCATCAGGCCGCCGTTGAACCACGGTTCGATCTTGTCCACCCAGCGCAGGTTGATGATGTGCTTGCGGCTGGCGCGGAAGTACACGAGCGGGTCCAGCTTCTCCTCCAGCTTGTTCAGGGAGCGGAGCACGAGCGGCTTCTGGTCCTCGAAGCGCACGCGCACGTAGTTGCCCTCGCTCTCGAAATAGCGTACATCCTTCAAGGTCACGAACCAGCACTTCTCCCCATCCTTCAGGAAGATCTGATCCGTCTCACGCAGGATCTCGCGCTGGGGAAGGTCCTGGTCGCGCTTCGTCTGCAACTTGCCCAACGCCGCGGCCAGCCGGTCGGGGTCGATGGGTTTGACCACGTAGTCCAGGGCGTTCACCTGGAAGGCACGCAGGGCATGTTCATCATAGGCCGTCACGAAGATCACCTGCGGGGCAGGGTCCAGTGCGGCGAGTAGTTCGAAGCCGTCGCGCCCGGGCATGTTCACGTCCAGGAAGATCAGGTCCGGCCGTTTCTCGGCCACGAGCACTTCCGCCTCGTCGGCGTTGGCGGCTTCGCCGATCACCTCGATGCTATCGTGTTTCTCCAGCAGACTGGCGAGCTCCTTGCGCGCCAGCCGTTCGTCATCGATGATCAGTGCTTTCATGGTTCCTCGGGGCGATCAGGTTGTTGTCAAGGTAGGATGCTGGCGCTGGTGTCCGAACGCAGGGGGAGATGGACGCGGCTTTCCACCGTGCCATCCACGTTCACGATCTCGAATCGGGCCGATCCGCCATAGATCATGTTCAGCCGCCGGCGCGTGTTCTGCAGTCCGATCCCGCTGCCGCGTACCTTGCCCGGCGTGTAATGTCCGGTGTTGCGGACCACGAGGTCGAGTCCATCGGGGCTGCGCTGCGCCTTCACATGCAGATCCCCGCCTTCCACCAACGGGGCGATGCCATGCCGCACGGCGTTCTCCACGAGCGTTTGCAGCAGCATGGGTGGCACCTGCTCACGCACCAGGTCGCCCGGCACATCGAAGGTGTAGCGAAGGCGCTCCTCGAACCGCATGTGCTCCAGTTCCAGGTATGCCTTCACGATGTCGATCTCCTCGCCCAGCGGTACCACATCCCGCTTCACGGTGGCCATCGCGTTGCGCAGGATGGCGCTCAGCTGCGTGATCGCGCGTTTCGCCTTCTCCGGGTCCTCGTCCACCAGGGCCCGGATGCCGTTCAACGCGTTGAACATGAAGTGCGGGTTCATCTGGGCGCGCAAGGTGTTCAACTGGTTGTCCCTGTTGGCGGTCTCCAGCCGGAGGTTGCGGATCTCCTCACGCCTGCTGCGCACGAAGTACACATAGGCGAAATAGCCGAGCGACCAGATGAAGAGGAGGATCGTCCAGTTGATCGTGTTCAACAGGATCGCCAGCGGGTCCGGCACCAGCATGCGGACGTATCCGGGAAAGAAGATGTCGTGCACCACCGCCATCAACAGGAAGGCGGCCATGCTCAGCAACAAGGCCACCAGCGTGAGCCGGGGGAGCACGAAGCCGATGGCCTGTTCCAGCCAGCCGTTCGTGATGATCACATGCCGGAACCAGTGGCTGATGCCGAGACCGGTGAAGTAGAAGAGCACCAGGACCTTCAGCTGGTCAATGCTCAGGGCACGGTCCTGGTAGATGTACAGGCTGATCACCGTGACCAGCATTGCCCACGCCAGCAACTGCGTGCCCCAGTAAATGGTGCGGGCTCGCCAGGGCGATGTCTTTCGGTGGACCGGTGGCATGTTGGGCGATGGCGAAATTACCGGCACGAACACACGACCCGCTTCCGATCACATGAGCGGCAAAGGCGCCGTGCCATCGGGGTGGGCAAGGTACCTTCGCGGCCCCCATGAACTTCCTGGCGCACCTGTTCCTTTCCGGATCCGATACGGAGGTGATCGTGGGCAACTTCATGGGTGACGCCGTGAAGGGCAGGGACCTTTCCCGCTTCGCGCCGGACATCGAACGGGGCCTTCGCCTGCACCGCGCCATCGACTCGTTCACCGATACGCATCCATTGGTCCTGCTGGGCCGGGAACGGGTGCATGCCCACGCGGGACGATATGCGGCCGTGGTGATGGACCTCTTCTACGACCATCTCCTGGCCGTGGAATGGAGCACCTTCCACCCGGAGCCCCTGCCGGTGTTCACCCGGAGGATGTACGCTCTCCTCGAAGCGAACGAGCAACACATGCCTGACCGCACGCGCATGATGCTTCCATACATGATCGCCGGCGACTGGCTCACGAGCTATGCCACCCTGGACGGCATCGGCCGGGCGCTGGACGGCCTCTCGCGACGCGCGCCCAAGGGTGCACCCATGCGTGGTGCCGAGCGCGTACTGCTCGAACATCACGAAGCCTACCTGGCCGAATTCCGCGACTTCCTGCCGCAGGTCATGATGCACACCGAAGGATACCGATGACCGTCAAACAACGCACCGGCCTCTGGATCCTGCTCGCTGCCGTCGGCGTGGCGGTCGTGCTCGGCTGGTTCCTCCGTTCCCAGCGGTCGCACAATCGGGACCGCGCGCCGTGGTCATCCCCACGGGTGCAACGCGATCTGCAGGCGATCCAGCAGGACACCCTGCGGATGTTGACCTTCCCCGATCCGTTGACCTGGGAGGAACGTCCCAATGCCACCACGGGATTCGAGTTCGAGGTCCTGGAACGGTTCGCGCGGCACATCGGTGTGCCCTTGAAGGTGATCGTGATGCACCACCCGGACAGCATGTACATGGCTCTGCAGGATGGCCGCGGCGATCTGATCGCGGCGACCTTTGACCCGGACCGCTCCGAGCGGAAATGGTTCACCTGCGCCGCTCCCTTGTACACCGTCCGTCCGATGGTCGCACGGATCCGGTCGGAAGGGAAGGTGGACGCAGCCGGGCAGCTTGCCGATAGCGTGGTGGTGAGCGCATGGTCCCCCTTCCGCTCGGGGCCGCATGGAAGAGGTCCGGAGAAAGGAACGGTCATGGTAACGCGAACACCGGATGAGACGCTGGTGGACGTGGTGCTTGGTCGCGCTGCGGCCTGCCTGGTGACGGACGCCACGGCCATGCATGAAGGGGCCCGCCTTCCAGCGCTGGAGTTCGTTCCGGCGAAAGGCGGCGAGCGCGGGATCAGGATCGCCATGCGCACCAACGCACCCGAACTGAAGACCACGCTCGATGCCTGGCTGGCGGGTGCGGAGGAGACCCGTTTCCGCAACACCCTGTTGGATGGTTACCTGGGTCGCCTGCCCAGGACCGGCCCGCTGCGACAACGCACCATGCCCGTGCGAGCGGATAGCATCTCGCCATACGACGAGGAGTTCAGGACGCATGGGGACGTGGCCGGCTGGAAGTGGCAGTTGCTCGCGGCCATGGCCTGGCGCGAATCGCGTTTCGATAGCACGGCCATCTCCAGCAAGGGCGCTCAGGGCATCATGCAGTTCATGCCCAACACCGCAGCGCGCTATGGCTTGGACACCGCCATGACCGTGGGTGATCATATCCGTGCCGCAGGTCGTTACATCGCCCGTTTGGACACGGTATGGATGCGCGCCGTTCCCGATCGGGATCAACGACTGCGCTTCGTCCTGGCATCCTACAACGCGGGTGTGGGGCACATCATCGATGCACAGCGCCTGGCGGAACGCCTCGGCCTTGACCCGCAGCACTGGGAGAACAACGTGGAAAGGGCCGTACTGCTCCTTGCCAAACCGGCGTTCTACAGGCGACCGGAACTGAAGAACGGCTATTGCAAGGGAAGTCAGGTGTTCAACTATGTCCGGGATATCATCGGCCTATACGGACACCTCGTTCACTCGACCAAGGGCGGTGGGGCGCGCACCTCCGAGCTGCGGCCTCAGTAGAGCGTATTTCAGATTTATTCTCGGTGGCGAGCGACAGGGACTTCACGACCAGTCGAGGCGGCGGACCGGGCATGATCGGGCACGCGGTAAGGTGTCCGACAACAAAGCATGGGCGTGAAAGTCCGGCGCGTAGCCCGAATGATCATCTTGAGATGGCTTCTTACATCGAATACCCGGCTACCTTCGTTCCATGTCCACTTCGAGATACCTGGCCCTCCTGGCTTCCGTGTTCCTTGGCGCAGTTACGCCCGCCTTCGCCCAGGAGTCGCTGCCACATAGCATGGCACCGCAGGAACGGGCGCTGATCCCCGCCTACCGGGAGGGGCTCCTTCAAGGTCATCGCGGCGAGATCGCTCCACCACCGTTCGCTGTGCGCACCATGGCCGAATGGGAGGAGGTGGAGAGCGTGGTCATCGCGTGGCGTAGCTTCCCGGGCATCCTCAAGCAGATCGTTCGTTACGCCTTGGACGAATGCCGCGTGATCATCGCCTGTGATGACCCCGCCGCGGTCGAAGCGTACCTGGGGAACGCCGAGTACGGAGGACCGATCGAGGACCTGTCGGGCGTCACCTACCTGACGGCGGATATCAACAGCATCTGGTCCCGCGACTATTTCGCCGAATCGATCTATGCCAACGAAGTGGATTCCCTGTTGCTCCTCGACTGGATCTACAACCGTCCGCGCCCGGCCGATGATGTGCTCAGCGATGTCGTGGGTGCGGCCGAGGGCATCGCCGTGTATGGCACCACCCAGGCGCCGTTCGACCTGGTGCACACCGGCGGCAACTTCATGTGCGATGGAGCGGGCACGGCCTTCAGTTCCGCATTGGTGTTGGATGAGAACGGACCCGGTGGGGACTTCAACTTCACCGTGCGCGACGAGGCCGGGGTGAATGCGGTGATGCAGCAGTTCATGGGTATCGATCACTACATCATCATGCCCACCCTGCCGTTCGATGGCATTCACCACATCGATATGCACATGAAGCTCCTCGATGAGGAGACCCTGCTGGTTGGTGAGTTCCCGGTGGGGGTGAGCGATGGCCCACAGCTGGAGCAGAACCTCGTTACCATCATGAACGAGGAGGTATCGGTCTTCGGCGACCCGTACCGAATGGTGCGGATCCCCATGCCCTCCAGCACAGGCGGGCAGTATCCGCCCAGTGCCAGTTACCGAACCTTTGCGAACAATGTGTTCCTCAACCGCACCGTGCTCGTGCCGACATATCGCACCGAGTACGACACGATCGGCCTGCGCATCCTGGGGGAACAGCTGCCCGGCTACCGCATCGTGGGGATCGATTGCGACTCGGACCAGAACATCATCTCCCAGAGCGGGGCTATCCACTGCATCACCAAGACGATCGGTGTGCGCGATCCGCTCCTCATTCGTCATCAGCGCCTGGTCGATACGTACGAGACCAGCGATCCGTACGCGGTCGAAGCGTACATCCGTCACCGCAGCGGGATCGAGAGCGCCTCGTTGTTCTGGTCCACGAATGCAGGTGGTCCGTTCCAGTCCCTGCCGATGGTGGACCAGGGTAACGACAGCTGGATGGCGGCGATCCCGGCCCAGCCGGTGGGAACCGAGGTGTACTACTACGTGCAGGCCACATCCATCAGCGGCAAACAACAGGTTCGACCGATGGTCGCACCGGAAGGGTGGTGGCACTTCCGCGTCCTCGGTACTTCCACGGGGATCGATCCGGAGGCGGCCGAGGTGATCACCGATGTGTTCCCGAACCCGGCCGCATCCATCACCTGCATCCAGCTGGACCCTTCGAACACACCAGCCGCCCAGGTGGAACTGCTCGACGCCATTGGCCGACGCGCCATGCTGGTGGCCCGTGGACCTGTTCCGGCGGACGGTCGCTATTTCGTGGACCTCACCGCGCTGCCCAGCGGCACCTACCAGGTGATGGTCACCTCAGCCAAGGGCCGGTCCGTGGCGCGCTTGCTGCACCTGTAGCGGTCGCCTACTGCTTCACGAAGCGCCCGATCGGCATGGCGCTCGTCCCGAGGGCCCGCACGATGTAGGTGCCCGCGTCGAGGTCGTGGACAGCGAACACGATCGTATGCTGGCCGTTCACCGCGACATGGCGCAGAACGCGTCCTTGCAGGTCGATGAGCTCCACAACGCCGGACCCGTCCGGAACACCTGATACCTGCACACGGTCCAATGCCGGGTTGGGCCACAGGCGTGCACCATCGGCAGGCGTCGTGTTCTGCACTGCGGAAGGAAGGTCGGACTCGATGCACACGGCGAAGTTCCCGGCATCAGGACCACCGCCGTTCCACACGCGCAGCAGCAGGTCCATGTCCGGCTCCAGCCCGTTGATCTGCCACGGGCCGTCAAGCGCCGTCTCACAGTCAAGGTACTCGATCGAACCACAGGCCGTATAAACAGCCGCGTTCAATGGTTCGGAACCAAGCGCAGCGATGAAGATGGTGATGCTCTCCTGTGTACCAGTGTTGAAGGCGTACCACACATCCACCACCGGATCATAGGGGTCACACGGCGGGTTCGGCACGCCGGAGGCGAAGGCACATTCATTGCTTCCCACGGTCGGGATGCAACCGTTGGTGTTCTCCAACGGCAGTGCCTCGGCGTTCGCACAATCATCGTTCGCGGCGATCGGTGAGCAGGTGGCCGCACAGCTGGCCGTGAGGGTGAAGGTGCCGGTGCCATCCTGGTATGCATGCACCAGCACGAGGTACGGGACACCGGCCTCGGACGGGAAGTAGAGCTCCGTGGTGTTGCCACTGCAGCCAGGCGCATCGTCGACACCGGCCACACAGGTCAGTTGCCCGCAGGTGCCGGAGTACACGCTGATCTTGGTGTCGAAGTCTGCGGCGCCGCAGGTGCTCAAGGTGATGGTCTCGCCCGTGCCGGTGATCGTGTACCACAGGCCAGGCGCGGTCACGTTCGCGGCGCCGCAGGTCGGCCGGGGCAGGTAGAAGCTCTCGGCTGTATTGCCTTCCACGCTGCCAGCGCAGGAAAGAGGTGCCGCGTTCTCACACGTCGCGTTGGCGGCCGGTTCCTGCTCAAGGGTGATGAAGGTATAAGGACCGATGCGCTGGCTCACTTCGCCTGGACCACACAATTCCTGCACGTAGAAGGCGTATTCCGTGCCGCTCTCCAGCCCCGGCACCACGGCCGATGCGTTCGTTCCGGACACGACTCCCGTAGATTCCACACCGGTGCCGGGCTGGAAACCGAGTGGTCCATACTCGATGACGTAGGTCGCTCCGGGGTTGTAGCTGCTCCAGAACACGTAGGCAGCGGTATCGCTCGCCGTGGCGGTCACCTCGCTCGGTGTGCCACAACTTTGGCAGGCCAGTTCGAGCTGGAAGGTCCCGGTCGCACCGTCGTAGCCCTGTACAAGAATGAGGTAGGTCGTGCCTTCGAGAGCCAGGAAGTTGGCCGTGGAGCACAAGCCCACCTCCGGTGTGTCATCATTCCCGGTCACGCATTCCAGTGCTCCGCACGTTCCTGTGTAGACGTTCAAGCGCGTGTCATAATCCGAACTTTCGCAGGTGCTGATCACCACGGGAACCCCGGTGCCAACGAACGAGTACCAGACTCCCGGCGCCTGGATCCCGGTCTCGCAGAAGAAGGGCACCGCATCCGGTGTCGCATCGACCGTGCTTCCGGGCAGGCTCTGGTTGCAACCGATGGGTGTGGCCCCCTGGCAATAGTCGTAGCCCACCGGACCACAGGTCACGGCCAGAACGAAGTCGCCGGTGAAGCCGTTGTAGCCTTGGATCAACACGAGGTAGTTCGTTCCTGCTTCCGAAGGGAAAGAAGCGGTCGATCCGACATCACAGCCACCGCCATCATCATTCCCTGTAACACACACCAGGTCGTTGCAGCTGCCGGTGTACACATTGATCTTCGTGTCATAGGCCAGGTCCTGGCAGGTGGACAGGGTGATGGCTTCACCGGTCCCCACGATGCTGTACCAGACCCCGGCGGCGGAAATGGTGGTCCCGCAGGCAAAGGCCTCAGGGTCGAGGGTTGCCTCGGTGGTCGATCCGGTGACGGTCGTGCCGCACGTGATGGCGATGGCATCGCCACAAGCGTCGTTCAGCACCTGCCCATGAACGTTCAGGGTACCGAATGAGGAGGAGAGAAGCAGGAAGGAGGTCAGAAGGCGCATGTCTTGATCGGCGTATGCCGCCCAAAGTAAGTTGCTCAGCCGAACAAGGGCCTATCGCCGGTCACGACGGATCCTGGACGGGTCCTCGTGGAAGTAGTAACGCAGGTCCGCGGTGAGGTAGCCGCCGTTGAGCGCACCCCGCATGGGGTACGGGAGGAAGTTCTGCTGAACGTCCCAGAAGGTGAGGTCCGCTATGGCCATGTCGCCGAACGGTCGGTGGAAGGTGGCGCCGAGGTAGAAGATGCCGCTCTTCTCCGTGCGATACTCCAATCCCAGGTTCCCCAGCACACCCGGTTGCACCCAGTTGTTCCGGTACAGATAGATGAATCCTTCGTCCAGTTCACTTTGAACGTCGCTCGGATACAGGTCCGCGCTGAAGCCCAGGGCGGCGTTCATGTAGGTGCGCTCTCCCGTGCGTATGTAGGCCAGCACGGTGATCGGGATCTCATACCCCACATAGCGGACATTCCCGGACTCGTGGTAACCACTGGTATCGTTCGACAGACTGAAGGTGTACCGCCGCTGGATCTGCCCGATCCCGGTCTCGATGCTGATGATCCGGGTGAGCCCCACCCGCACGCTCATCCCATAGGCCATGCCGCCTTCCAGTTCGATGGTCCCGCGCAGGTCCGGGCGCTGCAGCTCGGTCAACGGATCGAAGTAGGGCATGGCGAAGACGGGCTTCAGCTGAAGGCCGAAGGTGGTCACACCCTGCTGGGCCCACGCGCCGGGCACGGCGCAACTCATGACCGAGGCCAACAGGGCAGGTCGCCATTTCAAGGTCAAGGCCATCCGGTCAAAGATCGGCAAGGCTGGCTTGGAAGGCATCAAGTGATCGGCGAAAGGGGCCACCATTTTCAGGCATGGCGGATCAGGCTTCCACCCACCGGCTCACCATCTCCAGGGGACGTCGGTGTCCGTTGGGCCAGTCGCCGCTGGGATATCCGATGTACACGAGCCCGAGCGCCTTTCCTGCATCACCCAGTTCCAGGAAGCGTCGCATGCCATCACCGGTCATCGCGGCGCCGGTGGCCCAGAAGGCACCAAGCCCGTAAGCGGCGCTGGTCAGGTAGATGTTCTGCACCGCACAGGCCACGGCCATCACTTCATCCTGTTCGCCGATCTTCCCGTTCGGGTCGCGCTCCATGCCGATGCCGATCACAACGGAACTCTGCAGCGGGCGCTGGGTCATGTTCTCGTACTTGCGTTGAAGGAACTTCTCCGGTGGGGTGAGGCGCATGTACTCCGCGCCAAGGAACTGGGCGAGGCGATCGCGCCCTACGCCGGTGTATACGGTGAAGCGCCAGGGCTGGGTGAGGCCATGCGTGGGTGCCCAGGTGGCGTTCGTCAGGATCCGTTCCACCATCTCCCGTTGGACGATGCGGTCCGAAAAGTCCTTGGGGGCGATGCTCCGGCGATGCCGGATCAGTTCGGTGATCTCGCTGATGCTGAATTTCATGGTCGTGACCGCAAAGAGACGAACTCAGGACCGTTCCCCGATCCCAGGCAGCGTTCCTCCGACCAGTGGCGTCTTACCTTCGACCGCTCAAACCGGAACCAGGAAGATGAAGACACACCTACCCACGCTCACCGCCGCGCTCATGCTGGCTGGTGGCATCTGTGCCCAACCTACCCTTGATCAGGCCTCCAATGGCTTGGCGCCCATCGCCAGCAGCTACGGCATCACATCCTACACCACCAATGACATGTCCACCACCTACTGGGAGGGTGCGGCCGGCGCCAATGCCGACTATGGCTTCTGGATGGTGGAGTCCAACGGTGGCAACGACCGCTACATGGTCGACCCCGCGGCAACACCGACCAGCGCCACCTTCCCCACGGCCACGGTGCTCGTGACCAATGGCGGGCAGGACACGATCGCGTACAAGGTGGACGCCAACGGTATGGAGATCGTGGGCGTGCGGACCTCGGTGGAAGGGACCGTGGCCATGACCGACCCGTCCAAGGAACTGGTGTTCCCCTGCACCTTCGGCACCAGCTGGACAGACCCGTATGTATTGAACTTCACCGTGGCCGGCTTCCCCGTGGTGCGGTCCGGCACGATCACGGGCATTGCTGATGGCTACGGCACGCTCGAGCTTCCCGCTGCCAACCTGGAGAACGTGCTCCGGGTGAAGGTGCGCAAGGCTCAAACGGACATTGCTGCCATCGCGAACGTTTACCGCTCTTACAACAGCTACTATTACTATTCCACCGACGTGCCCTATCCGGTGATGCGGACATCCATCGATACGGTCATCAACGGAGGTGGCACACCGGTCGTCACCTACGTGGCCGAATGGCTCTTCGGTCCGGGAACGGGCATCAGCGAAGTGGACCCGGGCATGGTGGCCTTCACGCCCTACCCCAACCCCAGCAATGGCCGTGTTGATCTGGGCATGGGTGCGGAGGAACTGCGTTCCGTCGAGGTCTTCACCAGCGCAGGTGCCTTGGTGAGCGCCACGGTCCGCACGATCACCAGCGCCGCGAACAGTGTGGTGGACCTGTCCGGCCTTCCCGCCGGCCTGTACACCGTGAAGGTGACGAGCGTGGATGGCCGCACCGGCACCCGCCGTGTGGTCCTGGAGTGACCGGCCCACACTGAACAGCGAGCGCGCCATGGGTCACCATGGCGCGCTCGCTGTTCCAGGGGCGGTGCGCTCAGATCTTCGGCATCTTGTGGTAGTCGCCAAAGTCCTCGTCCATCTTCCGCTTCACCTGGTGCATCTTGTGGCCGATCACCGCCAGTTCCTTGTGGCCATGGTCCAGCAGCCATTGCAGGTCCTCCTCGCTGCCATCACCGGTCAGCGCCACATGCTTCAGCACCTTCATGCCATTGCGTTCAAGCCAGTCCAACGCCTTCGTATCACCTTCAATACCGGTGATGATCGCCATCAGGTGCGGATGGCCATTGGTCATCAACCATTCGCGCGCTTCCGGTTTGTTGCGCAAGGCGAAGGTGAACAACCCCAGTTCGGGGTATCCGTTCTTCATCAGCCAGTCGCGCAGCTCCGCATGGCCACTGATCGCTTCGCCCCAGGCAAGAAGCACTTTGGCAGGATAGTTCGTGCGCATGTCGAACAAAGGTACCCGGTCCAGGGGGCGATATCTTCGCACGATGCGCGCCACCCTTCCGGTCCTCGTCCTCCTCCTGCTCGCACACCCGACGCACGCGCAGTTCGCCAGGCTCGAAGCACGGTCGCGCGCGGCCCTTGCTGTTGACAAGCCTTACAAGGCGCTCACGCTCACCGAGCGGGCGCTCACGCGGAAGGGCGCGCCGGCACACTTCCACCTGATCCGCGCCGAAGCCTACAACAGGATCGGCGAGTACAACAAGGCCCTCGGCGAGTTGAACAAGGTGCCTGAGCTGCGACAGGATCCGGAGTACCTCACCGGCCTCATCGGGGGTCTCACCGGCTCAGCCCGGATCGATAGCGCCCTGTCCTTGATCCATCCCACCATTCCCACGGACGCCACGGCGGAGTACCTCTACCGGGCGGGTCGGGTCCTGGCCTTGCACGAACGTTGGTCCGAGGCCCGTGCTCACTTCGAGGCTGGCATGGCCAGGGAGCCCGCCTCTGCGCGCATGTTCCGCGAGCGGGGTGCGTGCCTGGCCATGCTCGGCGATCGGACCGCGGCGCAGGCCGACTTCGATGAGGCGGTGCGCCTGGCCCCGCGTGATGCCGCGAACTACAACAGCCGTGGCTACTACCTCCACATGCTGCAGGGTGATCATCGGTCCGCCATCGACGACATGGACCGGGCCATCAAGCAGGACCCGAACTATGGCTTCGCCTTCAGCAACCGGGGTTGGTGCTGGTTCCAGGTCGGCGACACGGCCAAGGCCCTGCGCGATCTGCGGCTCGCCGTGCGCAAGTCCCCCTCCAACAGTTATGCGTTCCGCAACCTGGGGTACGTGGAACTGGCCACGGGCGAGCGGGTAAAGGGCTGCGCAACGCTGCTTACGGCGTTGGACCTGGGCTTCACGGCCCGTTACGGCCCTGAGGTGGAGGAAAGGGTCCAACGCGATTGTGCTGGAACTTCGGACCCCTTGCCCGCACCCGTGAGCACGCCGGTGAACGCTCCGGTGAACAACGCGCCAGGAGCGCCGAAAGGAAGGACCAACGCCCCGTGAGGTGGTCGGTCCGCCGCAGGAACGGCCGCTACTGTTCCACGACGATCACCAGGTACTTCGAGATGCTCCAGAACTTGTCCGCATCGGTGATCACCAGGCGCGTGCCATCCTCCAGCCGATAGCTGCCCGCCGGGTGTGCAGTGGCCAGCTTGGCCTTCTTCGCACCGATGGCGATCTCCGGAGTGGCCGTCACATCGATCGTCGTGAATTGCTCCTTGGGCAGGCCATCCGTGTTCAGTTTGTTCACGGCACCGATCCCGACAACGCCCCCTTCCTTCGTCAGCACGCCTTTCTCCTTCAGCTCCTTCGCCGTGCCCACGATGTATTGCGCCGTGTTCATCTCATTGCGTTGCAGGTCTGCCAACTGGGACTTGTCGCGGTACATCTCGATCAGGGTCGCCAGGGAGCTGTTGGTGCTGGCCAGTTCCTCCTTCAGCGTGTCGATCTCAGCGTTCTTGGCGTTCACCGTGTTCTCATACTCCACGATGGTGCGCTCCAGTTCGGACAGGCGCGCGTTGGAACCCTTCGCCTGTTTGCGCAGGTTCGCCATCAGTTGCTTGTTCTCGTCCAGCAACGCATCGATGCGCGCCAGGTCGTCCATCATGCGCTGCTCCAGGTCGGCGGCGCTCTCTCCGGCGCCGGCCGGTGCCATCAGGTCGCCTTGTTTCGCACGGATGGTGCGCAGGTTCTCACTTATCCGGTTGAAGGTGCCGAAGAGTTCATTGATCGTGGAGTCGCGCTCCGCCACGGTCTCCGTGCTGCGCCGCTGGTCCTCCTCCAGCTGCTTGTAGGGTTCGGAGGTCTTCGGGTCCTGCTCACAGGCGAGCACGAGGAGCGGAAGAGCGGCGAGGATGAACTTCTTGGACATGGTGTTCTTTTCGGAGGTGAACGATGATCCCGTTGCAAAGGTATCCCGGCCATGGGACCGTGCGAAGGACGGCCTCCGCAACTTCCTGCGGGGCAGGAACGTATACCGCGCGCACGATACCTTTACCATCCACCTTCCGTGCGGCACCTGCCGATATATGGCCTCCTGACGATCGCATCCCTGCTTGGCGCGGTCCGGCTGCAGGCACAACCCGATGAGCTCACCGGTGAGTTCGGGAAGCTGAGCGCGAAGGAGCGGGCCCGGATCGCGCAACGCGAAGAGAGCGAGGCGGCCGCGGATCAGGCCTTCAATGAACTGATGACCGGCGCGGAGCAACTGTTCAAGGCACAGGATTATGATGGTGCGCTGCTCAAGTACAAGGAAGCGCGTGCCCGCCGGCCTTACAACGTGCACCCCAAGGTGAAGATCGAGGACCTGCAAGCCCTGATCGCACGTCGGCAGGAGGAACAGGCGGCGTCGGTGAAGGAAGCGCCTCCCCCCGTAGCCCTGCCCGTGGTCATCGAGGATCCCGTGCCGCCCCCCATGCCGTTGGAAGCACCCCCACAGGTCAAGGATCCCCGAGCGGTCAACGCGCCCGTGGCGGATCCGGTGAAGGAACGCCCGGTGCAGCCGCCGCCGAGGGAGAGCCGACCTGATCCCGTGGTGCGACAGGGAGCGGTGGAAGTGAAGCCTGCTCCGACCCTGGAGGAGGGTGAACGTGTGTACAAGGAAGGGCGGTCGATCGTGGTGGAATCGACGGTCAACGAGGAAGGGCGGCTCGTGGTCTACCGCAAGGTGTCCCATCCGTGGGGAGAAGAGCACTATTTCCGGGAAGGCGCCACCATCTCGGAAAGGGCGTATCGTTCGGCCTTGCGACGCTGATGCTTCAGTCCGCGCGGGCCTTCAGCTTCACTGGAAGGTCGAGGAGCGAACGGTAATCCTCGCCGGCTTCCTTCATGTCAAGGTCGTCCTTGGCGTACCACCATTCCACGGTCACGCTCGAAGCCCCGCTGGCATGCACATCGGCCAGCAACTTCATCAGGTCGAGCAGGTACTTGGAAGAGCTGGAGTTGAAGTAGGACAGTTCGATGCGCAGTGTGGTGCGCGCCGCCGGGGCCTGGGCGTACCGTTCGGCGAGGTCCTGCAATGGGCTGTAGAAGCGGTCCGCGTTCTCCGGTATGGAGCACCCGGTGATGGTGAAGCGGCCGCTGATCCCATCCACGGAAACGGACGGCGTCTTTTCGGTGGGGGAGAGTTCCAGTCGAAGGTCCATGGCGCTGCGCACGAATGTAGGTGGCCTGCGCCAGAACTGACGATCGTTTGCATCGGTGGCTCTCTCGGTGCTAGCTTCAGCGTGTCGAACGAAGCCCCATCACCATGGCGATCCGAACGATCCTAGTCCCCTACGATTTCTCCGAATGTGCCACCGATGCCCTGCGCGTTGCTGCGAAGCTGGCGCGGCTCACCGGTGCCGTCATCGACATCGTGCACCTCTATGAGCAGATGATGGACTTCCACACGGAGAACAAGCGGATCCGTGAGGAGATCGAGGCCCGGCTCGAACGCATCCCCGAGCTGCCCTTCCTGCGCGGCATCGAGCTCAAGAAGTTCATGCTGCGCCAGATGGAGCTCACCGAGATGTTCAAGAACGAGCGGCTCCAACGGGCGGACCTGGTGGTGATGGGTACCCACGGCACCACCGGCCTGCGCGGTGGCATCGTCGGGTCCAATACCCAGCGGATCGTGCGCCAGGCGCCCATGCCTGTGCTGGTCATCAAACATCGGATCGAGGACTTCGATGTGAAGGACCTCGTCTACGCCTCCAACTTCACGCCCGAGGACGTGGATAAGTTCGACGCCTTCACCCCGCTCATCGAACTCTTCGATCCCAAGATCCACCTGCTGAAGGTGAACACCCCGCGGAGCTTTGAGCGCAGCGATGACAGCAACAAGGCCATTGATCGTTTCCTCCAGCGCTATGCCCTCAAGCACTTCACCGCAAGTGTGTACAACGACCTGAGCATCGAGGAGGGCATCCTCAACTTCGCCAAGGGGATCGACGCGGACCTCATCGCCATGGCCACGCACGGGCGCACGGGCTTCTTCCACGTGGTGAACGGGAGCCTCACCGAGGACATCGTGAACCACACCACCTTCCCGGTGCTGAGCGTGCGCCTGTGAGGCCGCTGGCCGTACGCAGGGGTCGGATGGTGTGGAGATCACTTCCGGCATCTTGTATATTTACGCCAAACGGACCCGTCCATGAAATTCCTGTTCCGCTCATTCGAAGCCAAGCGCAAGGAGATCGTCGAAGTGGAGATCGACCAGCCGACCAAGGTGAAGTTCATGACCGCACGCGACCTCAAGGCCTACCGGATGGGGAAGACCTATTCGTACCACGGTGGCCTCTTCGAGGAATCGCCGGTCCGCTTCGTGATCCCGTATGATGGTCAGTGGACCGCCGTGGTGGAGAAGGGCACCTTCCGCGCACCATTGGAAGTGGCTGCACATTGCCGTGTGCTCTCGCCGAACGGGCTGGTCCGCTCCTCCATCGCCATCGATGCACCCCCGGAGATCCGTCAGTTCGCCATCGATCGCGAAAGCATCGAGGACGCTGAACAGCATGCCTCCGAGATCAGCCTCGCCTCCCGCAGCGAAGGTTGATGAACTGATCCACCGTTCCCGGCGTTATAGATGGACGATATGGCGACGCACATGGAAAGAGAGCGGTTGGAGCGATTGCTCCGCGGACAGGCGGACCTGATGCAGGAGGTGCACCTGCTGCTCGGGGCCGAACAGAAACATGACGATGTGCTGCGCGCTGCGGTGATGAGCAGCTCCGGGCGCCAGACGGTGCGCCTCAGCCGGGTGGATCCGGACAGGGTCTTCCACCTGGACTCCATCCGCGCCCTGTGTGTGCGCTACCGACTGCGCTTCCTGCCCGGAGGGCTGTTCAAGGGGCCGGTGCCGAACACGGCGATCAGGGCCCTGCGTGATCTGGAGCGGATCGCCGAGGAGCCGTTGACCGGCTTCATGGTCATGGCGCCTTCCAGCCGCTTCAAGCTCTGTGACAGTGAGGTGGATCCGCTGCTCTTCGTTCCCCTGGGCAACGACCGCTACTACCTCGTGCACAAGTGGGGGCATGATATCGCGCGGGCAAGGGCTGTGCTCAACTGGCCGCTGCGCGATGCACTGACGCTCGCCATCACTGTGCTCGTGCTCGGTTCCATGCTTGGTCTCCTCATTCCAACAGCCTGGGTCACCACCCTGCCGGACGCCGGTTTCTGGGGAGCCCACCGCGTGCTGGCCATGTTCTGGAGCGCCATGGTGGCGGCCAGCTTCACCGTATTCGGGTGGTTCGCCTTCTTCGGGCAGTTCAGCTCCGAAGCGTGGAACAGCCGCTACTTCAACTGATCATAGCCTGAACGCACGGGCACCGGCAGCAGAGCGCTGTTGGACACCTTGCACACACAGGCCGACCGGAACCACGCCTTCAACTGGGCGCGCTCCTCAGGGAGCAGGCGTTTGAACGCCTTGCGCATCTCCTTGCGAAAGGTGGGGGCGTCGGCCATGCTGATCTTGTCCAGCACTTCCTGGTAGTAGGAGAGGAGGTCCCGTTTCATGGTAGGCGGTTGTGTCAGGGTGGTACGCACCCCGATCCCCGCGTGTTCCACCGGATCGACGAAGGGCCGAAAAGAGAAGGCCGCCTTGCGGCGGCCCTCCCACGAAAGCACATCTTCTAGGCGATGCTGATCTCGCGCGTCACCGGTTTGGCGGGCTCCGCCTTCGGGATGCTCACGTTCAGCACACCGTCCACATGTTCCGCGGTGATCGCATCGGCCTTCACCGTCTCGGGCAGTTGGAAACTGCGCGCGAAGGAAGCCGTGTGGAACTCGCGGCGCAGGGAGCGTTCGTTCTCATCCTTCTGCGTCGTGGTCTTGTCGCCCTTGATGGTCAAGGTGTCCTTCTCCGTGCTGATCTTGAGCTCATCCTTGGAAAAGCCAGGGACACGAAGGCTTACCACGAACTTCTCGGGTGTCTCAGTGATGTTCACCCGCGGCATGCTCGAGGGCAGGTCGTCGTTCCCGAAGACCTGGCTGATGTCCCGTCCGAAGAAGCCGGACATGAGGTCGTTGAACGGATGAGCGAAGGTGGACTGGGGGCGATACTTGGTGATCATGGGTTCAGGTTGTTGGTTGAACCCCGGTGATCAAAGGGAATGCCTATGGTAGAATAGTGTCAATATGGCACATTCATTCAGAAATAAGTGCCAATATGGCACTATTGGGGCATGAATAGGAAGTAGAGGGTGCCATTCTGAGGCTCGCTGGCAGTAGGTTGGGCGCTGAAGCGCGCGCGTTTGGCGGAGGCCATCGCATGTTCGAGCATGCACGCGTCCGCATTCTGGCTGCGCGCCGCATCGTGGTCGGCCTTCACCACCCGCCCCTGTCGATCCACGGATATCGCCACCGCCACCCGCCCCATCTCCTTGCAGAGGTAACCGGGAACATCGTTCTCCCGGGTCCTTCCTTTCAGATCATGCCAGACGGTGGTGGCGCCTTCCACCTTCACCGGTTCAGCGGCGGTCTTCATGTACTGCTCCTTGTTCCACTTGGTCGGGTCCAGCTCGGGGATCACGATCTCCTTGCCCTGGTCACGGCGCTCCTGGGCCAGCCGGTCGAATTCGGCCTGCTCCATCGCCTTCAGGTCATTCTCCACCCGCTCGGCCAGGCGGGCGTGGGAGAACTGGTTGGTCACGCGTTCCGCCGTGATGTTGCTCGTGGCATTGATCACCTCCCGGGCCGCGACGAGCTCCGGATGCTCGATCCGCTCCATCAGTTCCTCGGCCTTTTCCGGTTCCAGCACATCCACGTGGGACATGCTCATGGTCTCCGCCATGGGTTCGTTGCGCAGCTCCAGAAGGGTGAACAGGAAGAGCAGCATGGAATGCAGGGCCAGCGTGCCGATCACGCTCACCTTATGCTCCTCGAACCAATCCAGGAAACGATCCATCGGCAGTGGGCACCATGACCGGCCGCCCGGAACGACGGTGGGTCAGGTGGACCAAGATACGGGCGGTGCCGAAGGGCGTGCCGATCGGATGCGCCAGGGCGCGGGCCAGCGGTTGTTCCACCGATTCCCCGCGCCTTGCAGCCAGGACAGGGGAATGCCGCGATAGGTGGCCAGCGCGGTGCCGGTCGCTTCTCTTGCACCGATGCTCTGCCCTCGCAGCAAGTCGATGGCCTGGTCTAGGTCGAGATCGAGGATCAGGTGGCGGTCCAGGTCAAGGTCCTGTGCAAGGGCCAGTCCGGCATGCGGACGCCAGCTACCGGCCTTCCTTTCGGCAAGTGGGATGCCTGGGGATACAACGGATAACGATCGTTGCAGTGTTTCGATGGTCCGCACCCAGCTGCCATCGATGGCGAAGAGCTCATCCCCCTGCTCGATGGTCCGCCAGCTCCGTGTCGGTCGCAGCCAGGCCAGTTCAGTGCCCTGGTGTGCTGGCTCCTGCGGCATCACACCCATTGTTCCGCGATCACCGGGCTTGCGCAGCAGGGATAGCACGAAGCCTTCTCCCCGCAGCCGATGCGGGTAGCACCGCAATGCGGCGATGCCAAGGTGCGAGGTCGCGAGAATGCCGCTGGCGCTGTCGGATGGTATGGCGATCACTTCCCCGCCATCGTCCACCAGTTCCTTGATACGTGCTTCGTTCTCGCCGATCTCCCAAGTGCAGGTGCTGTAGATGAGGTGGCCACCTGGTCTCAGGCAGTTCCACGCCTGCGCGAGCACAGCGCGCTGAACGGTGGTGCATTGCTCCACCAGTGAAGGCGACCACTGCCGGAGCGCATGAGGATCCTTCCGCACCATGCCTTCGCCGGAGCACGGGGCATCCACCAGCACCAGGTCGAAAAGACCTTCCAGCCGACCGAACCGTTCCGGAGCGGCGCCCGTGATCAGGACGTTGGCCGCCCCCCATTTCCACAGGTTCTCCTTCAGCACGGAGCGGCGCTCACCGTTCACTTCATTGCTCACCAACAGGGCGTCAGGATGGAGCAGATCGCGCAGGTGGGTGCTCTTGCCGCCGGGTGCCGCGCACAGGTCGAGGGCGAGGATCCGTTCATCCGCCAGTCCGCTCGCCTGCACCGCCTGCTCGATAAGCATGCTCGCGGCTTCCTGCACATAGTAGGCACCGGCATGCAACAGGGGGTCGAAGGTGAAGGCTGGTCGCTCCGCCAGGTAACGGCCGTGGGCGCACCAGGGCACGGGATCGGTCTCCGGTGCATTCCGCCACTTCGCGGGATTGATGCGGATGCTGACCGGAGGGTCGGTGCGCAAGGCGGTGCCAAAGCCTTCCACTTCGGGGCCGAGCGCATCGTGCAGGCGGTTGACGAGCGCAGCGATCGATCGTTCGGGATCGGCCGGATGCCGCGCTCGATCGTGCGCAGGGCGGGCCATACGGTTCAGTTCACCAATGCTCCGGCCCGGTGCAGGGTCTGCTCGCGGTCCGGTCCGAGCGATACGAGTTTCACCGGCACCCCGACATGCGCCTCGATCATGGCGATGTACCGTTCCAGTCCCGCCGGCAGCGGATCATCGGTGTGCAGCGGGCCCCAACCCTCGATGGCTTCGAGCACTGGTTCAATGGTACCCGAGATGTCGTAGGGCATGCGGTCGGTCACCTGGCCGTTCACCTTGTAGCCGGTGCAGATGCGCAGGTCGGCCATGTCGCTCAGCACATCGGCCTTCATCATGGCCAGTTCCGTCACGCCATTGATCATCACCGCGTAATGCAGTGCGGGCAGGTCAAGCCAGCCGCAGCGGCGGGCGCGGCCCGTGGTGCTTCCGAATTCATGGCCCACCTGGCGGATGTGCTCACCGACATCATCATGCAGTTCGGTGGGGAAGGGTCCGCTGCCCACGCGGGTGCAGTAGGCCTTGAAGATCCCGACGACCTTGCCGATGCGGTTGGGTGCGATGCCGAGACCGGTGCAGGCGCCGGCGGAAATGGTATTGCTGCTGGTGACGAAGGGGTAGGTGCCGAAGTCGATGTCGAGCAGGGTTCCTTGTGCTCCTTCGGCCAGGATGCGTTTGCCGCTCCGCAGGGCCTGGTCCAGGTAATGTTCACTGTCCACCAGCTGCAGCGAACGAAGCAGCTCCACGGCGGCGAGCCATTCCTCGGCGGCCTCGCTGGGCGCACCCGGGCGATCGTTCAGGGCGAGCAGGCGCTCGTGTTTCCTCGTGAGCGCATGGAAGCGGTCCATGCGGTCGGGCAGTTCCAGATCACCGACGCGCAGGCCGTTGCGACCGGTCTTGTCCATGTAGGTGGGGCCGATCCCCTTCAGGGTGCTTCCGATCCGGCCGCTGCCCTTTTCCGCCTCGCTGGCCGCGTCGAGCGCGCGATGCGTGGGCAGGATCAGGTGCGCACGCCGGGATACCAGCAGGTTCTTCCTAACATCCACACCTGCCGCTTCAAGACCATTGATCTCCTTCACCAGGGTCACCGGATCGATCACCACGCCATTGCCCACCAGGTTGATGGTGCCTTCGCGGAACACGCCGCTGGGGATGGTGTGCAGCACGAACTTGCGTCCATCGAAGATCAGGGTGTGTCCGGCGTTGGGGCCACCCTGGAACCGGGCGATGATGTCGTAATCGGGTGCGAGCACATCCACCACCTTGCCCTTGCCCTCATCGCCCCATTGGGCACCAAGGAGCACATCCATGCGGGCGGAGCTCATGCGCTCAGTTTGGCCACGGCCTCGTCCACCGTCGCCGTGAGGGTGAACACGGTATCGAGCTTGGTGACGAGGAAGAGCTGACGCACACTGTTGGACACACCGGAGATCAGCGTATCGCCGCCGGCATTGCGGGTGCGCGTGAGCACGTTGATGAGGATGTTGAGCCCCGTGCTGTTCATGTATTGAAGCTCGCTCATGTCCAATACCACGGTGCTGTGCCCGCCGCCCAGTTCGGCATCCAGGGTGCTCATGAGGCGGTCGGCCTGCTGCTGGTCCATCAGGCGGCCCTTGAGGTGGAACACCTTGCAGTTGCGTTCATCGGAGACGGCAAGGTCGAACATAGGGCGGTCGGTCACGGTCATGGTCATTGACGTTTTTCGAGGCAACTGGCGCAGGTCCCATGGATCTGCAGGGTATGGTAGCGGACTTCAAAGCCCATCACTTCGCTGGCCGTGTTCCTGATCTGCTGGATGCGCGGATCACAGAACTCCTGGACCTGGCCGCAGGTGGTGCAGATCAGGTGGTCATGCTGGCGGTTGGCGTGGGCGCGTTCGAACTGCGAATGGGTGCCGTTGAAATGATGCCGCCGAACGAGCTCACAGTCCAGCAACAGGTCCATGGTGTTGTACAGGGTGGCGCGGCTCACGCGGTACTTCTTCATCTTCATGCGGCCATAGAGCCGTTCGATGTCGAAGTGGCCATCGTGGGCGTATACCTCGCTCAGGATGGCGAAGCGTTCCGGCGTTTTCCGGTGCCCGTGTCGTTCAAGGTACTCGCTGAAGATGCGCTGCACGCTTGCCTGTTGGTCGACCGCCACCATGGCGGCAAAGGTAAGGGACGCGTATCGGACCATCACCGTGCCGTGTGCTGCGGCTGGGCCGGTGCCGATCAGCCGGTCCACGCGGTGCAGCGGGGCCTCGCGGATCAGTGGTCCACCCGCTCCACGCTGCGCACCCCGCGCACCCGGCGCAGCTTGTCCATGAGCGCGTTGAGGTGGTCCGTATCATGCACGAAGGCCATCACCTTGCCGGAGAAGATGCCGTCGTTGCTCTCGAAGCTGATGGCGCGCATGTTCACGTTGTGCTCGTGGCTGATGATGTTCGTGATCTTGTTCACCAGACCCACCTCGTCGATCCCGCTGAAGCGGATGCCCGCCAGGAACTCCACGGTGTCCTTGCCCTTCCAGCGCGCCTTCACGATGCGGTAGGCGAAGTTGCTCATCAGCTGCACCGCGTTGGGGCAGTTCACCCGGTGGATCTTGATGCCATCGTCCGGGCTGATGAAGCCGAAGACGTCGTCGCCGGCGATGGGGTTGCAGCAGCTCGAAAGCTGATAGTCGATCCGCTTCAGGTCATCGCCCAGCACGAGTGCGGCGTTCTTGTCGCTGCCGCGGATCTCGGCCACCACTTCCTCCAGCGACCGTTCCTCCTCGGTGCGCACCACTTTCGGCAGGGTCAGTCTTCCGGACTTGACGTGCATGCCGGTGATCTTCTCCAGCTGGTGCTTGCCGCGCGCCACCTGGTAGTACAGGTCGGTGGCGTCCTTGCGGGCGAAGTGTTCCACCAGGGCGTTCACGTTCCCCGCGTCCACCTTGGCGCCCCAGCTGCGCAGCTGGCGCTGCACGGCCTCCCGGCCCACCACGGCCAGCTTGCGTTTCTGCTCGCGCAGGGCCTGTTTGATGCGATGCTTGGCCTTCGCGGTGACCGCGTAGGTGAGCCAGTCCTCCTTGGGCTGCTGCTTCTTGCTGGTGATGATCTCGATCTGATCGCCGCTCTTCAGGGGCTGGCTCAGTGGTACAAGCTTGTGGTTCACCTTGGCGCCGATGCACTGGCGGCCGATCTGGGTGTGGATCTCGAAGGCGAAGTCGAGCGCGGTGGCACCGGTGGGCAGGTTGCGCATCTCGCCGTTCGGCGTGAAGACCACGATCTCGTCGCTGAACAGGTCCAGCTTGAAGTCGCGCACGAAGTCCACGGCGTTGCCACCGGTGTCGTCGAGCATCTCGCGGATCCGGTTGAGCCAGTTGTCCAGCGCGCTGGTGTGCTCCTGCTCATCCTTGTAGCGGTAGTGCGCGGCCAGGCCCATCTCGGCGATCTCGTCCATGCGCTGGCTGCGGATCTGCACTTCCACCCACCGGCCGCCCGGGCTCATCACCGTGGTCTGCAGGCTCTCGTACCCGTTAGTCTTCGGTGTGCTGATCCAGTCGCGCAGCCGGTCGGGGTTGGGCTGGTAGTAGTCCGTCACGATGCTGTACACCTTCCAACAGTCGGCCTTCTCCAGCTCGGGCCGCGTGTCGATGATGATGCGGATGGCGAAGACGTCGTACACCTCCTCGAAGGACACGTTCTTCTTCAGCATCTTGTTGTAGATGCTGTGCACGCTCTTGGGCCGGCCCTTGATCTCGTACTTGAACCCCTCCTTGTCCATCGCCTCCCTGATCGGCAGGATGAAGCGGCTGATGAAGCGGCGGCGCACGGCCTCGCCCTTCTTCAAGCGCTGGCTGATGTCCGCATAGATCAATGGTTCCTTGAACTTGAGCGCGAGGTCCTCCAGTTCGCTCTTGATGTTGTACAGGCCCAGGCGATGCGCGAGCGGGGCATAGAGGAAGAGCGTTTCGCTGGCGATCTTCAACTGCTTGTCGCGCGCCATACTGTCCAGGGTGCGCATGTTGTGCAGGCGGTCCGCCAGCTTCACCAGGATCACCCGCACGTCCTGCGCCAGGGTCATCAGCACCTTGCGGAAGTTCTCCGCCTGGATGCTGTCCGTGCCGAACTGCATGCCGCTGATCTTCGTGAGCCCGTCGATGATGGTGGCCACGGTCGGGCCGAATAGGTCCCGCACATCGTCCAGCGTGAGGTCGGTGTCCTCAACCGTGTCGTGCATGAGCGCGGCCACCACGCTGGTGGTGCCCAGTCCGATCTCCTCCGCGCAGATCCGCGCCACCGCGATGGGGTGGTAGATGTAGGGCTCACCGCTCTTGCGGCGCTGCTCCTTGTGCGCCTCCACCGCGATGTTGAAGGCCTTCCGGATCATCCGGTTGTCCTCGGTGGAGCGCTCTCCGCGGATGGAGCGCAACAGACTGCGATAGCGTCGCAGGATCTCGGCCCGTTCCTTCACGGGATCGATCTGGACCTTCTGGATCTCCCTGGCCTCCTTCGTGCTCTTCGGGTCGGTCATCCGCCGAAAGTTAGCGCCTGCGATCAGGCGAACGGAACGGCGGGCAGCACTTCGCCACGCACCTCGCCGAAACCGATACGTACCCCGCCCGCCGCTGCATGCCCGCGTATCGTCACCGTATCCCCATCCTGGATGAAGGTGCGCTGGGCCCCGTCCTTCAGTGCGATCGGCTTCGTGCCCTTCCAGCTCAGCTCCAGCAAACTGCCGAAGCTGCCGGGCTCCTCACCGCTGATGGTGCCGCTGGCCATGACATCTCCCGCCCGCACGTTGCAGCCGTTCACGGTATGGTGGGCCAGTTGCTGCGCCATGCTCCAATACAGATGCTTCAGGTTGCTGCGGCAGATCACGTTCTCCTCACCACCCTCCGGGGTGATGCTCACCTCCAGACCGATGTCGAAGTGGTGCTTCGGGCCCTGCTTCAGGTAGGGAAGGACCTCCGGATCCTGTTGTGGGGAGGAGACACGGAACGGTTCGAGGGCATCCAGGAGCACCACCCAGGGGCTCATGCTGCTGCCGAAGTTCTTGCCGAGGAAGGGGCCCAGGGGCACGTATTCCCAGGCCTGGATATCGCGCGCGCTCCAGTCGTTGAAGAGCACCAGGCCGAGGATATGGTCCTCCGCCTCCGCCGTGCTGATGCGCTGACCGAGCGGCTTGCCATCGAAGGTGATGAAGGCCACCTCCAGTTCGAAGTCCAGCTGCCGCGAGGCGCCGAAGACCGGAGCAGCGTCCGGCGCCGGCTTGTACTGGCCCATCGGTCGGTGGATCGGTGTGCCGCTCACCACAATGCTGCTGCTGCGGCCGTGATAGCCCACCGGCAGGTGCAGCCAGTTCGGAAGGAGGGCATTGGCGGGATCGCGGAACATCACGCCCACGTTGTAGGCATGTTGACGGCTGCTGTAGAAATCGGTGTAGTCGCCCACCTGCACCGGTAGGTGCATCACCACCTGGTCCAAGGGGAGTAGCGCATCCTCACGCAGGGTATTATCGTCCCGGAAGCTCGTGTTGTCCGCGCGCAGCAGTTCGCTCAGCCGCTCGCGCAGCGCCCTGACAGCCGTCTTGCCGTGCGCCATGATCGCGTTGAGGTGCGGGGCGAGGAAGGCTTCACGTGGGATGTCCAGTCCATCGAGCATCGCGGAATCGGCCAGGATGCTGAGATCGACGACCGTATCACCGATGCGCGTGCAGGGGACCGGTGGCTCCCCGTTCCACGCGGCGATACCCAAGGGCAGGTTCTGGATGGGGAAGTCGCTGTCCTTCGGTACGGGGATCCAGGAGCGGAGGGAGGGGTCGTTGGGATGCTGGGCCATGGACCGCAAAGGTGGGAACATGAGTGGGAAGAGCGATCCTGGTTTTCCCGGGCTCTTATTACCCGGTACTCCTCCGTGCTCGGAGGTAGGTGATCGCCTTTTTGCCGAGTGATATGGATGGAAGTTCCAGGTAGCGATGACCCAGCCTTGCCACCATCAGTATCAGGGGATAGAGTAGAAGCAAACAACCGACGATAGCCAATGGGGGAAGCATCTCGCGAAGACTCTTTCCCACTTTGCTGAGGATCGGCTGGTGGAAGAGATAGAAACTATAGCTGATAACACCGACCTTGGATAGATGCTTCCAGATCAAGGTTCGAATACCAGTATCAGGGGCTCTCCAATTTCCACGGTGCAGCCTGTCCATGGCGATCGCCGTGGTCAAAGCGCACAATGGAAAGGTGAGTGGGTCGGTCAGCTTGAATTGTGCGGCGACAAGCGTTAGGATGAGCGGAGTGTCGAATCGCAACCGTGCGAGCAGTGAAGACTTGTTACGCATATGCGATTCAGCTAGATATGCGCCAACGGCCCAACTGGCCCAATAGGTGAATGGAGACGAGCGGATCGAGAATGGGATCATTCCCAAGTCGTTCCGGGCAAGGAAATAGGGCAACACGCGAAGCATGAATTCCATTGTACCAACGAGGATCAAGGTCCTTTTCCAATCCAGCCATCGAACCAGTAGAAGCAGGAGCGGATAGATCAGATACAGTTGTATCTCCACTGCAATGCTCCAGAATGAAGGATTAATGCCATAGATGTGTTGTGGCGACAGATTCTGTACGGCGAATACACTGGCGCACACCTGCACAAGCCTGTCCGCATTCATCCATATGCCACCCCAGGGAGGAACGAGCAGGAATACAGCGATCGCAAGAAGATAGGCGGGATAGATCCTGAACCAGCGGCGGATGAAGAAGCCCGTCCATCCATCGCGACTATTCCTCATATGGCTCAGATGGATACAATACCCACTGATCACGAAGAAGATAGCGACCCCTAGGTAGCCGAAGGAGAATGGATAGACCATGAGGAACTCACTGGAGTACCCCCAGTCCCGGGATACACCGGCCCAAGGAAGTTTGTCGAACCTGAATGCTGGATTAAGACTATGAAAGAAGAAAACCGCGAGGATCGCCACGCCTCGCAAGCCGTCCAGGTATGGCAGGTGCCCTAGGTTCACCCGTTCAGTCGGAGCGGCGGTCTTTTCCAAGCCCAACAAAGGTGCGAAGAACGCGGCGTACTGGGCTATGGTGTTGGGGTCCGTCAGGATAAGGGATGTGAACTGGGCGTACGTCTGGTCACTGCGGTTCAGGCCGCGACCGGAATGCTCGCTCCTATACTTCGGTTTCATCACCTTCGCACGATGATGGATGGATCAGAAGCTTCTTGATAACCTGACGAACGGATGAAACCGCGCCTTCTCCGATCGGTCGTGGTGTTGCTCGTCGCTACCCACCTGATGCTTGTGCTATGCTACACGCTACCCCGCGAATGGGTGCCCGACCGCCTGCAAGCCTGGAGCCAGCACTACGTCCGACCCTGGTTCCACCAGCGATGGAACCTCTTCGCACCAGACCCGTCGGAGTGCGACCGGGTGCTGGAGGTGGGCCTGCCGGATGGTTCGTGGCGACCGCTCATACCGGAGGACCGACCCTACCTGCTGCGACGCATGTCCCGACCACTTGCCCAGATGGTATCGGACGGTCTTCGGTCAGGTGGTCCGGTGGATCCGATCCTGGCCAGCAGCTTGCGCGGGCTCGCTCGTGACATCGGCCGAGAGGTCGGGGAACTCCACTTCCGGCTGGTGGAGCGCTGTGTCGTGTTCCCCGCCGAGCCAGCCCGGCGATCGCTGAACATCATCCCCTTGGACCTGCCGCTGCCATGACGCTGCCCTGGCATCCCATCCGATGGCTTCAGCGCACCGTGAACGCGTGGCTCTTCGGTTATCTGCTTTCCAGTCTCCCTGCAGCCGAGTGGGTTTGGGAACATCCTGCTATTCCGCACCTGCCGGCGCCACCGGGTATCCCGGCCATGGTCACGCATGCCTTCGGCACCTGGCTGCCGCCGCACGGTGCGATGATCGCGGTTCTCGTGGTGATGGCGTTGGCTTTGCGCGGCATCGTATTCCCGGCGCGCTGGTACTTCACGCTCATTCAATGGGTGCTCTTCAGCAGCCTCGTGAACTTCGCCTGGATCACGTCGACCGGTGGTCATCAGCTCGTGGTGAACGTGTTGTTCTGGATGATCCTTCTTCCGGCGAAGGAGCCGGACACCGGATCACGTATGGGAGTTGCCCAGGTGATGAACGGGGCCGCGTTCTGGATCATCCGCCTTCAACTGCTGGCAGCCTATGCGGTCACGGGCATCCAGAAGTTGACCGGCTCGCATTGGCTGGTCGGTGACGCCATGGGCATCGTGGCCACGGATACAGCGTACGGACCGGCCTGGCTGGCCTCGGTCCCAGCCCTGGCCGTGATCATGAACTACGCGGTCCTCCTGTTCCAGCTCACCTTCCCCATCGCGGTGTGGTGGGCACGGACGCGGCGTTGGTGGATGCTGATGGGCATCGTGTTCCACCTGTCCACGGGTATTGCCTTCGGTATCCTGGACATGGGCCTGGCCTTCCTGGCGGTCTATCCGATCTGGTCCAGACGGGGGGAGTGGGCGATATCCACCCTGGTATCCGCGTGATGGTATTACTTAGCGGCCATGCGCAATGTGGACCAGTGGAAGCCCAGCAAATTCGTGCTGCGGAAGGGGCGCCTGATCGGATCACGTGACACGAACGCCGTGGGCTTCGCCTCCAGGGTGATGGTGGACCTGGTCGGTCGCTTCTACCAGCGGGCGCTTCCCCAGCATGCACGCGGCCGCCTGGTCGACCTGGGTTGCGGCCATGTGCCGTTGTTCGCCACCTACAAGGACCACGTGGAAAGTGTGACCTGTGTGGATTGGGGGAACAGCCTGCACCAGAACCCCTATCTGGACAAGGAGCAGGACCTGAACCAGCCGATCGCCTTTCCCGATGCTTCCTTCGATACCATTGTCCTGTCCGATGTGCTCGAACACATCCGACGTCCGGAGGAACTGATCCGTGAGATGTATCGCATCCTGGCGCCAGGTGGGCGGGTGATCATGAACGTGCCCTACTACTACGGCCTGCACGAGCAGCCGTTCGACTATTACCGCTACACGCAATATGCCCTGCGGTCCATGACGGAGGATGCCGGCTTCACGGTGCTGGAACTGGAGAGCATCGGCGGGGTGCCGGAGATCATGGCGGATCTTTTCTCGAAGACGGTGCGCATCGTCCCGCTGGTGGGTCGGCCCCTGTCAAAGTGCGCACAGGCCTTCACCGGCTGGTTCGTACGTGGTGGTCTGGGTGCGAAGCTCTCCCGACGCACCGCGAACGATTTCCCGTTCGGCTACGCGCTGGTCCTGCAGAAACCCTGAGCTCAGCGGGCGAAGAGCGGCCGCAGCCGCATCATGCCATCCACCTGGAAACGGATCCGATCCAGTTCGGCAGGCTTGTCGCGATGGGCGATGGCCGCATCGATCAGCTGCACGATCTGGGCACATTCCACCTCCTTCAAACCTCGTGTTGTGATGGCCGGTGTGCCAAGGCGGACGCCGCTCGTCACGAAGGGGCTCTGGGTATCGAAGGGCACCATGTTCTTGTTCACGGTGATGTCCACCGCGCCCAGTGCAGCCTCGGCCTCCTTGCCCGTCACCCCCTTGTTGCGCAGGTCGATGAGCATGCTGTGGTTGTCCGTGCCATCGCTGATCACCTTGTAGCCCAGGGCCACCAGACCGTTGGCGATCACCTGGGCGTTGGCGATCACCTGCCTGCCATAGGTGGCGAATCCGGGTGTGAGCGCCTCACCGAAGGCCACCGCTTTGGCGGCGATCACATGCTCGAGCGGGCCACCCTGCGTGCCGGGGAAGACCGCACCGTCGAGGACCGCGCTCATCATCCGGGTCTCGCCCTTCGGGGTCTTCAGCCCCAAGGGGTTCGGGAAGTCGTTACCCATCATGATCAAGCCGCCGCGTGGGCCGCGCAGGGTCTTGTGGGTGGTGGTCGTCACCACATGGCAATGGGGAAGGGGGTCGTTCAACAACTTGGCGGCGATGAGCCCCGCCGGGTGGCTGATGTCGGCCATCAACAGGGCGCCCACCTCGTCGGCAATGGCCCGGAATCCGGCGAAGTCCCAATCGCGGCTATATGCGCTGGCCCCGCAGATGATCAGCTTTGGCTTCTCGGCGATGGCCTTGGCCCTGACATCCTCAAGATGCACCTGGCCTGTCTCTTCCCGCACGCCATAGAAGGTGGCCCGGTAGAGTTTCCCGCTGAAGTTCACGGGACTGCCGTGCGTCAGGTGTCCACCATGGCTCAGGTCGAAACCAAGGATCGTGTCACCTGGTTTGAGGCAGCCGAGCATCACGGCCGCGTTCGCCTGAGCGCCGCTGTGCGGCTGCACATTGGCCCAGGCTGCGCCGAACAGGCGTTTCACCCGATCGATGGCGAGGTTCTCCACCTGGTCCACGATCTCGCACCCGCCGTAATACCGTTTGCCGGGCAGGCCTTCCGCATACTTGTTGGTGAGGATCGAACCCATGGCCTCCAGGACCTGTTCGCTCACGTAGTTCTCGCTGGCGATGAGTTCAAGTCCCTTGGTCTGTCGCCATTTCTCCTGGCCGATCAGGTCGAATATCGTGTTGTCGCGTTCCATCGGTGGGAGCCAAAGGTAACCGGCACGATCAACCTTGGTTCGCTGGCTTGCGCAGCATGGAAGCCATCCAAAGGAAGAGGAGCATGCCCGGGTATTGCAGGAGGTGGAGCAGCTTCACCGAGACCAGGTCCAGGGCCGGATGCACAGCGCTGCCCAGGTGGAGCAGCAGGGCGAGACCGGCGATACCAGCGGTGAGGAGCGCGATGGAGTTGCGATAGCGGTGACCGCCGAAGAGCAGGTGCGCCATGCGGAGGGTGAGCCCGAACATGGCCAGGATGAAGGTGGCGGCGGCCACCCATTTCAGAAGGACCAGGTCGCGCAGGGTCATGCCTTGCACCGCGGCCTGGAAGGAGCTGTGCGCGAACGAGTAGGCCCGGTGATTGGCCAGGTGGTCGATGGCGTAGTTGAGGTTGAGGAAGAAGAACTCCCGGAGCGCTCCGAGCAGGACGGCCAGAAGGAGCACCAGGGCGATGCCGGCGGACCGCTTCATGGGGTGGCGGGCGGCGCAGGCCGGGCGAACCGTTTCACCCAGATGTACCACAACAGGAAGACCCAACCGTAGACCACCACATAGAAGGTGTAGTCGTGGTTGAAGTTGAAATAGTCGTAATCGATGGAGGCCAGGACGCAGAGCACCGCCACGCGGATGGCATTGATCAGGTGGATGCTAAGGATGCCCAGCGGCGCGAACCAGAGCTTGTGCTTCAACGGACCAGGATAGGCCACCAGGAAGATGAGGAAGACGGCGAACAGGCTCACGCCGTTGCAGGGGTCGCCGATCCACAGGTGGCTGCCCCCCTGAATGCCGAGGTAGCGGTTGGAGTCGAAGCCGGGGTCTGGCAGCAGGTCATAGCCCGCCAGGCGTAGCATGCCACCGGCCAGCCAGACCAGGGCGTCGATCACGGCGAGGTCCAGCGCGCCGTTCGGGTGGATCAGGAATTCGTAGGCCAGGTACCAGCCGGTGTAGAGCAGCACACCGGTGATCAGGAAACGTAATACCGGGTCGGCCATCACCACCCGCGTGGTGAAGGGCCTGGACATCAAACGGAACGCTTGTGGCTGCGGCGCAGGTCCAAGGCTTTCTTGCCACCCAGGAGGGTGCCCGCAGCGATCAGAAGGCTTACCCCACCATCAATGGGTATGCATGGTGGCGGCCAGCAAGGGGGTTGGCCGCCCACACCCTGCGCCATCACAACCCCGGCGAACGGCAGGATCATGGCGGTGGTCAGGAGGACGTAGCGGAGCGAGTTCTTCATGCGCGATAACGAAAGCGGTCAAAGATAGACAAACCTACCATTTCGTGCCCATCCTGTCCAGCCCGATCCGCATCGGCACCCCGAACACGGCGCCAAGGGTGGGGGAGCTATATTTGCGACCCTTCCGGAAAAACGACGGGGTGCGTCCCCTCCTTACCCGCCGAAGGGTTGTCGAACAGGCGAATGGCAGCGACCAAACCCCAGCAGCGCGGGAGTATCATTGATGCCAAGGACCTCCGGTATTTCCTCCGGATCGCGTCCAAGAACTGGTATTTCGTGGTGGTGGCCCTGCTCCTCTCGGGGGTGCTGTCCTACCTGTACAGCTACAAGTTGCCGGACATCTACGGGGCCACCACCCAGATCCTGCTGAAGGACAATGAGGTGTATGACTACCAGAACCAGGTGTACAAGAGCCTGGGCTACGTGCAGTCCTACAGCGACATCGTCAACCAGAAGCGGGTACTGACCTCCTATGACCTGATCGATGCGGCCCTCGCGAAGCTGGACTTCGATGTGTCGTACTTCATCGTGGGGCGCTTCAAGACCACCCAGGTGTACGGGGGGCTGCCGTTCAAGGTCGAGATCGATGTGCGCGACCCGAAGCTGTTCGACCGACCGTTCGACCTTCAAGTGCTCGATAGCACCAAGTATGAGTTGAGCTACGACCGGAACGGCAAGCTTGAGAAGTTGGTTTTCCGCTTCGACGAGGAAGTTGAGGACCCCGCCAAACAGTTCCTGCTGCGTGTCGACCGTTCCCCTTTCATCGACGGCGCCGCACTGGAGCGGGCCACCGGTACGGATTACCAGTTCGTGAAACATGAACGGGGAAGCCTGGTGAAGCGGTACAAGGGCCGCATGATGGTGGACAATCAGGAGTTCACCACGATCCTGGATGTGACCGTGGAGGATGAGGTGGGCACCCGGGCAAAGATGTTCCTGGACACGCTCTCACGCGAGTACATCCGTTACACCTTGCAGAGCGAGTTCGATATCAACGAGAACACCCTCAACTACATCGACAAGCAGCTCGGCGAGGTCACCGTGATCCTGGAACAGCACGAAGATGAGCTCCAGACCTATAAGGAGAACAAAGATATCCTGAACCTGACCCGGGAGGAGGGGTTGTACTTCGCTGAACTGGTCAACTATGACCACCAGCGGCGCTCCAGGGAACTGGAAGTCCAATCATTGGACGCGCTGGAAGCCTACGTGCGCAGCAATGGCGATGAGAAGTTACTGCCGCCGGCCGTTTTCATCGCGGATGATGTCTTCTTGAAGCAGACACTGAGCCAACTGTACACCATGCAGATGGATCGCAATGAGGACCTCTTCACCGGCACCAATGATAACGTCACCATTCAGCGGCTTGATTCCGCCATTCAACTGAACAAGGCCAACCTGCTCACCTACATCAAGAACGCGCGCAGTGCGATCACAGGCAAGATCGGGGACATCCAGCAGCAGGTGAATGATTATGAAGGGCTCATCCGCAAGTTGCCCAAGAGCCAGCGCGATATCCTCAACATCGAGCGGCGCCTGCAAGTGAACGAGAAGATGTACCTCTTCCTGCTGGAGAAACGGGCCAGCACCGTCATCGCCCGCGCGGGCATCATCCCGAAGACCAAGGTGATCGAAAGTGCCCGTGGTCTCGGCGTGGTCCGGCCGGACAAGATGAAGATCTTCTACACCTTCATGCTCGGAGGTGCCGTCATATCCCTGCTCGTGGTCTTCATCCGCGTCGTTTTCTACGACCGCATCGAGAATGCAGACCAGTTGAAGGAGATGACCACGCTTCCCGTTTTCGGGGAGATCATCACCAGTGACAAGGCCGAGGAGAATTACGTGGTGGTGGATAGTGACCCCAAGGCAGCCATCACCGAATCCTTCCGAACGGTGCGGACCAACCTGGAATACGTGGAAGGCGTGGCAGGTCGCGGGAAGGTGGTGCTCGTCACCAGTTATCGCCCCAACGAGGGCAAGACCTTCTGTTCCGTGAACCTGAGCGCCATCCTGGCCAAGGCCGGCAAGAAGGTGCTGTTGCTTGAGCTCGACCTCCACAAACCCAGGGTTTCCTCCGGTCTCGGCATGTCCAGCTCCAAGGGATTGAGCAATGTGCTCGTGGGTAAGCTCGCCTGGCGCGAGGCGGTCATGCCCACGCAGTTCGAGAACTTCTCGGTGATCCTTTCCGGACCCACCCCCCCGAACGCGTCCGAGCTCATCCTTAGCAAACACCTCGAGCAACTCTTCACCGAAGCCGGTCAGGAGTACGACTATGTGCTAGTGGATACCCCGCCGGTGGGCCTCATCACCGATGCGTTGCTGATGGCGCGCTTCGTGGATGCCACCCTCTTCGTGGTGAACACACGCTTTGCCAGCAAGGACCACGTGAACAACGCGCTGGAGGTTCTTCAGGCCAACCCGTCCAAGAACACAGGCTTCATCCTGAACGGGGTCCGGATCAAGAAGAGCAAGTACTATTACAACACGAACTACGGTTACGGATACCGCTATGCCTATGGGTATGGCACCGGTTACGGGTATGGCTACGGTTACGGGAAACGATCCAGAAAGAAAGGGGCCGAGGCGGAAAAGAAGGACACGCGCGCCTAGGACGCAGAGGCGTTCGGACCGTGCATAAGAAGGTTCTGATGAACATCCGCTGCCGATCAGTGCTCAGGGATCTGCTGCCGCCTATCCTGATCCGTTCCTTCCGTCGGCAACGGGTCGTTCCGAACTCGGTATCCGGTGGAGCGGTCGTGCATGAGGTGACGGGTGGGCCACTGAAAGGTACCCGGTTATTGCTGGATCTGAGCACATCGGCCTACAGGGATATGGGCAATGGGAGATATGATGACTTTGTATGGCCAGCACTGCCCGATGCCTCCAGTGTCGATGGGCTTATCCTGGACATCGGCGCACATGTGGGATATGATGGGTTGGCGCTGGCCCGCCTCCATCCCGGAAGACACGTTTTCGCTTTCGAGCCCAATCCAGTGAACTTCGAACGGATCGAGGCCAACCTGGCCTTGAACCCGGACCTTGCCAAGCAGGTGCACGTGATCTCCCTTGCCCTGGCGGACCGAACAGGAGAATTGGCGTTCCACACCTCCGATCAGGTGGACGACGAGACCAGCTCTGGCGGCCATCTGGGGGTGGTACGCCCTCCGCTTGAGCCGCAGGTGTATGCCAGGGCGGGGTTCAAGGAAACGAAGGTGCCTGTTCGGCGGCTGGACGACATCGCCGAAGACCGGAAATGGGGGCGCGTGGCATTGATCAAGATCGACGTGGAGGGCGCGGAACACTTGGTGCTGCAGGGTGCGCAGGAGCTGCTGCGCAGGGATCGGCCCTTCCTTTGCATCGAGGTGCATTCCGTGGCCTGTATGCTGGCACTGTCGGATCTATTGCACCCCTTGGGCTATCGGGTCAGCATGCTGAAGGAGGACAGGCCCAGCCGGGCATACATCATTGCCTCCTGCGATTAGCAAGGCATGGCCTTTACGGACCGGTTATATTTGACGGCCTTGAAGAAAGTGACCGTTCGCGCCGCCGCTCATACCAGTCTTGACAAGGGTCCCGCCAGAACACCACCGGCGCAGGATGCCATGGGCGGCCCGGTGATGATCTACACCCCTGCCTCGGCGCTCACCAGCCCGGGTATCATGTTCAGGGACCTCTTCGTTGATATGCGGAAGGCCTTCGACCTGGCCTGGCGTTTGGCGCGAAGGGACATCACTGCCCAGTATCGGCAGAGCTATCTGGGATACCTCTGGGCTTTCATAATGCCGCTGGCCAACACGGTGGTATGGATCATGCTCAACTCAACGGGTGTGGTCAGGATCACCGATACATCGATCCCTTATCCCGCCTACGTGTTCACCGGCACCATGATGTGGCAGATGCTGGTGGAGGCGGTGCAGAGCCCCTTGCAGCAGGTCACCGCCGCCAAGAACTTCCTCACCAAGCTCAGATTCCCCCGGGAGGCACTGATCATTGCCGGAATGCTCAAGCAGACCTTCAATCTAATGATCAAGCTGGTCATTCTTGTGCCAGCCGTGATGTTGCTCGGGGTTAAGCCCGATTGGCACATTTTCCTGGCGCCTGTGGCCATGCTCCTCATCGTGATCACGGGGGTTTCACTGGGTCTGTTGATCTCACCCGTCGGTATGTTGTACAATGACGTGGGCCGGGTGGTCCCACTGCTCGCCCAGTTCATCATGTACCTGACACCCGTGGTGTTCGCCATGCCCCAGGGCGGCGTTATGTCCACCATCTTCCAGTGGAACCCGGCCACGCCGTTGATCCTTACGGGCCGTGCCTGGCTCACCGGCAGTGGAACACCTATGCTCGGACCCTTCATGATCGTGGCCGCTTGTGCGCTGTTGCTCCTTTTGATCGGCACCATGCTTTACCGGCTGGCGCTGCCCATTCTCATCGAACGCCTGAGCACATGAGCGGGGAGGCGGCATTGATCCGGGTGAACGGGCTTTCCAAGAAGTTCTGCACCGACCTGCGCACCTCGCTGAAATACGGCGTGCGCGACCTGGGGACGGAACTCATGGGCCGGGGGCGCAGCCCGGAACTTCGGCCGAAGGAGTTCTGGGCCTTGGATGATGTCAGTTTCGAGCTGCGTCGTGGCGAGTGCCTGGGCCTTCTTGGTCGCAACGGCGCGGGTAAGACCACCTTGTTGAAGATGTTGAACGGGCTGATGAAGCCGGACAAGGGACGGATCGAGCTCCACGGGCGGGTTGGGGCCTTGATCGCGCTGGGCGCCGGCTTCAATCCGGTCCTCACCGGACGGGAGAACGTGTTCGTGAATGCAGCGGTGCTTGGTATTCCGCGCCAGGAGGTTCTTCGGCGTTTCGATGAGATCGTGGCCTTCGCCGAGTTGGAGGACTTCATCGACATGCCCGTGCAGAACTACAGTTCGGGCATGACCGTGAGGCTTGGTTTCTCGGTCGCGGCCGTGTTGATGGAGCCGGACATCCTGTTCCTGGACGAAGTGCTGGCCGTGGGGGACATCGGTTTCGCCATGAAGTGCCTGAACCGCGTGAGGGAGATGATGGCCAACTCGGCAGTGATCTTCGTGTCGCACAGCATGCCGATGGTCAACGCCTTCTGCACGCGTGCTCTGGTCATGCAACGTGGACGGGTGAAGCTGGATACCACGGAAATGGGCCTCGCGATGGACATGTACATCAGTTCCTTCAAGGTCGAGGAACGCGTGACCGGCAACGGTGGGGCGCAGCTTTCCGATGTACACCTGTGGATAGATGGCGCTCCCGTGGATGAACGCGACCCTGTGGTGGACCAGGGCCACGAAGGGGTGGTGGAGCTTACCGTGAAGATCGATGCCGGTGAGCGGGCCTCGCTCATCGTCTATGTGGATGACGTGGCCTTGGGCCAGGTGCTGGGTGTGATCGCCAAGGATGCCCAGGGTCGGCGCATAGAATTGGAGGCCGGCACCCATCGGCTTCGGGTCCGCCTGGGTAAATTGGAGATGAACATGGGGAATTATTCCCTGTTGATCCAGGTGAAGTCCCTCGTAACCTCCCAATCCTTGTGCCGTGTACAGGGGATAAGTCCATTCCGGGTGCGTTCGAACAATATCATGTGGTCCAGGGTCGTGCGTGAACAAGTGACGGACCTGTTGCCCAGCCCTCAGGGATCATGAGTGGTACCATGGAGCCGATCTACGTCACGAAGACCTTCCTGCCGCCGGAGGAGGAGTACCTGCAATGGTTGCGCAAGGCGTACAGCACGCATGTGCTCACCAACAACGGTCCCATTGTTCGGGAGTTGGAGGAAACCCTGCGTGCGCGTTTCGATGTGCCCTACTTGCGGTCCATGGCCAACGGCACCCTGGCGATCCAACTGGCCTTGCGCGCACTGAACGTGAAGGGCAAGGTCATCACCACGCCCTTCAGCTACGTGGCCACCACCAGTGCCATCCTTTGGGAGGGGCTTGAGCCGGTCTTCGTGGACATCGACCCGGCGACGTTCTGCATCGACCCGAACTTGATCGAAGCGGCGATCACACCGGACACCACGGCCATCCTGGCGACACATGTCTACGGCATCCCCTGCGACGTGGAGGCCATCGATGCCATTGCGAAGAAGCATGGCTTGAAGGTGATCTACGACGCCGCCCATGCCTTCGACGTGACGTACAAGGGGCGCAGCATCCTGCAATGGGGCGATGCGAGCACCTTGAGCTTCCACGCGACCAAGCTCTTCCATACCGTGGAGGGGGGAGCGGTGGTGCTCCATGATGCCGATGCGGATGAGCGTTTGCGGCTGCTCCGGAGTTTCGGGCACATCGGCGATGAACACTTCTCCCTCGGGATGAACGCCAAGATGAGCGAGGTGCACGCCGCGATGGGAATGGCGGTCCTGCCCTATGTGGAGCAGTGTATCCGTGATCGTGGGATGATCCGCGCGCGATATGACGAGGTTCTGCGTGATACGGGAATAGGTGTGCTTCCCACACTGAGGAGAGTTGAGCACAACTATGCATACTACCCGGTGCTCTGTGAGACGGGTGAGCATCGTCAAGCCATTCAGGAGGAGCTAGGGCGCAGGAACATATTCACAAGAAGGTACTTCTACCCTTCGTTGAACAAGCTGCCCTACACCAACGGAGCCTCCACTCCTGTATCGGAACACACCGCTGAAGTTGCCCTGAGCTTGCCATTCTATCCCGGAATGCCTGATCGTGTGATCGAGATCGTCGGGACAGTGGTTCGCCAGGTCGTGGACCCGGCTAAGGCCCTGAACTAGCTCCAGATTTGATGAGCATGAACCACCTACCCCCCATTTTCCTTGTCGGGTCCGAGCGTTCGGGAAGCAATTTGCTCAGGAGCTTGATCGGAAATCACAGCATGGTCGAAGCGCCGGTTGCCCCTCACTTCTTTGACGTATGGAACGGCATGCTCAAGCATTACGGGGATCTCCGGCGTAAGGACAATATGGCGTTCCTGATAGAGGATATGCTCGAATATGCGAATCATCCATTCAACGACTGGGGATTGAAGGTCGATGTGCGTGCCCTTGTCCAGCAACACGGTCCGACCAGTTTCTGGGATGCGTTCGATCTCCTGTACAGGTCGAAGGCGGAAATGCATGCGGCGTCGGTCTATGCGTGTAAGGGGAATCACATATTCAACTATGCGTTCCAGGTAAAGGCCAAATGGCCTGACAGCAAGTTCATTTACTTGTACAGGGATCCTAGGGACCATTGTGCTTCTTGGAAAAAGAAGCCCATGCATCTGAAGACGGTTTGGGATTCCATTGAAAAATGGGAACGAGAACAGCGTCGTTGTATGGAACTGGCGACCAAGCACGGGATAGAGATGTTCTTCATGAGTTATGAGGATCTGATAGCCGAAACACCGACGGTGATGACCCGCGCCTTGAACTTCTGTAGACTGCCAGTTGAAGAGGCGTGCTTTCAGACCGATCGAGATAAGAATGCGGATGCGGCATCGCGCTTTGTTTATTGGGAGAACATCGATAAGCCGATCATCCGGAACAACGCAAGGAAGTACAAGAAGGACTTGACACCTTCCGAGGTCGAACTCATCGAGACCAAGGCAGGCGCGGTGATGGACGTTTTGGGCTATTCCTGTGAAACATCACGGCGGTGGCAAAGACCGTTCGCACATGACCTTCGCTTGCGCTTTCAACGCCGTTGGGTCTCAATGAAGCATCGAGATCACCTAGCCAAAGAGCTCAAGATTCTTCACAGTAAGCATGAATTGAGGGATGCGATCAGGGGCCGATCGGCTGGAAGGAATGTCATTCATTTTGATGTGGAGTTCTTGCGGCCCACCGCGTGATCGGTCGAATGACCATGATGATCACTGGATCCGCAACTAAGAAGGGCGTCGGCCACACGGTTGGGGTCATGCAGCCATACCTGTTCCCATATCTGGGCTATTTTCAGCTGATACATGCGGTTGATAAGTTCGTTTTTCTTGATAACGTTTCGTTTATCAAGAAGGGATGGATTAATCGGAACAGGATCTTGCTTAATGGGCAGGCGCACACGTTCACATTTCCGTTGCGCAAGCAAAGTCAAAATGTGGACATTAAGGATACCATTGTGGCATTGGATGATGGATGGAAAAAGAAGATCCATTCATTGGTTTCGCACGCATATTCCAAGGCTCCGAATTTCCGTGCGATAGTGCCCCTGGTGGAAAAGGTATTGGAAAGTCGTACAGAGAGCATAGGAGGCTTGGCTGAAGAGTCCGTGCGGCTTGTGCTGGAGTATCTTGAAATGGATGTGCCCTTGTTCAGGTCCAGTGAGTTAACGATTGAGGGTGATGTGAAGGGCGAGGATCGTATAATAGGGATTTGTGAATCCCTTGGTGCGTCCATGTATATCAATCCTTCGGGTGGCCGTGACCTGTATCATGCGGAACGTTTCCGAGAGCGACATATTGAACTTAGGTTCATCCAGATGGAGCCCGTATCCTACGTTCAAGGTTCCTCCAATGAATTTGTGCCCGGTTTATCGATGATCGATGTTCTCATGTGGAATGATAGAATCCATGCACGGAGCCTGTTGAGCGCACATTCAATACAAGAATGAAACGATCGGAGATACTAATTTCCATTCAGAGCGTTCCACGTTCCGGTTCTTCCTGGCTGGGCCAGATCTTTCGGAGTTCGCCCGATGTGGCGTTCCGCTTCCAGCCGCTGTTCTCATATGCGTTCAAGGATCGGTTGAACGAGAACAGCGATCGTGATGATATCCTCCAGTTCTTCCAGGATATCAAGTCGACCAAGGATCAGTTCGTCCTGCAACAGGTGAAGAACATTCATGTTGACTATCCCGATCAACCCGAATCCGGTGATCCCACACACATTGTGATGAAGGAGGTCCGGTATCACAACCTGGTCCGTAGGATGGTGTCCGAGGTGCCGGAGTTGAAGATCATCGGCCTTGTGCGTCATCCATGCGCTGTTATTGACAGTTGGATCAGGGCACCCCGGGAATTCAAGCCCGACTGGGATGTGCGAAAGGAGTGGAGAACTGGAGAAAGCAAGAACCAAGGACGTCCAGAGGAGTTCTACGGATTCGACAAATGGAAGGAGGTTGCTCAACTTTTCATCGATCTTGAACGTGAGCGACCCGAGCAGGTGCGCGTGGTACGATACGCTCATCTGAACAACGAGCCTTACAGGGTGGCGCGGGAGTTGTTCGACTTCGCAGAGCTGAGCTACACTGCTTCCACGGAAGCCTTCATTGCGGATAGTCGGAGCCGGTCAGGGTCAGATGCGAATAGCGTTTATCGTGAGGAAAGGCCTGATACAGCTTGGATCGGTCGACTTCCCGAGTACATAGGCGATACCATTCTGCAGGAGTTGGCAGGTACGGAACTTGAACAGTTCCTCTGACCTGTCGCCTGCGTGCCGATGGCCTTGAGGTCGGTTGAGCAAGCCGTCTTAGTTCAAATGCTGTTCCTTTGCGGTAGCGGCTCAAAGGGTACTTGGAACCGCTCAATGGGCATGAAGCAACTTGAATCCGAATCCATCGAGATCATCCGCGAGGCGGTGGCCACCGCACGGAACCCGGTGATGATGTATTCGATCGGCAAAGACTCGTCGGTAATGCTGCATCTGGCGCGCAAGGCCTTCCACCCGGCACCGCCGCCCTTCCCGCTCTTGCACGTCGACACCACGTGGAAGTTCAAGGAGATGTACGCCCACCGCGAGCGTATGGTACGGGAAAGCGGGGTGCGCCTCATCACGCACACCAACCAGGAGGGCCTTGCAGCGGGCATCGGGCCGTTCACGCATGGGAGTAACTACCATACCGATGTGATGAAGACGCAGGCGCTCAAGCAGGCCCTGGATCAGCACGGTTTCGACCTCGTCTTCGGGGGCGCCCGCCGTGATGAGGAGAAGAGCCGGGCGAAGGAGCGTGTGTTCTCGTTCCGCAGCGAAGGGCACCGGTGGGATCCCAAGGCGCAGCGCCCCGAGCTCTGGAACCTTTACAACACGCGCATCCGCCAGGGCGAGTCCATCCGCGTCTTCCCGATCAGCAACTGGACCGAACAGGACATCTGGCAGTACATCCTGCAGGAGAACATCCCCATCGTTCCCTTGTACTTCGCCGCAGAACGGCCGGTGGTCAGGTTCAACGGTCAATGGATCATGGTGGATGACGACCGCTACCCGTTCAAGGAGGGGGAGCAGGCGGTGATGAAGAAGGTGCGCTTCCGTACCCTGGGCTGCTGGCCGCTCACCGCCGCGATCGAATCCGAAGCGGACACGCTGGAGGCGGTGATCGCCGAAACGCTGAACGCGCGTGGCTCCGAGCGTGAGGGCCGGATGATCGATTCCGATGAACCGGGCTCCATGGAGAAGAAGAAACAGGAAGGTTATTTCTGATGGCACAGGAAGGAACGAGGGAGGTGGACGCCTTTGTGAAGGCCCAGACCGACAGGCAGACACTACGCTTCATCACCTGCGGCAGTGTGGATGATGGGAAGAGCACGTTGATCGGCCGCCTGTTGTATGAGAGCAAGAACATCTTCGATGACCAGTTGAAGGCGCTGGAGAGCGACTCCAAACGGTATGGCACGCAGGGGGAACGTGTGGACCTGGCCCTGCTGGTGGACGGGCTGCAGGCCGAACGTGAGCAGGGCATCACGATCGACGTGGCCTACCGCTTCTTCGCCACCGACAAACGACGCTTCATCGTGGCCGATACACCGGGCCACGAGCAATACACACGCAATATGGCCACGGGTGCCTCCACGGCGCATGTGGCGGTGATCCTCGTGGATGCGCGCAAGGGTGTGCTCGTGCAGACGCGTCGCCACAGCCGCATCGTCAGCATGATGGGGATCCGGCAGGTGGTGCTGGCCGTGAACAAGATGGACCTGGTGGGTTACGACGAGAAGGTGTTCCGGGCCATCGAATCGGATTACAGGGCCTTCGCAGCGGACCTTGGCTTCGAGGGCCTTCGCTCCATCCCGCTCTCGGGGCTTGATGGGGACAATGTCATCAACCGGTCCGAGCGGATGTCCTGGTACAGCGGGCCGAGTTTGCTGGGCTGCCTGGAGTCCGTGGAGATCGAAGAAGGGTCCAACATGGGTCCGTTCAGGATGCCGGTACAACTGGTGAACCGGCCCGACCTGGACTTCCGCGGTTTCTGCGGCCGCATCTCCAACGGTACGGTCCGCCCCGGCGATGCAGTGCGCGTGCTCCCGGGAGGAGTGCGCACCACGGTGAAGGCGGTGATCGATGGCTTCGAGGCGGTGGAGGCGGCGGATGCCGGAACCTCGGTGACGATCACACTGGATGATGAGGTGGACGCAAGCCGGGGCGATGTCCTCGTAGGTGCCGATACACCTGCAGAAGTGGCGGATCAATTCGAAGCCCGCCTGCTTTGGATGGCCGAGCATGCCATGTCCCCCGGCAGGCAATACCTGCTGAAGTCGGCCTGCAAGGAGGTGACCGCGACCGTGACCGGGATCAAGTACCGCGAGGACGTGGACACAGGCGCACACCTTGCGGCGAAGACCTTGGAGTTGAACGGGATCGGCACGGTGCATCTGTCCACCAGTGCGCCCATTGTATTTGAGCCGTATGCCAGGGACCGCGTGCTTGGCAGTTTCATCCTCATCGACAAGTTGACCTTCGAAACGGTGGGTGCGGGAATGATCCAGTTCGCCCTGCGCCGGGCGAGCAACATCCATTGGCAGGCCTTGGAGGTAGACCGGGGTGCGCGCGCCCAGCTGAAGCACCAGACACCGCGGTGCATCTGGTTCACGGGTCTTTCCGGGTCCGGCAAGTCGACCATCGCCTCCCTGTTGGAGAAACAGTTGCATGCTGAGGGGAAGCACACCTACTTGCTTGACGGCGACAACGTGCGGCACGGGTTGAACCGGGACCTTGGCTTCACCGAAGCTGATCGGGTGGAGAACATCCGACGTGTGGCAGAAGTGGCGAAGCTGATGGTCGACGCGGGTCTGGTCGTGATCGTGAGCTTCATCTCCCCCTTTAGGAGCGAACGCCGGATGGCCCGCGACCTGTTCGCTGAAGGGGAGTTCATCGAGGTGTTCGTGGATACCCCGCTGGAGGAGTGTGAACGGCGTGACGTGAAAGGGCTGTATGCCAAGGCACGGCGTGGCGAGCTCACGAACTTCACCGGTATTGACAGTGCGTATGAGGAACCCCAAGCCCCGGAGGTGCATGTGCGCACCATGCGATCGACGGTGGAGGAGAGCGTGGAACAGGTGATCCGTTCACTGACCTGATCCCATGGATCCGAAGCTGATCATCGCGGGTGCCTCAGTGGGGCTCTTGGTGGGCCTCACGGGTGTGGGCGGTGGTGCGCTGATGACGCCTCTGTTGTTGCTGCTCTTCGGTGTGGCGCCCACGGTGGCCGTGGGTACGGACCTCTGGTTCGCTGCCATCACCAAGCTGTTCGCCACCCCCGTGCATCAGCGCCACGGATTGATCGACTGGGTGGTGGTGAAGCGGTTGTGGCTGGGCAGCTTGTCCGCTTCGCTCCTCACATTGTGGTGGATGCATGGCCACCCGGCGGAAGAGGGCGCGGCCGATGTGCTCAAGGGTATCGTGGCGGGTGCGGTGATGGTGACCGCGGTGGCCATGCTGTTCCAGAAGCGACTACATGCGATCGGTCGGAACTCACGGATCACCGAGGCGGTCGCATTCAAATCGGCGCAGGCTCCGCTCACGGTCGCCGCAGGGGCGGTCCTCGGCCTGTTGGTCACGCTCACTTCGGTCGGGGCCGGTGCCTTGGGCGCCGTCTTCCTCGTGTACCTCTATCCGCTGCGCCTTACGCCCCCACGCCTGGTGGCCACGGACATCGTCCATGCCATTCCCCTGGCTTTGTTCGCGGGCAGTGGGCACCTCTTGATCGGCAATTTCGATGTGGGGTTATTGGGGAACCTGCTGCTGGGCTCGATACCTGCGGTCATCATCGGGGCATTGATATCCGCCAAAGTGCCACATGGCCTGCTCCGGACCATGCTCGTTGTCGTCCTGCTGATCGTGGGGGCCAAGCTGTTGTGGACGCTTCGCTGAGGGTCGTTTCCCGAAAAAGGTCGCATTTTCGCGCAGGGCGTTGGAGGTCACTTCATCGCAGGTTGAAAGGCGAAAATGTTCCGATTGCGTGAAAAGACCGTTCGGGTCCTTGACCATCTGATCAGGTGGGTCGGGCCACGAGGTAAGCCCGTCCATGCGGGGCATCCCAAGGACTTCTGTATCGTTCGCAACAAGACCGGCACCACAAGTCTGATGAAGGCGTTCATGGACCTGGGGTTCGATGTGGGCGACCAGCCGACAGCGGAGGTCCTGTATGATCGTTATTATTTCAAGCGGGAGTTCGGGCCCATTCTGGACTATTGTGAGACCGCGCAGGTCTTTCAGGATGTTCCCTTTAGTTGCCCTTATCTGTTCGTTGCTTTGGATCAGCGTTTCCCAGGTAGTAAATTCATTCTGACCGTGCGCGATAGTTCTGAGCAGTGGTATTCCTCCATCACCCGCTTCCATGCGAAGATCTGGGGTTCAGGAGGAAAGCCTCCGACAGCCGATGAATTGAGAGCAGCGACCTATGTGCGGCTCGGATTCGCTTACAACTTGGTCAAGCTATATGGCACCACCGATGCCGAGCCATATGAGGAACGGACGTTGATCGATCATTATGAGCGGCACAATAAAGCTGTCCTCGATTATTTCAAGGACCGCCCGGATGACCTCCTCGTTCTGAACGTCGCACAGAAGGGGAGTTACGCGGACTTCGTGAAGTTCACGGGGGTGGGCTCTGCCCAGGACGAATTTCCTTGGGAGAATGCGACATAACCACTTCGTTATGTCATGAAGGTCTCCGTGGTCGTTCCGACATATCAGCATGCCGACTACATCGAGGACTGTCTCCAGGGCATACTAGCACAGCGCACTCAATTCCCTATTGAGATATTGATCGGTGAGGATGGAAGTGAGGATGGCACCAGGGAGATATGCCAGCGCATTGCGGACGAACATCCTGATCGTGTCCGCCTATTCCTGCGCGACCGTGCGGATGTGATCCGTATCATGGGCAAGCCGACCGGAAGGAGCAATCTGATGCGTACGATCGCGGAGGCGAAGGGCGACTACATCGCGCTCTGTGAAGGGGATGACTTTTGGACCGATCCCCTGAAATTGCAGAAGCAAGTGGATTTCCTTGATCAGCATCCGGGGCACATGCTCTGCTGTCATAAGGCCGAGGTGTTGAAGGGGGGGCACTTCGAAGTGTTCCCCGTCCCGGATGACATCGTTCTGGACGATATCCGATTCGATGATCTGCTGCGGACCTACAATTTCTTCGTGACGGCCACGGTGATGTTCAGGTCATCCCTGCTTCCGCTCCCCCGTTGGTTCTCGCGTGTGCCCTTCGGTGATATGGGGCTGTATTTCATTGCCGACGCTAAGGGGCGCATGGCCATGTTGCCGGAAGTGATGGCGGTTTGGCGTTTCACAGGGCGCGGTTCCTGGACCGGTCTCAATACCACGCAGCAGGACCAGCGATTCCTGCGCTTCTTCAACATATTATGGTGGAACTTCACACCTGTTCAGAAAAAGTTCGTTGCACGGCGGCGAATGATGATCCTGGATCGGATCGCCAAGGATCGATTCCCGGATCAACACCGCTTGAAGCGGCTGTATTACGGCTGGCTCCACTTTCGTGAGTCCCTAGTCAACTTCATAAGAGCCAACTAGGCTTGGCCGATCCTACTGATCGAGCCCGGTGACCATTTACCGGTGCTGACCAAGGCAGACGCGGATACAGATCCATTCGACGGTGGAACGAAGAGCGCGTGATCGTTCTTTCCTTGACCGCGGTGAATGCCGACGGTAACGCAATGCCATCCACGCCAAGGCACGTGCTACATTTGGCCGTGTGTCGCGCAAGGCCATTGCAGGCACTGGCATGTATGGAAAAGGTTTCCGTCGTCATCTGCACGCACAACCCGCGTCAGGAGCATCTGCAAAGGACCCTGGCAAGCTTGAAGGTGCAGACCATTCCACAGGATCATTGGGAACTTCTTGTCGTGGACAATGCATCGACCAACGGCAGCCTCCAACGCATCGATATCGGCTGGCATCCTCGTGCGCGGATCGTTCAAGAGTCCCGCCTCGGCCTGACCATGGCACGGATCAGAGGCATCCAGGAGACGGGGAGCGATCTGCTTCTGTTCGTGGACGACGACAATGTCCTGGCACCCGACTACCTGTCGCGCACCTTGGGCATCGCCAAGCGGGAACCGCAGTTGGGCGTGTTCGGTGCGGGGGTATTGGAACCGGAGTACGAGGTGGCCCCTGCTCCCGATCTGCTGCCCTATACCACCATGTTGGCGCTGCGCACCGTCCCATCGGCAAGCTGGTCCAACGATCCGCAGGATGCTGTGATCCCTTGGGGAGCGGGCATGGCGGTCAAACGGGATGTAGCCAGGGAGTACGCGCGCATCATCATGGATGATCCGCAGAAGCAGCGCCTGGACCGTGCAGGCAACACGTTGAATTCATGCGGCGACGATGAGTTCTCGTGGGTCGCTTGCGAGATGGGTTATGGCAAGGGTATCTTCCCGGAATTGCGTGTGCGCCACCTCATAAGCCGCTCCCGTGTCGATCGGGGATACCTGCTGCGGCTCGCGGAGGGTCATGCCTTCTCCCGCACCTTCCTGCGGCACTTGCATGGGTTGAAGGTGCAGCAGGTCATGCCATCGCCAAGTGTCGGGGGGAGCATCGGCAAGCTGGCGCGCCTTCGCTTGGGCGACGCGCTCTACGAACTTCACAGGTGGTCCACCCACCGATCGCGCACCGCCACTGATCGCGCGTTCGATGAGGCGAAGCGCAAGGGGGTGGCACGCTTCTTCCGGACGATCCATGGCTGATCCGCTCGTCACCATCGTCCTGCCGGCCTACAAGATGGGTCCGTACATCGGCGAGGCCCTGCGCTCCATCGCAGCACAGACCGGATCGCGATGGGAGGTGATCGTGGTGGACGACAATGGTCCGGAGGACGGCACGGCCAGGGTGGTCCGGGAGTTCGCTGATACCGTGAAGCAGCGGGTCGAGTACATCAGGCATGAGGTGAACCAAGGCGTCAGCGGTGCGCGCAACACGGGCATCCGTGCCGGAAGTGGTGAGTTCGTCGCCTTCCTGGACCCCGATGATACCTGGCTGCCACACCATCTCGAGTCGGCGCTATCGGCATTGACAGCTGGGGCCGACGTGGCCTGTGCACCGGTCCTGAGCTACCGCGATGAACCCGGACGAAGCTGGACGCACGAGGCCTGGTTCGAGCCTTGGAAGAAGGACCACTTCCCGCTCTCGCTCGCCGTCTACAACTTCATCCTGCCTTCGGCGGTCGTTGCGAGGCGGTCGCATGTGCTGGATGCGGGTTGTTTCGATACCGCGCCGGACCTGCAGCACATCGAGGACTACGACCTCTGGATCCGTCTGGTGGAGGCCGGTTCACGGTTCGTGTTCCTGGACCGCATCGGTGCGCGTTACCGCAAGCATGGAGGCGGCGCCACGGCGCAGGAGGCGAAATTCGTGGCCCTGCACGAACGGCTCTATCAGAAGCATCCGGTCTTCTTCCGCGAGGGGCAGCGACGCATGCTGCGGGTGGCGCTGGACACCCAGCATCGCACACGAGCGGCGGACAGTGGGCCGTTGCGTTCCTGCATGCGCTGGATCGACGGTATCTTCCGTCGCATCGGCGCGAAACTGTCCTCATCGAAGTAGTGGCCATGGAGAAGTGCTTCTGCACCATCATCACCCGCAGCCACCTGGGCTGGGCGCTCGCCCTGTGCGATTCCCTGCGGCAATGGGATGCATCGCTTCACTTCGTCATCCTCGTCACGGATGTGGATGGCGGTTCGAGCCTGGACGCGGGTGGAAGGGCTGGCGTGGAGTTCCGCTTGTTGGGCGACATGAAGGATACGGAGCTTGGCGCGGCCATCTGTGCCCGGTACGCCGAACAGAGCGATGAACTGCGCTGGAGCTTGAAGCCGGTGCTGATGCTTCAGTTGTTAAAGCGCTACCAGAAGGTCATGTATGGTGATTGCGACCTGCACTTCTTCAGCGATCCGTCGTGGCTTTGGGAGGCGCTGGACCGGTCGACGGTGCTGCTGAGCCCGCATTGGCGCAGTGCCACCGCCACGGTGGATCGACCCAACTTCGATCTGCTCTACGTCGGTGGACTGTATAACGGGGGCTTCGTCGCTGCATCCCGCGGTGGTGAACCCGCGTTGCAGGGATGGGGCACCAACTGTCTCGAGGTCTGCATCAAGGACTTCACCCAAGGCCAGTACGTGGACCAGACCCACCTCAATCTGCTCCCGGTCTACTTCGATGGCGTGCTGGTGCTGAAGCATCGGGGATGCAACGTGGCCAACTGGAACATGGTGGAGTGCGCGCGCACCAAGGCTTCGACGGGCGATGTGTTGATCAACGGCACCTTCCCGATCGTCTTCATCCATTTCACCCGCTCCATGATCGACGGCATCGTGTCCGGTGTGGACGGCCTGCTCCGTCCACATCTCGAAGTGCTGCGCGACCGGTTGCTGACCGCGGGTTTCCCGAAGGATGTGATCGCGGAGAGCGAGCAGCGCCTGGCCGAGAAGAACAAGGAGCCCGATACCTCGGTGCGTGGTCGACTGGGGCGGGCGATGAAACGGGTCACCGGTGGAAAGTGAGGCTCCTGCCCTGCGGATAGCGCTGGCCTCTCCCGCGGAGAACGCCTGGAGCGAGACCTTCATCGCGGCCCACATCGAGCGGTTGAACAAGGTCGAGCTGCTGTTGTCAGGCGGTGTGCCACCGCGCAATGCATCGCTCGGTGGACCGCTGGTGCGCAGCGCCGGACCTGGGAAGCTCTACGATCGCCTCGTGGGCCGGCGTTTCGGCGGTGCGCCAGGGCTGGCCCGGCATCGGCTGGTCGACAGGTTGCGATCGTTCAAGCCGGACGTGATGTTGGCCGAGTATGGCAACATGGGCGCGGAGATCGCGGGATCCTGTGAACGCGCTGGTGTGCCGCTCGTGGTCCACTTCCATGGCTTCGATGCGCATCGCCCTGACTACATCCAACGGTATGGTGGCTACCGGGATCTCTTCCGGTATGCCAGTGCGTTGGTGGTGGTGAGCCGGGCGATGGAAGCCCAGCTGCTGGCGATCGGAGCGCCACGCGAAAAGGTCATCTACAACTGTTACGGCATCGATGTGGACCGCTTCACTCCCGGCCGACCGGACCTTGCACCGCCGCACTTCCTCGCCGTGGGTCGCTTCGCGGAGAAGAAAGCCCCGCAACTCACCATCACCGCCTTCAGCCAGGTGGTGGCGCTCCGGCCCGAGGCGCGCCTCACCATGGTGGGGCAGGGGAAGCTCTGGGAACGCTGTCAACAGCTGGTCTCGGAACTGGGCCTGGTCGGTAGTGTGGATCTCTGCGGTGTTAAGAAGCCGGATGAGATAGCACGACTGATGCATGGGAGCCGTGCCTTCGTGCAGCACAGCGTCGTAACTGCGGACAATGATCACGAGGGTACACCCCTGGCCGTGCTGGAGGCGATGGCTTCCGCGGTGCCCGTGGTCGCCACGCGCCATGCAGGTATCGCGGATGTGGTGGTGGACGGGGAGCGCGGCCTGCTCTGTGCGGAACACGACGTGGAGGCCATGGCCCGTCACATGGTCGCCTTGATCGATGATCCTGAACAAGCGCTGCGGATGGGCCTTGCCGGACGGGCCTATGTGGAAGTGGCGCACCGTGTCGAGGTCCAGGTGGCTCATCTTCAGCGCATCCTGATGCGCGCGGCGCGAAGCACATGAAGCCGTTGCACGTGCTATACCTCACGCATTACGCGGACCTGTACGGCGCGAACCGCTCCCTGCTCGATCTGGTCGTTGGCCTGCGGGATGCGGGAGCGGTGCGGCCCTTCGTGGTTTCGGCGGCGGACGGACCCTTCGTGAAGGCGTTGCAGCGGTCCGCGATCGACCATGCCGTCGTGCCCTTCGCCTCCTGGATGCACAAGCAGATCTACTCCGGCCGGATGCACCATCGCTTGTTGCAGCGCATGCGCTTCCGCCGGGCGGCACGAATGCGTGACCAGCTCAATGCCGAGGCCATGCGCCGGATCGAGGCGCTCGCCCGTGATCGTGGCACCGGGCTCGTGCACACCAACAGTGCGGTCATCGGCATCGGTGGCTTGCTGGCGCGCAGCCTGCACGTGCCGCACGTGTGGCACATCCGCGAACTGCCCTTCCTCCACTACCGCTTCAAGGTGGATGGCGGTGTAAGGCGATACACCCGTGAGCTGCGGCAGGCCGACGCCCTCATCGCCCTGTCACAGGCCGTGGTCGATGACACCCGCCATTGGATGCCGAAGGGTGATCAGGTGCACATCATCCCGAATGGGATCATCACCGCGGAGGGTTGGCAGCTACGGGAACGGATGGCGGCTGATCGTTGGAACAGCGATGATACCTTCAACTTCATGCTGGCCGGATACTTCCACGCGTCGAAAGGCCAGCTGGAAGCCGTTCGCGCCTTCGCCGCCGTACATGCCACTTCGCCGCTCACGCGATTGCACCTTGTGGGTGATGGGCAGATGGCGCCGGTGAAGGAGCTCGTGCACACGCTCGGTCTGGAGAAGGTCGTCACGCTGCATGGCTTCGTGGAGGATGTGCGCCAGGTGATGGACCATGCGCATGCCGTGCTTCAATGCTCGCACTTCGAGGCGTTGGGGCGCATCACCCTGGAAGCCATGGCCGACGGGCTTCCGGTGATCGGGCACGCTTCGGGTGCGACGCCGGAGCTCGTGACCGACGGGACCAGTGGATGCCTCTATCGCACCTCTGAGGAGCTGGTGGCGGCCATGCGTCGGCTGGCCCTGGACCGCGAGGAGGCGCAGCGCATGGGTCGCGCGGGCCGGCAGCGTGTGCTGGACGAATTCACCCTGGACCGCATGCTGGAACGAACGCAGCGGATCTACCGTGAGCTGTCGCATTCCTGAACCGATGGCCCCGCGCATCACCATCATCACCCCGAGCTATCAGCAGGCCCCATACCTGGAGGAGTGCCTGCGGTCCGTGCGGGAGCAGGACGGTGCGGAGGTCGAGCACGTCGTGGTGGATGGTGGCAGCACGGACGGCTCCGCGGAATTGATCCGTTCCCGACAGCATGACCTGGCGTGGTGGTGCAGCGAGGCGGATGCGGGACAGAGCGATGCGCTCAACAAGTGGCTAGCGCACGCCACCGGTGCGGTGTTCGGTTGGATCAACAGCGATGACCGCCTGCTGCCGGGCGCGCTGCGCGTCGTGTCCGAGCGGTTCACTGCGGATCCGGACCTGATCGTGTTGGAAGGACGCCGCCTGCTGGAGGATCCTGGTGGTTCGGTGGTGCGCTCCCCATTGAACGACCGCACCGATCCGGAGGCGCTGCTTGTGGCACCGGTGATCAATCAACAGTCCACCTTCTACCGAATGGATGCGGTACGCGCCGCAGGAGGCCTCGATCCCGCGCTGCGTTATTGCATGGACCTCGATCTGTGGTGGCGTGTGCTGCTGGCCCATGGCCCGGAGCACGTCGGCACGGTCGATGTCGACCTCGCGGTGTTCCGCCTGCAACCCGCCAGCAAAACAGCGGAAGGAGCGCAAGGCTTCGTGCGGGAAACGGCCGCGTTGTTGCGTGCAATGGCTCTGGCCGTCGGCGACAGGGAAATGGTCACCATACTCGATCTCGGCTATCCCGACCCACCGGAGCTTCGGCCATCGAACGCCAGACCCGAACAGGCCGCTGTTGTGCGCCGCATGATCATCCGCTTCCTGGTCAAGTGGAACGCAACGATCGGGTCGGAAGGCGGGTTCCGGATGATGAAGCGTTTGCGCGATGTGATCGGTGATGATGCAGGCCTGATCGAGGCCGACCTCGAAGCGCGTTGGAAGGCGATGCGACCCGGGCTTCGTGCACCCGGCTGGACATGGTATCGCTTCGGACGTAAGATCGGTCTGTGGAGCGCATGAAGGTCTCGGTGGTCATACCGGTGTTCAACAAGGCGCCCTATTTGAAGGCCTGCCTGGACAGTGTCTTCGCACAGAGCTTCCAGGAATTCGAGGTGATCGCGGTGGATGATGCGAGCACGGACGAGAGCCTCAGGATACTCCGGTCGTATGCGGATCCGCGACTGCGGATCATATGCAATGAACGGAACATGGGTCCGGGTGCTGCCGCACAGCGCGCGATGGATGCGGCGACGGGTGAGTACATCATCCGCGTGGATGCCGACGACATCATGTATCCAGATCGTTTCGCGGTACAGGTCGATGTGCTGGACAAGCATCCCGAGGTGGGTGCAACCAGTGGACATATCCGCTTGATGACCGAGCCGGAGACCCTGCACCGGGTGGAGTTGAGTGATGCGGCGTGCAAGGCGCGCATGCTCTTCGGCGTCCCCTTGAACCAGCCGGCCACGGCATACCGCACCGCTGTGCTGCGCCGCCACGATGTTCGGTTCGAGGATCACTGGCCGCGCTACGGGGAGGACTGGATGCACCAGCTGGAGCTCGCACGGCACACGCGCTTCCTCAACCTCGATCGCCCCTTGATCCATTACCGCAAGGGGGTCATGAACATCGCGCATGGACGGGACAGGGCCGCCGACCTGCGTTCCTTGTACACCTATGTGTTCGAGCGCCTCGGATGGCCCCTCAGCGAGCGACAACGGGAGCTTCAGCTTGCCACGGTGAAGTGTTTCCCCAGGCCGTTCAGTGCGGCGGACGTCCGCGACTTCCACGCCTGGATGAAGGAGTTGGAGCACCTGAACAGCGTACACGGCACCTTCGATCCGCAAGCACTGCGGACACAGCTTCGGCATCACTGGGAAGCGCTCTACTATCACCTGCCGGCCTTCGGTGTCGGTGCCGCCATCCAGCACATGCGTTGCGACGGGAACTGGGGTTGGAACAAATGGCGTTACTTGATCTCCGTCTTCATCAACAGATGAGCGGAGTGGCACATAAGAAGGAGCTGTGGCTGTTCACGACACGGTTCCCGCACGGCTTCCGCGAAGCCTTCCTCGAGAACGAGCTGCCGGTGCTGTGCGATCGGTTCGAGAAGGTGGTCATCTTTCCCGAACACGCCGACGGCGAATTGCGACCCATCCCGGCCAACGCGGAAGTGCGTCATCCCATCGCCGATCCCTTCAAGGGTGCGGGCCCGGCGATGATGTTGCGCAATGCCCGCGTGGTGGTCAAGTTGCTCCGATCATTGATGAAGGGGGCGCCATCATGGGAGCAGCTCCGCGAGCAGTGGCCCTACCTACGCGCTCGAGTCAGCCAGTTCGTCCATCGGGCCGAAGTGATCCGTCGTGAACTCATGCCGCGCTATGATCCGGAACGCGTGATCGTCTATGCCTATTGGACGCATGATTGGGCCACCGTGCTCGGTGTGGTGCGCGAACGGGAAAGGCGGCTTCGCTACTTCAGCCGTGCGCACGGCTTTGACATCTACGAGCAGCAGAACCGCAACGGTTGGATCCCCTTCAGGAGCTTCCAGCTGGAACATGTGGAGCGGGTGTACTGCGCATCGAGGACCGGCATGGAGCATCTTCGATCGAGGCATCCGGATATCGCGGAACGATTCACCCTGGCTCGTCTGGGGACGACGGACCATGGACCCGGGCCCCATGACCCGAGCGGTCCCCTGAAGCTCGTGAGTTGTTCATTCCTGATCCCGCGTAAGCGGGTGTTGTTGTTGATCGAGGCGCTGAAGCGGGTGACCGTGCCGGTGCGCTGGGTGCATTTCGGGTCTGGGGAGGAGGAGCAACGCGTGAAGGAGGCCGCGCAGGACCTGCCACCGAACGTCAAGGTAACCTTCATGGGTATGTTCCAGAATGCGGACATCATGAAGTGGTACCGCGCGCATCCCGTCGATGCCTTTGTGCACCTGGCCGAGTTGGAGGGCGGGGTGGCCGTAGCGGCTCAGGAGGCGGCGAGCTTCGGCATCCCGCTGATCGTGGCGGATTCCGGAGGCGTGCGGGATCTTGTGGACGCGCGTACCGGCGTGCTTCTGCCGCAGGACCCGGCACCGGACGAAGTGGCCAGCCTGCTGAACAACTTCCAGGCGGGCCCCATGGCCACCGCCACCTTCCGCGCGGGAGTGCGTCAGACGTGGTCCGAGGGCTTCGAAGCGCGCCGTGTCTTTCACGCCTTCGTCGATCAGGTATTGCTCGCGCACGAGCAGGGCACGTTCGCCATGGAATAGGCCCGCCTTGTGCGCTCTTCCCGAAGTGGCGACCTTTGTAGCTCATGCGTATCGCGGTCGTCATTCCCTGTTTCAACGTCGAGCATCATGTGGATGTGGCGGTGCGGTCGATCATGGAACAGACCTACGACGACCTGGACGTGTTCGCCATTGACGACGGTTCGACCGACGGCACGAAGGCCCGGCTGGAGGAGTTGGAACGCACCTACGCAGGACGGTTCCGGTGGACGAGCGGCCCGAGAAGGGGGGCCTGCGCCGCACGTAATCTGGGCATGGCGAACACCACCGGAGAATACATCCAGTTCCTGGACGCCGATGACGCGGTGCTCACCGACAAGCTCCATCGGCAGGTGGACCTCGTCCGGGCCACCAACGGGCCGGACCTTGTGGTGGCGGACTTCCTCAACGTTTACGAAGATGGTCGTGAGGAAAAGGTGGTGGCGAACGAGGGGAGCCCCTGGATGGCCTTGGTGCGCACGCAACTCGGTACCACCAGTTCCAACCTGTTCAAGCGATCGGCCTTGGAAGCCGTGAACGGCTGGAAAGAGGAGCAGGCAAGCAGCCAGGATTATGAGCTCATGTTCCGGATGTTGAAGAGCGGTGCCCGTGTGGCGTGGGATCCCTTCGTCAGCAGCCTTGTACTGAAGCGCGCCCAAGGCTCGATCAGTCGCACCGGGCTGCGCGACAATTGGATCCGGTTCATCCATTTGCGCCGGGCCATGCGAGATCATATGGAACACACCGATCCCGCCGGTCACGCGCTCGAGATCGCGGCGGCGGACCAGGTCATCTTCATGGCCATTCGGGTGTTGGCGCGTCATGATGCCCATGCGGGCCTTCAAGCCTTCAAGGAGAACCTGCCGGTCGGTTTTGTTCCCGATGCCACCTCGGCCACCACACCCTTGTACAGTGGCTGTTACCGCCTGATCGGCTTCAGTGCTACGGATCGCCTGGCGCGCTACTTCGGCCGCATGCGCGATCGGAGTATCTGAGCCCACGCGCTTGAGGGTGCCGGATTTCCGTTCAAGGTCCGCATCTTCGCACGGTCGAATGAGGAAACTGCTGGTGGTCGTGGGAACGCGGCCCAATTTCATCAAGGTCACCCGAATGCGTTCGGTCGCTGCCCAGCGCGGTGATTGGGAGGTGCGTCTGGTGCATACCGGCCAGCATTTCGATGAGCGCATGAGCACGGTGTTCTTCGAGCAGTTCGGTCTGGTCCCGGACCATTGGCTCGAGGTGCCGCCCGGCACACCGAACGCCCAGATGGCCCACATCATGCTCGGCCTGGAGAAGGTGGTGGATCAGGAACGCCCTGACGCCATGATGGTCGTGGGTGATGTCAACAGCACCCTGGCAGCGGCGATAACGGCCAATAAATGTGGTGTCCACCTCGTGCATCTGGAAAGTGGTCTGCGGAGCCGCGATCGGGGCATGCCCGAAGAGATCAACCGGATCCTGACCGACCGCATCACCGATCGTTTCCTCGTGACGGAACCGAGCGGCACGGAGAACCTCATCGCCGAGGGCGTGCCTGAAGACCGCATCCATTTCACGGGGAATACGATGATCGATACCCTCGTGGCCTTCGAGGATCGCATCCAGGCCTCTGACGTGTTGCAGCGGCTGCAACTCGATGGTGGAGGGCAGGTTCTCATGACCATCCATCGACCGGCCACAGTGGATGATCCCGATCGCCTGGCGGACCTGGTCGACCTCGTCGAGGACGTGTCCAAGGACCATCCCATCGTGTTCCCGGTGCATCCGCGCACCATGGCGAACCTGCGACGCTTCGGGCTGCACGAGCGCCTGGGCCGGGTGCGCGGGCTTCACCTGGCGGAGCCCATGGACTACTTCGCCTTTCAGAAGCTCATCGCCACCTGCGCCTTCGTCATCACCGACAGTGGCGGGATACAGGAGGAGACCACCTTCCGCCAGGTACCCTGCCTGACGGTGCGGCCGAACACCGAGCGTCCCGTGACCGTGACCGAGGGTACGAACGAACTGATGACCTTCGACCTGGGCGCATTGCGCACGATGATCGGTCGCATCCATGCCGGCACGTTCAAGAAGGGTCGCATCCCCGAGCGCTGGGATGGGCATGCCACGGAACGTGTCTTCGACGCACTCTCCACCGAGCGGTGATCCTTTACGTCACCTACAACGACCAGCCCTCGGGCGTGTACTGGAGCCAGGTCACGGATGTGGTGGCCTATATGAACGGCTGCGATGGTCCGCGCGTTCGACTCGTTGCCTTCGTGAGTGCAAGAGGGTACCGGGCTTCCCGCAGGGCCATCCACGAGCATGATGCAACGGCCTGGGTGCTGCCCATGGTGCCGACGATGCGTCGCTGGCGATGGAACATCCTCCTCTTCGCTTTGGTGTGCCTGTGGTCGCGTCCTTCCGGGATCATGGCCCGCGGGATCTTCGCCACCGGGCTGGCGCTTCGCCTTAGGAAATGGGGCCTCACACGCCACGTGTGTTACGATGCGCGCGGCGCTTATGCAGCGGAGTGGGAGGAGTACCGCCTGATCGATGATGATCATGTGATCGCGCAGTTCAGGCCTTTGGAACGCATCGCGATCCATGATGCGGACATCAGACTTGCCGTCAGCGCAGCGCTGGTCCATCATTGGGCGGAGCGTTACCAGTGGGAAGGCGATGCGGTGGAGGTGATCCCCTGCACCCTCGGCGCGGATCATGTGGATCAGGGTCCGGAACGGGCGGTGAACGAGGGAGGTAGAGTGAGGCTCGTTTACAGCGGAAGCACCGCGGGCTGGCAGTCCTTCGCGTTGCTGGAGAACATGCTCGCGCCCGTGTTGCGCGATCAGCCCATGGTGGATGTTCTCTTCCTCTCCAGGCCGGACGGGAACAACGCCGCGTTGCAGGCGCGCTTTCCCGGTCGGGTGGAGGTACGATGGGCTCCAGCTTCGGAAGTGGCTGGGCTCCTGGCCGGGTGCGACATGGGCTTGCTGCTGCGCGAGGATACGGTCACCAATCGGGTGGCTTCACCCACGAAGTTCGCCGAGTACCTCGCTGCGGGCTTACCCGTTCTGATCTCGCCACACATCGGGGACTTTAGTGAGGCCGTTCGGGTCCATGGCCTGGGAATGGTCATCGATAAGAGTGGGAGGCTCCCGCACTTGCATCCCACCGACCAGGCCACTTCCGATCGGATGCGGTCATATGCCCGGCAGCACCTCACCAAACGCACCTTCGACGCCGCGTACCGCAGGATCTTGTACACGCTTTCCTGAGCCCGGTCCGCTCGGTCCCCGTACTTTCGCGGCTCCATGTCGAACGGAACGCGTGTACTGATCACCGGTGGAGCGGGCTTCATCGGTTCGGCCCTGAGCAGACACCTGCAGGAGGAAGGATATGAGGTGCATGTCCTTGACGATCTCTCCTTCGGCCTGCGTGCGCTCGCCGGTGTTCCGGATGAGCGCTTCCACCAGGTGGACATCCGCGACCGGGAAACCGTGAAGCGGACCATGGACAGCGTGAAGCCCGGCCGTGTGCTGCACCTCGCCGCGGTGCACTTCATACCCTATTGCAACGCGCATCCGGTGGAAGCCTCCGAGATCAATGTGCTCGGCACGATCAATGTGCTCGATGCGTGTGAGGCCTGCGGATCGGTGGAGCAGGTCTTCGTTGCTAGTACGGCCGCCGTGTACCCGATCGCCGATGGCGCGATGGACGAAACGCAGGCCACCGGTCCGATGGACATCTACGGGATCACCAAGCTTGCCACCGAGAAACTGGTCAGCGAGTTCCATCTCCGCACCGGCATCACGAGCATCGTTGGCCGCTTCTTCAACGCTTTCGGCCCCAACGAGACCAATCCACACTTGATCCCCGAGATCCAGAAGCAGGTGCTCGCCGGTGTGCGCGAGCTGAAGCTGGGTAACCTGGATCCGAAGCGGGACTTCATCCATACCGAGGACATGAGCCGCGCGATGTCCGCCTTGTTGCGCGTTCAGGTGAAGGGACACGAGGTCTTCAACATCGGTCGCGGGATCGAGTACAGCGTGCGCGAGATCGTCGACGCGTTCGCCAGGCAGCTCGGTGAACCATTGACCATCACCGTGGACCCCGCGCGAGTCCGCAAGGTGGAGCGGATGCACCTCCTCGCCGACGTGGGTAAGCTGAAGCAGGTGACCGGTTGGGAGCCGCGATGGGGTATCGACGAGGGCGTGGCCACCCTGCTCAAGGAGCGCATCCTCGACCGTGCCTGACGTGAGCCCACAACAGGACCCAGCGTCGAAGCCGCATGTCGTCATCTGCACGGACGGTGTGTTCCCGCAGGCCATGGGCGGCATGCAGCGGCACTCGCGCCTGCTGGCCGAGCACCTGGCGGCGACAGGTCGTATCCGCCTCACAGTGATCCATCCCCATGAGGCGGGTGTCTTCGCAGGGGTTGATGGGATCGAGGAGGTGCCGATCAGTGGCATCGATACGTCCAGCTTCTACCTCGCGGAATTGTGGCGATACAGTGGCCGGGTGGCCTCCGAATTGGAACGCCTTCGACCGGATGTGATCCTGTCCCAGGGCTTCAGCGTGTGGAAGCACATCGATCGCTTCTCCGATCGCCTCATCGTGCATCCGCATGGCCTTGAGATGTTCCAGGGCTTGACCCGGAAGGAACGCATCATGGGCCTTCCGTTCCGTTGGGCGGTGCGTTATATGGCGCGTCGAAGTGCGGTCGTCATCTCCCTGGGCGGGAAGCTCACCACCATCCTCAGTGGGCTCGTGGAAGGTTCGAAGGCACGGGTCGTGGTGATCCCCAATGCCGTTGACGTGCCACCACTTCCACAGGAGACGTCCCGGTCCGGACCGATGCGCGCCTTATTCGTGGGGCGTTTCGCTTGGAACAAGGGCATCGATCTGTTGATCACTGTAGCGCGCAGGTTGGAGAAGGAGCTTCCTGCCGACAAGATCCGGATCCAACTCGCTGGGGACGGGCCGCTGCTTGCCACGATCAAGGCGGCGGGTGTGCCATCGAACGTGGAACTGTTGGGCCGGGTGGATGATGAACGGTTGTTCGAGCTCTACACCGATTGCGATGTCTTCGTGCTTCCGACCCGCTTCGAAGGCATGCCCACGGTGGTCCTCGAGGCCATGGCACGCGCGTGTCCGATCATTGTTTCCGACGTGGGTGCGACAGCGGAGTTGGTGGATGGCACGAACGGCAGCCTCCTTCCTTCAGGTGATCCCGAAGCCTTGTATCTGGCGTTGAAGCGGATGCTTGACGCCTCACCTGGTGAACGGCAAGCGATGGGCATGGCGTCCTACCAACGTTGTGCAGCGCGCTTCGACTGGCACAAGGTCGCGGACCACTTCGTTGACCTGTTCACGTCGATGGCCCGGCGTTGATCCGTGGGATCAGCGGGTGAAGCAGCAACGGAAGGCGATCGGGCCACTGCCCGTGGAGAGCCAGTTCCCCGCGGATACGCAGCTGTTCAGTCCGACGATGCGGCCACTATTGTCCTCATTCGAGGTGTTATTGGTCCACTCCCAGCTGTTGGTCATGCCGGTCAGTTGCAGTTCAAGGCTCCGGTCGCAGGCCACTACGAACTCGGCCCAGGTGCAGAGGCGCAGTCCGCTCGAGGCGCAGGCCAGACCAGCTTGGAAGTAGTTCCCGGATCCATGCTCGGTCGGTTCAATGCAATACTGTTCGTTCACCAGTACCGTTCCCGAAGGACACGCGCGTCGCAGATCATGAGAGCCATTGAGCACATGGAAGGTCCCATCCGCCAGGACCATAGAGAGCATCGTGCCGGGGATGAGCTGGGACCCGCTCACAGGTACCCCTTCAAGGTATAGCGGGTAGGGTCCGTTGCTGTTGAGGATGATCTCCACTGGAGCATCGCTTGCATCAGGCACCTCCAACACCAGTTGCGCACCATTGGCTGGTGAGGGTCCGAAAGCGGCAAGATCGATCGACCAGGTATTCCCTGTAACGATGTCAGCCCTTTGCGCTGCGTTGCCTTGAAGTGTCTCGGCGTTCATCGCCGAGCCTGGTGCGATGGATGACGCTAGTCCTCGAACATGACCGTTGGGCCCATCGAGGATCACGGCCTTGTCCACATCGACTTGGGCGCGCAGCGACACGCCTATGCAAAGAAGAATGAGGATATGCAGGTTCCGCAGCGTCATCGGGTCCGGTAGCAACAGCGGGTGTTCCCGGTCATGGTCACGATCACGTTCGCCGATCGCTGGCTCTGGCAGGTGAAGCGCCCGGCCTGGTTGGCCGTGTGGGTATGGTTCGATGAATCGTCGATCCATTCCCACTCGACGAATAGCCCGTTGAGTTCTGCCTCGCGCAGTGCGCATCCCACGGCGTATTCGTCCCAGGTGCAGAGCTTGCCACCCCGTGCTGCACAATGATCGATCGCTTGGTAGAACCGCATCCCGGGCACGAAGTCGATGTCCATGCAAGTGGGGCCGGCGGTGGCTATCGTTCCTGGTGGGCATGTCCTGGTAGCAGGGTTCAGCAGCACCCAGTTCCCATTGTCGTAAAGCACTTCCGCAACGGTACCGGGTCTAAGCGCGTTCGCCGGAAGCGGTGATCCATCGGTGCGCAACAAGGCGATGCCCACTGTTCCGACGGCCGTGATCGTCATCGGACCATCGTTCGCGATGGGTGAAAGGAAACGGATGAGCAAGCCATCGCCGATATCGGCCAGGACCGGGTCGAGCACGAGTCGCAGCGAACCGTTCTCCAGGCTGGCCTCCGCCCAATGCACCGTACCGGATGCGACCACCGATACCGGAACGGCCGCGGTCTCATCCACCGGGCCGGCGAGCCCATCGATGTGTCGCGTGCCGTCCGGACCAACGAATCGCAAGTCCCCGTCCAGCAGCACCTGTCCATGGACCAGGCCGCAGAAGAGCAGGGCAGGAGGGAGGAAGCTGCTTCTCATCGGTTGTAACAACAACGGTATGGGAAGAGGTTGGTCGGGGGGCTCTGCCCACCGAACTCACATCCGGATCCTTCTCCGATGCCACCACCATCGATGCCCGCTCCAACGAGTTTGGCGCCCGTGTTGTTGTTGGCGGCGTGGTCCACCCATTCAGCCTGTGTCACGGTGCCGAAGAACCACGCAAGTGAGCTGCACGCATGGCTCCATTCGCTGATCGTGCACAATCGTCCGCCCTGTGCACCACAAGCCGCGATCGCATCATAGAAGGTGGCGGCTTTACCCGGCTGGTCGGCGATGCAGTAGGTGTTGGAAACCGACACATATCCGCTCGGGCACCCGAGGAAAGTCGCCGAGATCAACTGGAACGCATCCCCATCGAAGATCATGCGCGCTGGTACACCCGGGCGCAGGTCACCGGCGTCAAGAGCAAGGCCATCGCCTTTGACGATCGGATGCGCGGACAGGCCGTTCAAGGCAAGGGTGGGTGCCGCAGCGTTCGCCTCAAGGGATAGAACGGTGATGATCATTCCGGGTACCAGTGCGGCTGGCGCAGGGACAAGGGCCCCGGAAAGGGCGGTGCTTCCCGAGATGATCGCTCTGTTGGTGGTGTTCCTTCGCGCACTGCCAAGACTGACTGCATCTGCCGGTCCTTCAGGATCCGGAACACCCAGCACCTGTCTATCGATGGCATTCGTACCGGACAGTTGCAATGAGGTTCCAAGATCCCATTGTGCCATACCCGTCACGCCGGCCAGGAATAGAGCGCAGCTCGTTAGCAGGCTTCTCGGTTGGCAACTACGGACGACGAGCTTGCGCTCCATGATGATCAGCGCGTATAACAGCACCGGTAGTTCCGGTCGATACTGCCCGTGACGATGGCGTTACCCGCGCTCAAACAGCTGCCTGCCCCGACCACACGGGCGCTGCCGTTCTCATTGGACGCATCGTTCGTCCATTCCCAACTGTTGGTCGTCCCGGCAAGCCCGATCTCGCCCGCGCGCTGGCAGGCGGTGATGAACTCTCCCCATTCACACAAGCGCATCCCTTGTGATCCGCACGTCGAGGCGGCTGCGAAGAAGTCGACGGGAGGATGCTCCACAGGTTCTATGCAATAGCGTGCGTTCACCGTCAGCATACCCTCCGGACAGGGCCGACGCGGACGCACATTCGTGTTCATGATCTGGAAGGAACTGCCATCCATGACGACCGAGAGGGCGGTCCCCTCGGGGATCTCCGCTCCATCGGCTCGCACATCCACCGCGGCGAGCAGCGGGTAGGGTCCGTGGCCGTTCACGAGGAGGTCGATATCCCCGCTCGTCGGCGCCGGTGCCACGACCACCAACTGGGTACCGGCAGGAGGTGCGGCGGTGAGCGTGCCGAGGTCGATGGACCAGACATTACCGGCCACTGGTGCAGCGGTGCGATATGCACCCCGCCGTTCCGTGGTCGTGGTCAGTACCGCATCGCTTGCTTCGCTGTCAGGTAGACCGGTCACTTGGCGGTCTTCAGGGAAGGCTCCAGTGAGGATGACGGACCGATCGGTGACGACCTGTCCCATCAATAGGCTCGAACAGAGGAATAAGAGGAGCAGGGGGATCTGGCGTGCCATGTCAACGAGGTGTGAAGCAGCACCGCGAGCGGCCCAATGTGACATTGTTGGGATTGGCCCAGCGCTCGGCTGTACACGTGGTCATACCCACCTGTACCGCGGAGTTGGCGTGGTTCGAGGAATCGTCCAGCCATTCCCATGCGGATAACATGTTCGAGAATTCCGAAGCGTACTGGGTGCAGGCCACATAGAACTCGTCCCAGCTGCACAGGCGTCCACCCAGATCATTGCAGCGGTCCGCTGCCGGGAACCAGAGGGTATTGGGCTGTGACGCACGCTCCATGCACAAGCGTTCTCCGATGGCGGCCGTCCCTGGAGGACACCCGTTCTCGGAAAGACCCATCAGTATCCATGCACCATTGGCGTGAACCAACTCAACGACAGCACCAGGGATCACCTGGCCACGCGCTGGGGGAAGACCATCCGGTCGGGTCAAGGGTACGGCTGGAAGTCCATCGCACCCTGCGGTGATCGGTCCATGGAGGTCAGCCGGTGCGACGAAACGCAACAAGGCGCCGTCACGATGATCCGACATGGGAACGACCGGGGTCAGGGTCAGGACGGATCCACTGATGGAGGCTTCCGCCCAGGTGGTGGTTCCGATCAGGCTGGCCTCTACCGTCACCACGGAACTTTCCAAGGTCGGTCGATCGAGGCCATCGATGCCCCTCTGGTCCGAAGGTCCGGAGAATTGAACAGCTCTGTCGATCTCAACCTGTGCCCACCCGCCCATGGTGAACAGCAGACTTACGCCGGTCAACACCTTCCTCATCGGTCGTAGCAGCATCGGTAAAGACTGACGATCGTTGGTGCTTGCGTCCATCCCCATTCACAGGCGAGCCCCTCCATCACATCAGGACCGTTGTAGCCACGTCCCATGACCTTGCCGTCGTTGGGATTGTTGGCCGCATCCTCGATCCACTCGTAATTGGTCACAGTGGTCAGGAAGGCAGGGTCACGTCTGCAGGCCGACGACCATTCGCCGAACGAACAGAGCCTGCCACCGCGGTCCACGCAAGCCGCCACCGCTTCGTAATAGGTCCCGGTCCCACGCGTTTCCGAGTCCACACAATGGCCGGCGTTGGCGGGTATGCTGCCAACGGGGCACGGACGTGCATTCCAGTTCAGTAGCTGCCAGTTCACTCCATCGAACACCAGTCTGGCAGGTACACCAACGGTGAGATCAGCACTGTCGAGCGGCAGGCCTCCCCATTTCACCAGGGGATGTGAACCTGTGCTGTTCAGTTCGAGGTCCGCGCCAGCTTCGTTGGCTTCCTGCGGAACGATGGTCACGAGTTGGCCCGGCGTCAGTTCGAATGGTTCGGGCTGCACCATGCCCTCGAGGTGCAGCGTGCCGGTGGTGGTCGCTCGGTTCACGACGCCGGCGCGGGTCGCATCGGCGCTCACGGCAGCATCACCTTGGGTCGGATCGGCCAGGCCGTTCACTTGTCGGTCCTCATTGGTCGGTCCTTCCAACTGCATCCGGACAGGCATGTCCAACTGGCTGAACACCGTGAGGGGAGCGGCGAGTAGGAAGGACTGGAGGGTCGAGCGCCTCATGCTTTGCGGAACTTCACGATGGCACGGTCACCCACACGGATGTAGTAGGCTCCGGCCGCAAGACCGGCGACATCGAGCGATACCAGGTCAGCGGTCGCGCTCTGTGCAGTGAGCGGCATGCTGCGGCCCAGACCGTCGAATACGAGGATGGGACCAAGAGGAGTGCCATCCGTGGAGTGGATGAACAATAGCTCCGATGTCAGCGTGGGCCAGACATGCAGGCCGTTGGTCGCCAACAGGCTGGGCGAGGCGGTCGGGGCGTTCACATCGAAGGCGGTGTAGATCCCGAAGGGAGCCGTGACCGAACCCAGAACGAGATGGTCGACCGGGACGTTCGTGGAAGCCAGTGGATCCCACGGGCCGTCCAGTGCATCGGACCGGAACAGTCCGATCGCATCACTGCTGAGACCGTTCAGTTCGGTCGGGTCGTACGCGATGGTGACATTGGCCATGCCGGCCGTAGCTGAAGGCGCGTCGATCCGGAACCAGCGCTTGATACTTGGGTCCCCTTCCGGGAATGCCCGTGGAAGATGGCCACGAATGATGGTGACCGGGCCAGCCGGGAAGTCCGTCGTCAGGCTCAGCCCGAGGCCACCGGGCTCTTCATTCCCGATCGGCCCATCCAGATCGATCTGGGCGACCTCGGTCCCGGTACCGGTGATGGGCCCACCAGCCGGTTCCACCAGCGTGGCGGCCAAACCCAGGTCGATGAGCCCATCGTTCACGACCTCGGCTCCGGGTTGGATGGAGAAGGTCACGGGGCCTTCGAACCGCAGGCTGGTCCCTGGGCTCACCCGCAAGGAACCGCCTGTCAGGTCCACGGTCTGGGCGGTCATCGCCACCACGGAACCGAGTGTGGTGATGAATAGAAGGGGACGAAGGATCATGAGGGGTTCAAAGATAACCGGAACACCCGGGCGTGGGAGGGGAAGGTTAGCTTTGGCGCAAATGCTGGATACATGGATCTGAAGGGGCTCGTTGCCGACCATATGGGCCATTTCTCGGTGTACGACATCCCGAACCTCCTGTTCGTGCTGCTCGCTTCCGTGGTGTTCGGCTACCTCACCAGCATTTGGGGTGCCCGCTCCAACGCGGAGGGGGCGCGCCGCGCCGCCCTTTGGGCCGGCGTGGGGGCGCTCGCGGCCGGCCTCGTGCGCTCCCAGTTGCCGTTGGCCACCCTGGTGCTTGCCGCCGCCGTGCTCGTCGGGAGCCGCGAGGAAGGCGACCGGGGAATGGATCGGATCATCATGTTGCTCATCGGGATCGGGTGCGGCTCCGGTGCCACGGTCATCGTGGGCATCGCACTTGTCCTGTTCATCCCCATCATGCGCTGGGCGCTGAAGGCTCCGGACAAGGCATGAGCACCGGGCAGGGACTGCGGGCCACTGCGGGATCCTTGCTGGTCCTGGCGCTGGCCTTCATCCTGGTCGCATGGGTGCGCGAAGCACCGGCCAGCCTCAACGTCCTGTCCGATACAGTTGTCCCGGAAGCGCTGGACCAGCAGGCGTTCCGCACTCCAGGCAGCTTGCTGACCCTTCATGCCGGCCCGGCTGGAACGGGCTATTACGCATTGGGGCCCGATGGACCTTTCACCGCCTTCCAGGAAGGAACGCAGATCGCCTTGGATCCCGATGTGGTGGGTACCTCCCGATTGCTGGCCACTCCCATCTCGCTGAACTGGCGCCATCCGCTCCTCGGGCTGCCCACGGCCCGTTCGGTGCGCATCGCAGGCGCAAATGGGGAAGGCCGCACGGAGGAGCGCCTGCATACCTTCCTGTTCACACACCACGGTGAACTGCCCGTGGTTTCCCTCCAATTGCCGACCGGCGCGCTGCTCGATCCGGATACCGGCCTGCTCGTTCTCGGCAATGCGATCTTCCACGGACCGCAGAAGATGTTGATCGCCGAGGCTCGTGATCCGCGGTGGTGGAAGTATCCGGGGAATTTCCACATGCGCGGCCGTCATTGGGAACGGTCCGGGCGCGTGCAATTCATCCTTCCCGATGGCACCACCGGATTCGAAACGGCGGTCAGGGTGCGCATCAACGGGCAGATGACACGCGGCTTCCCACAGCACGCCTTCCGGCTCGGCTTCGACGAACCCCTCCGTTACGATCTGTTCGCCGAGGAGGTGAACGAGGGTTACCAGGCGCTGGTCCTGCGCAGTGCAGGGAACGATCAGATCAAGGCGATGCTGCGCGATGTGTTCCAGCACCGGTTGTGTGAGGGCCTGCCCTTCGAGACCTCCGCACATCGCACCTGCGTCGTCTACCTCAATGATGCTTACTGGGGGGTTCATCATCTGCGTCCACGGATGGATGATGAAGAGATCGCCCGGCGTTATGGCATTCCCCGCAAGCGTATCACCATCCTGGAGGACGAGGCGCGGCTCTATCGGGGCGATACCGCGGAGGTGGTGCGCTTCGAATGGTTGGCGAGCCGCACCGGGGCTTGGGATGGCCGTGATCAAGCCTGGGCAGATACCTTGCTCGCCAGGATCGACGTGCCTGGTTTCCTCACCTACATGGCCACCCAGATGATCCTCGGGAATATGGACTGGCCCAACCAGAACGTCCGGTTCTGGCGCTACTCGGGCAAGCCGCGCAAGCAACGCCCGTTGGATGGCCGCTGGTACTTCATCATGGGCGATTCCGACCTCGGTTACGGCGCGCAGGGTTCGCCCACAGCGGATATGTTCGTGCGCGCCAAAGCCATGGACGTGCCTGTTACGCGGCTGTTCTGGGGGATGATGCGGTGGCCGGCGTTCAAGGCGCTGTTCGTGGACATCGCGGAGGACCTCATCCGTGGCCCGCTGTCCGAAGAACGCTCCGTTCGGGAGCTGGAAGCCGTGGTGGATCTCATGGCCCCCGAGATGGAGCGGCACACCGCGCGGTGGCGAAAGCCGGCCACTGTGGAGGATTGGCGTGCCTTTGTGGAGGTGATGCGGACCTTCGCACAGCAGCGGGGACCGGCCATCCGTGAACAGCTGGGCAGGTTCGCCGCACAAGGTGCCGACGGACGAAAGCCATGAGGAACTACTTCGCCACCAATTATCAGCTCTTCCTGCTGGTCCTCCTCTACATCGTGGTGGGGGTGTACGCGAAGCCCTTCCTCTTCCTGCTCATGCCGCTTTCCGTCTTCTTTCTCAAGTCCAGGGAGCTTTGGGCGGACATGATATTCGGCCTGCTGATCACGCTCGTCCTTTCGGATATCACACCGTGGTTCTTCAAGATGCAGGTCTTCAAGGGTGCGAAGAACACGTACATCACGGCGCTTTCGATCATCTTCCTGCTGGAACGCCACCGCTTCGTGCCCTTCTCGCAGGTGTTCAACGTCTTCCTGCCCTTCTTCATTTACAGTGTGTTCCCACTCGTCTTCTCGAACAACCTGATCGTCGGCCTTGAGAAGACGCTGTCCTATGCGCTGCTCTACCTCGTGGTGCCGAACTATGTGTTGTACAACTACCGGATCATGGGTTGGGACTTCTTCAAGAACCTGGTCCGTTTCATGGCCGTCATCCTCCTTTCCGGCTACTTCGTGCTCTGGGGCTTTGGTGAGTTCTATGCTTACATGATCGGGCGTTTCAGGGGGCTGTTCGGCAACCCCAATGGCATGGCCTTGTTCTGTTTCCTGTTGATCATGCTCACGGCCACGCTCAATTCGATCAAGCGGGACCTGTTCACGTGGAAGGATAAGCTCTTCGTGTACGGCACGGCGGTCTACTTCCTGTTCCAGTCCGGATCCAGGTCCTCGCTGGTCTCGGTGCTCATTTTCTTGGTCTTCGGCCGCTTCTTCTCCGCCAGCCCGGTCCTTGGCTTCATCGGCCTGATCGCGGTATTCGGGCTTTCAGAGCTCGTGCTCGCCAACATCGAACCGATCGTCGTCTACCTCGGATTGCAGGAGTACGTTCGCCTGAACACGCTGGAGAACGGCAGCGGCCGGTACTTCGCATGGGAGTTCGCGTGGAAGCACATCCAGGAGTATTTCGTGTTCGGTGGCGGCTTTGCGAACGACGAACGCGTCATGCGCAAACACCGGCTCTACCTTGAACGCATGGGTCACCAGGGCGGCGTCCACAATTCCTACCTGTCTTTCTGGTTCAACACAGGGATCGTGGGTCTGCTGCTCTACCTGCGCAGCTTCGTGCTCATCTTCATCAAGGCCAGCCGCCTGGTACCCCTCAGTCTCGGCGTCATGTTCGCCGTCATGTTCTCCGTCACCTACGAATCCTGGCTGGTCAGTTCCCTCAACCCCTTCACCATCATCCTGCTCATCATCATCACCGCCGTTACAGAGGAGGAGATCGCCAACTGGGAACACTACGCACCAGAGGAGACCGAGGAGAGCGATGACAACCCCGCTCCGTCCACCGCGCTGCTGCCTGCCTGATACCACGCCTGCAACCGAAGATGAAACGCCGTCTACCGATCGTACTTGCTGTTCTCGCCGTCCTGCTGGGTCTCGCCGCCTTCTTCGGTGATCGCGCCCTGAAGCACAAAGGCCATCCGGGCCTGCGGCGGTTCATACACCAATGGTGGGTCAACTACCCGGCGTCATTCCAGGTGGAGCCGGAGGTCGTAGCCTTGAAGGTGGACCAGGCCGATATGGATGCGCTCCAGGGTGTGGTGGATGCCGCACGTGACAGGGGCGTTATCATGCGTGAAGGCAACGATTACGTACCCGGTGAGTTCACCGCCGCAGGCACCACCTTCAAGGTGAAGGTGCGGATCAAGGGCAAGATGGCCGACCACGTGACCGGCGACAAGTGGTCCTTCCGTGTGCTGGCGAAGAAGGATCATGGGTTCAAGGGCATGCAGCGGTTCTCCCTCCAGCACCCGGGCACACGGAACTACCTCTGCGACTGGTTCTATCATCGGCTCATGCGCGGGGAGGGCATGGTCGCCCTGCGCTACGGCTTCGTGCGCCTCACCTTCAATGGGGATGATCTCGGGGTCTATGCGTACGAGGAACACTTCGGACCGGAGTTGTTGGCCAACAATGGCCGCATGAAGGGGCCCATCTTCCGGTTCGATCCCGGCCTGTTCTGGGAACATCGGTTGAACATGATCGAGAAGGTGCGGTACAACGAGCCCTTCGCCGCCTATCAAGCCGCCGCCATTGATGCCTTCGGATCCGGTGGCCTGGAGAAGGACTCCGTGCAGCTCGGCTACTTCGCCGATGCCGTTGGCCGCATGATGGCCTTCCGCCGGGGCGAGCTGCCAGCATCGCAGGTCTTTGATACGGACCTGATCGCGAAGCGCCACGCCATCCTCGATCTGGTGGGCGGCCATCACAGCATGGATTGGAGCGACGTCAAGTTCTACTACGATCCGGTGCTTCGGCGCGTGGAACCGATCGCCTACGAGAGCTTCAGTGCCTTTCCGATCCGGACACTGGCGGGTTCCGATCGCTACATCGGGACCATCGCACAGTCCATGGACCTGCATGACGCCTACTTCAACGACCCGGAGGTCTTCGCGGCATACGTGCACCAGCTCGAGCGCGTCTCGCGTCCGGAGTTCCTGGACAGTGCCTTCACCGCGCTCGCACCGGCGTTGGATAGCGCATCGGCGATCATCTACCGGGAGTTCCCCTACAAGGAGCTGGACCGCCAGCTTTACCGGAAGAACCAGCTTGTGATCCGGCGCCTGCTCGATGTCCCCAAGGGCTTCCATGCCTACGCCGCCATGGACCCCGACACCTTGCGCATCACAGTGATCCCCATCGAGGGACTGCCCATTGAGGTCTTCGGCGCGGTCGCCCTGGATGGAAGCGTGCTTCCGCCTGCGCAGCGCATCATCATCCCCTGCAGGCGGCCCGGCACGGTAGGAACACCCGTCGATCTGCGCATTCCGCTCAACGAGGCATGGCGCCAGGCGCCGCCGGACAAGCTCACGCTCCGGTACGCCGTCCTGGGCGCAAGTACGCAGCGGAACGTGGAGGCGTTCCCCTACGCCTATACCGATGGTCTCTCCATACCGTCCGTCGCCGAACCGATCAACTGGAACCCCCGCGCCGAGCCCCTGCTCCGTTTCAATGAAGAGGAAGGCTCCATCACCATACCGCCTGGCACGCACACGGTGGACCACGACATCTTCATCCCCGCGGGATATACCGTGAACGCCACGTCGCCGTTGAAGATGGATCTGGTGAAGGGTGCCCGGATCGTTTCCCGCTCTCCCATGCACCTGATCGGCTTGGAGGAAATGCCGATCACCATGGGGTCTTCGGATGCCAGCGGAGGTGGAATGGTGCTGCTCACCACGTCAGGTCGTAGCCGGTTCGAACACGTCAGGTTCGAAGGCTTTGGGGCGGACGAGAGGGCGGTCCCATCGATCATCCTGCAACAGGCTTCATCGACCTGGATCGCGTGCGATCTTGGTGAAGTGCGCACCCGCGATCTTTTGGAAGTGGTGCGGAGCCAGGCGGAGTTCAACGCCTGCTCGTTCACCGGAGCCAGGGACCAGATCACCCTGGGTTATGCGAACACCACCCTCAACAAGGTGCGCTTCCTAGGGGCTGGGGATGATGCCGTGAAGGTGAAGGGAGGTGCCGCCAGCTTCACGGGCACCACGGTGCTCGGCGCGATGAGCAATGCGCTCGTGATCGATGAGGCCGGCAGGGTGCGGATCGAAGGTGGGGATTGGGATGCGACCAAGGATGTCCTGGCCGTTTCGGAAGGCGCCTCGCTCGAAGTGAATGGTGCACGCATCTCCTCCAGGCAGGCTGCACCCTTGGATGTGGAGCCCATGCATGCACGCCACGGCGCGGCGCACGTGGTGCTCAGCGACGCCACCCTCGACGCACCAAAGCCCGTTAAAGTGGGCAAGGGTAATGAGGTGTCGGTCAACGGTGAGGCGATCAATGTGACGAGAACGCCATGACCAGGAAGTGCTTCCTCCTGCTGGCCGGGTCCGTGGCGTTCGCTGCTGCGGCCCAGGTCTCACCATACAACGGACGCGTGGTGCATGGGCCGGATAGCACGGGGCATTACCGCCTGCTCATCGGCGGGCATTTCCACGGATCAAGCACGAACGCCTCGGGCTATCCCGCGGCCACCATCCTGGCGAACGTGGATGCGATCAACGCCACGCGCGCCAACCTCCTCCTCAGTACCGGTGACCTCTTTCTCCGACCGGATGAGGATAGTGCCCGATATGCCTCCGCCTTGTTCGCTCGTCTGGAGGTACCGCTCTTCAACGCGCCGGGCAACCACGACCTGGAGGGGCATGCCTACCGCTCTCCCATGCCGCAACGCATCGACATGGGCCGCGATCGGATCCTGCTCTTCGATACGGAGCGGGACGATAGTGATATCGAAGGGGATCAGCTCGAGGCATTGAGGACCGTGGGGGCGGAGGCTGCGGATGGGCAGGTGGACAGGCTCTTCGTTGTCAGCCACCGACCCGTGTGGTCGGAGGGCATCGACCGCTACGCGAAGCTGTTCGCCGGAAATACCCGATCGTTGACCGGATGCAACTACGAGGCCGATGTACTGCCTGTATTGAGAAGGCTGGCCGAGCGGGTTGAGGTGTACTGGATAAGCGGCAGTATGGCCGGACGTGCACCCGCAAGCCTGTTCTTCCAACCGCACGAACGGAACATCACCTACATCCAGTGCGCCGTGCGTGATCAGTTGCGCGATGCCCTGCTCATCGCCGATGTCGGTCCCGACGGCATCCGATGGGAACTTCGATCCCTGACCGGACGGCCGGTGGAGGACGTTACGGCCTACGATGCCGATTGGTGGGAAGCGCATCAAGGGACCTGGCAGACCTTCCACTGGCGGCGCATCCCGTACCTGATCAGAAAGAACGTGACCAGTCCCGTGTTCTGGTACGGCGCGTTCACAGCCCTTGCGCTGTGCGCCGCCGGCTGGCTGTTGCGCAGAAGGTCGCGCCGGTGAAGCGCCAGCATTTAGATTTACCGGATCAATCGAACATGGCAAGCATCCTAGTGACAGGTGGAGCCGGATTCATCGCCAGTGATCTGGCCTTGAAGCTGGCGGAGGACCCGAAGAACACGGTGGTGGTGGTGGACAACCTGCTCACGGGCGAAGTGGGCAAGGTGGTGGAACCAAGGCGGTCCAACCTGCACTTCATCAAGTGCGATGTGAACCGGTTCGAGGACATCAGCAGCGTGTTCTACGCACATCGTCCCGACTTCGTGTTCCACTATGCCGCCGTGGTCGGTGTCAAACGCACCACCGAGAATCCGGTGATGGTCCTGCGCGATATCGACGGGATCCGCAACGTATTGGACCTCTCCAAGAACACCGGCGTGCAGCGTGTGCTCTTTTCGAGCAGCAGCGAGGTGTATGGTGAACCGGTGGAGATCCCGCAGAACGAACAGACGACCCCGCTGAATTCGAAGCTGCCCTACGCCATCGTGAAGAACATCGGCGAGGCCTTCCTGCGGTCCTACCAGAAGGAGTACGGGCTGCCCTATACCATCTTCCGCTTCTTCAATACCTACGGCCCGAAGCAGAGCCGCGATTTCGTGGTGGCCAAATTCCTGCGCGCAGCCTTGGCCAACGAGGACATCACCCTCTACGGTGATGGACTACAGACGCGCACCTTCTGCTACATCGATGACAACATCGATGCCTGTCTCAACGCGTTCCACAAGGGCGAGGTGATCAACGATGTGGTCAACATCGGATCCAATGATGAGATCACCATCAAGGCGCTGGCAGAGCTGATCGTCGAGCTCACCGGCAGTCGCTCGCGCATCGTTCACCTGCCTCCGCTGGAGGAAGGGGATATGACCCGCCGGATGCCCGATGTCACGCGGATGGATCAGCTGCTGGGACGTCCTGCGCTACCCCTGCGTGAAGGCCTCATGCGGATCATCAAGGAAGCCGGTCCCCGGCGCTGAACGAAGCTCGCGTGCAGCAGGTCCCGGGCGACCAAGGCTCCGGGAGCCATCGGTCCATGCCGGTACAATAGAAGAAGGGCCGTTCCTTCGAACGGCCCTTCCATTGGGATCAGGTCCGATCAGAACTTGGCGCGCGACTTGCGACCGACACGCTTGTTCCCGCGCATCCAGTTGTAACGCTGGCGGTAGAAGTTGGACTGGCCACGCAACACATAGCTGTAGGTCAGCGTCAGCGTCAGATAGCTGTCGTTGTGGGTCGGGTCGCCACGTTGGTTCTCCTTCTTCACGGACGGTCCCGGACCCTGGTAGTAACCGTAGTTCTCCACGGCCGGAACATCAACACCCACAGGGACCAGCGGGCGCTGATCATAGAGCTGGAAGGCCACACCGTTACGCCCATCGGGAAGTGCATCCGGATCCTTGTACGTCGTGCTTACATCGTCCAGGTAATCACTGAAGGTGGTGCGCCAGCCAATGTCCATGCCGAATCGGTGACGACGGCGTTGGGTGAAGTGGAAGCCGATACCCACGGGCACCGAAACACCGATCGAGGAATAGTCCACCAATTCGGTGCGCATATCGCGGAGCGCGTAGAACTCACCCTCCCGGTTGATCTGACCTTTGGGGCTGCTGTAATAAGCGGCGATACCCACGTAACCGAACAAGCGGAAATCCAACCGGTAGCGACCACGGCCGCCGAGGTCATTGTCCTGGAAGATGGTGAACTCCGGTCGCAGGTACCACTCCAGCATGTCATTGCGGAAGTTCAGGTTACGGCCGCGGCGTGGGCGATAGGAGGAAAGTTCATCAGCCCCTTGGATCCGCATGTAGAGCAGGCCGGTGTTCACCGATATCAATCGGTTCACCTTCCGACGCGCGAAACCACCAAAGGCCCATCGCGTCTGGCTCAACTTCATGTCCCATACGAAATCGCGGCGCGGCTGGTCCGTGCCGCCCATTTCACCGAGGTAGTTGGCACCACCAAGGTGAATGCCGAAGTCCCACGCATACTGGGCGGATGCACTGCCCATCAACAAAGCGAGACCACCGGTGAGGAAGGACGTGCGTAGAATTCTCAAGTTCATGTCGTTCAGGGCATTCCTCATGCCAAAGGGCAAACTTAGGAAAGATCCTTTAGGATGCTTCCCTTGATCGACCAGGATATCAACATGGCTGTCCGATCTGGTGGGATCGGCGGTTGAAGGTATCCGGTCCGGTAGATTTGCGGTCAACGATAAGAAATGGGTGATACGGAACGAGTGACCGCTTTGTTCGGGGTGCGATACCCTGTTGTTCAGGCTGGTATGATCTGGTGTTCGGGCTGGCGACTGGCGGCTGCGGTCAGCAATGCGGGAGGTCTCGGGGTCATCGGTTCGGGCTCCATGTACCCCGATGTGCTCCGTGAACACGTCCGCAAGTTCAAGGCCGCCAGCGACAAGCCCTACGCGGTCAACGTGCCCATGCTGTACCCCGATGTGGAGCAGCACATGAACACGATCATCGAAGAGAAGGTGCCCATCGTGATCACTTCCGCCGGCAACCCGGCCACGTGGACCAGGAGGTTGAAGGATGCCGGGCATACCGTGGTGCATGTTGTAAGCAGCGTGAAGTTCGCCCTGCGCGCCCAGGATGCAGGCGTCGACGCCGTGGTGGCCGAGGGGTTCGAGGCAGGTGGGCACAACGGCAGGGAGGAAACGACCACCTTCGTCCTCCTTCCGCTCGTTGCCCAGGCGCTGGCCATTCCGGTGATCGCGGCCGGTGGGATCGCCACGGGCCGTGCGATGCTCGCCGCCCAATGCCTGGGTGCGGATGGAGTGCAGGTGGGGAGTCGGTTCGCCTGCGCATCAGAGTCTTCGGCCCATGAAGCCTTCAAGCAACGGGTCGTCGAGGCCCGTGAGGGCGATACTACCTTGACCCTCAAGGAGCTGGCCCCAGTTCGCCTCTTGCATAATCCGTTCTATCAACAGGTGCGTGAAGCCTACGGGAAAGGTGCCTCCGTGGACGACCTGAGGTCCTTGCTCGGCCGCGGTCGCGCCAAACGCGGCATGTTCGAGGGTGACCTGGTGGAGGGCGAACTGGAGATCGGCCAGGTAAGCGCCGCGATCGACCGCATCGAGCCTGCCGCACAGATACTCGAGGACATCATGCGCGAGTACCGGGATGGCCTGCAAGCCGTGGTCGGAGCAGCGAAGACTTCTGTTGGATGCTGACCCCCCGGCAACAATACACGGTGGACGATCGTCTATTCAGGGTGGGGGCAATGTTCCAGGTACCGAAGTTCCAGCACCTTCTCCTATTCCTGGTGGCCATCGCAATGCCTTTCCCCGGGCTGGCGGTGCTGGCACCTACCACTCCCTTGTGCGCTTCAGTGGCCCCCAATGGGCAGGTGACCCTTACCTGGGCACCACCGGTCGACCCCTTGGGGGAGTTCGATCATTACGAGATCCATCGCGCCACTGCGAGCGGCGGGCCCTTCACCGCGGTGGCCACGCTCCCGGGCCTGGCCACCAGCACGTTCGCCGACGCCACTGCGGATGGCACGGCCGGTCCGGTCTTCTATTTCATCACCACGGTCACCAACGGTGCCCCACCAGAGACCTCGGCACCCGGGGATACCATCTCCACGATCTATTTGCAGGTGTTCCAGAGCACCCCGCTGGGCAATGCGGACCTATCCTGGAACCACCTGGCCGTTCCGCCTTCCGCAGAGGACAGCTTCCAGGTATGGATGGAATACCCCGTGGGCACCTGGCAGCAGATCGCCACCGTCCCAGGTAACCGGTTCTCGTACCAACACGAGGTCTCCGTGTGCGAGGACCTGCTCACCTTCCAGATCCGCCGCACGAGCCCGGGCTGCACCTCAAGCAGCAATTTGGCGGGGGACATCTTCCGGGACGTGACCCCGCCCTCCGTACCGGTAATGAGCACCGTGACCGTGGATACCACCGCCACCGGGAACGGACGGACCACCGTTACCTGGCTTCCCAGCCCCGAGGCCGACACGGACGGGTACATCATCGTGTTCAACGCTCCTGGAGGCGCGGTCATTATTGACACGGTCTGGGGCGGTGCCAGTTCGACCTACGAATGGGAGGATAGTACGCCAGGGCTTGGGCCTGAGTCCTTTGCGGTCGCGGCCTTCGACACGTGCATGACCGGCGACCCACCCAGTCCGAACACCAGTGCCACGCAACCTTTCCACACTACCGTCCACCTGGTTCAAGCGTACGACCCCTGCGCGGGCCGGTTCGATCTGTTCTGGACACCCTACGCCGGGTGGGCCGTTGTGAACTACACCGTGCACATGCGCACCGTCCCTGGGAGTTGGAGCGTTGTGGCCATTGTCGATGGAGCGTCCACGGACGTCTCCATAGCCGTGGACCCCTTCGAGACCTACGAGTTCGTCGTGGTCGCCTCCCAAGGTCCGGGCTTGCTCGAGAGCATCTCCAACAAGATCCAGGTCTACGCTGATCATCCCGGTCTTCCGGCCTTCAACTACCTGCGCACCGTAACGGTCTCTGGGGATCGGGAGATCACGGTCGTGGACAGCCTCGACGTGCTTGCCCAAGTGAGCGGGTACCGGTTGGAACGCTCCGTGGACGGCGGTCCGTTCGAGGAGGTGTTCCTGCTCGGTCCCACGCCCGCGAGCACCTTCACTTACATCGACACGGACGTGGACCCCGCCAGTCGCAGCTACCGCTATCGGGTGGTGGTCGTGGATGATTGTGGCGAGGCGGCTTTGACGAGCAACCTGGGTGGGAACATCCAACTCAGGGTCGTCTCGGACCTCTACGGTAGGAATACCCTCACCTGGAACGGTTACCAGGAATGGGATGGCGATATCGCGGGGTACCGGGTCATGCGGCAGGTCGGTTACGCAACCGAAGCGCTGCTCACGGTGACCGCTGATCAGCCGTGGACCCTGACCGATGATGTGAGCGCCTACATCGGAACACCCGGAAGGTTCTGTTACACCGTGGAGGCTTTGGAGGTCGCGAACCCTTCTGGCCTGAACGCCCGGTCATTGAGCGATCGGGCATGCGCGGTCCAACAAGAGCTGGTATACATCCCGAACGCCTTCGTCCTCGGTGGGGTCAATTCCGTCTTCAAGCCCGAACTGGCCTACGCCGATGTGGCCTTCTACGAGTTGTCCATCATCAACCGGTGGGGGCAGGTCTTCTGGACCACGGTCGACCCGGACGAGGGCTGGGATGGGACCGCCGGCGGACAACCTGTTCCCATGGGGGTCTATGCCTACTACTGCAAGTACCGGAACGGTGCCGGCCGGGAGTTCGAACGACGCGGGACGGTGACCATGCTTACGGCGATGGATTGAACCGGCGGTGTACCTTTGTGCATGGAACGATCCGCTGCTGCACCGCTGAGGAAGCCACTGCCCGCCAACGCTGCCAATGGCAGCGCTTCGAAGATCGTGGGAGAGGGGCTCACCTACGACGATGTCCTCCTGGTACCCGCCTATAGTGAGGTGCTTCCGCGCGAGGTGGATATCCGTTCCGCTTTCACCCGCAACATCCAATTGAACATTCCCGTGGTATCGGCCGCCATGGATACCGTCACCGGGGCCGAACTGGCGATCGCCATAGCCCAGCAGGGTGGCATCGGCGTCATCCATAAGAACCAGTCCATCGCGGAGCAGGCGGCCGAGGTGCGTCGGGTGAAACGATCGGAAAGCGGGATGATCCTCGACCCGGTGAAGCTGGACGAGAAGGCGCTCGTGATGGATGCGCTCAAGCTGATGGCCGAGCACAGGATCGGGGGGATCCCGGTGGTCGATGCCGCGGACAGGCTCGTGGGGATCGTGACCAATCGCGACCTGCGGTTCGAGAAGCGCATGCAGCGGCCGGTGTCCGAGGTCATGACGAGCGGCCGCATCATCACCGCACAGCCGCAGACCTCGATGCTCCAGGCCGAGGAGATCCTCCAGGAACACAAGATCGAGAAGCTGCCGGTGATCGACGGTGATGGGAAGCTCGTGGGGCTGATCACCTACAAGGACATCATCAAGCTGAAGCAACGCCCGAACGCCTGCAAGGACCATCTCGGTCGCTTGCGCGTGGCAGCAGCGGTGGGGGTCACGCGGGATACCATGGAACGGGCTCACGCCCTGGTCGAGGCCGGGGTTGATGCCCTGGTCATTGATACCGCTCACGGCCATAGCCGGGGTGTGGTGGCCATGCTGCGCGAGGTGAAGAAGACCCTTCCCGGCGTGGACGTCATCGTGGGGAATGTGGCCACCGCCGAGGCGGCCATCGCCCTGGCCGAAGCGGGAGCCGATGCCGTGAAGGTGGGGATCGGGCCGGGTAGCATCTGCACCACGCGCGTCATCGCAGGTGTGGGGGTGCCGCAGCTCACCGCCGTGATCGACTGTGCCAATGCCTTGCGCGGCACCGATGTTCCCGTGATCGCCGACGGCGGCATCCGCTACACGGGCGATATCGTCAAGGCCATGGCGGCTGGTGCGGGCACCGTCATGATCGGCAGCATGTTCGCCGGTGTCGAGGAAAGCCCCGGGGAGACGATCATCTATGAAGGGCGGCGCTTCAAGGCATACCGCGGCATGGGCAGCATCGAGGCCATGCAGCATGGCAGCAAGGACCGGTACTTCCAGGATGCCGAGGACGACATCAAGAAGCTCGTTCCAGAAGGGATCAGCGGCCGGGTACCCTACAAGGGCAAGCTGGGCGAGGTCGTTCACCAGTTGGTGGGGGGGCTGCGCGCCGGCATGGGCTATTGCGGTGCGGCCGATATGGAGGCCTTGCGGAACGCGCGTTTCATACGCATCACGGCGGCCGGTGTCCGCGAGAGTCATCCGCACGACGTGTACATCAGCCGCGAGGCGCCGAACTACAGCCACCACTGAGCACGGTGCTTCGATCAAATTAACGGCCTGGGGCGCTGAGCGTTGCAGGCGGCAACGGTTACATTTGCCTCCCTTCGGTCGCGGCACCATCAGTCGCGGCGCGAGCCTTGACCATGGAAAGGACGCTTCGGAAACTCTGTGTATTCCTGTTGGCCGCTGGCCTAACCCCAGGGGCCATTGCCCAGAACGGTGGCAATGACCCCGTGATCATGCATGTGGATGGACGCCCGGTGCTCCGCAGCGAGTTCGAGGCCATCTACAAGAAGAACAACAAGGACGCCGCCGTCACCAAGGAGGCCCTCGATGAGTACCTCGACCTCTTCATCAACTACAAGCTGAAGGTCAGGGAGGCTGAGGCCCTCGGCATGGACACGATCACTAAGTTCAAGAACGAGCTCGATGGGTATCGCAAGCAGCTGGCGCGTCCCTACCTGATCGATCGGGAACTGAACGACGCCTTGATCAAGGAGGCCTTCGCACGCATGCAGGAGGAGGTGCGCGCCGCACACATCCTGGTGCAGGTCGATCCCGAAGCTTCCCCGGAGGATACCCTGGCGGCGTGGAAACGTATCAATGCCCTGCGCGATCGGATCGTGAAAGGGGAGGATATGGCCTCGGTGGCCAAGGGCCCTGGAGGTTCGGACGACCCCAGCGCCGCGAAGAACGGTGGCGACCTCGGCTGGTTCAGCGCGCTTCAGATGGTCTACCCCTTCGAGACCGCCGCCTTCACCACCCAGGTGGGCGAGGTCAGCAAGCCGGTCCGCACGCGCTTCGGTTACCACATCATCAAAGTGGCCGACCGCCGTCCGGCGCGTGGTCAGGTGCGCGTGGCCCACATCATGATGCGCAGCACCGACCAGGACAGCCCGGAAAAGCGGGCCGCCGTGGAACAGCGCATCCGCGAGGTGTTCGGCCAGATCGAGAGCGGCAAGCTCACCTTCGCCGATGCCGCCCTGAAGTACAGCGAGGACGAAAGTTCCAACACCAAGGGAGGCGAGCTGCCCATGTTCGGCACGGGCAAGATGATCGAAGAGTTCGAGGATGCCGCCTTCGGCCTCCAGAAGGAAGGGGACGTCTCCGGGCCGATCAAGTCGCGCTATGGCTGGCACATCATCAAGTTGTTGGAGAAGCAGCCCGTGGCCACGTTCGAAGCTTCCAAGGTGGAACTGAAGAACAGGATCGCGCGCGACAGCCGGGCGGAGATCACCCAGAAGGCCTTCATCACACGCCTGCGGTCCGAATATGGGTACACCTCCTACCCGAAGAACGTGAGCGCCGTGATCGCGATGGTGGATACCAACGTGTTCAAGAAAGGGACCTCCGTGAGCGATACCCTCCTGCGTAAGAACGCGACGGAAGGGCCGCTCGAACTGAAAGGAGTGAAGTACCGGCGGGAGCTGCTCGGTGCCATCAAGGATGGTCGCCTGCTGAACGTCAAGAGCCGGCAATATGATGAAATGACCCAGACCATGGAGGATACCGTGGTGGTGCGTACCATCATGGAGGGCTGGTCCTACGATCGGAAGAAGGCCGAGAAGCTCACCAAACCCGTGTTCACCTTCAAGGGTGGTTCCTACACCCAGCGCGATCTGCTCGATTGGATCGAGGGCCACCAGCGTCGTGAGCGGGCCATTCCCCTGAACACCTACGTGAATGAGAGGTTCGAGAACATGGTGGACGACAAGGTCATGGCCTACGAGGATGCCCACCTCGAGGAGAAGTACACCGACTTCCGCCTGTTGATGAAGGAATATCGCGATGGCATCCTCCTTTTCGAGCTCACCGATCAGAAGGTGTGGGGCAAGGCGGTACGCGATACAACGGGGCTGGAAGCATTCCACCAGCAGCACCTGTCTGACTTCATGTGGGACACGCGTTACGAGGGGGACCTCTACATCTGCAACAGCCCAGCCGTGGCCAAACAGGTGCGCGGGCTCGTGGCGAAGGGCAAACGGGGAGCGGACCTCACGACCATCGTGAACAAGAACGACCCATTGGCGCTTACGATCGAAAGCGGCCTCTTCACCGCCGAGCAGAAGCCCTACCTGAAGGGGATCACGAAGCCTGGTCTTCAACCCGACTTCAAGCTCGATGACCGGGTGGTGGTGGCCGACATCAAGGGCGTTCGCCCACCCGAGCCGAAGACCCTGGACGAGGCACGCGGACTGATCACCGCCGCCTACCAGGATGAATTGGAGAAGAACTGGATCGCAGAGCTGCGTTCGAAGTACACGGTATCCGTGGACCAGGACGTGTTGCACTCCATCAAGTGACCCTAGCCCCACGCCCCTTCGCCGGGCCTGGGATGCCCGGGCTGATGATGGGCTGCGTCCTGTTCACCAGCACGGGTTGCGGCAACGTGGAGCCGGGTCCTGATAGACCGGTCGCACGCGCCTTTGAGCAGGTCTTGTCGTGGGATGATCTGCGGAAGGTGATCCCACCGGATGCCAGCGGGGCGGATAGCGCGGCCATGGCTGAGCAGTACATCGAGATGTGGCTGCGGCAGCAGGCCGTGCTGCACATGGCCGAACAGAACCAGGTGGCGGGGAACCTGGATATGGAAGCGCAGCTTGAGGACTACCGCCGTTCGCTCGTGATCTTCGGTTACGAGCAGGCCTTGGTGGACCAGAAACTGGACACCGCGGTGACCGCGGCCGATATCGAGACCTGGTACACCGAGCATCAGCCTAACTTCGAACTGAAGGAGGCGGTCATCCGCATCCGGTGGTTCAAGGTGAATGAACCGGACAAACGCGAACTGCGCAGGATGAGCGAGCGTTTCCTGCATGGTGATGTGGATGATCTGCACGAACTGGAGTTATGGCTGGCGCGGAACGCCGTCACGATCATCGATCACAGCACGAGCTGGTACCCGGTGACCACGGTAAAGGCTGAAATGGAGATGCCCGAAGCACAACAGGCGGCGGACCTGACACGAACGGGGAAGCAGGTGATCACCTCGGATAATGGAGCATGGTTCATCGACGTTGTCGAATACAGGGCACAGAACAGCATCTCTCCATTGGACATGGTCAGCTCGGACATCCGGGCGATCCTGTTGAACCAACGCAAGCTGCAGCTGATAGAGGATATGCGCGCATCGGTCTATGCACAAGCCATTGAGAACAAGGATGTCGAACGGTTCGCTCCATAGCCTCCTTCTGCTGCTGTTGCCGCTGGCGGGCGTGGCCCAGCCGCAGGGCACCCTGATCGATCGGGTCGTGGCGGTCGTGGGGCGTGAGGCCATCCTGCACTCAGAGCTCACGGTGCGCACCGAACAGCTCCGCCAGAACGGAGGATCCCTCACGCCGACAGCCGTCTGCGGGGAGCTCGAGGACCTGCTTTACGAGAAGCTCCTGCTCGAGCAGGCCGCCATCGACAGCGTGGTGGTCGATGAAGCGCAGGTGGATGGCGAACTGGACCGACGGATCCGATACTTCTCGGCACAGCTGGGTGGGGATGAGAAGCTCGAGAAGTTCTATGGCAAGACGATCACGGAGATACGTGCCGAATTCCGGGAACAGGTCGAGGACCAGCTGCTCGTACAGAACATGCAGCAGCGGATCACCTCCGACATCCGCGTGACGCCGCGTGATGTGCAACGCTTCTTCAACTCCATCCCCGCGGACAGCGTGCCGCTCATCAATGCCGAGGTGGAGTATGCCCAGATCCTGAGGCAGCCGAAACCCGAGGAGGAGGAGGAGCGCCGGGTGCGGCGTCGCATCGAGGAGTTCCGCGAAAGCGTGCAGAAGGGCGAGAAGGACATCTGCACGGTGGCCATCCTGTACTCAGAGGACCCCGGATCGGCCAAGGAATGTGGCGAACTGGGATTGGTGCCGCTGGGTACCATGGTCCCGGAATTCGATGCCGTGGCCATGAGCCTGAAGGAAGGGGAGGTGAGCCAGGTCTTCAAGACACAGTACGGCTACCACTTCATGCAGATGGTGGAGCGGAGAGGCGAGTACTACAACGCACGGCACGTGCTCATGCGACCACAGGTGGGCAACGCCGAACTGGTGAAGGAACGTACCTTGCTCGATAGCCTGGTCCGTGTGATACGCACCGGTGGTATGCGCTTCCAGGAAGCCGCCATCAAGTATTCGGAGGACCCGGAAAGCAAGGACCTCGGTGGCGTTCTGATCGAGCCCAACAGCAACTCCACCCGGTGGGACATGAGCGCGTTGGATCAACAGACCTTCTTCGTGTTGGACAAGTTGAAGCCGGGTGAAGTGAGTGAACCGCAACTGGTGGTGATGCCGGATGCCACCAAGGCCTACCGGGTGCTTCAGCTCATCTCACACACCCCGCCGCACAAGGCGAACCTCAAGGAGGACTACCGGATGGTCCAGCAGGCCACAGAGGGCAAGATGCGCGCCACCGCGGTGGATGAATGGGTGGGGAACAGACTGGAGGGCACCTATGTCCGGTTGAACGAGGAATACCGCCAATGTCCTTTCACACACGACTGGGCACGAGAGGTGGATAATTAAGAGCGGAAGATGGACGATATCAAAGCAGTTGAACGGTTCGGTGAGCAGTATCGCAGGCTCAAGGCGGAGGTCAACAAGGTGATCGTGGGACAGGACCAGGTGGTCGACCTCGTCCTCATGGGCATCTTCAGTCGCGGGCACTGCCTGTTGGTAGGGGTGCCTGGCCTGGCCAAGACCCTGCTCGTGAACTCCGTCGCGCAGGCGCTCGGGCTTTCGTTCAACCGGATCCAGTTCACCCCGGACCTCATGCCCAGTGACATCATCGGATCGGAGGTCCTGGACCAGGATCGTCGGTTCCGCTTCATCCGCGGCCCCATCTTCGCGAACATCATCCTGGCGGACGAGATCAACCGGACACCGCCGAAGACCCAGGCGGCCTTGCTCGAGGCTATGCAGGAGAAGGCCGTGACCGCCGCGGGCGCCACGCACCCTTTGCAGGAGCCCTTCTTCGTACTGGCCACCCAGAACCCGATCGAGCAGGAGGGGACCTACCCGCTCCCCGAAGCCCAGTTGGACCGCTTCATGTTCAACATCTGGGTGGACTATCCCAGCTATGCCGAGGAACTCGCCATCGTCAAAGCCACTACCGGCGACGTAAAGCCGCGGATCGAACCCGTGCTCTCCGCCGAGGACATCCTCACCTACCAGGGCCTCGTTCGTCGCGTTCCGGTGGCGAACAATGTGCTGGAGTACGCGGTTGAACTGGCCACCCGCACACGACCCACGGCCGCGAACGCACCTGCCATCATCAAGGATCACCTCAGCTGGGGAGCCGGCCCACGTGCCTCGCAATACCTCGTGGTCGGGGCCAAGTGCCATGCGCTCACCAAGGGCAAGTTCTCCCCGGATATCGAAGACGTGCAGGCCGTGGCACTGCCCATCCTCAGGCATCGCCTCGTAAGGAACTACAAGGCGGAAGCGGAGGGGGTCACCGTTGAACGGATCGTTCAGGGGATCCTGTGAACTGACTTCGGACAGGGCGGTTCAGTCCGGACCGCCCTAACTTTGGGAGCATGAGCAGGGGAGATCACCTGTTCATTCCTACCATGCGGAAGATCGTTACCCTGCTCAGTGCCTGCGCACTTGCCCTTCCCCTCATCACACAGGCGCAACCTGCGGTGGACATCACCCTGGTCCAGTTGCAGCCGAACCGCTACGAAGTGCGCCTTCGACCCGATGGGGACTTCAATGGTTTCTTCGCCAGCATCGTCTTCACCTTCCGCTGGACCACGTCCATGTCAGGGACACTTGCCGAGTTCGTGCCTACGCCGGCGATGATGTCCCTCGGCATCTATCCGGGGATATCCGGTGATGAGGTGGTTTCCGGCTCGTTCACATACGCCCCCTTCGTGGCCTTCGGATCCAACTCGCTGGTGGCCACAGGGCAGTCCTGGACGGCAGGCCAGGAGGTCTCCATGGGTACCATCGATGTCATTGGCGGGCCGGTGGACCTGGCATTGGTGGAAGACGCATGGACCGCGGCCAACAATGCGGATTATTACGTGTCGCTGGGTGGAGTTGGGGTGGAAGGCGGGATCTATTTGAGCGGACCTACCGCCCTGGCCACTGCCACCGCTGGTTCAGAGGAGGTGCAGGTGACGCACCTGGATCTCCCGGGCAATTGGATCCGTGTCGAGACCGACATGACGCGCGATGTGCGATACGATGTCATTGATCCCGTGGGGCGTTCGATCGGGCAGGGTCGGTTGATGGCCACGGCTGGTCGTTCCGATCACAGGTTGAACGGTGCCGCGAACGCGGACGGGATCTACCTGATCCGGCTCTGGTACGATGGAGGAGAGCACGTCCTACGCACCTTCCTCTTGAAATGATGGGTCGCGGTCCCCTCTCCACCATCCTGTTCTGTCTGGCCCTGGCCGGGCCGGTCCGCGCACAACAGTGGGTGGTCTACGACATGGATAATTCGCCACTTCCCAGCGTCACGGTCAAGGCCCTCGCTCCAGATGGAATGGGCGGCATATGGGTGGGGACCGATTGGGGGCTCTGCCACTTCGATGGGGTCAGCGCATGGACCATCTACCAGGAAGGAACGAGCCCCTTGGTCGAGAACGATGTCCGCAGCCTCGCCTTGGACGGAGCGGGCCGGTTGTGGATCGGGACCGTGTCGATGGGGTTGCAGCGGAAGGATGGGGAGGACTGGACCACCTACACGCCCTTGAACTCGGACCTCCCCGAGTTCGGTATTCGGGACCTCTTCATTGATGGGGCCGATGCGGTGTGGATCTGTACCTCCGGAGGACTTGCGCGTTTCGATGGAACGTCGTGGGTGCGTTATGATGCCACCCCGGGCAGCCATGACGGCGCCGTGCTCAACACCTCCAATACGAACAGCGTGGCCGTTCGTGAGGATGGGGCGATCTGCCTGGGTACCTTCAATGGTGGCCTGCATTTCATTCAAGGCAGTTCCGTAGAGGTCCTCACTACGTTCGATGATGGATTCTTCGACAACACGGCTGTTGACGTCGGCTTCCATCCCACGACCGGTGCACGCTGGGTGGCCAGCCCAGCGGGTGGCTTGCTTCGGCAGCAAGGACCCTTGGTGGGAGGCCTGTGGACCCAGTGGAACATCGCGGTCGGATTCCCTTCCAATGCCACCACGGCGCTCGCCTTCGATCCCGGTGGCGACGTATGGGTGGGTACCCAGATCGCTGGCCTGCTCAAGGTGCACGATGATGGGACCTTCGACCAGTTCACCACCTCTGGATCGGGGCTCCCGGATGATGGGGTCAAGAGCCTGCTGGCGGATCCCGGCGGCGTTCTGTGGGTGGGCACTGGTTTCGGTGGCCTGGCACGGTTCGATCCGTCAGTGGACGTACGTTCCGCCACGAAGGCTTCCCGGTTACGGACCTATCCGAATCCAGCGAACGACCGATTGTTCCTCGTCCTGCCGGAACTGGCCGGGGCGACGAACTGGCAATTGATCTCCTCGGACGGCCGGTCGGTGAAGCAAGGCCGAATGGCCGCCAACACCACCATCATCGGGTTGGAAGGGGTTGCCCCGGGCGCCTATCACCTTAAGGTATCGAATGGGGGGCTTGTCGAAGTTGAACGCATCGTCGTCGAGTGAACTGAGCGACTTGTCGCACTCGAGGGCTTGACCGCGACCTGCGGTCTTCCCTAGTTTTACCAGCTTTCCATCCCAAACCAGTCCCGAATGCTGTCATTCTCACGCTCCTTCCTCTTCGTTGGTGCATTTGTTTCTTGCGGGCTCTCAGCCAAGGCGCAGTGCACGATCACCAATGCAACGAGCTGTGTCTGCGCCACGGCAGGCCAGACCGACTGCGACCTGCTGCCGGATATGACCATCAGCTGGAACGCCTTGTCCACGGTGAACGGCGGCCCATCGGAATATTCCCAGACGAACTCGACCAACCCCGGGCGCCTGCGGGTGTCCGGTTCCACCCCGAACATTGGAAAGGGGAACCTCGAGGTGCGCGGCGTGTCGAACGGGATCCGGGCCTTCATTTGCGGAACGGATACCTCGTACGTCAGCGGGCAGTACAACTTCTCCTGTCAAGGCGGCATTTCGCCGAAGCAGATCCTCTATCAACGGATCTACCATAAGAACGGGAGCACCATGTCCTTTCAGGATGTGAAGACGGGTACGATGACCTATCACCCCACCCATGGCCACTACCATGTGGATGACTGGACGACGATGACCCTTCGCCTCGAGGACCCGAACGAGCCGCTGCCCACCCGTTGGCCCATCGTGGCCACGGGCGCCAAGATCGGGTTCTGCCTGATGGATTATTACGACTGCTGGGAGAGTTCCGCCAATGGCCACTGCCGCACCCAACAGGAATGGCAGCAGGGTACGGTGCTCAACACCCAGACGCAATTCCCGAACCGGGGTCTGTTCCAGAACTACTCCTGCAGTGCGGACTACCAGGGCATCTCCTCGGGTCGAACCGACCTCTACGGCGAATGGTTGGATGGCATGTGGATCAACCTGATGCCCAACCTGTGCAATGGGAACTACTGGGTCGTGGCCGAGGTCGATCCCACGAACGTGTTCCGCGAGGAGAACGAGGCGAACAACTGGACGGCCATGCCGTTCACGGTAGCGCTTCAACGGGCCGCGAATAGTGGCGGTTCAGCCTTCATCCACGCGGACAAACGACCCATCGTCGGTCCCGGCCGCACGGTAACCCTTACGGCAGCCCCTGGCTACTCCTACCTGTGGAGCACCGGCGCCACCACGCGAAGCATCACTGTGGCCGCAGCGGGCAACTACTCCTGCACCGTGACGGCACCTTGCGGTACTCTGGTGACGGGCACCCTTGCGGTAACGGCCATGACGGCTCCGGCCGCACCCACGCCAACGGGAGCCACGGTCGTGGGCCCATCCACCGCGGACCTTACGGCAACGGGGAACGATCCTCAGTGGTACGCCAACGATACGGGAGGCGATGCCATCGCGACAGGGAACTCCTTCACGACCCCTGTCCTCGCCACCTCCACCACCTATTGGGTGAGCGACCGCAACACCATGGCCGGTGCGTCCATGACAGCTGGCAAGACCTACGTGCCTGCCCATGGCAGCAGCTACAACGGTCGCCAATGGATGCTCTTCGATGCATACGAACCATTCGTTCTGGAGACTGTTCGGGTCGTGGCTTCCTCCACGGGCAACCGCCACTTCGTCCTCGTGGACAACGTGGGGAACCTGCTTGCAGAGAAGCAGATGGAACTGCTGGCCGGCGACCAGGTGGTGACGCTGAACTTCCGGGTTCCCAAGGGGACGCAGCACAAACTCTCCGCGTACGACAGCGGAGCCACCAGCAGCGGCACCCAGCTCGTGGTCCAAGATCTTCATCGCAGCACCACAGGTGTTTCCTACCCGTACCCCATCGGTACCATCGGATCCATCACCGGCTCCACCTTGGGCAGTTCCACCTACCTCTTCTTCTACGACTGGCAGGTGAGGACGGAGGATGCGGTGATCGAAAGTGCGCGTGTGCCGGTCACCGCCAACGTGGTGAACGGGGTGGTTGTGGATGCCAAGGCCTGGCTGGATGGTCCGTTCGATCTGAACACCGGCCTGATGTATGATTCCCTGAGGGTGAAAAGCCTCCTGCCCCTCAATGAACCATACGCCGCAATGGGCTTCCCGCAAGTGGGTCCCGGCGGTGAGCAGCTCGCTGCGGGCTTGCTCAACACAAGCGGGGTGAACGCGGTGGTCGATTGGGTCCGAGTCGAACTGCGGGACCCGGTGACGCCGGCCACCATTCTGGCCACCCAGAGCGGGTTGATCACGCGTTCCGGAAATATCATCGGTGCGGACGGCGCACCCATGCGTTTCTCCGTGGCGGCGGGATCCTACCATGTCGCCGTGCGCCACCGCAATCACCTCGGGGTGATGACGGCAGCACCGGTGACCTTGGCAGCAAGCCCCACGACCGTGGACTTCAGAACGGCTTCCACAAGCACCTGGGGGACCGGCGCCCGCAAGAGCAACGGCGTCCATCAGCTCATGTGGTCCGGTGAAGCGGTCAGGGACGGACTCGTTCTGTACACCGGCGCGAATAATGATCGGGACAAGATACTGGAGGCGATCGGCGGCGTGATCCCGACGAACACCGTGGCTGGGTACCTCCAAAGTGACATAAACCTCGACGGACTCTCGAAGTACACCGGAGTGACGAACGATAGGGATCCCATACTTGCCAATATCGGGGGTGTGGTTCCTACCAACAGTCGCATCCAACAGCTTCCTTAGGAGCAGAAATCACCTACATTTCACCCGAACGAACTATACACGGACAAGAACATGCTCACGACTATTCGAGAAAAGGTCCTGGGGTTGGCATTCGGCCTGGTCGCCATGCTTTCCACCGGCGCGCTCAGTGCCCAGATGGACATAGCACTGGTGGCCACAGCGGACCCGGAGGTATTCGAGTTCCATTGGACGGCCAACGCCGACTACAATGCGATCATCAACTCGGTCTTCACCATTCGCTGGGCTGAATCCGCTGGCGGAGACATCTCTGAGGACGACTTCGTCAACCTCTGCAGCAACACGCGAGCTCCGCTGTTGACGAACGACCTACCCGTGGAGATCTTCGGTGCGTTCCGCTATTTCACCTTCCGTTGTGATGGCGCCTCGGCGCTGGGCACAACGGCCCAGTGTGGCTTCACCTCCGGCCAGACGCGGGCGCTGCATCGGTTCCGGATCGCCGGGATCTCGGGGTGCCCCAGTATTGAACTCACCAACCAGCATCCGCTGCCCAACCGGAACTTCTTCGTGTCCGTCGGTGGTGTGGCAGCGACCGGCTCAATCGTTTCCGGTGTGATCGGAACCCCCTTCACGGTCACCCCCGGTAGTTATGGCCCTACCTGCTCTACTGGTGCGAACATCACGCTGGCGGGAAGCCCTGCAGGAGGAACCTGGAGCGGGACCGGCGTAGCTGGTAACACTTTCTCGCCGTCGGCCGGCACGCAGACCCTGACCTACACGGTGACCCAAGGGAACTGCACGGTGGCTGCCACGACAACGATCACGGTGACCACCGCCCCGAGCGCCGGCACCCTGAGCGGCACACAAGGCATCTGCGTAGGTGGCAACACCACCTTCAGCAGCACGGTAGGCGGTGGCAGCTGGAGCAGCGGCAATACGGGCGTAGCGACGATCAACCCGACCACCGGCGTGGTGAGCGGCGTGAGCGCTGGCACGGCCACGATGACCTACACGGTGACCGGAACGGGTGGATGCCCGAACGCCACGGCAACGCGCACCGTCACGGTGACGGCAGCTCCGAGCGCCGGCACCCTGAGCGGCACACAAGGCATCTGCGTGGGTGGCAACACCACCTTCAGCAGCACGGTAGGCGGTGGCAGCTGGAGCAGCGGCAACACGGGCGTAGCGACGATCAACCCGACCACCGGCGTGCTGAGCGGCGTGAGCGCTGGCACGGCCACGATGACCTACACGGTGACCGGCACGGGTGGATGCCCGAACGCCACGGCAACGCGCACCGTCACGGTGACGGCAGCCCCGAGCGCCGGCACCCTGAGCGGCACACAAGGCATCTGCGTAGGTGGCAACACCACCTTCAGCAGCACGGTAGGCGGTGGCAGCTGGAGCAGCGGCAACACGGGCGTAGCGACGATCAACCCGACCACCGGCGTGGTGAGCGGCGTGAGCGCTGGCACGGCCACGATGACCTACACGGTGACCGGCACGGGTGGATGCCCGAACGCCACGGCAACGCGCACCGTCACGGTGACGGCAGCTCCGAGCGCCGGCACCCTGAGCGGCACACAAGGCATCTGCGTGGGTGGCAACACCACCTTCAGCAGCACGGTAGGCGGTGGCAGCTGGAGCAGCGGCAACACGGGCGTAGCGACGATCAACCCGACCACCGGCGTGGTGAGCGGCGTGAGCGCTGGCACGGCCACGATGACCTACACGGTGACCGGCACGGGTGGATGCCCGAACGCCACGGCAACGCGCACCGTCACGGTGACGGCAGCTCCGAGCGCCGGCACCCTGAGCGGCACACAAGGCATCTGCGTGGGTGGCAACACCACCTTCAGCAGCACGGTAGGCGGTGGCAGCTGGAGCAGCGGCAACACGGGCGTAGCGACGATCAACCCGACCACCGGCGTGGTGAGCGGCGTGAGCGCTGGCACGGCCACGATGACCTACACGGTATCAGGCACGGGTGGATGCCCGAACGCCACGGCAACGCGCACGGTCACGGTGACCGCCACGACCAATAACACCACCACGATCAGTGCTTGCGACAGTTACACCTGGAGCGTGAACGGTCAGACCTACAATGCGAGCGGGACCTACACGGATGTGAATGGCTGTGACACCGAGACTTTGGTGTTGACGATCACACCGAGCACGAGCAACACGACGACCGTCACGGAGTGCGACAGCTACTTCTGGAGCGTGAACGGCACGACCTACACGCAGAGCGGCACCTATTCCGCTGTGAACGGTTGTAACACGGAGACCCTGGTCCTTACGATCGTCACAAGCACGGAGAACACGACGACGGTCAGCTCATGTGACAGCTACACCTGGAATGTGAACGGACAGACCTATCTGGCCAGTGGTACCTACACCAGTGTCAGCGGTTGCGGAACGCAGATCCTGGAGCTGACGATCACCCCCAGCACGAGCAATACGACCACGGTCACGGAATGTGATAGCTACACCTGGAGTGTGACGGGTCTTACCTACGGTGCAAGTGGCACCTACGTGAATGTAACGGACTGCCACACCGAGACCTTGGTCTTGACGATCGTGGAAAGCACCAGCAACACCACCACGGTGAGCGAGTGCGACAGCTACACCTGGAGCGTGAACGGACAGACCTACAATGCCAGCGGCACCTACTCGGTGACCACCGGTTGCAGCACGGAGATCTTGGAGCTGACGATCACGCCGAGCACCAGCAACACCACCACGGTGAGCGAGTGCGACAGCTACACCTGGAGCGTGAACGGACAGACCTACAATGCCAGCGGCACCTACTCGGTGACCACCGGTTGCGCTACGGAGATCCTGGAGCTGACGATCCTTCAGAGCGGCACGAACACCACCACGGTGAGCGAGTGCGATAGCTACACCTGGAGCGTGAACGGTCAGACCTACAATGCCAGCGGCACCTACTCGGTGACCACCGGTTGCAGCACGGAGATCCTGGAACTGACGATCACGCCGAGCACCAGCAACACCACCACGGTGAGCGAGTGCGACAGCTACACCTGGAGCGTGAACGGACAGACCTACAATGCCAGCGGCACCTACTCGGTGACCACCGGTTGCGCTACGGAGATCCTGGAGCTGACGATCCTGGAGAGCGGCACGAACACCACCACGGTGAGTGAGTGCGACAGCTACACCTGGAGCGTGAACGGTCAGACCTACAATGCCAGCGGCACCTACTCGGTGACCACCGGTTGCGCTACGGAGATCCTGGAGTTGACGATCACGCCGAGCACCAGCAACACCACCACGGTGAGCGAGTGCGACAGCTACACCTGGAGCGTGAACGGACAGACCTACAATGCCAGCGGCACCTACTCGGTGACCACCGGTTGCGCTACGGAGATCCTGGAGCTGACGATCCTTCAGAGCGGCACGAACACCACCACGGTGAGTGAGTGCGACAGCTACACCTGGAGCGTGAACGGACAGACCTACAACGCGAGCGGCACCTACTCGGTGACCACGGGTTGCAGCACGGAGATCTTGGAGTTGACGATCACGCCGAGCACCAGCAACACCACTACGGTGAGCGAGTGCGACAGCTACACCTGGAGCGTGAACGGACAGACCTACAATGCCAGCGGCACCTACTCGGTGACCACCGGTTGCGCTACGGAGATCCTGGAGCTGACGATCCTTCAGAGCGGCACGAACACCACCACGGTGAGCGCGTGCGACAGCTACACTTGGAGCGTGAACGGCCAGACCTACAATGCCAGCGGCACCTACTCGGTGACCACGGGTTGCAGCACGGAGATCCTGGAATTGACGATCACGCCGAGTTCCTCCAATACGACCGACTTCAGCTTCTGCGGTTCCAGTTACACCTGGCCGATCAACGGGGAGGTCTACACGGAAAGTGGTACCTACACCCACCTGAACGGATGTGTGACGGAGGTCTTGGTCCTCACCCTGACGGTGCCAGGAACACCTTGTGATGATGGGAATGCCAGCACCACCGGTGATACATGGTCACAGAACTGCACGTGTGTGGGTATACCTGTAGGATGCGAACAATACGTCAACCTCGTCATCGCTACGGATGCGAACGGCGGGGAGACCTCCTGGGAGATCATTCCGGAAGGAGGCGGATCGGCGCTTTGCCAGGGTGGACCTTATCTCGGTATCAACAACCAGATGATCGGGGAGCAGTGCTGCCTGGTGGACGGTTGCTACGCGCTGCGTGTGTACGACAGCGCCGGTGATGGCATGACCACCGGTGGGTACGCTTTGAAGCTCGGAGGTGCGGACGATGTGCGCATCATTGACAACGTGGCCAACGGACAGTTCGGCTCGGTGAGCGCGATCGCTGGTGGACAGGGCTTCTGTCTGCCGGTGGGTGAGGACCGTGTGATCTACGCCCATTGCGATCGTGAGTTCTGGGTGGCCAACCAATATGTGGTGGCGACGGCCAACGAAGCCGTCAGCGCTACCTGGGTGCCAGGTGGTTCCAACGCCGTGCAGCCGAGCAATAGTGGCTATGAGTTCTGGATCTTCGACCCGAATGGCTCATACAGCTACCGGAAGTTCCGGAGCCACAATGTGAGTGATGGTTTCTCGCCAGCCTCTGCCACGAGGGCCTGTCACATGAAGATCAACAACTGGTACAACACACCGACCACGCCCTTGATCCCACAAGGGGTGCTGATGAACATCCGCATCCGCGGACGGGTGGCCGGTGTCAACTTCCCCTTCGGTCCGGCATGCCGGTTCAAGGTGGATGCCGCACTTGCTCAGTGCCCGCCCACGACCCTTGTGAATACGCCGACCATGCCGGAGTTCTCCTGCGGGGTGCTCAAGCCGTTCGGAACGAACTCGTCCAAGATCTATGCATGGTCTCGCCCTGGTGCGAACCGCTACCAGTTCGAGTTCACCGTACCTGGGGAAGGGAACTTCCTGAAAGTGGTCACTCGTAACAACAACGTATGCATCCTGAACTGGTCCGATATGCCGCTGGTGCCTGGGGTCACCTACGATGTTCGCGTTCGCGTGAGCGTTGACCAAGGGGTCACCTGGTGCCCATGGGGGACCAGCTGCCTGGTGACCATCACAGGGGCAGGTACTTCGGGGATGATCGCTCAGCCTGGCATGGTGTCGGGATCGGAGGTGGCTACCCCTGTTGAGGTGACCGCATGGCCGAACCCGAACAGCGGTGATCGCCTCTCGCTCTCCGTGCGCAACCTCGATGTGGCCGTGGACAAGGTCGGTCTTGAACTGTATGACCTCACCGGCAAGCGCGTGCTGACCACCACCGCACAAGCCGAGGCTGGATCGTTCACGACGGGTGTGGACCTGGCCGGAATGGGCAGCGGAGTGTATCTCCTGCGTATCACGGCGAATGACTTGGTACGGACGGAGCGGATCGTCATACAGCGCTGACGAACAGCTGCGGTAAGCCTGGAACGGGGCCGTCTCGAAAGAGGCGGCCCCGTTCATTTTATTACGGTCGGGAATTGGGCGGCATGGCACCAGCGCCTCCGCCCATCCACGGCCTCAAGCTGCAGTTCCACCGGTCCTGGCCGATGGTCCTACACTTTAACGTACGGCGTGGATAATAGCCTTTGCCTCAGCCAGGGTTAAAAGACGGAGGCTAAAGAACGGCTCTGTATCCGTTCAATAAGCGGGGTCACCGTATTGCAGGTCGCCTTGCATCATGGCACTTTCGCCATATCACTCGGAGGGCATGAGCGGTCGCAGGTTGCAGGATACCAGGGATGAGCGCCTGGCCAGGGTCGCCTTGGTCATCGCCGGTGCAACGCTCCTCTTCCTATTATATGTTCTGACTACCAGAGAGATGTAGGTTGCCCGGTGAAGCGTGGAGCACTCGCCTCTCCCGGATCCCGGGGCCATGGAGCAAAACCATGGCCCCGGCTCTTTTGCCTCTGGGGGTAAAAGGAAAGCCCTCCGCATGGGAGGGCCTTCCATCCGGTCCGGTTGGGCTCAGTAGTAGACCAGGCGGCGCACCTTGGTCACATGTTTGGCCAGTCGGATCACCTGTTTGGTGTACCCGAATTCATTGTCATACCAGGCATACAGCACCACGCTCCTACCGTCCGGCGCAACGATCGTGGCATTGCTGTCGAACACACTGCAGCAGGTGTCACCAATGATGTCACTGCTCACCAGTTCAGGATCCACCTGATAGTGGATCTGGTTGACGAGATCACCGACCAGGGCTGCGTTCCGGATCATGTCGTTCATGCCCTCGAGGCCTCCCTCCACCGGTTTCTTGAGCGTCAGGTTCATGATGGCCAGCGAACCGTTCGGGGTGGGCACGCGCACTGCGTTGGCGGTCAACTTGTCCTTCAGGCTGGGGATGGCCTTTGACACAGCGGTACCTGCTCCCGTGGAGGTGATCACCATGTTGATCGCCGCGCTCCGGCCTCGCCGCGGTCCCTTGTGGTAGTTGTCCAGGAGGTTCTGGTCGTTCGTATAGGCATGCACCGTTTCGATGTGGCCCTTCTCAATACCCAGGTTGTCCTCCACCACTTTCAAGACCGGACAGATCGCATTGGTGGTGCAACTGGCGGCGCTGAACACCTTCTCATGCTCGATGTCGACCTCCTTGTGGTTGATCCCATAAACGATGTTCGGAACCTCCTTGCCGGGAGCCGTGAGCAGCACCTTGGCCACGCCTTTGCTCTTCAGGTGGCGCTCCAGGTCGGCGCGCTTGGTGAAGGCGCCGGTGTTGTCGATCACGAGGGCGTTGTTGATCCCGTATTGCGTGTAATCGATGTCCTCCGGGTTGGAGGCAGCGATCAGCTGGACCTGCTGGCCGTTGATGATTATCTGCTTGTTGGGCACATCCTCGATGACCGTGCCTTTGAAGGACCCATGCACGCTGTCGTTCCGGAGCAGGGCGGCCCGCTTCACGATCTCGGCGTCCGTCAATGTGCGTGTCACGATAGCGCGCAGGCGCAGCTGCTGGCCCTTGCCGGCCTGCTTCACCAGTTCGCGCGCAGCGATACGACCGATGCGCCCGAAGCCGTACAACACCACGTCCTGGGGCTTGAAGGTGTGCTTGTCCTGTCCGATGAAGCCGCTCAGATGGTCCGTGAGGAAATCCGTGATCGACTTCTTCCCGGAGGTCATGTACTCGTGTGTGAGCTTGCCGATGTCGATCTTGCTGGGAGCGAGGTCGAGTTCGAGCAGGGCGCGGGCCACATCAGCGGTGGTATGCACGTCGATGGGCTTCTTCACCACCTGTTCGGCATACTTGAACAGCTTGATCACTTCGGAGATGCTGATGTCCAGCAGGTGGTTGCGGAAGAACACGAGTTCAACGCCTTTGCCGTACATCAACTGGCCCACCGAGTTGATCAGGTCCACGGCGGCACGTTCACGATCCACATGTTCCTTCAGTCCGGCTTCGTATCCGGTTGCAGCGACGGTCTCCATTAGCGGGTTTGAGTGGGGGATTGAGGGTTCAGGAAAAACAAAAGGGGGCCGTGAAGCCCCCTGTTCGATCAGCCCAAGTAGGCTTTCAGCAATTTGCTTCGGCTCGTATGTCGCAGTCGTCGGATGGCCTTCTCCTTGATCTGGCGCACGCGCTCACGGGTCAGATCGAATTTGGCGCCGATCTCCTCGAGGGTGAGCCCGTGGTTGATGCCGATGCCGAAGAAGAGCTTCACCACATCGCGTTCGCGCTCGGTGAGCGTGCTCAACGCACGTTCGATCTCCTTGGCCAAGGATTCGTTCAGCAGCAGGCGGTCCGCCGGGGCGCTGTCGTTGTTGGGAAGCACGTCCAGCAGGCTGTTGCTCTCACCTTCCACGAAGGGGGCGTCCATGCTGATATGGCGGCCGCTCACCTTCATGGTGTCGCTCACTTTCTCAGCGGGCAGGTCGAGGAAGGTGGCGAGTTCATCAGCGCTGGGCGGACGCTCGTACTCCTGCTCCAGCTTGGCGAAGGCCTTGTTGATCTTGTTGAGGCTGCCCACCTGGTTCAACGGGAGGCGTACGATACGGCTCTGTTCGGCCAACGCCTGGAGGATGCTCTGGCGGATCCACCACACGGCGTAGGAGATGAACTTGAAGCCGCGGGTCTCGTCGAAGCGCTGCGCCGCCTTGATCAGGCCGAGGTTACCCTCGTTGATCAGGTCGGGGAGGCTCAGGCCCTGGTTCTGATACTGCTTGGCCACGGAGACCACGAAGCGCAGGTTGGCCTTCACCAGTTTCTCCAGCGCCAGTCCGTCACCTTCCTTGATGCGTCGGGCCAGTTCCACCTCCATATCGGCGGTGATCAGGCCTTCTTTGCCGATCTCCTGCAGGTACTTGTCCAGCGACTGGCTTTCCCGGTTGGTGATCGACTTGGTGATCTTGAGCTGACGCATCCTGGATGCCATGCGCGAAGAGTCTTATTAGGTGAGTCCGAGTAGTTGACGGTCCCTTCAAGGCAAGGTCACTTACCCGGTCGGGCTGCGGTACGACCCCCACCCGTTCAGGACAAGCCGGTCAGCGGGTGAGGGGTCGATCGGAGATGGACAAAGGCAAGGGTCAGAGGCCCAGGCCATAGTAGGCGCGGGTTCCGTTCGGGTATACACCCTCCACCAGCACGCCGCCACGCTTGTTCTCGAGCAGATCCGTCAGCTGGGACGGGTCCTTGACGTCCTGCTGGTCGATCCGTGTTATGATGAAACCCTCCTTGATCCCACTGCTCCGGAACTTGCCTCCGTTGATGGCCTTCACCTTGACCCCGTTCCCCAGCCCGAGGGACTTCAGTTCTGCAGCGGAGACCGAGGAGAATTCGGCGCCCAGGGTGGTGGATCCCACGCTCCGGGTGTTCACGGATGCCACCGTGGTGCCCTCCTTGCCACGTAAGGTCATGTCGAACACCTGTTCCTGGCCTTTACGCAGCACCGTGACGGGCACGTTGTTGCCCGGCCGGAACTTACCGACCTGCTCCTGCAGCTGAGGCACGTTGTTCACCTCTATGCTGCCCACCTTCACGATCACGTCCCCAGCCTGCATGCCCGCCTTTTGGGCGGCACCTCCGTCGGTGATCCCGTTCACATAGACCCCCTTGATGCGGTCGAGCCCAACCTCGTCGGCCAGCTTCTGGTCCATGTCCCGGATGCTTACACCGATGTACGCCCGCTGCACGCTTCCGAACTCGAGCAGGTCGTTCGCCACTTTCCGGACGATGTTGGACGGTATCGCGAAGCTGTAACCGGAATAGGCTCCGGTGGTGCTGGCGATCGCGCTGTTGATCCCCACGAGTTGTCCGTTCGCATCCACGAGGGCACCACCACTGTTACCGGGGTTCACGGCCGCATCGGTCTGGATGAAGGACTCGAGGGGGATGATGTCACGCGCTGCGTCGTACTGGAGCAGGTTGATGTTCCTGGCCTTGGCACTGACGATCCCCGCGGTGACCGTGCTGGTCAGATTCATCGGGTTGCCCACGGCGAGCACCCATTCCCCAACGCGCACCTCATCGCTATTGCCATAGGGCACGGTGGCCAGGTCCTTGGCGTCCACCTTCAGCAGGGCCAGATCGGTGCCCGGGTCGCGGCCCACCACCTTCCCCTCCAGCATGCGCCGGTCGTTCAAGTGCACCTGGATCTTGTCGGCCCCATCGATCACGTGGTTGTTCGTCACGATGTAGCCATCGCTGCTGATGATGACGCCACTTCCGGCGCCCTGGCGCAGTTGCTGTTGCTGCGGCGCCCGGTAGCCCCAGAAGAAGTCGGCGAAGGGGTCGCGCACGTTCACAGCGGTCTCCGTGGTCACGTGCACCACGGCGTTCACGGTGTTCTCCGCGGCATAAGTGAAGTCCAGGGCCGAGGTGGAGCCACCATTCGGGGTCGGTAGGTTAACGAAACGCACGGGGGGCGGAGCGCTGTCCGTCCGGCCCAGTTCTACCTTGTCCTTGGTAAGGGCTTGATGTCCCGCCAGTGCGAGCAATGCACCTGCGAGACCCATGGCGAAGTATCCGATAGCTCGTTTCATGGTGTCGATTGGATTCGGTTACCGCTGTCAAAGTTCGTACCGCCGTCCATGGTTGAACGCTTTGTCAGGGCTGTCGTGTCGCGTTGTCGCGTTAAGAAATGTTGATCGTGGGATGCCTCGCCGGAACAGCTGGTGAACATGCCCTGTGGGATCGAGCGGCATGAGCCGGTTCCTGTCGCATGAGATGCAATGGAAGGCAAGGAGCGTCGGTGACCACCGATATTTGTCGAACCATGGAATTGCATTTCGCCAAGTGGCATGGCACGGGGAACGACTTCATCCTGATCGATGATCGGAATGGCTCCTTCCCGGTGTCCGACGAGATCGTGCGCCGTCTATGCGATCGGCATTTCGGCGTCGGGAGCGACGGATTGATCCTGATACAAGCGCCAAGACAGGATGGAACGCGGTTCCATATGGAGTTCTTCAACCCTGATGCGAGCCACAGTTTCTGTGGGAACGGCAGCCGATGTGCCTTCGCGTTCTGGAGTGGTCTGAACGATGCTGCTGCCTCCGCCACGTTCACGGCGATCGATGGCGTGCATCACAGCGAATGGCGGAAGGAACTCGTGGCGATCACCCTGCGGGATGTCACCGAGATCATCCGTTGCACGGATGGATCGGAGGTGGATTTCGTGCAGAACGGATCGCCGCATGAGCTGGTCTGGGTGGATGATCCTGGGTCGGTGGCCATCATGACAGATGGTCCGCGCCGGCGGAATGCCCCGGCCCATGCGCCTGGTGGTACGAACGTCAACTTCCTTCGTGCCCGGAACGGTGTGGTGGAGATGCGTACCTACGAACGTGGGGTGGAGGCGGAGACCATGAGCTGCGGCACGGGCGTTGTGGCCGCTGCCTTGAGCGCCTTGGCGCGCGGACAGGCCCAGGCACCGGTAGCGGTGCGGACACCGGGCGGCACACTTTCCGTGGAGGCGCTACTGAACGGAGATGGTGCGAGCCATTTGTGCTTGATCGGTCCGGTGGCGGAGGTCTTCACCGGCACCATCACGATCTGACGGATGGCGAGGCGCGGACACATAGCGGGTGGGGTCTCCCTGATCGTGCTCCTACTGGTCGGTGCCGGCGCCTACTGGGCCTGGTCCAAGCTGACCGGTCCGACCGCGCACTTCGCCTCGGACAGCGAGGTGTTGCTGATCCCGCGCGGAGCCGATCTGGAGCAGGTCATGGACAGCTTGAAGTCCATCGGTGCGATACAGGATGAAGCCGCTTTCCGTTGGCTCTGTGAGCGCAAGAAGTACACGACCAAGGTGAAGCCCGGCCGCTACCGCATCCCGAACGGTATGAGCATGAACGCGCTCGTGAACATGTTGCGGTCCGGCGAGCAGGAACCGGTGCGCGTCACCTTCAACGGCATCCGCCGCCTTCCGGAACTGGCGGGCAAGCTTGGCCGGGTGCTGGAGCCGGATTCCGCCGCCTTCCTTCAGGCGTTGACGGACGGCGCGACGCAGCACGAGGCCGGTCATTCACCGGAGACGTTCATCGCCGCCTTCGTGCCGAACACCTACGAGCTCTGGTGGACCACCACACCTGAGCAGTTCATCGGCCGGATGGGGAAGGAGCACGATGCCTTCTGGACGGCGGAGCGCAAGGCCAAGGCGGAGGCGATCAAGTTGTCACCGGTCGAGGTGGCGACGTTGGCCTCCATCGTCCAGGCGGAAACGGTGAAGCGTTCGGATGCCCCGCGGATCGCCGGGGTCTACCTTAATCGGCTGAGGATCGGGATGCCCCTTCAAGCGGATCCCACCTTGAAGTTCGCGCTGGGCCTGGACAGCATCAGCCGGGTGCTGAATGCCGACAAGGAGGTGGCCTCCCCCTACAACACCTATCTGAACAATGGCTTGCCCCCCGGGCCGATCAATATGCCCGAGACCAGCATGATCGATGCGGTGTTGAATGCTGAGAAGCATGACTTCCTGTACTTCTGCGCCCGGGCGGATCTGAGCGGCTATTCCGACTTCAGCCGCAGTTACGACCAGCACCTCGTGAACGCCCGGAAGTATCAGCGGGCGTTGAACGCGCGGGGGATCTACCGGTAGTTGTTGACATCACGACCGCTGGCAATGGACCCCTGTGCGAGCAGGTCCTAAATTCGCCACCTCATTTTCCAGTAATGACCAAGATCAAGTTCGGGACCGATGGATGGCGCGCGATCATCGCGGATGATTTCACGGTGGATAACGTGGCGCGCGTTAGCGTGGCCGTGGCACGATGGGTGAAGAAGAACTTCCCGGACTCGCCGAGCATCGTGGTGGGTCATGATTGCCGTTTCGCCGGGGAGCTGTTCGCGGAGACGGCTACGAAGGTGTTCGTGAGCAACGGCATCACCGTGCACCTTGCGAAGGGCTTCGTGAGCACGCCGATGGTGAGCCTCGGTGCCTTCAACACGCGGAGCGCGATGGGCGTGATCCTCACCGCCAGCCATAACCCGCCGAGCTACAACGGTTACAAGCTGAAAGGCATCTACGGCGGTCCACTGATCCCCGAGCACGTGCAGGAGGTGGAGGACATCATTCCCGATCAGCACGGACTGGACCTGGCCAGCATCGACCTGAAGAAGGCGAAGGCCGACGGCCTGATCAAGGACATCGATCTGGAAACGATGTACGTGGACCATGTGGAGGCCAACTTCGACATGAAGGCGATCCGTGAGAGCGGACTTCGTTGGGGTTATGACGCCATGTACGGTGCGGGCCAGAACGTGATCAAGCGGATCCTGCCGAAGGCCACGATGCTACATTGCGACTACAACCCCTCGTTCATGGGGCAGGCGCCGGAGCCGATCGACAAGAACCTGCAGGAGTTCAGCCAGCTGATCAAGAAGGGTGGGATCGACTGCGGCCTGGCCACCGACGGTGATGCGGACCGCATCGGCCTGTACAATGGCAAGGGTGAGTTCATCGATTCACACCACATCATCCTGCTGCTCATCCACTACCTGGTGAAGTACAAGAAGTTCACCGGCAAGGTGGTGGTGGCCGTGAGCACCACGCCGAAGGTGAAGAAGCTCTGCGCCCACTACGGCCTCGACTACCAGGTCACCAAGATCGGCTTCAAGTGGATCTGTGGTATCATGATCAACGAGGATGTGCTGCTGGGCGGGGAGGAGAGCGGTGGCATCGCCATCAAGGGCCACATCCCCGAGCGCGACGGCATCTGGATGGGCCTCACCATCTGGGAGTTCATGGCGAAGAGCGGCAAGAGCCTCGATGACCTGATCGAGGAGGTGTACGCCATCGTCGGGCCGTTCAAGTACGAGCGCAACGATCTGCACATCAGTGAGGCGCTGAAGCAGGAGGTGTTGAAGAACTGCACGAACGGTGCGTACAAGGGCTTCGGCGACTACACGGTGAACAGTGTGGAGACGATCGACGGCTTCAAGTTCCACATGGACAAGGACCAGTGGATGATGATCCGCGCGAGCGGCACGGAGCCGGTTCTGCGTTGTTATGCGGAGTCCGACACGCTGGAGAACGCCCGCAGGATCCTGGCCGCCACGCGGGCGACCATCGGGGCTTAGCGTTTGATGAAGCGGGAGCGGGCCATCACCGCGCCCTGCTCATCGCAAAGCAGGATGGTGTAAGTGCCGGTGGCGAGCTGCTGCAAGGGCTGCCCGTTGATCCGATCCCCCATCGTAGCGGCCTCCATGGCCACCCGTCCCAGGGCATCGAGCACCACGGCACGGATGACCGGACGTTCCAACGGGCTCCAGAACAACGCATCATCAACCGGAACGGGGTAGATCAAAGCCTGCTGATCGTTGCGCTGCACCGCGACCACAGGTGAGAACTCCTCGGCCAGGTCGCGATCCACCATGCGCAAACGGTAGTAGGCCACTCCGGCTGGCGCATCCCGGTCCAGGAACGCATAGTCCTGAACGATGGCACTGTTCCCGCCAGCCTCCACGCTTCCCACGGGCGTGAAATCGCTGCCGTTGATCCCACGTTCCACCAGGAAGTGACTGCTGTTCTGTTCCGAGGCGGTGGACCATTGGATCAGGTTGCCTTCGGACATGGGAGTCCCTTCGATGTTCAGCAGATCGATCGGCAGTACACCGATATCGCCGACAGCGGAAGCATAGCCATAGAACCAGCGGCTGAAACGTTGACCATCAATGGACTTGTGGATGGGGTATTCCACGCGCACGCGCCACTTGTTCCGGTAGTAGCCCGGGATCTTCGGAACGACCTCCTTGATCTGAACCCCGGTGAGACCGAGGTCGGTGTAGGTGGCGCTGATCCCTGTGGCCGAAACGCTGTTGGTGATGGGGCTACCGCTGTAGGGCTGTCCTTCGTGCACGACTTCCCACTGGAGCCGGCCCGGTGTGCGCTGGATGTGGCTGCGTGCACGATGCCCAATGCCGAAATAGTAATGGTCATCGGGGTCCATGCTGTTGGTGGCCAACGGGAAGGTGAGGTCCACCATGTACTGGCGTGTGAGCCGGTTGTAGGCGAGCCCATTGTTGCCGCGGAAGGTCCGGAACATGCCTTCGTTCGCCAGGGTGGGAGAGGCGTTCGGCGAGCCGACGATCACATCGCTATAGCCATCACCATCGTGATCGCCACCACCGGCGACGGAGGAGCCGAACCCTTCGCCGCTGATGTTCATTTCCAAGGCCTGGTTATTCGCAGCGCTGATGCCAGCGGGGCTTCCCAAATACACATAGGCGAGCCCTTCACCGGCCTGGCCGTTCGAATAACCAGGTGCACCGGTGGTCATATCGGCATACCCATCACCATTGACGTCCCCTGCTTCCGCCACGCTGGAGCCCAATAGGGCGCCTACCACATTGCCCTGAAGGATGGTACTTCCCACGAATCCGGTCGGTATAGACCCGCCGTAGTAAACATGGAGGAATCCTTCGTTGACCTCAGGGCCACTTGCGAAGGGAGCCCCGCACGCCACGTCGAAGAAGCCGTCGCCGTTCACGTCTCCAATGCCAGCTACCGAGGTTCCCATCCGGCGCCCGGTGAAATTGCTCTCATCAAAGAACATGGGTGCCGTTGGCAGGGTGAGCAACGCCCCTTTGTATACGTACACTCGTCCTTCATTGGCCTGGCCATTGGACGTTTCGGGTGCTCCCACGATCATATCGGAGAAGCCATCACCATTCACGTCACCAGCGGTGCAGACCGCAGCACCAAAACGGCTGCCCGGTATGGGAGAGCTGAAAACGACCGGTGTGGGATCAAGGCCGGCAGCGGAACCTGGATAGATGAACACCTGGTCGTTGCCGGGGGCTCCGACCATGACATCGGAGTATCCATCAGCGTTGTGATCACCCGCCTTGAACACGGCGGCGCCGAATTCGGAGCCTGAGGTACCGGTAAGGGTCAATGCAGGTGTGGTGCTAAGGCCGCCGGCGCTGCCATGAAAGATGTATGCGTTCCCCACGCCGTTGCTCAATGGAGCACCGATCACCACATCGGCATACCCATCGCCGTTCACATCACCGGCACTGGCCACGCTCGTACCGAAGGCCGCGCCGGCGATATTGGTTTCCAGGGTCAGGGAGGGGGCCACGGAGGGACCGTTGATACTGCCGTAGTGGATATATGCCAGGCCTTCACCAGCCTGACCATTGGAAGCGTTCGGGGCCCCGACCACCAGGTCCGAATACCCATCACCGTTCACATCTCCGGCATTGGCCACGGAGCGGCCCAATTGCGCATTGGCCACCCCGGCAGCTCGGGTGAGCGTTGGGGTGGTGCTCACGTTGTAGGTGCCTCCATGGTAGATGTACGCTCGACCACCACCGGTTCCAGGAGCACCAATGATCATATCGCTGTAACCGTCGCCGTTCACATCGCCGGCCGTATTGACCCATTCGCCCATACCTGCATTGGCCACATTGGGCTCATACCGTATGAACGCGGAGGAATTGATCCCTGTGGGTGATCCAAGGTGGAGGAATGCGGCCCCTTCATTGCTCTGGCCGTTGGTGAATTGGGTGCATCCGATGAGGACATCGCTGTATCCATCGCCGTTCACGTCACCAGCTGCGGCCGCGCTCATGCCGAAGTACAGGTTGGCGGACCCACCTTCCAGGATGGTGGCGGGCACCGTGTTCAAGCCCGTGCTCGAGCCGTGGAAAACGAAGGCAACTCCTTCGAACGCCTGACCACCGATGTTGTCCTGCCAGTCACTGACGATCACATCGCTGTAACCATCGCCGTTGACATCACCCGCCGAGGCGACCGACCAGCTATTGCGAGTGGAGTAGGCCGTGGTGGTAAAGACCTGCGAGGCCGCGGGGTTGAGGCCTCCGCCGAAGACGTTAGCAGAACCGCGGTAAACGTATATGCCACCAGTGATAGGGCCAGCAGTTGGAATTCTGATCTTATGTGCTCCGACCACCAGATCGTTGTATCCATCCCCGTTCACATCCCCGGCACCTGCGATCGCGTAGCCGAATTGCGCAGAACCGAAATTCTGTTCCAGCCGATGGCGGAAGACAGGGTTGAGCCCGGTCGCCGAGCCGAGGAAGACCCAGACTGCACCTTCACCAGTACTAGTGATTGGGTAGGCTGCGAGCCAGCCTCCAGCCGCGATGTCGCTGAAGCCGTCTCCGTTGATGTCCCCGAGTCCCGCCACACTGGAGCCCATGTAGCTCGCCGAGGTATTGGTCTCAAGAACGGCCGAGGGTATGGTCGATATCCCGGTCGCCGAACCATGATAGACAAAGACCGCACCTTCGTTGGCGGTAGCTGCGTTGTTGTTCCAGGAGGAGGCCCCAACGATCAGATCCTCGTATCCATCTCCGTTCACATCGCCAGCGCCATCAACACCCAATCCGAAGTTATCAGCCAGCCCTGCCACGCCAGAGGTGAGCGTCACGTCAGGAGCAGCGCCAATGCCACTGGCGCTACCGTAGTAGACATAGGCCGCCCCGGGTATCGTGGTCCCCGTGCTGTTGTCCGCAGGCGCCCCCACCACCACATCCGAATAGCCGTCGCCGTTCAGATCACCGGCGGAGGCCACGCAACGGCCGTATTTGTTCACCCCGGGCGAACTGAGCAGTCGGTTCACCGTGGTGCTCACGGGATCGACCATCACCGGGTAGGTCGCATCCTTGTCATCCACCAGGATGCGGAGCGTGTGGTCGGTGCCATTCCAATCGAACCATGCTGACAATGGTCGGTCGCATGCGTCCCAGGCCTTGAGCCCGCGGTAGGTATGAACGAAGCTGCCTTGCTGGTCAAGGAAGTCGATGTCCGTGGCGTGCACGACCGGGCACAGATCGGTGTGCAGGTCCAAGGTGACCATGAGCGGGCCAGCACCCGGCAACGGCTCCGAGATGCGGAAGTCCTGCCGAAGGCCTTCGGGAAGCAGATGATAGAGCACCTGGCAAGAGGCGTCGCTCCAGGTCACGGAAGTATCTGTTGCTTGCCCACGGCCACCGGTCCAAGGCACAGTGAGCACACCCTGGCGTCCAAGGCCACGAAGGGTGAGCCTTGTCTCCCAAACGGGTGCTGCGATGGGACCACGCAGGATCAGATCCCCTGGGAGGATGGTCGCCATGTGGTCGGACATGGGGGACCAGGCCACGAACCGGGCGTCACCATCGCGCACCAACATCCCTTCGGGCACCGCATCACTGGTCGGATCGGCAGCACCGATCATCGGCGTGCTCCCGATCAGGAAAAGTAGAGCGGTGACGAAGTGCTTCAATGGAGATGATTCAACCGGGGTACTGGAGGGTCGGTCATGCGATCCGACAAGCCCACAAAGGTACGACCAAGGCCGTTGAGACTACCTTTGTTACGCATGGTCAGGGTTCGCGGAAGTGCTTGGTTCTCTGTGCTCTGGCTGCTGGTGGCGACCGTGGGTAAGGGGTGGGCACAGGAACCCCCAAGCACCTTGGAGGCCCCGGACACCTGGACCCAAGACGTGCGTACCCCCGAAAAGGTGGCCTCCTGTCGTCTCACAACAGCTTTGCTTTCAGGTGGTTCCATGGTTGCTGGACTGGCACTGCTCAACGGGGCGTGGTATACGCAATATGACCGGTCTGCGTTCCATTCGTTCGATGATTCCCAGGAATGGCTACAGATGGACAAGGCGGGCCATTTCTTCAGTGCCTATACGCTGGGCAACTGGGGCCATGCTGCCTGGAGCCGCTGCGGCACCAGTTCGAAGGAAGCGGTACTGGTAGGTGGAAGCCTGGGGCTCATCTTCCTGACGGGAGTGGAAGTGCTGGACGGGACCTCGGCAGGCTGGGGCTTCTCCTGGAGCGATATGGCGGCCAACGTGTCCGGGGCTGGGCTTTTCATGGGCCAGCAGGTCATGTGGGGCGAACAACGGATCACCCCGAAGCTCTCGGCACATCTTTCGCCCTTTGCGGCTCAACGTCCGGATCTGCTGGGCGAAAGCCTGGGGGAGCGGATCCTGAAGGACTATAACGGCCAGACCATCTGGCTGAGCGCCAACCTGGAGCGTTTCCGCCTGGGGAGAGGCATACCGCCATGGCTGAACCTGGCTCTAGGCTACGGGGCGGAGCAGATGGTAACGGCGTTCAAAGCCCCCGACGATGGTCGCTTCCGCCAATATTACCTGGCCCCGGACGTTGACCTTACGCGCATCCCTTCGGGTTCTTCTTTCGTGCGCACGGTGCTTTTCGTCCTGAACGGGATCAAGGTGCCACTTCCCGGCATGGAGGTACGCTCCAACGGACGCGTTCTCTTCCACGGCATCGTTTTCTAGGGCTTCAGGCTGCCATCCAGCAGCATCAGTTTCACCTTCATCACTGCGGCCACGGTCAAGCTGTCCCGGATCTCCCCGCGCCGGACCATGCCGTAGAGTTCCTCGAAGGGAAGTTTGCGCATGGCGAGCTCTTCGTTGTGGTCCGGCTCCGGTTCGAAGAAGGTGAGGTCCTGAGCCACGAACAGGATGGCCTCTTCGTCGCTCGCCGAATTGCTCAGGTCCATGTGCAGGATCCTGGTCCATCGCGCCGCCTCGATACCGACCTCTTCGCGCAACTCGCGCTGAGCGCTCTCGATCGGTGGAAGGTCGCGCCGGCCGCCACCTTCGGGGATCTCCCAGCTGTACACGCCGAGCGGATAACGGTACTGGCCCACGATCCACGTGTTGAGCTCGGCATCCAGCGGCACAATGCCCACGGCCAGGTTCTTGAAATGGATGACCCCGTAGATGCCCGGCCTTCCACTGGGGTCGATCACATCATGATGGCTCACCGCGATCCACGGTGTACTATACCGCTCCTCCACGCTGATGGTCTTCCAGGGTCCACGTTCCTCCATGGCCACGAACATAGTGCGGCCATGGGCGGCCACCTATTTTTGCGCCATGTCCGCACCGCGCTTGAACAAGGGGGACCGCGTCGCCTTCGTGGACGAGGTGGGCGGCGGTGTGGTACTGGATGTGCTCGCACCGGGCAGGGTCCGCATCCGCACGGATGACGGATTCGTACTCGAGCGTGCTGCGCGGGAGTTGGTCCTACACGACAAGGGCCGGCTTCAGCAGGCGTATCGCGTGAGCGACCATCAAGCCGGCATGGTGGCGGCCAACGATGCCTTGGATGAAAGGCGTCGGAAGAAGAAGGGCGACCTGCGGCCCGGAAAGACACCGAAGCGTCCGGAGGACAACAGCGTGGCCGAAGTGGATCTGCACCTGCACGAGCTGGTCGAGGATGAAGGTCGCTTGAGCGATGGCGAGAAATTGAGCTACCAGCTCGCGTATTTCGAGCGCGCCCTGGAAGCCGCGATCCGTGATGGCAAGCGCAAGCTCATCGTTATCCACGGCGTTGGCGAGGGTATCCTGCGGGAAGAGGTGCGACGGATGTTGCAGTATTATGACGGGGTGCGTTTCCACGACGCGAACATGTCGCGCTATGGATCGGGCGCCACCGAGGTGGAGATCATCCGTCATCGATCGTAATGGACCGGCCGGAATGGCCGCGTTCTTTGACATCCTGTGCATCGCTCCACCGCTGTCCGCCGCGAGGCGGAGAGAGGAAAGTCCGGGCAGCGTAGGGCAGCGTGCTTCCTAACGGGAAGGGGGCGATCTGGGAACGGGTCGTCCACAGAAAGTGCCGCAGAAAGGGAGACCGCCGATCGTTGGATCCACAGTGAAGGCCTGCCTTCGCGAAGGCTTCGGCGAGGCAAGGATGAAAAGGTGCGGTAAGAGCGCACCAGCGTTCTGGTGACAGGGCGGCTTGGTAAACCTCACGCGCTGAAAGACCATGTATACCGTGCGTCCCGTATCGCCGGGACGAGGAAAGCCCGTCCTTCCAACACCAGTTGGAGCGCGGAGGGTAGGTCGATGGACCCCGTTGGTGACGGCGGGGCTAGATAGATGGTGGAGGTCTGCTCCGGCGGATACAGAACCCGGCTTATAGATGCACAGGACCTTGAATGAAGGGCCTTTCCGCGAATGTGGAAGGGCCCTTCGCCTTTCCACAGGCACCCGGCCGCTACCTTCGGCCACCATGTCGAGTGGCCTTCGTCCAGGACGGAAGTGGATAAGGTGGATGTTGATCGGCCTGGTCCTGTTCGCGACCACCGAGATCGTCCTTCGCTTCGGCTTCGGATTCGGTGACGCGGTGCTGATGCGTGCGGATCCACACTATGAGTACATCGCCCAGCCTTCGCAGGACAGGCATCGCTTCGGGCGGCATATCGCGTACAACTCGCTCTCGATGCGCTCGGAGGAGCCGGACAGCAATGCCGTGGTCATTCTGGGCTGCGGGGATTCGGTGATCAACGGAGGATCACTCGCGGACAATGATTCGCTGGCCACGACCATCCTCTCCGCCCAGCTCTCGCAGGTCTGGGGGCGCGAAGTGCAGGTATTGAACATCAGCGCCGGAAGCTGGGGGCCGGACAACTGCGCGGCTTACCTGGCGAACACGACCCTTCCGAAGTCCGCGGCACTGCTGCTCGTGGCAAGCTCGCACGACGCGCATGACAACATGAGCTTCAAGCAGGTGGTGGGTGTCCGCAAGCACTTCCCAGCGAAGCAATATGCGAGCGCCGTGGTGGAACTGATCGATCGGTATGTGCTGCCGAGGTTCGTGAAGCAACCCGCCACCACGGATGAGGAACTGGGGATCGACAAGGGTGGGGAAGGCTTCAACCCGGGCTTCCTCGCATTGAAGCGATACGCGGATGCACGAGGAATACCCTTCTTCATCTACCTGCACGCGGAACGGAGCGAGATCAAGGCCGGTGCGTACAACGAGCAGGGGCAGGAGATCATCCGCTTCGCACGCGAGGTGGGCATTCCCTTGGTGATGGACCTGGACCATGGTGCGCGGGAGGATGAACTGCGGGACCGGATCCATCCGGATGATGCCGGGCAGCGGCGGATGGCGGATATCCTGTTCCAGGCGATCACGGAGGATGATCTGGTGCCCCAGCCGTGAAGCGGTTGGAACGCTTTTCGCTATTACCACGCGGTAACTTCGACCCCGTGCAGCGCCACCTCCTTCTCGTCCTGTGCATCGGCGCCATGCTCGGCGCTCATGCACAGGAACCGGTCACCATCCACGGCAAGGTGATCACCAGTTCCGATCAGCATACTTACTACGACCTGATGATCGTGAACAAGCGGACGCGCACGGGCACCTTCGGGAACGCTGACGGTTCGTTCACGGTGCAGGCCCTGCGGACGGATACGCTGATGATCGGTTCGATCGGCCACCATACGGGGATCCTCTGCCTGAAGGACAGTGTGGAGCGGGCCATCTACGACGTACGGATCCGCCTGGTCCCGCTGAAGGTGCAGCTGGCCGAGGTGGAGATCCTGCCGGAGCGGACTTTGAAACAGATCCAGGCGGACATTGAGAAGCTCGGCTACAAGCCTTCGGACTACAAGCTGACCACGGTGAACGCCTTCCAGAGCCCGATCACGGCGCTCTACCAGGAGTTCAGCCGTCGTGAACGCAGCAAACGACTGGTTGCCGAACTGGAGAACGAGGACCGGAAGCGAGCGATCCTGCAGGAACTGCTCCACAAGTACGTGGAATATGACATCATCAAGCTGAGCCCCGATGCCTTCGATGATTTCATCGAGTTCTGCAGCGTGCCGGACGAGGTGATCAAGGGATTGACGCAGTACGAGTTCCTGGTCTACATCAAGCGGAAGTACGAGCTGTACTCAAGCCTGGGGCCAACGCGCCGGCATTGACCATGTGGGCCATCCGTGCCATCGCGGTCGTTCCGGTCATCCTCCTGCATGCCTGTGCCATCGCCCAGGTGGATCGCATCGCCACGCGGGTGGAATTGGATGAGGTGGTGATCACCGCACAGCGCGAAGGCTTCGATGTGGAGGACTTCATCCGGCGGGTGATGGAGGACACCACCTTCCACAAGGCCTTCCTCAACACCCGTTATCATCCACATCGATTGCGCAGCGTATTGAAGGTGCGTGCGAAGAACGAGAAGGAGACAGCGAGCCTTTACCGAACGGGGAACCTGCACCGCGACGCGGATGTGGTATGGCTGCAATTGGATACCGTGCACGAGACCGGGAGACTGCGCGACCGGGACAGCAGCTTCCGCTACCTCACGGCGGAGATGTATGATGAGGTCTTCTTTCCAAAGGGGCGTTTCGTTGCGGACAATACGGTGGCTTCACGCCGCTTGGAACTGGAGCGCGGCAGCCGGATCGACCGCTACAAGAGTGAACTGAAGAAGTTCATGTTCGATCCGGGAAGCGAGATCGCCAGCGTACCCTTCATCGGCCACAAGCTCGCGCTGTTCGATGAGGACATGGCCCCATTGTACGACTTCAAGATCCGGGCGGATGAGCGCAACGGGCATCAATGCTGGGTCTTCAGCGCATCGGCGAAGCCCGAGTTCCGCGATGGTCGCACCGTGATCAAGACGATGGACACTTGGTTCGATCACGTGACCAACAGCGTCATCGCCCGCCAGTATCGGATCGCGCATGTCTCCGTCTTCCTCGACTTCGACATCAGGATCCGTGTGGAGAACACCCTGATCGATGGGGCGCTCGTGCCGACGCTCGTTGATTACGACGGGGATTGGGACATCCCGTTCAAGAAGCGGGAGCTCGTCCGCTTCATCCTGGAGTACAGCGGTTGGCGGGTGATCGGGTGAACCCCTCAGTGCCTTCCCTGCGCCGCCAGCCAGCGCTCGGCATCCAGCGCCGCCATGCAGCCACTGCCCGCACTGGTCACCGCCTGGCGGTAGACCTTGTCCGCCGCATCGCCGGCCACGAATACACCGGGAACATTGGTGTAGGTGCTATCCGGTTTATGCTTCAGGTAGCCGCTATCATCCATGTCGATCAGGCCCTTGAAGATCTCCGTGGCCGGTGTGTGGCCGATGGCGACGAAGAGGCCTGTGACGTCGAGCTTGCGCTCCTCACCTGTCCTGTTGTTCACGGTGAGCACACCTTCAACGGTCTGGTCGCCGAGCACGTCCTTCACCTCGGTGTTGAAGAGCACCTCGATGTTCGGCGTGTTCTCCACGCGGTGCACCATGGCTTTGCTGGCGCGGAAGTGATCCTTGCGAACGAGCATGTACACCTTGGGGCACAGCTTGGCGAGGTAGGTGGCTTCCTCGCACGCGCTGTCCCCGGCGCCCACGAGGACCACCGTCTGACCCTTGTAGAAGAAGCCATCGCACACCGCACAGGCCGTCACACCACCACCGATGTCGCGGAGGCGGATCTCGTTCGGTAGGCCGAGCCACTTGGCGCTGGCCCCGGTGCTGATGATCACCGCATCGGCATGGATCTCGGTCTTCTCATCCACCCACACCTTGTGTACTGGACCACTGAAGTCGACCTTGGTCACCCAGCCGTTCCGCACAACGGTATTGAACCGCAGGGCCTGCTCGCGCAGGTCGTTCATCATCTCCGGGCCGGTGCGTCCCTTCGGGTAACCCGGATAGTTGTCCACCTCCGTGGTCTGGGTGAGCTGCCCTCCCGGCAACGGGCCCTCGATCATCACCGGCTTGAGGTCGGCGCGTGCGGCGTAGATGGCGGCGGAATACCCAGCAGGGCCCGATCCGATGATCAGGCATTTGATGTGTTCAGGTGCGGTGCTCATGACAATGGGGCGCAAAGGTATCGCCGGCGGGAGGACGATCCGTGACCCTTCGCACAACCCCGGTCATCCGTGGGATCGCGATGCGCCCCACCATTTGATCACTGGCAAATGATGGTATCCGCGTAAACGCCCCAGCCGGCCCAGATCCCTAGGCCGCCGTTGATGTTGGTGCGGGCGTTGACCGGTGTGCCGAAGAGGTCGCCTTGGGAGCCCACGTTCTCATCGTAGCTGGTGTAGAACTCGTGTTCGTTGAACCCGATGCTGACGAACTTCACGGCGATGGTATCGCCCACCTTGAAGTAGCCGGTCTCCTCGTTGTTGTCCTCGGGCTGATCACTGTAGAACTGCCGTCCGCGGATGAAGCTGACATCGAACGACAGGCCGTTGACGTACTTGTCCGAATAGGTGCTGCCGAGCGGGGAGATGTAGGTGGGGTCTTCCGTGGAACCGTCGGAACGGTGGCTGATGCGTCGTGCGGACCAGCGATAGTGGTTGCCCAGGGTGTCCGGGTCGGTGAGATGTGCCCAGGCATAGCCGAGCGAATCATCGTTCGGGCGTTCGAGGGCCAGCTTGAACCAGACCGAATCCAAAGGCACCGGGTTCGGGATGGTGGTGGTGCTTGTGAGCAACTTCCCCTCGGCTTCCACGCGCAATTGATAGGTGCGGCCGATCTCGCCCCGGACAGCGGTATTGGCGGTCGTGTAAACGCAGATATCCGTATAGCCCACCAGTGCAGGGTCAATCCCGGTGAGTTCGGAGAACAAGGCGAGCAATGAGTCGGGCAGCTCGCTGCTGCACAGCTGGGTCAGGGCGACGGGACCGTCACCGTTATCCACTGTGACGAGCGCACCGCGCACGAAGCTGCTGGCGATGGCATCTGCATCGAGCGGATCGAAGTAGCTCTGGGTGCGCGTGAGGATGACGTAGGGAGGCAGCCCCGGCTCGATCACACCCTCGACCACGAGGCGCTGGGGCACATCGGGCAGATCCACGGTGATCTCCTTCTCACAAGCGATGAGGAGCAGTGCAGGGATGAGCAGGGGGAGGATCTTGCGTTCCATCAGAATCGGAAGTTCCAGGTGACGGAGGGAAGGATGCTGAAGAGCGACACCTGTTTGGCCACGGGTCGAAGGTCGCCACCGGCGGAAGTGCCTGTGGTGGTGAAGTAGTAGAAGTAGGGGTTGGCGCGGTTGTACGCGTTGTAAACGGCGAAGGTCCAGCTGCTGCGGTATCTGCGCTGCACGGTGTTCACCTCGCCGGTCAGCTTATCCTTCACCTGCTTCGTCGGCTTGTTCTTCAACGTGGCGGCGAAGTCCAGGCGATGATAGGGTGCCATGCGGAAGCCGTTGCGCTCGCTGAACTGACTCACCACACGACCATCGATGAAGTAGCGTTGGACGGGCAGGGTGGTCGCCTGGCCCGTACTGTAGACGAAGGTGGCGCCGAAGGTCCAGCGGTCGTTGAGCTCATAACCGGCCACCACGCTCAGGTCATGACGGCGGTCCCATCGGCTTGGGAACGGATCGCCGTTGTTGACCTCCGCGAAGCGCCGCATCGTCTTGCTCCAGGTATACCCCGTCCATCCGGTGAACTTGCCCAGCCGCCGTTTCAGGAAGAACTCCGCACCATAGCTCCAGCCCTTGCCGAAGGTGAGCAGCGCATCATAGTTGGTGTTGCCGCCATCCTGCGGCTGGGTGCCCTCCTTGTACTCGATCTGGTTGAACATGTCCTTGTAGTACACCTCCAGGCTCGCCTCGTACTTGCGGTCCCAGAGGTCGCGGAAGTAGCCGATGGCGTACTGGTAGGCGATCTGGGGCTTCACGTTCTTTCCACTTGGGATCCATACATCGGTAGGCAGGCCGATGCTGCTGAAGCTGGCCAGGTGGACGAATTGCAGGTTCCTATTGAAGCTGGCCTTCACGCTGCTCGACGGACCCGTGGTGTACCGCATCGAGAGCCGTGGCTCAAGTCCGGTGTACGCCTTGATCACGTCCCCGGAACCATACTCGCGAATGCCTGTGCTCACGCCTTGCCCGTTCAGCAGGTACTCCCTGAAGTTGCCGACATGCGCGAAGTAGGAAAGGCGGACACCGGCGTTCACCCGCAACAGGTCGGTGACATCGTACTCGTCCTGCAGATACGCGGCTCCTTCATGAGCGCGCAGCTTGGAGGGGGTGTCGATCGCGAACTCGGTATCGCCACTGGCCACGTCCACCGTACTCGGGGTGTATACGTGGTAGGTGTAGTTGAGGCCGTACTTCAGGTTGTGCCTCACGGTCGGGTATTGGTTGAAGTCGAGCTTCAGGCCGTAGTCCTTGATGCCGCTGCTTAGTCCGAACGTGAAGTCATCCTGGCCGCCCTTGAAGCTGAACTGGTAGTCGCTGTAGATCGCGGTCGTGTTCAGGAAGAGCTTGGGGCCGAAGACGTGGTTCCAGCGGCCGCTCACCGTTGCATTGCCCCAGGGGATGCGGAAGTCGGGACTGCCGGGTTCGCTGCCGCTGAGGTCGAACACGTCGCGTCCGAAATAGCCGCTCAGCAGGAAGCGGTCCTTGTCGCTCAGCCGGTAGTTGGCCTTCGCGTTGAGGTCGTAGAAGTAGTAGCCGCTTCCGGCGAAGGCACCTTCGGGGTTGATGAAGGGCTTGGCCAGCACATCGATGTAGGTACGCCGACCACTGACGATGAAGGAGCCCTTGTCCTTGACCAACGGTCCTTCAAGCGTAAGGCGGCTGCTGATGAGGCCGATGCCGCCCTGGCCATGGAAGCCCTTGTCGTTGCCGTCCTTCATGGTGATATCGAGCACGCTGCTGGTCCGTCCACCATAGTTGGCGGGCATGCCGCCCTTGATCAGCTCGATGTTCTTCACGGCGTCGGCGTTGAACACGCTGAAGAAGCCGAAGAGGTGACTGGCATTGTAGACGGTGGCGTTGTCCAGGAGGATGAGGTTCTGGTCCGGTCCGCCACCACGCACGTAGAAGCCGCTGTTCCCCTCGCCATTGCTCTGCACTCCGGGGAGGTATTGGATCGTCTTCAGGATGTCCACCTCGCCGAGCAGCGCAGGCAGGGTGCTCAGCTTCTGGACATCGAGTTCCACCGTGCCCATCTGGGTTCCTTCGGTGTTCTTGTTCTTCTCGCCCACCACCTCGAACTCCTTCGCGGTGATCACCTTGATCTTCGCGGTGATGTTGAGCTTCGTGTCCGCCTTGAGGTCCACCTCCTCCACGTGGTCCTCATAACCGACATAGCTCATGACCACGGTGTACTTGCCCGGCGGCAGGTTCAACGCGTAGTAGCCATAGGTGTTGGTCGTGGCACCCGTCATCGTCTCGCGGGCGTAGACGTTCGCGCCGATCATGGTCTCGCCGGTAGCCGCGTCCTTCACATAGCCGCTGATGGTGAGGTTGCCTTGTCCTGATGCGACAAGGCCGATGAGCAGGGAGAGGATCGAGATCAGCTGGCGCATGGATGCTTCGTAACGTCGATGGCGGCGCAAAAGTACCCGCCCCTGAAGCGCGGCCTCAACCGGTCGTCCAGCTATTCAACCACTCGTCGAACGGCCTGCAATTCACATTGCATTGTTGGCGCCCAGCGCGGGTTTGGTCGCATTGCGGTGAAGATGTCATAGCATTCGTGATCGAGCTTTGTGGCAACTCTTACCAAGCCATGCAAGCCATCCTTCGCAAGTACAGTCCCGGTCTGCTGACCGCCGTGATCTATGCCGGCATCCTCCTCTTCGCCCTGCTCTGCACCTTCGCCGGGATCTGACCGGTCCTGAGGCGCATTCTGTCCGGATCGCTACATTTGCGCCCCCGTTGGGTCGAACGCAGCCTGCGGTGGTGGCGAAAGCCATTTCCCATGCGGGACAAGTATCTCGGGGTGTAGCGCAGCCCGGTAGCGCATCCCGCCTGTGGGCGGGATGGTCGCTGCGAAATGCGGGACAAGTCCTTCGGGGTGTAGCGCAGCCCGGTAGCGCACTTGCATGGGGTGCAAGTGGTCGCTGGTTCGAATCCAGTCACCCCGACTGATGACAGGGCAGTTCCTCATGGAACTGCCCTGTTCCATTGCAATGGCACTGTTCTATGTCCTATACTCGCTGCAACTGGACCGGTACTATGTCGGTCATACGACTGAAGCCATCGAAGAGCGGCTCCGGAAGCACCTTTCCATGAATGGGCATTGGACCTCGCGTGTAAGGGACTGGAAGGTCGTGCTGACGGAGGTGCACGTAGATAAGTACTCAGCGTATGCGCGTGAGCGCGAGGTCAAAAGGTGGAAGAGTCGGGTGCGTCTCGAAGGTCTCATACGTTCGCCCCGGTAGCGCATCCCGCGAGGGCGGGATGGTCGCTGGTTCGAATCCAGTCACCCCGACTGAACGAAGGCCACCTCCCACTGGAGGTGGCCTTGCCTTTTGGTCGGATGGTCTCGATCTGGGCTGAACGGTTCGGCCCCGCCCCTGCCTCACCCTCTACATTTGCCGCCTCCCCATGAATACGCTCATGTCCTCTTCCCGTGCAGTGCAGGTCCTCGTGGCCATCACCCTTGTTTCATCCTGCATGGATAAGGAGGGTGCCGGGGCGGACAAGAACGGCGGGGGAAGAGGTGACAACCGATACACCATGGATCATCACAGTCATGCCCGGCCGGAGGAGGCCGTCATCACCCACCTGCATCTTGATATCGCGGTGGATCCAGCCGAGCGGACCATCATGGGTACAGCCACCTACCGGATCGCGGGTGCGGAACATGGTCGGATCATCCTTGATACGGACGACATCCGAGTGGAATCCGTCACGGACCAGGCTGGCGCTCCGCTGCAATTCGAGTTGGGGGATAGCACCATCCTCGGTCGCCCGCTGGAGGTGGCTCTGAAGCCGACCACCGCGTCCATCGCGATCACGTACAGAACAGGACGGAATGCCAAGGCACTTCAGTGGCTTTCCCCGCAACAAACGGCGGACAAGGAACATCCGTTCTTATTCACGCAAGGTCAGGCCATCCTTACACGGACCTGGATCCCCGTCCAGGATAGTCCGGGCATCCGGTTCACCTACGATGCCACCGTGCGGGTGCCGAAGGAATTGATGGCGGTGATGAGCGCGATCAATCCGCAGGAGCGTTCGAGCGACGGGGTCTACCACTTCAAGCAGGAGCGCCCCATTCCCGCGTACTTGATCGCGTTGGCGGTGGGGGATATCGTGTTCAAGCCGGTCGATGAACGGACCGGCGTGTATGCGGAACGGAGCGTGGTGGACAAGGCGGCGTGGGAGTTCGCTGACATGGGGGACATGCTCCGCGCGGCTGAGGACCTGTACGGACCATACCGATGGGGGCGATATGACGTGATCGTTCTACCGCCGAGCTTTCCGTTCGGAGGCATGGAGAACCCCTGCCTCACCTTCGCCACGCCCACGATCCTGGCAGGCGACCGAACGCTGACCTCCCTTGTGGCACATGAACTGGCGCATAGCTGGAGCGGTAACCTGGTGACGAACGCCACCTGGAACGACTTCTGGTTGAACGAGGGCTTCACGGTGTATTTCGAAGGCCGGATCTCGGAGGCAATCTATGGACCTGATTACGCGGGTATGTTGCAGCAGTTGGGTCGGCAGGACCTTGAATCGACCCTGGCCCAGATCGCGAAAAGCAAGCACCCGGAGGACAGCAAGTTGCGGCTGGCCCTGGCAGGGCGCGACCCGGACGATGGGATGACGGACGTTGCTTACGAGAAGGGGGCCGCCTTCCTACGCCTGGTCGAATCGAAGGTGGGGCGTGCCAAGTTCGATGCGTTCGTTCGGCAATATTTCGACGCGTTCGCTTTCCAGAGCATGACCACGGACCGATTCCTCAGCTACCTGGATTCGGAGTTGCTCGCTCCGAACAAGGTGAGCTTGAACATCGCTGAATGGATCGATGGGGAGGGCCTTCCCACGAACGCACCCACGCCCGTGAGCGACCGTTTCGTCAAGGTGGAGGCCGAGATCAAGCGGTGGGAGAATGGCGCCAGGCCGCAGGAGCTGGCCACCAAGGAGTGGAGCACCTTCGAGTGGATGCATTTCCTGAGACATCTGCCGAAGGAACTGGCCGAGGACAGGTTGAAGGAATTGGACAAGGCCTTCGGGTTCACGAACAGTGGGAATGCCGAGGTGCTGGCCGCCTGGTTCGAGGTGTGCATCCGCAACGATCATGATCCGGCCTTCGGTCGGTTGGATGATTTCCTCGCTACCGTCGGTCGAAGGAAGTTCCTGGTCCCGCTCTATGCCGAGATGATCAGGACGGAGAAAGGTCGGATCATGGCACAGACGATCTACAAGAACGCCCGACCCAATTACCACTCGGTCTCCGTGCGCACGATCGATGAGCTGTTGTCGTGGAAGGATGACCATCCTCCGGTGAACTTCTGATCGATCCCATCCAAAGGAGAAGGGCTGCCCGTTCGGACAGCCCTTCTCCTTTTCGGTCATTGCTCAGCGAGCGATCATCAACTTGTGCGTGCCGGCCGGAGTGCCGTTCAATGAGAGGCGGACCATGTAGTTGCCGTTCACGAGGTCGGAGACGTCGAGGGTGTGGTTGAAAGCACCAACGGACCGGCTTCCAAGGCTCTCCGCCAAGGTCACCCGTCCCACCGCATCAACTATCTCGAGGCCGAGATCGCCCGAGCTGGTCAAGGAAACATCCAAGGTGATGGTGGTGTTCGCTGGGACCGGAAAGAGACCTTTGAGCGAGGCCACCTGCTGCTCATGAACGCCCACGGCAGCGCACTGGGCGGTCTGGATGTTGCTTGCCGCGGGAAAGGCGTTCACGTACGACTGCATGTTGGAAATGGGCCAGATATCGGCGTTCTTCAACTTGTTGTCCGGGCCGATGAGGCAGTAGGTGGGATAGGCGGTGATGCCGAACGCGTCATCCACCGCCGCACAACCACCTTCGATCCCCACCGCCGGCGAATGACGGAAGGAGCCACCATAGGTCGCTTCGAACGCATCCACCGCAGCGTTGTTGTCCGTTCCGTTGTTGATGGAGATCACGAAGAGGTCGTGGTCGTTGCAGCCATACGTTTCATGCATCTCATTGAAGTAGGGCTGGGTCTGCTGGCAGGGCGGGCAGGTGTCGAAGAAGAAGTCCAATACCACATGCTTCCCCGAAGCGGTGATGGAATAGAGGTTGTGAACGTTGCCATCCGTATCGGTGACCGTGAAGTCATCGACGGTCTCGTTCACGGCATAATTCTGCACCTGAGCGTGGGCGCTTCCGAGGCCGATCAGGGTGGTGAGCGTGGCGAGTAGAGTTCCTTGCTTCATGACGGGTAGGTTGGTTCAGCGTGAAATTGTTGCAGCCGGGCCTCGGCGATGATCCGAATTGACGTGGGTTCTGGCAATGCCAACGGCGCTGTTCAGCGCACCAGGCGGGCCAGCAGCACGGGTTCCAAGGTGTGCCCCCCGGTGAACCGATGTACCTCGTGTTGGACGCCTGCCATGTCCAAACGTGCCGTCGTGGCCTGCAACTCCTTGTCGCCCTGATAGGGGTCCGACGTTCCCAGCACGATGTCCACACGGATATCGGCCCAGCCCTGTCCGAGCATGTTGGTCGGCGGTTCCGGGGGGATGGAGCCCGCCCACAGTACAAGCCTTGAGACACGTGTGCGTCCACCCAGGCTCCACCGGCAGGCCGTGGCCACCCCTTGGGAGAAACCGAGCACCTTGACTGGTACGGTCTGGTTCGTCTTGCGTAATTCCTCCACGAGTGAATCGAGGTATTCACGCTGGTCCGTGATCTCCATTTCGCGGTCCTCACGCGTCATCCATGTCGCACCCACGCGTTGATGGCCTTCGTCCAGGTAGAAGCGGCTCAAACCCTCGGGAGCCACGAACGCGATGTCAGGTGCGATGCCCTCGAACTTATTGAGGAAGTAGCGCGCCAGCTGTCCGTAACCATGCAGCACGATCCATATCGCCTTCGCAGTGGCCGGGTCGCCCAGCACATGATAACGCGCCGATCGTTGTACCCGGATGTGATGCTCCTTCACCTTCAGTAGGCAAGAAGTGCGTCCAATACCGCGGCGACCTTCGTTGCGTTCGGGATCATGGCCGCTTCCAAGGTGCTGTTCAGCGGTACCGCCGGCATGTCCACCGAGCCGAGGGTGCGCACCGGTGCGTCGAGCTGCTCGAAGCACTGGTCACCGATCCGCGAGGCAAGGGCTTGTGCGAAGGAGTTGGTGAGCTGTTCCTCGGTGAGGACAAGGCACCGCCCGTGGGTGCGGGTGGCGTTCATCACGGTTTCCTCATCCAGTGGAACGAGGGTGCGCAGGTCGATGATGGTGATGCGACCCGGGAAGTCCTTGGACGCGGCCTTCGCCCAATAGACACCCATGCCATACGTGACGACAACTACCGCTTCGCCCTTTCTGATGCGGTCCGCATCCGCTTCCTGCACGATCCGCGCCTTGCCGAAGGGGACCACGTAATCCGCGCTCGGCTCGATGGTCTTCGCTTCCTCGGTGCCTTTGATCTTGCTCCAGTAAAGACCCTTGTGCTCGAGCATGACCACCGGGTTCGGGTCGAGGTAGGCGGCCTTCATCAATCCCTTCAGGTCGGCTCCCGTACTGGGGTATGCGATCTTGATCCCCTTGATGTTGCAAAGGACGCTTTCCACGCTGCTGCTGTGGTAGGGTCCGCCACTGCCATAGGCGCCGATCGGCACCCGGATGATGCAGCCCACCGGGAACTTGCCCACGGTGAGGAAGCAGCTGCGGGCCACCTCGGTGAAGAGTTGGTTCAAGCCCGGCCAGATGTAGTCCGCGAATTGAACCTCCACGATCGGCTTCAGGCCGGCGGCGCTCATGCCCACGGTGCTACCGATGATGAAGGCCTCCTGGATCGGGGTGTTGAAGACGCGATGTCCACCGAAGTCGCGCGCCAGGGTGGCTGCCTCCCGGAACACGCCGCCGAGCCGCGCGCCAACGTCCTGCCCGTACAGCAGACAACGCGGGTCCTCCTGCATGAGCTCGCGGATCGCGAATAGCGCGCTGTCCACCATCACGGTCGGTTCACGGTCGGCAGGCGCGCGCTCGCCCTTCTCCTCGGTCACAGGGGTGGGTGCGAACAGGTGCGTTGTCAGATCATCGGGTGTGGGGTCCTCGGCGGCGCGGGCCTCCTCGAAGTCATGCTTCACGAGCGCGGTCGCCTTCTGTTCGATCTGCTTCAATCCATCGAGTTGGAAGCGCAGGTCGAGCAGTTGCTGCAGGAAGCGTGGGAAGGGGTCGCGCTTGCGGTGTTCGGCGAGGTTCTCCGGCGTGCGGTAGAACTCCATGCGCACGCCACTGGTATGGTGGTTCAGCAAGGGCACCTTCGCGTGGATGAGGAAGGGACGGCGTTCCTTTCTGACGAGGCCGAGCACTTCATGGATCAGCGCATGGCAGGCCAGGAAGTCGGAGCCGTCCACCTGCCGCACCTCGAGGCCTTTGAAGCCCTTGGCATAATCGCTCGCATCACCCACCCTGATCTCATCGGCACTGGCGCTGATATCCCATTCGTTGTCCTGGACGAGGTAGATGATGGGCAGCTTCTTCAGCACGGCCATCTGCAGGGCTTCGGCCACCTCGCCTTCCGTGATGGAGGCATCGCCGAATGAACAGACGACCACGGGCGCACCGTTCTCCGCTGAGCCGTTCATGTCGTGCGGGATCCCGGCCTGTTCCTTGTACCACAGGCCCAGGGCGATACCCGTGGTCGGGATCGCCTGCATGCCGGTGGCGCTGCTCTGGTGCGGGATGCGAGGCATGCCCTCGCGGCGGAGGCTCGGATGTCCGTAGTACGTGCGTCCACCGCTGAACGGGTCATCGCGTTTCGCGAGCAATTGCAGCATGAGCTCGTACGGACGCATGCCGACGCCGAGCAGGATACTGTCGTCGCGGTAGTAGGGTGCCACGAAGTCCTGGGGCTTCAGCTGCAGGCCGAGCGCGAGCTGGATCGCCTCGTGGCCCCGGCTCGTCGCATGCACATACTTGCTCGTAAGCTTGAAATTCTCCTCGTACAGCTCGGTCATCGCCTTCGCCGTGCACATCAACTCCCACGCCTTCAACAGCGTATCCTGGTCGGGGATGCGGGCGGAAAGGACGTCCTTCTTGAGCGCGGTGGTGGACATGCGTCGTTGTCTTGGAAAGCGGGAACAAGGTACGGCCCCGGTACGTGCCGCTCCCGTTCATCCGACCGGTGGACCGCTGTTCAAACCGCTGGGCATATCATCCGGATCAGGGCATGCCAACGCCGGCATGGACTTCCTTTGTGTAGCTGGAAATACCGAACGACCATGAGCCGCACCGCACACGAACTGGACCACCGCATCGTCGGTGACGACATGCAATGCGTGGAGATCACGCTGGACCCGATGGAGACCGTCATCGCTGAGGCGGGCACCATGATGATGATGGACGAGGGCATCGAAATGAAGACCATCTTCGGCAGCGGCGATGGCAAGGAGCAGGGCTTCATGGACAAGCTGTGGGGCGCTGGCAAACGCGTGCTCACTGGGGAAAGCCTCTTCATGACGACGTACACGAACATGAGCAGCGTGCGTCGCACGGTGTGGTTCGCGGCGGCCTATCCCGGTAAGATCATGCCGCTGGACCTGATGCATTACCAGGGTAGATTGATCTGCCAGAAGGACAGCTTCCTGTGCGCTGCCAAAGGCGTGAGCATCGGCATCGCCTTCCAGAAGCGGCTCGGTGCTGGATTATTCGGCGGCGAGGGCTTCATCATGCAGAAGTTGGAGGGCGATGGACAGGTGTATATCCACGCAGGTGGCACGACGGTTCAGCGCGAACTGGCGCCCGGTGAGATGTTGCGTGTGGATACGGGTTGTCTCGTGGCCATGACGCAGACCGTCGACTACGACATCCAGTTCGTGGGTGGGATCCGCAACACCTTGTTCGGTGGGGAAGGGCTCTTCTTCGCGCAGCTGCGCGGTCCGGGCCATGTGTGGATCCAGAGCCTACCCTTCAGTCGCCTCGCGGACAACATCATTGCTGCCGCACCTAAGGCCGGTGGGCGCGGGAAGGAGGAAGGGAGCATCCTCGGTGGGCTTGGACGCTTGCTGGATGGGGATAATTGAGAAGTAGGCAGTAGGCAGTCGGCAGTGGGCAGTAGGCAGTAGGCAGTAGGCAGTTGCCGGTAGGCAGTTGGGTCGCGACCAATAAATGACTACTGCCAAATGCATAGTCTCTCCCTACATCTCTTCACGTCGTGAACCGCCGTCAAAGGAGCTGAGCACGCTGGTGATGAAGGAGAGGAGCAGGCTGAAGCCGAGCGCCCACCAGAAGCTCTCCACGGTGAAGCCTGGAATGAGTCGCGCTGCGATCAACACGATCACGGCGTTGATGACGAGCAGGAATAGGCCGAGCGTCACCACGGTCACGGGCAGGGTGAGCAGGATGAGCAGTGGTTTCAGCACGGCGTTCAACAGACCCAGGACGGCGGCCACGAGCACTGCGGTGAGTAGGCCGTTGGTCTGGCTCATGTCGCCCAGGCTCACACCGGGAAGGAGCAGGTCGGTGACGAGCACGGCGATGGCCGAGATGATGAGGCGGATAAGGATGTTCATGGGATCGTAAAGGTGTGAAAAGGGAAGGAGTGCGCCGAGCGCTCACCGCCCAACGCACTCCTTTCACCGAAACCGATCAGTCCTTCACCAGCTTCTCCGCGATCGACTTCCCGCCTTGTTCAATGACGAGGAAGTAGGTACCGGAGGTCCTGTCGCTCAGGTCGAGCGTGCGCTCGTAGCGGCCCTTGAACCCGGTGATGCGTTCCTCATACACCTTCTCGCCCTTGGCATCGTGCACGTTCACGAACAGGTCGCCTTTCTCGGCCACATCGAAGTGGATCCGGAAGAAGCCGTTGCTCGGGTTGGGGAATACGCGCATGTCATCGAGCTGCAACTCATTGTCCAGCGACTTCGCCCCATTGTTACGGAGTAGTTCCTTCTCTTCGGCGGAGAGCGGCTTGCGCTCGATGCGTATCCGTGTCTCCACGCGCATGTCCTTGCCCAGGTCGCGTCGCAGCTGGTCCATTTCACGGCGCAACTCATCCATGTCGCGGCGGAATTCATCCCTGTCCTCGGGTGCCATGCCCTCGAAGCGGTATTCGCGCATCGGGTTGATCGAGATCACATGGTCGAAGTCGCGCTTGCCCAGCTCACCGTTGAGGGTCATGGGTTGGCCATCGCGCAGCAGCGTTATAGCCACGGCAGCGCCAGGCTCCATGGAACGGATGGTCTTGGACAAGGTACCGAAGTCGTCGATGGTGACGTCGTTCACCTTTGTGATGACATCCCCCTTCCGGATGCCCATCGTCTCGGCGGCGGTACCTTCCTCCACACTGCCGATCGAAGCACCATTGCCATCATCATCACCGGGAGTGACCCCGAGGAAGGCCCGCGGCTCCATATCGGCCACATCACCGTAGTAGTTCTCCATGTCCCACTCCATGTCACCGTGATCCGGGGCCATGAAGTGCTGGAAAGCCATCTTACGCGACTCGGCGAGCTCGGTGCTTCCGGTCATCTTCTTGCCGTTGCGGTACCAGGTCACCTTCACCTTGTCGCCGGGTTCGTGGTCGCCGACAACCTCACCGAGCTCCTCTGGGTCCGCAACGTTCTCACCACCCACGTTCACGATCACATCCCCCGCCTCAAGTCCAAGGGCTTCAGCGGGGGTACCTTCGATCACATCGGTCACATATACGCCCTTGCCACCGGGAGCCTTGCTCGCCTTCGCCTGTTCCGGGGTGAGGGAGGCGGTTGATACACCGAGGTATCCTTTGGACTCCGTGATGGTGGTCATCGGCGCCATCGGAGGAACCGGCGGTACTGGAGCCAACGGTGCCATCAACACGCGCAGTTCATCTTCCGCGGCATCGTCGTTCCCGAAGCGCCGGATGTCGATCTGGACATCGCGGTCATCATCGCTCAGGACCATGTGGTCCATGATGCCGAGCTCGCGCATGGCATCGTGCATCTCCTCCTGGTTGCGTGCATCGAACTCACGGGTGACGCGCTTGGTCTCCCCGTTCTCGGTGGTCACGATCTCGATCCGCACTTTCCGATGTTCCTCGGGTCCTTGTTCCTGTGCGATCGCCTGTGGTGCGGCACCGCCCTGGAATACGGCGGCCATCGGCATGAAGAGGAATGTCTTGAACATGGTGCGTGTGGTTTAGAAGTCCGAAGCTATTCCGGCCTGCAAGTGGAGCTGCGCAGGACAAAGCGAAGAAGTGTTAAGCGGGGGACGGACCGTTCAACCGTGGGTGAATCGGTCCATGTCGCGGCGGTCGCGCTTCGTGGGGCGGCCAGCACCGGGGTCGCGGTGTTCCGCTTTCGCAAGCCGGGCCAATTCCAACTTCTCGAGGTCCTCGAACGACGTTCGTTCCTCGATCAGTCCGGGCACGTGCTTCGCACCGACCCGTGAGGACGGGATGCCGATGATCTCCCAAGTTCGCCAGATCGGCGACACGCGCATGGAAATGAGATCACCGGGCTTCACTTCGGCGGAGGCCTTCGCTAGTCGGTCGCCGAGCTTCACCTGTTCGCGCTTGATGGCATCGGTGGCGAGGCTGCGTGTCTTGAAGAGGCGGACGCACCAGAGGTATTTGTCGATGCGCATGGGCTGAAAGAAATGCGGTCCGCCGAATGGCGGACCGCTTCAGTGACCCCGACAGGACTCGAACCTGTAACCAACAGAACCGGAATCTGTCATTCTATCCAATTGAACTACGGGGCCGGTGTGCCCGACCGGCTGGTCAAGCGGCGGCAAAGATAGCGTTCGGTCCCTTTCGTCCCTCCAGAAAGGCTACCTTTGCGGGCCTTTTCCGGCACCCCCTGTCCCATGACCGAGCTGCGCAACATCGCCATCATCGCCCACGTCGACCACGGCAAGACCACCCTGGTGGACAAGATCCTGCACCAATGCCAGCTCTTCCGGGAGAACCAGGAGACCCAGGACCTGCTGCTGGACAACAACGACCTGGAGCGGGAGCGGGGCATCACCATCCTCAGCAAGAACGTGAGCGTGCGCTACAAAGGCGTGAAGATCAACGTGATCGACACCCCCGGCCACAGCGACTTCGGTGGCGAGGTGGAGCGCGTGCTGAACATGGCCGATGGCGTGATCCTGCTGGTGGACGCCTTCGAAGGCCCCATGCCGCAGACACGTTTCGTGCTTGGCAAGGCCATCGAAATGGGCCTGAAGCCCGTGGTGGTGATCAACAAGGTGGACAAGCCGAACTGCACGCCGGACGAGGTGCACGAGGCCGTCTTCGACCTGATGTTCGCCCTGGATGCCAACGAGGACCAACTGGACTTCCCGGTGGTCTACGGCAGCGGCAAGGGCGGCTGGATGGGTCCGGACCCCAAGACCCCGACCGAGGACGTGAGCTACCTGCTCGATGTGATCCTGGAAAAAGTGCCGGCCCCGAAGAAGGTGGACGGCACGCTCCAGATGCGCATCACCAGCCTTGATTACAGCAGCTTCCAGGGCCGTATCGCCGTGGGCCGCATCAGCCGTGGTTCCATCAAGCCGAACCAGCAGGTGACGCTCGTGAAGAACGATGGCGGAACGATGAAAGGCCAGGTGAAGGAACTCATGACCTTCGAGGGCCTGGGCAAGGTGAAAGTGAAGGAGGAGATCGGCTGCGGCGAGATCGTGGCCGTGATGGGCCTGGAGAACTTCGACATCGGCGACACCATCGCGGATGCTGAGAATCCCGAGGGCCTGGCCAAATTCAAGGTGGATGAGCCGACCATGAGCATGCTCTTCACCATCAACAACTCGCCCTTCTTCGGACGTGAGGGCCAGTTCGTGACGAGCCGCCATGTGCGCGACCGCCTCTTCAAGGAGATCGAGAAGAACCTGGCGATGCGCCTGAAGGAGACGGACAGCCCGGACCGCCTGCTCGTGTTCGGTCGCGGCATCCTGCACCTGAGCATCCTGGTGGAGACCATGCGCCGCGAGGGCTACGAGTTCCAACTCGGCCAGCCGCAGGTGTTGTACAAGGAAGTGGACGGCCAGCGCCACGAGCCGATCGAGACACTGACGGTGCAGGTGCCGGAGCAGTTCAGCAGCCGCGTGATCGACCACGTGACACGACGCAAGGGCGAGATCCTGAACATCGAGCAGAAGGCGGATCGAACGGTGCTGGAGTTCAGCATCCCGGCACGCGGCATCATCGGCCTGCGGAACACGCTGCTCACGGCCACGGAAGGGGAGGCCATCGTGGCACACCGCTTCAAGGGCTACGAGCCGTTCAAGGGGCAGATCGCCTCACCGCGTTCCGGCTGCATCGTCAGTGCGGAGACCGGCACATCCATTGCCTACGCGATCGACAAGCTTCAGGACCGGGGCAAGTTCTTCATCGAACCCGGTGAGGAGGTGTACGCCGGCCAGGTGATCGGTGAGAGCCCGAAACCGGGAGAAGAGCTCGGTGTGAACGTGATCCGCGTGAAGAAGCTGACGAACATGCGCGCCAGCGGCAGCGACGACAAGGTGAGCATCGCGCCCGCCGTGAAGTTCAGCCTGGAGGAGTGCATGGAGTACATCGCCGAGGACGAGTACCTCGAGGTGACGCCGAAGAGCCTCAGGATCCGGAAGATCCTGCTCGACGAGAACGAGCGGAAGCGCGCTGCGAAGAAGCTGCAGGAGGCGTAGAGGCTATCTCAATAATACCCTTCGGGCTCCGTGAGGGTCCTTCGCGACCATGCTTCGTTGTGGAAAGCCTCACAGAGCTCCCGGCTATGCTCGGTTTCCACGCCTCGCCTGATCGCAAAGTCCCTCTCACTCGCTTCCAAAAGCATTTTTGAGATAGCCTCTAGTGCCTGTGGTCATCCCGCTTGGGCGGGAAAAGTCGTGCACATGGAATGCCTAATGGGCGATCAGAACGGGTCGCGTATGCTGGCCTGCGGTGAAGAAGTAGATGCCGTCGGGCCAAGCACTTATATCGATCCGGTGAAGCCCGTTGGATGATTCTGCGTGCATCAGACGTCCAGTGGGGTCCATGACCCGGATGTACACGTTCGGTTGGGATGTCGAGATCATGACGGACAGACCATCGTTCACCAAGGTGAAGGGTCCTGCATGGTTCGCGGAGCTGATCGCGGTCGTGCCGAAGAGCATCCAGATCAGCGCATCCTCAATGTGTTGGCGGAAAAGGGCATCCTCCGTGTAGTTGCTCGCGGCATGACCAAGGGCCGTGTAGAAGATGCGTGAGCCACTGGGCAGTTCGCGGTACCAGCTCATGGGCCGTGGGGCGTCGTAGCTGTTCACCGACCCGTTCGGGCCGATCGTCTCCTCCACCTCCAGCACCACGTTGTTATCCGGGTTGAAGTAGCCGCCCTCCCAGTAGTAGTACTCCTCGTTCTTCAGCCAGGGATCCGGAAGGTTGGAGGTGGACGGGTGCGTGCCGATGTGCATCATCTCATAGGGAGGTGTGCCGCTCACATGGTTCGGGTCCTCCTGCACGCTCGCACCGATCAGCTCGGCGTAGAAGTCCCAGGTACCCGTGTTATTGCCGTTCGCCGTGCTGTGCCGATAGGTGTCGCTCGCCGCGTGGATGCCCATGACATGGCCACCTCCGGCGATCCATTGTTCAAAGGCATATTGTTGCAGGGGGTACAGGAGCTGGAAGCCGCTCGTATTACTGAAGACAACGACATCGAACTGTTCGATGTCGCTGAAGTTCGGTTGACTGAAGGTGGTAGGTGCATCGACCACCTCGACACCCAGGCCTGCGCATATATCGCTGAACATGGCGAACGAGACCTCCCGGGTGCCGTGGTCGAATCCCGAAGTGGCGGAGTAGTGCAGGACGCGTTGTGCCTGCAAGGTGAAGCTGCCCGCAACGCAAGCAAGGATGATCGTATTGCGCATCACGCCGATGAAAATACTCCATCGCTGATCGAACCTGCCCCATGAAGACGTGTACGGGTGTGTGCGATCGGCGATCCCGGCGCATCCCTACTAAGTCCCAATACCCACGATCATGAGAAAGAACCTGTTCATCCTTCCCGCGATCCTTGTTGCGACCAGCGCCATCATCGTGCTGGTATCCTTCCGGCAGGCCGGTCCTTCGGAAGTGCCCCATTGTCCTGTGCCCGCCGCTGACCCATCATTGGTGGCGCATGTGAACGAACCCATCAAGGGCTGTGTGTTCAAGAGCGTTTACGAAGGTGAAGGCCTCGATCCCAGCTTCGTGCTGGTCACACCGGAGAACGTGGTGCGGAGCGAGCAGCGCGGGATCGACTGGTTGGTGAAGGCCCAGGCCAATGACGGAGGCTTCGGCAGCGGCAGCCATGCCCGGCAGGACATCATGGATCCGCACGCCGTGAGCACCGATCCGGCTACCACCGCCATGGTGGGCATGGCCCTGATGCGCATGGGCAATACCTTGGACAAAGGCCAGTATTCCGGCCAATTGAAGCGGGCTACGGAGTACCTGCTGGTGCAGGTGGAGAAGACGCCGAAGGGTGCCACGAACATCACCCCGCTCACCGGTACCCAGATCCAGAGCAAGTTGGGCGCCAACATCGACGTGGCCCTCACCACCCAATTCCTGTCGAACCTCGTGGCCAAGATCGGTGAGCAGCATGGCAGCTATCTGCGTGCGAAACGTGCGCTCAACACCTGCGTCAGCCTGATCCAGCAGTCACAGAACAGCGATGGCAGCGTGCAGGGCGATGGCTGGGCCGGTGTGCTGCAATCGAGCTTCGCGGCCAGCGCGTTGGAAAGTGCGAAGACCGTGGGCGCCGAGGTGGATGATGTGGCCCTGGATCTGGCGCGCGATTACCAGAAGGCCAACTTCGATGCGAACACGGGCAGCGTGGCCACGGAGCGTGCCGCGGGTGTCACCCTGTACGCCGTGAGCAGCAGTACACGCAACAGCGCCGCAGAGGCGCGCGAGGTGAACGAAGTGGTGGCCAAGGCGAAGAAGGAAGGCAAGGTGTCCAAGGACGCCCAGGTGGACACCAAGACATTGGAGGATGCAGGCTATAGCCGCGATGAGGCGGAGAAGATGAACACGGCCTATCAGGTGTACAACGCCGCCAAGCAGCAGGCGCAGGACGAGCGCGTGATCAGTGGCTTCGGCAACAACGGCGGTGAGGAGTTCCTGAGCTTCCTACAGACCGGCGAGTCATTGGTGATCGCCAAGGACCAGGGTTGGAAGAACTGGTACGGCCAGACCACCAAGCGCCTGGTGGATATCCAGAACCAGGACGGCAGCTGGAACGGTCACCACTGCATCACCAGCCCGGTGTTCTGTACGGCCACCTCCCTGCTCATCCTCAGCGTGAACAACGACATCGAGCACCTGCTGGCCCAGGGCGCGGTGAAGTACAAGTGATCGACCATCCGGCGGGAGCGTAAGTGGTGCGCCCCGCGTTGTGGAGGCCGCACGGAACGTAAGAAGTCCGTGCGGCTTTCCATTTCCGCGAGCGGTGGCCCGGAAGTATGGGTGGCGGTCGCATCGAGGCAGTGGTGCATCACCTTTGCACCCGCGTCCCCAATGAAACGCTTGCGCATGGTCATCCTTTGGATCCTCGGCATCATCGCGGTGCTGCTGGTGTGGCTCTTCGGCTACTTCGCGTTCTCGCCGCGCATCGGCAGCGACCCTGCGGGCGAACGGTTGAAGCGCATCCAGGCATCGCCCAACCAGAAGGAAGGCCGGTTCCAGAACGTGGTGGAGACGAACATGGACATGCCGTTGACGGTGATGGCCAAGGTGATGTACGAGATGGTGCGGGGCGGCGATGCGCGGGAGCCCAAGGACACCCTCCCTACCGTGGACATGGACATCGCAGCGTGGAACGCCGTCCCGGACAGTTCCTTCGCTGTGGCCTGGTTCGGGCATTCCTCCCTGCTGATCAAGTTGGGCGGCACCACCTTCCTGGTCGACCCGGTCTTCGGCGAACGGGCTTCCACCTTCTCCTTCGCGGGGCCGAAGCGCTTCAACTACCACCAGCACATGCGGGTGGATCTGCTGCCTGCCGTGGATGTGGTGTTGCTCTCGCATGACCACTACGACCACCTCGATCACGAGACCATGCTTCAACTGAAGGACAAACGCTTCATCGCACCGTTGGGCGTGGGCGCGCACCTGGAGTCGTGGGGCATCCCGTCCGGCGCGATCACCGAGAAGGACTGGTGGGAGAGCGTGGAGGTCGGCAAGGTGCAGCTCACGTTGGCTCCATCGCGCCACTTCTCCGGCCGGGGCATGACCAACCGCTTCAGCACGCTCTGGGGTTCGTGGGTGATGGTGAGCGGTGACAAGCGGATCTACTTCGGTGCCGACTCGGGTTATTCACCGACCTTCAAGGAAGTGGGTGAGCGCTTCGGCCCCTTCGATCTGGCGCTGCTGGAATGCGGGGCCTACAACGAGCGCTGGGCCAACATCCATATGATGCCCGAGGAGACCGCCCAAGCCGCGGTGGACGTGAAGGCACGGGTGCTGATGCCCGTGCATTGGGCCAAGTTCAGCCTGGCCCTGCATCCATGGAAGGAGCCGATCGAGCGGCTCACGGTGAAGGCGAAGGAACTCGGGATTCCGCTGTTGACCCCGCGGATCGGCGCTATCGTGGTGGATGCTGACCGGGCGCGCTCGGAAAGGTGGTGGGAGGGCTTGGAGTGATCCCTTATTGAGCTAATTTATTGGGCAGAAGATCGACGGGATAAACGTCGATCAAGCCCGATGTACCTCAACTGCCACAGCTGGTTCAGTTTCAAGTACGGCGTGATGCGTCCGGAGGCGCTGCTGGAGGAAGCGGCGAAGGCGGGCGTACACAGCTTCGTGTTGAGCGACATCCATTGCTCCGCAGGGATCCCCGATTTCGTGCGCGATGCGGGGCGCTATGGCGTGCGGCCGGTCGCGGGGATCGAGTTCAGGCAGGGCGCGCGGCTGCTGTACATCGGCATCGCCAGGAACAACGAAGGCTTCCAGCGCTTGAACGAACTGCTGAGCCCGCACCTGCTGGATGATGAAGTCCTTCCCGAACGCGCGCCGGAGCTTGACGATGTCTTCTTCATCTACCCGTTCACGCGCGCGCCGCAACAGCTGAGGCCGAACGAGCGCATCGGCATCAGGCCCTCCGACCTCACGCGTCTGCCCTTCAGTCCATGGGCGCGTCGGCCGCAGGACCTGGTGGCGCTGCTGCCGGTGACCTTCCGGAATCCCGGGTCAGGCCCGGGACGTGACTTCACCACGCACCGCCTGCTGCGCACCGTGGCGAAGAACACCGTGGTGAGCATGCTTCCACCGGAGGAGCTGGCCGCGCCGGACGAGGTCTTCCGCAGCGAGGAAGAGGTGCGCCACCTCTACCGCGACTTCCCGCAGTTGCTCGCGAACGCGGAGCGCCTGCTGGAGCAATGCGGCATCGCCTTCGACGGCAGTGACAAGACCTGGAGCGCCTTCAGTGGCAGCCTCGCGGCGGACCGGGAGAAGCTGCACAACGATACGCGTGCAGGATTGCGTTATCGCTATGCCGACCCATCGGCGAAGGTGATCGCACGCATGGAGCATGAGTTGGACGTGATCGAGCGCATGGGCTTCATCAGTTATTTCCTCATCAACCAGGACATCGTGGACCATGCGCGTGGTCGCGGCTTCTTCCACGTGGGGCGTGGCAGCGGGGCGAACAGCCTGGTGGCCTATTGCCTGCGCATCACGGATGTGGATCCGATCGAGCTGGACCTCTACTTCGAGCGTTTCATCAATCCGGCGCGCAGGAAACCGCCCGACTTCGACATCGACTTCAGCTGGAAGGACCGCGACGAGGTGTACCGTCATGTGTTCAACAAGTACAACGGAGATGGACGGATCCACGCCGCGCAGATCGCCACCTACACCACCTTCCAGTGGCGCGGGGCCATACGTGAGCTGGGCAAGGCGGTGGGCCTGCCGCCAGCGGAGATCGAGGCGCTGAGCGAAGGTGATCGCGGCTACTATGCGAGAGGTCGTCCCAGCGCGCATGCGAAGAGCGACGGGCTGGATCGTGTGGCGCGTGCCGTGGTGCGTTACGGGCGGGAGCTGATCGGCATGCCGCATCACCTGGGGATCCATGCGGGCGGCATCGTCATCACCCAGAAGCCGGTGACACACTTCACCGCGCTGCATCGGCCGCCGAAGGGTTTCCCCGTGACACAGATCAGCATGCTGGAATGCGAGGACCTGGGCCTGCACAAGTTCGACCTGCTGAGCCAGCGCGGGCTGGGGCACATTCGCGATGCGGTGGAGCTGGTGAATGCGGGGCCTGCGGTCAGTTGTCAGTTGTTGGAGGGACCGTCGCACATGCCTACGCGCACCGATATGTACGACGGTGGATCCGACGACCAGATGCCAACAACCACAGTCGACATCCACGACATCGCCCGCTTCAAGGAGGATCCGCGGATCAAGGAGCTGTTGCGGAAGGGCGACACCATCGGCTGCTTCTATGTGGAGAGCCCGGCCATGCGGATGTTGCTGAAGAAGCTGCGGGTGGACGATTACCTCGGGCTGGTGGCGGCGAGCAGCATCATACGGCCGGGTGTGGCGGAGAGCGGCATGATGCGCGAGTACCTGCTGCGGCACCACGATCCGGAGCGTCGGAAGCTCGCGCCGAAGCGCCTGATGGAGATCATGCCCGAGACCTACGGTGTGATGGTGTACCAGGAGGATGTGATCAAGGTGGTGGTGCAGTACGGCGGGCTCGACCTGACCGAGGCGGACCAGGTGCGGCGTGGCATGAACATCCGCTACCGCGACCGGCCGGAGTTCAAGGTGGTGGAGAAGAAGTTCTTCGACAACTGTGCGGCCTTCGGGCACCCACGGGCCGAGGTCGACGAGATCTGGCGGCAGATCCAGAGCTTCGCCAGCTTCAGTTTCGCCAAGGGGCACAGCGCGAGCTACGCGGTGGAGAGCTACCAGAGCCTCTACCTCAAGGCCTACCATCCGCTGGAGTTCCTGGTGGGCGTGGCGAACAACTTCGGAGGCTTCTACCGCACGGAGTTCTACCTGCATGAGGCGAAACGCGCGGGTGCGGTGATCGAGGCGCCGTGCGTGAATGCGAGCGAGGAGCTGTGCTGTTTGGTGAAAGGACAGAGTTGTCAGTTGTCGGTTGTCGGTTCGGCTGTCACACGAGTCCGCTCGGGTGAGGCTACGTGCCCGGTCAACGGACGACCGACAACAGGCAGCAGCATCTTCCTCGGTCTCGGCAACGTCAAGAGCCTCAGCAACGAGGTCGTGCAGCTCATCCTTCATGAGCGCCGACGCAACGGACCGTTCGCCGACCTGCATGACCTGTTGAAGCGCGTACCCTTGGGCCTGGAGCAGGCGCGCATCCTCGTGCGTGTGGGCGCCTTGCGCTTCACCGGGCGCAGCAAGCCGCAATTGTTGTGGGACCTTGCACTGCTCTACCGTCCGGCCATGGTGAGCAGTGACGGTGACCTCTTCGTTACGCAGGTGCATGAGCCAAGGCTGCCCGAACTGCAGCACCATCCCCTGGCCGATGCCTACGACGAGATGGACCTGCTGGGCTTCCCGTTGTGTGATCCGTTCTCGCTGGTGAACGGGGATGCGGGTAAGGGAAGCGAGGGAGGTGAAAGGAGCGAAGAAGGCAAGGGAGGTAAAGGAAGCCGGGGCGCGGTGCCTCCCTTACCTCCCTTACCTCCCTTACCTCCTTTACCTCCCTTACCTCCCATCATCCTCAAACGCGACATGCCGCAGCACATCGGCAAGCGGGTGACCATGCTCGGGTACATGATCCATGTGAAGACCACGACCACCCACAGCGGATCGCACATGAGCTTCGGCTCCTTCATTGATCCGGCGGGCGACTTCTGGGACAGCACGCAGTTCCCGCAGGTGGCCGAGCGTTACCCGTTCCAGGGACGCGGGGTCTATCGGTTCACGGGGGTGGTGGAGGAGGAGTTCGGGCATTGCGCCCTGCGCGCCGAACGTTTCGAGAAGCTGCCGTGGATGCCGGATCCGCGGTACGGATCGAGTTGAGCTCAGCGGCCGAAGTAACGGTTCACGGCCTCGGTGCGGTTCTGCACGTGCATCTTGCCGTAGATGCGGTGGATGTGCTGCTTCACGGAACCTTCGGTGATGCCCATGTGCGCCGCGATCTCCTTGTACAGCAGTCCTTGCGCCAGGAGTTCGAGCACGCGGGACTCCCGTTCGGTGAGCGCGGCATCGATGACCTCCTGCGCGGGACCGGTCGTCGGGCGGAAATGACGCACTACACGCCGCGCCACGCTCATGCTCATCGGGGAGCCACCGGCAAGCACCTCACGCACCGCGGAGACCACATCATCCGGGGTGGAATTCTTCAACAGGTAGCCGTTGGCGCCCGCTTTCAAGGCCTCGAACACCTTGTCATCCGTATCGTTCACGGTGTACATCAGGAACTGGGTGCTCTTCCAACGACCACTCAGGGTGCGTACGCCTTCGATGCCGTCCATCCCCGGTAGGTTGATGTCCATGAGCACCACATCAACCCCGTCGCTATCGGTCAACGCCAGGGCATCCTCCACCGAGCCATGTACGCTTTCCACGTGCATGCCCGGTGTGGCGATGAACACGGCGCGCAACATCTCCCGGATGCGTTCGTCATCCTCGATGATACGAAGGGTGATGTTGTTCTCCACGGTCCGAAGGTCGGAGGAAGGTCGGTGAGGGGCAAGCTAACTTTCGTTCCTGGCAAGGGGGACATGGAGCCACACACGCACACCCCTGTTATCCGGCGCGTTGCTCACTTCAAAGTTCGCAGCCATCTGCCTGGCACGTTCGGCCATGTTGACCGATCCGTTACCACGCCGGCTCCTGTCCGCGGGCAGGCCCTGACCGTCGTCCACCACTTCCACGACGAGGCCCCTGGCCCAGGTGATGCGCATGTCCACCCGGTTCGCTCCGGCGTGCTTCACCACGTTGTGAAGGGCTTCCTTGATGATCAGGAAAACGTTGCGGCGTTGTTGGGAGGTGAGCTGGATCGCAGGCCATCGTTCATCGAGCGCTGCGCGGAGAATGATGCCATGGGCGTCGAGGTATTGCCGGGCGTGCGCGGAGATGTAGGCGACGAGGTCGTCCAGGCTTCCCTGATCATCCTGGAGTGCCCATATGATGTCGCGCATGCTCGTGATGAGTTCGCCGGCGGCGTTTGCCTGTTCTCGTAGGAAGGGAGCGTTGGTCGACGACGGATCCTGGCGAAGGCTCATCTCACTGCGCAGCTTCAAGGCGCTCAACCCGACGCCGAGGTCATCGTGAAGGTCGCGGCTCACCTGTTCGCGCACCCGCAGTTCGGCGATGGTGCGCTCCTGCACCGCGTACTGTGCTTCGAGTTCCGCTGAACGTCGCCGGTGCCGTTGCCGCGCATTGTTGACGAGCAGCAGCGTGCTGAGGCCGATCACCGTCAACGACCCGATGAGGAGGAGCCATCGGCGTCGACGTTGCTCGTAGCCCAGTTGATCCGACACGCGCTGGCGTTCGATCCGCGCGAGCTCCAGGTCGCCGTCCGCCTTGAGCAGCATGGCCTGAGTGGAGAGGGCGGTCCGGATGTTCTGCGCGGTGATGGTGCTGTCGATGTGATGCCATTCACCCAACCGATCGAGCGCTTCGGGGAGCTCTCCGATCCGTTCGTAGGCGTGCCCGGCCATCCGTGCGAAATTGCGCTGGGTGACCAGGCCCACCTGGGCGCGATGCTCGATCAGGTAAGCGCGTGCCCGTGCCAGGGCTTGCATGGCGTCGCTGTTCCGTCCGGCTTGCGCCAACGCCAGGCCTCTACCCACCAGGGCGTCCACGCCGATGTCGTGATCATTCGCGGCATCAGCGATCGACCAGCTGCGGTCGTAGTGTTCCAATGCGACCATGGGCTTACCCGCCCTGAGGTCCAGGTTGCCAAGGCCCCACCAAGCCACGGCCATGGCGCGTTGTGCACGTGCCTCCGAGGCCAGCCGGAGCGAAGTCTCGAGGTGATGTCGGGCACTGTCGGTCCTGCCCAGCGTGGTGAGGTAGCTGCCCATGTTGCCATGGATGTGATAGAGCTCACTGATCGGATAACGGGAGGCGGGGTGATGTGGGAACCACGCGAGTGCCAGACGCAGGTAGGGAAGGGCCTCCTTGCTGTCCTGCACGTTCTCGTGCAGCAGCCCCTTCAGGTTGTATGCGTTCGCGATGAGGGTGCTGTCGTTCAGGTCGTGCGCGAGGCGTTCGGCCTTGTTGAGGTCGCGCATGGCCGCGTTGAAGAGCCCTTCATAGTAGAGCACCTCGGCACGGTAGCAGAGCAGGTAGTGCTCTTCCTCCGGTCGCTCGTCCGGGGTGATCAGGCCGAGCGCGGCGTTGATGTGGACCATGGCGCTATCCCCATGGAAACCATCCATATGCAGGAGCGCCTCTTCAATGTGGTGATGCACGGCACGGTCCGCGAACGGCGGGAGCGTGCGCATGGTATGAAGCTCCTGTGCAAGGGTCGGAGCCACGGGAGGGACCAGCCAACAGAGGAGGAACCAGAGGTTGGGCGTGGGCCGGGCTTCGGAGGGCATGTGAACAGCGCGGATGACCGTGCCATGCGAATATCGTGCGTTGGGACGAATGCCCGCGTCCGACACCGCAGCAGGCCTCCGGGCTATTTCAGCACGATCGACCGCTCGTTGTCCTCCATCACCCGGTCGATGAAGAGGTGATCACGGTCGATCTCGGCACGCAATGGCTTCTCCGGCACCTTGAAGGTGAGCACGTTCCTGCCGCTCACCAACCGGACGCGACGCTGCACCAAGGGCACATCGTTCAACGACTTGTCCGCCTTCGCACCGAACTTCGGGTAGCGCAGTATGCTCACATCGATCCAGTCGTTCATGGCGGCAGGGGTCTCGCGGCCGAGGCTGTCGGCATGGTTCTTCTCGCCCCACACCTGCAGGTTCACCTCCCAGGTGCTGTCGGGCAGCATGTGCGCGGTGGCGCTGTCCACGCGGTTGTTGTAAAGGGTGATGTGCTTGAAGCCGTCCTCAAGCAGGTAGTCCAGGCTGTCGGGTACCACCTTCTCCAATTCGCGGTACATGTGCAAGGCGCACGGGTAGGGTGGTTCTGCGTAAGCAAAGGAGTCCACCAGCGCGCGGAAGGCCCGGTTCAGACTGTCCTCACCCACGAAGTCACGCAGGCAGTATAGGATGACGCTGCCCTTGTTGTAGTGGATGTATCCCTGGTTCTCCACCTGTAACAAGGGGACTTCCTTGAGGTCCTCGCTACCCCGTGATCGCTGGTAACGGTCGCTTTCGAGCTTCAGGAACTTCCGCATCCGTGCACGTCCGTATTCCTTCTCCATCACCATCAGCGCGCTGTATTGGGCCATGCTCTCGCTGAGCAGGGTGGCCCCCTGCATATCCGCACCCATCACCTGGTGGGCCCACCACTGGTGTCCCATCTCATGCGCCACCACGTAGAACACCATGTCGATGTCGGTGGTGTCGCTCAGGTCGGCGATGAAGCCGATGCCCTCGCTATAGGGCATGGTCCCGGGGAAGGCCTGTGCGAAGGTCTGGTAACGCGGGAACTCGATGATGCGCGCCTGCTTGTGGCGGTAGGGCCCGAAGTGGGTGCTGTAGTAGCTCAGCGACTTCTGGATGCTGTTGGCCATGCGCGGCACGTTCTCGGCATGCGTGGGGTGGTAGTAAACCTCAACATCCACGGAGTGCGATGGATCGTTCGGATCGGTCCACTTCTCGCGCAACACGTCGTAGCGGGCGCTCATGAACGAGTAGAAGTTCATGCTGGGGTGATCCACCACGTATTCGAACAAACGCTTGCCATTCTCGTTCCATTCGCGCTTCAGTGAGCCGGGAGCGATGGCGATCTGGTCCGGCGTGGTGCTGATGATCGTGCGCACGTTCACCCAGTCGCTGTTCGCCATCAGGTAATTGTCCATGCGCTGCGCTGGGTCATCGGTCAGCTTGGGCATGCGTTGCTTCGGTGGAAGTTCATGCTTGCGGCGGTCGTTCTTGTCCTGCAGTTCACCAGCTTCAGTGTACCCGATCATCGGGAGGAGGGCCATGTTGTTGAAGAAGGTCCCGTTCTCGTTCAGCTGCATCACCGAGACGGAGTTCTCGAATCCCTTGGGCACATGGTCGGCCGTGGCGGTGAAGTGCAGTTCTTCTCCGGGCTGCAGGGGCCGTTCGAGCCGGTAGATGCGATAGTCCACCCGCTCATCGTTCAGGACCAGCGTGGCGCCTGGGATGTCCACCTCCTGCACGATCCCGCTGCTGTTCATGTTAAGGTGCAGAGAATCGATGGGCACCGTGCTCTTGTTCTTCACGGTGATGCGGGCCACGCTGTGCAGGATGCGTTGGTGCGGATCCAGGTCGATGGTGAAGGCGATGTCGGTGTAGTGGGGCTGATCGATGCCTTCGTACCGCTTGTAGGTCTTCTCGTAGTACACGGCGTCCTCCTGACGTTCATCCCGGCCCATCACTTTGTTGAGCACCTTGGTGTTGTAATAGTTCCAAGTGCCCAGACCGATCCAGGCAGCCAGGGCGGGCAGGATGAACCAACCGTTCCGCGCGGCACGCTGACGAGCGAGCCGCCAGCGCCAGGCCCAGGAGGTCTCCCTTCCGCGGATCCAGAAGAACAGCGCGAGCGCCATCAATACCGCACCGAAGGCCGCCCAATAGGCCTTGAACCATGCCCAGGCCGTGATGGCCGTACCGTAGGCGTTCATATCGGAGTACTGAGTGCCCGGCGCGGAGTTGAAATCTGCCAGGTGAGTACGCACGTCCAGCGCGTTCAACACGATGCCACCGCCGATGACGAACACGATGAAGACCGCGTAACCCACGTACTTGTTGTTGACCAGCACATGGATCAGGAAGGCGAGTGTGAGCATGATGCCCAGACCCACGAGGTTCGGCAGGATGTAGTTGCCGAGGTATACACCCGGTTCCAAGTGTGTATAACCGTTCAGCAGTTGGTAGACCATGCCGCCCAACGAGGCGATCACCAATACGAGGGCGAGCAGCAGCAGCAGCGCGGTGTACTTGCCGAGCAGGCCGATGCCCAATGGCGTGGGTGTGGCATCATGGACTTCATCCAGCTTGGGCTCCCTTTCCTTCCACACCAGCACGCCGCTGTAGAAGGTGACGAGGATCATGATGAAGAGGCCGAAGGAGCCTTCGGTGATGTCGTTGATCCGGTAGGTGACGGGATGGAGCGTGTTCTCATACAGGGAGGAGGAGAACGAAAGACCGAGGAACATGTTGAGCAGCCCGATGCCCGTGACCAGCAGGAAGGCGGTGCCTTTGAGCATGCCCGTGAAGTCGTTCCACACGATGCGGCGCCATTGGCGGAAGCGAGCGGCAACATCGTAGCGGCGGGTGACCGATGGGACGGCGACCGCCACGGCGGTGGGTGGGGCCTCGGGCGCAGTCAGAGGAGCGACCTTGGTCCTGCGGTCGGTGAAGCTGAAGCGCCAGTAGCAACCGAGGAATACGAGCGCTGCCAGGGCCAGCCACAGCAACCGGTTCCACAGGAGCACGCCGGTCATGGGCAGCAGCATGGTGTTCTTGTCGTCCACCGTCCAATACCGGCTCACCAGTTCGAAGGCCGTGCCGCCGAAGGGATCGAGCAAGGCCGCAAGGGTCTGGTTGTCCATCTCCGTCATGAAGCTCTCGGCCACACCGCTGCCCACCATGATCACGATGGCCGTGACGAAGGCGGCGGTGGTACTGCGCACGAGCACGGCCACGGCGAAGATCACGGCAGCGGAGAAGACGATGTTCGGTAGGCTCAGGAAGAGATAGGCCTGGGCATGCGCCGGCAGAATGTTCACGCCGATACGCTCCGGGTCCACCCAGGGCATGACGCTTCCGAGGATCATGCCGAGCGAGATGCCCAGCAGCGGCAGGGTGGAGATCAGGGTGCTGCCCAGGAAACGGCTCAGGAGGTACTGCCCCTTCTTCAAGGGCGTGCTGAACATGATCTGCTGGGTGTTGTTCGCGAAGTCGCGGATGGCGCTCGCGTTCACGAAGGCGGTGACCATGAGCAGACCCAGGAAGCCGAGCGCGACATAATACTGGTACACCATGAAAGGTGCGTTCAGCTTCACGTTGGCCATTTGGCCACCCACCACGAGATCGTCCCAGCTCACCAGTCCGAAGCCGAGCAGCGCGAACAGCAGCAGGAAGATGTACACCATCGGTTGCCGGAACCAATGGCGCAGTTCGATGAGGAAGAGGCGCCAGGTCATCGGGCAGCGGTGTTATGTGCTCCGTTGATGTGGCTGAAGAAGACATCCTCCAACGAGGGCTCCACGCCCGTGAACCCATTCCCGGGATCACCCGCGCTGTAGATGTGGATGGAAGGCCGGCCTGCGATGAGCTTGTTGCTGATCACCTTGTTGCTCGCATGGTATCCGTCCACCTCGCTCTTGGCGATGCTCTTCTCCCAGATCCGGCCCTTCATCTCGCCGAGCGCATCGTTCGGTGCACCCGCGAACAGGAGCCGCCCCTTGTTGATGATGGCCATGTTGTTGCACAGCTCCTGCACATCCTGCACGATGTGCGTGCTGAGGATCACCACCACGTTCTCGCCGATCTCCGTCAGCAGGTTGTAGAAGCGGTTGCGTTCACCGGGGTCCAGGCCGGCCGTGGGTTCGTCCACGATGATGAGCTTCGGTTCACCGATCAAGGATTGTGCGATGCCGAAACGCTGTTTCATGCCTCCGCTGAATCCGGCGATCCGGCGGTAACGGTGCTCCCACAGGTTCACCTTCTGCAGCAGGGCTTCCACCAATGCGCGCCGTTCCTTGTTGTCGATAACGCCTTTGAGCAGGGCGATGTGATCGAGCATGTGGTACGCGCTCACCTTGGGGTACACCCCGAACTCCTGGGGCAGATAGCCCAGCACCCGGCGCACGGCCGGCTTGTCATTCAGCACGTCGATGTCCCCGAGCATCGCAGTGCCGCTATCGGCCTCCTGGAGGGTGGCGAGGATGCGCATGAGCGTGCTCTTGCCCGCCCCATTGGGACCCAACAGGCCGAACATCCCGGTGGGTATCGTCAGGCTCACATGGTCCAATGCCTTCACGCCGTTGGCGTAGGTCTTGCTCAATCCGGTGATCGTCAGCTGCATGGTGGTTGTCCGATTTCCGCGCCAAGATGCTGTTTCCGTTCGGAACCACAGGCCGGGCCCACACGGACGGCGTACCCGAATGATGGCCGGTCGTTCGGCGGGCAGCGAACCGTTGGCTATCTTCCTGCGTCATCTCCCCTATACGGCCCCATGCACCCCTACCTCGCCATCGTCCTGATGCTCCTCTTCGGTCCGGCATCCGGGCAGACCGTTTCGTGGCTGCTGGATGAAGCGGTGGATCACGAATTCAATCCTGGTCTGCCCAGGCATGCATTGGCGGCCGATCAGGAACACCTGGTGGAGATGCGCGCGGTGGGCATCGACTTCGTCTATGGCGCTTCCACCTACGGCACGGTGGCGATCGATCACCGCGATCCTTCCACCGGCCTTCTGGTCAATTCATGTTCCCTTGGTGATTCCGTCGCGGTGAAGGCAGTGGTGATCGGTGCCGATGACGTGGCCTATTTCGCGGGCCGCTTCCTGGGGCAGGGCATGGCGCTCTGCAACGGGGCGGTGGTGGGTGGCTTGGACGGTGGCCCATTCACCGAGAACCACTTCCTGCTGGCGTGGGACCTGAGCGGTGGCGAGATCCTCTGGGCGCGCAACCTGAGCCTGACGCACCCGATGGCGGAGGATGTCCCGTCCATTGCGGTCGATCCGCAGGGAAGGCTGTGGTACCTGCTGCGGCATTTCACGGACGCTCTGGCCGTGCAGGTCGATGCCGAAGGCAATGATGTTGTTTCGCGCAACATCGATGGCCTGCGTCACCTGGGCACCTTGAGCTTCGATCCCTGGGGCGGTCTGTATGTGAGCGGTTCGTGCGAGAACGGGACCCTGTCCTTCGGTGGTCAGGACTTCGCCGTGACGAGCGACGAGGGCTACAACATGTTCGTTCTTCGTTTCCGACCGGATGGGACGGCTGGTTTCGCCCAGTTCGCAGAGGATATCACCTTTCAGGATCCGACGGTCGTGGCGACGAACGATGGCCATGCCTATCTGGCCGGATCGATCTTCGTCGAAGCCAACTGGGGCGGTCTTGTGGCGGGTGGTGCCATTTGGGGATCGAACGTGTTCATTGCGCGGTTGGACAGTGCCGGATCATTTGAATGGATCGTTGGTCCTGAGCTATCACCCGGCCAGATCCTGGGCGATGTGGATCGTGCGAAAGGGCCTTGCATCGATGTGGATGGCTCGGGTTCGGTGTATTTCCTGGGAATGTGCCGCGGCGTGGTGGAATGGGGGAACGACGTAACGAGCGGGACCGGTGGTGTCGCGGAACGGAGCCTCACCGTGCTCGCCGTGGACCCGATGGGCGTTGCTCAATGGGCGGTGAACAGCGCACCAACGACCTGGGCGGTGACCTCGCAAGGTCTCGCGGTGGCGGAGGACGGTGCTTCTGTCCACTTCCTGGCGCACCTGGCGGATCCGTTGAACATGGGCGGCCTAAGTGCCGGTACCATCGGTGAACAGTCGGCTGTGACCGGGCGGATCAGCTTGCTGCCGACCGGTATCGGTTTGGAGGATGCCCCGTCCGTCCTGATGAGCTGGCCCACGCCGACCTCGGATGTGTTGAACGTGGAGTGGCCTGGCGCGGAGCGCGTTCCCGCCGAGATCCTCACCACCATGGGTCAAGTGGTCCGTTCTACAACGCTTTTGCCGGGCGTGAACCGCATCGACGTCTCGGACTTCCCCTCGGGTGTGTACCTGCTGCGCACGTCGCAAGGGGAGTTGGGGCGTATCGTGGTGGACTGATCAAAGGTGAACGCCATCCGATCATGGGTTTACCAACAGGTCATCCCATCTTTGGCCCATGAGATCCGCCTTCCTCATTTCCAATTTCCTTTTTTGCATCAGCGTTCATGCCCAGCAATGGAATTGGGCGGCCAGCGCCGGCGGCGGCGGCAACGTTGACTTCTGCTGGGGCATAGCTACGGACAGCCAGGGCAACGCCTATTGGGCCGGTAGTGTGAGCGGTAGTGTGGACTTCGGTTGTGTGGGTCTTTCCACGGGCAGCAGTGACATCATGGGGTTCCTGGCCAAACGCGCCCCGGACGGGACATGCGTGTGGGTGCGCGGGATCACCACCACCCTGTTCGAGGCGTGGACCTACGATGTGGCCATCGATGCGGACGACCGGATATACATCACCGGAAGTTTCCAAGGGAATGCGGACTTCGGGAACGGGATCACGTTGAGCGGCTTCTCCGGGGATGACATCTTCCTGGCCCGATACGATACCGCGGGCACCTGTATGTGGGCCAGGCGTGCAGGCAGCAGTTCGGATGATGAGGCACACAGCGTGGATGTTTCGGCCGAGGGCGATGTGTTCCTCACAGGCACCTGCAATGGCACCTCGTTCAACTTCGATGGAACGATCATCTCGAACCCTACGAACTACAAGCAACTCGTGGTGGCGCGGTACGATAGCCTGGGCACTGTTCAATGGGTGAAGGCGAGCACGGGCAATGGACAGGGGAAGAGTGCACGCGCCATCAGTGTGGCAGGGGATCGTTTGTTCGTGACCGGTCAAGTCGGCTTCTCCGCCGCCACGTTCGATGGTACCGCGATCACACCCGGTGCACAAGGCAGCTATCTGTACGTGCTGGCTACCGACCTCGATGGCAACGCACAATGGGCGCGCAGCTACGGTACAGGTGATAACGAAGGCATGGGCATCAGCGCGGATACGCTTGGCAATGTGTTCGTTGCTGGACGCCTATGGGGGAACCTCCACCTGCCCGATGACACGCTCACTTCGGTGAGCAGCAACGACGACATGCTGATGATGAAGTTGGACCGTGATGGCGACCTGCAATGGGCGCGAAGCACGGGATCATTGCAACGCGATCTGGCCTGGGACGTGGCTGCTGACGGAATGGGCAACGCGTACTTCAGCGCGCAGTTCAACAACACCATCGACTACTTCGGTACATCGGTCACCGCGCTAGGCGGGGAGGATATCCTCATCAGCAAGCTCGATGGCGATGGTGATGTGGTCTGGGTGGCACGGCCGAGCGGCTTCCAGCGCGATATTCCCCTCTGCATCCACCGGCGCGCTTCGGCACCGCATGAGATCTATTTCGGTGGCTACTTCTGGGGTGCGATCACGTACGGCAGTACCACCATCGACGACGTGCAGAACGGCGACGCGATGATCGTGGCGGGCGTGGATACGACCTTCGATGTGAGCGGCTATGCGGAAGCGATATGCCAGGGTGATTGCAACGGTGTGGCACAGGTCTTCGTGAACGGCGTTGAGCCTATCACCTATCTCTGGAATACGGGAGCCACGACCCCGGTGGTGGCTGGACTATGCGCTGGTGCGTACACCGTGGAGGTTACGGATGACGGGGGTAACTCGGAGGTGCATGCCGTGGAGATCATGGAGCACGAGCCAATGGTGATCAATATCCAGACCGATGGCGATTCACTCTGGGTGGAGGGAGGAAGCGATTGGACGTGGGAATTGGATGGGTTCCAGGTCGGGGCAGGCCAGCCTTACCATATCGCTTCGGCAAGTGGCACCTACGTGGTACACTACATCGATGGGCACGGCTGCCTGAGCGCATCGCCCGAGGTCAATGTGGTATTGAACGTCGGTCTTCCCGAAACAGATGAAAGCGCCATGCACGTCTGGCCTGTTCCTGCGCACAGCGTGCTCTTCATTGAGCATGCGGCGGCACCCACACAGGCAAGGCTGTTGGACGTGAATGGTCAGGTCGTACTTGCCTTCCAATTGAATGCCGGTCGCAACAGGATCGACCTGAGTGGTCTGGCCTCGGGTTTCTACCTATTACGTACCGCTGATGGCGGCATGGCGCGGGTTATAGTGGATTGAGGTCTCCGCAGTCACCGGAGGGTGCGGGCATGGTTTCTTCGTGAACAGCGACGCATCCTCGTTCGCCGGCTCGGCGATCGCCATATCTTTAAACATGCTGATCCGTTCCGGTTGGATGTGCATTGTTTTCTGCTGGGGCGCTTCCGTGTTCTCTCAAGCGTACAGGTCTTTCCCCAACACGGGAGGTGTATGGGTTGAAGGGCATGCATGGTTGCAGCCGGAGGCGGAATGCGAGTATGTCTCTCACAATTGTACGACCTATCTGAGGATGGGTGCGGACACGGTGGTGAACGACACGAACTACACGACCATCTGGCACTACGCAGAGTGTTTTGCGGAGCTTACGAACCCAGTATCGACACCTTCATGGTGCAATGACTACGATTATGTTGTTTCCACCCATCTCGCTGCATTGATGAGGCAGGATACCACCTTACGCAAGGTTTACTATCGCGCTTCATCGACCCAAGGTGAGCAGCTCTTGTACGACTTCAACATGGTCCTTGGCCCATATCCTGATACCTATGGGCATTTGGGCGGCGTGGAGGTGGTCGATATGGACAGTGTCGAGTTGGCGGATGGCTATCACAAACGCTGGAGGCTATCGGTGGATAATTGGGACGGGCCTTCGCACGTGATCGAAGGGGTTGGCAGCGAAGCAGGCTTGTTCACCCTGGTGCCGAACACCTTCGAAGGGGTCGATCGGTTGTATTGCTTCGGTACGGATACTCTGGTGATGTATGTATACGGCGATGAAGGCACAGCAACGGGATGCGACTTCGGTGCGACGGTCTATGATATTGCGGCCGTTCCGCATGACATCTTCATCCACCCGAACCCGGTCCATGGCCTGTTGCACATCAGCGGCTTGGAACGATCGGCACAAGCGGTGCTCTGGAGTGCTACTGGTCAGCAAGTGGCCGCGTTCAGGTTGAATGCCGGTCGCACGGTGGTTGATCTTGCCGGCATCGCTCCGGGCATGTACGTGCTCCGCACGGATCAAGGAGTAGCGCTGCAGGTGATGGTGGAGTAGGGGCTACTCCTCCCCGAAGAAGTCGCTGTCGATGCGCTTCACGACATAGGTGCGCTGCGTGGTAACACCGAGGTCATGGTCGATCATCAGCTGGGTCAATTCCTCTCCATCGATCAGAACGATCTTGGTCTCATTGCGAGGTACATACTCTCGAGCTTCTTTCGAGAAAGATGCCGTTGTGATGAATATGCCCTTCTTGGCTCCTTGACCTGCCAGCGCTCCCACGAATTTCTGGATCTCGGGGCGGCCGACTGTACTTCCGGACTGCCACTTCTTGGCTTGGATGTAGATGATGTCCAGCCCCAGCTTGTCCTCCTTGATCGTGCCATCAATGCCCTCATCGCCGCTTTTGGTCAACGCGCGACCAGCATCCTTGACAGACCCACCATATCCCATCCGGACAAGTAATTGCACGACCAAGCGTTCAAAGTCCATCCAAGAGAGAGCTTGAACCTTTGCGAGTAGATCCTGGCTCAGTGTATTTCGGACTTGCTCATATCCAGCTTCGATCACCTCTTCGGGCGTGCGCTCATTGCCCTCCTCTACTTGGGAGGATACGGTCTTCGCCTCTTGCTTTGGTGCTTGGAATTCGAGGAACTCTGGAAACCGTTTAAGGTATTGGACATCGATACGTTCTGGATTCTCCTTGAGCACTTGCAACCCTCGTGGAGTGATCTGGACCGTAGCACGCTTTGGGGAATCGACAAGCCCGGCCTTCTTCATGTAGGTCCTGGCCCAACCGACCCTGTTGTCGAAGGCAGCCTGCATACCGCTGGGTAGCATCTCCCGGCGATCTGCTTCTGATAGTTTGAAGTATTCTGCCAATCCTTCAACCACGTCTCGAATAGGGTGTATGTCATCATCGGCCACATACTTGAGCAGTGGCAGCATGATGCTTTGGTAGTCTGGTACAGCCATGATACAGGATCAGTGAAGCGCAAGATCGCCTTTCCGCCGCAACCGATGCGACCAATTGAATGGTCGGGCAATCATCTGATCGACTGATACTCACATTTTCTGATCGACCGCTGGCGGTATCAACTTATACACCACCGGCGTCACCAGGCGGCTGAGCACCGTGCTGCTGATCAAGCCTCCGATCAGCACGATCGCCAATGGAGAGATCAGCGGATTGGTGCTGTAGGCGATCGGCAGCAGACCACCGATGGCGGTGAGGCTCGTGAGCACGATGGGCAGGAAGCGCATCTCGCCCGCTTCACGGATCGCATCCTCCAGGGTACGGCCTTCGGAACGGAGCTGGTTCGTGAAGTCCACCAGCAGGATGGTGTTCTTCACCTCGATGCCCGCCAGCGCGATGAGGCCCACGATCGCTACGAAGCTGAGGCTGTTGCCTGTCATCCACAACGCGATCACCGCACCCACGATGCCCAAGGGGATCACGCTCAGCACGATCAAGGTGCTCTTGAAGGTGCCGAACTCCAGCACCAGCACCGCGATGAAGAGGAAGATCGTCGCCAGGATGATGGTGCCGAATCCACCGAAGCTGTCCTGCCGCGTCTCGATCTCGCCGCCCATGGTGTACGTATAGCCAGCGGGTAGCCGCATCGCGTCCATCGCCTTGATCGTCGCGTTCAATGCATCGTCCACAAGGAAGCCCTGTTGAACGAAGCTGCTTACGGACACGTACCGCCGTTTACCCAGGTGCTTGATGGTCTGTGGCGAGGCTTCCAGTTGCAGATCGGCCACTTGACGAAGGGGGATGCTGGCGCCACTGCGACTGGTCACATAGAGGTCGTCGAACACATGCAGATCGGCCCGCTGACCTTTGGGTACGGTGATCATCACCTCGCGTTCCACACCTTGCGGATCGTTGAAGGTGCCCATGCCCAGCCCGGCCACCGCGAGGCGCACCGTGCGGTCGATGTCCACCGTGGCGATGCCCAGCATGCTCGCCTTGTCGCGGTCGATCCTCACGCGCAGGTCGCTCTTCAGGTTCGCCATCGGATCGTCCACGTACAGGCTGCCGGGCATCTCCTTCAGCATCGCCGCCACCTGCGCACTGATGCGACGCAGGGTGTCCAGGTCCTCGCCGAAGATCCGTACCTCCACCGGCGCGAGTTGCGGCGGACCCTGCTCGAAGTCCTTCACCTCGATCTGCGCCCCCGGCACCTGCGCGAAAGTGGTCCGCAGTTCGTCGATCACGCGCAGTTTCGTCCTTGTTCCGGTCTTCGGCTGCAATTGCACGAACACCTGTGCGAAGTCCGTGCGTTCATTCTCGGGCTGCACGTTGTAGTACACCTGTGGATTGCCTTTGCCAACGTTCGTTGTGTAGTACTGCACCTCCGGACGTTGTGCCAGTTCGTGTTCCACCAGACGTGCGAGGCTGTCGGTGCGTGCCAGATTGCTCTGCAAGGGCGCCACCACGTTCACCATGAACTGCGGCTTCTCCGATGCGGGGAACAGGCTGAAGCCGATCGCCTTCATCAAGCCCAGCGAACCGATGAAGATCGCCAACGCCACCAGCAAAGTGGTGCGTGGGTTGCGCAACGAGCGTTCGAGGAGCGGTGCATAGGTGGCATGGATACCGCGCTTCAAGCCGCGCAGGAAGAAGTTGCCTTCCGCATCGTGGTGCGGCTTCAGCAGGCGGATGCTCAGGAAGGGCACGATCGTGAGCGACACGAACATGCTTGAGACCATCGCGAGGATCACGGCCAGGGGCAGGCTGCGGATGAACTCACCGCTCGCCTCGGGCATCAGCGCGAGTGGCATGAAGGCGATGCACAGCGTCACCGTACAGCCGATCACCGCCACGCCGATCTCCTTCACGGCGCCAAGTACGGCGTCCAAGGGCTTCTTGCCTTCACGCAGCCAACGTTCGATGTTCTCGACCACCACGATGCTGTCGTCGACCAACAACCCCAGCGCCACCACCATGCCCACGATGCTCAACTGGTTCAGGGAGAACCCCATCGCGTTCAGCATGACCACACCCATCGCCAACGACAGCGGTATGCTGATCATCACGACCAGGGACGCCCGGTTGCCCAGTGGTAGCAGGGTGAGCAACACGAGCCCTATCGCGATGAGGAAGTCACGGCCAAGGACACCGAGCCGGTAGTTAACGGCCTGTGCCTGGTCGAAGTGTTCCTCCAGTGCCACGTTCTGCGGAAGTTGGGCCTTGAAGCGGGTGAGTATGGGTGCGTATCGCGCCTGCGCCTCGCTGATGTTCATGTCGCTCTTCATCGCCGCGTTCACCACCACGCTCCGGTGACCGTTCAAGCGGGTGATGTGGCGGTCCTCCTGATAGGTATCGGTCACCCTGGCCACATCGCGCAGCAGCGTGTTGCGTCCATCGGCCGTTGCCACCACGGTCCGTGCAATATCCGCGGCATCGAGGTAGCTTCCGCTGGTCTTCACGTTCAGTGTCTTCGAGCCGGCGTCCACACTTCCACCGGGGATGTTGGCCATCTCGCTCTGCACCGCGCCGATCACCTGGTCCAGTGGGATGTTCAATCGGGCCAGCTTCTCCAGTTGCAGGTCGATACGCACGGTCGCATCCGGGATCCCGTTCACCTCCACCTTCTTGAGCATCGGTACCGCCTCCAGTTCCTCCTGAAGCCGCTCAGCCTGTTCCTTCAGCACCCGGCGGGGGGCGTTCTCGCTCACCAGCGCGACCTGCAGGACGTTCACGCTGCTTGGCGTCGCCTTCTGCACATCGATGCTGTGGATGTCCGCCGGTAGCTCGGCGCGCAGTGCGTTGATCTCCTGCACCAGTTCCTGATGCTTGCGGTCCACATCCACGCCATAGAGTGCATCCACCCGGATCACAGCCACGCCGTCCTTGATCGTGCTGTACACGCGTTTGATGTCATCCAGCTCGGTCACCCGCTTCTCGATCGGGTCCACCACCAGGTTCTCCATGTCCTCCGGGCTCGTGCCGGGGTACACCGCCACGATCGGGTAGATCGGTGCGTTCATCTCGGGGTCTTCGGCACGGGGCATGCTCACCAGCGTGTTCATCCCCACCACCACGATCATCAGGAAGATGACCAGCGTGAACGGGCTGTTCTTGACAGCGTATCGGGTGATCCACATGGTCTATCGCACTTGAATGGGGGAGCCTTCCGTCAGATATGGACCGCCGTTCACGATCAGGGCCTCCGTGCTGTCCAGTCCGCTCACCAGCACATGCGTGTTCGTGATGCCATGCACGATCACCGTGCGCTTGTGCGCCTTGCCCTCCGCCGCAACGAACACGGAGCCTTGCGACGCATCGCCATCCAGCAACGCCTCGTAGGGTATCGCCACCGCATCAGCACGGCTGCGCGTGTGGATCGTCGCCTTGCCGTACAGACCGCTGGCCACATCCGGCCCCGGATCAATGATGCGCAGCTCCACGAGGAACGCCCCGGTGCGCTGGTCGGCACCAGCGCTCTTGCTGGTCACGACCGCCCGCATCGGAAGATCCGGGAAGGCATCCGCCCGCACCGTCGCGCTGTCGCCCGTGCTGATCTTCGCCCAGTCCTTATCGCTCAGGCCGGCCTTCAAGAGCCATTTGCCTTTTCCGGCACCGTTCACCATCAGTACCGGATCGCCTGCGCCGACCAACTGGCCTTCGTTCGCGAACTTCCGAAGTACGAAACCATCGCTGGTCGCATGGATCTCGGCATGACGTCGACCATATTGCGCAGCGGTCAACTGCTCCTTGGCCACGCCCAGACCGGTGCGGGCGTTCTGTACCATTTCCAGGCTGATCACACTGTCCTTGAACAGGGCTTCCGCGCGCTGCAGGTCGCGTTCGGCCTTTTCGAAGGCGAGCTGGGCCTGTTGCACCTGGGCGTCAATGTTCGTAGGCTCCAAGGTGGCTAGCAGTTGTCCGGCTTTCACCCGTTCGCCCTCGTTCACCAGGATCTGGCGTACGATACCACCGCTGAGGAAGCTCAACGCCGTTTCGTCGTCAGTGGTGAAGAGACCAGGAACATTAACGGTCGCTTCCGTTCGCGCGGGATGGGCGTGCATCACGGTCACAGGTGTGGCTCCATTGTCCATGGACTCCGTGGTCGCATCGGTCCTACCGCAGGAGGAGAGGAAGATGGTAAGAAGTGTGATGGAGGCGAACGTGGTATGGAAGGAATTTGCCTTGCGAGTCTCCTTCATTGATCGTGCATCCATCATTCCCATTCCCGGGATCCGAACTATCGTACTCATCATTTCAGGGGGTATGTGGCGTTCTGCCTTTCCATTTCTGCGAGTTTCTGAAGCACGGTGGCTTGGGCCACGGCGAGTTGCACCTCGGCACCTGTCAGTTGGTTGCGTGCATCGAGGTATTCGATCTGGGTGTTCACGCCCTCGTTGAAGCCCTTCTCGATCAGGTTGAAGTAGCTGATGGCGCTCGAGTTGCGAGCATTCGCGCTGCGAAGCACGGCTTGTGCGGTGGATAGCTCGGTCTGTGCCTGTGTCGCACCCAACAACAGCTGCTGCCTGGAGTTCTGCTCGGTCAGTTCGGCGAGGTCCCGATCGAGTTGCGCGCGGTGCAGCTTGTACCGGTTGCGACCACCGTTGAACAGCGGCACATCGAGTTGCACTCCGAAGAGGTAGTAGTCGGCGTATTGATCGGTGCTCCAGTCCAGGCCTTGGTAACCAAGGTCCACGAAGGTGCTCAGCTTCGGCACCCAGTAGTTGCCGTTCAACTTGGCCTGGCTGTCACGCAGGCTTACGGCGGCGCGCAGGGCCTGCAGTTCCTCCCGACGACCGATGTCCGCGGCCAGGGTGGTCGAGTTTGCCGCAAGAGCTGCACCCATATCGAAGCGCTCATCCACGGGTGCGTCCAGGTCGACGTTCAGGAGGAAGTTGAAGTAGCGGCGTGCGTTGGCGAGTTGGTTGGTGGCTTGCGCGAGATCGGCGGAGATGTGCTCGTGCTCGGCCTGGGCTCGCAGTACCTGCGCTGGCACGCCGGAGCCATGGCGCTGGAGCGACCGCGTCACCTCCACGTTCCGCTCCAGCAACTGCAGCGCACTGGTGTAGCTCCGCACCGCCTGCCCGGCCATCAGCACGTTGTAGTAGGCGACTTTGATGTCCTTCACGAGCTCACGGCGGTAGATGGCCACTTCGTATTCCTGCAGTTCCACCGCTTGTTCCTGGATGCGCTGGTTGTGGATGATGTCCGTGTTCAGCAATGGCATGGAGGCACGCACATGCGCATCGTAGTAGTTCTTCGGATTGAGGTAGGCCTGCACGTTATCGACCTCCGGGAAGGCGTTCTGGCCGATGAACTGGTTCAGCGTTCGGTAAACTGGGTTCACCAGATCACCCACCGGGAAGTTGAAGTAGCGGCCGCCCTCTCCGCTGAGGAAGCTCGCGTTCAGGTTCAGCGATGGCAGGAACAAGGACTTCGCCTCCTTCAGGTCCTGCATGGCCCGGTCCAGGGCGATGTGCTTCTGTTGCAGGACCACATTGTTGGCCAGGCCTTGGGCGATGTAGGTGTCGAGCGGTTGTTGGCCACTGGCGGCGAACGTGAACATGACCCCGCCGATGATACCCGTGGAACGCATCCGCAGCCTCGATCCGATGGGTCGACTCTTTGTGGCGACGCTATGGGTCCTTGTTGAGAGAGGTCGCACAGGTTTACAGAACATCGTTCAAAGTATTTACAGTGTTAACCAATTGGGTAAAAAAAGGTCGGCTTGTTCATGGCTTCAGGCTACGCAGCCAGTTGGAGAACTGTGCGAGGGCATCGTCCATCAGGGTCTCCTGTTTCGGTTCGCTGATCACCTTGAAGCAGCGATCGCGAACGAAGAGGGCCGCCATGCCATGCACGGTGCTCCAGATCAGGAAGCTGGTCACTTCCACGTCGCTCTTGCGCATCACCTTCTTCTTCATCGCCTCCTCCACGGTGGACATCAGTACCTGGAACACGCGGTCGCCTTCCACCCAGAGGTGCTTGGTCTCCTCCATGGCCTGTACCGGGGCTTTCATGATGAACATGAGGTCGTACAATCCCGGGTTCTCCTGGGCGAATTCGATGTATACCTTACCCATGGCGGTGAGACGCTCCATGGGGTCGGCCACATGCGCGAGCGGTGCGAACCGGGCGCCGAGCAATTGGAAGGCCTCGGTGTGCAGGGCGTGGAAGATCGCGTCCTTGTCCTTGAAGTAGAGGTAGATGGTGGTCGGGCTGTAGGCGATGCGTTGCGCGATCATGCGCATGCTCGTCCGGTCATACCCCTGTTCCAGGAAGAGTTCGCGCGCGGCATCCAAGATGGCCTTCTTCAGGTCCTCCTTCTCCTTGGCTTTGCGTGCGGCGATGCCCATGACGGGGACAAATGTAGTTAACGGTGTTAAGATGTCAAGTGGTTTTCTGAGATCATCAACTCCTTTGGTCACAGCTGGGAGCCGTGACAGGCGATTCCACTGGGGACTTGGAAGATCCCTTGCTGGAGGATCTCGCCCGTGAAAACATCGAAACGGATCCCTTCGATGATGTCGAACAAGTAGGAGCATTCCACCCCAGCCTGAAACCCTTCCCCGATATGGCGTCCTATCGTGAACTCATAGGTTCCACCAGTGCTTAGAGAGTTCAAATTGTCGCACTCGGCCCAAGTGAGGGTCCGATGCTGGTCGGATCGACCCCAGCGATACCCGTTCTCCAAAGCTGTCCGTTCGAACTCTTTGATGCTCATGGCGAACCCGTTTTGGCCTCTTTCTGCGAGAACAAGACCATTATTAGGTTCATCATTGAGGATCAGACCCGATGGGGATAACGCAAATCGGATCGTTGGTCCGCCGTCCTTTCTGTCAAGACATATCTCATACTCAAAGAAGCAGTACAGTGGACGGGTCCCGACTTCGCTCCTGTCTGCCCAAGCGATGGGACTGTCTCGTTCTAGATAAATAAGATCGGAGAGGTCGTGATGGACCTGCTCCTCTGTGTACACATGCCGTTTGAACACGTCGAGACCGAGGCGACTGATCACCACAGAGTCGGCCATGCCCCTATACCTTTTCCAATACCGCTCACCGATCGCTTGGGAACTAGATGTCAGTGTTTGGAGAAGGATGTACGTCAAGATCGTGATCCGGAACAATGGCATGTATTTTTAGGATAGAGGCTTTAGTGTTCCCCAATTATTGTCTCACTCTTCAAAGCTAGTATCGTAAGTAGGCAAGAAGAGTCTTTCTGAAGGTTGTCGTGGAGCCGCTTTCTTTGCGCCCCATGCGAACGATCCCATTGATCTCCTGTCTGCTTGTTGGCGGAACGTCCATCGCACAGCCCTCCTTCATCTACCCCGATGCCGTCCCGGCCTTCGGCGCATTCCCAGTGGAAAGCCGCAACTATGGCAACGTTCCCGGGCTGGTGACCAGCGGCGGCGGCGTGGTATGGGACCTCAGCGCGCAGAACTACAGCGTGATCGGCACCACCACGGATAGCATCCTCGATCCCGCAGCCACACCCTATGCAGCGGATTTTCCCACGGCCGATGTGGCGGTGCGCTTGGTGGACCAGTTCGGCTATTACCGGATCAGCGACACCGAGGTGCTCGATCTGGGCACGCGCCTCAGCGCAGGCAGCCCCTCCAGCATCAATACCGACCCGGCATCCATCATGCACTTCCCGGCGGATGTGGATGACACGTGGACCGATGCCGTGGCGACCGCTGCAAGCAACAGCCAGCTGCAGGTGACGATCCTTGCGGAAGGGGCCATCGTTCTGACCGACGCCGTGATCGACGATGCCGTGTTGGTGGAGCGACGCTATATCACGCCTTCCTTCACCTCGGTGAGCACCACCTGGTTCCGGCGCAGCAACTGCCTGGTGCCACTTGGTAATGTACTGAGCAATGGCGGTGTGATCGTGCGGGTGCCCGAGGATTTGATAAGCGCTGTGACGGAGGTGGCTGCGTTCGATGTCCGCATCGGGCCGAACCCTGCGGCGCATTCCATCCACGTGGAACGCACCGATGGCGCCGCGCTCGGGGAACTGCGCTTGATCGATAGCGCTGGAAGGGAAGTGCGTGCCGTGACAACGTCCTCCTCCCGCGTGGAGATCGACCTGACCGGATCGCCGGAAGCGGCTTACGTGCTGCGGATCGCTTCAGCGGACGGCGTGCGCATGATGCGCGTGGTACGTGCCGTGAACGGTCACTAAGCGCTCAGGCAGGCTGCTCAACGGCGCAGCCAGCGGCCCAGCAACTTGTTCAGGGCCGGCACCAGCACGAACACGAGCAGGGGCACCAGGATGCCCGTCATCACCAGGGTGCGCAACGCGAGGGGGAGGCGCATCAGGTGCTCACCGAAGAGCGCCACCAGGATCGTGAGGGCGGGGTAGATGGCGATCCAGATCACCAGGGCGGTCTTCCACTTCTTGGGTGGCACGGGAGGGAGGCGGTCGCTCATGTTGGGGCTGCGAAGGTCGGTAGCCGGTGCATTGGTCCGTGCTTTCCGGCCTTTGGCCCGGCCGGGAACCCCGCGTGAGCGATCGCACGGGAAAGCCCGGAGCAGGGGCGACGCTTGCGTCGCTCCCTGCGAGGACTTGGACGGAAGAGCGCGACCCGTAGGGGCACGCCCGAATATTTCAATCCTTCTGTTGATGTTTCTTCAGTTCCGAACGCACTTTGTACAATCGTTCGCTGAACCCTCCTTCTTGCTCGAAAGTGCGGGCTTGGCTATCCACCTGTTTGTCCAGCAGGTGCATGGCGATCTTGCAAAGCGTCTGACCCACGTTGGCGCTGATCTCGGCAAAGGCGCGTGCCTTGACCGTATCCGGTGTCCGTGCGGTCCGGGGCGCCTCGGGAGCCGCGTGTCGCGCTGTTTGCTCGCGTTCCCACAGTGCTTTGATCCATTGAGCCACTTCGTCAGGATCCTTGCAGCGTGCATTGCTCAACTCCTTCCGGCGCGGATCCATCGGCTCCCACAAGGGCAGCTTGCGTTGCTCCAGGAATGACTCGTAGTCCTTCCGCAGTTCATCGATGCTGGCGCGCGCCACGTTGGTCAGGTTGAGCTCCAACTTCTTGGTGGTCGCGCTCAGCTTGCTGCCTTCGGCGATATTGCGTTCACCACTGCGCGCGGCCTGTTCCATCTGGTCCTTTGTACGGCTGCCAATGGGGATGTAGCGGTCCACGAAACGTACGGTCACCCCGTATAGCAATTTGGCCACTTGGTAGCTCTTCAGGTTTTCATACCCGCCGCTGGGCTGAAGGATCTTTGGGCGCTCGAGGCTGGGCTTCTCCATCTGTTCTAAATGTAGTCATGGTCATTCCAAATGGACACGATTGGACGGAGAATGGACCCTCCTCCAATTACGATCCCCACAGGTCCATTTCCGTCCATTCGTGTCCATTGCATTTCTGCATTTCCCCAGCCTCACGTTCTCCTGTTCGCCAGCAGCACCGGTGCCTGCCCATCGAAGGGGTTGTCCATGCGGCCTATGCTCCTGGCGTCCATGCCGCTGGCACGCATCACCGTGCGGTCGCCGAAGCGCCTGCGTATGCGGTCCATCGCCTGGTACAGGTCCATGGCCTCCTGCGTATCGGTGAAGGCGTCCATCTGATGGCCACCGCCCACCAGGTGGCTGAAGCGCACCCCGATCAGGCGGATCCGTTGCCGGCGGTCGTACAGCGCGCGGAAGAGGTCGTGGATGATGGGTAGGATGATGTGGTCGCAGGCGGTGTAGCCGATGCGCTGCTGGCGCGTGTGCGTGTCGAAGTCGGCGTAGCGGATCTTCACGGCCACGCAGCTGGTGAGCTTGGCGCCCTTGCGCAGCTGGAAGGTGAGGCTCTCGGCCATGGCGGTGAGCAGGCCGTGCAGCTTGGCCACGTCGATGGTATCGCGTTCGAAGGTGCGCTCGGTGCTGATGCTCTTGCGCTCGTGCCAGGCGATCACCGGGCTGTCGTCGATCCCGTTCGCCTTGCGCCACAGCACCGGCCCGTGTTCGCCCAGCAGCCGCTTCATCAGGTCGATCGGCAGCTCCTGCATGGTGGCGATCTTCATCACCCCCATGCTGCGCAGCAGGTGGGCGGTCTTGTCACCCACGCCGGGGATCGCCTCAATGGCCTTGGGCGCCAGGTAGGGCTTCTCGGTGCCCTGCTCCACACGCTTCTGTCCGTTGGGCTTGGCGTCGTTGGTGGCCACCTTGCTCACCGTCTTGTTGATGCTCAGCCCGAAGCTGTTCGGCAGCCCGGTCTCCTTGCCGATGTACTGCCGCAGCTCGCTGGCCAGCTTCATGGCGCCATAGAAGCGCTCGGTGCCGGTGAAGTCCACGTAGAACTCGTCCACGCTCGTCTTCTCGAACAGCGGCACCCGCTCGCGGATGATCTCCGTCACCTCATCGCTCTTCTGCATGTAGGCGCCGCTGTTGCCGCGCAGGATGATGGCTTCCGGGCATAGTTGCTTGGCGGTGCGCATGGGCATGGCACTGCGCACCCCGAACCGCCGCGCTTCGTAGCTGCAGCTGGCCACCACGCCGCGGTCGCTGTCGGCGCCGATGAGGATGGGGCGGCCGTTCAGCTCCGGGTGTGCAAGGCGTTCCACGCTCACGAAGAAGCTGTCGAGGTCCAGGTGGAGGATGGTGCGTTGCATCTTGTTGGGGCGTATCAGTTGGGGCATGTCATGACGCGGGCTTCCGAGGTTCTACGGTCATCACGAGCGTAGCGAAGTGAGGGCCGCCGGCCGGGCTGTCCGTTGTGGCCGGCTTGCTCCACGCCGCATCGCATCGGGCTGCGGGGGCTTCCGCTGGTCGCCTCCTCGCTCCGTGCGCTGCTCGCGTTCCGCTTCGCCGGGCCGCCACTTCCATCCCTGGCGGAAGTCCCCGTCCGACCGATCGTTCTCTATTGACGAATTAGACGTCATGTTGCAGGCGATAAATTAGTCATTATGTTTGCACTGTCGGGAATATGATCCGTGCATTGATGGGAACCATGTCAATAGCCGCAACGCCGGGACCGCTCACGCGGGTCGTGGTCGCCGAGCTGGAGGGGCGCCTCTCCACACACGACGAGGAGATCCAGGCCATCTTCGATCATCTCACCGCGCTGGTCTCCGGCACAGCGGCCCGGCAGGCCCATCGACTTCCAACCATCCGATCACTGAACATCAACACCATGCATCCCATGCCGACCACGTATACCGCTGACCCCACGCCTGCGCTGGTGAAGGAACCCCCTTTCGGCTACCGGGCGAATCCCTTTCCGGATGAAGGGCTTGTAAGGCGCACACACACCCTGCGCGGGGAGTTCGTGGTGCTGGAGAACGACCTTGCTGGGCTTTACGGCGTGGACCTACCCACCCTGCGCCAGCAGGTGGATCGGCATGCCAGCCGTTTCCCGGGCCACACCCTCTTCCACCTGAGCGCGGAGGAGGTGGAAGCGCTGCCGGCCACGGTGCGGCGTCATGCGGGCGAAGCGCCACGGGCCTTCACGGCGGCCGGTGTGCTCATGCTGGCCTGCGTGGTGGGCAGCGAACGCGCCGTGGCCATCAGCGTGCGCATCATGGCGCTCTTCGTGCGCATGCGCCAGGTGCTCGTCAGCAACCAGGACCTCCTGCTGCGCCTGGAACGCCTGGGGCAACGGTCCGGCGAAGGCATGGACATCGCATCCACCTTGAACGACCTGGAACAACTCTTCTCACCGACCTTGCGGAACTAAGGGTCATCAACAACCTCCACGATCATGGCGAACCCAGTCTTCGGATCCAACATCAAACTGCTGCGCAGCCGCCGGGGCCGCTCGCAGGAGGAAACGGCCGTGGCCCTCGACGTGAAACGCTCCAGCTACAGCGGCTACGAGAACGGCAGCGCCGAGCCCTCGTTCGACCTGCTCGTGCGCATGAGCGAGTACTTCAAGGTGAGCATCGACAAGCTGCTGCGCGACGACCTCACGGCGCTCAGCGAAAGCCAGATGGGCATCCTGGAGCGTGGCGGTGACATCGACCTCAGCGGTCGGCGCCTGCGCGTGCTGGCCACCACCGTGGATCGCGATGATCGCGAGAATGTGGAACTGGTGCCCGAGAAGGCCAAAGCCGGCTATGCGCTTGGTTACGCCGACCCGGAGTACATCAGCATCCTGCCCACCTTCCAGATGCCATTCCTGGCACGGGACCGCAAGTACCGCACCTTCCAGATCAGCGGGGACAGCATGCCGCCGGTGAACGATGGTTCCTGGGTCACGGGCGAGTACGTCCAGAACTGGCAGACCATCCGCGACGGGCAGCCCTACATCGTGGTCACCAAGGACGATGGCATCGTGTTCAAGGTGGTGTACAACCAGGTGAAGGAGAAGGGCACGCTGTTGTTGTGCAGCACCAACCCGCTTTATACCCCGTACGAGGTGCAGGTGGCCAACGTGTTGGAGATCTGGAAGTTCGTTCACTTCATCAGCGCCGAATTGCCCGAGCCCAACCTGAGCCGGGACGAACTGGCCCGCAGTGTGGTGGAATTGCGGAAGGAGGTGGGGCAGCTGCGCATGGCCATGGAGCAGCAGGGGCGCCTCTCGTTCTGAATGGTAGCGGGTGCAACTCCCTGATATCCACCGGAGGGCGTTGATGGTTCCAATGTTAATACAATGTGAACTATTGGTGAACCGTGTGCTATCTTTGGGGCATAGCACCTCGAACAATGCGCCTGTTCCTCACCCTGATCGCCGCTACGATGTTGATGGTCGTGAACGGCCAGACTTTGCTGGAGCAGGAGCATTGGCCGGATGGGACCTTGCGTGCGACGCGGTACAGCGATGGTGATCGCATCCACTTCATCACCTACCATGAGAACGGGCAGGTGAAGGAGATGGGTTGTTTCCGCAAGGGCCGTCGGGATGGTATCTGGAAGCAGTACAGCGATACCGGTGCCTTGCTTACCCGGGCCGGCTTCCGTGATGGTGAACGGCAGGGTGTATGGGAGTTCCGCGACGCACAGGACCTGCCCATGGGTCAGCTGCGCTACTCATCGGGCCGCCTGACGCACGGTACGCGATACGATGCAGGTGGAGCGCTCGCATCCCACCGCACCTACTGATCATCGGTAGCGCTGATCAGCGCTCAAGCAACTCCTTCACGTTCTGGCGGCGCGAGACGTTGAGCGCCAAGGCCACCAATGCGGTCACCTGCGCCAGGGTGCCCAGCACCAGCTGGATATTGGCCGAGGGCCAGTGCAGCATCTTGAACAAGCCGCCGAGCGCGAGGACGGCGAGGCCGATGAATAGGAGGGAAAGGGCGGTGCGGGTCTTCACGGTCGTCGGTATTTGAAGATGGAATGCCGACCGATCAACATGGTAACGCTAACTGTCAAGGAAGTCCTTGAGGCCTGGATAGCGCGACACCTTCACCATCAACACGAACACCGCGATCGCCTGGATCATCGTTGCGCCGATCGTCAGCGCACCGGTATAGGGCCAATGCTGCAGCCTGAACATGTTCCCAACGATCCCGATCGCGAGACCGAACAATAAGAGGACGATGGCACCACGTGCCGTCATGCTTTACGGAACAGATCAGCCGGCTCCGCGAAAGCCTTGAACTCGATCGCATGGCCGTCCGGGTCTTCAATGAACATGCTCACCTGTTCGCCCACTTCGCCCTTCATCACGGTCTGCGGTTCGATGAAGAAGGAATGGCCCAGCTTGACGAACTTGTCGCGCAACTTCGTCCAATCATCCATGCCCAGTACGATGCCCCAGTGGTTGCTGGGAATGGTGCTCTTCGGATTGTACACCCGGGCTGTCCGGTAGGTGACGGGCACTTCCTGGATGGTGAGTTGGTGACCGAAGAAGTCGTAGTCCACCCAGGTCTCGGCGCTGCGTCCTTCCGCACAACCGAGGAACTTGCCATAGAAGGCCTTGATGCGCTTCAGGTCCGTGGTGGCGAAGGCGAGGTGGAAGTTGCCGTGCATGGGTCGGGCGTTGTGGCCAGTCCAAATTAAGAACGCCCCCGGTGTTCCGGAGGCGCTCATTCGTTCAGGATCCCATGGTCACCTGTTCACAGCGGGGACGTCAATCCTCGTCATCATCATCCCCGCCATCATCCGCGTCGCCTCCTTCGTCGTCATCACCGTCATCATCTCCATCGTCGTCGGCGTCGTCCATGTCATCGTTGTCGTCATCCCCACCTTCGGCACCCTCCAGGTCCGGGCCGTCATCCCCATCATCCCCATTAGCGCCTCCGCCATCCTCCTGATCGAGGAACTGTTCGATCTCCTCCCGGCTCTCGGGGTTGATCTTGATCAGGTACAGCGCGTCGGGAGTGCGCAGTTCGATCACACGGAGCATGTCCCCCTTGGCAGTAGGGATGGTCTTGATGTGCGTGGAGTCGATCCCATCGGGGTACTGCTCCTGAAGGGTCTCCTTCAGCGCATCGGTAAGGGTGTTGAACGAGCGGATCAGGCGTTGCATGGGTCACATGTCGAGGACGTACGCAAATATGAGGGGCGCCACGATAGTGGCATCGCTTTCGATGATGTATTTCGGCGTGTCGATGTCGAGTTTCCCCCAGGTGATCTTCTCGTTGGGCACGGCGCCGCTGTAGCTGCCATAGCTGGTGGTGCTGTCGCTGATCTGGCAGAAATAGCTCCAGAAGGGGATGTTGTCCCGCTGCAGGTCCTGGTGCAGCATGGGGACCACGCAGATGGGGAAGTCCCCGGCGATGCCACCTCCGATCTGGAAGAAACCGATGCCGGCATCCCCGCAGTTGGCGGTGTACCATTCGGCCAGGAACATCATGTACTCGATGCCGCTCTTCATCATGCCGGGCTTGCAATCACCGCTGAGGCAGTGCCCCGCGAAGATGTTGCCCAGGGTGCTGTCCTCCCAGCCGGGGCAGATGATCGGCAGGTTCCTTTCCGCGGCGGCCACCATCCAGCTGTCCTTCGGATCGATCTGGTAATACTGCTTCAGGACGCCCGAGTTGATCATCTCGTAGAAGTACTCGTGCGGGAACCGGCGCTTTCCGCTCTTGTCGTCCGCGGTCCACAGGTCCACCACATGCTTCTCCAGACGGCGGAAAGCCTCATGCTCCGGGATGCAGGTATCCGTCACGCGGTTCATGCCGCGGTCCAGCAGATCGCGCTCCTGTTGTGGGGTGAGGTCGCGGTAGTTGGGCACGCGCTCGTAGTGGTCGTGCGCCACGAGGTTCATCACGTCCTCCTCCAGGTTGGCACCGGTACAGCTGATGATGTCCACCTTGCCTTGGCGGATCATCTCGGCCAGGATCTTGCCCAGCTCGGCCGTGCTCATGGCGCCGGCGAGGGTCACCATCATCTTCCGGCCCTGGGCCAGGTGTTCCTTATAGCCCTTCGCAGCGTCCACCAGGGCGGCGGCGTTGAAGTGCAGGTAGTGCTTCTCGATGAAGCTGCTTATCGGTCGATCGCTCATGATGCTGCTTACGGGGGTGAAATATAGAAGTGCGGGAGAAATGCAAGGAGCAGGTGCAGGAGCAAGTATCCTGTCCCAAGCATTATCGGCACATGATGTTCACTTCCGGACCGGCTCCTCCATCGGCAGATAGCCAAGTAGCTGGAGCATCCTCTCCGCGCTCTGTTGTTCCGCGAAGACCCGGTCCGTCAACGTTCCATCGGGCAGTCGGTCGATGAGGACGTGCTTGGGCTTCGGGATCAGGCAATGCTGGATCCCGCCGAAACCGCCCAAGGTGTCCTGGTAGGCACCGGTATTGAAGTATCCTATGTACTGCTTGCGGTCCTCGCGGAACTTGGGCAGGTAGATGGCGTTGATGTGCTGCTCGCTGTTGTAGTAGTCGTCGCTGTCGCAGGTCATCCCACCGAGGAAGACGCGCTCGTACTCATCGTTCCAGTTGTTCACCGGGAGCATGATGAAGCGCTTGCTGATGGCCCAGGTGTCCGGAAGCGTGGTCATGAACGAGCCGTCGATCATGTTCCAGCGCTCCTTCTCGTTCTGTTTCTTCTGGTAGACGATGCTGAAGAAGGTGGCGCCGCTGTCGCTCACCGTGAAGCTTCCGAACTCCGAGAAGATGTGCGGCTCATGCACCTTGTTCTCCTCACAGATGTCCTTGATCCGACCGACGATCTCGCCGATCATGTAGTCCGTGTCGAAGCTGAAGTTGAGGCTGTTCTTGATGGGCAGGCCTCCGCCGATGTCCAGTGTGTCCAACGTGCGGCAGAGCTTCCACAGGTCGCAATACACGTTCACGCACTTGCCCAGCTCGTTCCAGTAGTACGCGGTGTCGGTGATGCCTGTGTTGATGAAGAAGTGCATCAGCTTCAGGCGGAACTTCTTCTGCTTGCTGATGTTGCGCATGTAGAACGGGATGATGTCCTTGTAACCGATCCCCAACCGGCTGGTGTAGAACTCGAACTTGGGCGCTTCCTCCGCGGCGATGCGGATGCCGATGTCGCAGTTGCCTTCGATCACCTCGTCGAGCTGGTAGATCTCGGCCATGTTGTCGATGATGGGCACCACATTGAATCCGCGGTTCGCCAGCCGGCCGATACCCTTGATGTAGCGTTCATCCTTGAAGCCGTTGCACAGGATGGTGCTGTCCTTGGTGATGCGCCCGCGCTCGATGAGCAGTTCGATCATCTCCAGGTCGTAGGCGCTGCTCGTCTCCAGGTTCACCCCCTTGTCCAGCACCTTGTCGATCACGTAGCTGAAGTGGTTGCTCTTGGTGCAGTAGAAGTACTCATAGGTGCCGGTGTACCCATGCGTCTCGAAGGCCTTGGCGAAGCTGTTGCGTGCCATCTCGATCTTCTCGCCGATCTTGGGGAGATAGCTGATCCGCAGTGGCGTGCCGTGCTTCTCCAGCAATTCCGTCAAGTGGAGGTCGTTCCAAAGGAGTTGATCATCGTCGAGCTTGAATTCGTCCCTGGGGAAGTCGAAGGTCTGCTCGATGAGGTCGACGTAACGGGTCTTCATGCTTCGTTCGAAGGAGGGGGATGCAGTTCGGAAGAATGGAGCTGAGGCACGACCTGCCGTGCGGGACCAAAGGAAAGAAGCGGAAGCCGTTGCACGTGGATGGCTAAGCGGAGCCGGTTCACGATGTGGCTTCGGGCGTTCATCAGCGGAAGGGGGGGCGGCCAGAGGCGCAAGCTGCTACTGGCCGTGCTGACCAAGTCTGGTCGCATACACCAACGGTGCATTCCCCGGCGCTCATGTACGGCAAAAGTAGGGTGCTCCGAAATAAGTGGACCCGTTCGGAGAATTTCCAGCGGAAACTACCCCAATCGGCCGGTCACCATCACGACGAGCGCTTCCTAGTGCCGATACTGTAGCCCCAACTAGCCTCAGCCATTCCGATTTCACGCGAAGTTGAGGCTGGAACCCCAAACCAGAGTAAGCCAGACACCTGCGCAGTGGCCACGTGCGCATGTGTGCAGGTCGCTAAGGTCGGGTTTCAGTTCGACCAGAAACGTATGCAGCATTTGGAAGAGTCCGGATCTCACGGAAAATACTAGTCGTTCATCTAAACCATTGCACCGCCCGTGACGAAATGCCAGATGAAGTGTTCCAAGGTTAGCTCATACCCAGTTCCGTAACGTCTCCAACACCCGTGACTTCATCAGGGACAATTAGATTCTCCAGGATATGCCAAACAACTGTGGGATACCATCCACAGGTTGTTGTTCCCCGACGATGTTGGGACTGCAGCATTGCGCATTGTTTGAATATACAAGTATTGATGCGGTGCTCCAGTACCCGTTACCCACTGGAACGAAGCTACCCCGTTGGCATCGGTAAGGGTGGATGCAGGAACTGTATATCCGCTGGTACCTGGAGCACCGGACCCAAGGAGATCGCCGGGTCTGGCACATACCGGATAATTGGCCACCGGCTGCCCCAATGCGTTCAGTGCCACTACCTTGATGGGGTATGGCAAGGGTGTGCTTGGGGGGGCTACTTGGTCGGTCCCACCTGGGGAACAATATCCCTGCGTTGTGAATTCACAAGGTGGTGGATAACACGCCGCGTAAATTTCATAGCACGCCGCTTCAGGATCGGTATATGCAATAAGTTGTTCGAAGCCGAAGGGGTCGTCGATATATGGTTCGGTTGAACAGCCACAGACCGTATCCCCGCTGGCGTTGATCACATACGCGATCACACCTTCACACGCTATTGAAGTGGAACCGAACGTATGCGACGCTTGAACGGTACCACTTACATCAAGCACAGTCCATGCCGGAAGCACGGAACCAGGATCGTCTGCCCCGGATGCTTCAGCAAGGAAGTTGATGTTCAGCGGCTCGGGTATGTAACCCAACTCGGAGGTGACGTGCAACGTTGCTACTCCCGACCCAGCACCCGATCCGATGCTGATCATTTCATAGGTCATTGTGCACTGATAGTCCGGTGATGTATTAGCCTCGAACATCAAGGGGCCACCACGAAGCGTGTCTCCGTAAACATCGATCGCCCATGCTCGTACGGCCTGTGGTTCGCCCTCGACGGGCCCAAGAGTGTATGCCACGGAGGCGATGCCATCGCTGTTGGTGCTGGTGCCGAAGTTGGATACCGAGCCGCCCCCCGATACTACCTCGAAGAACACCAATACACCTTCCTGCGGCTCCTGCCCCTGCACAGAGTTCACCAGAACGCGGAGGTCAATAGGTAGAACGGCGTTCGCCGGGCCGAACTGATGGTGGCCTGACAAGGAAGCGAACATCATGGTATCCGGGTCGATGTATGCTTTGAAGTAGACCGGTGCATCCGCTATCGTATCGCCAGCTAGCGTGAGCGCGTAAGCCTTCACCTTGTTCTGTGCGGCAGCATCGAAACCGAGGGTGAACATGGTGGAGGCCAAACCTTCGGAACTGGTGCTAACGAAATCATTGGATACACTGCCGGTTCCTGCGGCAACCTCAAAGTGGACCGGAAAGGCTTCCACAGGTTCCTCCAATTGATTGACTACGCGTACCACCAAAGGGTTCATCAATTCAGAGTTCACGCTACCGATCTGCTCATCCCCAGAAACGATCTCCATTCTGTACGTCTCAATACCGGCAAAAAGTGGCAACGGACTCTGCTCTTCAATATCCTCCAGTGATCCGGTCAGCACGCGAGCTTGAGCCATCTGTTCGCCTGCATCAATTGTTCCAAGGGTCCAATGGGCCTTGGCTATACCAAGGGCATCGGTCAGGACGGGTATGCCTTCTTCAAGTATGTATCCCCCACCGTTGAGGACGTTGAATGAAACAGGCACGTTCGATGCAGGTGGCATCGGAATATCCTGGCCCAGGATTTCGAGCTTCCCTGAAACGCGGACCTGGATCGGGTCATCCAGTTCGTACTCCTCCGGTCCCAGAGGGAGCGAATCGGAGATAAGTTCGAGCTTTCCGGGCCACACATAATCCACGATAGTTGGTGACTCGAACTCGAAGTTCACATCGAATTTTTTCCAGAGGTCTGCCTCCAATCCAGGGATGAGCTTGTAGGTGTTCTTGTACTCGATATCCTTGTCTTCCGAAGTCTGGCTCGCATTCAATTCGATCGCATGGCTTCCAACGAAAGACAAGTACGGACCTGCAACCTTGTACAGTTCTATCCCTAACTTGATCCCTGCCGTCAGTTCACATTCCGCGTGACTGGTTCCGAATTCGACGTCGAGCTGTTCGAAACGTGGTGAGGACGTGGTCATTTCAATGATCGGTCGTGGCAAGCCGTGGTCGAAGTCCACACCGACGCGGCCGTTGATGTCTAGGTTGAAAGTGTTGTTGAACCCATAAGAAGTTCCTGTCATTACCTCGAGGCCTAAGATTCCGTTGACCTCGAACGTTCCAGCAATTGGGATGAGTATGATCACCCCTGGCGCCACCGGTACAGGCACATTCGCTGCGAAAGGGACGGGGGCGGTCAAGAGGATTTCTTCTTCGATGGGTGCACCGCATGCGCCAATTCCCAACGAGAGCTTGCCGTTCATCCGAATACCGCCGTTGAAGGCCCAGGAGCACACGTCTCCAAGCGGTGTGGAGGTGAATTCCCCGATCTGTTGCAGGGTCCCATTGAGTGACACGTCCATGTCTTCGAGGCCACCTTGCACACAGCCGTTCCCAGGGAATACGATATCGACACCTGCTCCACGGCTCTCCGCATTGAATGACGTGAATGCTTGCGATGCGGAATTGAGCGGAGTTTCCAACACTAGGGTGCCGGATGCGAACAAGTCATAGAAGCTTCCCTGCTCTGTAACGAGGGACAAAATGGTCCCAGACGAATCAACGGCGATCACGCGGCGCAAATACCCGCCGTACTCACCGCCGACAACCACATGTCCCGTCTCAATACCCTCCATCGTGCTGTTGACATGGAAAACAAGAGTGTCTCTTGTTGTCATGGCGGAAAGTGCGGTATCCAATTCCCAAGCTAGTGGATCCACGATATGCACATTCGGCCTCAGTGTCAGGGAATCCTTCGGAAGGTATCCTTCCCGGATGTTCGTTGGTACCACGCCACCAATGGTACGTAGGATCTGGTCGCGATCATTGCCCTCGCCTGAGTAGCGCGTTGAACCATCCAGGTTCAGGTCACTTGATCCGTAGCCGGTCGCGGTGTTGGTGGGCACAATACCACCGATCGCCTGCAGAACAAGGTCCCGGTCATTCCCTTCGCCGGTGTACTGCACTTTGCCGTCGAAGCTCACATCACCGCTCCACATGGCCATACCAACACCCATCTTCCTTCGGGCTTGGCTGTTCCGGTAGGTGTCCGTCTGCGGCGAGGAAAGGTCCACAGGGTCACTGAAGAGGATCCCGAATTGGCCCTGGTAGTATTCCAAGGGGCTGCCGGTCATGATCCCAAGGTGGTTCCTATGGCGCACCGAAATGTGGTATTTTCCGGCTTCAACACACAGTTCAACACCGTTCAGTCCATCGAGGCCGACCACATCGCCATCGCGCTGAAGCAATGCGCTGCGGCTGTAGAGGACGCGGCCGGGGTCGTTCGGGTGGCGTACCTCCACGACCACCCAATCCACGATGGCATCAGGTCCTTCTGGCAGTAACACGGATGGGTCGATGGTTTCATTGCCCCCACCACGGAACTGGTGGCCCAAGGCAGTGTATGGTTCGGCCAAGGGTAGCAGCCCGGCTGTGCGAAGCTCATCATTCATGAGCATGGTGGTGGTGTCCAACGGGCCTTCCAACAGTACGCGCAAGGTCGTATTGGCAGGGAAGTCGCACTGCGCCTGTGTCAAGTGCGGATTGAGTACTCCTGCCAGCAGGAAGATGATCTGTGTAGAATATCGAGGAAGCATGTGAAGGAATGATCGGTGCGTGGATGTGATAGCGATTCTACTCACTGACAGGAAGATCTGCAATACTGGAAAACCATGATATTTTCGAGGTGCTATCGCCGCACCACCCGCGCGCTTCCCACCTGCACCCCTTGCGCATCCAGCCCCAGCAGTGTGTAGGTGCCTGCGGCTATGCCCGTAAGGTCCATCTCTGCCTGCGCGGCATCACCCTGGATTCGTTCCGAGCGCAATGTGCGGCCGTGCATATCCACGAGGCGTAGCTCAAAGATGCTGGCCGTGATCACGGCCAGCCTTATGCACCTCCATGAAGAGGGGCGTGGTGAGCGGTGGGCCGGGCGGATAGGGCTCATGTGGTCCCTACTCGAACGGCCTACCTGTCCCGTTGCGAGGTCAGGTCTGGAGTTGTTGTGTCCGCCATCGAATGCTGGTGCTTCATTCTTTCAGTAGACGCCCGCTCGCCACGAAACCGCCATCACGATCACGAGCGGTGATCAAGTAGCTGCCAGCAGAGAGGTCCTGGATGTCCACAGGGCGCTCTGGAACGGTCTGCAGCACACGTACGACCCTGCCGTCCGCAGAACGGACCTCCACCGTGTAGTTCGATCCAGGCAACCCGGTGAGTCGGAAACTGCCCGAAGTAGGATTCGGTGCGATGACCACCTGCCGTGCGCTACTCTGCTCCACATACGTGCTGAAGTCGGTGAGGAAACGGACGATATTATACATGACCAAGCCGTTCAAGTCGTCGAAGAAGTTGAACTCGCCCACCACGATCAGTTTACCATCCGGCTGCAACACGGCGTCGTCGATCAGGCCGGAAAGAAAATGGTAATCGGGGTTACCGAATGGCACATTGCTCCCGTTCGGATCAAGCATGGTGCAATCGTCCAGTACGTAGTTGGTATTGATGCCTGAATAATCCCCGATCACGAATAGGTCGTCGTTCGGCATCGGTATGAATTTTCCGACGCGTTGGCTCCTTCCATAGCATCCTAGCCCAACGTCGAACGAAGGATCATTCGCGCCATTGACATCCAAACGGATCAATCCACCATGGCCTTCACCATCAAAACCAGTGAACCGGCCACCGACCAGGATCCTGCCATCCGGTTGTACGGTGATGGTCTTGACGATGTAGTACTGAAGCAGTGTGGTCGTGAATCCGTCGCCGATATCGAAGGATCCGTCCAGCGAGCCATCCGCATTCACGCGGGCCAGCCTTCTGCGGGCAACCCCATCGCAGAACGTGAAATCACCGCCCAAGAGGATCTTGCCATCGGCCTGCACGGCAATGGCGAGCACATCGCCGTTCGTTGTGCAGGAGAAGCTGGGATCCAACTGACCATCGGGCATGATGCGTACGATGTTGTTGACCAAGGTGCCGTTGTAGCTGGTGATGTCACCACCGATGAGGATGCGCCCATCGGTCTGTGGGGTGATGGCGTAACACTGGCCGGGGGCAGGCATCATCGTCTGCTCATTGAAGTCGGTATCCGGAGAACCATCCGGAAAGACACACGCCAATCCACGATGGCCCACACCTTGGAAAAGCGTGAATTCTCCACCGATCAGGATGCGGCCGTCCGCCAGCACGGCAATATCATGGATGAACTGGTTGGTGCCTGCGCCTGCATCGAAGCTGTCATCCACGGTCCCGTCGGGTTGCAGCCGGGCGATGCCGTGAGCGGATGTACCTTGGATGTTGGTGAACTGACCGCCGATCACGATCTTTCCATCGGACTGTAGGGCGACCGCATTCACGGGTGATGCGATCCCATCGAAGAGATTGGTCGCGAACGGCACATCGAGGTATCCGTTCTGGGCTTTGGCGAGAACTGGAAGTGAGGCGAAGAGCAGCGAGCAGAAGAGGATGTAGTGTTGTTTCATGGTGAACTTGTATTGGATCGAAGAGACTGCTTTCATGTTGCCCTTACAATACTGGTAAACCATGATATTAGAGGTGCTACCGCCGCACCACCCGAGCGCTTCCCACCTGCACGCCCTGCGCATCCAGCCCCAGCAATGTGTAGGTGCCCGCGGCTATGCCCGCAAGGTCCATCTCTGCCCGTGCGGCATCATCCTGGAATCGTTCCGAACGCAAAGTGCGGCCGTGCATATCCATGAGGCGTAGCTCAGCCATGCCGGACTTGCCAAGGGCCGCCCAGCGCACCTCGATCGGGCCATCGGTGGGGTTGGGCATCACGCTCAGTTCGGTAGAGATGTTGTCGCACGATACCAAGGGCAATACCGCCAGCACCTCTTCGCGGCCATCGAGGTCAACTTGACGTAGACGGTAGTAAACGACTGTTGCGAACAAGGGCCGGTCATCGCGCCAGCGGTACTCGGTCACTTGCTGGCTGTTGCCTGTGCTGTTCACATGGCCAACGCGTTCCCAGGTCTCGGGATCGGTGCTGCGCTCTATGGCGAAATGGGCGTTGTTCGTTTCGCTGCCGGTAGCCCAGGTAAGCAGGGGAGTGCCTTGGTCGCACGCGGCCTCCATCCACAGCATCTCCACGGGCAGGGGTACGTTGTTGTGTGTACCCTGTCCATCAAGGTAGCCGGGCATATAGCGCCAGGGGCCGAAGACCTGCCCGGTGATCGCGGTTGCCCTGTTGTAGCGTATACGTGCCCGGATCTTGTTCGTACAGATGGGCGTGGCGATCAGCAGCTTATCGACCAGGTTCTTCACCTCGGTACCGGTGGTGGCCGTAAGGGTGTTGCCCGTCTGCTGCGCGGTGTAGGCGGTGCTGTTGGTGATGCGCCCGCCTGCGCTGCTGAAGGCCTGCCCTTGGTAGCGTGTTTCCCACACCATGCGCACGCGATCGCGCCCCAAGAAGGGCGTGGCATAGAGCCCCGTGCCAAACTGGCTATTGGGGATGTTGCCGGCGCTGATGGGTGCGGTGAGGTTGGTGTTATAGAGGCGGAGGTTGTTGCGGCGGCCGGTGGCTTTGTTGCCGTGGAATACCCTTTCTGATGGACTTGCTGCCGATCCATAAGCGATTGGTAGATCACAGTACCCGTCGCCGTTCACATCTCCTGGCCCAGCCAATGATGCATAGCCCAGGAGGTTAATTGGGGCACCAGTGGCTGTCCAACTTGCCGTCGTACTCGGAACCGTAGGGCTTCCAAGGAATGCGCGAACGAGGCCGGAATTCCTGGTGCCCACCGCAAAATCACTGTATCCGTCTCCATTAACGTCGCCGAGGCTAACCACACAAGAACCATATCGCAAGGTCTCACTTCCACCATTCGCCGTCCATGCGGCTGTGGCGGCCAATCCGGATGGACCTCCGTAGAAGAGCCAAGCACGGCCCAAGTTGTTCAGGGAGAAAAAATCTGCGAGCTGGTCACCCTCCCCACCCACAAGAACATCTGAGAATCCGTCGCCATTGACATCACCTGCCGATGCAACACTGCAGCCGATGAGAGCAACGCCGCCGTATATGTGAAAGCTCCAGTTGACGGTCGACCCCAGTCCTACGGTCGAACCATGGAATAGCACGGCTTGTCCTTCGTAAGAGCCTGGTTCCTCTGGATAGGCATACGGCACGCCGCAGATGACGTCGCTGTATCCATCTCCATTCACATCACCGGCTGTTGCCAGGCTGATGCCTAAGGAGTATCCGAGTCTTATCCAGTTCGGTGCAGTAGGAAGGCCCAAAGCACTGCCATAGTAGGCCACCGCCCCGGTCATCGATCCCACAAGGATGTCGGCGTAGCCATCGGCATTCACATCACCTGCCGAGGCGACGCATATCCCGAACTGCCTGTTGGCCTGGTCCTCTTCGAGGAGCGCAGCAGGCGTGCTGACGATACCAGTGGAACTGCCTAGGTAGAAGTATGCTCTGCCTTCATCCGCCTGGCCGTTGTCATAGAGTGATGCACCGACAATTACATCGCTGTATCCATCACCATTCACATCGCCCGCACCAGCAACAGAGCGGCCGTATTGTGCGCCGCCCTGGTTGCTTTCGGTGAACCATGTCCATGTTGCACCAAGACCGGTGGCGCTCCCCTGAAAACAGAAGGCAGCGCCTTCGTCAGCTTGGCCATTGTCATAGAGGGCAGCTCCGATGATCACATCGCTGAAACCATCTCCATTCACATCACCCGCCCCAGCCGTGGCCCAGCCGAAGTTGGAGCCCGCCTGGCTTGTGGCCGACACCCAGCCGGGTGTGGGCTCCAGCCCTTCGGCCGTGCCGATGTACATAGAGGCATTCCCTTCCTGTGCCTGCCCACCGGAATAGCCCGGCGCGCCTATGAGCACATCGCTGTAGCCGTCGCCGTTCACATCACCTGCGCTAGCCATGCTGCTGCCGAAGCCTGCTATGGCATTGGAGCCTTCTGAGGTCCAATAGGGTAAGCTGGCTACCCCTGAGGGCGTGCCGAGCCATAGCTGTACAAGACCGCCATCGGTGTAGGTCTGATCAAAGTCGGGCGCGCTCACGAGGATATCCGCGAAGCCATCGCCGTTCACGTCGCCGGCGCAGGCCACCGCTTCGCCGAAATGGGCGCTGGCCTGCTCGCCTTCACGCATCCAGGCGTGTGTGAAGGCCAATCCCGCAGCGCTTCCGTGATACACGAAGACAGCCCCTTCGGCCACCAGCCCGTTGTTGTAC